>JABSQZ010000001.1:0-540032 GCA_013215505.1 Oceanospirillaceae bacterium
CAGTGCTTACATGAAAATAGAATAACAATATAAGAACACAAAAAATTATCACTTTAGGTCTGTTTTGAGCTATTACATGGGTTATCGCCGGTTGTTCCCGGGCACCTTCTTATGATGTTATACCGACAGCCGTTGGGCGGATTTAAAAAACCGGGCAAAACGGCTACTGTTGAGCCCACTGGGTTAGTAGCATCGATCCATGGCTATTGAGCGGTGCATGTCAACGAGATTGCCCTGTCAACCAGTCAGGGCGGCACCCCTACAATTACCCGGTGGACTCTGTCACAGGTACAGAGCAATTTGATAAGCTGGCTGCCTTTTTAACGCAGCTGCCAACAAATTTAACTATCATGCTGAAGTTGCACAAGAGCGGTAAAGAAGAGGTTAGCAACTGGGATTGGGCCACGGGCTAGAATGCCAAACGGGCCCCAGAGAACGCCTTTTGCAGTAGCTGTGGCACTGCCACTTTCAATCAGGGCTTTGTTTTAACTAATCAGGTTTTTTATTAAAACCTAACCCTTAATAACAGTTTTCATAAAAAGGCCCGGGCTGTTAAACCCCGGTTCCTTGCTATTATTGGCTATTATTTACTGCTTATAATCAGCCCCAGGCCACTAGTGACAAAAACACCCCCAGTGAATTTATTGATGAATTTACTGATGTTGGATGTCTTGAACAAACTGGCCAAGTAATTACCGCCAATTGCGTAACTCATTGCACAACTAAAGGCACAGATGCAGACTAAACTCACCATAATCAAATACTGGCTCAGTGAAGTCTGTCCCGGGTCGATAAACTGTGGGAACAATGCACTAAAAAATATAATGGCCTTGGGGTTTCCCGCGGCGATCACAAAGCCCTGTCTGAACATTTTAACCAGGGGTGGCTGTACTGTAGCGCTGACATAAGATGCGCTTTTTTCCAGGCTAAAGCTGGCACTGCGCCAGAGCATCACCCCTAAGTACACTAAGTACACTGCACCTATATACTTAATGATTAAAAATAAACTACCTGATGTCGCAATCAGTACACCCAGGCCAGCTATAGAAATAACGGCCTGAATACATGAGGCCATTGTATTTCCCAGGGCGGTAGCCATGGTTGCTTTGGCGCCGTATTTAACGCCGTGAGTTAAGGCAATTAACATACTGGGCCCGGGGATGATGGAGGTAACAAAAAGGGTAATTATAAAAACGACTAAAACTTCAATGCTCATGACTGCTCCGATATTTAGCTAAATAAAATCAGGTGTATACAACCTGCTATTTTTACAGCGGCTGATAGTAATAACGCATCTGCTCTTCATCATCAACTATATCCAGCGCTTTAAAGCCAAGTCGGCTATATAACGCCTTGGCAGGGTTACCAACAATAACAGTTAACGCTACATCCTTTTTATCAGCAGTAGCCCTGGTAATTATTTTACCCACTGCCCTACCACCAATACCACGCCCTTGAAACTCTCTGCCAACTTGAACTTGCACTAAATGCCAACAATCTGGGTCGGCGTAAGCTTTGAGAAAACCGACTCTCTCATCCTCATAGAAAATAATTTGCGACTGCTCAAACTTGTACATGATACGCCGACGATGGGTTTCGTTATCCGTTGGCCAACCGACACTTCGCATATATTCTGCCATGGTGTCTATTCTTAATTGCAGCAGAAAATCTACATCTTCAAGCGTGGCTGCGCGGTAGCTCAATTGCATAAATAGTTAATTCCTCACTGAGACTTTTGCATCTGACTTTTCTGTAGTTGCTTACTAAAAATTTCCTTAATCAGCGCTGCTTAATATAACGCCTAATCTCAGTTACTTATAACAAGAATAAGCTGCGGCCAATACATTACAGTCAACCAGTGAATTCAGCCATATGTAGTGAAACATTCATGATGAATATTTTTCACTACATATTAATACATTCACAAAATTCAATCATGTAGTTTTGGCCAATTAAACTTTCAAACGGGTTATTTTTGTTAGTGATTTTAGTTTAGCCCCGGCAAAGCGTGTCAGCACTGACTTTTTTGTCACTCGATTGTTGTAGTTTATTTACAACCAAAACAGCGATGATTTTTGTAGTACTACTACACAAACCAGTAACCACGGGCTTTTCCTTTGACTCAACAGCGTCTAATGCTCATTATCTGTGGGCCCAAGACACAACAATAATGATCTCTTGATGACAAGACTAAAACTACACTGGTCAGGTTAAAAACAGCAATCATACCAATAATCGGAACAATAAAAGGATCTATGATATGTCCAAATATATGCAAGACATTGATGCTGTTACAAGCCTAAAAGCTAGTCAAGGTAACAAGTGGCAGGCAATAAACCCTGAATCTGCGGCCCGCATGAGATGCCAGAATCGTTTTAAAACGGGTTTGGATATTGCTAAGTACACCGCAAAAATTATGCGTCAGGACATGGATAATTACGACGCCAACCCAGATTTATATACTCAATCTTTAGGCTGCTGGCACGGTTTTATCGGTCAACAAAAAATGATTTCCATTAAAAAACACTTTACTAATACTGATCGCAAGTACTTGTACTTATCTGGCTGGATGGTAGCTGCTCTGCGCTCAGAGTTCGGTCCATTACCCGACCAGTCTATGCACGAGAAAACCTCTGTCGCCAGCCTGATTTCTGAACTCTATACCTTTTTAAGACAGGCTGATGCAAGAGAACTTGGCGGATTATTCAGAGAAATTGACACTGCTCGCGAAGCCAATGATGGCCAGAAAGTAAAACAACTACAGCGACAGATTGATAATTACGTCACTCATGTAGTGCCGATAATTGCCGACATTGACGCAGGTTTTGGCAATGCTGAAGCAACTTACCTGATGGCCAAGCAAATGATTGAAGCCGGTGCCTGCTGTATTCAACTGGAAAATCAAGTGTCAGATGAAAAACAATGCGGTCATCAAGACGGTAAAGTCACTGTGCCCCACGCCGACTTTCTGGCGAAGATCAATGCCGTGCGCTACGCATTTTTAGAGCTGGGTATCGATGATGGGGTGATCGTTGCGCGCACCGATTCCCTGGGCGCCGGTCTGACAAAACAAATAGCGGTGACCAACCAAGTCGGAGACTTGGGAGATCAATACAATTCATTCCTCGATGGCGATGAAATCAGTGAGAGTGAAATTGGCCACAACGATGTCATCATTCGCCAAAATGGCAAGTTGATCCGCCCTAAACGCCTGCCGAGCAATTTGTACCAGTTCAGGAAAGGTACTGGGGAAGCACGCTGTATCTTGGACAGCATTACCTCGCTGCAACATGGCGCAGATTTGCTCTGGATAGAAACGGAGAAACCACATATTGGTCAAATTGGCGCAATGATTAACGAGATTCGCAAGGTCGTGCCCAATGCCAAGCTGGTTTACAACAACTCGCCTTCTTTTAACTGGACCTTGAGTTTCCGTCAGCAGATATTCGATGCGATGCACAGTGACGGCAAAGATATGTCAAGTTACGATCGCGCTGACTTAATGAGTGCCGAGTACGACAGTACTGAGCTGGCGGAAATTGCCGATGAAAAAATTCGTACTTTCCAGGCGGATTCCGCCAGAGAAGCGGGGATTTTTCATCACTTAATTACTCTGCCGACCTACCATACCGCAGCACTGTCTACCGATAATTTAGCCAAAGAGTACTTTGGTGATCAGGGCATGTTAGGTTACGTGCGCGGCGTGCAACGCAAAGAGATTCGCCAGGGGATTGCCTGTGTTAAACACCAAAATATGGCCGGTTCTGATATGGGTGATGACCACAAAGAGTACTTTGCCGGTGAAGCGGCCCTTAAAGCCGGGGGTAAAGACAATACCATGAACCAGTTTAACTGAATCAATGGCAACAGCGGCCCATACCAGGGTGGGGGCAAAAAAGTTAAGACCCACTTAGCTCTGTCCCATCGCTCGATAACTTCCGCCTCGAGCGAGCTACTTTGCTCACAAACATAAAAGGCCGAATCCATTTCTGGATTCGGCCTTTTATGTTGTACAGCTGTTCAGTGTCAGCGAGCTGAGTAGTTATTCCGCAGCAGCTTTGGCGCCATCTTTGGCAATTTCTTTACGAATAAAGCGCATGCCAAGTCCCGACATGACTATCATCGCGGCGACTATCGCTAGTGAAGGTATAATTGAGTAGGCGTTGTAAATATCGAATCCAAACATGAATAATCCCAAATAGTTGATAAATAATGATTTATTTCTAGCCTTATAATATTTGCGATGTCCAATAATGTCCGTCTACAACAAATAATTTAAATTTTACTAGTTAATTTGGCGGCACAATAACACAATTCCCCTCTGCTTTCTGCCTAAATTTTAGCCATTATTTATCTGAAAATTTTTCTTTAGATTAATCTGTAACTCAGCGGCTATAGGTTATTATTGGCACAAGCTATTTGGCTGTTATCCCCTGATGATTTCGGAGTTATATTTTGCAAAGCATATCTGTTGCAGGTAAAAAAGTTAGTCCCAATAAAATCCTCTGTGTAGGTCGAAACTACTTAGAACATATCAATGAGCTCAACAATGAAATCCCCGAAGATATGGTGCTGTTTTTCAAGCCAAACTCTTCTATAGCCGAGCAGCTTATTTCAGAACACAAGATCAACTCAGATTCTCCTGCTGGCCAGGAAGATGTTATTCACTACGAAACGGAAATCTGTTTTGTCTATGAACAGAATAAGTTCAGTGCTGTGGGCATTGGCTTAGATCTGACCAAGAGAGCTTTGCAGTCAAAACTCAAAGCTAAGGGACTGCCCTGGGAGCGCGCAAAGGCGTTTGACGGCGCTGCTGTGTTTAGTGAATTTATCGCTATCGACTCACTAAGTGAGCAATTGAGTATCTCTTTACAGATTGACGGGCAATTGACCCAGAGTGCGTATATAAGCCAAATGATCTACTCCCCGGAGCAAATTTTGCAAGAAATCCAAAAATTTGTCACTTTAGAGGACGGTGATGTCATCATGACAGGTACCCCGGCGGGTGTCGGCCAGGTAAATCGCGGCAGTGTCTTTAAAGCTGAACTAAAATGCGCTGAGCAGCTGCTAGTCAGCGCCGCGTGGCAGGCGCAGTAATTTCATAACCCCAGGCATAGAAAAGGCAGCAAACAATCGCGTTGCTGCCCAGGTTGTCTATAGTTTCGACGAGCGTTCAGCGACAGCAAACTGCTGCGACTCTAACCTTTTTATATAAGAGTAATCTGCCACAACAAGTGTTTTCAAGATCGCTCGTCGCAACATATCCAGGGCCACAGCCACAGACAAATCGCGGATATAGGCACGCCCTCTATCCCCCGCTATTAATATCTTTTGACAGTACACAGCACTGGCAACTTTCACCCCTATCACTACTGTGCCTACCGGGTTTTCGGCGCTGCCACCACTGGGGCCTGCTATGCCGCTAGTAGCCACTGCATAATCGGTCATTTGTCCGCTGCCAAGGGCAGCGCTGGCGCCTGTGAGCATCTGCGCGACACAGGCCATAGACACTTCACTATAATCGCTAATGGTTTTTTCAGACACTTTTAACAACTCTGTCTTCGCCAGATTGCAGTAGCTGACCACCGCGTGTTGCAAATAGCGGGAACTACCGGCAAAGGCCACCAACTGGCTGCTGATTTCGCCGCCGGTGAGTGATTCTGCAATCGCCAAAGTCTGCCCGGAGTCAACTAACAAGCTGTGCACCTCCGCTGCCAGGCAAGGTTGGTTATGCGCCACTATCGTATCATTCAACAACTGTTGAGCTTGTAGAAGCGCCGCCTGTTGATCTGCAGCACTGACATTGCGACAGATCAATTTCAACTCGAGATAGGGGCTGTAAGAGCGGTAACCTAAAGTGACACCCTCTGGCCACTGCAGGCTTTCCAGTAGCTGTGCCATAGTCGATTCACCCATACCTAAGGTCAGTAACTTAGTCACAGAAACGCGCTGTTTTTGCACAGCCTGTTGCTCGACAAAAGGGATGAATTGTTGCTGCACCATTTGTTTAAACTCGCTAGGCACTCCCGGGGTAAAGAACAGCCAGGCGCGATTCAACTTTACTCTGAAACCGCAGGCAGTCCCCACCGGGTTATCCACCATGATGGCCCCTTCAGGCAACATCGTCTGCTTCAGGTTACTTTTAGATAATAGGGTGCCACGACTGCTGAACCACTGTTCTAAAACGCTGAGCCAATGTTGATTTTGCTGCAGAGAGACCCCCATGGCATCGGCCATTGCCTGTGCCGATAAATCATCTGCGGTCGGCCCTAACCCCCCGTTAACCAATATGATATCCGCGTGCTGGCTGCGCTCTTTAAAAACCTCCACCAGGTCTGCCAGGCGATCGCCAACGGTGCTGCGACGCTGCATTTCAAAACCTTGCTCTAACAACGCATTGCCAAGCCAGGCGGCATTAGTGTCGACGATCTGTCCTGCCAGAATTTCTTCACCGGTACATATCATTTCTAATTTCATGCAAACTCTCTACTCACTGGATGGGTTATTGAATCTTTGCCGCTAGATGCGAGAATAACATTAATCAACAAGTTCATTTACCGATCCATGCAGCCGCCACAAATGAGTTTAATTGATCAACCTGTGGGACGATAGTTTGCGATGTAAAGTTTTGTAAATAAATTTGCCAACTAAACATAATACTCTAAGATTAAGTGTATATTAAATAACAAAAACATTTGTATCAGGACCCTCAATGATAGCTTTATACGCATGCTAAAACCTTCAACACAGCCAGTTATTCTCTGCGCTATGGTTATCTGTGCATCCCTGGTACTGTCCGGCTGCTCCAATCTGCTAGAAAGCTTGCAACCGACGATAGCGTCGTCTATTGACCCGGCGACTGGGCAACCTAACACGCGGACGCAATATCAGACAGCTGCCACTGAACGACTAAGGGACCAATTACTGGACAAAACTGCGGGGCTAAAGCTGCCCCTGGACGGTTTAGGGCAAAGACAGAATAGCGCCTTAAATTTGGCGATTGAGCAGGCGCTGCAGCAAAACCATGGCATTAAGGAACAACACGCCCTGCACCAACAAGCACTGCAACAATACATCATCAATAACGCGGAGCTGCGTTTCAACCTCAGCTTAGAAAGTGCCGCCTCCTATGGCAGTAGCTCGCAGAGTTCCAGGGCCAGTAGTGATTTTGATCTAAAACTCAAGGCTAATTTGCCGGTTTCTCTGTGGGGCGAGTTAGATCAGCTGGCTAAGGCTACCAGTTACCAACTGGCAATCAGCACTGCTGCACTGCAACGCAGCCAACAACAGTTAGTAGCGGATATCACCAGCGCCTGGTATCAATTGATGTTTGCCGAAAAAATATTTGAGTTAACCGAACAACAGCAACAAAACACCCAACTGCAACTGGATGCCGTCGAGTCGGCGTACCAACAGGGGCTGAGTAAGTCGCTGGATGTCTATTTAGCCAGAGGTAATATAGACTCGGCTCGCTCCCGTACTTTAGACAAACAGCAAAGTTTAACTCAGGCTTCGCGAAAACTTGAATTACTGTTGGCAAAATATCCCAGTGGTAAATTGTTAGTCGAACAGTCCCCCCCCAGCTTAGTTGAAAACTATAGTCTGGGAGTCCCGGCAGATTTACTGCAACGGCGTGCGGACCTCAATAGTCGCTGGCTGGGGGTATTAGTAGAAGATGCCAAAGTGGCCGCCAATTACGCGCAGCAGTTTCCACAATTTACTTTAACCGGCAACTTATCTTTGAATTCAGCGCGGCTTTCCGATTTATTTACACAAAATATTGCCTGGTCCCTGCTGGCCAACCTGTCGCAAAATTTATTTGATAGTGGCAAAAAACAAGCGCTGCACCGGCAATCCAAGGCTAAATTAATCGAAGTAGAACAACAGTATTTGCGCGCTCTACAAGCGGCTTTTAGCGAAGTAGAAACACTGCTGGAAAGTAAAAACTCTCTCAAGTTGCAGTGGCAGCTCAACCAACAAGTGTTGAACAATGCACAACTTTCCTATGAACGCGTTCAGATCCAGTATCAAAATGGCATCGCTAACTACCAGCAAGTACTGAATTTACAGCAGAAACTATTCGACAACCAACTTGCCAGCTTGCAATTACAGCAGCAGAGAATTGATAAGCAAATTGAATTAATCCTGGCCATTGGCGGTGCTCAACAGAGCGTTAAAACACCGCCCGTAGAAGTTCAAACAATTGATTTAACCGATTGATTGTCTTTAAAAACACAAGAACTGACCGATAATAAGTGAAATTTATGCGCAGATTTTTACTCCCTATATTGATTATCACCCTTGCAGCACTCGGGGTCTGGTATTTACTTGATAATGCCCCAAAAAGCCAACATCGAAAAGCACCCCCGGCACCTAAATTAGCGGTACAAGTGACCGCTATTAAGGCGCGTGATCTGCAATTAACTTTGCGGAGTTACGGTCAGATAAGCGCTAAAAACTTAAGCCGTATTAGCAGTCAAGTTAGCGGTCGTGTCACTATGATTAGCCCCGCATTGGAAAATGGCGCATTCTTTAACAAAGGCGATATACTTCTGCAGATAGATAACCGGGATTATCAAGCAGCCATAAACAGCGCCAGGGCCAATTTAACTCAAGCGCAGCAAGCCTTAGCTTTGGAGCGGGCGCAAGTTAGCCAGGCAAAAGCTGACTGGAAACGTTTAAACAGCAACAGTAAAATTCCCAGTTTGGTCTCACGTAAACCGCAGGAACTCAGCGCCAAAGCTAAAGTGTCCGCCGCCCATGCCCAGTACGACCAAGCTATATTAAACTTCCAACGCACCAAGATATTGGCGCCTTTTGCCGGCAGAGTGCTGAGCAAACAAGTCAGCCTTGGGGAGTTAGTCAACGCCAATTCGCAATTGGCAGAAGTATTTTCCAGCACCATCTTACAAGTACGACTAGGTCTGCAAAACAGTGACTTAGCCTTTATTGAATTGCCTGAAGCCACTCCACTTCAAGCGGTCAGTTCAGCGACTCTGCCCAGTGTAGAATTTGAAACTCAGTTAATTCAAAAACAGTTCTGGCGTGGATCAATTGTCAGAACTGAAGCGGCCATCGATAGCAGTTCTCAACAGCTGTTTGTTATCGCAGAAATAGCCACTCCTTTTTCCGCCGAGAATGCCGATAAACACCCGCTGAAGATCGGCCAATATGTAACGGCTAAAATAGCCGGTAAAAATCTGCAGAATGTCATTAGTATCGACATCAAAAGCATTTATCAGGGCGAGTTTGTGTATTTAGTTCGCGATGGATTGTTGCATAGACAAGACATCAAGATACGCTGGCAAAACGATCAAATAGCATTGATCGGCAGTGGCTTACAAGAGGGCGATCAGCTGGTCACTACGATCTTGGCCCAGGCTGCAACGGGCACTGCCGTCAATGTTAACAATAATGACAGTGCCGACGGCGCTTTGCACAAGCCTGCCAAGCAAGGCCGCAAGGGCAATAAAGGTCGCAAAAATAAAGACAGAGGCAACAATGATCCGGGAAACAAAAGCCCCGGCAAAAAACAGCAACCCGCTAACAACTGATACTTTACTGACTCATATATACTGGAAATACCATGATCTCTTGGTTTGCCAAAAATCACGTCGCCGCCAACCTAATGATGCTGTTCATCGTTTTGCTGGGGTTATTCAGCTTAAAAACTAGAATCCCGCTGGAAGTATTTCCCAGCTTTGAAGCTAATGCTATCACCACGAGTGTCTCCCTCGAAGGTGCCACTGCTCAAGACATTGAACAGAGTGTTGCGGTGCTGATCGAAGAGGCTGTTGCCGATTTGGAGGGGATTAAAACGATCACTAGTCACTCCCTTGAAGGTCGTACCAGTGTCAGCATGCAAATCGATAAAAATTACAACAAGCGAGATTTACTCGCCGACATTAAAAGCCGCGTCGATGCAATCAGTGAATTCCCGGCCAACGCCAAAGAGCCTAAAAGCCAATTGCGGCAATTTAAACGCGAAGTGATCAGCGTCAGTGTTGCCGGAGACTTTAGTGAGCGGCAAATTCGCCAATACGGTGAGCAGGTCCGCGATGACTTATTGAAAATTGAGGGAATCACCCAAGTTGAATTAGACCGGGTACGGGACTACCAACTCAGTATCGATATCAAGCAAGATAAATTGCGCCAATACCAACTCAGTTTAGCGACTGTTGCCAATGCCATCGATGCCAGCTCACTGGATACTTCAGCGGGCAACTTACGCACTGCCGGTGGCGATATATTAATCAGTACTAAAGGCCAGGCTTTTAGTGTGCGAGAATTTGCCAATCTGGTTATTAAAACCACCGACAATGGTTCAGTCATACGCCTTTCTGATGTGGCAAAAATCAGCAATGCATTTGAAGAGACGCAAATGCGCACCCGCTTTAACGGCCAGCCTGCCGCGATGATAGAGGTGTATCGTGTGGGCGATCAAAATGCCATTACTCTAGCGAAGAGCGTCAGAGATTACATCGACACTCAGCAACCGCTGCTGCCAAAGGGAATGCGTTTAGACTATTGGAATGACCGTTCTGAAATATTAAAAAGTCGCTTGCAGACCTTAACGGACAATGCCATTCAAGGCGGCATCTTAGTAATTATTCTGCTGTCCTTGTTCCTGCGCCCCTCTATCGCCTTTTTTGTCTTTTTAGGCATCCCTATAAGTTTTATGGGCGCCTTTATCGTTATGCCCTTTTTCGGCATGTCGCTGAACATCATCAGCCTATTCGGCTTTATTTTAGTGCTGGGTATTGTGGTCGACGATGCCATAGTCACAGGTGAAAATATCTATCGGCACATGCAAGGTGCAGAGTCTGGCATTCAGGCGGCCATTTTTGGCACCAAAGAAGTCGCTGTGGCTGTCACTTTCGGGGTCTTAACCACAGTGGCGGCATTCCTACCTTTCGCCTTTATTGAGGGACATCGCGGCCAATTGTTTGCGCAGATACCCGCCGTGGTTGTCCCAGTGCTGTTGTTCTCACTGATTGAGTCGAAATTCATTTTGCCGGCACATCTTAAAATGTTACGGCTGCGTCAGCACGATACCAACGTTAACATTTTCAGTCGCTGGCAGCAGGCATTCGCCGATGGCTTTGAGCAGATGGTGTTCCGATTTTATCGGCCACTATTAATAAAATGCCTGCACTATCGCTACTCAGTACTGGCCACTTTTATCACCCTGCTGATATTGATCACGGTATATATATCAAGCGGCTGGATGCGTTACACGTTTTTTCCCAGAGTCCCAAGCGAGACCGCCAGAGTCACTTTGAACATGCCCACCGGCACCAGCTTTTCGGTCACTGATGCCCAAGTCAAACGTATGGTCGATGCAGCGCTGAACTTACAGCAAAAATATACCGATGAGCAAAGTGGCGAGAGCATCATCTTAAACATCCTCTCCTCTACTGGTTCGGCGGGGGGTGCCAGCCATATCGGCAGGGTCAGATTTGAAACACTGGCACCTGAAGATCGCAGTGCCAAGCTGCACGCCAATGTCGATATGCGTCGTTTAGTTCAGGAGTGGCGCCAGATGATCGGCCCTATTAGCGGCGCCCAATCACTAAACTATCGCGCTGAAATTGGCCGTGGCGGTGATCCTATTGATGTGCAAATCAATGGCCAGTCTTATACCCAGTTGCGCCAGGCCGCTGCAGAAATTCGCCAACAGTTAAACCAATACCCGGGGGTTTTTGCGATCAGCGATAATTTATCGGATGGCAAAGATGAGTTACAAATTGAACTGAAACCTTTAGGCCAAGTGCTGGGAATCAGCCGGGCCAGTATTATCAACCAGATTCGTCAGACGATGATGGGGGTCGAAGTACAGCGCTTCCAACGCGGTAGAGAAGAAGTACCAGTGACAGTACGCCTGCCACAAGCAGAGCGGGATTCTATTGCCGATCTCAATAGGTTGCCGATTCAAGCTCCAGATAACCGACTGATACCGCTAGAACATATCGCCGATATCAGAATTATTGCCGGCCCCTCTGCGGTGTATAGAATCGACCACGAGCGCACCGCCAATGTGGTGGCCGATATCAATAAAGAAACGGTCAATGTGACGGTTATGAACAAAGACATACTCGGCTATCTGGCACAGTTACAAAGCCGTTACCCGCAGTTGAGTTTCAGCTTAGAGGGAGAGGCCAAGGAGCAGCGCGAATCCTTTGGCTCACTGCAGTGGGGGTTAGTGTTTGTATTCTTGGCCATCTATGCGCTGCTGGCGATCCCCTTTCAGTCCTTTCTTCAGCCGCTGATTGTGATGTCAGTGATTCCCTTTGGTGTCATTGGCGCGATATTCGGCCATTGGTTGATGGATATGGGTCTGACTATTATGAGTTTGCTGGGGCTGCTTGCGCTGATTGGTGTAGTCGTCAATGATTCTCTGGTGCTGGTCAGTTTCATCAATCAGCAAGTGCAGCAGGGACATAAAGTGCGACAGGCTGTGTTAAAGGCCGGTATCGCCAGGTTCAGACCGGTATTGCTGACCTCAATCACTACCTTTGCCGGTTTGTTGCCGCTATTATTTGAACAGGCGACTCAGGCACAGTTTTTGATTCCTATGGCAGTCTCTTTAAGTTTTGGCATCGTTTTCGCCACCGTAATTACCTTAATTTTAATTCCAGTCAATTATATGATTATTGAAGATATTAAATGGCTGTGCAGAAAATATGGGCGCTGGCAGGCTAAAGGGTCACAACAATAGAAAAAACAGTGTAGCTTTGCGTCGTTTTTTACTGCAAACACTCGCCAATAATCACTATCATGGGTAAAATGCGCTAATTTACCACTAGAGAAATAGCTTTGTTAAAGCGATCCGAACTTAACTATCAAATATCTTGCACCCAATATCTACAGCGGGTGCGCCACTTGGGCCGAGCGGTACTGTTGGACAGTGGCTATCCTAATTGCCAGCGCGGTCGTTTTGATATTATCAGTGCGGCGCCAATCGCCAGCTTGAGCTGTACTAAAGGCAACTTAAGCGGTGACAACTTGCCTTTTCAGCTGGAGCAAATCAGCGATCCTTTTGTCGCCCTGCAACAGCTGCAACAATATGCGGTTGAGCAAGGTTTAAGCACCGACAGCGAGTTAAGTTCCGCCGAGCAAAGTGAGCTGCCCTTTTGCGGGGGCTTGTTGGGCTATTTCGGCTACGATTTAGGTCGCTGCATTGAAGTGATGCCGAAAATCGCCTGCGATGATATCGAATTACCTGAGATGCATTTAGGGCTGTACCCTTGGGCAATCATCATCGACCACCAAACCCAGAGCGCACAGCTAATAGGTTGCGATTTGATTAGCGATACAGATTTCGCTCAACTGCAAGTGCTGTTGGAAGATACAGATACTGCCCCAATCAAAGACAATTTTTCATTAACCGAAAATTTTCACTCTAACGTTTCTGCTGATGACTACAGCCAGTCGCTGCAGAAAATAGACAACTACATTTTAAGCGGTGATTGTTACCAAGTGAATTTCGCCCAGCGCTTTAAGGCATCTTGCCAGGGAGACCCACTCGGGGCCTACCTTAAATTGCGCAGCGCAGCCCCGACCCATTTTTCAGCTTTTATTGAGACCGAGCAGGGGGCGATATTATCACTTTCTCCGGAGCGTTTTCTCAGTGTCGATGCCAACGGTGCGGTGCTGACTCAACCTATTAAAGGCACTCAACCCAGGGATACAGACCCCAGTATCGATCTAGCTAATAAACACTATCTGGAAAATTCTGAGAAAGATCGCTCTGAAAATTTGATGATTGTAGATTTGATGCGCAACGATATTTCAAAAAGCTGCGCGCTGCACAGTGTCAAAGTGCCGGCGCTGTTTGCCATTGAAAGCTACCAGAACGTGCACCACTTGGTCAGTACTGTCAGTGGCCAATTAGATCGGCAACATAACGCTATCAGTCTGTTGAGAAACTGCTTCCCCGGTGGCTCAATCACCGGTGCACCAAAAATTCGCGCGATGCAAATTATCGATGAATTGGAACCGCACAGAAGAAGTATTTACTGTGGCAGTATCGGCTACTTAAGCCTCTGTGGGCGCATGGATACGAGCATTACCATTCGCACTTTGTTAATTGAGAAGCAAAACATCTTCTGTTGGGCGGGCGGCGGCATCGTTGCCGATTCGCAGATAGAGGCGGAGTATCAAGAGACGTTTGACAAAGTAAACAACTTGTTGAACGCCCTACAAAATTGATTATTAGTCAAAGTTCGACATTCAGACTGTGACTGTTTAGCTGGCTATCGCTCTGTTAACCTGCCCGGTACTTACAGGAAAGTCCCTGCTGATCAAACAGCTGTAATTTATCGGCTGCGACGCTAAATTTTAGAAGCTGTCCGCGTACAAAATCTACGATGCCAGGCACTTTGGCAATGATAGGGACAGTGCCATGGGGGTTTTCAAAATACACTAAGGTAATTTCGCCTAAAGCCTCTATATACTTTATTTTTCCCTGAAATATATAATCATCAGTGTCGGTAATCTGCATATCTTCAGGTCTGGCACCCAGGCTAAAGACTAAATTTTGATCGCCTTTAGTGGTAGCAATAGGCACGGTTGCCGTCGCCCCCTGCCCTAAGCTGACTCGGGTTTGCGTCCCCGATTCGGTCACCGTTGCCGGCAGCAAATTCATCGCCGGAGAACCAATAAAGGTTGCGACAAATGTATTCGCTGGCTTCTGGTACAACTCTAGTGGTGTACCTACTTGTTCTATGCCGCGATTGTTTAAAACCACGATTCTAGTCGCTAAAGTCATGGCCTCTACTTGATCGTGGGTCACATAAACCATTGTGCTCTGCGGCATTTTCTCCTTAAGTTGGGCTATTTCTATTCTGGTGGCTACTCGCAGTGCGGCATCTAAATTTGACAGTGGCTCATCAAATAAAAATATCTTCGGATCTCTGACAATTGCCCGACCGATAGCCACTCGCTGTCGCTGGCCACCGGATAGCGCTTTAGGTAGCCTGTCTAAATAATCAGTCAGCTGCAGTGATTTAGCTGCCTCCTCTACTATTCGAGTAATTTCGGCAGCGGGCACTTTGGCTATTTTCAGCGCAAAACTCATATTGTCACGCACCGTTAAGTGCGGATACAACGCATAGGATTGAAACACCATGGCAATCCCGCGCTTGGCGGGAGGGACATGATTCATCAACTTGCCGTCAATTTCCAGCTGGCCACTGCTGATGCTTTCCAGCCCTGCTATCATCCGCAATAATGTTGATTTTCCACAGCCAGAGGGGCCGACAAAGACAATTAATTCACCTTGTTCAATCTCTAAATTAATGTCGGTTAATACCGGAACATTGCCATAGACTTTGCTGGCATTAGTCAGTTTCAAATTTGCCATATATCACTCTTATTTTTTTAAATATTTTCCTGCCTAAAGAGAGTTCTTTTGTCTTAAAGGTCTCAATAAGCAATATCCACTGCGCTCTGTGCACAAACTGCAACAAACTGTTAATGTTACTAATCAATGGCCCTATCAGCCAACTTGTAGCGCATAATAGGCTTGCCATGGGGGGAGTTGCAGCCCCGCCTCAGAGCATGAAGACTGATAACCTAACCCCTGCAGTGTCTGCCAGCCCTCAGCCCAAGGTACATCAGTCCCGAAACCGTCCATTGTCAGTAACTGCACTTGATCACTGATATTAAAAGCACAAAAAATTCTCTGCTCCCCGATCACGCGTTCAAAGCTTAACAGGGCTGCAGAGACCTTAAGTTTAACTAATTCTCCCTTTA
Organism: Oceanospirillaceae bacterium; assembly: GCA_013215505.1. GTDB lineage: Bacteria > Pseudomonadota > Gammaproteobacteria > Pseudomonadales > Balneatricaceae > Rs1. Next base: position 15,757 of record JABSQZ010000001.1, read on the forward strand.
TCAGGGCCGGAAATAGTTTGCGAAAAGCCAACATTTCTCGATAGTTAGCTAAGCTTGATGCACTATCATTATTTTGTACTGAGACCGCCTTCAACTGCTGCTGAGAATCGACTGGCAACCAGGGCTGCACCTCACTAAAGCCGGCATTGACTGCAGTAGCAGACCAGACCATCGGTGTTCGACAGCCGTCACGACCTTTAAATTTTGGCCAAAATTGTTTGCCGTAGGGATCTTGTAACTGATCAAAGTGCACTTCACCCTCGTTCAGACCCAGCTCTTCCCCCTGGTATAAACACACCGAGCCCTGCAGCGAAAGCAGCAGCGAATTCATCAATTTTTGCCCGCTGCCATCAAGTTGCCAGCGGCTGGGATGGCGCACTACATCGTGATTTGAATAGGCCCAGCATGACCAACTGTCGATAGAGTGCTGTTGAAATAGATTGATCACTGCAGCGATTCGCTGGGCATCCAATGATTCTGGGGAGAGGAAATCAAAGGCGTAACACATTTGGATCAAATCATCACCGGCAGTGTATTGGGTCATGATTTGCATGCCCCTTTGTGCATCGCCAACTTCGCCGACGGCCGCTACATTATCAAACTCGTCCATGGTGGCGCGAAACCGGCGTAAAAAATCAATATTTTCTGGCTGGTTTTTATCGTACAGGTGCTCTTGATGGTTGTAGGGGTTAACCTCTGGGGCGATGGTGGAGTTGCGCTGCTCACTGGGCAATATAGGGTTGTCCCTTAATTGCCGATCGTGAAAGTAAAAATTTATAGTATCTAATCTAAAGCCATCCACATGACGCCGCATCCAAAATCTCGCCACCTCCAACAGGGCATCTTGCACCGCAATATTATGAAAATTCAGATCCGGTTGCGAGCTCAAGAAGTTATGCAAGTAGTACTGTTGACGAGTGTCATGCCACTGCCAGGCGCTACCACCAAAGATAGACAACCAGTTATTGGGGACTTGCTTCGAGCCCTGCAGCTCAGCGCCATCTACACAGCTCTTGGCATCAGCCCAGACAAACCAATCCTGTTTGTCATTATCGCGACTTTTACCTGACTCGACAAACCAGGGGTGCTGATCCGAGGTATGCGAGAGCACCAGGTCTATCATCACTTTTAACCCCAGGCGATGTGCTTCAACCACCAGCAGGTCAAAATCCGCCAAAGTGCCAAACATAGGATCTACATCACAGTAATCTGAGACATCGTAGCCAAAATCTAACATCGGAGAGGTAAAGAAAGGTGACAGCCAGATTGCGTCTACACCCAGAGAGGCGACATAGGACAACCGGCTGATAATTCCCAGCAAGTCGCCAACACCGTCGCCATTACTGTCCTGAAAAGACCTTGGATAAATCTGGTAGATAACTGCCCCACGCCACCAGTCTTTTTCATTATTGACGGTGAGGTTACCCTTTTGAGCGTGCGCTTCTTGATTAAAACTCATGTACATCAGCCCCCTTTAACTGAACCCGATAATAAACCGCGTACTAAATATTTTTGCAGCGAGAAAAACACCATTAATGGCACTAAAATTGATACGAATGCTGAAGCTGTGAGGATTTCCCAGTTACCACCGCGAGAACCGAGCATTTCTCGCAACCTTCCGGTCATCACTAATTGCTCTTCGTTGTTACCTAAAAACACCGTGGCTATTAACAAATCGTTCCATACCCAGAGAAACTGGAAAATAGCGAAACTCGCCAGTGCCGGAAATGACAGCGGTAATATTATTTTTACAAAAATCTGGAAATCATTAGCGCCATCAACCCGTGCGCTCTCAATAATCTCTCGGGGTAATCCGGCAATATAATTACGCAGTAAATAGATCGCCAGGGGCAAGCCAAATCCGGTATGAGCGAGCCAGATGCCGATGTAACTCTTGCCAATACCGATAGTTGTGTAAAGTTTTAGCAGCGGTATCAAGGACATTTGCAACGGCACTACTAACAGCCCTACTACCATCGCCAGGAAAATAGCTCTGCCTGGGAATTCCATCCATGCCAGCGCGTAGGCGGCGAACGCCGCGATTAAAATAGGAATCACTGTTGCGGGGATAGTCACTGTCATGGTATTGAGAAATGATTTTCCCAGACCTTCTGCAAAGAGCACTTCAGAGTAGTTATCTAATGTAAAAATGGGCGCTTCAAGCACTGTCACAAATAAGCGCGCACCTCTTTTAGAGGTAAATGCTGTCGGTGAGCTGAGCAGATAACTGCCATCAACCTCTATGGTTAACGTTTTCCCTTTGCGCATCTGTACCGTCTTTCCTGGGATGAATGCAGCAGGTTGCTGTGAACGCCAACCAAAGGCAGTCACAATACCGCTCTGGTCGGCAAATACATTACCTTTTAATACATAGTTCCCCGCTTCTTTAAGCTGTTCACTGGCGGGCGCAGAGCGTTTGATTAAATTTCGCTCAACGGTGGAAAAAGAGGTCCACCAGCCGGTCGCCACTAGCTGATCTTTATCCCGTATTGATGAAACCAACAACCCCACGGTTGGAATTGTCCAAAGTATTACCAGCAACAGCACAGATATATGTACAACCCAGGTGAGAGGCGAATTTTTACCTAAAATTGAACCCATGTTAATTCTCATTTCTTAAATTGCGCACATTCCAGATCATCACCGGCAGCACCAACAGCATAATCACTAGTGCAATGGTGGCAGATCGGCCAAAATCATGACCGCGAAACATCCAGTCAAACATATAGTTTGCCAATACTTGCGACCCCCATTGACCGTTGGTCATCGCCATCACAATATCGAAAACCTTAAGCACTAAAATGGTGATGGTAGTCCAGACGACGGCGACACTTCCCCAGATCTGCGGGACTTTAATCTGCAAGAATATCTGCAGCGGATTGGCACCATCTAAAGTCGCCGCCTCCAGCGTTTCCTCGGGGATACCACGCAGTGCCGCTGACAAAATAACCATGGCAAAACCGGTTTGTATCCAAATCAAAATGATCATTAAAAAAACTGAATTCCACACCGGCATGACGATCCAGGCCTGGGGCTCGGCGCCAAAATGCACCAAAATGGCATTCAAAATACCGATTTGCTCTACATCCTCACCGCGAAAATCATAGACAAACTTCCAGATGATACTGGCGCCGATAAAAGAGATGGCCATCGGCATAAAGATCAAACTTTTTGCGATGTTCCCCCAGCTGATACGGTCGGTTAAGGCGGCAGCGAGCAAACCAAAAAAGGTGGATGCCGCCGGTACTATCACCAGCCACATCATATTATTGATAAATGATTCGACAAATTTCTCATCATTTACCAGCCAAATATAATTGGCAAAACCAATGAATTTCTCGCCCGATGAGCCGTGCAGGGATAAATATATACTGTTAAAAACCGGATATATTAAATAGACACTCAGCAGTAAAATAGCCGGTCCCATAAATAGCCAGGGACGTATTGCCGCACATTTCTGTATATTAGCGGCCGCATTTACCCCATTGGCAGGATAGATCACAGCCAATATCCAGTTGCTGCCCCAGAAATAGCCCATACAGCCAAGTACTGCGACAACCATGGTAAACAGCGCCAGTAGCACCTGCTCCATCACAATTCCTTAAAATTATTGATTAAAATAGATTTAGCGAGTTACTGCGGTCTATTGATCGGGGATTAATTTTTCGATGTCAGCTGTATCGCTAAGCTTTTCTGAGAATAGGCACCCAGTGGTTAACACTGGACGCCGTTTAGCAGGGTAAATTATTTAATGCTATTCCAGGTTTTCTGAATCTGCGCCCCCACCTCTTTGGCGCTCTTGCCGCCAGTGTAATCTACCATCCCGGTCCAAAAAGCACCGGCACCTATAGCACCTGGCATCAGATCAGAAGCGTCAAAACGGAAAGTGGTCGCGTTTAATAAGATCTCTCCCATTCCCTTCAAGCTGTCATTAGCATAGGCATCAACATTGACACCTTTGTGCGGCGTCAAGAAACCCTCCTGCGCCATCCACAACTCGTGGGCAATAGGTGTCTTGAGGAATTCAACAAAAGCTTGCGCGCCTTTCGAGTCTTTCGTAATGGCAAACAATGTTCCGCCACCTAATACCGGCTTTCCTAAATCTTTAGCGGCGTAAGAGGGGAAATAAAAGAAATCAGCATCTTCACCAACCACTGTTCCCTCGGGGAAAAACGCCGGGATAAAAGATGCCTGACGATGCATGTAACACTTAGGTGGAGAGCTAAATAGACCCTTGGGGCTGTCACGGAAATCGGTAGTCGCTACCGTTGCTGATCCACCGGCAACATATTTATCATTGCGAGCGAAAGAGCCGTAAGCTTCAATAGCCGCTAACACCTTGGGATCATCAAACTTCATCTGGTTGCTAACCCACTGATCATAGACAGCCGGTGCCTGGGTGCGCAACATCATATCTTCTACCCAATCAGTGGCAACCCAACCTGTAGCGCCACCTGAACCCAGACCTATACACCAGGGCGTTCCGCCGTCGGCGACAATTTGGTCACTGAGAGTGACTAACTCTTCCATGGATTGCGGAATATCATAACCGCCGTCTTCGAAGTTTTCCGGTGAATACCAGACCAGAGATTTAACATCGGCCTTGTAGAAGAAACCAAATAACTCTTCATTGCCCTGAGCATTTTTATAAGTGCCTAAATCAACCCATGATTGACCTGCGGCATAGTTTTCTCTAACCCAATCAGCAGTGCCAGCACGCAGTGGTGCCAACTTACCTTTCGCCGCTAAATCCGCTGCCAACCCAGGCTGTGGAAAAATCGCAATATTGGGTGGCGCCCCAGCTTCAGTGTCAATCACTATCTGCGCTTCGAAACTGTCCGAGCCTGAGTATTCAACATTGGCACCTGTCGCCTGCTCGAAGTAGGCAATAACGTTTTCAACCAATTTTTTATCGGCACCTAACCAGGGGCCAAACAGGGTAATTGTCTCACCTTTAAGGTCGACACTTTTCAGGGCTTCATAGCTGGCCCAATTAAAGCGTGCGTCTTCCCCTGGGGGAAATTTAAGTTCTGAACCTGCAAAGGCCATATTTGCGGATAGTGCGATGGCGGCAACACCGAGATAAGCTGGTAGCTTCATGGAATCTCCCTGTTCGATCCTGAACTGCTTAAACCTCTGTAGGTATAAACGCGTCCTAATGATCATTTTATTTTGTTATTTTTAATTTATCCAAAGCGCTTTGAATGATTGGACTATGTAACTTTTTTGATTTATTGTCAATTAAATTGATTATCTCTTTGCTTATTTTTTTAAGCTTCTATAATCAATTTCGAACAAAAATTGAAAGCGCTTTGGATTTTCTAATTCTGATATTTTTATATCACTGCGCCGGCAAATAACGACATTGATTATGGTGCCCAGATGAATCTCAAACAGTTTTCAGAGATTTTAAAATTATCACAGACCACAGTTTCAAGAGCCCTAAACGGCTTCCCTGAGGTCAGCGAAAAGACGCGAACTCGGGTTCTGAATGCGGCCAAAGAGTACAATTACAGGCCCAACACTCAAGCTAAAAGCTTAGCTACCGGACGCTCTATGGCGATTGGCCATGTGCTGCCAACCTTTAAAAAAGAGATTATCAATCCTATCTTTTCTGACTTTATCGCTGGCACTGGTGAAATATTATCAAAATCAGGTTACCACATGGCACTGACGGTAGTCGCAGATGAGGGAGAAGAAGCCGCCTATCGGGACATGGCCTCCAAAAAGTCCGTCGATGGGGTTATTATTCACGGCCCCAGGGAAAATGATAGCCGTATAGCGCTATTGCAAGAGTTGGGCATGCCCTTTTTAGTGCATGGGCGCGCGCAGGAGATGGAAACCTCTTACTCTTGGTTTGACGTTAATAACCGCCGCGCTTTCAAACGCGCCACTGAGCTGCTGATAAGCTTGGGCCACCGGCGTATTGCACTGTTAAATGGCTTGGAGTATATGGATTTTGCCGCCAGGCGCAGGCGCGGCTACGAGCAGGCCCTCACAGAAGCGGGTCTGGCCATTGATAGTCAAATAATGCGCAGCGAAGAAATGATGGAGCCTTACGGCTTTGCAGCCACTATGCAAATCATGGCGCAGCCCAATCCACCCACGGCCTTTCTGGTTTCCTCAGTAATACCTGCGTTGGGGGTGCAAAGAGCGCTGTTAAAACTGGGCTTACAGCCCGCGACTGATGTCTCTATTGTTATTCACGATGATCAATTATCTTTTTTACCCATAGATGCAGACCGCCCCATGTTCACATCCACCCGCTCATCCGTTAAAGATGCCGGAAAACGCTGCGCCAGTATGTTATTGGAGCAAATCAACAATCCGGGAAGAGCGCCATTAACCGAGCTTTGGGAGGCGGAACTGGTTATCGGCGAATCTACCGGTCCGGTAAAAACCAGCCGCTAACCTTTATTTGATCTCCAGGGGATAACATGACTTTACAGCTAGATTTAGACTCGCCACTGATGCAGCCAGATTTCAGCTTTGGGATAGCCACTGCGGCATTTCAAATTGAAGGGGCCAATACTGCCGACGGTCGCTGTGAATCTATCTGGGATAAATTTTGCCAGCTAGAGGGAAAAGTACTCAATGGTGATGATGGATCTATGGCCTGCGATCACTACCATCTATGGCGAGAAGATATCGACTTAATCGAATCCCTGGGGGTCGACAGTTATCGTTTGTCCATTGCCTGGCCGCGTATCATTAACGATATTGATGGCAGTGTTAACGCCAGTGGCTTAGCTTTTTATGACAACATCATCAACCAGCTGAATGCCCGGAACATTAAAGTATTTGTCACTTTATATCACTGGGATTTACCCCAGTACCTGGAAGACCATGGCGGCTGGCTGAACCGCGACACCGTGCACGCCTTTGTCCATTACGCCGAAATTATCAGCCAGCATTTTCAACAGCGCATTTACTCCTACTGCACTTTTAACGAGCCCTGGTGCAGCGCCTACTTAGGCTATCAGTACGGGGTGCACGCGCCCGGTCACAAAAGCCGTAAAATGGGCTTGCAAGCGGCCCATCATCTGCTGTTAGCCCACGGCTTGGCGGTGCCAGTAATTCGCCGGCACTGTGGCGGCGCGCAAGTGGGGATAGTGTTAAATTTCACCCCCGGTGATAGTGCCAGCGACAGCCAAGAGGACCTGCGGGCGACGCAAATCTACAACGACTATAATAGTCACTGGTTTATTCAGCCTTTAATGCAGGGCAGCTACCCGAGCTCCATCGTGCAACTCTATGCAGAGGATCAACCGGTAATCGAAGCTTCTGATCTGGCTGATATCAACGTCAGTATCGATTTTTTGGGGGTCAATTTTTACACCAGGGCCGTAGTCGCAACGCCTGCTAGCAACGCTGATGAGTTATTCCAATTAGTGCCACAAGCTGACGCTGAGCACACTGATATTGGCTGGGAAATACATCCCGCTGCGCTGTACAAGCTCCTCACTGAGCTTAACCGTATGTATAACTTACCGCCGATATACATCACCGAAAACGGCGCGGCCTGCGACGATCATATTGTCGATGGGCAAATTGACGATCAACAACGCTGTCGCTATTTACAACAACATTTACTGGCAGTGGAGCAAGCAGTTCAGGAGGGCGTGGTGATCAAGGGTTATTTTGCCTGGAGCCTGATGGATAATTTTGAATGGGCTGAAGGCTATTCCAAACGCTTTGGTATCGTCTATGTGGACTACAAGAGCCAAAAGCGCACTTTAAAGAAAAGTGCGCACAGTTATAGGAATTTACTCAACTCGCGAGTGTTTATTAAGAACTAGCCAAGGTTGGTCACCAGGCACAGCGGTATCAGCACCACTGGACTTGTGACTAACACTATTGGCTACTGTTACTTTTGGTACTTTTGGTACTTTTGGCCATCCTCAGTACTGCATAACCTAACACTCCCGACAGTAAAGAGCCGACTAATATCGCCAGTTTATCGGTGTACTGGAACAAGCTATCGTCTTCAAACGCCAGCGAGACGATAAACAAACTCATGGTAAAGCCAATTCCGGTCAGTAGCGAGACCCCATACAGCTGCATCCAACTACTGCCTTCAGGCAGTTTTGCAATCTTCAGTTTAATGGCTAACCAGCTGAAGCCAAATACCCCGACTTGCTTGCCGACAAATAGCCCGAGGATGATACCCATAGGGACCGCACCGCTCATTTGACTGATAGATATCTGCTGAAAGTTGACCCCGGCATTGACGAAGGCAAACAGCGGCAAGATAAAGAAAGCCACCCAAAAATGTAAACTGTGTTCAATTTCTTTAAGTGGTGAAACGGGTCGGTTGTCTTCATCGATCGCCGACAGAGGGATAGTAAAAGCCAGCGCCACCCCGGCTAAAGTCGCATGCACACCCGATTTAAGCACACTGACCCAAAGCACTGCGCCGACCACAAAAAAGGCTGCTTTTTTACTGACACCTAACAGATTCAGGATAATTAATACCGATAGCGCAGCGGCAGCGACACTGATTGATAAGGTTGATAGCTCAGAAGTATAAAAGATGGCGATAATCACTATCGCACCTAAGTCATCGATAATCGCCAGCGCCATTAAAAAAATCTTTAAAGACACTGGTACTCGCTTGCCCAACATCGAAAGTATGCCCAGGGCAAAGGCGATATCGGTCGCGGTGGGAATGGCCCAGCCGTTGACCGCTACATCACTGTCGGCATTAAAGTATAAATACACTGCTGCAGGCACTACCATACCCCCAATAGCGGCAATACCTGGCAGGGCGATTTGACTGACGCTAGACAAGTGTCCCTGTAAAATCTCCCGCTTTACCTCCAGACCAATCAATAAAAAGAATATCGCCATCAATCCATCATTGACCCAGTGATACAGGGACTTATCAATAGAGAGCGAGCCAAAGCGAATTTCCACGGGTATATGCAGAAAGCTCTCATAAATCCCGGACAGAGCCGAGTTACTTAATATCAGGGCCAGAATGGTCACCCCAATTAATATCACGCCGCTGGAGGATTCGTTGTCTATAAAATCTTTAATAATCTTCATCGATACTCACTATGTTAGAAAAAACTGAGTTTCTGCCAGCAGTAATAGAGGAAAAGCTGCATGTTTTAGCAACATGCTTGCTACTGACAAGCGCCAAAGTTTAGCAGTAATAGAGCGTATTCGAACACAATAGTTGCTAGTAATTCCCCGATAATTGCTCAAATAAGACAAAGATTTAAGTAAAAATCTGAGATTGGCTGTTTAACAGACATTATCTTAAAATTGACAATATGCCTGTTAAACCTTGTTGCAAAAAGTACTATCAGGGTGATGACTGCTCACTACAGTGACAGCCACAACCGGTTTTTCCCTCAGCCTTTGCCTGCGCATCTTTAACACAGCAGGCATCCGAATTATCAGGGGCCGATCCACCGCAGCATCCAACAGTAATATTTTTTTCTGTCGTGAGCGGGTTAGTGACGCTTTTTTTAGTTTTACTCATGTTTTCTCCAGAGAAATAAATGACTATTTGGCCTGACTTTAAGTGTCAGCCTTTCACTATCAATGACGCCGCCCAAACAATAAGGATGCAAACAGAAAAATCGTACAATAATTGACCAGAAACGACAGCACCCACCCTCATATCAACTACAAAAATTATATGCATATTTAGCCGGATTTTTAGTTGCTTAGCTGCAGATAATAAGGCATAAAAGCCTTTATTATTTTCCTTTACAGCCGACTAAGTTGCAGGTGATCTGGTGAAGAATCAAGCAAATGTACTGTTCATTGTTATTGATCAATTACGCGCCGATTGCATCTTCGGTGCACTGGCAGAGCAGATAGAAATACCCAATTTAACCGCGTTGATGGAAGATGCTGTTACTTTCAAAGCGCATTATAGTGTAACTAACCCCTGTGGCCCATCCAGAGCGAGTTTGCTCACTGGCCAGTACGCGATGAATCACAGATCGGTGCGCAATGGCACTCCGCTGGCAGCGGGCACTGCCAATATTGCCACGCAAATGCGCCAGCGTAGATACGAGCCCATGTTGTTTGGCTATACCGATACCAGCCTTGATCCCAGAGCGCTACATGCAAATGATCCTGCGATCAGATCCTATGAGCAAGTGCTGCCAGGTTTTGTCGAAAAGTTGGAGATGCGTCTGGATGAAAGTTACCCCTGGCGCAGCTATCTGGCCAGAAAGGGCTATCCGAACCGGGATTATTCAACTTTCTATCACCCTGAAAGCCCTGATGGGGCGAGCCCTAGAATCGATGATCCGGCTTTTTACAAAGCTGAAGACAGCGACAGCGCCTTTCTTACCCAGCAAACCTTAAATGAGCTCAGTGTGCGCCAACAGCAAAACTGGTTTGCCCATGTCACTTACATTCGCCCACATCCGCCACTGGTGGCGCCGGCACCGTACAACAGCATGTACCGAGATACTGATTTTCCCAACCCACTCAGGCGGACCAATCGAGCAGATGAAGCCCTGTGCCATCCTTTTTTAGCCACTCACTTAGAACTCATCAAAGACAAAGCAGTCATAGACGGTCCTATGGCAGGTTGCGATAAAGACGATTTAGAAACGGCACGCAGTTTGCGCTCTGTGTACCTGGGCCTGATCAGTGAAGTTGATCAGCATGTGGGCCGTTTAGTGGATTTTTTAAAAACCACCGGCCAATACGATTCCACCTTGATTGTAGTGACTGCTGATCACGGAGAAATGCTCGGTGATCACCATATGTGGGGCAAACAGACCATCTATGACCCGGCAGTGCAGGTACCATTGATTATCCGCGATCCCAGACAGCAACAAGCGCACGGCAGTGCAGTGACGGCTTTCACCGAATCCGTGGACATTATGCCGACTATTTTGCAGTGGGCCGATAGTAGTCAGCCTATTCCAAGCTCTGTTGATGGCCACTCACTGGCGACTTTTTTACAGGGGAATGCACCTGAGAACTGGCGAGAACATATATTTTATGAATTAGATTTTGCCGAACCTGACACACCGACACTATGGCAACAGCAACTGGGTTTGTCACTAGAGCAGGCAAATGCAGCAGTGTTGCGCGACAGACAATACAAGCTGGTGCACTTTAACGGTAATCTGCCAGCACTACTGTTCGATATCCAGGCAGATCCCGCAGAAATGTGCGATTTAGCAGCGGATCCGAGCTATCAAACAGTACTGTTACAGATGAGCCAACGAATGCTCAATCATCGCATGAGTAACGCCAACAGCAGCTTGTCTGAAATGCGCGTAACCGCCTCTGGCACGGTAAATTATAGACATGGTTAGTTGCCCAGATGAAAGATCGCATCGCCGCTCCAGGCTTATGGGTTTTCTGTCAAAATAGAGACGGCTGGCGATCGCCAGCCGCAGTTAACAGGTTTAAGTTCGCTTTAAACCTTCTTTCACGCCTCCATTAACTCACGCCAGCGGTGACAGGCGACGTCATGCCCATCTTCTGTCTCCAACTTCGGCTCTTGGCTACGACATATATCGATGGCAAAGCGACAGCGGGTCTGGAACTTACAACCCGGGGGCGGATTAGTCGGTGAGGGTATTTCCCCCTCCAATTTTTCAGCTTTACCGTAATCATCAGGATCCAGTGAGGGTATCGCTGAAAGTAGGGCTTTAGTGTAAGGGTGACGCGGTGCGCTAAACAGCTGTCTGGTCGGCGCCGTCTCCACTAACCTGCCTAGGTACATCACCGCCACGTAATCGCAGACATGGGCTACGACACTTAAATCGTGGGAGATAAACAAAAAGGCCAGCCCCATTTCTTTCTGGATTTCTTTTAACAGGTTCAATACATCCGCCTGAATAGAAACATCCAGTGCCGCCACACTTTCGTCCGCAACGACGAACTTGGGATTGGATACCAGCGCTCTGGCGATCGAAATACGCTGTCGCTGCCCCCCGGAAAAAGCGTGTGGAAAACGTCGTAAGTGCTCCAAATTAAGCCGACATTTAGCCGCTATTTCCCGCACTCGCCGATCTGTTTCCTCGCGGCTTTTAGTAATGCCCATGACTTCCAGAGGTTCGGCAATAATATCCCGCACCGTCATTCTCGGGCTCAACGCCGCATAAGGGTCTTGAAAGATCAGTTGCGCACGGCGTCGGTACTCTTGCAAATCCTGCTTTTCAATATTTGTCAGGTCAAAGCTAACTTCACCATCGTCGTAAATTACATCACCTCTGGTGATAGGTGCCGCTTTTAACAGCGCCCTGCCCAAGGTCGTTTTCCCCGAGCCACTCTCCCCCACTAAGCCAAAGAAACTGCCGGGAGCAATGTTGATACTGACTCCCTCTACTGCTTTGACCACCGGAGGGGGACCAAACAATTTTGTACTGCGCAGCGGATAGTGCACACTTAAATCTTTAGTGGATATCAGTGGCGTTTTTATTTTGTCATTCATGATACTGCCACCTTTTGTTGCTGCACATTGCTCACATCGATCAAATGGCAAGCGACCGCATGGCCAGTTGCCACTGAACTAAAGTCCGGCACCATGGAGCGGCATTGCCCTCCCAAATGCACCGGACAGCGGGTGTGGAATACACAACCTGAAGGACGCTCTAGTGGTGATGGGATATCCCCTGCCACTGCTACTAGTGGTGCATCCAGATCGTCTAATTTGGGCAGTGCCGCAATCAGTCCCTGAGTATAAGGGTGACTGGGATTGCGAATCACATCCCGAACGGGTCCCTGCTCGATCAGTTTACCCAGATACATGACCGCTACTCTGTCTGCGGTCTGGGCGATCACCCCCAAATCGTGAGTAATGAAAAGGATCCCCATACCAAACTCTTTGACCAGATCTTTCATCAGTTCAATTACTTGCAACTGAATCGTGACATCCAGGGCGGTAGTCGGCTCATCGGCAATCAATAGTTTAGGTTTAGTGGAGAGCGCCATCGCGATCATCGCCCGCTGACGCATGCCCCCTGAGAGTTCAAAAGCGTATTGCTTGAAGCGTTGATCGGGGTCCGATATCCCAACTCTGTCGAGCATTTCAATGGAGTATTTTTTAGCTTTGACGACTGAGTAGTCAGTGTGAATCAGTAATTGCTCGACCATCTGATCGCCGATAGTAATGGCCGGGGCAAAGCTGGCCATAGGCTCCTGGAAGATCATCGAGATAGATCCACCACGAGCAACTAGCATCTCTTTGGAGCTTTTCAGCTGCATGATGTCAACCGATCTGTCTTCAAGGTGCAGTTTGATCTTTGTCTCTGGGGAGTAGATAGCGTTGCCGGGGTTGAGCTTCATCAGCGATTTAGCAGTCACTGATTTTCCCGAACCACTCTCACCCACAAGACCCAGAACTTCCCCTGGAGCCACGGAAAAAGAGACATTATCAACCGCGGTAATACGTCCCTCATCGGTATCAAACTGCAAGGTGAGGTTTTCAACTTCTAATAATTTTTTATTTTGGTTCATCTTTTAGTGTCCCCGTAAGGGTCGGCTGCATCGCGCAGACCATCGCCAACAAATACAAAAGCTAACACCAGCGCCATGAAAAACAACACCGGAATGAAATACCACTGATAATTTAGTAGCACATCTGCACTGGTCACGTTTTGCAGCATTACTCCCAGGGAATTTACCGGGTCTTTCAGTCCCAGGCCAATAAAGCTTAAGGCCGTTTCTGAAAGCACCATATAGGGAAAGGAAATGACTAAGTCAACGATAATATAGCTGGTAAAACTTGGCAGTAAATGGCGGCGAATGATGTGCCCGGGCCGGGCGCCACACAATTCTGCAGCTAATACATACTCCTGATTTCGCTCGGTTAACAAATGGGTTCGAACCCGTCTGGCCAAAGTTGGCCAACCTATCAGACCCAGTATTATCGAGATAAAGAAGAACCTCTCCTCAGCGCTCCAGGTATCGGGGATAAAGGCAGCCAGCGCCATAAACAGCGGAATTGCCGGTACCGTTCGTATCGCATCGGTAATCATCTGCAATACCGAATCTATCCAACCGCCGTAGAAACCCGACACTCCGCCGATGAACAGCGCCAGGAAAAAGGCAATGAAGACGCCGATAGTGCCCACCGCCAGCGAGGTATTGATGGCGTGTAAAGTGCGGCTAAAAATGTCTTTACCACTGGAGTCGGTACCAAAGATATGCACTTTTCCCTCTGTGGCACCAAACAAATGTCGGTCAAAAGTAAAACCTGGAATAACAAAGTCCAGCGCTTTGCCCGGAAAGTTCATCTCAAAGCGCAATACTGTGTACTCCCAGCCCTTGGGCAGGAAAGTAATATAGCGGCGCTTATCTTTATTGACGGTGGTTACCCAGCGAAAGTTAGTCGCCAGTGAACGACTGCGCTCCTGGGTGTGGAGAAAGGGAATCGCCGAGCAGCCATTGTCATCGCAGAATGAACCAAACTGTGGTGCACCGTTCATATACTCTTTGTCCCGACCGGCTATATTGGGGTCATAGGGGGAGATGAAAGGTGAAAATATTCCCGCCAGAATCAGCGTCATCAGTACGTAAGCACCAAACATCGCCGAGCGGTTTTTCTTAAATCTAGTCCAAATCAACTGCCCCTGGGAGGCGGTAAAATAATCTTCTTTAGTTTTTACATCCAGATCTGCAGCAGTGGTCTGAGATCCGACGTCTATACTTTCAATAGCCATATTCTCTACCCTAAAATGCTGCGTCTGACCCTTGGATCAGTCAGCGCTAAAATGATGTCGGTGATGAAATTGAGCGCAACAATACTGGCGGTCAGCAGAAAGATGATCGCTCCGGCAAGTTGTTGATCGTTAGATCTGGCCAGTGCATCAATCAGCAGTGCTCCGGCATCTGTCAGAGTCAAAATCAGGGCGACAATCGGCAATTCATTAAAGATCCGGTTCAAGTCAAAACCCAGTGAATTGATAATGGGCCCCAGTGCATGTCTGGCCGGATAGCGCCACAGTAGCCGCCTGCCTGTCACTCCCCGAGCTTCAGCGGCAGTTACATAGAGCTTACCCACCTCATCGGACATCAGTGCGCGCACAGTTTGCAAGGCAAATGCGGTCGCAGACCAGCCGAGGATAAATACTGGTAACCAGGCTCGTGATAAGAAGTCCGCCACCCTCTCCATTGACCAGGGGGCATCTCTGAATTCAGCACTGAATAAGCCGGTCAGCGAATCACCAAACATAATGGTTGAAAATAACATGATCATCAGCGCCAACAGGAAGTTAGGCATAGCCAATCCCAGGTAGCTGACGAAACGAATACTGTTGTTCAAAGTTTTGCTTTTAGAAGTCACTGACAGTATGCCCGCAGGTACAGCAATTAAGTACGCGAGTAGCAGTGATGATAAACAAATACCCAGGGAGATATAAAACTTTTCACCGAGTAAGTCGGCTATGTTTAATCTCAAGATGCAACTGTTACCGAACTCTCCGACAAAGGCATTGCCAATCCAGGAAACCCAGCGGGTTAGATAAGGTTGATCCAAGCCCAGACGGATACGTTCGGTCTCGATATCGGCGAGGGAAATACCGCTGCCCTGAGTGTTTTTAAACGCCAGATAGCGTTCTGCACAGTCACCTGGCACCAGTTCCATTAACGAGAAAACAATAAATGAGACCAGTATCAAAGTGAACATGGCCAGAAACGCGCGGGTAAATGCGAAGCGTGCAAATTGCAGCATAGGCTTTAGTAGCCTCCACCTAATTATTTCTCACCCAGCTGTGCTGTTAATACTGAGAAATGTTGGGTTAGTAAGCAGAGCTGGGAATACCTCCCTGCTTAAGGGCAAATCTGCAGGTATTCAACAATACCCGCAGTTGCTAGTTTTATAGTTTTTAGTAGCTATTACTCATCCAGGAACCACTGTGTGGCCCGGTACGGGTAAGTTCTATAATACTCGTAAGAGTGGGTTTTAAACTCAGTGAAATTCTTCAATGCATTGCGGTGGTAGATAGGAGCCGGAGCTTGTACTACACCGATAAACAGTAAATTTTCTACCATATTTTTCACTAGCTTAGAACCTAACGCGTCAGAGGCTGCAGTACCTGCCGACTCAGATTGGAAAGCATTAACATCACTGATCAACTCTTTAACATACGCCGGTGGCTCAACACCACTGCTGCCGTTTGAATCAACCCATTCTGCCCACAACATCCCCACGCGGCCACCGAAATAGTTCTCAAAAGGTGGGACCCACAACTCATTGTTACCTAAGACTATCGCAATAGGCTGACTCTTACGCCAAACCACTACATCCAGTTGGTTAGATGATTGCGCCGAGCGATATTCATCTGGCGTTACTTCTTTGACCGTAGTTTTGACACCTACGGAAGACCAGTGCTGGGCCACCAGCTCGACCATTTGCCCGGGAGCGCCTTGGGTTGAGTACTGGATATTGATTACTAACTTTTCACCGTTAGGTAATTCACGGTACTTATCTCCGTCAAGATCTTTCATACCTATTTGATCTAACAGTGCATTGGCGGCTTTTACATCGTATTCAGTTTTGTACTTAGACCACTTGGCATCAACAAAACTTGGCGCCGGTGAGAAACCTATGTACTGAGAAGGTTTACCCATGCCAAAAAATGCCACTTCGTTTATTTCATCGCGGTTAATGGCCACTGACATCGCCTGGCGGAATCGTACATCACCAAATACTTTGCGTTTCTCGGCATCTTCAGAAGTCACGTTGAAGCCAAAGGAGGCCAAGGTAATTTCCGGACGAAGATCAATACTGTAATCGCCTTTCTCTCTTCCATCCAGCAACTGGGGAACTGAGGGCAATTGCAGTGACTGAGATTTGTAGTCAACTTCTGAGTTCACTAGTTTCAACAGACGAACTTCGTTCTCGTTGATGTATATTTCATCTTGCTCGCTGATGTAGGGAAGTTGATTACCGGCGGTATCAACCATGTGAAAATATGGGTTGGCCACTAAATGGCGCCCCTCGGTTGAATCTGCAACGGTAATATGCGACTCCAGTGTCGGAACCACGTCAGCTGGTAACTTTGCGACTTTTTTCGGGCTGTTTAGCAGCGGTGAAGGGGTATCTGTCCAGTCAGAGTTACCAAAATAAGCGGAGAGAACCGCCAGGCCATTTTCAAAACCTGCCGCTTGAGCCATCTTATCGGCATCTGCGTTTAGGTCTAGATCCCATTTGCCAAGGAAGTGCTTAGGCTGAAACCCCTGGGCAAAACTTGTTGCAAAGTGCGCCAGAAGTCCGGGTTTTGGTGATGGCAAATTGAAGATTACGGTCTGCGCATCAGGAGTATCTACTGTCATTGGCTTACCAGAAACCAGTACATAATCTTTTGGTTTAGCAATGACTTTGCTGTTCAAAGCCAGATTATCATACCAATATTTAACATCGGCAGATGTAAAAGGCGCACCATCAGACCATTTGTGGCCCTTGCGCAAATTGAAGGTCAACTGGGTAAAGTCATCATTCCAAGTCCAGCTTTTAGCGATGTTTGGCACTATCGTCTGCAAGTCATCGGAATAGCGAACTAAGTTAACATGGCGAACCGACAGAAAGTCAGAGGTACCGGCTTCTGTTGCATTGGACAGTACATCTAAAGTGCCACCGTATTTACCTATTGCACTGTAGGGCGCTACTATTAGAGGTTCTTGGGGAATACGCTGTGCCAGAGATGGCAGTGCCGGGTTTCCGCGAATACGACCGTTTAATGCTTCGGCCGCTGGGTTACCGGAGAACGTCAAAGTACAGTTTGCAGCACTTTGAAATTCGGCTAATTCATATTGTTGCGGGTAGGCGCCAGCTGGTACGCCCATTGCGTTGTCTACAGTTACCTGTGGACATGCAGCGAACACAGAAGTGCTCAACGCCGCTAAAGCAATACTGGGAATAATTATTTTTTTCATTGTTTTTCCTCTCGGTTACCTTTTCATTAAAATATCAAACACATCCAAATTTAGTGTCGCAACTAAATATGCAGTGGTTTGTTCTTTTTACCTGTCGTCTATCAGAGCGAGATTTTTAGACCTCTAAGCTCTTTCAGTTTCTAGCTAAAATCTTTAATTTCTGGTGGCGTCAATCTTACTGACTGTAATCTAGCTATCTGTCTGGCTCAGTTTAACTGAACGTTATTATCTTTTTTCAGACACAAATCGTAGATGCAAGCCGTTAAAATCAATCCCGTAATTCCGATGTTCCTTGAAGCTCTTTGCAGCAAAAGTTTAACATTGTCAATTGCAAAGTCTACCAATACAGCTGCTGACTATTGTTCCAAGACCAGAGCAGCTGTTAATTCATTTCTTTATATATGTTTAAACTATCTACCCATCAGCACCCATGTATTTATAGTTTGGGCACTGTATAAGTTTTTATCCATCTCCTAGATTGCCATTTTCCCGGACTTTCTGTCCCGACCAGATTGGCATTGGCTTAGGGTCCAGTTGATAAGATGGTGGAATTCAAGACATTAGAAGCATGCTTATTTTTGAAACCTCTGGGTGGCATTTAAAATATCTTCCAGCTCTGTCATTCTCTGGCTGGTTTCATCCCACAATTCGTTCTCAACTGCGGCAATTAGCGCTTCGACAAAAAACAGCGTTACTACTGCTGAGTCCCATCCTGAAGGCACTTCTATGCGCACATTGATTGAATAACTGGCCAGTGATGATATAGGAGACATCCACTGATCAGTTAATAAAACAATCTGCACACCACGACTGGCAGCCAACTCGGCAAATTTATACAGATCGGTCTCATAGCGACGCACATCAAAAATAACTAACAAGTCGCCATTTTTCATATTCAATAACTGGTGTGGCCACAAGCTGCTGGAAGATGGCAGCATATGCACGTCCGTTCGAACAACTTGCAAGTGGGTAAATAAGTAATCGGCGATACTGTGGGTGATACGTCCGCCAGCGATGAACAAACTGTTATCTTTGGCGGCCATTAAATGTGCTATTTGATCAAAAACCTTGGGATCTATCTGGCTCAGGGACTGAGTCAGATTGTTCATAGTGGCGGTGGCGAAGCGGTTGATTACGTGTTCTTCCGGGGCTTCTGAGCTCCAGCGTTCATGTTTGACGATGGGATTTGACAACGTTTCTTTTAGCTCTTCTCGCAGTATATTCTGAAACTTTGGAAAACCACTGTAGCCAATTTTTTTAATCATCCGCAATACCGTCGGCGTTGAAACATCACCATTTTTAGCGAATTCGGTGATACTCACTAAACCGGCAACAGGGTAATTTGCAATTAAAGCATCGGCTAATTTACGTTCCGAACGGGTGAATTCTCTATAGTTTGCTCTGATTAATTCAACTATGGTGCCACGGGAATCTGCAGTCATTGATTAGTTCCGATAGATTATAAATTATTATTTTATCTTTCAATCAATCTAGTTAACAGAGCATCCGCCATTATAGATTGCACTTCTGCACAGCTTCAATCCAACTACTGGTTATTTTTCACTCTAAACTACTACAAACAGCATTCCATTGTAAAGATATTGACCTATTAAAATCTTTGTGTAAAAATTCCGACAGTTTTATAAATACGATAACAAAACACAACATCTTCTTTCAAAGCGCAATTATCTAATCTACAGGTATGCCTGTTTCTGACTACCTGTTCGATTTCTATCTTGCGCATGCAAATACAATGTTGCAATTGGCTATTGTCCACTGCTGCTAAACCCATTCGGGAAGCTACAGTGTTGAGGTCGAATGCTGACCGCTAATATATTTTTCGCATATCTGCTTAAAAAGGAGCTGCAGTGCCAGATATAAAAGATAGCAAGGTCGCTAAGATCATTAATCGACATGGGGATTCGCCTTTTTTTATTATCTGTGAACACGCCAGCAATCACATCCCCGATCGCTATAAAAACCTGGGATTAACTGGCGAACAGATCGACCGACACATAGGTTGGGATATTGGTGCTGAGCAACTGGCCAGAAATTTAGCGCAAATATTAAACGCACCTTTAGTGCTGCAGACTCAGTCCAGGCTATTGTACGATTGCAATAGGCCTCCGAGTGCCGAAAGCGCCATAGTGCAAGTAAGTGACGACACCGATATTCCGGGAAACCAGAATCTGAGTACCAGCGATAAGCGCGCCCGGGCCGATGATATTTATGTCCCCTTTCATCACAGCATAACTGAGTTATTAGACCTACGCGCGACTAAGGCTCGTAACATTATTGTCACTATTCACAGCTTTAATCCTATTTTACATGGAGTGCAGCGACAGCTAGATATCGGTTTCATCCATGCTGCAGACCCCAGCTGGGCCGAAAAATTAGTCACCGCTGGACAGCAATACACTGAGCTGAGCATCAAGCAAAATCAACCCTACAGCGCCTCTGATGGCGTCACTCACACTTTAGAACTACACGGCAGCGCCCGACATTTAGAAAATGTCATGATCGAGGTAAAAAACAGCTTGATCAGCGATGCAAAGGGTCAAAGTAAATTTGCAAAAATCCTGGCAAATTTATTGAGAGCGAATCTTTGATAGTTAGTCACTAGATGTGATCGTCAGGTTGCACTTTTCGCAAATCATCAGGGATTTCATAGGTTATAAGTTACTTCCAAAAAATAAAGTAAAAAACTAAGGAGTTAACAATGAAGAAGATGAACAAACGCGACTTTCTGACGAAAGCGGGTATAGGAGCTGGCGCAGCCGCGGCGGCCGCAACCATTGGCGCGCCTTATGTGCACGCCAAAAACAAACCGATTAAATGGCGTTTACAAACTTACGCAGGCGCATCTCTGGCTGAACATGTAATCAAACCTTCCATCGATGCTTTTAACAAAGCGGCCAATGGCGAAATGATTATTGAGCTCTACACCGCCGATCAGCTAGTGCCGACCGGTGAATTATTTCGTGCTATGCAACGCGGAACTATAGACGCAGTACAGTCAGATGATGACTCTATAGCCGCACCTGTAGATGTAGGTGTTTTCGGTGCTTATTTCCCGTTCGCATCTCGCTATTCTCTGGATGTACCTACCTTGTTCAACCACTATGGTCTTAACGAGATTTGGGAAGAAGCTTACAGCGAAGTTGAAGGCGTTAAGTGGCTCAGCGCTGGTGCCTGGGATCCTTGTAACTTTACTACTAAGGAGCCTATTCGCAGCGTTAAGGATCTTGAGGGTAAGCGTATCTTTACTTTCCCAACGGGTGGCCGCTTCCTGAAGAAGTTCGGCGTAGTGCCGGTCACACTTCCCTGGGAAGATGTTGAAGTAGCCATGCAAACCGGCGAGCTAGATGGTATCGCCTGGTCTGGCATCACCGAAGCTTACACTGTAGGTTGGGCTGATGTTAACAACTACTACTTAACCAACAACATTTCCGGCGCCTGGAGCGGATCTTACTTCGCCAATGAAGATCGTTGGAATGAATTGCCAGAACATTTGCAAACTTTATTTAAGCTTTGCATGGATAGTTCACACTACTACCGTCAACATTGGTACTGGTGGGGAGAGGCGCACTACCGTACCACTGGCGGTAAATTAGAGTTGACCACTATTCCTGAAAACGAGTGGAAAACAATTGAAGACGCCGCCTATGAATACTGGGATGAAATTGCTGCCAAGAGCGAGCGCAGCGCCAAGATTGTCAAGATTCTGAAAGATTACGCAGTCACGATGCAGAAAGCCGGTGCACCGTACCGCTATTAAGCGTTGAACCAATGCCGCAGTACTGCGGCATTTATTCTCCAACTGATCTGCTATTAGCTGGCTTAAACATCCATCGAGATTGATAAGTCAATCAATAGCAGATCAGCTTTTACGCTGTATTGTTTAGCAAATGTTTTATTGAGAGGAATAGCTCTTGCCCAACTTTATTAGAAGCTATGTTAAATGGGTTGAAAAGATTAATAGGGTAGTCGGTCGCTTTGCCATGTATATGGTATTAGCGATGATAGGTGTATTACTCTACGCCACATTATCCCGCGGGGTTTTCAACCTGCCCGTTATCTGGGCCGTTGAATTAGCGCAATTTATCATGGCCGCATACTACTTGCTCGGCGGCGGTTACTCACTGCAAAACAGAGCACATGTGCGCATGGACGTCTTTTACTCCAATTGGTCTATGACCACCAGAGCCAAAGTCGATGTTGCCACATCTTTATTCCTAATTTTTTATATGTTGGTACTGCTTCATGGCGGCTGGGGAAGCACTGAATACGCCATCAAATACGACACACACAAAAATTCATCATGGGGACCACCAATGGCCCCGATTAAAGTCATTATGACGACTGGTATATTTCTCATGTTGTTACAAGTCTTCGCTACATTTTTTAGAGATATCGCCACTGCCCGCGGGGAGGATATTTCATGAGTCATGAAATGATCGCGCTATTTATGTTCAGCTCACTATTGTTAATGATGCTGACCGGGCAGAGAGTATTTGCCGCTATAGGATTTGTCGCCTCTGTTGCCTCGATTTTACTCTGGGGCAACGGCGGTTCTGATATGGCTTTTAGCGCCAGTATTAAATTGCTTAACTGGTACCCTCTACTCACCTTACCTCTGTTTATTTTTATGGGATATATCTTATCCGAGTCAGGTATAGCCGGAGATTTATATAAGGCATTGCACGTGTGGATGGGCGGGTTGAATGGTGGCCTGGCTATCGGAACCATCGTATTAATGGTTGCCATTTCAGCAATGAATGGCTTGTCCGTTGCCGGCATGGCCATAGGTACCAGTATTGCCCTACCGGAAATGCTCAAGCGCGGTTACGATAAACGTATGGTCACCGGGGTTATTCAAGCAGGTAGTTCACTGGGAATTTTAGTGCCACCGAGTATTGTATTAGTACTTTACGGGATGATTGCCAGGCAACCTGTCAGCCAACTATGGTTGGCCGGCATACTACCCGGGCTAATGTTTGCCGCAATGTTTGTGATCTATATTATGGTCCGCTGTAAGCTTCAACCTGAAATGGGTCCACCACTGTCTAAACAGGAACGCGATATCCCACTGGTAGAAAAACTTAAACTGCTAAGGGCCGGACTTGTGCCACTGGCACTGATATTTTCAGTCATAGGCCTGTTTATGATGGGCGTTACCAGTTTAGTTGAAAGCTCAGCTGTAGGCGCTTCTGTCGCAATCTTAGTGGCGGTAGCTAAAGGCAGGTTTAACTTTAAAGTACTGGATGATTCGCTGCGCCAGACGCTCAACATAAGCTGTATGTTTATGTGGATTATCATGGCTGCACTGGCTTTTGGAGCAGTGTTTGATGGGTTAGGCGCTGTCTATGCAATAAAATCACTGTTTTTAGAACAGTGGGGCCTATCCCCTTGGGGCATCCTGATTATGATGCAGCTCTCCTATATCGTCATGGGCATGTTCTTAGACGATACAGCGATGTTGGTGATAGTTGCGCCACTGTATATACCGCTGGTGATGGCGCTCGGTTTCAATCCAATCTGGTATGGGGTTCTCTATACAATCACTTGCCAGATAGCCTATATGACCCCACCTTTTGGCTATAATTTATTTTTGATGAAGGCCATGGCTCCAAAGGAAATAAATTTGATGGATATATATGCCTCAATCATACCCTTTGTGGCGATAATGATGGTTGGACTAGTGATCATCATGGTGTTTCCAGCAATTGCCACTTGGTTACCAGAGCTATACTACCCAAAGAGATGAACCCTCTAGCAAATTCGCATAAGTAACTCAGATTACCCATGCACTTAACGCTAGATAGATTACGGATAGGAGCAACGCAATTACTGCTCCTATCCGTAAAAAGAGGCACTTTATGGTCAAGCGGCAGAAACACCTCCAATAGCATGCGGGCAACAGTCGTCAAACGGATCATATACCCTGTCAGCTAATCCAGACCGATAGATAATTGGAGGCTACAAACGCAATATAATCCCCTACCCTTTCATTTTATCTTGGCAAGCAAGGCGCAGGTCTTGAATATTATCTGCCGGCAATCTACTGATTAGATGTGCTTAGGTCGATAGATGAGTGACTGTCTATCACTAAGTTATCTAACTCCTATCTTCTCTATATCAGCCCCAGCAAGCAGAGCAGAGGTCATTTCAGAAACTCCTGGAAGGACTAACAAGATAAGATATGCAGTGAAATTATGTCAGACAAATTGACCTTAGAAAGGCAATCAGCCTTAAACGTACTCTGTACTGTGCGTAGAAAAATTAAAGTTGGCAATGCCCTGCTTAACTAAGGTAATGAGAATTAGTCGATCGATACTTAAGAACAAATTCTGAAGAAATTATCTGCTTTGCGCTAAGGGCCATGAGCAGGACGCACTAGTATTATTAGCCAGCCTAGGGACAAAAAAGTCATGCTAAGGCGTCCGCTGTCGACATCTGATGCTGTAGAGCCGCAGAGAACATACAGGATCTATTCGCCTGTTTGGTAACTATATGTAAGGCCCATTGCCTAAGAGCCATCTAGCCTGTTTTCATCTAGCCACAGTTTTTCTTTAATCTTGGGCAATCATATAATAATGATAAGGTTGAGTCAGTTTTAGCCCCCATCTGTCGACTTGCACTTGGCTATACTTAAACTCTTCTGCCTGAATATAGCTCTGTACTAACAAGTGAGGCTCTGCTCTGAGCTGCAAAACATCCATCGCAATATCGGCCACCGAGGCGCCAATAAAATACCCGTTCGATACTAACCCTGCCACTAATCCATGTTTACCAATAAATTCATCCTGTATGCTAAAACCTGGAATAGCAGAGTTATTTGAGATCCACTGAACTGTATTCGCAACTTCTTTAATTATATTTAAATCATCCTGCAGAGCCAGCGCATCGGCCACCATAAACATATCGTAACCATCCGATTCCAAGGATAAAATTTTGCTTTTCCAATCATTGAAATTATTTGAAATAAATAAATCAATGATCAGCGAATCAGGTTCCAGGGGAGCTTGGCTAGCTAATTCAGACAGCAAAATCTGTTTTGATTTAACGGTATCAGACATCAGCACTAAGACTTTTTTTGCATTTAATTTAAATATTCTATTAACTTCTACAATACCTTTTATGATAAAAGAGCTGACCATTACTCCCTGAATATTCTTGGCACCTTTTAACCACTTGTGGTCACCCCTTTGCCGATTAGCAGTGGAAGAAAAAACCAAAGGAATGGTACTATGCATGTGTTTTCCGACAAAATTTAAAGCATTATCATCCATAAGATATACCATTACAGGGTCAATTTTTAGTATCTCGTCTATAACATTAGCAGCCATCCGATTTTTTTTAGCTTGTGAAACACTGTTAATATCCAATAACAAATCAACAAAAACAAACTCATTACCCATGGTCTCTTTAAAACCTTTTATCTGATCCAAAACCACATTTGACCAATTAAAACTGGTATGAACTAGAACAATATTTTTTGTTTTAGCAAATGTTTCTGAAGAGGAAATAAATAAAACCAGTGCCATAAAAAAAATGACACTTTTATCTAATATTTTTATAGTTATCATATAAATCCATTTATACATTAACGTTAATACAATGGAATGTTTTGTCTTACGTTCCAACTTCTGTGAACAGTCCCTGCTTGCAGGAGTTAGAATTAGATGATAAACCGAGGCGAACATCTTCTCATTTAATGGAACGAGAACAAAAAACATGACTTATCGACAATATTTTTAGACAAATATTAAAAATCATTTATAGATACAGTCAAAGATATAATTAGGAAGAATATGATGAAGGGAGTATGCTATGAAAAAATCAACTTTATATTTTACTAAAAAATCACTATTTATAGTTTGAGCTATACAATGACTAACAGACAAACTTATTTCCAACAAAAAACACAACTTAACTGAATTATTCCACAACTACTTATAAATTTCCCAGCAAGCTCTAGATATTTGTGACTATATCGGAGAACATATATTTTTATAAATATAAAAAGTTTAAATTATTTACTTAACAAAGTAACGCAATTAAACCCCATCTCAGCAGCAACAATCATTGCTCTTTCAACAGTGTCAAACAATCGAATCCCACGGCGCTTTCTTGAAAGTGTTACCCATTTTTGATCAGTTTCATAATACGCAGAAAGGCTACATTGCTGACCATCCCAAAGAATTCGGCATTCAGTAACAGCCCCTGAAATCAGGTCGTAGCGGATATCGTTCATTAACATATACTTCTCCGTGCACAATTATTATAGAAAGCAGAAAATCGTTAATCAATCTAACTAACTAACTAAAATAAATTTAAAAACAATTATTGATTTAAAGAAATATAATTTTTTGGTGATACTCCTTCAAATTTCTTAAAAGCACGATAAAAACTAGCTTGTGAATTAAAACCTGAATCATAAGAGATTGACAATATTGTCTGATGGGAACTTTCTATTTTCAATAATTTTTCTTTGGCCAATTTAATTCTGTATGAATTCAACAAATCTCTAAAATTTACATTAAATTTTTTATTAATTACAAAAGATAATTTTTCATTACTAACACCTAAAGACTTTGATAATTGGCTAATAGATATATTTGGATCCAAATATATCTTATCAAATTCAAATTTATATAATATTTTTTCTTCAATTAAATCCAAACCAATCATTTTGTGTTTTTTACTTATAGATTCCATAGAATATTTTTCATTATAAATATTAGAATCCATTTTTTTATAACCCCAAAACCCTAAATAATAAACAAATACAGCTATATACAAATAAACAATCCTTCCAAAGACTAGATCTTCAGCGCTAGAGCCGCTACGAAGTTCTAAAACCATATTAATAAACATTATAACCGTCAGGCCAGAAACCCCAAGTAGAATATTCCTAACCCACAAATAAACGGGAGATTTTCTCTCATGACAAATTT
The DNA here is from genome assembly GCA_013215505.1 of Oceanospirillaceae bacterium. Classification (GTDB taxonomy): domain Bacteria; phylum Pseudomonadota; class Gammaproteobacteria; order Pseudomonadales; family Balneatricaceae; genus Rs1. Next base: position 42,582 of record JABSQZ010000001.1, read on the forward strand.
CGTATATAAGAAGTTTGTATTCTCGCAATATATTATACGAATAGTACAAGTACCAGCAGCTAGATATAACCATAAAAAAATTTTCAAATATATGTATATTATAATATAAATATTCATCAGCAATGGCATTCTTTTCATATACAGATTGCAAATCATAAGTTAACACATAGATAACCGAATCATAAATAAAAAACGTAATCCCTGGCAGGAAGTGTAACAAATGTTTTAACTTTATCATAAAATCTTTTTTTAATAATAGAGATACGTAATAAGCAATCAAGGGAGGAAAAAACAAAGAATTTTCAATTGGAAAATATCGGAATAGCTCCATATCAATGGAAACATTCTCATTCATCAAGAAATCAATGAAAGGCACATCTGTCGAAGTACTGTTTATAAAAACCATCTTTATACTAAACATGCAGTAAAGAGCGATAATTATGCCAAGTACTCTAATACTCTTATTTTTTTCTTTCGATAGCAGTAGAAGCGTACTTGTAATCATGCCTTGAGTTACACCAATCATAAATAGCATGTTAAATATCGTAAAAGTAATGGCAATTCTCCTTTATAAACCCTAGGTCAAAATTTTATGACAAACCCAAAAAGACCACATGACTGTACCCGCTTGCCGCTTAAACATAAACATATTCAGTTTGTATTCATATTATAGATGTCATTAAAAACCTTCTCGCTTCGTGTTTTGATAGCGATAAAATGCAAAATATTAATTATGGTCAGAATTAATGTGTATAAATACATGTAGAGAATTAGCAACCTGGATAGAGCATTGGGAAAGATGCAGCAAGCCAAGCAACAAGTGATGTGACTTAAATGCTATTTGTTATTGGCCTAACCTAAGCAACAGTTAAACGAGGATTTCTTTCCCTGCTCAGGGAGATGGGAGATGGGAGATGACAATAAGTCCAGTATCTTGCCTTTCGCATATTAGCGTGCCCCTGTTTATGTATTAGCCGTTTTTTAAAGCCCACAGAGAAAATATTGGACTTGATCACATGCTCCCTAACAAGGCTAGCGCGTCCTGCTCTCGCTCCTACCATTATCCGTATAGGAAAGGCAGATGATTACATTATGTTTACTCCCTACTTACTTGTTAAGCAGCAGAGTACTTTTCAATTTGGGCTATATATAGTTAACAGTTTAAATAGCTTATTATTACCTTTAGTTAAAAGCATGATCACTCCGCAAAAAAAATGCAATATAAAATTATTTTTATAGAATCCGTTCCATATGTAATTCCCTATTTATTTACGATACAGCTATGAAACTTGTTCTTTTGTCATCTGCAGTCTTATTATTAGACACTATAGTATTCTTCCCCATTTTTTTGGCAATATACATTTGTTTATCCGCTTCTTGGATTGCATTTTCCACTGTGACACTCTCATTCAATTCACTTATTCCTGCGCTGAACGAAACTTTTATCTTCTTATCATTATATATAATCGCTTCTCGGTTTAGTTCTGCTAATGCACGGCCTATCACTTCCTGGGCTTGGTATGGGTTTATGCCGACCAGTAGCCCCAAAAACTCTTCACCACCTCTACGAGATAAGTAATCACTGTCTCGCAAATGATCTTTTAATACATTTGCAACATGAATTAGCACTAAATCACCAGCATCATGCCCATATTCATCATTAATCAATTTAAAATTATCCAGATCAATCATAACTAAAGTCGATATTGAATTTACTTCGATACTACGTAAGTGCTCCTGATGAATGTGGATATTCATAGCACGGCGATTCAATAACTTTGTTAAATTATCAATATCAGCTTGACGTCTTAATTGCAGAGTTGATTTGTGCAACATTCTTCCTATTAATGTTACACATAAGAAAAAAGTGAGGACTGTCAACAGCTCACTCTGCAGATCTATTGGATGATCAAAATAGTTATAACCGACATAACTGGTAAACATGTAAATTGAGCATATGCCTAAATGAAGCGACATCGACATTCTGAAGCTTGAATTAGCAAACATAAATGACAATACCATCATCGAGCAAATCAATGTTAGAACTTTATATTCCACCATTAAGAAACACCATAAACTAAAAATTATCAGCCAGTTTATTATTTGTACTGGCTGAACAAACTTTGTAAATGGACTACTAGATATCTGATACTGTAATTTTACCCACATCAATATTATATTGCAGACATAACTGAGCAACATTAAATATAAGAAGGGTACATAACTGTAATAACTTGAGGATATATTAGTGGTCATAAGGCTAACAAATGCACAGATATGAAACACAGATAGTACAAGTACAACGCTCGGGATTTTTGTACTGCGCAATCCATTTATGGTGTTATACCGATAAAATTTATTTATTATATGTGAATACTGCAAATCAAACCTCCTTGTCCTGGTCACTAGTCACTTGTCACTTGTCACTTGACGTAATCCATTCCTATTCAATTCCCGTAAAAGTCATGTTAACTTTCTAGCCTTTTGGTTTCCATATGGAAATATTACTGATGAAATTACAGCACACCAAAACTCTCATTCTTCCTGAATCATGAATTGATAATACAAAAACAAAGATATTTCCTGCGGCTGAGTATTTTTCCTGAAATCCTCTGAAATCTAATAAGGCATCTCCTTGAGATCTGACTCTTCCAGCATTCCTAGCACATTTATCACAAGTTAATTTCTTTAAGAAGCTCTACTGAGAACACAGCTAGGAATGTTTGTAACTGCTCAACTTACCATAAACAGGGGGTAGCAGATCTTTCCTGGTAAATAAATCAACTGGAATTTTTACCTATATTCTCTAGATCAGAAATTTCATTCACTACTTGGATATCTTCTCAAAGGGCTATTGAACGGATCTTTTTTACGGATAATTAGACAGTCCAGAGACATCACCTTTTGCAGATATATAAACAGGCTATACTGCATTGCGCTCTTAGCCGCACACTATAGGCAAAGCTGATTACTCTACTGCGCCCGGCGTATCGAGCACCGATAATTGCTAACAATCGAAGTCTGCTACATGATTAGGTACGACAAGTTCACATTTTTTGTTCAATGCTAAGTCAAAGTGTCGATTTTCATTTAGAAGCCATCTGTTTGCTGGTTAGTACCAGCCTAGCTTCGACATGCACCCTCAAATAATTGTGCATTTTACTGATCCACAGATGACCAACTGTAGTTTCACCCCTGCTACCTATTGCAGTGAGTGAGTTACTCTGACGATAATTCCAATGGTATAGATAATCGATCACTGGAATTAGTAACATGCGAATAAGCCTACTGCGCCTCGGGAAAAATAGCGTTCCAGGATCGCTACATCGACTACAGACTTACTGCCCACCTGTTGATAGCCTATACCTACATAATTGGCGAGGCTCTGTATGCCCCTATTGCAAACGCTAAAGTGAGCAGCTGCTTTTCCTACAGAAATATAGTTAAGGACGTTAAAAGAACGCGGAAGTTTTGTTAGACAGCCAGCTAGAAAAACTCGTCAATCCACTTTCCTTGGTGCAGCACATAAGATCGATTTAGAGAACCCAGAGAAAATATCGGACTGAAGCGCATGCTTCTTAGTTGTCTTTCTATGGGCACAAATCATCATCAACAATGCACCTTCATGGTTGATTGTCACTTCAAGCCCGTCAGTAAACACTACTGTTGATTGAGAACCTACCGATGAGAACAATAAGTCTGATGTATCGACTCTATCCCCTAATTTTAAAGTGCTAATATCTCCATATAAATCTATGAAATCGATTGAGCCGAAAATATCATTGACTATCCCTAAATTAACCATAACCGGATTCCTTTACTTGTATTTTAGTAACCGCTCAACTAGCTCCAATTCCTAGAGGACTTTGCCAAATTCTCAGGCTTATTATTTTTTGATGCTAATGGATAACAATAAAATTACCTCAATTCAAATCTCTCATTCTTCCTGAATCATGAACTGATAATACAAAATTCCCGATATTTTTTTGCCACACGATTTTTTCATAAAATAATCATATTTTTTTAGTTTGTACCCATAAGAGTTAACCCTGACAACTAGCGCTGCATAACTTCACGTTATTCAAGTATCCTAGCGGGTCCAATTCATAGTTCAATTCTGCGACTATTCAAAGGGAACACCCCAATACCCTGGTATCTCCACTGCGTGGGGTATATAGAACACCAACTTCGTTTTAATCCTTGCGGCAATGGCCTGACAACTTGTAGCGGACACAGCTATCTCTTTACTAAACTAGGGATAGATGTGAACAACTTGGATGTGACGATATCCAGACAGAGTGGCTAGAGGAATAATGATGCCAGCGAGGTGAGGTGACCGGCGAGAGCTCCCCGTGACGGCGATAACACTGAAGTGGCAATGCCCTGCTCCAGAGTGGAAATATTGTGCTCCTATTTTGATCTTCCATGTCTCATTTGACAATCTGCTAGCGACTTAAGTCTCAAAGCAGTTTTAGCAAAGTAGATACAATAGCGCCAGTCAACCTTGGCTGCCTTGTCCCAGCATGACCATTGTCAGCATGGCTCAAACAGCAACTGACAGGAATTAGATGTAAAGATAGTAAAGTATAATCTGAGTTGATATGCCTTGGCATTATCACTTTAAGCAGCTGCAGCAGCCGTTCTGATTCTGGAGACTGGCCGCTCATCGATGAATATGTGGAGGATAGCAGTTACTAATGCAATAACAGCCGCACTCCACCAGACAATGTCGTATGAGCCCGTCTCATCATACAGGTAGCCACCGAGCCAGACTCCGACGAATGAACCTAGCTGATGGTTTAAAAAGACGATACCGAAGAGTGTGCCCATATATTTCAGTCCGAACATTTGCGCCACTATCCCGGATGTAGCCGGTACTGTTGCCAGCCATAAAAAGCCTGTGACTATGGCAAACAAATACACAGAAGTTAAGCTCAGTGGATAGATCATAAAGGCGGCTATAGCTATGGCCCTGAATAAGTAGATGAGCCCCAGCAAGTTCTTTTTCGAATATTTTCCAGACCAGCTGCCAAACAGCAGACAACCAAAAATATTAAACAGACCAATCAATGCCAGACAGATGACTGCTACTTGGCTATCAAAGCCTTTGTCCGCTAGATAAGAAGGCATATGCACTGAGATAAACGCCAGCTGAAATCCGCAGACAAAAAAGCCGGCAATCAACAGCCAATAGTGCACATTAGTTGTCGCCTCAACGATTGCATCTCTGAAACCCAGATCATCGCCAGTGGTTGTCGACTTTGGCCCGCCTTTATCTTTGGAAAAGGGTATCGCCAGGGCAACCATCGCCAGGGCACCTATCGCTAACAACAACATGGTAAATTGCCAGCCAAAACTAGAAATTAATTCTTGTGCCGCAGGAATCACCAGGAACTGCCCAGCAGATCCCGCCGCTGTTCCCAAGCCCAACACCATCGCCCTTTTATCTGCAGAGACCATGCGCGCCATCGCCGGTAAGACCACCCCCAACCCAGTGCCAGCGACTCCCATGCCTATCAGCATCCCGGCAGCAATATGTAAATCAAATGCGGATTCGGCAACAGAGGTAAAATATAGGCCAGCAGCGTAGACAAGTGAGCCTAAAACCAAGGTCTTAAAGGTACCAAACTTATCGGAAAAAGCACCGGCAACGGGCTGGAATAAGCCCCAGCATAAATTTTGCAGCGCCAGGGAAAAAGCAAACACTTCACGGCCATAGCCGAACTCTTCTGATATGGGAGTGAGAAAAAAACCCATTGAAGAGCGCAAACCAAAGTTTATGACAAGTAACAGGCAAGAGAAGACAATCAGGCCACTTAATAGTTTCTTTGTGTTCGACACAGCTGGGCCCCAAGCGTAATATTGAAGTTAAACACACCGATATTTATAGCGCTGTGTTTTATGGAGAATTATCCTGTTTAACCTTTTAACCTTTTAACCTTTTAACCTTTTAACCACTGAGCTAGATCTTCGGCGTAATAGGTAATAATAAGGTCGCAACCTGCACGTTTAAAAGCGGTCATGATCTCTAATACTATGGCTTTTTCATCAATAACTCCGGCGTTGGCCGCCGCTTTAATCATCGCAAATTCGCCACTCACATGATAAACCGCCAGAGGCAGTGCACTGTGTTGACGAATATTGGCGATCACATCTAAATAAGCTAAACCAGGTTTAACCATTAGGATATCTGCGCCTTCAATTTCATCTTGCATTGACTCAGCCAGTGCCTCTCTGGGATTAGCTGGATCTTGTTGATAGGTATTGCGAGTACCTTTAAAGCTGCTGTCCACTGCCTCGCGAAAGGGTCCATAGAAGGCTGAGGCAAATTTACTGGAATAGCTCATAATTGGTATGTGGCTAAAACCGGCACTGTCTAGCGCTTGACGGATCGCGGCGATCATTCCATCCATCATTCCCGAGGGTGCGATCATGTCGACGCCCGCCCGGGCACTGGCAATGACTTGCCTCTGTAAATTTTCTAAAGTTGCATCGTTTTCTACATCGTCATTAACTACTACGCCACAGTGCCCGTGGTCAGTGTATTCGCAAAAACAATTATCACTGATCACTAACATTTCAGGTACGGCCTGTTTGGCAATTTTAATACAGCGAGATAGCAGCCCTTGTTCATCCCAACTGTCACTGCCAATATCATCTTTGTGGTGAGAAACTCCGAACAGTATCACCGCTTTGATTCCGCTTTCCCAGACCTGTTGCACGCGCTGTGCCAATTCACTCTCAGGTATGCGACTGACACCCGGCATACTCGCTATAGGCACTGCCTCAGTTATTCCCTCTTCAATAAACAGCGGTAAGATAAAATCATCGGCAGATAATTTAACTTGACGTACTAGATCCCGAAGCACGGAAGTACGACGTAAACGTCTAAAACGAAATTCTGGAGTAACAGTCATTATTCATTTAACTCTTTAATAGGTTCTCAGGATACGATATTTACTGGCAGCCCTACAAAGGATCAAGCCAACAGCTCTGCTCTATCCTGGTTGTTGAGTGCTTGCGCTAATAGTGCGGTACAATCTACAGTGGATAATCGGCGTTTAACTAGAGGCGGCTTTTTGAATGGCTTCGCCACCTTTTTTCAGGTCCTTCCCCAATCCGGCCATAGTACTGCAAGCAGTTAACGAGAGAGCAAAACATATGACTAAAAAGACTGTTGAAACCTGTTTCATTGGGCTACCTAATGATGGAAGACAAAAAGAGAAAACTTTAGCACAAAGCGCGCTACATTGCTGTATGGCTTAGCATTAATATGACTCTCACGCTTATGCAATGGCGGGCCTATTTTGCAATAAAAGTCATGGCTAGATTAGCCCACTGCGCACTCATCAGTCATGATTAAAGTGCAGATGCTTTGCTAAAGACATAATCGACGCACCCAGCTTCGCTGGCAGAGCAATGCAGTAATTCTCAAATATCTATTTATTTATATTCAATCTGTAATAAATATAAACTTTGTAGCTAAACTTTAAGTTTAATAAATGAATAAGTTACAGTATTGGGATCTTGGCTGCAAAATACCTGCCGAACAAGGTTGCAGTAATGTGGCAACGCAAAGCTTAATTTCTGCTTTAAAGCGTTTGATATTAACTGGGAATAATCTAGTGTTGGTGAGCATTGCGCGGGAAAACCGGTGTTTTATCGGCACAGTTACCGGTATAGCTTTGCCTATAGGTAATTTTCTGGGATGAAATGCCGTATTACCCCTACAGTATCTTAATCTTATCTTGAGTAGAGATAATAACGGCTGTTTTTATGCATCTGAGCATTTGCCATGCACTATCTTTTTTCTTTACAACACTTAGTCTTTACAATATTTCGTTAAAAATCTAAGTGTTGCTCAGGGTCTTATTAGCGATGGCGGAACACCGGGGCCCGCTTGGCAATGAAGGCATGCATGCCCTCTTTTTGCCCTTCAGTCGCGAAAGCCGCCTGAAACAAACGACGCTCATGACGCATGCCTTCGGTCAGGCTAGTTTCAAAGGCTACATTGACCGCTTCCTTAGCCATACGCACTGCTGGGTTGTTATAACCGGCGATGGTGTGAGCCGCTTCCAGTGCAGTTTGCAATAATTCGTTATTTGGCACCACTCGGGCCACCAACCCGCATGCCTTAGCTTCTTCAGCACCTATGTTTCTGCCAGTCAGTACCAAGTCCATAGCTAATGACTTACCAACAGCATTCGCCAGGCGTTGCGAACCGCCTATACCCGGTAAAATACCCAGCTTAATTTCTGGTTGGCCAAATTGGGCATCTTCTGAAGCGATAATAAAGTCGCACATTAACGCTAGCTCACAACCACCGCCGAGCGCATAGCCACCCACTGCCGCAATGATAGGTTTTTTGATGGTGCGCAATTCATCCCAGGGCGCAAAGATATCATCACAGTAGAACTCGGTAAAAGTCAGGTTTGCCATTTCTTCAATATCTGCGCCCGCTGCAAATGCCCGGGCACTGCCAGTAATAACAATGGCACCAATGTTATCGTCGGCATCAAAGGCTTTTAAGGTATCGACAACTTCTCTGGCAAGCTGCCGGCTCAAGGCATTTAAGCTTTTAGGGCGATGCAGGGTGATCATGCCGACCCGTTCACGGCGTTCGACTAAAATGGTTTCCAGGGCGACAGGCTTAGCGTTCGCGGCTTCGTTACTCTCTGTCACTGGCTCAGTTACTTGTTCGGACTTCATTTGTTTAGGGCTAGAGCTATTTTTGCTTTTCATCATGCGACTCTCTATGCAGGGCGATTCAGGGTTAACTTGTTGAAACAACTTTTTTAAGCGTCTCTGCTACATTATTCTCTGCGTCATCCGCAGGGGCTACTGTGGGCTCATAGGCTCCTTTATCAGCCATTAATTCAGCTAATATCGCCTCCCGATGCTCGTTAAGAGCGGGGGCTTTAAGTGCCACTTCGGGATCAATTTCTGTTAATGAACTCATCTTAATCGGGTTGCCAGCGGTGCGAATAGTGGCGCCGTTCTCACTTTCCACTTTAACAATCATACTGCGCGCTAAAAGTTGTGGATGAGTAAATAATTTATCTATGGTGTTGATCGGAGAGCAGGGTACTCCCGCTTCGTTTAAGGCATCAATCCAATGTTGCATCGGCTGGGTCAAGGTTATCATTTCGACATCTTTCACCATCGCTCTGCGGTTTGTCACCCGTACATCATTGGTTAGATATAACGGATTTAACGCCAGTTGTGGCTCTCCCAAAGCATCTGCCATCAACAGGAACAAAGTATCATTGCCGGCGCAGATAACAAACTTACCATCAGCCGCAGCGAAAGTTTCAAAGGGGGCCAGGGAGGGGTGATTATCCCCGGTGCGGGTCGGTACTACTCCCTCCACGTCATACCTGGCAAGTGCTGTTTCCATTAAAGCAGCCTGACAATCGAGCATGCCAATGTCGACACGGGTCCCCTGCGCATCTCGGGTTCTACTGTAGAGTGCCGCCAAGATACCAATAGCGCCAAACAGTGCTGCGCCTAAATCACCAAAGCTGGTGCCAACACGTGCAGGTTCTCCATCGGGCCAACCGGTCAGGCTCATCACACCGCCCATCGCCTGCACCACCATGTCATAACCTGGTAAATCACTAAAGGGGCCGCTGTGGCCAAATCCGGAGATCGACGAATAGATGATATGTGGATGCGTTTTAGCGATACGCTCAGAACCGTAACCAAGACGATCCATTACCCCAGGTCGAAAGTTTTCCACCAGCACATCACAACTGTCTAACAGACGCTCTAGCAACTCCCGGTCGCGAGGTGATTTTATATCCAGCGAAATACTTTCTTTGCCGCGATTGAAACACATGAAATAGGCCGAATCCACGCCGACAAAAGGGGGAAACGCTCGGGTATCATCGCCAGTACCAAATCTTTCAACTTTAATTACCCGAGCGCCAAGGTCCGCCAAAACCATAGTGCAATAAGGTCCTGCCAGTACTCGCGAAAAATCTAGCACGGTGATGCCAGACAGAGGCCCTGGCTTTATTTCTGTTTCAGTTATTTGCTGCATATTTATTGGTCCAGATTTTGGTGCGATTTACATTCGATACATAATGATACAAAGCGTATCAAATTAGCTTCATTAAATTAACTTATAAAGTAATTTTAATACTATCGATATAAGACTTTAGTAGCAAAATCACAGCGGTTAATCAGATGAATAAATCAGATTGGCATTTAGCTGGCAGCGAATAAAGAAGTTTTTCAATCAGACAAGCGACTTAGCGTAGATGCTTGGATAAACCTTGGTATCACTAGCTGTTATAAACGATGTTTCATTAGATGAGATAAATTCATCAGGACTGGTTAGGTCTTTAGGTTGGATAAAAAGTTTAAGTAGAATTCTATTTTGCATCGCCAAACATCTGTGCCTAGCTAATTTAACGTGCAAGTAAAAGGCAATTTAACCGCTTAACCCTCACTTGCAATACTGGCCAATTAGCTTCTACCACAGATATCCACAGCTGTCATAGCAGTGATGGGGAAAACTGTCCCTGATTATACTCCCATTAAAACCTACCAACATTTCAGCTACAGCAATATTTCCTTGTCAAAACAACACAGTTTGCAGTTAATTCATTCAAATAATTAGCTAAAGCTCTTAGCTTATAAATTGCCAGGGTACTATAGGGGTCTGCTGGAAAAGTGCTGCTAGCCGAAAACTGTTCAGTTGAGAGTACAGAACAACACCGCTAGGCAGGCAGAGAAACATTACTTCAACAACAGTTCAAAAATGGCTATTGAGCAATCAAAATTTCGTAAAATTACTGTTTCTATGCTCACTCTTCACTCAAGAGTACAGATAGCGAAAGGTCAAATTAATTCTCGGCTGAATAATTTTTTTACGTATTGGCAGGCAGTGCTGCCAGTGCTGCTGCAGCTCTCCAGCCATTAACAACAGCGAGCCGTGATTTAACTGCAACGCGATATCAGCGGCGCTCTTGTCTCTGTGGCGAAGCTTGAAACACCTTTGAGCCCCCAGACTGATTGAGGCTATACTGGGATTATTGCCAAGCTCCGGCTCATCATCACTATGCCAGCCCATTTTATCCAAGCCGTCCCGATACAAATTGATCAATACCGCATTGTAGCTCTGCCCTGTCACCGCTTCTAGATAGCGTTTGAGCTGTAATACTTTGGCATGATAGGACTGCGGCTGCAATGTTAAATTTGAGTATTGATAATTCAAATTCTGCTCGGATTGATAGCAATGCAGCCTCGGCATTAAATGGCTTTTACCAAAGACGGTAAGGTGATCATGTCGCCAGGGAAGCTCTGCCAGTAATTGCTGCAGCAGAGCATCCGCCTGTTTAATGCTCAGGAAGCCCTGATCCAGTGACAGCTGACCATCGACTATGGGCAGAACTTCAAGTGCCATGTTGCTGCCTAGCGACTAACTGGCAGAGACGGCATCGAGTGCCTGGGAAACATCGGCAAGAATGTCTTCAATATTTTCTATACCTACCGAAATTCTGACCAAGTCTTCAGAGACCCCAGCCGCCGCCAACTCTTGTGCATTAAGCTGTCGATGTGTGGTAGTCGCTGGATGGCAGGCCAGTGACTTTGCATCGCCAATGTTGACTAAGCGCAAAATCATTTGCAGCGCATCGATAAACTGCGTACCTCCCGCTAAACCACCTTTGACCCCAAAACTTAAGATACCTGATGCCTTACCACCACAAATTTTCTGGCAGGCATCCTGATAGGGGCTGTCTGCTAATGCTGCATAATTAACCCAGTTCACTTTGGGGTGCTGCTGTAAATACGCCGCTACTTTTTCTGCATTTTCACAGTGACGTTCCATCCGCAACCCTAAAGTTTCCAGCCCCTGCATGATTTGGAAAGAGTTTAAAGGCGAGATGGCTGCGCCGGTATTGCGTAGCGGTACCACTCTGCAGCGCCCGATGTAAGCTGCCGGGCCAAAGGCCTCAGTATAGACAACACCGTGATACGAGGGATCGGGAGTATTCATCACTGGGAAACGCTGGGCGTTTGCCGCCCAGTCAAATTTACCTGAATCGACGATCATACCGCCAATAGAAGTACCGTGACCACCGATATACTTCGTTAATGAGTGCACTACAATATCGGCGCCGAGCTCAAACGGACGGCATAGATAAGGGGTGGCAACAGTGTTATCAACAATCAGAGGGACTCCATGCTTATGGGCTATTTCTGCCAATTTTTGGATATCGACAATGTTACCCATAGGGTTGCCAATTGATTCACAAAAAACTGCTTTGGTTTTATCGTCGATCGCCGCATCGAAAGCCTCTAAATCATCAGCAGAGAGCAATCTAACTTCAACCCCTTGCTTAGGCAGTGTATGCGCAAAAAAGTTATAAGTACCACCGTATAACTGGCTGGTGCTGAGAATGTTATCACCGACTTCACACAGACATTGAATCGCATAAGTGATAGCAGCCATACCCGAAGCCACCGCCAAACCGGCAATCCCTCCCTCCATAGCTGCCACTCGCTGCTCCAGCACATCGGTGGTCGGATTCATAATTCGCGTGTAAATATTTCCGGCTACTTTTAAGTCAAACAGATCTGCACCGTGTTGAGTATTGTCGAAGGTATAAGAAGAGGTTTGGTAGATAGGTACTGCGGCCGCTTTAGTGGTTTCCTCAGATTTATAACCATGGTGTAACGCCAATGATTCCAACTTCATATCCTGCTCCTTAATGATTTGATAGATGTATTTATGAGTGGTTAGACTACCTGTATTAATCTAATCATGAAACTGAAGATTATTCTATTGCAGTTATATCTTAATCATAATCAATTAGTTAATTTACCTTTATTAAAAAAAATGCCGATCATGCGCCTATCCTCTGTTAATACACGAGTCCGGACAGCAGCTTGGTAGCCCTTGGTTCAACTCATAATTGATAACACTAGAAGGGCCATCAGTAGCTGCTGTAACAGTATTCAAGATTCAATCCCCTTCAGCTGGGGCAGCCCCATCGACAGCCAAAAATTCAACATGCAGATTTCAACCCTTTCTATTAATTACTGCAGCTAGTTCTTCCCGGTAGACAATAAACCCCAGCTCTGCCCTGCGCAGTAAATCATCACTTAGATAGTGATTATCAGCGCCAGTTATTAATGCGAATTTGACCCGGGGATATAATTCATAGACCGGCTTAGACTATCAACAAAACACCAAGCCTCAGGGAATTTCACCAGCCTCTGCGGATCTTCATTAGCAGTCAGCCCGGAAAATCATTCTGCGACTGTCTTCTTCAATTTAAATTCAAACTGCATATCTCTTGCTGCTGACCCATAAATAACAGACATTGTGTCTCTATAAATTAGCGGTTTTGGATGCCAATAAATTGGTACGCCCGCGGGATGTTCAATAAATTTGGCATGTTTTGTGGGTATTCAATTTTATTACCCACCAGCACAAAGTTGATATCCAACGCTTCACATGCCTGCCTGTCCCATGGCCCGTCTCCAAAATAAGTACAAGGATAGGCAGCACCGGCAGCGCATTTTTGTAAAGCTAACTTCATTATTTCTGTGCGTGCGTAGTGATCATTGGCCGATGCCAGAGGAATATCTGTCGCATCTATGCCCGCTGAGTCTAGTTTCATCAGGGCCGTCTCAGCCCAGCCACCTGTCGCTATACACAGCAAAACTTGCGGGTTTGCACGCAAATTGGCAATTAATGCCGCTGCTCCCGCTATTTGTTTAACTGGCTTACGCTGCAACCAAGTGGCAACTTTACAGATAAATACCGACTTAACCTGGCGCTGGATCTCATCTCGCTGCGCCCATAAACCTGCTCGCGATAAGTGCTGATCTAATATTCCGCTATCCGTTACATGCTGGTAGCTCGACCAATCAGACTCTATGTGCTGCCCCAGCACTGCAAAGACAGCTTCCTGGTAACATTGTCCATCAAAGGTATAGGATTCAAGCAAAGTGCCATCAATATCAAACATTACCTGGTACATAAATTTGTCCCTGCTACTTTGCTTCAGGTGCTTGCAACTACCGGAACAGATGCTGTTCGTTTGATGGCGATACTGGCGGCAAAGGCACTGGGGTTCTGCAGAAAAGTTAAGCTTTCAACACTCGGCAGACAATCATCATCAACGAACTCCAACAACGCAGCAGTGGCCTCACAAAATAAGATATCTAATGCCATACGACTTTTTCCATAAATACCCCGGTGAATCATATTGGCAGAGAACACCAGTAAATCACCCTTTTGCATAGGCACGGTGACTCCGCTGCTTAAATCATCAAAATTATTGCAGCCGGATCGCTGCAACCTAACAGCCAATTCACGTTCATTGTCCCAGCGTTTATGCGTACCTGGTATCAACTCTAGCCCGGGTTCGTCTGCAAGTGCCAGTCTAAAATGTATCACTTGCTGTCCCTGCAGTGCCAATTGCTGCTGCGCCAGCGTCAGATGATATTGAGGATCTCTGTGCCAGTAATTTTTTTGTTCGCAATTGAGTGGATTGAAAAACAACTGGGTGTTCATAAAGGCGGGGGTCACTATTGGAGTATTTGGCAGAATATCCATTATCTTGTGGCTGGCAAGCAGAGAAAAGAGTTGTTGGCGCTGTTGCGCAGACAAATACTTACGATTTGTCAGGTAGGCAGAGTTGACAGCTTTCTGGGTATAAAATTGCTGATTCTGTTGTTGCCAGGCCGCATGAAAACAGTCGATAACCGGTAAAATGGCATCTATTTCACTTTCATTGAACAGCCCTTTAAGCAAAAAATAGCCGTTGTCTTGATAATCAGACAGCATAACACTGAGCACCTTTAGCGATTAAACAGACAGTTTAAGTACAGTTGTAGCCGCTGTAAATACAACGTTAGGATTTGGCTGACCCTATAGCAGCGATTTGACACTGCACAAATAAAAATGACACTGCAAAACATATTACAGCAGCGAAATAATGACGGCGAGCAGATTTGGAAAGTGTGGTATAGGAAAAGGAAAGTGATTAATTTGCAGTAAAAACGCTAGCCTCTGCAACTTAAGGTTAGTCCGGGGACCAGAGCCAGATTATATGTGCGAATATATATAGAGAGGCTAGCAATGCTAACGATAGCACATTTTAGCAACAGTTGTTATCGCTATAGCTAACAGTCGCACCAATGTAAACTGCAAAGGTTTAACCACTGCAACAAAAACGCTATTTACAATCCATTAGCCGCCGTTAATGTTGATAAAAACCTATTTTAAATCAGCTTAATACCCAGCTGCATACTGACAATCACTAATTGACTACTGATAACTTTCATGCAAAAAAATTATGATAGTTTTTTGATATTGTGATCTTTACATCGATACTTCCTGTGTAACCAACAGCCTAAAACCTCATCGCATTAAGCATTTATATTGAGGAACAGAGAATGTCATCCGCCACTGGCATAGCTAACGAGAAATATCCAAAACAATTCAATCCCAGGCGCCTTGGTTGATAGGTTTACCACTGATAGCATATAGGCAAAAAAGAGTCGCGCCACTGCGAGCAGTGACACGATCAGCTTAACTACACAGTATCGTTAAACCTGTTGGTATAACTGCGATCCTGCGTCCTTAAACTCTTTGGCTTTTTCCTTCATGCCCCGCTCCACTTCTCTGCTTATCGCTTGGATTGCGCTATCATCCAGCTGACGAACTTCCTGTGATATCTTCATTGAGCAGAACTTTGGTCCACACATTGAACAGAAATGCGCCACTTTAGAAGACTCTTTTGGCAGCGTCTCATCGTGGTAGGCACGAGCGGTATCAGGATCCAACCCTAAGTTAAACTGATCTTCCCAGCGGAACTCAAATCTGGCTTTAGACATCGCATTATCGCGAATCTGGGCACCGGGATGCCCCTTGGCCAGATCTGCGGCGTGCGCAGCTAGCTTGTAAGTGATGATACCGGTTTTAACATCATCTTTGTTAGGCAGTCCCAAGTGCTCTTTGGGAGTTACATAACAGAGCATGGCACAGCCAAACCAGCCAATCATCGCCGCACCGATCCCCGAGGTAATGTGATCGTAGCCTGGCGCAATATCAGTGGTCAGTGGCCCCAAAGTATAAAAGGGTGCCTCGTCACAGACTTCCAATTGCTTGTCCATATTTTCTTTGATCATGTGCATAGGCACGTGCCCGGGACCTTCAATCATCACTTGCACATCGTGTTTCCAGGCAACTTTTGTCAGCTCACCTAAGGTTTCCAGCTCACCGAATTGCGCTTCATCATTGGCGTCGGCGATAGAACCGGGGCGCAAGCCGTCACCCAGAGAAAAAGACACGTCGTACTCTTTACAAATTTGGCAAATATCTTCGAAGTGAGTATATAAGAAATTTTCCTGGTGATGCGCTAAACACCACTTTGCCATGATAGAGCCACCGCGAGAAACGATACCTGTAACGCGTTTGGCTGTCATAGGCACATAACGTAACAACACCCCTGCATGGATAGTGAAGTAATCAATCCCCTGTTCGGCCTGCTCAATCAATGTATCGCGAAAAATTTCCCACGTCAGATCTTCGGCAATGCCGTGAACTTTTTCTAAGGCCTGGTAGATAGGCACAGTACCAATAGGCACATGAGAGTTACGCACAATCCATTCACGGGTCTCGTGGATATTTTTACCGGTCGATAAATCCATGATGGTATCCGAGCCCCAGCGAGTTCCCCAAGTCATTTTCGCCACTTCATCTTCTATAGAAGAGCCCAGCGCGGAATTGCCTATGTTACCGTTAATTTTCACTAAAAAGTTCCGACCTATGATCATAGGCTCTACTTCCGGGTGGTTGATGTTGGCCGGAATTATTGCACGGCCACGCGCCACTTCGTCGCGAACGAACTCTGCTGTAATCTCTTTGGGAAGATTTGCGCCAAAGCTCTGACCCGGGTGCTGGAAATTTAGCTCTGGGTTCGCTTTAGCTTCTATAAGTTTCATGTTCTCGCGAATCGCGATAAATTCCATTTCCGGGGTGATGATACCCTGACGCGCATAGTGCAACTGCGTCACATTACGGCCTTTTTTGGCGCGGCGCGGTTTGCGTTCTAAGTTAAAGCGCAGTGAGTCCAGGCGTTTATTATCCGCCCGGGCACGTCCAAAATCAGATGACAACCCCTGCAGTAACTCAGTATCCTGTCGCTCCAGGATCCACTGCTGACGAACATTAGCAAGCCCCTTCCTGACATCAATAATAACTTCGGGGTCAGTGTAGGGGCCGGATGTATCGTAAACCATTACCGGCTCATTCTTTTCTGCCACTTCCTGTTTGCTGAAGGATGCAGGTGAATCTGCCAACTGAATGGCGCGCATAGGTACCCGAATGTCGGGACGACTACCTTGAATGTAAATTTTTATTGATCCGGGGAAAGGTTTGATCGACTCTGCATCGACAACAGCGGTAGAGCTAAGGTGGGTACTGGATATTAGATTGCTCATACATTGGTCCTCTAGTTACGACTAAGTGTTCAGTGGCTCTGAACTTATTAAAATAATGTCGTGTCTAGAGGCGATCTTATGCAGACAAATCGCAGTCGAACTAAAGTTATAAAAACAGCGGTAATACACTGTAAGAAATACAGTGACTCTCCAGCCAGGTATATTGATATAAGTGTAGCGCTTTCTATTGCTTGTTTCCTACGCCGGTATTAACCGGATCAGGTTCGCGGGTTGGTTTTCACCTCTCGTCCCTAGTGTGTGCTAGAGAACCCCGACAAGACATTGCCAAGCACTATAGCGACTATGCGCAAAATGTCTATAGATCCAGCAGGAAAAAATTTTGCAGCAGAGGAAACTGATGTAGAGAAGCTGACTCGGGGATAAGCTTTATATGTTCGAAGAATCTTAGTTATAGATACGCTAGAAAATATTAAGACAGATAGCTGCCAGGTAACATATTTTAAGCAAAGGTTTTTTAAACCGTGACCCGGGGCCGGATTTGAACTGGCACAATCTTGCGATCGGAGAATTTTAGGTCCATTACTGGCTCTACCAATTCCAATAAACATTGGAGGCTAAAATAACTAGAAAATTTCTGAGAAAATATATGGACTGATAAGTATAAAGGCGGATTCTTTAAGCAGGGCTGAATTGAATCGTTTTTATGAGGAATTCTATAAAACTGGTGCCCGGGGCCGGAAATCAAAATTATTTAGAATCAAGTGTTTATGAACACAAAACGTAATTCATAGGTAATAATGCACGATCTTACAATTATTGTTTATTTATACGCAACAAACTTTATCATGGTTCATCTCTGATAAACAGGTATCGAGGGACAAGGGTTGCTGATCGGCATACATACAGTTTCCAGTTGAGGGACTTGCTGCCTGTCTGGTCTTGACACAGACTGTGTGAAAACGCTCAGTACTAGTTCCCAGTAATTCACTATTTTAAGCACTTGGATGTATTTTCTGAAATATTACTCTCTGAATATAAGATAGCTATCAATGCTCTGTTCGACGTCCTTGATACGAAGCTTTATTTTCGCCCTGCTAAAGCTCTTCTCACGAGTATTTACCGCCTTAATTTTACTCCTATCAATTGCCACAATAGCATGGCTGAGTAATTCTAATCGGCGGCATAGCAGCACAAACTCTTGGCAGAGCTTGCGAATTGTCTGATCGTTGTCTCTTCGAAAATCTGCGATGGTTTTAAAATCTGGGCGCAACCGTTCAACTAGCCATATTAGCTCAACATTGCGGTGTTTTTCGGCTTCTAATCTACGGCTGGTTTGAATACGGTTCAAATATCCGTACACGTATATCTTTAACATCGTGGAGGGGTGATAACCTGGACGGCCCGTGTCTTTGGCCTCAGCGCGTTTGAATCCCAATGCTTTAAGATCCAGCTGTTCAAGGAAGGCTTCGATTACCCTGACAGGATTATCATCGCTGAAATAGTCATCCAATGATTCGGGAAACATTGTCGTTTGAGCTCGACTCTCACCTTCAATAAAACGCGTCATAGAAGATCCTTTCAAAAACGAAGGAACAACGATAACAAGAAAGTAGCTTTCACACAGACTGGACACATTGATGAATTTTAAAAAATATGGCTAAAATCAACTGCTTAAATGTCACATTGAGGTTCATACCCCTTCATACTAGGCTCACGCTAATCAGCACAAATCCAGTAGGTATAACTAATATAAACTTAGCTTATTTTTTTGGTAAAGGTTAAATAACTCTTGGTAGCGCTCAACATTCTCTATATTGGGCTCCGTTATAGAACTCTTAGAAAATTTAACTCCATTATCGCAAATATCAGCCAGCTCACTATGGTTGTTATTGTTTGTTTGGTAGCTCCACTGCGCCTGTAGTGCAGCACCTAGCGCAGCAGCTTCATTCTCGGCAGGTACAACAACGGGAACATTGAGCATATCGGCTATCATTTTAAGCCACTGCGGGCTATTAGAGCCCCCTCCTATCAGTCTTATTTGCTGAGCAGATAAACCATTCTGTTGTAAGAGATGATAGCCATACTTCAGCCCTAGACTAACCCCTTCAACTGCAGCCCTGCATAAATTTCCCGCATTTAGGTTTTGTTCATCAATACCAAGTAAACTGCCTTTAGCTTGCGGTAAATCGGGGGTGCGCTCACCATTAAAAAACGGTAACATCATTAAGCCACCTGCACCAATTGAAGTGTTTGCAAGCAACTCATCAAGTTCGCTATGAGAAACATTCATTAATTTTTGTACACTGGCAGTCACATTGGTGAGATTCATCGTGCAGATGAGGGGTAACCAGCGGTTGGTACTGTCGCAAAAACTTGCAATTTCGCCGCTTTTATCACCTAAAAATATTTCACTAGTTGCTGCAACAGTCCCTGATGTACCCAAACTGATAGTAATAACACCTTGCGCTACATTACCCGTTCCTATTGCTCCCATCATATTATCACCACCTCCACTGGCAATGATAATACCGGGCTTCAACCCAAGTAGCTGCGCGCTTCTTGTACATAGAGTACCCGCTCCCTGGTGGGCATCAATAATGGGAGGTAATTTATCAATCAGCGGCATTTCATGATCAATGGCGCAGAGTATCTCTGTAGACCAGCATTTACTTTTTATATCAAAATAACCTGTACCTGAGGCGTCACCTGCCTCGGTGGTTTTCTCTCCACTCAGCCAAAAATTGATATAGTCATGCGGTAGTAGAATACTGTGAATTTTAGCGTAATTTTCTGGTTCGTTATTTTTCATCCAAAGTAGTTTAGAGGCGGTATAACCAGTTTTTAATTTAGTGCCTATCAATTCAAACACTCGATCATCACCGCCGAGCTTGTCGATAAGTGCTTCATTTTCACAATGCGTAGAAGTATCGCACCAAAGCTTTGCCGCTCTTATGACACGATCTTCTTTATCGAGCACGACCAAACCGTGTTGCTGCCCTGAGACACCGATACCTTTAATAGCACTGGCATCTACATTAGCAGTTTGTAATGCTGTATACATAGCCTGAGTTAACGCATGGATCCACCAACTAGGATCTTGCTCTCGACGCCCATCATGGCCTGATATTAAATCGTGCAGGGCCTGCCCTCTACCAATGACTTGTCCGGATGTGACTTCAAAAATTACTACTTTTGTGCTTTGAGTACCACAATCTATCCCTACAAACATTTAACCATCCCCGTTAATCTGAGCATCACGTTTATTAACTTTAGCGAAGAACTGACAGTCAATTTATTTTCATTTTTAAAAAACAATCTTTCTGATGCATAACTATTTTTACTTAATACAAACTCGATTATTGATAACCCAAAAGTGCTAGCGTCTTCTCCACTTCTCTTATATTTGATATTGAGTTGCGACTTCATGGATAAAACATCTATAGCTGACTACTTTTTTTCAAAATACATCTTCAATCGACAGAAAGTTCTCAAACACTTCCGGGTTCCGTAAATCCGGCTTGTAAAAGGGCTACATTAGGATCAGGCATCGTATAGCGATTACCTCACTCATCAACAATGGTAGTGTGTTCTTTCAATTGATCGAGTAAGGATTGCATTTGTTTTAATCCTCTTAATAGAATGTTTTTTGGGTTTAACTCATAAGAATATAAAATGACTAACCTTATGCGGCTACTACGGTTTGTAGGGAGTCTGAAACAGCTACTGCCCAGCACCGACGTACATACGATAGACTATGAATATTTATGTTTTGATTACAGGTTGAGACAACCAATTCTAGATAAATAAATTTATATCTGCTTGGTAGGATGATTGGACAACTAATTTAGCATTGACTAAATCGTTATTCATCACCTTTTGTGCTGCTTGCGATTTACTAAAACCATAACCTAGCCATCGCTGCAATAAACGCTCCTCTAATGTTGATGTGCTAACATGAATAAACACACTCAAATCAAATAACGACCGTAGATTTGTCCAAGGTGATCTTTGAAGTAACAAATAATTACCTTCGACAATTACAATCTTAGTCGACAGTTCAATAAAGGTAGCGTTAGGAATAACAGTCTCTGCTGAACGATCAAATATAGGAACGGGCACGGGTTCTTTTTTTTCTCTAATACGTTTTATTAATTTTGTTAAAGCTTGTACATCAAAAGTTTCAGGGGAGCCTTTAACCTCAATTAATCCATTGTTTATTAATGTATTGTTATCAAAATGAAAACCGTCCATTGCAACAATTTGGCTACGTAACTCAGGTTTTTGCTGATTAATTTGTGTTTGTAAATGCTCCGCCAATGTAGACTTACCAGAGCCGGGAGCTCCTGCCACCGCTATAATGATACGATTATTATCAAGATTTTGTATCACTGAACGTGCTAATTGCTGTATGGATTCTAATGTATTGGGTAACATATATATTTCGTCTAGCAGAAGTTTAAGCGCATAATTACAATAACAAACACGCTTAATACCAATTTGATGATTAAGTTGCCATTATACCGTCAGGTTCCTTAGCACCTGTCATGTAGGCAACCGCATCTGACATTGAGTGCTCTTTAGGGTTAATTGTACATAACCGACGCCCAAGGCGATGTATGTGCACTCTATCAGCTACTTCAAAAATATGGGGCATATTGTGAGAGATAAGCACCACGGGAATCCCCTTAGCTTTTAACTGCAAAATAAGTTCTAAGACCCGTCTTGACTCTTTAACTCCTAAAGCGGCTGTAGGTTCATCCATAATGATCACTTTAGAGTCAAATGCAGCAGCACGAGCCACAGAAATACCTTGGCGTTGTCCGCCTGATAAAGTCTCTACTGTTTGGTTAATATTTTGGATCGTCATTAAACCTAGCTCAGTCAGTTTTTCACGGGCTATTCGCTGCATTTTCTTTTTGTCTAGTTGCCTTAGTACCTTGCCTATAAACCCAGATTTGCGTAACTCTCTACCCAGAAACATATTATCGGCAATCGAAAGGGAAGGAGAAAGCGCAAGGGTTTGATATACCGTAGCTATACCCGCATCTTGAGCTGCGATGGGAGAGCTAAACTGAACCTTTTTCCCATTCAGATGAATTTCTCCAGAATCTGGCTGTACTGCGCCTGAAAGCGCCTTTATTAAAGTGGACTTTCCCGCTCCGTTATCTCCAATAACGCCGAGTATTTCGCCTGGATATAAATCAAAATCACAATGATCTAAGGCGGTTACCCTTCCATACTTCTTTACTAAATTACGCACACTTAACATCGGTTCGCTCATGATGAGATCCTCCTGATCCATTGATCTATAGCTACTGCGCTAATAATTAATACACCTATTAATAGATAGGTCCATTGTGGATCAGTACCCATTAAACGTAAACCTAGCGAGAAAACTCCAACGATCAATGCACCAAAAAACATGCCTAAAATTGAGCCGCGGCCACCAAAGAGCGAAATACCACCAATCACAACTGCTGTTATAGATTCAATGTTAGCGAACTGACCAGAGGTCGGTGAGATAGAGCCAATTCGACCTATTAAAGCCCAGCCTGCAAAAGCACAGATGAATCCTGCTAATACGTAGACGGAAACAATGATTTTTTTTGTTTTTACTCCAGCAAGTTCAGCAGCTTGCGGATCATCTCCAACTGCGTAAACATGACGTCCCCACGCAGTATTATTTAATACATAAGCTAAAACAAACACTATCACTATGAATGCTATTACCCCGTACGTAAAAACTGCTCCACCAATATGTATTTTCTCACCAAAAAACTGCAGTAAAGGTGCATTTTTTTCAATATCTTGGCTACGTATAGTTTCATTGGCTGAATATAAAAAATTACTCGCTAACACAATTTGCCACATGCCTAAGGTGACAATAAATGGAGGTAAGCGCATAAAAGCAATTAACAATCCATTAATATAACCCATCAAAGCTCCGCAACTTAACCCAATGGCAATTGCCGCTTCAGCAGGTAAACCATAGTAAAAAGTCATCTGCCCCATAATGACAGAAGACAGCACCATAATTGCCCCAACGGACAAATCAATCCCCGCGGTTAATATGACTAAACTTTGCGCAGCTCCAACAATGCCGACAATTGCAACTTGTTGTAATATTAAAGTAAGTACAAAGGAAGAAAAAAACTTACCACCCAATAATAAACCAAAAACCAATAGTGATATCACTAATACAATTAGTGGAACCAAAGAGGGAGTACGGTGCAAGGTATGTTGCAAGCTCTGCAATAAACCTCGTTCCTTGGTCGTAAAACTAGCGACACTTTCCTTAGTCGCAGTGTCGTTAGATGAGTTAGTGACTACACTAAAATTCAATTGACTCATTAGTGATCCTAATTTTCATTTCCCTAGGAGGCTGAGCGAGAGCAACGATGTTACGAGGCCAATACTGTTTGGTCGTAGTAGATAAGACTGTTCTCGGACGGACTCCCAGTGAGATGTCAAAATATAGATTGAAGCGAAGATGTATTGGCAATAAACGGAGCGAGTGATAATGCCCCGTTTATGTACCACTATATTATCCCCAACAGCGAGCAAGACCTTCAACGGTGCTGATAGAGTCGACTCCCTCCACTGCTTGGTCGGTAATTAAATTAACACCAGTGTCATGAAAACTCTTACCAGGAGTGTTTTGTGGTTTAGTACCGTCTTTCGCCCAATTCGCAATTGCGCTAATGCCTTTAGATGCCATAAGCAATGGATACTGTTGAGAAGTAGCCCTAATAACACCATCTTTTATATTTTGTACACCGGGGCAACCACCATCGACTGAGACAATTAAGACATCTTTTTCCATGCCAAGTGCTTTTAACGTTTGATAAGCACCTGCTGCAGCCGGCTCATTAATGGTATAAACCACATTAATACCTGAGTCTATCGCCAGTAAGTTTTCCATTGCTCGGCGTCCACCTTCCTCATTACCTGACGTTACTTCATGACCGATTATACGAGGGTCTGTTTCGTCTCCCCATTTGTTGGGGTTACCGACGTCAATACCGAATCCCTTTAAGAAACCTTGATCACGTAATACACCTACTGAAGGTTGGCTAACCGCCAAATCCAATAATGCAATTTTAGCGTTTTTTGCTTTATCTCCCAATGTAGAAGCGGCCCATTTACCAATCAACTCACCTGCTAAAAAATTATCTGTTGCGAAAGTTGCATCAGCGGCTTCGATAGGTTCAAGAGGGGTGTCTAAGGCGATGACCAATAAACCCGCATCTCTGGCTAGTTTAACTGCAGGTACAATTGCACTGGAGTCAGATGCGGTGATTAAAATACCTTTGGCGCCATCGGCAATGCAGGTTTCAATTGCAGCAACTTGTGATTCAGAGTCCCCATCAATTTTACCCGCATAAGTTTTTAAGGACATACCTAGCTCTTTAGCTTTAGCTTTGGCCCCTTCTTTCATTTTAACAAAAAAAGGATTTGTATCGGTTTTAGTAATTAAACAAGCACTAACCTCGGCATTGGCCTGTAAGCTAACGGTTGTTGTTAATACCGCTGCACTGAGAGCGGAGGCAATCATTATTTTATTCATTTTGTTCTCCAAATAAAGTTTAAATGTATCGGTAATTATATTAACTAAATCATGTGCTCTAGCTAACTTTCATAGAGTAGGTCTATCTGCTCTCTGAAACTAACGCTTAAAAGTAAGCCTGTCAATTAATAAATCACATTGATTTATTAATTGATCGTGTTATTTTATATCCAAAATTGAAAGAATCCATCGCTAAAAATTTTATGTTTCAATATTCCACTTAAGCCTTGATTCGGCAATTTAATTACGATATTTTGCACAACTTTTTCACGCTCAACTATCGAATCAAGTTGAGAGTATTCAGTACTTTTTGCTATAGAGTTTTTTGCATACTGTTAATCAAAATTTCCTGTCGAGCCGAAAGTTCTGACCGCTAAAAAAGGATTAAAGCTGTTTGTTATTTAAAAACAGGTGACAGCCCGAGAACTACGATCATTGCGAGAGCGAGGCTGTTTGAGTCAAATTTCTGGGTCATTTAAGGCGAATAGTAGTTCCATTTAACGAAAATTAACGAAATATTTGGCCAAATAAACTTGGTAGCAGTAGATCAGTTTGTTTTCAGTCAGACTCCTACAGCATCAAATTTGAATAAAGCCTTTCACATAGGAAATTATGTAAGTTTATAACCACTAAATTCGTTACAATTTAAGAAACACTTTTTATGAAAGATTATCAGTAGGCACTAAAATGAATCAGAAACCCTTGGCAGCAGGTGCGAACCAGTCCAAACTTCGCGAATATAACGAGCGGGCTATTTTATCACTCATTCGCAAGCATGGATCCATTGCCAAAGCTAATCTCGCCAAACTAATGGGACTATCAGCACAATCTATGTCTGTCATTATGAGAGGCCTTGAACAAGAAGGTCTTTTACTTAAAGGAAAGGCGCAAAAAGGTAACGTAGGACAGCCATCTATACCTATGAGGCTTAATCCTGACGGAGTTTTTACCATAGGATTAAAAATTGGACGACGGCGGGCAGAATTAATTTTAATGGATTTTGTTGGAGAGCAAAGAGCGGTTAAATACCTCACTTACCGCTACCCTACCACTCATGGAATCTTATCTTTTGTGGCAGACAACTTAACGGCGTTATTATTGTGTCTATCAAAGGAGCAACGTAAGAGAATTATAGGTTTAGGGGTTGCTATGCCATTCGAGCTTTGGAATTGGGCAGAAACAATGGGCGCTACACAACAAAATGTTGATTCCTGGCATCAAATCAATATAGAAACAGAGCTTAATAAGCTTTGTAATTATCCTATTACTATTCAAAACGATGCTACCGCCGCTTGCGCAGCGGAATTAGTTTTTGGTCGTGGTACTGAACTGCCTAATTTTTCCTATATATTTATCGGCTTTTTTATAGGTGGCGGTGTGGTGCTAAACCACTCAGTTTATAGTGGTTCTCAGGGCAATGCCGGCGCGTACGGGTCAATGCCTGTTATAGGCCCGGACGGAAAAACATCTCAATTAATTAACCACGCATCCATTGCATTGCTAGAAAAACAACTAGATCAAGCAGCAGTTCCCACGGATTTTTTATGGCAAGGACTCGATGACTGGAGTCAGTATGATGAGTACACTCAACGATGGGTGAACTACATAGCTAAATATATCGCTTTCGCAGTAGTTTCAAGCTGCAGTGTTATCGATTTTAGTCATATTGTTATTGATGGTGCTTTTCCAAGTAGTGTTAGAAAGAAAGTAGTGATCGCGCTCCAGCGTGAACTGCTACAACAAAACCTACAAGGGATCTTGGAACCTTCCATTAAAGAAGCATTGTTAGAGCATGATCCTAGGGTAATAGGTAGTGCCTGCCTACCACTATTTAAACGCTATTTATTGGACCAAAACTTACTTTATACTATGTAATAAGGATGTATTACCAATATACAAATGGGTTGAATATATCCGACAGATTCTGGGCTTTTTGAAAATAGCCATCATGAATAATAACGGTAATGTCGGGAAAATCATGGTTTGAGAGAATTAATGCGATAGATACTGCGCTGATCGATATCGGCTCATCCAATATCGAAAATTTCTTGAATTATCTCTCTAAAATGGAGGAGTTCATGAGGACATCGATTTTTTCTTTATCCCGACAACCACCACACCCAAACAACAAGTCGAGACGATTTCAACGATTGAGGGCTTAATTGATTTAGGTGTGAATAAGGATCAGATTAAAATTGTTTTTAATTTTTATGACCCCGATTTGAAGGTCGATCAACTCTACCCTTCAATCTTTGAAAGCAGTGTCTGCAAATCCCTGGGGTTAGATCAAATGTGTAACGTTTTCACGATCACCGGCAACTCGGTGTTCGATATGGTGGGTGAGATAGGCAAGTCGTTTAGCAAAATAGCGAACGATGATCGCGATTTTAAAATGTTGATTCGAAGTACCCGGGATAAAAACAAAAGATCGGTATTATCACATCAGCGTATCGCTAACCGTTTGGCCACAGGCTTTAATCGGGAATTAGATTTAACCTTTTCTAAAATTATTACTGCCTGTGGCATTGTTCTGGAGGGCAAATGCTTGAGGGATGATGACAGCAAACCCGTTAATAAAACCAAGTTATCACAGGCACTGCAAAACGCGGCGTTGGAAAATATAAACGAGGACATTCATTAGGGCTTAGAAAAGATCCTTGAAGATACTCTACAGCTATGTTGCACCCGTAACTCTCTCTGAAGACATTACCCATCAGCTCCTGAATGTAACCATCGTGTCCTACTGGCACAATAAAGGTGTCATGGACAGTAAGAGCTGGGATAGCATCCGTCCCGCTCTCCTCATAGCTTACAACTTGCGACACTAAGCCCTGCCCCCTACTGAAATTTATATAAAAATTGTGCGGCACAATCTTGCGATCGGGAGATTTTAAGTCCATTGCTGGCACTACAATTCCAATAAACATTGGAATCTAAAACAGCTTAAAAGATTCTGAAAATAAAGAAATGATAAATAAGAGCTGAGCTGAATTAGCAGTGCTGAATTGAATCGATGTTACGAGGAGTATTTTAAAAACTGGTGCCCGGGGCCGGACTTGAACCGGCACAATCTTGCGATCGGGAGATTTTAAGTCTCCTGTGTCTACCAATTCCACCACCCGGGCTTCGAGTGTCGCTCAGTTGTATTGACAACCTGCGAAGGGAATAAATGGAGGCGCGAGTCGGAATCGAACCGGCGTGGACGGAGTTGCAGTCCGCTACATAACCACTCTGTCATCGCGCCCCATACTTAAAACATTGAGATAGATTGGAGCGGGAAACCGGGTTCGAACCGGCGACCTCGACCTTGGCAAGGTCGCGCTCTACCAACTGAGCTATTCCCGCGTCGTTGCTATCTCTGTAACAAGTGGGGCGTATTATAGAGGTATCAGCGGGCATGTCAACAACTAATAAAAATATAATTTCTGTTTAAATATTAATCACTTACATTGAAATAAAGGGAAAATATTACTCAACATCAGCCCGATCAACCATTCCTTTTGTTGCATTGTCCAATATTTCAAATACTTATACAAAAAAGTTGCAAATGTTATTGTCGATATTAGCGCCAGTTTCAGCAGCAGTGGCCAATTGCTTAACTTAACTATGCTTTTTTAAATCACTCCAAGCTGCTCGCAAATAGATAAACATTGACCAAATTGTCAGCAGTGCAGCTATGTACAAAGCGACCACGCCGCCCCAGCTCCAGATTGTCTCAGGTTCGACAGAAAGTAGAACTAATATTGATAACATCTGCATCGCTGTTTTAACTTTACCCACATTTGAAACCGCCACATTAGAACGTTTTCCCAACTCTGCCATCCACTCTCGCAGTGCCGAGATCACTATTTCACGGCAGATAATGACGATAGCGGGAATTGTCATCCAGGGGCTGGCATAAGTGACACACAACAGCACCAGAGCGACGGCGACAATTAATTTATCGGCAACCGGATCGAGAAACGCACCCAAGGTGGTACTTTGATCGAGCTTTCGGGCTAAGTATCCGTCTAGCCAATCGGTGACACAGGCAACCGCAAACACGGTTCCACAGGCAATGTTTACCCAGCTAAAAGGTAAATAGTAAAGTACCACTAAAATTGGAATTAATGCGATGCGAATAAGGGTTATAATATTAGGTGTATTCATAAATTAACAGCTGGCTAAACTAGCCCCAGAGGGTAACTTCTCTGAGATAATTTTAGCTAATAACTGGTTCACTCCTGGCTTGTTACTAATGATCTGGATGCAGTACTGCGTAAATCTCTTCTGCGAGCGCCGTGCTTATAGTAGAGACTTTTTTAATTTCTTCAATGCTTGCGCTTTCAATTGAGGGAATTGAACCAAAATGTTTCAACAGTTCCCGGCGACGTTTTGGTCCTATGCCGTTAATATCTTCCAGTTTTGATCTGCTCCTGGCTTTACCCCGTCTGGCCCTGTGGCCGGTAATGGCAAAGCGATGTGACTCATCTCTGATATGTTGCACTAAATGCAGTCCGGGAGAGTCAGCCGCTATCATTATTTCCTGATTGGTATCTGGATTTATCAGCGTCTCTAAACCCGGTTTACGGGTCACCCCCTTGGCTATACCTATCACCTGAATATCGAATATATCTAATTTATTCAACACATCTACCGCCTGACTCACCTGGCCTTTACCTCCGTCGATAAATAATATATCGGGCTTTTTTCCCTCTCCTTTCTTTAGACGGGCAAAACGCCTGGTCAGCGCCTGATGCATAGCCGCGTAATCATCGCCTGCCGTGACCCCCTCTATATTAAATCGACGATAATCTGTTTTTAACGGCCCGTTGTGATCAAATACTACACAAGAGGCGACTGTCGCCTCGCCAGAGCTGTGCGAGATATCAAAACACTCCAGGCGTTTCGGTATTTTATCTAAACCTAAACTCTGTTGCAGAGATAGAAAACGGTTATAGATATTCTTTTTACTGGCCAGCTGGGTGACTAATTGTTGTTCGGCATTGGTCTGCGTCAATCGCTGCCATCCGGCACGATCTCCACGCACGTTGTGGCTAATTTCAACTTTCGAGCCGCGTTGGCTTGTCAAGACTTCTTGAAGACAGTCTACATCTTGCAGTTCATGGCTGCAGATAATACTCTCGGGAATTTCTCGATTAGCAGATAAATACCACTGGGCGACGAAGGCGGACAGCACATCGGATTGTGTCTCCTCAATAGCGACTTTAGGAAATAGCGCTTTAGAGCCAATGACTCGGCCACCTCGAACAAACATCTGATAAATACAAACGGCTCCTGCGGCCATAGCGCAGCCAATTATGTCAGCATTACCCTTTCCTCCAATCACCGCCTGTTGCTCTTGAGTGTGTTGCAGTGACTGAATCTGGTCCCTAAATTGAGCGGCTTTTTCAAACTCAAGAGAGAGTGCTGCCTGCTCCATTTGCCGAGCCAGTTCGGACATTATATTATTGCTCTTACCCTCTAAAAACATGATGGCATGTTTTATATCAAAGTCATATTGTTGTTTATCTATCAGCTCTACACAAGGTGCTGTGCAGCGCTTTATCTGATGTTGCAAACAAGGTCTTGAGCGATTCTTAAAAAAACTTTCATCACATTGACGTATCTGAAATATTTTTTGCAGGATACTTAAGGTTTCGCGTACCGCCGTCCCGCTGGGAAAGGGACCGAAATATTTCCCTTTGCGTCTTTTAGCACCGCGATGAAAAGTCACCGACGGATAGTCTTCAGCCTCGTTAATAAAGATAAAAGGGTAGCTTTTGTCATCGCGCAATAAAATATTGTAAGGAGGACGATACTGCTTTATCAGGCTTTGCTCTAACAGCAGCGCCTCAGTCTCACCATGAGTAATAGTAATTTCGATATTGGCAATTTTCGCCACTAACGCTTCAGTCTTGGTCGTCAAACCGGTGGCTCTAAAATAACTGGCGACGCGGTTTTTAAGATTTTTTGCCTTACCTATATAAAGTAATTCACCTGCTACATCGAGCATTTGATAGACGCCGGGACGCTTAGTTAATCTGGCTAAAAACTCTTTACTGTTAAATGGATCCAATGCAAAACCTTATCATTCTATAACTTTAATAATCATCTGCCTGGCCATTTATTCCACTATTTACGTCTCAACACAGAGACTCACAGCGACAAATTATTGCCCGACAACAAACCCTGCTAATATTTATTTCAGCTGACTGTCTCGTTTATTTGCATCCATCAAAGAAGCCAGTGCACGCTGATGAATTTCAGACAACTGCTCTCTGGCGTCATCGGTAATAGTGGAGCCAGAGGACAGAGAGACCTCCAAATAGACGCCTATTTCCGCAAAGTAAAATATTCTCGCGTTATGGCTGGTGGCACGGCGTAATTTGCTCAAAGATATTTGCGCACCGTGCAGTAAAATGTGATTAATATCCGTTGCGCTCATCAAAGGGTTGCGCTGCTTTTGTAGCGCTCGCTTGGGCTGAATTTCTGAGCCGTTTTTTTCTGTCATATTGTGCCCTTTTGCCATCACCAGATCGGAACATCAAGTGAATGTATTAAATAGACTGCTACAGCCTTACTAGCATAGCAATAAAATACTCAGGAAGTCCTTGAAGCTGAACTTTTAGTTGGGCAGGAACAAAGCAGACGACTGGGGGCTAATACTGCGATACTGCAAAATCCGATTAACAAAACCCGTTGTGCCTAACAGCTATCTGCTCAGCAATAGACTAAAGCCTTAGTTAGACTCAGGAGAGGAAAGAAAGCTGATTTTGTCACTGGATTTAGCGCTTAATCTTGGCTAAATACATATCAATTTTAGCGCATTTTCGACCTTTACCAGCCTGCTCTATCCGCTGCAGGACATTAGCAGGTAACTGCTCTATCACCGAAGCGGACTGTGTCTCAAAGGCGCCTCTGAGTAAGTAGGTATCTACTCCTTTGACTTGGATATACATCTGATCGAATTCTTTGACCGATAAATAACCGACGCCACTGAACAGATCAGTGCTTTTATCTCTGGCTATTTTTCCTTGATAACAGGTAGGTAGAGCCGCTTTGCCGGCAGCAGTAGGCTGGGTAATAGTACTGGGATCAAGTCCCGCTAGGATTTGCGCTTGTATGCCTCTGATTTCAGTACTTTCAGGAGTGGCATCGAATTTTACAAAGGGCATATTCCAGTGGCGATCCTCAACAGAAAGCGATATAACGCTTGCCACTCCAGCGAGCAGTAATAATGTAATGCCTTTATAAACATCTTTCATATATCACCGATGTACCCCAAGTACTTAGACAGTATCGGCCCCCGCTAGCGGGAGGCTTTGACGCGTAAAAGTCTTAATCAAAAAATATTACCGAATCAGTTTAACAGGTTTAACTTTGAAACAGCGGGTTTTTTAACAAACAATCGTTTTAAAACTGATATTTAGACGAATCAACTATGTATATGACGAGAATTCATCGGCAATCGTTGCTAATTTGCAACATCCATTAGCTAAACTGCTGAATATTTTACTTTTTTACTGAGCACTGGACAATTATTTGTGAAATTGCTTCATACTGCCTTTTATTTGTTCAACTATATTAAACAGGCGCCGATAGCCTATTATCGAATCAATTTTAGAGGGCTATGTAATGATTAATACCTTTTATTCCAATACTTCCTATGTAACTCAACACTCCGAGTTTAGCTCATTTGAGCACGAGGCTCACCGCAATCCAGGAGCCACTGCCAACGAAGCATTACTGGCACGATTAGCGAAAAATGTTCCTGGGTTACAAAAAGATGATGTGACTGATTTAGCTAGCAATGACTTTAGCCCTACTAAAGTTGCTGAGAGAATAGCAAAATTTGTCGCCCTTGGCCTGGAAAATGCCCGCAGCCAAGGCCGCAGTGAAGAAGAAATTCAGAGCAAATTTGATGCGGCGATGCAAGGGGTGCAAAAGGGATTCGATGAAGCCCGAGATATTCTGGAAAGTTTGAGTTTGCTAAGCGCAGATATAGCCGGCACTATCGATGAGACCGAAGAGTTAACTTTCAAAGCTTTGGAGGCACTTAATCCCTCGCAAAACAACAGCCCTAGTCTACCGGTATATCACACCCAAGTAGCTGCCGTTGAGCGCTACTCGCAAGCAGAATCATTTTCTCTGGAACTAGAGACCCAAGATGGGGATAAAGTTAAAATTCTCTTTGCCAATCAGAGCAGCAGTGAATCAGCATTTGCCTACAGCGGTGATGGTCAGGGCAATTATAGTGCCGTCTATAGTTTGACTCAGAGCCAGAGTAGCGCTTTTCAATTCCAGGTTCAGGGAGACTTAGACGAAGGTGAATTAGAGGCGATTGCCAAGCTGATTAACGATGTCAGTGAAATTTCTAATGAATTCTTCAACGGCGATGTGCAAAAAGCCTTTGAAATTGCCACTCAGTTCAACATGGACAAGACTGAATTAGCCTCTATGAACTTACAGCTAACACGGTCACAGTCCTACACAGCAGCAGCTAGCTACCGCAGCGTTGAACAAAATAGCGCCCCGGATATCGGCAAGTTAGCGGGTCACTTCTTGAATAATTATGATCAGGCTACGCAGAGACCTGAATTGGAGTTCTTACAAAACATCACCGATATCAGTCAACGCCTATTAGATAGCTTGGTACAGCAAGATTCCAGGTTCATCGAGGCAGATGATGAGCAACAATCTATATTTACAGCCAGTCTTGCGCGCATTAAAGACATTATAGAATCCATGCAGCAACCAGAAGTTAATGATGTGGCACCTAGTGCCGACGTAGATGCTGACTAATTTCTACCCGTCAAAGCGCCCCCTGGCAGCACAATTTCAACTGCACTGCCAGGGGTAATGTCTAAGTTGGAAGCTGGAAGTTGGAAGTTGGAAGTTGGACTGGAACTGCAGTGCAGGGAAGATAGGAAAATAACCAATTACTGATCTGAGCAGATAAGCCGCTGACAGAGTCACTAATAAACGGTAATATCTTATCCAATCAGATTCTCTTCCCATTATTCATTATCCAGGCATCAACAATGAGCGATAACGTTATTGACTTTAAAAGCCGTCAACAAAAAGCTGCACATCAACGCAAGGAAGCTGGATTTAAAAACATGCAGCAAAGGTTCGAAACGGCTCTTCCCAATGAAAAAGACAGCAAAGAAAAGTTGCTTGGCCTATTCAAAAAAACCAAAAACACTCGCACACCAAAAAAGAACTAAGCATTTTTTCTATGCTTTAAAAGACTTCTCGGTAGGCAAATAACCCCTGACTGCCACCGGTATGCAAGAACAACTGATTGGAATTCTCTGCAATTAACCCTTTGTCAGACAGATCTATCAGTCCAGCCATTGCCTTGCCAGTGTATACCGGATCGAGTAAAACACCCTCCAGTGATGCACAGCGTTTCACCGCTTCAATCATAGGTTCAGTCGCCACTCCGTAACTCGCGCCATAGTAGTTACCATCAGTGTGTACCACCCCCTCGGCCAACCCCGGGTCCAAATGCAGATATGTCAGCACTGAGCGCAACAGCTGCGTCACTAGCTCAGCTTGCTGCTCAGTCGTTTTACTGACACTGATGCCCAATACTTTTATACTGCTGCCACAGGCGATCAACCCCGCTAATAGCCCCGCCTGGGTACCGGCACTGCCAGTGGCGATAACGATCTGATCTATGCTTAACTGTTGCTGCTCTATTTGTTGCACTATCTCCATGGCACAGCGCACATAACCTAAACTACCGATCACGTTAGAGCCACCTACTGGAATAAAATAGGGCTTTTTTCCCTGCACCTGTAATTTGTCCATTAAGTTTTCGCAATAACTTTGCGGGTCTTCATCTACCCCCAAACGGTGGATATTTGCCCCCAGCAACTGATCTAATAAAATATTACCATTGCTATAAAAGTCAGCTTTAGGAGTATTGGCCACATCTTCCAAAACCAATTCACAACCCAGCCCAAACTTTGCCGCAGCCGCGGCGCTCTGACGGGCGTGATTTGACTGTAGCCCGCCAATTGTCACGAGAGTATCTGCACCACTTTTTAACGCCGCCGCAATTAGATACTCAAGCTTGCGAGTCTTGTTACCGCCACCGGCCAGACCTGTGCAATCATCTCTTTTAAAATACAAGTTGCAATTTAGCGTCGCTGACAAGCGCGGGGCAAATTCAAGCGCTGTGGGACCATGAGTGATGACTACTCGTTCTATTTCAGCAAAATCGCGCATAGTTAAACATCTCCGAAGGTAATGTATTGAAGAAAAGGTGAATGAATCATTTATGCAAAATATACCGTTCAAATAGCCTCCCTGATAGCTTTTTGTCAGTAGAATAAGACAGCCATGACTAAAAACTACCTAAAACGCTAAAATTCACGGTATTATTGACTGATCGATAATAACGGAAACAAACATGATCGCCCTGCTTAGACTACTGATAATTCTGCCTGTATTTATTTTAATCTGCATTCTAGGTTGTATATTCTGCTTTATCAGACCTTTCCACAAAAACAATACCTCGGTTGTCGCTCATACGTTAGGCGCTCTGGCACCGCTGTTTGGCATCAAACTTATTACTCGCGTCCCTAAAAGTAGTGTTTATAGACCACAAGTATTTATCGCCAACCATCAAAATACTTTTGACGTAGTGACGCTAACCGCTGCCGTTAGCGAAGGCACAGTAAGCATTGGTAAAAAAAGCATTCGCTGGTTGCCTTTTTTTGGCCAGTTATACTGGCTTTCCGGTAACATATTGATTGATAGGCACAACAGCACCCGCGCCAGAACAACAATCGACCAAGTGTGCCAGCGGATAGTGAAAAACAAACTCTCAGTTTGGATGTTTCCCGAGGGAACGCGCAGCCGCGGTAGAGGCTTGCTAACGTTTAAAATGGGAGCATTCCACACTGCGATTCAAGCCAAGGTCGCTATTGTACCTGTGGTATTAAGTACCACCACTGACTTTAAACTTAACCGCTTTAACAACGGCTATGCCATTGTGCAGATGCTAGACCCTGTTGACACTGAACACTATGCATCAGCAAAACAATTAGCAGCCGATTGCCACCAGTTAATGTCCGATAAAATCGCCACACTTGACCGTGAAGTTGTCATCTTAAATAACCTTGACTAAGAAGTGCGAATTTACCCCATCAACAGTGCAGTTTTTTCGATAAAAGAGCAAAACTGCTATTTCTGCTTGCCTGTTATTTCAGTTACTACTAGACTTGCCTCTGATCTTGTCGGGGTGCCTTATTTTCTAGGCTGAGATTGGCTATGCCAAATCCCGTTGCACCTGATCAGGTTAATACCTGCGTAGGGAACAAGTTAAACTGTCATTGTATTCCCAGACTCAGGGCATTAAGCTATTTTTGATAGCTGTCGATTACAGTTTCTCCACTTGTCCCAGAATTTTTAGCTAACTGGGAATCCTTAATGCCACTCTCCTCTTCGTTAAACATCGCCATTGTAGGGGCGGGATTAGTCGGCAGATTATTAGCCTATCAGCTCAGTCAATTGAATGTAAAAATCAGTTTATTCGAAGCCAATCCTCTAAACATCCACACTGAGGCCAATCAATTAGACGCGGCAGCCTTTACCGCTGCGGGTATGATAGCCCCGATATCTGAAGCCCTGGAAGCTGATTTACACAGCTATTACCTGGGAAAAACCTCTCTGGCTTTGTGGCCGAAAATCGTCTCAGAACTCAACCTGGCAAATGCTACCGGGATCAATTATCAGCACAGTGGCAGTCTGATAATTTGCCACCCACAAGACCGCGCAGAACTGCAGCATTTTTCCAGGCAGGTACAGAAATTAGCCACTGCCACCGGCGCCGTATTTACTGCACTTAATGGCGATGACATCCGCCAATTGGAACCTGGCCTCCCCAATAGCTTTGAACAGGGCATATTACTTCCTGAAGAAGCGCATATTGATAACAGAGCGCTGATGTCCAGTCTACTGCAACAGTGTTTACGTAAGGGGGTAAAACTCATAGACAACACTATCGCCGATATCGACAACAACCAAGTTCACTACCAAAACCAACGGCACAGTTATGACTGGGTCTTTGATTGCCGTGGCATCGGGGCTAAAAAGCACAGAACTGAGTTGCGCGGTGTGCGTGGAGAACTGTTAAGAGTTCACTGTCCCGACGTTAACTTCAATCGGCCGATACGTTTAATGCACCCGCGTTACCAACTCTACTTAGTCCCTAAACCCGGGCGGCAATATGTGATTGGAGCGACCCAAATTGAAAGTGAAGACCGCTCGCCAATGACAGTGCAATCTATGTTAGAGCTATGCAGTGCTATGTACAGTATCAACCCAGCCTTTGCCGAGGCGAGAATTTTAGAGCAGAACACCAATTTGCGCCCGGCCTTAAATGACAACCGAGCCAGTGTCTTAATCTGTGACCGACACGTCTCTATCAACGGTCTGTTTCGACACGGCTACTTAATAGCGCCCGCCATCGTGCAGAGCGTTATTCGCTGGCTAGAAGGCCAGCAATGCCAACATCATAAAATACTTTTCAGTACCGCGGAGCAATCTAGTGCTTAAAATTTCAGTGAATAATAGAGAATTATCAGTGGGAGAAGATTGTAATTTATTGCAGCTGATAACAATTGCCGGCTTTGCTGAACAGAAGATTGCCTTGGCAATCAACGGTGAGTTTGTGGCAAAAAACCTCTACCCGACAACCAAACTAGCGCAACGCGATAACGTTGACATAGTTACACCCATTGGAGGTGGTTAATGCAACACACAGACACTCTGACGCTATACGACAGCCAATTTAACAGCCGATTTTTATTGGGAACCGCACTGTACAGATCACCTGCGCAAATGTCTGAGGCGATAAAAGCTTCGGGTTCAGAGTTTATTACATTGAGCTTGCGTCGGCAAAATCCTCAGCACAACGATGGAGAGGCTTTTTGGCAGTTAATCAAGGAGACTGGCTGTAAATTACTGCCCAACACAGCAGGCTGCAAATCTGCCAAAGAGGCGATTAACCTCGCTGAAATGTCTAGAGAGCTATTTGCCACTGATTGGATCAAACTGGAAGTGATTGGCGATGATTACAATTTGCAGCCCGATCCGTTTGAGTTAGTCATCGCTGCCAGAGAACTGATTAAACGCGGCTTCAAAGTCTTGCCTTACTGCACCGACGATCTAATTTTGTGTCTTAGATTACGTGATGCCGGCTGCCAGGTTTTGATGCCCTGGGGAGCCCCCATTGGTACCGGACAAGGCCTGTTAAACAAATACCACTTGCAGAGCTTGCGCGAGCGGATCACAGATATCCCGCTGATTATTGATGCGGGCCTGGGTTCTCCCTCTCAGGCTGCTGCAGCTTTAGAGATGGGCTACGACGCGGTGTTACTCAATACTGCTGTGGCCAAAGCCGATGACCCAGCACTCATGGCCAAGGCTTTTTCTCTGGCCATCAGCGCCGGGCGCAGCGCTTATCTGGCCGGTTTAATGCAGCGCAGGCAAACTGCGACGCCGAGCACTCCAGTGCTGGGCCAACCTTTTTGGCATCAACAGTAGAGTTAATTAACCATCATGTCCTACAAACTGTCTTCATTTGAGCAACAAATTGGCGCTGTAAGCTATATCGATTGCATCGGGGCAAAGCAACTTTCTGTTAGCGAGTTACTGCCACTGTTGTTAAACAGCAGTGGCTATTTGACAGCAGATCTCGAACAAAACTCAGCTGCTGCTAAAATTATTAGGGTCGTTATCGATGCGCAGCAATTGCGAAACCAAATTGCTGAAACCAATACAGCCTTAAAAGCTTTAAACACAGAGAATGTGCAAATCGTCTGCGAGCTGCTACTCACCACAGAACAGCTTAGCGACACTGTGGATATCCAGCAGTGCAGCAATCAATTACTGCAGCTCGCTCAACTGTCAAATTTGTTGATCTGTGACCTAAAGCTATTTACCGCAATCACTGGCGCTCAGCTGCTGGCCGACAACAGCCAACAACACAATGCTCAGCTGCTGGCAGATCTATCGCTGAAAGGGGTAGTGCTGCGCTCTAGCCCAGCCAACCCTTGCTGGTTTTATTGCAC
This sequence comes from Oceanospirillaceae bacterium, assembly GCA_013215505.1. Lineage (GTDB taxonomy): Bacteria > Pseudomonadota > Gammaproteobacteria > Pseudomonadales > Balneatricaceae > Rs1. The sequence goes on from JABSQZ010000001.1 coordinate 81,645, forward strand.
CACAGCTAGCCAGGGCAGCCTTGCATTCAGTAACCAGCCTAGTGACACTGCCCTCAATACTGAGTCAGGAGATACGGAATTTACCAGCAGAGGCTCTCTATCTGCCGCTATCACTGCCTTCATGCTAAATGCTAAACGCAGCTGCGATGCTTTAGTCTTAGCATTGGCATACCTGCATCAGCAATCAGAGTGTGCAACTGCTCAACCGCTAGCCGAGTGCCTTACATCATCAGCACAGGCCTGGCCCTGCGATTTACATCATTATCCCACTTTAGATACGGGTCTGGCCGACTCAAAGCTAGCAGCTTTTGCTCCGACAGACACTTTCTCACTGGGGCTCTACCCTGTGGTCGACAGTATTAGCTGGCTGGAAAAGTTATTAAAACTGGGGGTGAAAACTATTCAGCTACGGATTAAAGACACTGCTGCTGAGCAATTAGAGAAACTGATTGAAAAAGCGGCGCAACTCGGCAGCTTATATAAAGCCAGACTGTTTATTAATGATTATTGGCAACTCGCTATTAAGTATCAGTGCTACGGGGTACATCTGGGACAGGAAGACTTAGACACTACTGACCTGAGTGCCATTGCCGCAGCGGGTTTGCGTTTAGGCATCAGTACCCACAGTGAATATGAATGGCTCAGGGCGATTGCTATTAAACCCAGTTACATTGCCATGGGTACTGTCTACCCCACTCAAACTAAGCCGGCGATCTTAATTGGTTTAATTAATTTACAACGCTGGTGTAAAACCCTGGCGGAGCACTACCCTCTGGTAGCCATCGGCGGCATCAAGCTCAACAACATCGAGCCAGTACTAGCCACTGGAGTTGGCTCTATCGCAGTAGTCACTGCGATTACTACAGCCGAGGATTACCCACTGGCCACCCGACAGCTGACTCAGTTACAGCAACCCCAGCGCCGAGTGTAATCAGCACTCTTGGGATTTTCCCGGACGCTATACAAGCGCCTGGATTGCACTGGCATTATGCTGCAGTTCTTTTGTAGATCAGTACCTTAACGCTTTTTTCGACATCTTGTTCAGCAAAGTCCTCGGGCACCGGCAGATGTTGTTCAAAGACAAATTCGCGACACTGAGTAGCCATTAACGTTCTAATAAATTGACTGCTTTGCTCAGGGTCATTATGACAGAGCATCACTTTGGCATCGGCCGTCGTTAGCTGAGACAAACGTCTCAACACTTTGCAATAATCGCGCTCTGCGATAAAAGAACCCGGCTGAAAACTTGGCGGGTCTATGACCACTATATCGTAGGGCCCAGGCTTTTTAATCCGCGACCAGGACTTCAACATATCATAGGGCATAAACTGACTGGCAGCTTTGTCTTGATTATTCAGCTGATGATTTTTCCGACCAATAGTCAGGGCCCTTTTACTCACATCTACATTCACTACCGATTCGGCCCCACCGGCAATCGCCGCCACGGAAAAAGCACAAGTGTAGGAGAATAAATTCAACACCTTAGCGCCTTGCGCATGCGCTCTGAGCCAGTTTCTGCCATTGCGCATATCCAAAAACAAGCCAAAATTTTGAAATTGCAGCGGTTCGATCTGATAGACTAACCCCGATTCAAGTACTTGCATGACCTCTGATACCTGACCGTAGGGAATGTTAAATTTGGTCTCGCGTTTTCGACCCCGCTCTTGAACTAACACCCCCTGAACAGCTTCCTTAGCGGCGAGAAAAGCCACTAAATCCGCCAATAAAGCGGCTTCAACATCAGCATACAATCTGATAACAGCCACAGGGGCCAGCCAATCAATAACCACTGCACGCAGCTCATCAATAACACCACTGCGACCATGAAATAGCCGCCGCACTTCCCACTCGCCGGCGATTAGAGACTGGCTAAATTGATGATCAATCCAAGCGGTAAGTTGCAACGGTAAAACAGAGGTATCAGACATTGAGGTATATTTTTCAAATAAAGGGTGGGATATTGGCGTAAAAAAACTCTTAGAGCGAATTATAACTGATCGCCCATCAGAAAATAGCTGAAAGCGAAAAAAAGCGCATTGAAAGGCCAGAAAGCTAACAATCTACTAAGAAATATCCCCTCTAACTGCTACAATGAATCCAATATTTTCTTAATTAACTCAGACATATATCACCTTTATGATAATCGAATATATCCGCCAAAGTATCTTTTTTTTTAAAAGTAACATCACTGTATTAGCAAAAATTCATCTGCCATTTATCTTGGTCATCAACTTGCTATTGCTGCAGGTTGAACTTCCTGTTGGCACTGTAGATAACCCGTCAATTGACAGTTCTCTGCTATACATATCCGCCTTGAATTTACTTTTTATCCCTATCTACTGGGGGGCAACTATCACCTTTATGCAATCGACTATTGATGGCCCTAAATACACAGCAGGCCAAGCTCTGATTGCCAGCATTGGTTATTGGCCCAGGCTATTTTTGGTCTTTTTGATATCCAGCATTTGTATCATCTTAGGCTTTATGGCATTTATCCTACCTGGCATTTATATCGCTGTCAGGTTGTCAATTGCCGACTATACTTGCGTGCTGGAAAAAAAGATGCCGCTGCAAAGTTTAAAGCTCAGCTGGCAGCAAACCGAAGAATATATCTGGCCCATTCTGTTGGGTATCGTTGCTATATTAGCGGCTATAATGTTCACAGATTATCTGCTGTCAACACTGCTCAACTCTATCTTCAATGACAATTGGTATTTAACTTTAGGGGTAAATATCCTTTTCGATTTTATCAATGTGCTAGTGATGATCTACGGATTTAGAATCTACTGCCTGATTAAACAGGAATTATCAGCAACTGACGATTAAAAAATATACAGACAATAAGGCGCTGGCAGCTCAATTAAGCCCTGTCTATTTTTCACTCTTACCTTATAATGCTAAGAAGTTGAAAATAATAATTTTATGCTCAGTTTTACTAAGGATTATCCAATGACAACTTTTCGCTTGAAAGATCCAATTGATAATGAGCTCTTTTCTGAGGCATACGATGAATTTTTAGAGCAGTACAGCCTCTGCGAATCCAGCATCGTGGATTTAGAGCACGAGCCAAAGAATACCGTGTTACTGGATGATCTGTTTCGCACTATCCATACCGTTAAAGCCAATACCAGTCTGCTGGGCTTCGCCCCTATGGGGGTGATTTTACAAGAGCTGGAAACAATCCTCGACTTAGTGCGTCGCGGAAAAATCCCTTTTACCGATCGCGCCGGAGACCTAACTTTACTGCTGATGGACAAAGCCAGAGATTTTATGGAGCAGTTTAGAAAAACCGCCAAAGTAGAGTACGATAAACAGTTGTATCACTCTGTAGAACTCGGCTTACAGGAGTTGGCGGCCAGCTCCCCAGAAATGATGGCGCCGATTTTAGTCAACATCATCGCCCTGGTTGATCCCAACACCTCTCTCTCTTCTAGTGATAAAGAAAATTGGCTACAAGCGTTCTCCAAAGATAATGAAGATTTGGAGTTTTTATATCAGATGGCTAAAACCTGCGAGAGTCGGGTTGGCTACTGGCAGGGCCGTACTGACAGAATAGGTCAACTGGCACTGGCAATGAACCAGGTTGCTGGCTCGCCGGTCGACCCTGTCACTTTAACGGCTTCATTATTTGCCCATGATGTGGCCATGGCATTCCTACCCACCCCGCTATTAAACCAGCGAGGAAAACTAAATGAAAAACAACAAACACTGGTGCGTCAGCACGTGCAAACATCGTCGCAATTAATGCGCTCACTGTTCAACTCCCATCTTGCCGGATTGATGTTGATGCAACACCAAGAACTTGTAGACGGTACCGGCTACCCGAATGGCCTAACCGGTGAAGACATTAACGCCGGGGCGAAAATAATTGCCATAGTGCATACTTTTGAAGCGATCACCCACGGACATACCAGTGTCTCACTGCATAAGAGACCGCTAATGCGCGCGCTACTAGAAATAAACAAAAAAGCCGGTGTTGAATTCAGCGAACGCTGGGTGGAAATCTTCATGCAAGTTGTGCGAAAGTTCAACTGAGCAGTATCTAGCTGCAATCAACTTCTCATATCAAGTAACATGCAATCAGCTGCAATAGCAGACGATCCGCGAAACATCTGGGCTTGAAGCTGGCCAGATAATCGATACCTCTATCGGATTGAACCTTTTTATAAACTACAGGAAACAGCGACCAGTGAAGCGTAAATTTTGGAGCAAACAATTATTAGACTTAGTCCCTTATACCCCGGGAGAACAACCGAAGATTAATGATCTAATAAAACTAAATACCAACGAGAATCCCTATCCACCTTCGCCAAAAATCAGTCAACTGCTCACTCATTTCGACATAGACCACTTGCGCCGCTACCCTGACCCACAAAGCTCCGATCTTAGCCAAACTCTGGCACACTACTACAAAGTAGCGGTTGATAACATCTTTATTGGCAACGGCTCTGATGAAGTATTAGCCCACGCATTTATGGCATTTTTTCGCCAGCAACAGCCGATTTTAATGCCCGACATTAGTTACAGCTTTTACACTGTGTACTGTGATCTGTACGATATTAAAGCCAGGGCCATACCTATTGAAGATGACTTCTCTATTAATTTAGCTAAATATGAGATAGACAATGGGGGTATAATTTTTGCCAATCCGAATGCGCCAACAGGGGGTACAGTATCATTATCTCAGATAGAACAGCTATTAAAAATCAATAGCCAATCTCTGGTTATCGTTGACGAAGCTTATGTAGATTTTGGCGCTGAATCTGCAGTGGCACTGACTCAGAAATATGATAACTGCCTGGTGATTCAGACATTATCAAAATCTCGCGCCCTGGCGGGACTGAGGATAGGCTATGCTATAGGCAATAAGAATTTAATTGAGGCGTTAGAGCGGGTAAAGAACAGTTTCAACTCATATCCTCTGGACATGCTGGCTCAAGCTTGTGCCAAAACAGCCATTGAAGATGATGAGTACTTCCAGACAAGCCTGAAGAAAATCATCGACACTAGAACATGGACAGAAAAGCAATTAACTGCACTCAACTTTAAAGTCCTCCCCTCAAATACAAACTTCTTATTTGTGCACCATAAAAAATTAGCAGCCATTGAAATCATGCAATACTTACGCGACAACAACATTCTTGTCCGCCACTTTAACAAAGAAAAAATCAATAACTACTTGCGAATAAGCATCGGTACACAGCAACAAATGCAAGCACTGCTGGAGTGTCTGAAGAAGTTAATGGCTAAAGAGGACTGCTAACACTGCTGCTTGGCACCCGGGCATCAGGCTATTGCACAATAGCCTGATGCCCCACATATTAGCTGTTACTGATGTTCGTCTATCTCCACCCGATTAGTGCCACTAGCTTTAGCTATCTGCAAGTTCTCTTCGGCGCGGCGCAGCATAGTTTCATGAGTTTCCTCAGCATCCCCTAGCGTCACACCTCCAATACTGACGGTAAACTTCAAATCTCCTTGTGGAAAGGGAATCTCCAGCTCTTCAACCATTACTCTGATACGCTCAGCGGCTAAACCCGACTGTTCGATATTAGTTTCCGGTAAAAACATCACAAATTTATCATCGCCGTATCTGGCCAAAAAGTCCGCGGTCCTTTTAAAACCATGCAAATTGGCAACTAACTGCTGCAGTATTAAATCTCCAGCATCCCAGCCGAAACTTTCATTGAAGGCATGGAAGTTATCTATATCGACCAGCAGGAAAGAACAGAGCCAATCATAGCGTTGCGCCTGGGCTACTGACTGGCTGAGCACAGTCATCAGCGCACGGCGGTTATAGGCACCGGTAAGAGGGTCACGCTGAGCTTGATTGATGATTTTTCGCTCTAACTTCACTTCTTCACTGCGATCTGCAATCACAAACAAAAGCTCATTGCTGTCAATTCTCTGGCAACGGGTCTGCCAAATATGTGGCTCCTTCATACCCAGTTCCACCCAATCAGGTGATTCTTTGACTTTCATTGAGTATTGAAAAAGCACAGATTCACTGCGCTCTACCGCTGCATTTATCTGAGTATTAACCTGAGTCATCATCTCAGATGGAAACAGCAATGGAAACGAAAGCCCGACCAAACTATCAACTTGCAGCCAATCTTCAACACCTGCACTGGCCCTTAGCACTTCACCCTGATTATTTAATAAGAGTACAATTTCTTCAACATTTGCCGCTAAAAAGTCAAATCGATCTTGTATAATTTCTTCGGCCATAAACTTCACCTAGACATCGTAAAAAGATAATTTAATTGTTATAACATAAGTTTAGCACTATATGCGATGGAGTTCGTCAGAACAACAAAAAGCACTTCTGTTTAAAACTGGATTTTCAAGCCAAACTTTATCAGTTAACAATTATACAAAGTATTAACGAGAGTCAACCATAATACAAAATAGTTTTAACACAGCCACTAAATAGCTAGCTAAATGCCAGAGCGCTGCTGGCAACATGCCGGCTTAAACTACTGCTGATAGCGCCTCACCAGTCTCGCCTCGTCCGCGTGAATATCGATATTATAGCTCAGTGGAAGCTTGGCAAACTCAGCCACCCACAGATCAATTTCACTCAGCTGAAGGTGCAACTCTCCAAACATTAAAATGTCGGAGCACCCTTCCAAAGTCAGCTGCACTCCAGCTGCCTGGAGGCTAAATTCATTTTCACTGATTTTTTTATAACCCCATTCAGCAGGGCAAATACTCTGTACTAACTGCTCCAGTGTCATTGCAGTATACAGCGTGGCAAATAGCTTCATCTTGATTCCTGTTGATCAGCTCGCATTGGCCTTGAGCATCAGCTTAGTAAGTACTTTGGCCGCTGCTACCATGGCAAAGGTCGTAGTGACCACAGTGGCGGCGCCAAATCCTGTATTACAGTCCAGACCACCTTCAGCGCTGGCAGTTTTGGTTGTATCTACGTTACCATCGCCCTGAGGATACTTTAATTGCTCTGTAGAATAGACACAGTCAACACAAAAACGCTTACCGGATCGACTGAAACCGTAATCCCTGCGTAACTTGGAACGGACTTTAGCAGCCAGAGGGTCATTCCTGGTACGCGACAAGTCCGCCACCGCCACACAGGTAGGATCCCACTGCCCACCTGCACCGCCAATACTTATGATGTTAATTTTACTGCGCTTACAGCTGGCAATTACCGCTGCTTTATCAGAGACACTGTCGATGGCATCGACCACATAATCCAGCTGCGGGGTCAGAATTTCACGGACGTTTTCGCTATTGATAAATACTCTCTCTTCATGAATCAGACACAGCGGATTAATGTCTCTGAGCCGATCGGCCATGGCCGCTGTTTTACTTTGACCTATGGTACTCTCAAGGGCATGAATCTGGCGGTTAGTATTGGTCACACAGATATCGTCTAAATCAACCAGAGTCAGCTCTCCAATGCCGGAACGCACCAGAGCCTCCGCCACCCAGGAACCCACACCACCTATACCTAAGACACACACATGAGATTGACGAAATTGTGCCAGCGCAACTTCCCCATATATTCTTGCTGTTCCAGCAAAACGCTCATCAAACTCGGACACTTATATACCTTAATTTTGACAGACTTACGCCTGATGATTAATTGGCTGAAAACTAAAATTCATCATCAGTGAATTCTGTCACTACCATTTTTGCGCAAACATTACACTTGCCTTCGACATAAATTATCCCTGACTGCTCATACTCACAGGGGCTATTGAGCCCTAAATTTTCCTTTTGGCAGGCATCACACCAAGTGTTTTCTATAAAGTCTTGCTGTTCAGCTTGCGAGCGCGCGCTAAAATCTCTGGCTATTCTCTGGTCATTATTATCTGTCATGAATCTATCCTATTTATATAATGTTGGGTGCTATCTTCTAGCATTAATTAGGGAATATATGATCAAGTTCTGTATCTTCTATGCGAGTTATAAAGCTCTGCTCAGGCTTTCGACCATTTAATACTGCCAGGGTCAGACCAAGGCGCTAATAATGCCAGAAACTGTGGATTTAAAAACAGCGCGCCCTCAGTGGGATCACTGCGAAAATCATACTCTTTATCGGCAAAATTAAACGATAGCTGCCAGGCATGCAAGTAGCATCTATCGGCAGCTAATTTAGCAATGCCAGTGGCATAGATAGGATCGCCGATGATTGCAGCACCGATACTTTTAAGCGCCACCCGCAACTGATGAGTTTTACCCGTTTCCGGTTTCAGCAGAAAAAGCCGCTTACCCGCTCCCGCGCTAATACTCATGAATCTACTTATTGCCGGGTTATTAGCACTGTTTACCAATCGCCAGCCAGAGCGCCGAGACTTTTGCATGTCGCCTTTTATGGTTCCCTGTTTTTTTCGTGGCTTTTTGTCACTCAGTGCCAGGTAGTATTTTGCAACCAAGTGCGCCTCAAACATTGCCCCGAACTGCGCCGCCACGCTGGACGATTTGGCAAAGATCATCAACCCTGATGTGACTTTATCCAGGCGATGCACTACAAAAAGTTTAGTTTGCATTTGCCGGGACAATTGCGCTGCAAAACCCGTTATTTGATCGTCACAGTGAACACTGATAGAGACGGGTTTACAGACGATAATAAAATCTTGATTTTCGAATAAAAGGGTGTACATATGACGCTTTTCTCACTTCAGAGCATGCAGGGCTCGCCGCTAGCGCCTGGTTGTATCACAAGCGGATAGTGTTAGGCCCACAGAAAAACACTATACTGGCTCACCTGCCCCTGGAGAAATTTTACCCTAAAAGATCAGATGCAAGATTAAGCAGAGTTGCCTGGATTAAAAACAGGCGCAACAATGCAATAATAAAGTGAGCGGTGCAACTGAAAATTGTACTACTTAGTCGTTTAAAACGACAGCCGCTGCTACATCGACTATATTAAAGCTAGCTATCTTGCGATCGTGCATAGGCTTCAGTTATCGACTCGCTACTGAGTAAACTTCCCCATGCACTCTGCAACGTAGAAAAAATTCAAATAGGGGTATCGGGCTATCCCTATTGTGCTAGATCAACCTAAGCTTACATATCAACTGCCAGTGGTAAGCAACAACTTTGAATACTGAACATAGAAGTCACCGTAAAAGATAAATAGAGAACAAAAAGTGCCTCAAAGGCACTGGCGAAAGTAGACTGCTGCACCAACAATTGATCAACAATCAATCAACATTGCCGGGATAGAAATTTTTTCCTAAATAATTGAACTATTTCATTAACATTAGATGAATATTATTTCTTCAGGAGTTATGATCCATTTTTAATTTTAACTAACCTCATTCTGATATAGAATTAAGCACTTAGAATAGATGTAAGGTCATCTTTTTGAGTACAAACAACGACAGTTAATGTTTAATTTTATCTAAGGGAATGGGTTTTCAGACTTTTCGGCGAGCCGCGGAGACTTTTGAAGAATTATGATCAACATCAATTACGTATAAATTGATTTTTTCAGTACAAAAACAACAAAGGAATAGGTAACAATAATGAACAACTATCAAACATTCAAAAAAGTGGCTGGTCTTTTTACCCTTTCACTTGTTATTACCGGCTGTACTACAGCCAGCAACACTAAGTCAGAGCCCTGGGATACTAAACGGGTACTTTGTGTCGCCGCGGGTGGATTGGCAGGCGTGGCCCTTGATGCCGCTGCTAATCGTGGTAGCGATAGTGGATCTAAAGCTGCTGGCGCATTAGTGGGAGCTGGCCTGGGCGCTATTTTCTGCGCACCTGGCGTGGTCTTAGATGGTGATCAAGACGGGGTTATCGACAAAAATGACGAATGCCCTTACACCCCTCTTGGCACAGCAGTAAATGCGGTAGGCTGCTCATTGGATGATGATAAAGATGGTGTTGCCAACACTATCGACCAGTGCCCTAATACACCTATAGGCACTGAAGTAGACGAAACAGGCTGCGAAATTCTAAATGACCAGGATGGCGACGGTGTGTTGGACGAAGCGGATCAGTGCCCTGACACTCCAGCTGGGACTGTTGTTAACTCTATCGGCTGTGACGCCAGTGTAGCCTTTATACTCGAAGGTGTTTTCTTCGAGTATAAGTCGAGTGATTTAACAGCAGACTCTAAGGCTATATTAAACACTGTTGCGGCTAAGCTGGTTGCGGCAGATGCCAAAGTATTGGTTGCCGGACATACCGACTCCATTGGTGGCAGTGCTTACAACGTTGGACTCTCCGATCAGAGAGCAGCCTCTGTTAAGCAGCACCTAATTTCTCAAGGTGTTACCTCTGATAACATTTCATCGCAAGGTTTTGGCGAAGACAACCCAATTGCCAGCAATGAAACTGATTCGGGCCGCGCCCAAAACAGACGTGTTGAAATGCAAATTCAAAACTAGTAACGCTAGATTATTCAAGCCGGCCTAAGAGCCGGCTTTTTTGTGCACTTAGAATACTCCCAGAGAATATACGATTAATTCTCATTTACTAATTTCCACCAACCTACTACAAAAATGATCATTTACAGGACAAATTGGCAGTTACATCTTAGATCTGTAATTATTAAAGCCGATTGACTTTTGGATTGTCGACAATCTACTTACTATAAGGTAGAATACCACTCCCGTTTCGATAGCGAGAGATACACTCGAATACTATTGAATATGTGCCGGAGTTTTCCATATTAAAGCAATTAACCGGCAGATTGACAGATGAGGGCTAAACCGTGCTAAAAGCTTACCGTAAACATGTAGACGAACGCGCCATTCAAGGCGTTCCACCAAAACCATTAGACGCTGACCAAACTGCAGCTCTGGTTGAATTACTAAAAAGCCCACCTTCTGGCGAAGAAGATTTTATTCTAGACCTGATTAAAGAACGTGTACCCGCTGGCGTAGACCAGGCGGCATATGTAAAAGCTGGTTATTTAGCGGCGATAACAACAGGTGAGGCCACTTCACCCCTTATCGATAAAGTTTCCGCGGTGAATATTTTAGGCACAATGCTTGGCGGTTATAATATCCAGCCACTCATTACCTGCCTGGATAACGACGACCTAGCCCCTGCAGCTGTTAACGCTCTATCCCACACACTATTAATGTTTGATGCTTTCCACGACGTCAAAGAGAAGATGGATGCCGGCAATGCATTTGCCAAACAGATAATTGAATCTTGGGCAGCGGCTGAATGGTTTACATCTAAAGCAAAACTTGCTGATAGCATCACTTTAACTGTCTTCAAAGTAACCGGTGAAACCAACACCGATGACTTATCACCGGCGCCAGATGCCTGGTCCCGTCCGGATATTCCGCTACACGCCAATGCCATGCTGAAAATGGCTCGTGACGGTATTGAGCCTCAAGAGCAAGGTGCAATTGGCCCACTGGCACAAATTGAAGCCGTTAAATCTAAAGGCCACCCGGTAGTTTACGTGGGCGATGTTGTAGGTACGGGTTCATCTCGTAAGTCAGCGACCAACTCTGTACTTTGGTACTTTGGTGATGACATTCCCTCTATCCCCAACAAACGCACCGCCGGTTTTTGTTTTGGCAACAAAATTGCGCCTATTTTCTTTAATACTATGGAAGACGCCGGGGCGCTGCCGATCGAAATGGACGTCGATAAAATGCAGATGGGGGACGTTATCGTTGTCTACCCATACCAGGGCAAAGTGACCAATGAGTCTGGTGAAACTATCTCCACTTTCTCTCTTAAAACCCAAGTGCTACTGGATGAAGTGCAAGCCGGTGGACGTATACCGCTGATCATTGGCCGCGGTCTGACAGAGAGAGCCAGAGAAGCGCTCTCACTGACTAAAACGGACCTGTTCAGAGCGCCGGATCAGCCCATAGCCACCGCTGACCAAGCCTATACTTTAGCGCAAAAAATGGTAGGTAAAGCCTGCAGTGTTGAAGGCATATTACCAGGCACTTACTGTGAACCTAAGATGACCACTGTCGGTTCTCAGGATACGACCGGACCTATGACTCGCGACGAGCTTAAAGATCTTGCCTGTCTAGGTTTCTCTGCAGATCTTACGATGCAGTCCTTTTGCCACACTTCAGCTTACCCTAAGCCTATTGATGTCAATACTCACCACACGCTTCCAGATTTTATTATGAACCGCGGCGGTGTTTCACTGCGCCCTGGCGATGGCGTCATTCACTCTTGGCTAAACCGCATGTTACTGCCTGATACTGTAGGTACGGGCGGTGATTCGCACACCAGATTCCCGCTGGGTATTTCATTCCCCGCAGGTTCTGGTCTGGTTGCTTTCGCAGCAGCTACTGGCGTTATGCCACTGGATATGCCAGAGTCAATCCTGGTTCGCTTTAAAGGTAAAATGCAGCCTGGCATCACCTTGCGTGATCTAGTGCACGCTATCCCTTACTACGGCATCCAAGAGGGACTATTGACGGTCGCTAAAGCTGGAAAAGTTAATGAATTCTCCGGGCGTATTTTAGAAATCGAAGGCCTGGAAGATTTAACTGTTGAGCAGGCATTTGAATTGACTGATGCCTCGGCTGAACGCTCCGCCGCTGGCTGTACTATCACTTTAAGTGAGAAGTCCATTAGTGAATACTTGAGATCCAACGTCACCATGCTCAAGTGGATGCTGGATGACAACTACGGCGATGCTCGTACCATTTCACGCCGCATACTGGCAATGGAAGATTGGCTGGCAAATCCAAGTATGATGCGCGCGGACGCTAACGCTCAGTACAGTCACGTACTGGAGATCGACATCTCTGAAATCAAAGAGCCGATCCTCTGCGCACCCAACGATCCGGATGACGCTCGACTACTGTCCGAAGTACAAGGTCAGAAGATCGATGAAGTTTTCATCGGCTCTTGCATGACCAACATCGGTCATTTCCGCGCCGCGGGTAAATTACTGGAAGCGAATAATGGTCCTCTGCCTACCCGTATGTGGATTGCACCACCGACCAAAATGGACGCCGCGCAACTGTCTGATGAGGGTTACTACAACATTTTCGGCAGCGCCGGAGCACGCATCGAAACGCCGGGCTGCTCTCTGTGCATGGGTAACCAGGCCAGAATTGCTGATAAATCTACGGCGGTTTCAACTTCGACTCGTAACTTTCCTAACCGCTTAGGCACCGGTGCAGATGTGTACTTAGCATCTGCCGAGCTCGCCGCAGTTGCCGCTATCACTGGTAAATTACCCACTGTTGACGAGTATATGGAACACGCCAAGACTTACGACACTATGTCAGATGAAATATACCGCTACTTAAACTTTGATCAAATGGATACTTACGTAAAGAAAGCTTCAAACGTAATCCCATTGGTCGAAGCCGAGTAATAGCAGTACCCTGCTCTTTCTGAGCAGGGCTAATGCCAGTATAATATCCCGCTACAGCAACAGCTGTGGCGGGATTTTTTTTGACCACTACTTCGCCACAACTATAGCTTCAACAATTTAATTTATTTATCACTAAACTGCGACTCATTTATGGCCAACCTTATTTTATTAAACAAACCTTTCCAAGTGTTGAGTCAATTTACCGATGCTGAAAACCGGGCAACGTTAAAAGACTTTGTCACCCAGAGCGGCTTCTATCCTGCGGGGAGACTAGATTATGATTCAGAGGGGCTGCTGATACTCACTGATGACGGCCCAACTCAACACCAACTCGCCAATCCAGCCTTTAAGCTGGAAAAAACTTACTGGGTACAAGTGGAGGGACTGATAACGAATCAGGCACTGCAGCAATTGATTAAAGGGGTGCAATTAAAAGACGGTAAAACCAGACCGGCAAAAGCAAAAGCGATGACAGAACCACAGATCTGGGACAGAAACCCAGCAATTCGCCAGCGCAAAGATCAACCCACTTCATGGCTGGAACTGAAAATAAAAGAGGGTAAAAATAGACAAGTGAGGCGTATGACTGCCGCTGTAGGCTTCCCCACTTTAAGGTTAATTCGCTATGCGATTGGCAACTGGAAAGTCGACAACCTGGCGCCGGGCGAGAGCCGCAAAGAGATCGTGCACTTAGCTATTGAGAAAAAAACTCAGCCTTCGCGAAAACCCCAAAGCGGCAAAAACGCTTATACAAAAGATGGAAAAAACTCCAATAGCAGAGCAAAACAGAACCTTCGCCGCAACAAACCTAAACCAGGTTAATCTTCTATCAGACTTACACCTGTCTTAGAGATCTCGATCCGACCCAACTTTTTCAATGTACCCAGTGCCATTTTATAGGATTTTTTACTGATACCAAATTGTTGATAAATATCTTCAGGCTTGCTTTTGTCACCCAACGCACTCTGACCACCGCGATCTTCCAGGTCATCTAAGATCTGCTGACAAAGCTCATCGACCTTAGCATAGCCTGGCTTTTCTAACATCACATCGATTTTATCGTGATCCAATAATCTTTTAATATAACCTTTACGCTTGTGACCTGGACGCACTGTTTTAAATACATCTTTGGCATGCAACACTGCCCAGTACAGATCATTAACGATGACACTAAAACCCAGATCATTTTTTCTGACTACAAACAACTGAACTTCATCACCCATTTTCAAATCGGACGAGTCATTTTTTAAAAATTTATCCAACTTAGTAGATGCGGCGATCCGATCTGTATTGTCTAAGTAAACTCTAACCGTGATTCTCTGCCCCGCTTCTAATGTTTTGCGCTGTTCTGCATAGGGCACTAATAACTGCTTAGGCAAGCCCCAATCCAAAAATGCGCCAGTATCATTGACTTCGGCAACCGTTAAAGTGGCAAATTGATCCACTTGCACTAACGGCTTAATCCTACTGGCAATCACATAATCATCTGAATCTAAGTAGACAAATACTTCAATTATATCGCCTTTTTTACAGTTTTCAGGCACATCACTCTTTGGCAGAAAAATGCCGCCATATTTCCCACCTTCCAGATAAACACCTAATTCCGCTTCGCGAATGACTTCTAATTTGTTGGTCTTACCTATTTCTATCACAGGGCGCTCTCATTTAATTATTTAGACAAAGGACGCTAAATTATTTAGCAGGCCTGCCAACTCACAGTCAATATTTACATTAAACTGCGGCGTATTATAACTCATCTTCACTCGCTATACTGCTGCAATGCAGTCCACATCACTGCCTCTAGTATTAGCCAGCCACGAACATTCATAATTTACACTATGACCAGACAGAGGCAATCCCGCCGATCAGGCCGCCGAAGACCCCACCCCAAACAACCAGCCAACCTAAGTGTTTTTTAATCATTTTTTGCACTATTTCTTTTACCAAAGAGGGTGTTAATTCCTGCAATCTTTGCTCGACAATAAGCTCTACCTTTTCTATCAGCCCGGTCACTTTAGCGGGCTGCTCTAGCTCAAGGGACAACAACTGCTTAAAATCCTCAGACTTTGTTGTCTCAATGATAGAGAGTTTAATTTTCTCGATAAAAGCTTCGCGCATCGGCTCTAGTGCTGCCCTGCCACCGACCATTTCTAACATACTACCAAAGGAGGAACTCTGAATAACTTCAACCAAACCTTCAAAGGTCGGCGCGAAGTCTACTTTCTCTATTACCGGTTGTAAGCTTATTTCAGCGGCCTGCGCCTCACTGTGCATAAATTTCTCGATGTTTTGAGCGTTAAAGAACTGCTCCATAATCATCGATTTTATACCAATTTTAAATTCTTCAAATCGGGCGGGAATCACTCCTGAGCCATACAATCCTGGCACCTTTTCAAATAACATGTGGATGGCCAACCAATTAGTCACTGCCCCGGCCAAGGCAAAGATACCTATGTAATAGAGTGTATTAAACCCTAAATATACCGCAACTACTGTTACTAGTAGTGCCAGCAAATTTGTACAGACGCTTTTATTCATTAATATTCCCCTGACTCAAGGCGGCTATTATGAGGATCAAAGGGAAAATTTAAAAGATCAGTAGTGAATTTATTTTTACTTTTTTAAGGGATGGAGCAAACTAGACCTGAAAATATTTGGCAGTATCTAGGATAGGGCGTCCTGAGCATGACATTGTTAAGAATTAAATGCCTGAAAAAAACGCTGCATAACTACTGCTTGCATCACCATCAGCAGCGAATACAACTGTTACTTCAATGAGGCCCAAGCGCTTGTCGCTGGCTAATCTCTCTCTTCAAAATAAGCCCGTGCTTTTTGGCCAATAACATTGCGATTTTAGTCACACCGGTAAAGTGCTCACCACTTTGTTGGGAATGATTTTCCACTGTTTTACTGAGTATAGTAATCATTTCATTGAGGGTGTTTTCTGTCTCCTGCCAAAAGCGCATTCGCTCTTGTGCAATCGCTACACTCTGCACAAATAACTCGATTAAACTTGTATCACCCTGCGAAAAAGATTTGCGGTATTTTAGACATAAGAGGGTTCTATGATTGTCTCTGGTTCTATAGGAAAATAAAACCTTGTTATCGGTCTTATTCTTACATGTCACTTGCTCACAGTCACTCCACTGCTGCAGTGTTGTTGATGAGAGTATAGCGCTGGGTGGTTGATCTACATGCTTCTCATAAGCTCCGACTGCAGCGATAATCAGCCCCGATTGCAACGCATCATCGCCCGGTTCTATATTGATCAGTGCAGCATCGGCCTCAAAATACAGTAGCGAGGTAAGCTGCAGCAGCACGCCTGAAGCGTATTCGCTCATATACTGTTTTTTAAATAAATCCGCTGTGGCCTCTACCACTTTTTTTAGCCCCGCACTGTGATTAGCCAGTGCAGAAACATCTCTAAAGGCACGCAGGCCCGCTATCACACAAGAGAAAAGCTTTTGCGCGGTTAACTCGGTCTTATTTTTATAATCGAAAATGTCATAATTTAAGATAACGGTTTTTTCCGGCGCCTGACCGGGTTGGCCGGTACGCAGCACAATGCGAATAAGCTTGTTTCCCAAATCTTCTCGAATCCAGGCCGCAACATCCAGCCCAGCGGTTTCGGTCTCCATAACCACATCTAGCAACACTAAGGCGATATCAGATCTGGAACTTAATATTTGCTTTGCTTCTTCGGCGCCAAAGGCAGAGATGAAAACCAATTTTTTGCCATCAAAATACTCATCTTCGAGGGCAAAACGGGTAACGGAGTGGATGGCAGGCTCATCATCTACAATCAGGATAGGCCAGATTTCATGTGGGTCTTGTTCAGTGCTGCGCTTTGCCGATTTGTCATCTATTAAGAACTCATACACAGCCAAACTCCTTGAATATACATTCAAATAAACGCCCTGCAGAGTGAAATCGTAAATTTACACTTTCAAACAAAACCTAACCTTTTTTAGTAATGTAAAAACCCGCTAATGTATTGAAGCTACAATTCAATAATACACTTTAACTTACTCATATAAATAGGGTCATGGGAACATTTAAGACTATTTCCAATGACTAATTCCCTATAAAAGCTGTCAGCCTAAATACCATAGGGAAACAACTTATTTCCTTTTTATATCATCACCAATGAACAACAGCTTAATTTTTTTGCTCATTCAATTGAGCTGCATCCCAAAATATTCAATTTTTAGTTTGCCATTTTGCGTGGCAAAATTTAACTTTCAAGCTCTTCGACTGGTTTAGGCCAGGCACTGAAAATTGCTTTAATCAGAGTCGCCAGTGGAATGGCAAAGAACACCCCCCAAAAACCCCAGATAGTCCCAAAGACCAATACTGCAATGATGATAGCTATTGGGTGAAGATTGACTGCCTCAGAAAACAACAATGGCACTAATACGTTGCCATCCAATGCCTGAATAACCCCGTACACTAACATCAGATAGAAAAATTCATTTCCCCAGCCAAACTGAAAGAAACCGATTACCGCAACTGGCAGCGTCACTAGCGCTGCACCTATGTAGGGAACCAATACTGAGAGACCAACCATGATTGCCAGTAGCGCTGCGTAGTCCAAGTCAAAGAAAATAAAACCTAAGTAAGTGACAAAACCAACAATGAAAATTTCCAAGGTCTTGCCGCGGATATAATTGGCTATCTGCACATCCATCTCATGCCAGACCTTAGTCATCATCTCCCGCTTGTGCGGCAACACTGCAGTCCAAGATTGCACCAGTGATTTACCGTCTTTCAAAAAGAAAAACACCAATATTGGCACTAACACAAAATAGATCAGCAGCGCCACTATGGTTCCCAGGGAATTAAAAGAATATGCCAGCATCCACTGGCCAACTGAAGACAACTCTTGGGTAGCCATAGCCACCACCTGGCTGATTTGCTGTTCAGTCACAATACCTGGATAGTTTTCGGGAAGAACCAACAACCCTGCTTGTATTTGCTGCAAAATATGCGGGATATCGTTGAATAATTTGGCCAACTGCTGCCACGCTAACGGAATTACAATGATAACAAAAGCTAACAATGCGCTGAAAAATACTGCAAAAACCAGATTGACCGAGATCATATGAGAGATATTTTTATTCTCTAACCAACCGACGGCTCCCTGCATTAGGAAAGCCAATATCAGACCTGCAATCACCGGTGCTAAAGGGCCACCTAGTGTTAAGATAATAACCAGAGATGCGGCCAGCAATACAAACAGAAACAGCGCTTCTTCATTAGAGAAATAGCGCTCAATCCATTTCGAAAAAATTCTTTTCATTAAATACTCTCAAACAAAATACGATAATGGTCATAAGTCTTATTACTAAGTTTCAGGCCTATAATAAAGCTTGCACAAACCTAGCGCTAATTTTTGCAAATAAAATAGTAATAATGTTGCTCTAATTCATACATATCTAACATCTCATGCTCGCTATGCTTAATAAAAGTAGCAAAATCACGAACCGATCCTGCATCTGTAGCTATTACTTTTAGCACTTTTCCCTGCTCCAAATACCTTAGAGCTTGTTTCGCCTTCAACAGCGGCATAGGACAATTAAACTCACTGACATCCAAGAGCTGATCAAAGTGCATAACGGACATTAAAACCTCAAATAGATAAAAGCAAAAACTCAGCTGATAAAATTGGTTTTGGATAATGACATGCTTGCGGCGAGGATAACAGCAAAGGCTTAAAATAATTGGGTTTAACAAGCACAGAAGATGAGATTATGCTCAGCATTTTCTCTACAGGCTTTAGTAAGTCTCTCTGATGTGCACTAAGTAGCGTAATAAGTGACTATTGTTTGCCAAGGTAGCTGACAAGGCTAGCGAGTCCTACCAACCCTCTGAAAGCTCCATTTTGGATAGCAATACAGATGAACACATTAAATCTGCCAGCAGCATACAGGCCTAGTATGGCAGGATAACTTTTATGCCAAAATAGACTTTGTACTAGCGCCACAATTCTAGGCAGCAAACACAGAGTTAACACATCCTTTTTGGCATGCCTATATATTGCAAGGCATAAAGGTCAAAGGCATATTGGGTCTGTAGACAATGTCCTCAGACAATCTACTAAAAATAATTTAATTTATAGTAATGCATAGCTTAGAATTAGAAACTATAATCATATTTAGTGGTCAAGGAACCAGTGAACTAAGCATCGTTTACTCAACTAATGACTCCGACACTGTCGTTATATATTCTTTACTCGTTATTTTGCTTGTTTCGCCACGCTCCCATTGATTGTATTACTGATAGGCAACAGTCACTATGCACATAAATACCAGAATTACAGCGCCATTTTTGTTCCGCAAAAAAAACACCCGCGTAAAATCAATCCTGTTAAGCACTGTCATCGCACTAGCCTTAACAACTGCTGACAGGGCTTCCGCCAATGGCCTTCCGCTGCTGGGAGACTACAGTTCATCCATTATTTCGTTAAACTCCGAATATAATCTAGGCCAAGGCATCATTAGACAAATTCGCAACAGTAATCAACCGATCAACGACCCAATGGTTGACTCCTACCTGCAAGACCTGACCTGGGACTTAGTGGCGAAAAGCCAGCTACAGGACAAACGCATTTCGCTAGCGGTTATTGGTAACAAAAGCGTCAACGCCTTCGCAGCCCCCGGAGGAGTCATAGGAATACACGTTGGACTGATCATTGCCGCTGGTGCGGAAGATGAACTTGCCTCGGTGATCAGTCACGAACTTGCTCATTTAAGCCAGCGCCACTTTGCCTCACAACTTGAACGCAACCGGATAAACTCTCCCTTTGCTATCGCCTCACTGATCACCGGAGTTCTTATTGCTGCCGCGAATCCCGAAGCGGGAACTGCCGTATTATCCACTAGTATGGCCAGCAGCATGTCAGCAAGCCTGGCCTTTAGCAGGAAAAACGAACAGGAAGCCGATCGCATTGGCATGCAAAATTTGTCGCAAGCAGGCTATGACCCATCCGCCATGCCGAGGATGTTTGGAAAATTACTGGAACTGCAGAGATTACAGGGCTCAATACCGCCCGAATTTTTGCTCACCCACCCAAGTTCCAGCTCGCGGATTGCCGACAGTAAAAATCGCGCTTTGCAGCTGAAAGTGAAAAGCAAAAGAAAACCAAATTTAGATTTTTCGATTATAAAAGCTAGATTGAAAGTAAAATACCATCTCACTCCAAGCCAGTCGCTAAGCCATTATAGAACGACAGCAAAAAAGAATAGATCTGCGATCAATTTATATTCATTAGCGATGGCAGAGGCTCGTTCCAGCCGCTTCAAGGATTCTATCAATTCGCTACAAAAACTACCGGCAGCCTGGCGTGATCACATGTTAATTAAACTTAGCCTGGCGCAAGTTTATCGGCAGAACCAACAACCGCAGAAGGCCCTTAATATACTCGACAAACTTGATCAGATTTACCCTCAACACAGTGCAGTGCAAATGCTCAAGGCAGAGACGTTACTGGCGGCGCAGCGCCCTGAACAGGCAGCCAAAACACTGCGCGAGATTACTGAATATGCACCCGACAATCTAGACGCTTGGTATTTACTGGCAGAAGCACAGGGCTTAGCTGGCAACCGCAATGCTTTACACATCGCCAGAATCGAGTATTTTTTACTCAGAGGACAAGTAGCCACCGCCAGAGCTCAACTCGGTTTTGCCCGCAGAGAGCGTAATTTGAAAGAGCGTGACTTATACAAACTCGAGGACCTCGAACAACAAGTGACAGTCGTTGAAAGCTACTTGAACAGTAAATTTTGAAACATACAACAGCCCGGTACTGGTCAGTACCGGGAACTGTAAGCTAAATTTAATTTCTGGGATAATTCAAGCTTTTAAACAGTTTTATATAGAAATATTCTGCTAAATATGCGATTATTGAGGCCGCTGAACAAGGTGCTATGGCAAATCAGAATTATCATGTTTCAAACCCTGTTATTCTCCATCTATATTTTATGTAGTCGCAGCAATAATTTGTTCGATTTCCTTGAATATAGACGCGTTACAGCCTCGATTATCTAGCGCTAAATGTGTATTACACTTGCAGAAAAGACAAATTTACATACATATTTGCATTTCACAATTAGTGCATTTTAGACTTACAATTAATTTAGCTATAGAGCCGTTAAATAATATTTTCTTCGTATACCGGTAAATGTTTGCGCACCCTTCTCTAGTTAGTAAAATATTCCAGTCTACAGCTATACATTTTTATACCCGGCATTTAATTGCTGTTGAATACTTGGGTATGGGAAAACCCATTAGCGGTTCAAAATGGTCGCTTTTGCTACTCCCTCGATTAACTATCTATACTAAACTACCTGACTTGTTAGCTGTTTACTGCAGCGACACTAAGACACAGACACTAACTTTCAAAAGGAGTAACAATGTACACCTTGATTAGCATATTAGGCGCCGTCTCTCTGCTTTTATTTGGCATGGAACTGGTAAAACAAGGGATCATTGGAGCTTTTGACAACGATTTAAAACGCATTATCACCCGCTTTACCCGCAATAAAACATCCGCCTTTGCCGTTGGACTAGGCATCACTTCGGTCCTGCAAAGCAGCACTGCTACCGCGCTGCTGATCTCTTCTTTTGCCAGTCGCAGCTTAATTGCCGGCGCCCCGGCACTCGCTGTAATGCTCGGTGCTGATATAGGCACCACATTGGTCGCTCAAGTGCTGTCTTTTGATTTAAGCTGGCTCTCCCCCGCATTAATAGTCATCGGATTAGTCACCCATAGACGCGCCGGGACTGAGACTCTCAAGCACGTAGGCATGGCGCTTCTCGGATTGGGACTTATGCTGCTATCTCTTAAGCTCATAGGATCTTCGACCGGCCCGCTGAGAGACGCTACCGTGCTTCAAGAGCTATTTCACGCCCTTGAAGATGAACGCATGCTAGCGATACTGCTGATTATTATACTCACCTGGATCAGTCACTCCAGTATCGCCATGATACTATTGATCATGTCGCTGGCAGCCAGTGCTATCATCTCTCCCCAGCTAGGCTTGGTACTGGTACTCGGAGCCAATATAGGCGGCACTATCCCCGCGGTACTAGCGACACTTACCAAAGGGCCACAAGCCCTGCGAATCACTGTCAGTAATAGCTGTTTTAAAATAATTTCCTGCTTAGTAGTGCTGCCATTTATAGATCTGATATCCGAGTTACTATCAACTTATATGACAACCGATGTGGCCCGGCACATAGTCGATTTCCACACTATTTTTAATATCCTGGTAGCAATAGTATTCCTGCCGCTGACCGGAAAAGCTTATTCACTGATCAAGCGTTACATTCCCGATCCCGTTAAAGTGACCAACGCCAACGAGTCTCGCTATCTCAATGAAAAATTAATTTCTACTCCATCGATGGCCATAGACTGCGTGATGCGTGAGACTATGCACATGGCCGAAGTAGTTTACACTATGATCAGCAACTGCCTGCCAGCCCTTACCTCTGACAGTTCAGAACCTAGCCGTGAATTGATGAAAATGGAGCGCTCGGTAGACCGACTGCACAATGAAATTGCCAAGTACGTGACTAAATTGGGTCGCCAGGAATTAAAGAGCGAGCAGCTGTCACACACTAACCGGATATTGGCTTTCTCTTTAAACCTCGAACACTCTGCTGATATCACAGAAAATATCGCTGAGATGACTCACAAGAAAGTACAAGATAAATTAGAGCTCTCAGATGATGGCCTGGCCGATATCGTCACTATCCATGAAACTGTGTTGAATAACTTTCACTTAGCGATGCGTATCTTCACCACACTCGATATTGATTTGGTACATCAATTACTTGAGGGCAAACGTAAAGTCAAGAAACTAACCGAACAGGCCAACCAAGACCATTTGCACAGATTGCACGAGGGCAAAAGCGATAACAACATGCTGCACTTGGACATTATCCGCGAGCTCAACAGAATCAATTGGCACATCACCGGGGTCGCTTACCCGGTTCTGGAAATAGAGCGCAACAAAGATCTAGTACAAGAAAAGAGCTAGCTTTCACCGAATAGTACTTTAAGCTGAGCACAAACTTGGCTTAAAGCACTGCAAACATTTATAATCCCCTTTATTTGAACAATGACATTTTTCCCTAACCGGCAAAATTCTGATAGGCACTCCCATGGCCAATTTTAGCCAACTAAATCTATGCCCTGAACTACAGTTTACCCTCGAGCAACTAGGCTATAAACAGACCACCGAAATACAAGCCAAGGCCATTCCGGTGATTCTGGCGGGTAATGACATTCTCGCTCAGGCGCAGACAGGAACAGGCAAGACCGCCGGTTTTGCGCTGCCTATGATAGAGAAATTACGCCAGCGTCAATACAGTGATGACTACCACCCCATTCGCGGTTTAGTATTAACACCCACCCGAGAGCTGGCGATTCAGGTCGCCGAGAAAACTTTAAGCTATGGCAGTGAATTGGGAATGCGCGTGGTATCTCTCTACGGAGGGGTGCGCTTCGACAATCAAATTCGTAAAATGAAACGCGGTGCCGACATCTTAGTGGCGACACCCGGGCGTTTACTGGAAATGTTGATTCAGAGGAAATTCTCACTCGAGCAGTTAGAGATTCTTGTGTTTGATGAAGCCGATCGCATGCTCGACTTAGGCTTCATCCACGACATCAACCGAATTATGAGTTTCGCCCCAAAAAACAGGCAAACCTTATTATTCTCGGCCACCTACAATGACAAAATTGAAAGCTGGGCCCATTCTGTACTCAACAATCCACAAAAAATTAGCGTCAGCCCCAGCAATTCTGCCGCCAAAAAAGTCCAGCAACTGGCCTACAAAGTCGACAACAACAGCAAAGAAGAAGTACTGATCTATTTGATTACTAGCGGTAAGTGGAAGCAGACCCTGGTTTTTACCCGCACCAAGAGACGCGCCGACAAAGTTGCCGCGGCCTTAATTGACGCCGGCATCAACGCCCTGGCGATACACGGCGATAAATTACAGAAAGAGCGCATTGCCGCATTAACCGCCTTTAGTGAGCAGCAGTTAGATGTACTAGTAGCCACTGACGTAGCCGCGCGAGGCCTGGACATTGAAGCACTACCCAGAGTAGTCAATTTTGACCTGCCAAATCAAAGCGAAGCTTACGTGCATCGCATTGGCCGTACCGCCAGAGCGGGAAAATCGGGGCAGGCTATCTCTTTTGTCGCCCCCGACGAGCGCCAGTATTTACTGGATATAGAACAACTACTGGGCAAACAATTACAATTCCACAGCATCCCACTGCTAGAAAAAGGTAAGCTGGTCAGTGAAAAAGCGGCAGGTATTAAACGCGCCAACAACAGCAAAAGAAAGACAGCCAAAGCAAAATTTATCGCCCCTGAGCTAGAAAAAGCGACAAAACCCGCACTGCGCCCCTCGCTGCTAAGTAAAAAGAAATAATCCCCGCCCAGTGTTAGAGAGAAGCCAAGTTCCACTCAGCAATTAGACTCCTCACTGCGCAGAAGACAAAAAAAAAGCCGGCTCCTG
Organism: Oceanospirillaceae bacterium; assembly: GCA_013215505.1. Taxonomy (GTDB): domain Bacteria; phylum Pseudomonadota; class Gammaproteobacteria; order Pseudomonadales; family Balneatricaceae; genus Rs1. The sequence goes on from JABSQZ010000001.1 coordinate 106,471, forward strand.
TAGCACAGCAGCCGGCTTTAATATTTTGCAGCCTTTACTATGCTTGCAGCGCGGCCACTACAGCATCACCCATTTCACTGGTCGACACTTTAATTGTTCCCTCGCTGTAGATATCGGCTGTTCGCAGCCCTTTATCCAACACGGCCTCAACTGCCTGCTCAATCTTATCAGCTACCTCTTGCATGCCAAGAGAATGACGCAGCATCATTGAGGCGGACAAGATCATCGCCAGTGGATTGGCAATACCCTGACCCGCTATATCAGGTGCCGAACCATGACAGGGCTCGTACATGCCCTTGCCATTAATATCCAGTGAAGCTGAAGGCAACATGCCAATTGACCCGGTCAGCATCGCGGCGGCGTCTGACAAAATATCGCCAAACATATTGCCGGTGACTATCACATCGAACTGCTTGGGGGCACGAATCAACTGCATGGCGGCGTTATCAACGTACATGTGCGACAGTTCAACTTCTGGATAATCCTTGCTCATTTCCTGGATGACTTCGCGCCACAACATAGTCACTTCGAGGACGTTGGCTTTATCTACCGAACACAGCTTCTTGTTGCGCTTCATCGCCGTTTCAAAGGCCACTTTACCGATACGACGAATCTCATTTTCGTCGTAAACATAAGTATTATAGCCTTCGCGAGTACCGTCTTCTTTGACTCTGATACCTCTGGGCTGACCGAAGTAGATACCACCAGTGAGTTCACGGACAATCAGTATATCTAAGCCCGAAACTAACTCCGGCTTTAATGAAGAAGCATCTGCCAACTGTGGATACAAGATGGCCGGACGCAAATTGCCAAACAACTCCAACCTTGAGCGAATCTGCAACAAACCACCTATTTCCGGACGCTCTTTGGGTGGCAGCGAATCCCATTTAGGGCCACCGACACAGGCCAGTAGTATCGCATCAGCCTGCTGACACTTCTGCCATGTTTGCTCGGGAAAAGCACTGCCGGCAGCATCTATCGCGGCACCGCCCACTAGCGCATGATCAAACTCCAATCCCAGCGAATACTGCTGGTTTACTAACGCTAAAACTTTATCAACTTCAGTGGAAATTTCCGGACCAATGCCATCACCTGGCAATATTAAAACTTTCTTCGACATATCAACTCATCCGTTTAATTCATTGAATATTAAATTTATAAACTGTTAATTCAGCTCAGGCAGACAATTAATCTACTGAATTTTCAGGATTAATGGCACCAAACAGCCAGGGAGCAGCCAACTTGCGTTGCGCTTCATAACTGCGAATATCGTCAGTATTTTGCAAGGTAAGGTCTATATCATCCAACCCCTCTAGCAGACAGTGCTTTCTAAATGTCTCAACCTCAAAACTGTGCTCTTCACCACTGGGGGTAACGACCACTTGGCGCTGCAGATCTACATTTAGCTGATAGCCCTCGCTGGCGGCACATTCACTGAACAGCTGTTCGACAATCTGCTCGCTTAAGACTACCGGTAACAAGCCATTTTTGAAGCAGTTATTATAAAAAATATCGGCAAAGCTCGGCGCGATAACGGTGCGAAAACCATAGTCTTCAAGCGCCCATGGGGCGTGTTCCCGAGATGAGCCACAACCGAAGTTTACTCTGGCCAACAGTACTGAAGCGCCCTGGTAACGGCTCTGATTCAGTACAAATTCCTCATTCAAAGGTCGGTTGCTACAGTCCTGATCAGCGACACCTTCATCTAAATAGCGGATTTCGTCAAACAGGTAAACACCAAACCCAGAGCGCTTGATAGATTTTAAAAATTGTTTGGGAATGATCATATCAGTATCGACGTTGGCGCGATCCATAGGGGCAACGATGCCTTTGTGTTGTTTAAATACCTTCATAACTTATTGCTCCATCATCTCTCTAACATCAACAAAATTACCGGAAATCGCTGCCGCTGCCGCCATTGCCGGACTCACTAAGTGAGTTCGACCACCATTGCCCTGACGTCCTTCAAAGTTACGATTCGAGGTTGAGGCGCAGTGTTCACCGGGTTCTAACTTATCCGGATTCATTGCTAAACACATTGAGCAGCCAGGTTCTCGCCACTGAAATCCAGCCGCTTCAAATATTTTATCCAGTCCTTCTGCTTCAGCCTGTGCTTTGACCAGCCCTGAACCCGGTACCACTATGGCCTCTTTAATACTGGCCGCAACTTTTCTACCTTTGGCCACTTTGGCTGCGTCACGCATATCTTCAATGCGCGAGTTAGTGCAGGAACCTATAAATATTCTGTCCAATTTTATCGAGGTAATGGCCTGATCGGCACTCAAACCCATGTATTCAAGGGCTCGATTGATACCATCAATTTTTACCGGATCAGTTTCATTGTCCGGATTGGGAACTTGAGCATCAATTGCCACGACCATCTCAGGGGATGTGCCCCAGGTCACTTGAGGTATTATATTCGCGGCGTCAATATCAACCACAGTATCAAACACAGCATCCGAGTCAGAGTGCAAATCGGCCCAGGCGGCCTCTGCCAGCTCCCATAATTCACCTTTAGGGGCAAATGGACGACCTTTGACGTAGTCTAAAGTCAGCTGGTCAACAGCGACCATACCCACCCGAGCGCCCGCTTCGATCGCCATGTTACAGATGGTCATACGCCCTTCCATGGAAATATTTTTCATAGTGGAGCCACCAAATTCAATGGCATAACCGGTGCCGCCAGCTGTGCCTAATACGCCGATAATATGCAGTACCAGGTCTTTAGCGGTCACGCCAAGCCCCAACTCTCCTTCCACCTTTATTAACATGTTTTTCATTTTACGGGTGATAAGGCATTGAGTTGCGAGCACATGCTCAACTTCAGAGGTGCCAATACCGTGCGCCAAAGCACCAAAAGCGCCGTGGGTGGCTGTGTGAGAGTCACCACATACCACAGTAGAACCCGGCAGAGTTGCCCCCTGCTCTGGGCCAACCACATGCACTATTCCCTGACGATGATCATTCATCTTAAACTCTAAAATGCCAAAATCATCACAGTTATCATCCAGTGTCTGCACTTGGATACGCGAGATAGGATCTACTATTTTAGAGACGCCGCCATCGCGCTTAGTGGTAGGCACATTGTGATCGGGAGTTGCGAGGTTTGCATCGATGCGCCACGGTTTTCTACCCGCCAGGCGCAAGCCTGCAAATGCCTGTGGGGAAGTCACTTCGTGTAACAATTGTAAATCTATATACAAAAGCGCACTGCCATCATCATTGGCACGCACTAGATGGGCATCAAAAATTTTATCGTATAATGTCTTGCCAGCCATTTTGTTAACTCCTCACTACTTACACTGATGTTCTTGTTGTATCAATAACCCTGTAGGCTATCTCTATTATCGTTGCTCGCGATATTGAATTTTTATAGGGCTATTTTAAGCCGATAAATTAAACAACACAAATTCATAATTTTTATGTAAACTATTCCCAAGAGGAATACTTAAAATATCCCACTCGGTATGTTTATGGACACTAATACTTTAAATGCTTTTATCGCAGTTGCTGACAGGGGTTCTTTCTCACTGGCTGCAGAGCAACTATTTATCACCCAATCAGCCATCAGTAAAAGGATTGCCCTACTCGAGCAACAGCTGGGGAAAAAGTTATTTGACCGTATCGGCCGGCAGGTTAACTTAACCAGCGCCGGTCAAGCTCTGCTCCCCTGCGCTGAAAAAATATTGATGTCTTTTGACGATGCCCGCACTGTCATTGACAATCTGGACAGCCAAATAAACGGTACTTTGTCGCTCGCCTCCAGCCATCATATAGGCCTGCATAGGCTGCCTAAAGTTCTCAGACAATACAGTCAAAAATATCCGCAAGTGCAACTGAATTTAAGTTTTGGCGAGTCTGAAACTGCCTACCTAGGGGTGGTAAAAGGGCACTTAGAGCTGGCGCTGATCACTCTGGCGCCGCTGCCTGATCCGGTTATTTGCGCGCAGGAAATTTGGACCGACCACATGCACTTTGTCGTGGCAATTGATCACCCACTGGCACAGCAACAACAAGTTAGCCTGGCACAACTCACCCGGCACCAACCTTTGTTACCGGATCTGCAAACCTTCACCCGACAGATCACTGCAGAGCGCTTTACCCAACAGGGCCTAAATCTAGAAGTGAGGATGTCGACTAACAATCTGGATACTATAAAAATGATGGTCAGTAACGGCCTGGGCTGGAGCTTGCTACCTCAGAGTATGATCGATGATTCTCTGCATGTACTGATCACCGATCAACTGCCTATTTATCGCAGTTTGGGCTATATATATCACCGCGAGAGAACCTTATCTAACGCGGCCAAACAATTTATAGCCCTGCTCACCGATTAAGCGTTAGGCGGCGGGATTAGAGCGCTGAGTGCGCCCCGCTGTGGTTGAGGCAGAATTATTGGTCCTGTGCCTTCTGTTTTTAGACACCGGCTTGTGACCGCGGACATTCTCTCCCGAGCGCTGGCCATCTCTGTGATCCTGACCTGCCCTCTTAGGCTTTTTGGCATTAAATGGACGGGTATCCAATTTGGATTCAGGCAGTTTATTGACCGGGATAAAGCCCTCGGCTATCTTTCTTGGGATCAATTCTTTAATCAGTCGCTCAATATCTTTTAACTGTTTAAATTCATCTGCTGTTACCAAAGAGACTGCGTGCCCCTCTGCGCCAGCTCTGCCCGTTCTGCCGATACGGTGCACGTAGTCTTCGGATACATTCGGCAGATCGAAGTTAACGACTTGTGGCAGTTGATCTATGTCTATACCACGTGCGGCAATGTCGGTCGCGACCAATACCTGAATACTGCAATCTTTAAATCCGGCCAGTGCCTTGGTTCGCGCTCCCTGGCTTTTATTGCCGTGAATAGCTGAGGCTTTTATACCGGCGCTCTCCAGCTGCTTGGTCAGTTTGTTAGCGCCGTGTTTAGTACGGCTAAAGACCAATACTTGAAACCAGTTATGTTCTTTTATCAGATGGATCAACAGTGCCGCTTTTTGGTTTTTATCCACCGAGTACAGCGACTGCTCTACTGTGCGAACTCGAGAGTTGCGTGGAGAGACTGAGATCTCGATCGGATTATTTACCAGACGCTTTGCCAGCGTTCGGATATCGTCGGAAAAAGTCGCTGAAAACATTAAGTTCTGTCGCTTGGCCGGTAGCAGTGCCAGGATTTTTTTGATGTCGTGAATAAAACCCATATCTAACATTCGGTCGGCTTCATCCAATACCAGTATTTCTAACTGGTTAAACTTAATCGCATTTTGACTGAACAAATCCAACAGCCGCCCCGGTGTCGCCACCAGTACATCAACCCCCTGGCGAAGCTTTTGCATTTGCGGGTTAATTTTAACCCCGCCGAAAACCACCGTAGAGCGAAGCGGTAAATACTTGGAATATGTTTCAACGTTATCGGCAATCTGGGCCGCCAACTCTCGAGTAGGGGTCAGAATCAGGGTGCGTACACAGTTCGCTTTGGCTCTGTTTCCCTGGGATAATTTCTCTAAGATAGGCAGTGTGAAAGCAGCTGTTTTACCTGTTCCGGTCTGCGCCGCCGCCATTACATCTAACCCTTTAAGCACTGCGGGAATAGCTTCAGCTTGGATGGGCGATGGTGTATCGTAACCTTTTTCAGTAACTGCTTTAAGAATAGGCTCACTTAGACCGAGATCGGCAAAACTCATATATACTTCTCTTTATAAAAAAATAGGGGATATTACTTGTATAGACGCTGTAAAGCGCGCTGCAGTTTACAGCAGCTACTCCGCAGGTACTATGCTTTTTTGTAATTAAGCTGACAACTCGATCAATTTAAGCCTTTTTCCCAAAAGAAGTCGCTGTATTTTGCATGGAATTGGCTGCCATCTTTTACAGAGCGTTTAAGAACTGCTTGCAAACTGCCGGACAGTCGTAAAAAAACCCGCTCAGGGCGGGTTTTTTAGTGAATCACTGCGCTGACACTAGCTAACCGCAGCAGTGTTTTTAGCCAAGTCCACTAACTCTTTACCTGCCACTATGTACATAGCATAGTCCTGCTTTTCAGCATTGCGTAATTCATCGAGTACACTGGTCCAGCGCACTGTCAGAGACTGATGTTTCTCGACCCATTGCTCAACCACTGACTTTATGTCATCGCCCTTCTTAAAGCCCATTAACACGGACTTTAACAAGATTCCATGCTGCCACTCCAAGTCATCGCGGAAAGCTTCACGAGCCAACCCCTGCCAGTGGCTCTCGACGTTCAATGCGTTCAGCTGCTGCGCAAACCAGACTAACTCAAGCTTGTTACCCACCTTAAAATAAGCTCTGGCGACATGTTCGAAAGAGACATTGACCGCCTTGCCAATTTCGCCTATATCTAAGACAGAATATAAACCTCGGGTGCTGGCAATCGCCGAGGCAATATCTTCGCTCACCCCTAATTTGACGTATTTATCAAAAGTTTGCTTCCAGCGTTCCAGCGGCTCACCGATCAGGAATTTATCCATGCCTTTAGCGGCAGTATCAATTAAGCCGGCGAATTGATCAAACTCTACCTGACAATCTAAGCCGCTAACCCGGTTGCGTACAAACCAACGGGTCGCGCGCCGGGTCAGATGCTGTAGATCCTGCATTAAATCAAGCTGCACGTTGGAGTCGATACCATAATCCAGAGCTTCAATTTTACTCCAAGTCTCAGTTACTTTGTAAATGTCACGCACTAAAATATAAGCTTTGGCGATGACTCCTACATCTGCACCGGTGGAGGCAACCAGTCGATCGACAAAGTTAATCCCCATGAAATTGACAATATGATTGGCAACTTGAGTGGCGACTAATTCTCGATTCAGACGATGCTGTTTCATTTGTGCGCCGTATTGCTGTTCCAGCTTTACCGGGAACGAAGTTGTCAATTCACGGGAGACATAGCTGTCATCAGGTACTGTGGTCAGTAAAAGCGACTCTTTCAAATCCGCTTTAGCATAGGAAATCAGCACTGAAAGTTCCGGACGAGTTAAACCAACACCTGAATGAGCGCGTTCTGCCATCACCTCGTCGCTGGGCAAAAATTCCAGCTCACGATTCAACTTGCCCTGTGCCTCGAGGTTATTGGTAAACCTGCGATACTCGGCCATAGACTTAACCGCCTGGCGCTCAGCTAAACTGATCGCCTGCACTTGACGATAATTGTTAGACAAAACCAGCTCGCCCACTTCATCGGTCATTGACGCCAATAAATTGTTGCGTTGCTTTTGTGTCAGGTCACCATCATCCATGATGCCTTTAAGCAATATTTTGATGTTTACCTCGTGATCCGAACAATCCACACCTGCAGCGTTATCGATGAAGTCGGTATTAGAGCGGCCACCATTTAGGCAGTATTCAACCCTACCCAACTGAGTCGTGCCTAAGTTGCCACCCTCACCTATTACTTTACAGCGCAACTCTTTACCGTTAACTCGCAGTACATCGTTAGCTTTGTCGCCCACTTCTTCATGAGATTCCGAAGATGCCTTAATGTAAGTACCAATGCCGCCATTCCACAACAGATCAACCTGCGCCTTCAGCAGTGCATTAATTAAATCTGTAGGCGTCATACTGGCGGTTTTAACCCCCAGCATCGCTTTGATTTCCGCAGTCAACTTGATCGACTTGGCACTGCGATCAAATAGACCACCACCTTTGGAGATCAGGGTTTTATCGTAATCCGACCAGCTGGAGCGCGGCAGATCAAACAGCCGCTGACGCTCGACAAAGGTTTTCGCGGCATCAGGATTTGGATCTATGAAAATATGCATGTGGTTGAAGGCCGCTATCAGGCAAATTTTATCCGACAGCAACATACCATTACCAAACACATCCCCGGCCATGTCACCGATTCCAATAACGGTAAATTTGTCCTTAGCGGTATTTACACCCATTTCCCGGAAGTGCCGTTCGACAGACACCCAGGCACCTTTAGCGGTAATACCCATGCCTTTATGATCGTAGCCAACGCTGCCACCAGAGGCGAAAGCATCACCCATCCAGAAACCGTACTCATCCGAAATACCATTGGCAATATCTGAGAATGTTGCAGTGCCTTTATCGGCGGCAACCACCAAGTAAGGATCATCCTGATCACGACGTACCACATCTTTAGGTGGCGCCACTTCTCCCTCAACTAAATTGTCGGTAATGTCTAAAAGCGCACTGATAAATATCTTGTAGCAGGCAATACCTTCAGCCAGGAACTCTTCACGGGACAAACCATCGTGCAAGTATTGCGGTACAAAACCACCTTTGGCGCCCACCGGCACAATCACGGCATTTTTCACTTGCTGTGCTTTTACCAGTCCTAAGACTTCGGTGCGGAAATCTTCAGCCCGGTCAGACCAACGCAAGCCGCCGCGGGCAACTTTGCCGCCACGCAAGTGCACACCTTGCACTCTCGGCGAGAAAACAAAGATTTCAAATAGCGGTGCAGGTAGTGGTATGCCGGGAATTTCCTGGGGCGTCAACTTAAAACTGACATAAGTTTTAGTGCTCCCACTGCAATCTTTCTGGAAGAAGTTGGTACGCACTGTGCCTTTAATTAACGCCAGATACTGCCTTAAGACGCGGTCATCGGTGAGACTAGTAACGCCATCAAAGCTACTAACGAGTGCCTCTTCAATTTTATCTGCCTTTTTTGCTGAAGCCTTTTTTGGATCAAAGTAAGCGTGGAACAAACTAACCAGCTGCTCGGCAATCGCCGGATATTGATTCAGTGTCGCTATGATCGCATCAGTACTGATTGGAAAGCGAATCTGCTTCATGTAAGCCGCATAGGCGCGCACTAAAACCACATCACGCCATTCCAGCTTAGCCCCGAGCACTAAACGGTTGAAGTTATCAGAGGAGGCACGTTTATTCCAAATAGCTAAGTATGCTTCCTGAAAAGAGATACGATGGTCTTTGACATCAATGCTGCCATTGCCGTTATAAACTAAGTTAAAGTCGTGTAACCAAACAACATTATCACCGGCTTTAATTTGATACGGGTGTTCATCGATAACTCTAAGCCCTAAATGCTCTAGCACCGGCAGTACATCAGACAGCGGTAACGGCTGATGCAGATTGTACAAGGTCAGATTCAGCTCGTTACCTTCATTTTCTAACTGGCGGTAGAAACTTAACGCCAGTGGCTGGTCATCGGTCAAATCTGTCATATAGCCTATGTCGGCAACACCTGTTCGCGGGTTGAACATCTCAGTGTAACCGGCCGGGTAATTAACCCCATACTTATTATAGGCGTTCAGGCCTCTCTCTTCGCCAAACTTTTCGACCAGCGCCATTTTCAGCTCATCTTGCCAGCTGCGAGATGCCTGGCGAACTAATGTCTCGATGGCTTTAAGGTCTGTATTAGAGCTGACATTACCCTTGGAGCTGCGCAGCGTAAACTGGGTTCTTGCCAGTATTGATTCAGAGAAATAGGTATGAAAATCAGATTGATCACAACCTAAAGTCTCTTTGAGGATGTTCTCTACTTTTACTCGAAACTCAGTACTGTAGACATCTCTCGGCGCGTATACCAGGCAAGAAAAGAAATGCTCGCCTCTGTCTTTACGAATAAAAAGTCGAATCTGTCGACGCTCATGAATCTGCAGAATGCCCATCACCATGGCAAACAACTCATCAGTTGGGGTCAGGAAAATTTCATCGCGCGGGTGTATCTCTAATATCTGCAGCAATTCTTTCCAGTTGTGTCCACCGTGTGGCAATTCCGACCTCTCCATTATCGATTCAACTTTGCAGCGGATAATAGGTATCAAGGTTGAGCTTTTGTTATATACAGAGGAAGTGTACAAACCGAGGAAACGAATTTCTCCTACCCATTTACCGGCAGTGTCAAACTTTTTGACACTGATGTAATCCGGGTGTGATGGACGGTGTATACGAGATTTTGCCATGGCCTTGGAAAAGGTGATGATATCTGTTTGATCCAGCGCTACATCATCGGAGATCTCGTGAAAAAGTTGTGACTGGCAGTACTCATCCCCTGATTTAAGCAATCCTAACTGGGAGTTTTCGATAGCAACTAATTCAGTCTTACCCCCTTTTTTAACGACTTTATATTCGTCATAACCTAAAAAGGTAAAATGATCTTTAAGCCAAATCAAAAACTCTTTGGTCTCTTTAACATCTTCCTTAGTGTTTTTACTGACCTTACCGTTGAAACTACTAATGGCTGTTTCACAGTGCTTAACCATCGCCGGAAAATCACCGACAACTGCCAATACTTCATTCAGGATCTCGCTTAAAGTTGCCCGAAGATCCGCCAATTGCGCTTTGTCAGTATGGCGATCAATTTCCACTGAAATCAATGACTCTCTGACTCCGCCGGAGTCTTTAGACTTAGCTGTGATCAGTTTTTGCAACTGACCGGAAGCATCTCGGGTGGTCGTCAATACCGTATTATTAATCGCGTGAATGGTTAAATTGCGACGGTTTAACTCCATTCTCAGCGAGTCTACCAAAAAAGGTTTATCTGATTGCAGGACTTCGATAAAAGTATGGGTCGACTGCCAACCGTTCTCTTCATAGCTTGGGTTGTAAACGCGAATGGCTGGCGTCTCACCCCTGTAGCTCTGAATGAACTGCCAGCTCTCTAAAGTGGCTCCGTACAAATCATCTAGACGCCAGGCTTCTAAGTCTGATTCAGAAGCTGCGGCATAATATGCCTGGGCAAATTGCTTTACCGCTGTCGCTTTCTTTTGAGCTAATTTACTGTCTAATTCTTCATTTAGCTCTTTTAGCAGTGAAGCCTTGATTGTTCCGATTTCAGTTGACATCGTCAGCGGATCCTTGGGTTTTTTTATTTGGTTATTTAATGGCTGTAAGTATAGACCAGGTATGATTGACCTTCATACTTGTAGTCTATTTTTTGTTCTTTATATCAATATTTTAATTATTTAAAGGGATGTTTGCACTATCCCTCGTCATCATTGATAATTCAAACATATTAGCTTTATCTAGCCAACTACTATTGCTGAATTACTGTGAACTTAACCATGCCAAAGCCATTTATCCAAACTTTAGTCGGTTTATCAATACTTTTGATGCTACCACTCACTAGCCATGGTGCTTTGACCACTAGTGCCAATCGCGCGCAGTATTCTCCTCGCGATAACATAATACTAAAAGTAGAAACTGATAATCCATCGCAGAGCCCTTTAAATACCAGCCCGCTGCAGAGTCAATTTATTATTCTCGATCAAAAAAAGATGATGATAAATTCTTATGCGGAAGGGAAACGATCCAGCATGGTCCGCTGGGAGCTACAATTACGCGCACGCAAATCTGGCTATTTAGATATCCCCAGCTTGACCCATAATCAGGAGAGCAGTGAAGCTTTCAGTATTTATATTAGAAGCAACAGCCCAACACGGTTTTTACCGGTCACCGATATGCCGATCATTTTAGATGCACAATTACAGCTGGACGACAATTACGAGCAAGCACTGTATTTATACACCCTCAATATCTATTCAGATCAGCCATTGGCAGCGGGTTACCAAATATCCGCACCTAAAATCGCTAAAGCTCAAGTGCAATTGTTAGATCAAAGTGCAGTGCAAATCATAGAAATTCGCGGCCGTGAATACAACGTCATAGAACAACGTTACGCTATTTTCCCAAAGGAAATGGGCAGATACATTATCGAGGGCCCTATTTTTAACGGCTCGCAACAAGATGGCAACCAGATCCAAGTCAGAGCCAACAACTTAGAGATTAACGTGCGCGCCCGACAAGACTTTGACAGCGCTAATTACTGGCTACCCGCGAGCAATGTCAGCATTAAAGAGAGCTGGCAAAAGAACTCAATTGTTAGAGTCGGTGACATCATCAAACGGCAGATAACATTGACAGTGGACGGTATTGCCGCTGCCAATTTGCCCCCGTTAATCACCAAAGCACCTGAAATCATCAACATACAAAACAGCAAATTGGCGCTGACCGATAAGACCAATAAAAACGGTGTGCAGGGCATTCGTGTCGAACAGCAGCAAATTCAGCTACTGGAACGCGGGGAGATCACCTTCCCAGAGATTCGCATCTACTGGTGGGATACCAACAGCGACAGCCAGAAGTCAGCGACTATCAAAAAACAAATCTTACAAGTATTGGCGGGGGTTAATGGCGAATCTTCTATAGAGCGCGAAATTGCACAAAACTCAGTGACACCGACAGAAACCCCCGCTGTTGAATTAGCCACTGACAACATCTCCTGGTTGCTTTGGCTACTTGGGGTGCTGGCAATGCTCAGCTCAATTGGCTGGCTATTTAACTTACGCAAAATAAAGCAGCTAAATGAGCGAGAACTGGAGGGCTTTGACACAATTACAAGAACCTCTGATTCAGATCTTGATCCCGACCCTGCAGACAGACACAGGGAAGCAGTTATAATTACCCCCAGAGGCAGCGAATTATCGTCTTTCAATGCCAAAGCTGAGTTAAACACTTTTCAATTACTCGGCAGAGCCTGCCTGAAAAATGACTTATTTAGTGCCGATAGACGATTAATGGAGTGGGCAAATCAATTTTGGTACGAACAGCAACTTGAAACGATTCAGGATATAGCAGATATTGCCAATGATGCTGCACTAAAGCCATTACTCATCCAAATGCAACAGCAGCTGAACAACCCTGGCGACCAACAGTGGCGAGGCAAAAAGTTGTTTCACTTGTTGACCCAGTTGCGGGAGAAATAAATTCGCTGCTCTGTTCGATAGCGACTCAAGTCTTTTACCATAGCAGCACTAAACCCGGCTGCTCTGATGGTATTTGTTCACAGCAGAAACATAGCCAGTGGCTGCTTTTTTTGCTGATTTATGCCGTTTACAGAATTGATAGCCAAGCCGGGTGAAGGCCTCAGATAACTCTTGATGACGCGCAAGATCATCCCATTGCGCCAGAGACTCATTAATAATTATCGACCCTTGCATATACTCACCTGTCATTGTAAAAATCATTCGCCAGTTTAAAAGCTACAGTAGCTTTTGTAGACTCGTGATTAAATTAGCAATTCTTAGGCCAGTTTATGGATCTGAAACAGATGTGTAAAAATAGTGCTGGGCCCTGCTATTTGTCAGGTATTTCCGCTCTGGGCTCACTCGCAGTAGAGTAAATAAAAAACAACAAGCCCAGCATCATTATCGACAGCATTAGCTGCAGCCAAAACACTGCTAAAGTATAGATAGAAATAGAAAAACCAATCACTATAAATGTATAAGCCCGACGTTTATGAACGAGACTGATACAGCGATGGTCCTGCCAATTAGCGATTAGCAGCGCAAAACAAGGGTGCTCTTTGAGCCATTGGTAGAGCCTGGGAGAAGAGCGAGAGAAGCAGAGCAAAGCCAGCAAAATAAAAGGCGTGGTTGGCAACAGTGGCAAGAAAATGCCGATAGCCCCGAGCAGCAGTGACAGGATCCCCACAGATAAGTACAGCGCTCGCTTTATAGATGCAAACAGAATGTTCTCCCACTTATTAATTTAACTCTCGTACGCCTAATTAACACTTGCGCTGCCCTTTATTCTAAATAACAATTGATCACTATTGTCCGGTAATGCTTAGTCGATAGATGTTGATCTAACAGCGAAAAACACTCCAGATGTATTAACAATTTTACATTATACAGGGATAGATATGCCAACCAACCCAAGTTTACACAGCGATAGATTTACCTTGATCCCAATCCGCGACACAGCAGATTCAAACGGCCATTTAATTGAAATGATGCAAGATGAAAAAGTTCAGCGCTACATCACAGGATCCGCCTTTACCGACCAGCAAGTCGTTGATGGACTTGAGAGGTTTCATCGCCTGAATAACGTCAATGGACAGGGATTCTGGCTGATTTACGACAGCGCGGATAACTGTGTCGGCATGTGCCTGTTAAAACCTATGCCGACCCGAGAGGAAACCGGCAATATTGAGACCGGTTACTGGCTGAAACCCGCTTACTGGGGCCAGGGAATTGCCGCTGAAGTTGCCGCTCGATTAATCGAGTATGCCTTTGAAGATTTGCAATTACCCAGGGTCACGGCAGTCGTTGATGAGCAAAACATCGCCTCGGCAAAATCCCTACTCAGAGCCGGCCTGCTAAGAGAGGGAACAATAATCGCCTACGATACCGAATTACCTTTTTTCCTGCTGAGCCGCGAACAGTACTTTGCTAAAGCTAATCAACATAATTAAGTTGTAATAACCCTTTGCCGGCAAACTGGCAATAAAAAACCCAGCAGTTGCTGGGTTTTTAGTGGTTGGCAATAACTATTCGATTGACTGGCCACTCAGGTCCGGTACTTCCCAGTCCTTACCGGGAACCGCTGCAAGTAAGCTCTTGGTGTATTCGTGCTGCGGGTTGTGGAATACATCGTAAGTCGGTCCGTACTCGACAATCTCACCCAACTTCATCACAGCAATGTTGTCACACACTTGCGCTGCCACCCGTAAATCATGAGTAACAAACAACATGGCGAGGTCCATTTTATTCTTGATCTCATCCAGCAGCTCTAACACTTGTGCCTGCACTGATACATCCAAAGCAGATACCGCTTCATCCGCTATCAATAACTTCGGCGACATAGCCAGAGCGCGGGCGATACCAATTCGCTGACGCTGACCACCAGAGAATTCGTGCGGATAACGCTTTAAAGCGAATTTATCCAGACCTACAATGTCTAGTAGCTCTTCAGCTTTCTTCCATGATTGCGCTTTGGGAATACCGTGAATAGTCGGTCCTTCAGTGATGATATCGCCGATCTTACGTCTGGGGTTAAGCGAGGCGTAAGGGTCTTGGAAAATCATTTGAATATGCTGACGAACCGGCATCATTTCTGCATCGGTTAACGTAAGTATATCTTTGCCTTCAAATTCGACTACACCGCTGTTCGAATCGTGCAGGCGAATGATACAACGGCCCACAGTGGACTTACCGGAACCGGACTCACCCACTAGACCTAGTGTTTCACCTTTGCGAATTTCCAGGTTTATGTCTTTGGATGCGTGTACCACACGCCCCGCTTTGCCTAACCAATTTTTTTTGTCGGAACCGTAAGTCTTGAACAAATTTTTAACTGTAACCACGACATCGGAAGTCACCGGCTCTCTTTTTGGCGCCCCCATGTTCGGAACCGTGGAAATCAGCTTGCGGGTGTAGGGATGCTCTGGCCTGTTCAAAACTTGCTCAGCGGTTCCCTGCTCAACAATTTTACCCATACGCATTACAATGACCCGATCGGCGATCTCAGCCACAACACCAAAATCGTGGGTGATAAAGATAACCCCCATGTCTCGGGTCTTTTGCAAGTCGGCAACCAGTTTTAAAATTTGCGCCTGAGTGGTTACGTCCAGAGCAGTCGTTGGCTCATCGGCAATCAGAATTTTTGGTTGCAGTGCCAGCGCCATAGCGATCATTACTCGCTGTCGTTGCCCACCTGACAATTCAAACGGATAGCTTTCACCGATAATTTCTGGATCGGGAAGCCCCACATCATCGAGCATTTCAATGATTTTAGCTTTGACTTGTTTTTTCGACAACTTCAAGTGGTGACTCTCGAACACTTCTTGCAGCTGCTTCCTGACCTTCATAACCGGGTTCAGTGCCGTCATTGGCTCCTGAAAAATCATGCCAATACGACTACCGCGAATTTCCTGCATCGCCGAATCACTGATGCTGACTAAGTCCTTCCCTTCAAAGATGATTTCGCCACTGGAGACATGTACATGCGGCTTAGGCAGCAATCCCATGACCGCATTAGAAGACATCGACTTACCGGAACCTGACTCACCAACGATACAGAGGATCTCACCGGGGAAGACATCGAAGCTGACATCTTCAACGGCAAAGGGCCGGTCCGCACGCGGAGGCAGAGATACACTTAAATTTTTAATCGATAGAATTGCATCTTTACTCGATTTAACTTCACTCATGATTGCCTCCTTAAGTCTTAGACGTTTTCATTTTCGGGTCAAGTGCATCACGCAAACCATCACCGATCAAGTTAATAGACAATACCGTGAACAAGATAGCCAAACCGGGAATACCCATCATCCATGGATCCGATTGAATATACTGACGTGCATCCGCCAACATAGTACCCCATTCAGGTGTTGGCGCTTGCGCACCCATACCTAAGAAACCCAGTGCCGCAGCATCTAAGATCGCAGATGAGAAACTCATGGTCGCCTGAACAATCAATGGTGCCATACAGTTTGGCAGTACATTGATAAACATCAAGCGCGCCTGCGAGGCACCCATAGTCTTACTGGAAGAGACATAGTCTTTTCCCAACTCAGACAGCGCTTGTGCTCGGGTCAGGCGCACAAAGTGCGGGATATAGACAACGGCTATCGCTATCATCGCATTGAGCAGTGACGGACCTAAAATAGCCACTAGTGCCAGGGCCATTAACAAGCTTGGGAAAGCCAGAATAATGTCCATTAAGCGCATGATGCAGTTTTCAATAAAGCCTTTATTGAATGCGGCGATCAGCCCCAACATCACACCGACAGTCAAACAGATACAAATAACGATTACGCCGATATAAAAAGAGAATCTCGACCCGTAAATCATCCGCGATAACATATCGCGACCCAGGGCATCGGTTCCAAAAATATGCGCCCAAGTACCGCCGTCCACCCAAACCGGGGGCAGTTTCAATGCATCGCGATATTGCTCAATCGGTGAATAGGGCGAAATAAAGTCGGCCAGGAAAGCACAGATCAACAGTATGCTCATAAATATTAAGCCGTAGAATGCGCCTCTATTTTGTCTGAATTCAAACCAAAAACTCGCCAGAACCGCCATTAACGCCGATTGTTTTGGTTGATTATTAATTGCTTCACCACTCATGCTTAATGCCCTTTCTTACTAATACGCGGATCAATGATGCCGTACAGTACATCGACGGTTAAATTCACCATAATAACGATAGTAGCGATCAATATTAAACCACCTTGTACTACCGGGTAGTCGCGACGGAAGATACTGTCTACCATCCACTTACCAATGCCGGGCCAGGAGAAAATAGTCTCAGTGAGGATGGCCCCACCTAAGAGTACACCTACCGACAGGCCAATAACGGTCACAATAGGTATCAGCGCATTGCGAAAGGCGTGTACTACTGTCACTTTAAAGGGGCTTAAACCTTTGGCACGTGCCGTTTTAATAAAGTCTTCACCGAGTGTCTCTAACATTGCCGAGCGGCTCTGTCTGGCAAAAGTCGCCATAGGGATAGTGCCCAGCGCTACTGCAGGCAGTATCAAGTGCATCACCGCAGACTTAAAAGCTCCCTCTTCATTGGACAGCCAGCTATCAATCAACATAAAACCGGTCGGTGTATCAAAGAAGTACAGTGCAGAAATTCTACCTGACACGGGTGTCCAGCCTAAGTAGCCAGAGAAAAAGACGATCAGTAACAACGCCCACCAGAACAACGGCATTGAGAAACCGGTCAATGATATGGTCATCAAGGTGTGATCATAAAAGGTGCCACGTTTAACGGCGGCGATAATGCCGGCGGGGATACCTATAAGAAGCGCAAAGAACAACGCAAATGCTGCCAGCTCAACAGTGGCTGGAAAAAGTTCAAAAAACTCTTCGAGTACCGGTCGACCTGTGACAATTGATTTTCCAAAATCACCTTGCAACAAGTCTTTCACGTACTCGAAATATTGTACGTATAAGGGCTGATCAAAGCCAAAGGCATGCATTAACTCTGCATACTTTTCAGGAGACGGGCTGCGCTCTCCGGACATAACTAAAATGGGATCACCGGGTATGACTCGGATAAAAACAAACGCGGTTAAGGTTATACCTATGTATGTTGGGATCAAGACCAACAGACGTCGGAATAGAAAACTGAACATTTTTTTGTCCTGTAGGAAAAAATTTAATTCTATAGAAAAAAACAAACCGGCAAAGAGCCGGTTTGTTTGGAGATCAAAATATTATTATTTTAAATCAACGTTGTGGAAGAAATGTCCACCGAGAGGATCGATCTTGTAACCAGAAACTTTGTCGCTGATTGGCATGAAAACAGTACTGTGAGCGATAGTTGCCCAAGGTGCTTCTTTCTTGAAGATCTTCTGTGCATTTTCGTAAGCTGTAGTACGTACTTCAGGGTCTGTAGACAGAAGTGCGTCTTGTAGCTCTTGTTCGAACTCAGCATTACACCAGCGAGCACGGTTATCACCAGATTTCGCAGCTGCACAGCCTAGAAGAACACGTAGGAAGTTATCCGGGTCACCATTGTCACCAGTCCAACCTAGAAGTACTGTATCGTGCTCACCTGCTTTAGAGCGCTTAAGGTACTCGCCCCACTCAAATGTTACGATTTCAGCGTCAACACCGATTTTAGCCCAGTCAGCCTGGATAAGCTCAGCCATCTTCTTGGCATCAGGGTTGTATGGACGTTGTACAGGCATAGCCCAGATGTTAGTTTTGAATCCAGAAATGCCGGCTTCTTTTAACAGCGCCTTGGCTTTTTCAACATCATAAGCATCATCAACCGTAGACTCATCATAAGACCAGATTGTTGGTGGAATTGGGTTCTTAGCAACAGATGCTTCGCCGTTAAAGACTACCTGCTTGATAGCATCTTTGTTGATCGCGTAGTTAAGTGCTTTACGTACACGAACATCTTTGAACTTGTCTTTCTCAGTGTTGTAAGCCAAGTAACCAACGTTCAGACCTTCCTGTTGCATCATATTGATGCCATCAGTATTTCTGATGTCAGCGATATCTGCAGGGTTAGGATAAGGCATGGCATGACATTCGCCCGCTTTCATCTTCTGGAAACGAACAGATGCGTCAGTAGTGATTGAGAATACTAAGTTATCAATCTTCGCTTGCTCACCCCAGTATTGAGTGTTCTTAGCATAGCGGATTACAGAGTCTTTCTTGTAACCAACAAACTGAAAAGGACCTGTTCCAACTGGCTTCTGGTTCAGATCACCAAGCTTGCCAGATGCAACTAATTGCGCGCCGTATTCAGCTGACTGGATAGAGGCGAAGGCCATAGCCATGTTGCTGACGATAGGAGCTTCTGGGTGATCAAGCATGAATTTAACCGTTAAATCATCAACTTTTACTACGTCGTTGATTAGGTTGCTCATATCCATAGCATTCCAGTAACCAAAGTTACCGTTATTTTCTTTGTAGTATGGATCTTCTTTATCCATCTGACGATTGAATGAGAAGATAATATCATCTGCGTTCATATCACGAGTAGGAGTAAAGTTTTTAGTCGTGTGGAACTTAACGCCTGGACGGAGCTTGAAAGTAAGCTCTAAACCGTCAACAGAAACATCCCAGCTCTCGGCAAGACCAGGAACAACCTCAGTTGTACCTACTTTGAAGTTAACCAGACCGTCGAACATAGTGTTGGCAGACGCATCAAATGTAGTACCTGATGTGTAAAGTGCCGCATCAAAACCTTCCGGGCTACCTTCTGAACAATAGACAAGTGTCTTTGCCGCCATTGCCTGGCCTGACATGATCATACCACCGGCAAGTACCGCAGCTGCGATTATACTTTTTTTCATGACTTATCCTCATAAGAAACTAAATACCTAAGCTTTGTAAACTGATAATAACTTAAGGCACGTAATCATATAATTGTTTTTATTTCATGCTTAAACTGACTTTAAGCTAGCCAACATTCTGCATGAGAATAATTTTCTGTCAAGAGAAAGCTGGCGTTGAGAGTGAGATCCGCAGCCTGTTTTAAGGCTTTAGAAACAACCACCCTATATTGGACAAATTACGACCAGCCACATTCGACTGATTGTCGACAATATCCGTGTTTACCAACCTTGCGAAACAACGGCTGTTTGTTTGTTGCAAGTACTGTCATCGCCCATGATACCGCCGCATCGGAAATTCAGACATGTTTCTGTCGTTTTAGAAACATCACAATAAAGATATCAAAGAAGATTCTCATAATGAAAAAGCAAGCTTATTTAGATTATTTTTATTGATCGTATCTTTTGTTATTAATTTTTTTTATTAATCAATGCTAATTTTGCATACCACTACGATTAACGACCATTCTGGTCACTGCACAGGCATTTCATGCCGCTTTGTGGGGCCTTGCTCTGGGCTGGTTACTGTAAAAATGCTCGGTAATTCCGCATCCTCATCTCACCTTCTGCCTACAACTCACTACTTGCAACTTCCAATTCATTGCTCGCCACAGCAGCCACAAAAAAGCGAGCCTCAGCTCGCTTGGTTCTTGCACTAGTATATCAGTCAGTGCTTCAAGACGCCTGTGACTGTAAATAGTTTTGCAAGCCCATTTTGTCAATCAGGCCCAACTGTTTCTCCAGCCAGTAAGCATGATCTTCCTCTGTGTCTTCCAACAACTTCTCGAGAATCTCACGTGACTGATAATCTTGCTCGGTCTCACAGATAGCAATCGCTTTCTTCAGTGCCGTCACTACTGCATATTCAAAATTCAGATCGTTTTGCAACATTTCAGGTACATCTTTACCTATATGGATTGCCTCCCGGGTAACCATGTCGGGAATACCTTCCAGGAACAACATCCTGGCAATCAGTTTTGAAGCGTGCTCTTTTTCATCTTCAAACTCATGCGCAATACGTTCGTGGAGCTTTTCTAACCCCCAGTCTTCGTACATCCGCGAATGAATAAAATACTGATCCATAGCCGCCAACTCACCGGCGAGAAGTGTGTTTAGCTGTGCAATTACCTTGTCATTACCTTTCATCACTAATCCTCCATTTGAGATTGAATATAATTCTGAATGCCCGCTTCTGCAATTAAGTACTGCTGAGACTCAATCCAGTCCACGTGCTCTTCTTCATATTCAAGAATATCTTCCAGCAGATCTCGGCTGACATAATCCGCTTGTGTTTCCGCCAAGGCGATACTGGCGCGAAGTATCTTCATTAACTCGTGTTGCAACTCCAAGTCGCAACTGAGCATCTCTGCGGTGTGCTCGCCGATACGTAACCTCTCCAGCTGCTGCAAATTAGGCAGCCCTTCCAGAAAAAGTATCCTTCCAATCAAATCATCGGACTGTTTCATATCTTTGATTGATTTTTTGTAATCCTTCTCGTTTAGCTCTTCTAAACCCCAGTTTTTAAACATACGCGCATGTAAGAAATACTGATTAATAGACGTTAATTTAATCGTCAGCACTTTGTTTAACTGAGCAACAACTGCTTTATCACCTTGCATAATTGGCCCCTAAGATATTAATTCCTTTTTTAGCTGCCATACATTTTAGCACCGAAAAGACAAAAATCAATATTTTCGCCATTTAAATCAATTAGTTAGTAATTGATAATCTTTACTACTTAGCTTTACAAAGAACCTTTAGAAGCAAGGCAAAGTTACAAATACTTCTTGAAATTTAAATAATAATCGTTATTATTTACATATAGTTTTAACGTTCCACTTAACAGCCATGATTAGTAGTTGATTTTATGTATATTTGTATTTGTAACGCAGTAACTGACAGCCAAATCAAACAATGTGTTACTCAAGGCGCACGATCAATTCGCGACTTAAACAAAGATTTTTGTATCGCCGACCAATGCGGTAAGTGCGCTTGTGCTGCAAAAAAAGTAATCAAATCGCAAATCAATACCATTTCCCTGTAATTTTCGACTCCTCCCCCCTCTTGTTTTTTTGTCTACAAACTGTATTCATTGGCAGCCAGATCTACTAATACCCCGAACAACAAGGTAGAGTAGCGGGCAAAATCTCTGTCCTTTTATCCTCCACCTATATAAAGGTTATCCGCGCCAATGCAATCCCCTATTAAAAAGCCTATGTTAGATTTACAACCTCGGGAAATCTGGCAGCAATTTCAAGTTTTATGCGACACTCCCCGCCCCTCTTTTGAGGAAGAGGCTATTCGCCAACAGCTCTATGACTGGGCAATTCAGCGCAATTTATCACCCTACATTGATACTTGCGGCAACCTACTGATCAAAAAGCCTGCCACGCCGGGCATGCAAGACCGCCCCACCATCGTCTTGCAGGGCCACTTGGATATAGTTGCGCAGAAAAACTCAGATTCAGACCACAACTTCAGCACAGATCCTATTCTGACAGTGATAGAGAACGGCTGGGTTACTGCCCTAGGTACCACTTTAGGCGCGGATAACGGCATTGGGGTTGCTGCAGCACTGGCTGTTCTGGCCAGTGATGATATAGCACATGGCGCCATCGAAGCCCTATTTACTATAGAAGAAGAGACCAGCTTACGTGGAGCCACGGAGTTGGAACCCGGTATTCTGGCGGGCAAAATATTGCTCAATCTCGACTCCGAAGACAGCGGTGACGTTTACATTGGCTGTGCCGGGGGGGTCGACATCACTGGCAATAAGCAATTTGAAACCCACAACTGTGACAGCAGTGCCACTAGCTATGAGATTAAAATATCTGGATTGCGCGGAGGCCACTCCGGGCTGGACATCCATAAAGGTATCGGCAGCGCCAATGTGCTGCTGGCCAGACTTCTCTATTTACTGAATAGCGATACGAATTTTTCGCTGACTGGTTTAAACGGCGGCACCTTGAGAAACGCCATCGCCCGCGAAGCTGTAGCAACTATTTTCTGTACAGAAATCGAAGTAGAGAAGATCACTGCCATTATCGATCACACACTCAGCCTGTTTAAATCTGAGCTCAAAGGGGTTGATGACTATCTCAGTATTGACTTCAATAGCAGCGATAATAAATGTTCGCAAGTATTGACTAAAGCTGATCAGAATCAACTGATAAACCTACTCTATAGTCTGCCTCACGGGGTAGACAGTATGAGTCGCGACTTACCGGGAGTCACCCACACCTCAAACAACTTTGGCGTAGTCACCCTTACAGAAGGCACCCTTGAGGTCTGCTTACTGGCCAGGTCGCTTGCGGATTCCAAAACCCAAGCCATGGCAGACAAAGTAGCGGCCTGTTTACAGCTCGCGGGTATGCAATGCCAATTTGAAAGCCCTTACCCTGGCTGGCTACCCGATCCAAAGACCGGATTACTCAAGCAATTTCTGGATATTCACCAACAGGAAATGGGATTTTCAGCTGCCGTTAAAGTCATACATGCCGGTTTAGAGTGCGGCATTATCGGTGCCAAGTATCCCGGCATGGAGATGGTTTCTTTTGGCCCCAATATTCGTGGCGCTCACTCCCCTGATGAGCGACTCGAGATAAGTTCAGTTAGCGACTTTTGGCGCCTGTTAGTAAAGCTATTAGCCAGTCTATAACCCAACAAACAAGCAACAGCATAGTTCTGTGAGCACTGGCTCAATTCGCCAGCGCTCACCCACAATTTTTTGCCCGACAACATACAGGTAAAGACCATGAACATGACCCAAGGTGTAGGCGGCTCCGATGCAGCAACCGAATTAGCAAAATTAAGCAATGTTTGCCAGGACATCGGCGCCATTCACAGCAGTGAATTTCAACAGCGCATAGACAGAGCCCAGCAGTTAATGTCGCGAGATAATATAGCCGCCATTTACTTAAATGCTGGCACTAATTTGTTCTATTTTACTGGTACTCGCTGGTTTGCCAGCGAGAGAATGGTCGGTGCGATATTGCCAGCTAAAGGCCAAATCGTCTATATAGCTCCCTATTTTGAACAGGGCACTATTTTACAATTCATGGGCATCAAAGGTGATATCCGTCCCTGGCAAGAGCATCAGAGCCCCTACCAATTGTTTTGTGACACACTGGCGGGCATGGGCATAGAGCGAGGAAATATCGGAATTGATGAATCCAGTCCTTTCTTTATCAGTAATGGTATTGATCTGGTCGGCAACCACTACCAATTAGTTAGCGCTAAAGAAATCACCGCCGGCTGCAGAGCCATTAAGTCCAGTGCTGAACTGTGCCTGATGCAAAAAGCCAAAGACATCACTTTAGCAGTACAAAAAGCGGCGGCACGAATTTTGCGGATCGGTATCTCAACGGCAGAAGTCAGTGAATTTATTGATGCCGCACACCGAAAAATGGGTGCCCCTAAAGGCTCATATTTCTGCATCGTGCTGTTTGGCGTAGACTCTTCATTTCCCCATGGAGTAAAAGAGAGCCGGGATCTGGCAGAAAACGACATGGTGCTGATAGACACAGGCTGCATGGTAGAAAATTACATTTCTGACATTACCAGGAGCTACGTATTCGGCGAGCCGAACCAGCGCCAGCGGATGCTCTGGCAAGTTGAATACAACGCGCAACAGGCTGCTTTTGCAGCTGCGGTTAACGGCGAGCCCTGCGCCAATGTGGATATAGCGGCCAGAGAATACCTGGCGTCGCAGGGGATGGGACCAGACTATCAAACTCCTGGCTGTCCGCACCGCACCGGCCACGGCATAGGGTTAGATATCCACGAGTGGCCCTACTTAAATCGCGCCGAAACAACTTTACTGGCGCCGGGCATGTGCTTCTCCAACGAGCCGATGCTGGTGATGCCCGATGAATTCGGTATCCGCTTAGAGGACCATTTTTATATGACCGATGACGGTCCAAGATGGTTCACAGAACCCTCCCCTTCAATAGATAACCCTTTTGCATACTAAGCACATAGCACTGAAACCCCCTGAAGCGATACAGATCACTCAGGGGCCCTGTTATTAACTTGATTTTTTGCCTTTTCTGGGCGATTTTTAACTACAGATAATGTATATTTTCGTCAGTCATTGAGGCTAGACACAATTTCGAGGATGGATTCTCTATCGAGCTGCTTAACATTCAAGACTAAAAATAATTGAATGAACAAATCAGCCCCCATAATTCCCCGGTTTATCTTATTCCTCAAATTAGCACTGCTTTGCACAGTCCCATGCGCCGCTAATAATTGACTAAGATCCTCATACCTGATTTTGCGTTTTGACATTTCTGATTTAATAATCCGGCTTATCAGCTCTCTATAATCAGTAACAGGAGTATTTTCGGGCATTTTTTGCTCACCTTTAAGTCTTGGGAAAGTGCTTTTGTAACGTATTATTTACAAAAACACAAAATAAATCACAAAAATAAGTTATTTTTACTTTACAGATCGTATTTATTATATATTATAAGCTTCGTCGGCACAGGTCGAGTGTGCTGATAAAAAACTTTAGGAGATGGACGTATGAGTTGGGACCTTTCAACAATAGAAGAGTCACTATCACAACAAAGTAATTGGGTTGTTCATTCTGAAAACGATTGCCTATTTATCACTAACGAAGATGGGCTGGATGCTTACGTTGCCGTCAGTGGCGCACAAATTGTGGTCGAATCAATTTTATTCGCCAGCAGTTCGGTAGCGGATGTTGCTGGACTAAACGAACAGATTTTGAAAACGCACCAAGTTTTCCCGCTGACCACTATCGGCATTACCCGTGTTGAAAATGAAGATTACTACATGGCGTTTGGCGCCCTGTCATCACAATCTAAAGAAGAGAGCATCATCATCGAAGTGGAGACCTTATTTGATAATGTCGCCGCTTTTCTCGATGCCTACGAAGACTATTTAAAGTAAGAGGAATCTGTAATGAGTGTATGGAAAAGACTGGTTAGCGCCGTTAAAGGCGGAGTAAACGAAGCAGCTGAAGCAGTTGCAGATAATCAGGCACTGCGTATTTTAGATCAGGAAATACGTGAAGCTAAAGAAGAGTTACGCAGCTCTGATCACTCCCTGACGCAGATTATGGCGAAGCGTAAATTAGCCCAGCAGAAAGTGGCCAGCTTTGAAAAATCTGTCGCTGAGTACGAAACTCACGCCATGGCAGCCAATGAAAAAGGCGACCAGGCACTGGCGCTGGATTGTGCCCGTAAAGTTGTAGATTTAAGAGCACAGATGGATTCTGAACAACAGTACGTTGATCAGTTCACGAAATCTGAAACCACTTTGCGCAGTAACATCAGTCAGGCGAAAAACAACCTGCGCCGTATGGAGCAACAAGTGGACATGGTCAAGGCCACAGCCTCAGTGCAAAAAGCCCAGGCGGCAGTTTCATCTAGACACTTAGGTGCCAATGGCAAGATGAAAACAGCGGCTGAATCTCTGTCCCGTATTCAGGACAAACAAAATCAACGCCAGGCAGAAATGGAAGCAGCATCTGAGTTAGCGGCGGATGAATCCGGTGACGAGTTGGAAAAACGCCTGCAAAGCGCTGGAATAACTGGATCCAACAGTTCAGCCGACGATGAACTGGCCAGGATACTCGGTAAAAAATAACCGTAATGACTGGATTCGATAGGCTCCGCAAGGTGCTTGTAAAATACTTTATAGAGTTGCGTTGGCACAGTCTGTTTGTCGCCATCGCGCTCTATTTTGTGCTCAGCTGGATAATTTTGGCACTGTGTGGCGAAACAGCCATCACTGCAGATGCCAACTTTATCTACTGGATCATGGTGACCGCATCCACTGTCGGTTACGGAGACCTCTCTCCAACGACATCCCAAGGTAAATATGCCACTGCGCTATTTGTCATCCCGTTTGGACTCAGCCTATTTGGCTTAGTCATAGGCCGTATCGCGTCATTTGTTTCCTATCAATGGCGCAAAGGGGTACAAGGTTTGAAGAAACTAAATTACCAAAATCACATTTTAATCATTGGCTGGAACGGCAACCGCACATTGCAATTAATCCGCCTATTATTGAAAGAGACAGAAGACAGCAGTAATCAGCAAAAAATTGCGCTCTGTGTTAAAGCAGACATAGAAAACCCACTGCCCGATAAAATAGGTTTTGCTAAAACCAGCAGTTTTAGTAACGCCATTGAAATGCAGCGCGCCTCAGTTGCCACTGCCAGTTGTATTATTATTGATAATCCGGAAGACGACATCACTATGACCACAGCGCTTTTTTGCGCACAGACTAATCCGGACGCGCACATTATTGCCTATTTTAAAGATGAACAGCTGGGCAGTTTATTAAAAAATCACTGTCCAAATATAGAGTGCATGCCCTCTGTTGCCGTAGAAATGATAGCAAAGTCAGCGATGGATCCAGGCTCCAGCGTATTACATCATCAGTTGTTAGACTCAAATCGTGGCATGACCCAATATTCGGTGCGCTATGATGCACCGGAACAAGTCCTGTTCGAAGCGCTTTTTTATCAATTCAAGCATCAATACAGCGCCACCTTAATTGGTGTATCTAGCAACGGACCCGAGAGCATAGAGTTGAACCCGGCTCTGACTCATAGTGTAGAGCCAGGTTGCACCCTCTATTACATCGCGGCAAATCGCATTACCAATATAGCCTGGGGTTAAAATTAACCCGCGCATTTGCGACCAGCAAGAATCAAATAGCATACAGAGCCTGAAGCGTCGTCATGGCAGCAAAAAGCACTATACTCACAAGGGCTGAAAGCCATAGCCGCCCGCACTAATAACTAAGTCCTCAATTGGCAGGTAGCAGTTCACTGAGGCAGATAAAACCACCTTGGAGCAGCAGAATGTTTAAAAAATGGTTTGGTAAAAAAGAAACCCCTGAAATCAAAGACCTAGCGCCTGAAATAATGGGTCTGCGTATAGGTGGCGCCTTTGAGCTGGACAGTTTAAAGCTGCGTTTAATTGAACCGGATCTTGTTATTGAAGGCGCTGCTACCACCCATCTGATTCAGGCTGTCGGTGTGGTAAAACTGGATGATACGACTACAGTATTACGCTACTACACCGATGATGACGCATTCATCCAGGTTCTGCTGGAAGGCGGCATGACAGAAAACCATATCAGCGACGTTAAACTTTGGTATTTTTATGATACCCAGAGTATCAGCAGCCAGAGTCAGTGGGATCGCATCTTAGACACAGGTATCAGCCAGAGTGAAATTCAACTTGAGGGCAATCACTACCAACCTGTGTGGCAAAATGCTGAAGGCGCCACTGCCGCGCCTGTAGCAATGACCGAAAGAACCTACACCCAGGACAGTAGCAACTCCGAAACCGATCAATTTTGCATGCTCTATGAGCGGCAAATCAAGGATGAAATGTATGAATACGTGATGTACTTCGGTGAGGAAAAAATCATTGAGAATCGTGCTGACCGCTGCATGGTTAAAACCACTGGCTTCGATTTACAGCCTGCGGACATTGATATTATTGGATAATTAGTCGCCAATGACATAAAATTCGCTGCAATACAAAAACAAAGCGGCACTATTTGCACAAAAAGCAATAACTGCCGCGAATGCAACCCCACTTGTGAAACACCCGATATATAGGAGCATCGATTATGGAAGCGATACAAGCTTCACTGCTAGGCCTGCTTGATTTTGCCATCTACTTTGGCGTCTCAATTTTACTGTTGCTAACCTTTAAGTTTGTCTACACTTTAATTACTCCTCACGATGAGTGGAAATTAGTCAAGGAAGAACAAAATACTGCTGCAGCCATCGGATTCATGGGAGCCGTGATCGGTTTTTCACTGGCGCTGGCCAGTGCTGCATCTAACTCTGAATCACTGATCGACTTTGTTGTCTGGGGTCTGGTTGCCTTAGTTGCGCAAACTATTGCCTTCGCTATTGTGCGCTTCATCTTTATGCCAAAAATCGTACAGCGGATCAACGACAACGAAGTATCGGCAGGCATCGTCTTAGCGGGTACATCGGTTGCTGTAGGTTTATTAAATGCTGCATGTATGACTTACTAGCCGGGAGTTAATGATGAAAAGGACACAGAGCATAGACTTAGGGGTAATGCGCAAGGCACCAAAGCTTTTTGCCTTCAGACCTCTGGCGTTGGCGGTCACCGCTGGAACACTAATTGGCTGCAGCGACGACAGGCAAGAAGCGCAAGTTTACAGAAGTGTAGATGACTGCATTTCCGGTAATCCGGGTCAAACCGAACAGTGCGAAATAGCCTACAAACAGGCCGAACAAGAGGCCATTAAGAGTGGCCCTAAATACAGCAATTTACGTGCTTGCGTGGAAGATTTTGGCGCTAACAACTGTCAATCTTTCCCGGTGCAGAATAACCAGAGTATCTTCATGCCATTGATGGCCGGTTACATGTTCGGCTCAATGATGAATAGTGGCTTTCGCTCGGCTCCCCTATATACCTCCTACTCCAGAAGGTCTCCCGCCTATGGAAAATGGACTTCAACCGACGGCAGTTTGTACGGCAGTGCCAACTCAAATAAAGTCAGGGTCAACGACAAAGCCTTTAAACCTAAGCCGACAGTGCGACGCACTATGTCACGGGGCGGTTTTGGCTCAACTATAGCGGCTAAATCTAGCTTTGGCGGCAGAACGTCGCGCAGTAGCTGGGGCGGCTAAATGTTCAGATCTATCATTAAACAACGTCCCAACTGGCGCGAAAGCGCCGCGGAATATGGCTTCACTTTCCATACCATGCACGGAGAGGCCTATTGGGACGAAACCGCCTACTACCAATTTTCACTGCAGCAGATTGAGCGCGATATAGAAGCTCCCACCGAAGAGCTGCATCAAATGTGCCTCAGTGTGGTGGATAAAGTTATCGCCGACCCACAGTTAATGCAAAGATTTCAAATCCCCGAGCAACACTGGGATTATATCCGCAACTCCTGGCTGGCAGGTGATCCATCTCTGTACGCGAGGATGGATTTAGTCTACGGCGGCAGTGGCTACGCCAAACTCTATGAAAACAATGCCGATACCCCAACCAGCTTGTACGAAACAGGATTTTGGCAGTGGCTGTGGCTCCAAGACCAGGTCAACGCCGGAGCGCTAAACCGGCGCGCCGATCAGTACAACTCACTGCAAGAAAAGATTATTAATCGCTTTGCTCAGCTTAAACTCGAGCACCCCGGAGAAATTTTATATTTTTCCTGCTGTAAAGATACCGACGAAGACCGCGGTACTGTGCAATATTTGGAAGATTGCGCCACGGCGGCGGGGATAGAATGTAAGTTTATCTACGTTGAAGATATTGGCCTCTCAGCCGATGATTGCTTTACCGATCTGGAAAATTTAAAAATCAGCTGGATGTTTAAACTCTATCCCTGGGAATTTATGCTTCGCGAAGAGTACGGCGATGTATTAGAGGCAGCGGCCGTCTCCTGGATAGAGCCACCCTGGAAGGCGATACTGTCCAACAAGGCTCTGCTGCCGATGCTCTGGAAAATGTTCCCACAACATCCAAATTTACTGCCGAGTTTCTTTGAAGATGAATTAAAAAATAGCCAGTTAGTCAATTATGTGAAAAAGCCGATCTTTGCCCGTGAAGGTGCCAACATCAGTATTCACTTAGCCGGTAAAGAAGTGTATTCATCCGACGGTCCCTACGGCGATGAGGGTTATATATACCAGGCCTACAGCCCACTGCCGGCCTTTGGTGATAACTTCACCTTAATTGGCTCCTGGCTGGTTGGTGACCAGGCAGCGGGAATATCGGTGCGCGAAGATAAAAACAAAGTGACCCAAGATTTATCCCGCTTTTTGCCACACATCATTTTGTAAACTCCACTCACAGTTTATTGGAACAGTCATATGAACAGCCCGAGCAAGTTAACTATGCGTCAGCAAATCAACTTAGTGATCAGCTTGTCACTGATAATCGCCGGCATAGAGATCCTAAACTTGCTCAGCGGCCGAGTACTGAATAACTTTGGTCTTATCCCCCGTGAACTAAGTGGTTTGCTGGGGATTGTCACTTCTCCTTTACTGCACAATAATTTGTGGCACTTCTTTTCCAATATCCTGCCCTTTGCCCTGTTCAGTTTTCTGTTGTTGCAACACGGCACTCGTCGCTATCTACAAGTCAGCCTGATCTGCATATTTGGCAGTGGTTTACTGGTTTGGATATTTGGCCGCACTGCCATTCATGTAGGCGCCAGCGGTTTAA
Organism: Oceanospirillaceae bacterium; assembly: GCA_013215505.1. Taxonomy (GTDB): domain Bacteria; phylum Pseudomonadota; class Gammaproteobacteria; order Pseudomonadales; family Balneatricaceae; genus Rs1. Next base: position 137,266 of record JABSQZ010000001.1, read on the forward strand.
TCTACGGCTATTTTGGCTATTTATTACTGGCAGGCATTCTCTCGGGAAAAATTAAACTGATTGCTATTTCCCTGTTTGTCGGTATCAGCTACGGCGGCTTAGTATTTGGCGTTTTGCCCCTGCGCAGCTACATTTCCTGGGAGAGCCACTTGTTCGGTCTATTGGTAGGTCTTAGCTGCGCTTATTATTTCCACAAAAAGTAGTCCGCCGGAAAACTTTTAGCTGTCCCCTTACTCCCCAATAGTATGCCAGGATCTGTTCCAGGCCATTAAAAGCCACTTTGCGGTTGCTATCAACGGCGATTTGCTATATCGTATATTTATAATATACAATATATTCTCCCTTAATAACCACAGGTTTATTATGATTGACTACACACAATTCACCCCGCTTAGCGCATTACTCGGTGGCGCTCTGATCGGCTGTTCAGCTTTTTTGCTGTTGTATCTGAATGGCCGCATCAGTGGCATTTCTGGCATAACCAGCCGTTTACTGGAAAAACCTAAGCAATCAACCACAGCCTCCTGGCTGTTTGTCGCAGGCCTTATAGCCGGCTCTGCCCTGGCCAGCAGCGCCTTTTCCCTACCAGTTCCAAAAATCGATAATAGCTGGCCTCTGATCATCGCCTCCGGACTGCTTGTAGGCTTTGGCAGCGTTTACGGTTCTGGCTGTACTAGCGGACACGGCGTTTGTGGCCTGGCCAGGTTATCTAAACGCTCTCTGGTAAGTGTACCTATTTTCATGCTGGCCGCGGTGCTCAGCTACTATTTGTTAAGCCTGGCGTCTTAAATGGGAGAGTCAATTATGTTAAATCCAACCAACAATCGCTATCTATCTATGTTTTCAACATTCACCTGCGGGTTATTATTTGCGGTAGGTTTACAGTTAGCAGCTATGACCCACCCCAGCAAAATTCAAGGCTTCTTAAACGTCAGCGGTCTTTGGGACCCCAGTTTAGCACTGGTATTATTTGCCGCTACCGGGATATTTAGCCTCGGCTTTTGGAGCATTATCAAAGCCAGGATCAACAATCAGAAATCGCCAATACTGGCCAGTTCATTCCAAATTCCGACAGCCACTTTAATCGATAAACAGCTAATTATAGGCTCGGTAATCTTTGGTATCGGCTGGGGGCTGTCAGGTTTTTGCCCGGGACCCGCCATCGCCAATCTCATTTACCTGGATATTAAAATCTTTGCCTTCATAATCGCCATGTTACTGGGGATGGCCATAGCTAAGCGGCTGAAAAAGCAATAAACTACTGTCCTTTTAACGCAGATTGAACCCAGTATAATGATAGATTCATCTAAACTAGCAGCCAACAGCGCCAAGGCAGTGACACTGCTTAAGGCGCTGGCCAATAAACAGCGGCTGATGATTCTCTGCGCCCTACAGGGTGGAGAACTGAGTGTCAGCCAGCTTAACGAGTTGATCCCCATCCCCCAGTCATCACTCTCGCAACAATTGGCCTGGCTGCGAAAAGAGCAGTTTGTACAGACTCGCCGAGAAGCGCAAAGTATTTTCTATGCGCTGGACAGTTGGGAAGTGCAACAATTGATCAATACTCTGCATCAGATTTACTGTAGCGATGATCAGCTGCAAAAATAAATCCGATACGTTTAATACCCCACCACAATATTGCGGTTCACTGCCTACGATGCAGACCTAAAACAGGCGGTTAAGCGCCCTGATCTCTCGCTCAAATTCAACTGACATTTTTTCTTAAAGTTGCATCAATGCGCATGTACCCGCCGGCTAATAACCTCTTCTTAACTGCACCAGCAATTATTCACAAATGTTCGTTTGAACAATATTAAGCGTGTTTTTGCTCATAATTGATAGATAATTAGTTTTACAATATTCGTTCGATCATATTGCATTATAATCTTATCTTGAGTTACTATCGGATGGGGTCACAAAAATGACTTATAAATGTCATCCTAATGTCATCAATAGTTTCTATTCTTCAGCCAGTTATGTCACTGCTAAGCCATTTAGTACTGTGTTAATCAGCTGAAAATTAATTTTATTAATCGACTTCACAATTAGGCCTGCTGATACCAAAGATTTAGCTTGATGATAACCACAAAAATAATTGCTAATGATAGCTATTCAAGGAGATTTCCAATGCTTAACAAATCTATTATTGCGGCCTCAATCACGGCAGCACTACTCTCTGGGGCAGCGAATGCCGCAGTTGAAGTTAATTGGTGGCATGCAATGGGCGGCACCAACACTGAAAGAGTCAACAAAATTGCCGCTGACTTCAATGCACTGCAATCTGATTTTACAATCAATGCCGTATACAAAGGCAATTATACTGAGACTATGACTGCAGCGATCGCCGCTTTCAGAGCCAAAAAGCAGCCGCATATAGTGCAAGTATTTGAAGTCGGCACTGCGACTATGATGGCAGCTAAAGGTGCTGTTTATCCAGTTGAACAGGTGATGAACGATTCAGGTGTGACACTGAACAAATCTGACTACTTGCCTGCGGTTATTTCCTACTACCAGACACCAGAGGGCGAGTTACTGTCAATGCCTTTTAACAGTTCGACTCCGGTACTTTGGTACAACCAGGACGCTCTTGCCAAAGCCGGTGTTACAGATGCCCCTAAAACCTGGGATGAAGTTTCCAGCGTTTCTAAAAAGTTGGTCGATAGCGGCATGAAATGTGGTATCGCTGTTGGCTGGCAGTCATGGGGACTGATCGAAAACTACAGTGCCTGGAACAATATTGAGCTTGGCACTAAGCAAAATGGTTATGCAGGTCTGGACACTGAACTAACTTTTAACAACAAGCACGTCACTGCTAATCTACAGCGCCTGGCGGATATGCAAAAAGATGGCAGCTTCACTTACGGAGGCCGTCGCGGTGAAAGTTTAGCGATGTTCACCAACGGTGATTGTGGTATGTGGATTAACTCATCCGCCTATTATGGTTCTATCAAAGGTCAGGCTAAATTTAAGTTCGCACAGGCAATGATGCCTTACGATTCAACTGTTGCAAGCGGACCTCAGAATTCGATCATTGGCGGTGCTACGCTATGGACATTACGTGGCCATGACAAGGAAGACTACAAAGGTGTAGCAGAGTTTATGAAGTACTTATCCTCTGCCGAAGTACAAGCTTGGTGGCACCAGCAGACTGGCTATGTACCTATCACCACTTCTGCCTACAAACTGAGTCAAGAGCAAGGTTTCTACCAGGAAAACCCAGGCACCGACACTGCTATCAAGCAGTTGAGCCTGAACACTCCAACCGCGAACTCTCGCGGTATACGCTTTGGTAACTTCGTGCAAATTCGCGACATTATCAACGCCGAGATGGAAATGATCTGGAATGGCTCTAAAAGCGCGGAAACTGCGATGAACGATGCGGTATCTCAAGGTAACAAACTATTACGTAAGTTTGAAAAAGCCAATAAGTAATAGCAGCTAAAAGTAGCAGCAGCGGTGCTAGCCAAGCGCAGCTCAGAAGTAACCACTTATTCTGATCTGTGCAGTACCGCTGCAACTACTATAAGCCACTCAAACGCCCACTAAAACTATAAACCGATGGGTTAAGAGCGCTCTAACAGGCCGGGAATTAATCCCGCTGCCCACTGCTCGCTCAATCCACTTTTTTCAGGCTACGGACATTCTGTTGCCAGCACCTTAGCAATTCAGCGTAGGAATCTCGATGCAAAAACGCGTCCACTACAACAGCTCGTATTTGCCTTATTTATTGGTTGCGCCGCAAATAATTATTACCTTAGTATTTTTTATTTGGCCCGCCATGCAGGCACTTTATCAATCCTTTTTACTCGAAGATGCCTTTGGCCTGTCCAGTGAGTTTGTCTGGTTTGATAACTTTGTAGAACTTTATGACAATCCGAGGTATTTAGACTCTTTTGTCAGAACGGCCTTTTTCTCTTTCGCAGTGGCAGGCCTGTCGATGGGAGTGGCACTGTTTTTTGCAGCTCTGGCTGATCGAGTGGTTAAAGGTGCTCAGGGCTATAGAACACTATTGATCATCCCCTATGCGGTGGCACCGGTACTGGCCGGTACCCTGTGGTTATTTTTGTTTAATCCAACCTTGGGAATTATGACCTATTTCCTGGATATGGTGGGTATTAACTGGAACCATAAACTCGATAGTTCTCAGGCGATGGGGCTAGTGATACTGGCAGCTGCCTGGAAACAAATTAGCTATAACTTCCTATTTTTTGTCGCCGCCATGCACTCTATTCCGAAATCTTTAATTGAGGCTGCGGCCATCGACGGGGCCGGGCCCGCACACCGATTCCGTACTATTATATTCCCGTTAATTTCACCGACCACATTTTTCCTGTTAGTGGTCAATATCATTTACGCTTTTTTTGATACCTTCGGCATCATCCACGCCGTGACAGCGGGCGGCCCGGGCAACTCCACTGAAATATTAGTGTACAAAGTATTCAATGATGGTTTTGTCGGGCTCGACTTAGGCGGCTCAGCAGCTCAGTCAGTGATTCTGATGTTTATCGTTATCGGTTTAACGGTTGTCCAGTTTAAATACATAGAACGCAAGGTGGAATACTAATGGTAGAGAATAGACCTATGACGACTTTCATCAGTCACAGCGTACTGATTATCGGCGTCGCATTAATAGTATTCCCCATTTGGATCATGCTGGTTGCCTCCTCTCACGATGCATTGCGACTGACTGAAGTACCGCTGCCCTTACTGCCGGGCGATCAGTTTTGGGAAAACATCAAACTGCTGTTTAGCAGCAAGACTTTCGGCGCGCCGATTCACTTGTCGCTGCTTAACAGTTTAGTCATGGCGATGATGATCAGCCTGGGAAAAATATCTATCTCAGTGATATCCGCATTCGCTATCGTCTACTTTAAATTTCGTTTTCGGATGTTCTTTTTCTGGATGATATTTGTCACTTTGATGTTACCGGTTGAAGTGCGGATACTGCCCACTTATGAAGTAGTCGCCAGTCTGGGTATGTTAGATTCCTATCTGGGACTCAGTGTACCGCTGATCGCCTCAGCCACTGCCACATTCATGTTCCGCCAGACCTTTCTGACTATTCCCGATGAGTTAATGGAAGCCTCAAGAATTGACGGTGCCAGCCCAATGCGCTTCTTTTTTGATGTGGTCATCCCCATGTCCAGAACTAACATAGCGGCCCTGTTTGTGATTTTATTTATCTATGGCTGGAACCAGTACCTGTGGCCGCTGTTGATCACTACAGACCCGGACATGTACACCGTCGTGATGAGCATCAAGCAGATGCTGGAATCTGGCGAGAGCGAACCCATGTGGCACATGATCATGCTCACAGCGCTGTTCGCTATGTTGCCACCGGTGCTAGTGGTTATATTTATGCAAAAAATATTTGTCAAAGGCCTGACCGATTCGGAGAAGTAAAATGTCAACAATCAACATGCAACAACTGAAAAAATCATACGAAGACACTCAGGTCATTCACGGCATTAATATAGACATAATAGATGGCGAATTCATTGTCCTGGTCGGCCCCTCCGGCTGCGGAAAATCTACTTTGCTGCGCATGGTCGCCGGACTGGAGAGTATCAGTGACGGCGAGGTTAGAATTGATGACGTGGTCGTCAATAAGCTCGAACCTAAAGACCGCGGTATCGCCATGGTGTTTCAAAATTACGCCCTCTACCCGCATATGACCGTCTACGAGAATATGGCTTACGGCTTAAAGCTGATGAAAATGCCTAAAGCAGAAATAGCTCAGCGGGTACAAGAAGTGGCTGAACTGCTGCAAATTGAACAGTTTTTACAGCGTCGTCCAAGTAATTTATCCGGTGGACAAAGACAGCGCGTGGCCATGGGCCGGGCGATTGTTCGCAAGCCTAAAGTGTTTCTGTTTGACGAGCCACTGTCTAATTTAGATGCCAAGTTAAGAGTGCAAATGCGCATGCAAATTAAAACCTTGCAGCGCAATTTAGGGGTCACCACGCTCTACGTCACCCACGACCAAGTCGAGGCGATGACCATGGCAGACCGATTGGTAGTATTAAAAGATGGTATAGCGGCACAAATAGGTACACCCATGGAGATTTATGACGATCCGCACGATCAATTTGTCGCCGGGTTTATTGGCTCTCCGGCAATGAACTTTATCGACTGTACCATCACTGATGCGCAAATAGACATCGGCGGTCAAAAGATGCCACGCCCGGCAGAGGTCACGCAACGCGGTGCCGTAGTGCTGGGAATAAGGCCTGAGCACTTCGCCAATGAAGCCGATAAAACCGACCTTCAGGGGCAGGTTGAAATGATTGAGAAAATTGGCGCCAGTGTCTTTTTGTATGTAAAATGCGACAATGTCGCAGAGCTGATCGTCATCCAGCGCGAGGGCCATAGCCAAGTGCAGATAGGCGAATCAGTCAGCATAGACCCAAACCCCAATAAACTTTACTTCTTTGATAAAAACACTCAACAGCGACTTTATTAAGCGACGGCAATTAACATGATAGTAACACCTATAACGGCCCACCGCGGCCTCTCCAGCTTAGCGCCAGAAAATACTTTGTCAGCCTTGCGCTTGGCCGCCGAGCACGGCGTGCAATGGGTGGAAATTGACGCGATTGCCTGTGGCGATGGCACTATCGTCATGTGGCACGACAACAGTGTCGATCGCTGCTCCGATGGCGTCGGCGCAATGTCGCAATACAATGCCCAGAGCATTCAACAACTCGACTGTGGCTCATGGTTTTCCGAGGCGTACCGCGGTGAAAAAATGGCCACTATTGAAGAGGCGATTCTGCTGATTGAAGAGCTTGGTTTAGGCTTAAACTTGGAATTTAAGCTCTATGAAAATAGCGTAAAAACAGTGGTTGCACCGGTATTAGCACTGTTGAATAAGCACTGGAGCAATTTTGACAAACTGATTATTTCCAGCTTTGATCAAGCGGCTCTGGAATATTGCCACGACCAGCAGCCTAGCTTGCAGCTGGCAAAGCTGTATGAAAAGATCCCCGGGAACTGGTTGCAACAGATGCAGGCGATCAATGCCGTTACTTGCCACTGCGATTACCAACATCTGCAACAATCACAAGTACAAGCATTGCACCGCGCAGGTTATGAAGTCTACTGCTACACCCCCAACCAAAGCGTGGATGTTGAATCGCATTGGAGCTGGGGTATCGAAGGCATTATCACTGACTATCCACAGAAGTTCCAAGATCATTTAAGTACCCCTGTGGACAGCGAGCCCCATGCCGGAAAGGGCCTGTGAAACTCAATAGCAGACAACAGCAAATACTACAGCTAATCAGCGCTGAGCAATTTGTCAGCGTTGAATTTTTAACCCAACATTTCCAGGTAGCGGCGCAGACGGTGCGCCGGGATATTACCCAGCTCTGTGATCTGGGCCTGGCCAGGCGCCATCACGGCGGTGCTGGACAACTGCCGAGTGCGGAAAACTTATCTTTTGGCAATCGGCGGATCATTAACGCTAACGCTAAACAGTTAATCGCCCTGCGGATCGCCGCACAGATCCCCGATAACGCATCCCTCGCACTGGGCATAGGCACTACCATTGAGGCTGTGGCCAAGGCCCTGCTCAACAAAAAAGGCCTGAGGATCATCACCAACAATTTAAACGTCGCCAGCATCTTCTTTCAGACCAGTGATGCTCAAGTACTGGTCAGTGGCGGCAAACTGCGTCCTCTGGATCAAGATTTAGTCGGTGATCAAGTGGTCAGTTTTTATAATAGTTACTACACCGATTTTGCCATTATCAGTGTCGGCGCTTTAGACCAGCAGCGTGGCTTGATGGATTTTGACATGGACAATGTCGCTATTACTCAAAGCATATTAAAAAACTGTAGAAAAAACATTCTGGCGGCTGATGACAGTAAATGGAACAAGAAAGCCTTTGCCAGTGTTGCCACATTTACCAGCATAGATGCATTCTATACCAACCAACTACCTGCTCCCGATATCTGTCAGAGCCTTGAAAGTAAAAAAGTCCAGATCATCGTCTGTGACCAGGAAAAACACTAAATGTCCCAACCCACTGCCCTACCAAAAAAAATAGATCAGATAAAATTTGTACTCAGCGATGTCGATGACACTCTGACCAGTAACGGCCAGTTGCGTCCAGAGACTTATCAGGCAATGCACCGCCTGGTCGCTGCCGGAATCATCTTCATTCCGATCACTGGCGGCTGTGCTGGCTGGTGCGACTCATTTTCCAGGCTCTGGCCCGCCGCTGCGGTCATCGGTGAAAATGGTGGTTTCTATTTAAAGCGCCAGGAAAACAATCACATTGACTACCATTTTTGGCAGAGTGAGGCCGAGCGTCAGCGCAACAGCCAAAAACTACTGCAGATAGCCGAAGAGGCCATTGCTCAGGTCCCTGAAGTACGCCTGGCAAAAGATCAGTGTTATCGACTAGTGGATGTCGCTATAGATTACAATCAGGATATATCTGGCATTGACAAGCAACAATTGGCGAAGATATTGGCGGTTTTTCACCGCCACGGCGTCAATGCCAAGGCCAGCTCTATTCACGTCAATGCCTGGATTGGCGATTACAATAAAAAAGCCATGGCCTGCCGGCTATTGGCCGATGAGTTCCAGTTATCAGCAGAACAAATGCAGCAGCAAGTATTGTTTATCGGCGATTCGTTAAACGATGAGACTATGTTTGAGTTTTTCCCCAACAGTGTCGGTGTTGCCAACATTGAGCAGCAGCTAACGCAGCTGCAGGCAAAACCTAAATGGATAACGCAGGCGAGCTATGGCCAGGGCTTTGAACAGATGGTAGATGCGGTACTGAGAGCATAATATTGCTCTCAGATGCAGCCAGCACTTAGCTGTCAATCGTATTTGTCTTCTAACAGTGAATCCAGCGGGTAACCGCGAAATGACTTATCCGTGCTCAGCACTATATGACTACTCAAATTTACCATCCCCGGGATGATATCTAACAGCTGATCTACGATCTGATTGAAGCGGATCATATCAGCCGCCGCCACCCGCAAGAACATATCAAAGCCGCCGGAAACAGTATAACACTCGACTAACTCGGGGATGGCTTTGGCGCAGCTCAAGAAGCTCTGAAAGCCATCGGTACTTTGATCTTGTAATTTGACGGTAATAATTGCCATGACACTGCGACAGGCTTTATCTAAGTTAACAACGCCAATGTAGGGACCTATTAATCCCGCTTGCTCTAATTTTTTTACCCGGTTCAAACAAGAACTCGGAGACAGATTTATTTTTTGTGCCAACTCCTGATTGGTTATCCGGGCATCGCTCTGTAGCAACGAAAGAATATTTCGATTAATTTTGTCTAAACGCATTTAACTCACCCATAAGTCTAACCTGAATAATATTTGCATATATTAATCTTTGCGTCCCAACTGTCAAGCCCGTACTTAAAGGGTTAGCCTAAAATAGACGGATTATCAAGCTGCTATGCAAATCAATTTCAAACAGAATTATATTCGGCATAAAGAATTTTAATGCTATTTAATTTAAATTCAAAGGCAATTTAAACAACTCATTTTGCCAGATTTTCTTTAAACTGTATGGATACTATATAAAGCTGCAAGCGAAATTGCACTGCTGGAGAGCCATTAATGTTGTTCATTCGTCCTAGTAAACTTAACGATATAGATGCGCTGTTAGCCATCTCCAATAACGTCGGAGATGGCATGACTTCTATGCCTAAATGCGCCAAGAGCTGGGAGCTTAAACTTCAATCGTCAGAGCGGGCATTTAGCCGCCAAAACGGCCCTCAACAATGCTGTTATTTTATGGTATTGGAAGACAGCGAAACCGGCACCATCGCTGGTACTACGGCTATTTATAACGGCATAGGTACAACTCAGCCTTTTTATTCCTATCAGCGCTCAACCATCACAAACAAAAGTATCACTTTAAATACCAGCAAACAAAACGAAACTTTGACTTTAGTGGAACATTTTAAAGGTGCCACTGAAGTCGGGTCTCTGTTCTTGCTGCCACAATACCGCAAACCGGGTGTCGGTCAAATGCTGGCGCGCGCACGCTATTTGTTAATGGCGGATGCCTCCGAGCGATTCTCAGAGCGAGTCATGGCCGAGCTGCGAGGTTGGTTTAATGAAGCCGGTGACTCACCACTGTGGCAGGCATTGGGCAGTAAGTTTTTTGATATGCCTTTTCAAAGCGCTGTCACCATCGCCGCCACTGAGGGCCCTGCCTTCATCACTGAATTAATGCCCAAGCACCCTATTTACGTAGACTTGCTACCGCAGGCGGCCAGGGAAGTACTGAGCAAACCCAACGACTCCTCTGCCCCGGCGCTGCGGATGCTGGAAAAAGAAGGTTTCAAACACAGTGGCCTGATTGATCTGTTTGACGGCGGCCCATCAGTCGATATAAAGCTCAGCGACATCAAAACCATTAAAGACAGCCGCATCAGCCAATTTGCCAGTACCGATAAATTAAATACCGGTGATCAGGACTTTTATATCACTAACACTGCACTGCAAGATTTCTGTATGACCATGGCTAAAGGGCGGATCTCTGACAACGGCACTTTGCTGCTAGCTCAAGAGACCATAGACTTGTTAAAGCTGACACAGCACAGCAGTTCAGTGCGTTTTGTCACTGTTATGCACTCTAAAAAGTCCAGCAGCTTAGACTCTCGGGCGGCTTGATCTGAGTGCACAAACACTAGGCTCTGGGTAATTTTTCTCAGCACAGCAAATAAATCTGCAGTTCAGACTTCTAAGCGGTCTAATACTGCAACATAAACACTGGGCTCAGTGGTAGGTACAAAAAAGGGTGTATTTCTCAACAGAAACACACCCTTTTTATTGTTCGTCAATCCGCTAATAACATAACCCATGCTATTGCATGCGATATTTTCAGCGCCAATCGACGATTGAACTGGTCCTGTAACCACCACCTGGACAGCGCAATACTAATCCAAGATCAGCAGTGACACGCACAATTGCATTCGCCTTAGTGCAGTTTAGCCATATTAGCCAGCAGACGCTCTAAGTCTTCTGGTGTATCAATACCCGCTGGCGGTGTTTCCAGCGCTGTGGCAACATGGATGCGCTCTCCGTACCACATCGCTCGCAACTGCTCCAGACACTCGGTCTGCTCTACTGCAGCCGGACTCCAGTTAACATATTTATTTAACAGTGCGGCTCGATAGGCATAAATACCAATATGCCGCTGCCAAGCAAAGCCCTGAGGCATTTGAGCTGGCTGCTGTTGGTTGAAGGCCTCCCGCGGCCAGGGAACTGGGGCGCGACTAAAATATAACGCCAAACCATTTATATCGGTCAGTACTTTGACAGTATTAGGGTTCAGCAGCACATTTAAGTCGCTGATTGGCTCACTTAAAGTGGCAATGCTGGCCAGCGCCTGGGCACTTAAGTTTTCTGCGACTTGATTGATAATTGAAGCGGGAATCATCGGCTCATCCCCCTGCACATTAACCACCAACTCATCATCCCCCAGGCCCAGCTGTGCGACCACTTCCTGTAACCTGTCTGTGCCGGTCGGGTGATCGGCACGGGTCATACACACTTGCGCACCAAAGTTTTTCGCCGCTGTGGCAATACGCGGATCATCAGTGGCGATCACGACTCTTTTAGCGGCGCTGCTGATCGAGCGCTCGTAGACGTGCTGAATCATAGGCTTGCCGGCAATATCCGCCAGCGGCTTGCCGGGGAAGCGAGTTGAGGCGTAGCGTGCCGGTATGACAATGGTGAAATCCATTACTTTTTTAATCTCTCATCGGTGCTTAAAGTGCGGGCCTCTGTCTCTAACATAACCGGAATGCCATCTTTGATCGGATAGGCTAAGCCACTGCTGCGACAGATCAGCTCATTTTTCTCCCGGTCCCATTCCACAGGTGCTTTGGATACCGGACAAACCAATATATCAAGTAACTTTTTGTCCATCATCTCTCTCTCTTTTAGTTGTTTGCAAACTGAGCAGCAGATAATTAGCTCAGTTTAATTGTTTGCTTTAGCCGCTCGCACAGTCTCTAACTGCCGGCACAGCTTATCGATAAATATTGACTCTAACTGCGCAGTGATGCGCAGATAATAACAATTTTCGGCGGCGAATTGACGGCATTTTACCGCATCTTTTTCAGTCATACAGACAATATCGGCAGGCTCGAAATTAATATCTGCCGGGCTGTATTGGTAGTGATCCGCAAAGCTATGCTCGATGACCTGTAACTTCAGCTGCTGCAAAGTGTCAAAGAATCGCTGTGGGTTGCCAATCCCGGCGATAGCATGAATTTTGCCATGATGGTCATCAGCTGTGAGCATGGCGGCAAACCTATCTAAGCTAAAATATTGATTGTCTTTGACTCTATACCAGCCACAAGGGGCTATTTGCATCTGATGACTGTTATTAAAACTAAATTCGCCAGTGCCATTTAACAGTACATAATCAACGCATTCTAAGCGACTTTGGGACTCTCTTAAGGGCCCCACTGGCAGACAGTGACCATTACCTAAGCCGCGGCTGGCATCGATAACCGCAATTTCAATATCACGACCCATTTGATAATGTTGCAAGCCATCGTCAGATAAAATCAGATCACATTCATTGTTGGCCAGTAAATACTGGCAGGCTCGCACTCTATTCGGGTCTATGACTAAATTCACCCCAGTGCGCTGCACTATCATTAGCGGTTCATCCGGAGCCTCTGCTGCAGTATCTGAGGCTTTTACCTGATAGGGAAAATCCGCTCGGTGCGCGCCGTATCCGCGACTGACTACACCTAACTTATAGCCTCTATTCTGTAATATTTGTATCAGCTCTATCGTCAACGGACTCTTACCTGTTCCGCCCACCGAAATATTACCAACAATCAGTAGCGGACAGGGAGCTTGCCACTGCTTTTTCTGATGTCTGAGTTTATTGTAGCTGGCAATAGTGACAAACAGCCACTCCAGTGGCAATAACAGCAAATTCCAGCTCGCTCTGCGGTTGTACCAGCTACGCTGCAGCCCCATCGCTATTGCGTCTCGTTGGTCAAGGTAGTGATCTGTAATTTACTAAAACCCAACTGTCCGGCAATATCCATAGTGGATACCACAAATTGATGAGCAGTAGCTGCATCGGCGGTTATGGTTAAACTGGGGTTAATGTCTGTCTTTGCTGCGCGCAGCATGCTCTGCAACTGTGTTTGCAGCGCCGCCCTGATCGTCGACAAATCATTATTGCCCAAAGTAATATTCGCCACTTTGAAGATTCCATTGGCATCAATCAGCACTTCCAGGTTGTAATCATTGGCCGATATTTGTTCGCTGGGACTTGCTTCAGGCAAGTTAATTCCCAGTCTGGATTCTTTGGTAAAAGTGGTCGATACCATAAAAAATATCAGTAGCAGGAACACCACATCGATCAATGGGGTCATGTTGACATCAATATCTTGACGCACCCGGCGCTTAAACTTCATCTTTCAAAACCCATTGGCAGATTCACTAATGGCTTAATCAACATCCGCTTCACCGTGAATACTGTCGACTAATTTTACCGCTTGCTGTTCCATCTCCAGTACCAGTGAATCCACCTTACGGTGAAAATAGCGGTGAAATATTAAAGTGGGGATAGCCACAAAGAGTCCGGCGGCCGTGGTAATGAGGGCCTCAGAAATACCGCCTGCCAATACCGCTGCATTGCCGCTACCCTCCAGCATAATTGCGGTAAACACTTTTATCATACCTATTACTGTGCCCAACAAACCCAGCAGTGGGGTGATCGCAGCAATAGTACCGAGTGCGGTTAGATAGCGCTCTAATTCATGAACGACAGTCGCCGCCGCCTCTTCAATGCTCTCCTGCATCCGCTCGCGCGACAGGCTAGCACTGTTCAGTCCGGCGATGATGATAGCACCTAGCGGACTGGAATTTTTTATATCCGACATGCGCTCATTGGTCATTTGATCGCTTTTTATCCACAGCCAAACGCTGGACATGAGTTCACTGGGAGAAACCTTGGATGCCCTTAAGGTCACCGCTCTCTCCAGACTAATTGCCAGAGATAAAACTGAGCAAATAATGATAGGCAGCATTAGCCAGCCCCCGGAAAATAACACTTCTAACACTTAACATCCCCTAATCACTATTAGCTGAACTGCCGCAGGCATTGACTCAAGTACAAATTGATAAATTGTCGCCAGTATAAAGGCTTTAGCTGAATTTGGCTTGTTTAATATCTGTTTTACATACTGACAATGATTTTTACCCGCGAAGCTGCAAACAGCTCCGCTATTTTCCCTGCAGACGCTGCAGTGCTCACCACCAATAGCGTTTATGTTGTTGCTTGTAACTGTCGATTGAGCACCCTGAAGCCGACGATTGCACAACAATAGTCCCCAGTAAATCGGTGCGGTAGATTTCGACTCCGGCCGAACTCAACCTGGACAATACCCTGGGGTGCGGATGACCATATCTATTGTAATAGCTGTTACTTATCAGCGCCGCGGAAAAGCTTTCACGCTCTAAAAATCCGGCACTGGTCGAAGTATTACTGCCGTGATGTCCGACTATCACTAACCGCTGTTGCGCATTAATCACGCTGGCCAATAGCAGCTCTTCAATTTCTTTCTCCGCATCACCCATAATAATAACTTGGCACTGCGCATTGCCCAACTCCAGGACACAAGATTGGTTATTGGCGGTATAGGTGTCGCTGCCAATCGGCTGACGGTAGTGAAACTGCACCCCGTCCCAGGTCCAGTTATCAGCACTGCGACATGCTGAACTACTATCTGCCACACTGGCAGCCATCCCCCTGTGGATTGCTGTTGGCAGGTAGTCCTGTTGCAACTCTGGCACCCCACCACTGTGATCATTATCACTGTGGCTGACGACCAGCAGATCTAGTTTAGCAACGCCACTGCTGATCAGCTGTGGCTTGATCACTGCCGAGTAATAACTGAAACCACTGGCAAATGCCGCCCCGGTATCAAACAGTATATTATGTTGTTGGGTTTGGATTAACACTGCCAAGCCCTGGCCTACATCCATCAAGGTCAGCGTAAATTGTTGCTGTTGCAGCGACTCCTCTCTGGGAGGATAGAAGATTACCAGCCAGGCACTCAGGGCAATACATTTTAGCCACCTGGAGATTGGTAGCATCCAGCACAGACAGCCCAACGCCAAAATTAGCAGCCAGTGATCGGCAACCCCTTGGACGCTCAGCAAAAAATGATCAGTGTAGCTTTGCAACAGCGCCAGTAGCGCCCAATAATAATCCAGAGCAGCAGCCAACAACTGCAACACTTGTTGCACATTCAGCAGCGCCAGTAACAGAGCGGGGATTAGCAAGACTAACAATAGCGAGATGAAAGCAATTGCAAAAAGGTTAATCAGCGGCGCGATCATCGAGACCTGCTGAAAATACAGCAACAACAAGGGCATAAGCCCTAGCCAAACCCAACACTGGCTTCTAATCAGTAAACTGTAATTGGATTTTACCGACCTGAAGCCCTGCAGAGAAATTAAACTGGCGACCGCGGCAAATGACAGCCACAGCCCTGGCTCAACAACACTCAGAGGCTGCCAGCTGATAATCAACAGCAGCGCCAACCACCAGCGCTGCCATAAATTACTCCTGACACTGAACCACTGTCCGGCCAGCAACACCAAAGCCATCAGCCAGGCGCGCTGTGTCGACAAGCTTGCCCCGGCCATCAACAAATAACAAAAGCTTAAGCTCAGCGCTCCCAGCTCGGGGAGAAAAGGCAGCGAGTAGCGACACCCGGCCCAGAGTAGAGCAGCGCGCACCCCAAACAGCAACCACCAGCCGATGGCTACCATAATCCCTATATGTAGACCGCTAACCACCAGCAAATGCACAGTACCGGTACTGCGCATTTGTTGCCATTGATCTTTGGAGATCGCCGATTTATCCCCTAATAGCAACGCGAACAAACTGGCTTTAGCCACTGCGCTGATATCTTGCTGGGTTATCCAACGCTTAAACTTGTGGCGCAGCCCAGAGCGCACTGAGAAATCTTTCTGCACAGCTACTATTTTACGGACGTAGCCTCGAGCATTAATGCCGTTGTTTAACGCCCACAACTTTGCATCAAAACTATCGACGCTATAATTCGCTCTAAAACTGCGCAGCTTTACTGCAGCTAGCAACAGATCTCCGGCATTGGGCTGATAGTCAGAGTTATACAGCGCTAAACTAATTTTCCCCGGGGGTAATGCCCGACCACTGCATTCGCCTTTAGCCAATTTAATGATGAAACGGCTATAAACTTCACCAATTTGTGGCAGGCCGACCACTACCCCCTGTACCTGGCACAGCCGCTGCCCAGTGTCTGAAAATTGTTGTGCCAGCAGGTAGCGCCCATGCACTGCTGCTAAGCCAAAACCAGTGATAAACACAGCTAGCTGTAACACCCTTTGCGGATAATTTTTTGTCTGAGTGTCCCGCTTTAGGAAAAAACCCAGCAGCGCGGTAAAAAGCCCCAGCAGCAGAATCAACTGACAAATCAGCAAACTCGGCAATTGCGTTAAATAGGCGACACTGACAACGGAAAACAGATAAATAACACTGAACACAGGCATAGATCACTCCTGTTATTTTTTCAGATTTCAAACATAGTTTATGAAATTTAGAGCTGTTATAAAAAAATAAATATTTAAAAAACAAACACCTGAATGGGAACCACGAAACGCAGCCCAACAAAACTTGGCATTTTTTATAATTTATATAAAACACTGTGACTTATATTGATCGCAGCCACTTTTTTAGTTGGCCTGATGCCAGATGATGTGCATAATACAGGGCTATCGTATTACAAAGTTCTTGCCTATATGCCCCGTAAATTTATAAAAAAACATATGCCCAGCGAGCGGACTTTTAAAGAACATCGCAGCTTGAGATGGCTCAGTAAATATTTACAGCATCCATCGCTGTGGCATCTGAATAGAAAATCTGTTGCTCGAGCTTTTCTGGTGGGTATATTTTGCGCTTTCCTGCCTATTCCGATGCAGATGTTAGTGGCCGCTTTTCTGGCAATTATAATCAGATCAAATTTGGCGATTTCGGTGAGCTTAGTTTGGATTACTAACCCTATCACTATGCCACCGATATTCTATTTTACTTACAAAGTGGGTACTTTTGTCTTAGGTAGCCAGGCGTTAGATCATAACATGACTTTTAGTTACGAGTATGTAAAGACCCATTTAGTCGCGGTATTGTGGCCTCTTCTTACCGGATCACTCATTTGTGCCACTGTATTTTCGCTGATTTTCTATGTCGCAATCAACAGGTTTTGGATCTGGCATGTGCGCAGTAACTGGAGGAAACGCACTAAGGGAAACGGTAAATAACCCACTAGACACAAACAAACCGCTTATAAAAGTAACTTGACAGGGACTATAGCAGTTGGCCGATCGACCAACTGTAATGATTACAAGCTCAAGACCAGCACTGCTAAGTGCGCTCAGTTAACTTGCCATCTTCCAGAAATAAGATTCTATCCATGCGTTGCGCCAATTTCTCATCGTGAGTTACTACCACAAAAGATATTTGATACTCAGCATTTAGCTTATCCATCAGCGCCTGAATTTCCAGTGCGGTATGGTTATCCAAATTGCCAGTCGGCTCGTCCATCAGCACGCAGGCAGGTTTAGTCACCAGCGCGCGCGCAATAGCAACCCGCTGCCTTTCACCGCCACTCAACTGCGACGGTTTATGTTGTAACCGCTGCGCTAATCCAACAGCACTGAGCAACTGCTCTGATTTCTCCAGCACTTGCTGTTTCGACTCTCCGGCTAACAACAGCGGCATGGCGACATTCTCTAACGCGGTAAACTCGGGCAGCAAGTGATGAAATTGATAGACAAAACCCAATTGCTGATTGCGAATTTTAGTGCGCTTGCGCTCAGTGGTCTGGTACAGCGATTCACCGGCTAAGTGCACGGTCCCCGCAGTGGGAGATTCCAGACCGCCTATAGTATTTAGCAAGGTAGTCTTACCGGAGCCCGAGGCGCCCATAATGGCGACACGCTCACCTTTGGAAATACTAAAACAGACATTCTCTAACACATGCAGATCAGTACCGGCCTCGCTGAATACCCGACTGACTCCCTGACAAACTAACACTTTACTCATAGCGCAATGCCTCTGCAGGTTCGGTGCGGGATGCTTTGTAAGCGGGGTACAGAGTCGCCAGAAAACTGATCAGTAATGCTACTATGACAATCGTCGAGACATCGCTCCAGTTTATTTCGGAAGGCAGATAGCTGATAAAATACACATCGGCACTCAACACTTCAAAACCAAATAATTGCTCAAAGTATTCCACCAGATCGCTAATAGTCAATGCTAACGCGATACCTAACAAGGTACCCATCAACGTACCCAAAATACCAATCACCGCCCCCTGCACCATAAAAATCCGCATGATCAGCCCGCGACTGGCCCCTAAGGTACGCAATATAGCGATATCTGATTTTTTGTCTGTCACTACCATGACAAGTGTAGAGACTATATTAAAGGCCGCCACAAACACGATCAGAAACAACAGTAGCCCCACCATACGTTTCTCCATTTGAATCGCCGCGAACAGATTGCCTTGAGTGCGGGTCCAATCGGAAATATAAAAATAGCCATTCAGTTGCGCGGCAATATCACGGACCGTCGACCTGGCTTCAAACAAGTCATCTAAGGTCAGCCTAATCCCCTCAACCCCTTGCATCCGTTTGATTCTGGCGGCATCTGCAATATGGATATAGGCGAGCGAACTGTCTAATTCAGCGCCCACTTCAAAGGTACCTACAAAGGTAAAGCGCTTCAATCTTGGGATAACTCCAGCGATACTCACCGAAGCTTCAGGTAACACTAAAGTCACTTTATCACCCAGGCGTAACCCCAAGTTACTGGCGAGGTTTTTACCTAAAAATATATTGTATTTTCCCGCTTGCAACTGCTGCCAGTCGCCACTTTTAATATGCTTGGTCACTATAGAAGCGTTTGCCTCGGCCTCGGGGTCAATCCCCTGTACAAAGGCGGGTTTGACGCGACCGGCGTTGGTTAACATGCCCTCTGCGCGGATAAAGGGTGCAGTGGCAATAACTCTGGGGTCTTTAGCTGCCTGCTTTGCCAATGCCCGCCAATCAGATATTGGCTTTTCATAAGCGGTAATAGTGGCGTGCGGCACCATACCTAAGATACGTTCACGCAACTCGCGGTCGAAACCGTTCATCACAGAAAGCACTACGATTAATGCTGCGACACCCAACATCAAGCCCAACATTGAGACCAGCGAGATAAAGGAAATAAAATTATTGTTGCGCTTAGCTGCGGTATAACGCAGGCCAACATACAGGGAGAATGGTTTAAACATGGTGGCGAATTAGAACACAAAAAACTACACAACTCTAACAAATCTAACAATTAATTCGCTAACGTCGACCGCTTAACCCAAGGTCGTTACTTGCCCATCGCAAGATATGGTCTACATTGCCAGTATAGAGAAGTCTTTCGCCAGGTAGTAATGATGAGCCAAGAAAACAATACAGCAGCAACGCCTAGAGCAAACTTAGAGTTAGCGGCGCAGGCAGAGCCCGAGCCAGAGTGCTGGAATATATTATGTGTCGACGATGAACAAAATATTCTGAATGCTTTAAAGCGCGTATTGCGCGGCCCACAGTATAAAGTTTACTGTGCTTTTAGTGCCGAGTTGGGTTTAAGTATCATGGCTCAACAGTCCATTGATCTGATTATCTGTGATATGCGTATGGGAGCAATGAACGGGGTAGAAATGCTAGCCAAAGTCCATAGAGACTACCCTACTACCGTCAGAATTTTGCTGACCGGCTATGCCGACAAAACATCGACCATAGATGCGGTCAATGTCGGTCATGTGCACCGTTATCTGGAAAAGCCCTGGGATAATCAAAAACTCTTAGAAGTGCTCGAACAAGAGCTGGCACAGTTTAAGCTGCAACGCAAAAACGACAAGCTAGCCGCTCAGATTAAAGCGCAAAACCAGCAGTTACTGGACCTTAACCAGAGCCTGGAAGACAAAGTCAAACTGCGTACCCAGCAAATACAATTGGCCTTAGATAAGCTCACTGGCGCCAGAGATAAATCGGTCGCGGATCACCGGGCGACTCTGCAGGTGTTCTATAATTTATTGAGTACCCAGCCGCAATTAGGAGGAAAAAAAGCCCGTGATATCAGTCAGCTATGCTTGCTGTTAGCGAATAAATTGCAATTGCCAAATACTCAGGTAGTGCAGATAAAGCTCGCCGGGCTATTACATCAGCTGGGGTTACTCTGCGTCGATAGCCAGCTGTACAATCAACCTTTTGAGCAGCTCAACAGCGAACAGCAACAAAGCTACTTAAAACATCCGCAGCTCGCGTACAACGCTATGTCTCCGGTGCGCTACCTGGCTCTTGCCAGTGAGATTATTTTGCATCAATACCAACACTTCAACGTTAATGGTAACGGTAACGAGGCAACTAAATTAGGCTCATCCATATTAGCTATCGCCCGGGACTACATCAATGCCATTAGCGGCAGCGATAAAACCGCCAGGATGAGTCCCCGCTCAGCACTTGATAATTTAAACGCAGCAGCGGGCCACCAGTATGACCCATCCATACTGGAGCATCTACCCGATCTGATTGGCCAGCTGGATCAGCCATTACAGAGCGATGACGAACAATTATTGGCGCTGCAATCACTAGTGCCAGCAATGACCTTATCCCGAGATATATTTAATCATCAAGATTTGCTATTACTGCCCGAGGGACACGTATTAACCGCTCAGTGTATAGAGCGGCTCAACAGTTATCTCGACTCTGTCCATCCTCTACTGAATATTTTTGTACGCAGGGATACTCAAGGGCAACAGCTTGGAGCTAGCGCTACTACAATTTCAGACCTTCCGATTGCATAGTGGCTGAAAGCCCCTTGCCCAGACTAGTGCCCGTAGATAACCCCATTAGCAACTGAGCTTTCTTCGGATCACCGAGGGAAGTTGCAATATCACCGCTGCGAGCTTTTGCATAGTCTATTTGTAGTTGCTCTCTGGCAATCATCGACAGTGTTTTTGCCAACTGCAGTATGGAAGTGGATTTACCAGTACAGACATTGAATATATCCCCTTTAGTGCGCAGTGACTGCATTGTGATGGTCAGATAATTAACCACATCAGCGACATACACAAAATCCCGGGTCTGTTGGCCGTCGCCAAAAATAGTAATAGGTAACCCCTGCAAAATGCGATCGATAAAAATGGAAATAACCCCGGAGTAAGGTGAATCTGGATTCTGTCTGGGCCCATAGACATTAAAAAATCGCAGACCCACTGTGGGAACTCTATGGACTAACCAGGCCACCCGGGCGTGTAACTCTGTCCCCAGCTTGTCTGCCCCGTAGGCACTGACTGGTCGAGGCTGAGAGCTTTCCTGTAATGGAATACTGGCATTATCTCCATAGATAGCAGCAGAAGAGGCATAAACGACCGGTATGGCTGGGTGCTGTTCACAAGCTCTGGCCGCTTCGAAAACGTTGACCGACCCCTGCTGATTTACCTTGTGAGATCCCACCCAATCACTAGTAGAGCGTTCTACTGAGGCAATAGCCGCCAAGTGGAAACAACCATCCACATTGACCATCATCTCACTAACAACCCTGCTATCTGTAACATCGGCGACGATCAACTCAGCTCCGGGGGCTAAATTGCGCTTGAAACCCGAAGACAAATTATCCAACACTAACACTTGATGGTTTTGGGAAATTAATTTTTCACACAAATGAAATCCAATAAAACCACAACCACCTGTTACTAAAAATTTCATGGCACCCTCCTCTTTAATTATTCGTCACTATTTACAAAGCAAGATTCCAGCCAAAACTAATTACTCTTAATTTCAATGTCTTAGATTTTATTTTAGTAAAAACCCCAAATTGATTCTCAATATGCGAGTCGTAACTTTAAAAATACCCGAACAGTGCAAGACGCGACGAAGATCCGTAAAAGAAAACCCCAGCTAGCCAAGGTACATTATTAATTATTTGGTTTTAATACAAAAAAACATCTCCGGTTTGATTCTTGCATCGATCAGTAAAATTTCCAGAGAGCAATGCCTAGGAGTACAAAATGATAGCCATGCACAAGGTGAAAATTTTCCAGCTATTAGACAGTAGGTCTGCGGGGGGTATAGAAACTCACGTTGTTAAACTCAGCGCCTGGTTGCAACAGCATCACTACAACTGCGAAATCATATTCTGCCATTTCTATGGTGAGCATCCGCTGACAGCGCAGTTAAACCGAGCCGGGATAAAATACCGATATCTACCCAATATGTACTCACTGCTAACCTTATTACGAGCACAGCCTTGCCTGTTGGCCACACACGGTTACAAGGCGGGAATTTTTGGCAGACTAATCGCCAAATTTAGTAAAGTACCGGTTGTCTCTACTTACCACTCGGGAGATAGCGGTAGCGGTCGATTAAAAATCTACAGCAAACTGGATGACCTGACTGCCAGCTGGGCAGATGCTGTGATCAGTGTCAGTCGCGGCATTAGTCGGCGCCTAAACATTAAGGCGAGTTACATTCCAAACTTTATGCAGCCAGTGGAGAGCTCACATTTTTCCTCTTGCACACCGAGCAACCAGGAAATAGCGTTTGTCGGCAGACTGTCATTCGAAAAGGGCCCGGATATATTCGCGAAAGTAACCGCCGAACTGCCATCGGCCCAGCCCATTAGTTGCTACGGTGAAGGACCTCTGGCGGCAAGTTTGGAAAGCGATAATCCACATATACGCTTTCGCGGACACTGCCAGATGTCCGAGCACTGGCCAAAGATTGGCTTGCTCTGTATCACCAGCCGCTTTGAAGGCCTGCCATTTGTTGCTCTAGAGGCAATGTCCCGGGGAATCCCGGTGATCAGTTTCAGAACCGGGGGCCTGGTGGAATTAATTGACCATAATATCAATGGTTGGTTAATTGACCCTCTGGATAATCATGCATTTAAGACAGCCATAGACGACTGGATAAAGTTACCAATGCAGCAAAGAGCCTTAATCAACCAGGCAGCTAAAGTGCAAATAGCCACTCATTATTGCGCTGACTCGGTTATCCCGAAAATTGTCTTCCAGTACCAATTGGCTATCCAGAAACAGTTGTCTGGCTGCAATGAAATTAGTTAACTCCAGCTACTCTCCGTATTTCTGGCTATCTCTGCTGGCCGCTGGCAACGCTTTGTTACCAAGCATATTAGCCCAAGTGTTCGCTGTCGGTTTTTTAACAGCCCTCACAACTGGGTTCCAGCAAAACGCTATTATCTGGTTGGCCATTACCGCCAGTTGCTACTTGCGTTGGCGGGCAGTTTCAACACGGCAGCTAAGACCGGTTGTAGCCGACAACTCATTGGCTGAACGAAGTTATCGAAAACAACACCTGATTTGTCTGCTGCTGGCGCTTTTATTAGTCATTCCCAGCGCTACTTTGAGCTGGTTGATTTGCGCTTTGGCAGCCCTTGCTTGGCGGCTTAACAGTCGGATTAAAACTAGTGACTACAGTGCTGCAGTGTTAATGATTGCGCTGGCACTACGCGAACCTGTCAGCCAGCTTTCTCTGAGTCTGTTTGCAGAGCAAATATTAGGTTTTGACAGCTTCCTTTCATCACTATTGCTAAGTGGAAAAATACCTAGTGCGCAAATGGGCAACATTATTGCCAGTAACAACTTTAACTTATTAATTTTAACCGGGTGTTCTGCATTCAATAATGCATCTTTAGCACTGCTATTGTGGCTGACTATCTGCTTATTCTTGCATCAAGAAGCCACTGCTGCTGATAGCTGGCGAGTATTGATACTGCTGGTTTTAGTCGTATTAAGTAACAGCTTACGGCTATCACTAATGACCGAATCTATCGAAGATTATCAATATTTTCATCGCGGTACAGGTGCCACTGTATTTAACGATATCAGCACTTTATTACCATTGCTGTGCACTAATTGGAGAAGACATAGATGTCCACACACCCGCTGATTCCAGCGCATTGCTGGTTGCTACTCGCCCTGTCGCCAGCATTGGCTTTGGCGCCTGCCACCAGGGTATTGAAATTAACGGCAGACCAAGCCTCGCCAACCTTTGATTACACTTTGCTGGCAGAGGCCTCACAACATTTAATGACCCCGATAGGCAGTATCGCAGCGGCTAATCTCGGCCCTTATATCATAGCCGGTTTCAAGGCACTCAATTGCCCCGGTAACATCGCCATATTGCCCCTTTTCAGAAATGCTGAAGGCGCTCATATTTTAAGATTACTGGCTCAGGGAGAGGTTGTTCATGGCGTTATATTCAAAGGTTTGATTTATCCTCAATTTCCACAATTTAGCTACACAGTCAGTCAACTTGAACAGAAATTCAAAACGGTTTTGGGGTTTGATGACAAAGTATTACAACCACTGGCCTTTGCCGAAACTGGCAACTGTCAACTCGCCACAAATTTAGCTCTGGCGCTCCCAAAATAGTACAACCCATCTAAACGGAGAAAGAAATGAAAATAGCAAACAAATATTTATGTAGCATTTTGTTTAATTTTAGCCTCATTTCCAGCTTGTCTGCTGCCGAAGATCTGACTGCTAACATCGTCAATATAGATCTGAACCCTGGGCTGCTCTTAGAAATAAATACCGCGCTACCGGAACAAAGTGTCGTCAACCAGGAATTCCTTAATCCCAGTTATGACCCCAATATACTGTTGCAAGAAGAGGCTAATGTTGGCATCACATTTATTGATGAGGGCGCTGGATATCGTAATTCTCTGGGCTACTTCACCTTTGAGCAACAATCATTCGACGCACTTACCTTTGCGGAGATAGACACTAATAACTCCGGGCATATCGGTATTGATGAGCTGCAAAGCATTGCGGGGGTGAATGCTTCAATGATCTTCAACAATGCCTCCAAATCAGGCGCTGGCGGGAGCCTGAATGCCGGAGACACAGTATCGTTGAACGGCGCTGAGATCACTGCTAGCGGCGACAATAATTATACAATGAATGGCACAGAGCTGTTTGCAGAAGGCACTAACTTAGGATTTTTCTTGATGCAAAATGCCTGGCAAAACAACCAAGTGCAAGGCTGGGACAACAACAGCGATCCGCTGACTTTTTATTCACTGGATTTCCTGAATCCGGAAAACAGTGCAGCAAATACTCTGGATAACCCCGCCGAGAACTCACGCCACCTGGCAATGATGACGTCCTCTGGTCCGAATAGCCAAGTGATTCTGGGGTTTGAAGACCTGGTGCGCCCAGGCGGTGACAATGATTTCAACGATGCGCTATTTATCGTACAAACCGATCCTATCTCCAGTATGTTTGTCAATGTTCCCAGTACAGGTGAAGTTATCGCACTTCAGGCAGCGCCCGCCCAGTTACTGGGAGGCAGAATATCGATTGCCTTTTTTGCCATGCTGCTGTTAATGGCTGTTCGCATTAAACACTGGCTGCCCCCGCTACGCAGCAGAGAGATTTGCGGGGTGGCGTATGGCAAATAAACCCAATCGTAGCCTACTGCTGTCGATCAAACGCAATATTACTGAGCTGCCCAAACCTCTGCTCCAAAGTATGATTTACGCGGGCGCACTTGTTATTGGCAAAGGTCTCTCTCTGATCATGGTTCCGGTCAGCACCCATTATTTATCCCTTGAGGACTATGGCAGGCTAGATATCCTGCAAACCCTGGCTGATCTGCTGAGCATAGTCATCGGCATGGGTCTGGCAGAAACCTTGTACCGCTTTGCCTCATCTTCTCCAAACAGTGATGAACAGCGTGAAGCGGCGGCCAATATCTTTGCTATAGCACTGCTACTATCTGGCTGCACTCTTGTCGTAAGCCAGCTTTTTGCCGAACAAATTGCCTCCTGGCTTCCGGGGAATATATCTGTTGTTGATACCCGTCTGATACTGGCAAGCCTGGCCGTTGGCGGGGTTATCTTGCTGCCCCTGAGCTGGCTGAGAATCACTGATCAGGCCTGGCGATTTTTATTCTGCAGCGCCACTATGGCCGGCATGCAAGTCACCTTAGGCGTGGTATTTCTAATCCTGGGATTCGCCGTAACCGGCATTTTAACAGCGACTTTAATCGCCTGTTTATCGCTGGGTTGCTACTTAGTCTACCGCCAGTACAAAGATGTCGGCTGTAGATTAAATTTTAGACTGTTTAAAAAATACTCGGTCTATGGCGGCCCACTAGTCTTTGTCGGCATTGCAGGTTTTGTGCTTGGCAGTTTTGATCGCTGGCTGTTGGCGGCAGCGATAGGTACCGCAGAAATGGCGCAATACGCTCTGGCCTGTAAATTTGGTTTAATTACCGCGGTTTTAATCCAACCTTATGATTTGTGGTGGCACGCCAAGCGCTTTCAGTGTCTGCAGCAGCGTAATGGCAGGAAAACCTGCGCCAAGTATGCATCTATAGGCATTACCATTGCACTGTTCAGTGCACTGCTGATAAGCTTCGCAGGCCCCTTGTTAGTGCGTATTCTCACTCCGCAAAGCTATCATCCATCAATCGCTTACATCCCCTACCTGGCGATGTTAGCCGCCGTTCACAATATCACCGCGACCCTCAGTTTTGGCATGCTCAGCGCCAATACCACCTGGCGCCCCGCCATCATTGACGGCACGGCCGCAGCCATTGGACTGATTGGCTATTTAATACTGATCCCCATCTGGCAGATATGGGGAGCGATCAGTGCTACCGCCATCGCCCTAACCTTGAGATTAATCATCTCTTATCAATTAAGTCAGAAGACCTTACCCCTACCTTATCCCGTTACTGCATTGTTAATACAAACTTGCATCGCCGTGCTGGCCATTCTCTGGCTACCAAACACAGCACTGACGTTGGTCAATGTCATCATAAGCCTCGCTCTGTTAATACTGTTTATCGCCAGTGCCTACCGCCTAAGATTATTGCCGATCACAGATAGCTACAACTCAACAACGAGGTGGTAAATGCGTCGACTAACGGGAGAAAGCCGAACTGCCCAGGCAACAATTGCCATCACTAGCTGCGCCATCCTGGCGGTCTTCTGGCATTTGCTGTCGTCACTGCAAGGAGCGGTGTTAGCACTACTGCCGCTCCTGTTAGTATTGGCCTTAAAAGCCCCCTTTATTCTCTGTCTGACGTTTATCGCCTTCTCTTTCTTTAGGCTGCATGAAATTTTCCCTGTGCTCTCATCACTACATATACCGCAGCTGCTGGCGATAGCCATATTGTTTTCTCTGAGCTGTAACATCTGGCTGGGCAATATTAAGATATTCTTCACCCGTGAGTTAGCGCTTTTTAGCTTTTTTACTTTCCTGGTCGCTGTCGGTGCGTTTATGGCCACCAACCGACAACTGGCTCTGGACAACTTAACCGGCTCGTTTATCAAAATAGCGGTGATGGTATTGGCCATCAGCTGGCTATTAGAAAAAAAATCTCAGTTTAAAATACTCATTTTCACTATGCTCGCCTGTGGATTAATCACCAGCGCAGCAACTTTATACAATAAAATCAACGGACTGGAGCTTGTCGAGGGTACCAGAGTAACAATTGGCAGAAGTATAGGTTCGATGCTCGGAGACCCAAATGACCTGGCGTTAGTCTTGCTATTCCCAGCCGGCTTTTGTCTGGCGCTGTTTTTTAGCCGGGGAATAGCTGGCTATATAAAATACTTCGCGCTATTAATTTTTATCTGTATTTTCAGTGCCATTATCGCCACTCAAAGTCGTGGTGGATTGCTCGGAATCACGGCTGTTTGCGGCTTATTTGCCTGGAAAAAAATACAGAGTAAAGCTTTGATATTTCTTTTCATCGGCGTATTACTGATTGCTTTAGTGGCTCTGGCCGGGTTAGATCAACGCGCATCGGGTGCCGTCAATGAGATGGCCATTGATGACTCCGCTATGGGTAGAATTTACGCCTGGCAAGCAGCCTTTAATATGGCTCTGGATCACCCGATAGCAGGGGTGGGTTTGGACAACTTTATTGCCAATTATTTTGCCTACAGCGCCATGTGGGACGGACAAAATCACGCAGTCCACAGCACTTGGTTCGGGGTCCTGGCAGAGACAGGCATCTTAGGCTTCAGTGTCTTTGTCAGTATTATCTATCGGCTCTACCGACTCAGCCAACAATCTTTAAAGAGCCTGGACAACACCGATGAAAACTTAGGTCCCTATATAAATGTCTGCGCTCAATCTACTCAGGCCGGACTGTTAAGTTTTTGTGTATCAGGAAGCTTTTTGACCATGGGTTTCACCTGGCCAATCTATATTTTACTGGCGATTAGCATCGGCCTCGCTGACTATATTAAAAGACAGCGGCGGGAGGGATAGTCATCAGTGGTAAGTCGTAAGTCGTAAGTCGTAAGTCGTAAGTCGTAAGTAAAAATAGGGAGTCGTAGCCGTAGGCCGTAACTATATTTTGTTAGACCGCCTGTAAATAGTTTTATATTAAAGTGTCTTTTAACTAAGCGAATTGAGTGACTGCTGAGATGGACATATTTGTGGTGGCTAGACTTGAACAGACGGAGTCAAATTTACAACTCAATCTGTTCTTGCTTTCCAACTATTGGATTCGATGTACTACAGACTAGTTTACACAGGTGTGCAGTGGCAGTCTGCAATGTGTCAGCTCCAGACGATTTAACACAATAAAAGTATGGGATGCAGTTGCCTAAAATTGCTCGTTCTATATCTGGCTTCATGCAGAAATTATCAGGATCAAGTCTTCCTTTTTGCTTTAAAGTCGAAAGGCAGATTTGATTACTTTTGTATGGAGGTTGTGAATATTGAGCAAAAGAAAAAGTCTGTCTCTCAATTCCCACAACTGTCAGCTTATCGACTAGGTCCATTTTTATTGTGACCTTTAGACAATTTATTAGCGATGGCTAATAATGCGGGTGATATGTCGTCAGCGCCCTCTTTAAGTAATCTGCTCACGTCACCAGACGAGAACAATCCACGCACTGACTTAATACCTAATTCGCGCACAAAATCTTTTGTTTTACCAGTGCTGCCTGTTTCAATATACTTTAAAACAATTCTTTCATTATTACTGGTTGGAGGTGTTTTTAGAACCTCAATTTCTTCGTTTAGTATCGAAACTTGATCTTCTAAAATTTGGATCCGCTCTTCAATGCTGCTATATGCTTTCATAGTTACGTTGTCTTACTTCAATTTAGTTAAATTAGTATCGAATCATATTATTAAACAATAAATTCTTATCAATGCTTAGGGAATATATATGTTCCTTAGTCTATCAGACTTAACGTAGGCTTCTAGCCAAAGTTAGGATTTGAAGGTAACTCTTCTCTTTTTTATACAACAGGACGGTAACAGAGGACAGGCTCTTTTTAAATTACGCCAAAACAACCTCATGCCAGCTCCTCTCGCTGATTTAAAGAGGAACACAGCACCGCTTTTATTCGCCTTGAAGACCACCCTTGTGGCTATGTAGAAGTCAAGAAGCTGTGTATGAATCACTATTAGGTGATGCCCGTTCTCTATACACAGGCTAAATGAACTGGTAGTTTGATCACTACAAAGTGAATGTCCGCTTTGTGTTGTGAATTCAATGGATCAGTGCAACGTTTTAGACTGCCTGCCCTAACTTTTAAATCGTCGAGTCTAAACTAATATTTCAATCTGCCAAATCAAGTACTGCCTATTACAACAAATCGTTAGACATGATCTCTAAATAGCTGATCTAGATGCTGTAAGTTGTAATTATCCAATGCATAATTCATTCTCGATGCGCTAGCGAGGCCAAATAAGATTATGCTGAGCATATCGATTGTTGCGCTTATATCGCTGGTCTGCATTTGAGGGTATTTTTCCACTATTGTCTGCTCAAGTGTTTTGCTGAATTTCAAGTTACTTTGCTTAACCTGAACCTGTAATCGGTTACTCAGCTTTTCGTTTTCCAAACTACAATTAATCAAAAAACAACCATTAGGTAAATTTTTTGATTTAAATCTCTGTTTTGAAAACGCCAAAAAAGCATTGACACAGTCACTGATTTTATTACCCTTAAAACTAGCCAGCATCTCACTCTCGTATTCTTTATCGTATAACTCTATACATTTCGAGATCAGCTCATCCTTGTTCCCATAAGCACTATAGAGACTCGTTTTACTTAACTTTAAATACTCAGCAATGAAATCCAGGGATAAATTGGTAGAACCGTTTTTCCAAACAAGATGCAGAATCTTTGTTAACACTTCTTCTTTGTCGAAATTTCTAGGTCTAGCCATTGGATTGATCCCGCAGAATTAGTTACGTACCACACAGTACTCAACTGGCAAATAAAAATCAATTGCGTTTTATTACTAGAGAACATGCGAACCAGTCCAGCAGCCCTCTGCTTTAGATGTATTCTCGACCCTACAAGTCATACTCAGATAACGGCTCCTAAAACCAGCATCGACTAGTCCTGGCAGATGTGGATAAAGAGCGATGCGTGAAGCAATAGCCCTTGGACAAACAGTGACATAAAACCAACACACTGCTGCTCCAGCCCCAACTATGATTCCTTTAATGCTTACAGAGAGAAAAGAAAATATGTCCGTAAATTTCTTAGTTTGCTCACTAGTGATAGACACTAAGATTGTATGAGTGCAGCAGATCAATTGTTATATTCTGACAATATAGTGGTTGCTGCAACCGCACCCTGGTAGTAATTTTTTTTGATCAGTAAGTAATCAGTATTGTTAAAAAACAACTCTTTGCAGTTCTTGTCCTTGAAATAGATGACGAAGTCACGGTTGATTACATTTGACGTTTCTGACTTCAAAGTTTCATTCACCCAAAAGTCATAACGAAAACCGCCGTGATGCTTTTTTAACAGAGGCGTCATTGCCTCTCGGTATTTTCGATACTGCTCAGCATCTGTAACATTTAACCCAACTAATAATTCACAACGCATATTGACCTTCATATTTTAATTATGTACTGTTTAGTACGTAACTATATCTCAATCAATTAACAATGGCCAGCCCTAGTACTTTTCAGCTATTTAGATACACAGTGCACGCAACCAATGATTGATTTCAACAACTGCATGCACCAACTTAAGCTAATAAATACCCGCCATACAGTTATCTGCTTTGGGGGATGCAACAGCCAAAAATTTCTGATTCTTCAGGCCAAACGTCTTAAGTTGTTGGCGTCTTGTTAATTTGAGCCAGTAGATCATAGGTACAGGTTTCATAACTCATTTAACGAAGCTTATCGCCTCTAATAAAAGGACCGTCTTTACCATGAAAAAAGTTCAAATTAACAAATTTGGCTCAGCCCATGTTGCAGAAATGATCAATGCTCCAATACCTGTACCTAAAGCGGGTCAACTTTTGGTGAAATTAAAAGCCTGCTCGGTGAACCCCGTTGATGCTCAGATCAGGCAAGGGCATTATCGGGATTTTACCCCACTACCTTTTAATCTTGGTTTTGATGGCGCGGGCATTGTTGAAGCTGCCGCTGACGACGTCGTTAATTTCAGAGTGGGTGATTCTGTCTATTTTGTGTCGAGTATTTTGAATGGTGAAGGTACCTATGCCCAATATTGTATCGTTGATGCTGAATTGGCGGCATTGATTCCCGACACCCTGGATTTTAACCAGGCAGCCGCTTTGTCTCTGGTGGGGTCCGCCGCCTGGGAATCTCTAATAGACAGAGGTAGGCTTCAGGCCGGGGAAACGGTGCTAATACATGCAGGTGCAGGAGGCGTCGGCCATATCGCTATCCAGATAGCCAAAGCCATTGGTGCAAAGGTGATTGCTACAGCCAAACAAGATAATTTAGAGTGTTTGAAAAGTCTAGGAGCTGATATTGCACTCGACTATCAAGATGAAAATTTCAACCGCCAACTATCCATGGCGGCAGGTACCGGTGTTGAGCTGGTTCTGGACACCGTTGCAGGCAATACCATTGCAGATTCGGCTCAAGTGCTCGCTGAACGAGGCAGAATTGTGTCTTTGGCGGATTACTGCCCAGCACAAAACTTACTGGCATTATGGCCCAAAAATGCCGAGATCCATTTAGTATTTATGACACCCTCCAGTAAGTGGCTTAATAATCTCAATAAGTTGGTAGATCAGGGAAAAATGAGAGTGATCATAGATAAAATCTTCCCGTTCGAGAAGGTTGTAGAAGCACATGAATATTTACAACATAACGGTCGGGTTGGGAAAATTATTTTAGCAATCAGCTAATCGAGAGAACGAATAAGTTGGCGATTGTTTGTTTAGGTTACAAGCCGCCAACTTAAACGCATTGATAAGACACTTGTTTTAACAGTTTACGGATGTTCCAACCGCGTAAAGTCTGGAGATTGGTCTGGCGTTAACAGCCTTAAATTCAGGTCAAATACTCCCAATGCCTAATGTTTTTTAGTGACATAAAGACAGCGTCGTGGGAAAGGGGGGATTAGTCGTAAGTCGCAAGTTATAAGTAGCGAGTAAAATTATGAGGTGTGAGGTGTGAGGTGTGAGGTGTGAGGTGTAGCCACTGTGTGTCGCAAACTGAGAGTTTTGCAGTATGTTTATATTTTTGCATAGAAATACCCAACAAAATTAACATCTTAATATTTGGCACGCTACATGCAGTAGTCATTAAAAAGATCCGACTACTTTTAGTCTGAACGCTTCTGCTAATGGGGAATCACTATGAGGGAACAGATACAACAATTGAAGTTGTGGATTAAAACATCAGAGCAACCGCTGGCCCTGAGCTGCCTAAAGCTGTACCGCGGATTAATTTATTTGGAGATTCCATCTCCCAAGTGGCTATTTAAAATCGTCGCTTTTGTGCATTTTTCAATAGCGGCCTGTTTTGCAAATTTTCTCAGGGTCTTTTACTGGACGCCGATGTTTAAAAGCAGCTTGGCCGAGGCTTGTTCTAAGCTGTATTTATACGGGGGTATGCCGATGATAATGGGGCCTTTGCAAATCCGCATTGGTAATAATTGCCGTATCAATGGTCAGACGACCTTTTGCGGGCGCTGTAATGACTCCGCCCCACCATTGTTATCTATAGGTAATAACGTCGACATATCCTGGCAGACCACTATCGCCGTGGGCAGCCAGGTGATTATCGGCAATAACGTGCGCATAGCAGCAAAAGGTTTTCTGGTGGGCTATCCAGGTCACCCCATAGATCCCCATGACCGAGCCCGGGGACTTGCAGACACTGATGAGCAAATCGGTGCTATTGTCTTAGAAGACGATGTCTGGCTTGCATCAAATGTGACTGTTTTAGCTAACGTTACTATCGGCGCAGGGACTGTGGTCGCCACTGGTAGTATCGTCACTAAAGACTTACCTGCCGGCGTGTTAGCCGCTGGAGTACCGGCCAAAATAATCAAATCGCTGCTGGAAACTAACCATAGTCAACTTTAGCTACTATGATTAAAAAACCCCCTTAAGTGGCTTAGGTCGCTCATCAAAAAACGCGTTTTTCTGGAGATCTTAATGAATATAGATATGTTGGTTTTTGGTGAAGATTGGGGCGCTCATCCCAGTAGCACTCAGCACTTAATCAACCATTTATTAGCTGAACAACAAATTCTTTGGATAAATTCTCTGGGCTTAAGAAGACCTAAATTAGATTGTCGGGATTTTTTTAGAGTCTGTAAAAAGCTCGCGGCCATGAGTCGACGCCAGGCGTTTGAACAATTACAACAGCAGCCTAAGTTACTCAACCCCATCAGCCTCTGCTGGCCAGGTAACAAAACCATACGTCAGCTCAACCGTCGGTTGTTACTTAAGCAGATCAGTCCTTTAGTGAAAGCCTCAGCCGTGCAGCCAATCCTCTGGACCTCCCTACCCTCAGCCGTTGACTTGGTCGGTCACTTAGGCGAACGAGCCTGTATCTATTACTGCGGGGATGATTTCTCTGCACTGGCGGGAGTCGATCATCAACCTGTCAGCGAAATGGAAGCCGAATTGGCTGAAAAAGCACATCTCATTATTACCGCCAGTGACAAGCTAGCACTAAAATTTCCCCAGGCTAAAACTGTCACTCTCACTCACGGTGTTGATTATCACCATTTTGCCACCCCGGTTAACGCGGCAAAAGATCTCCCCAGCGGGCTCACCGCAGGATTTTATGGCAGTATATCCTCATGGTTTGATCAACAGTTGATGTATCAAGTCGCCAGGCGGCTGCCAAATTGGAAATTTATTATAATCGGGCCAATACAGACGGATGTGTCACTGCTACAAAAATTGTCCAATGTCTACCTACTGGGGCCACGTCCCTATCGGCAATTGCCTAGCTATAGCCAACACTGGTATGTAAGTATTTTGCCCTTTAGTAAAAATCGACAAATTGAAGCCTGCAACCCACTTAAGTTACGTGAATATTTAGCGGCTGGCAGGCCGATAGTCAGCACGGCTTTCCCGGCGTTAAAAGGTTTCGAGGCACTGATTAATATTGCCGACAGTGCCGATCAATTTGCCGACCAACTTCAACATTGCCTGCTCTATCAAGATGAAGAGCAAAAACAAGCGCGTCAGGCCCGCGTCATCGATGCCAGCTGGCAGGCGAAAGCGCAGCAGTTAAAACAACTATTAATTGAGCTGTAAAAACTCCCCACAGAGTATGCATTTGGCTGGCCTCTAAAGAGGCTCCACCCGACACATCATCCCCTAGCTAACCTGGCAATTATCGACATTCACTCACTACCGGTCTTAACAGAGATGCTTTTGTAACTGTTCAAACTGACTCGCAGTTTGCGAAAACTGCTATTTTGGTATTTTACAGCAAGCAACAAATCAACTTAACCTCTTGTTATTAAATCAAATAAAAAAACAAACCAGTATTGGCCTAAACAATGCATTATTTGTTATATGGATCATTTTATCGCTGTTATTTGCAGGTCAATAATCACGAGGAGTTAAAAATGCAAAGTTATCAGATTAAGACATGGCTATTATTTTGTTGCTTGAGTTCACTGCTCGGCTGTGCCAATAATTATCCGCTGCTACAACAGCAAATGGCGACTGATGCCACTTTGGATCGCAGTGGCAGCCAGCGAATATCAGTGAACACTTTATTGCAAAATGCCGCAACAGGCACTATCGCTAAAGTGTCACAGAAAACTGTTGCTGTGCCCTTAAAATTACAATTTCAGGGCACCAACATTGAGTTAAGCAACGTCCAACAACAACGTTTAAGACTTTATGCCAACGCTCTATCGGCCCCTGTTCTGCGTGTTCATTGCGGGGCTGTCAATAACAGTGCCGCATTACAAGGGGCTGCAATCGCCCTGCGTCGCTGTCAGAAAGTACAGCAATTTCTCTCTAGCATCGAACAACAATCGCAAGCTGTGGTGCAAGCGGATGCTCCGCTGCAGATAATCACCATCGCCGCCGCCAATCGCCAGTCAGGGTTATAACAGTGAACCGTGCCGGTATTAGTAAGAATCTGGGGGCCATTTGTTGGGCCGCCTGGCGCCGGCGCTATTTAATTGCCCTGCCAATTGTGCTGATGCCTTTTGTCGGACTCAGTGTTGGACTGCTTGCCACAAAACACTATGAGACCTCTACTACTTTACTTTTCCAGGAAGCCTCTCAGCACAACCCCTTTCTGGAAGACCTGTCCATTGCCATCAATTTAAAAGCGCGAATGGTGTCATTAAATGCACTGTTGCACAGCCGGCATATTTTGGCGGGTGTAGCCTGGAAAATGGACATGATTACTGCAGACATGAGCAAAGAAGATAAAGCTCTGGTTATCAGCACTTTATCTAAATCTTTAAGTGCTGAGTTAGTCGGCGAAAATATCATAAAAATTAAATATAAGACCCGAGTGAAAGAGAACATCATCGATATTTTAAACACTGTCAGTTTAAGTTTTATCGAGAGGGTACTAGCCCCGCAGCGCTCTTCTATCATTCAATCAGAAAATTTTCTGGCAAAAGAGTTAGAGAGACGTAAAGCTGACTTATCGTTAGCGGATCAGGCCCTGGCGGATTATAAAAACCGTTTTGCCAGTGAATTACCGACTCTGCACGCCGGCAACGTGCATCGTCTGAACGAGTTACAAATGAGCTTGGCGGAAAAGAAAGTTGCTCTGGAAGGCGCCCGGGCGGCTAAAAAAAGTTTAGCCAATCGGCTCTCTCAAACTAACCCGGTGGTGGGAAAAATCGAAGAGCGCATCATCAATTTAATGGCCGAACTCACGCAACTGCGCGCCCGATATACTGATCAGCACAGCCAAGTACAACATATTCTAGTCAACTTGCATTCCCTGGAGAAAGAGCGGAATCGGCTACTGGCCAAGACACAAATTGTAACCAACGACAATTTAGATAAAGCCAAATTAGAGCGGCTGTGGGCCATTGCAACAACGACCACGACGGACCCCGAGCAAAAACACCAGCCACTGTTAATTGTGCAGCTGCAGCGACTGCAGCAAGGCGATGATCAAGTGCAACGTTTAAGCATAGAAGTGCTATCGCTGCAGAGCGCTATTGAGAAATTGCAGAAAAGAGTCGATGGCTTCGGTGCTCATGAACAACATTTAAATGAGCTAAAGAGGCAGATTTTAGTGCGACAAAATATCTATCAGGATTTAGCTGAGCGTCACGAATTGGCCAGAGTCACAGAGTCATTAGGCAAAAGTGAAGAAAACGATCGGGTGAAATTGATAGATGCACCCTTTGAACCTCTGGCACCGAGTAACTTACCTTTAACGCTGTTTTTACTGGCGGGATTTATTTGTGGATGCGCACTGGGCTCAGGTCTGGCATTAATTGCTGAGTTACTGGATACCAGTATCAGACGTAAAGACACCGTCAGCAGCATATTACAGACAGTGGTGATTAGTAGAGTACCGCCACAGTGACTTGATTAAGGAGACTGAACATGAAAAAAACCATCTTACAAGTTGTACAACATTTACGTCCTGGTGGCATAGAGACAATGGCACTGGAATTAATGAAACAATTAAGCCCTGACCATACTGTACATTTGGTGAGTCTGGAGGGTAACTATCAAGAGGCTGTGAGCGCCTGGCCGAGGTTGGCCAGTGTCAAAACTCAGCTGCATTTTCTGAACAAAAAACCCGGGGTCAGTGTCGTCACACTTTGGCATCTATGCCGCCTAATCAAAGCGTTGGGAGTCAGCGCAATACACAGTCACCACAGTGGCCCACTACTTTACGCAGGTCTCGCTGGAAAAATCACAGCAATCAACACCCATATACACACAGAACACGACGTCTGGCACTTAATGAAGCTAAAAAACCGGCGCTTACACCGGGTTTTACTGAAAGTGATTAAGCCAATCTTAGTGGCGGATTGCAATCAAGTTGCCAGCCAATTGCATCACTATTTCCCGACAACACCGGTACAAGTGATCAGCAATGGTATTGACATGCAACATTTTGTTCCGGCTTTTGGCGAACAGAAGCTGTTATTGCGTAGACGCTTAGGCTTACCTGAAAAGAGTTTTCTAATCGGCTGCGCTGCCAGATTGGAACAAGTTAAAAACCACAATATGTTGCTAGAGGTCTTTCGAAAACTAGCCGGGGATTCAATTTTAGTATTGGCAGGTAATGGCTCACTGCATCAGTCCCTGGCAGCCAAGTGCAAAAAAATGGGCATCGCCAACAAAGTGTTTTTTTTAGGTAATCAGGATGAGATGCTGCCCTTCTATCAGGCACTGGATTTGTTTTGTCTGGTATCCCATAACGAGGGGCTACCTTTATCACCCATTGAAGCTCAAGCCTGTGCTATTCCGGTCATATTAACGGATGTGGGAGGCTGTCACAGTATTGTCTGTCCAAGAACCGGCACTTTGATAGAGGCGGGAAATGCCCGGATGTTAGAAAAAGCTATTGTGCAACAACTTCAAGGTCACCGGGACGGCTCCCCGAGGCCCTTCGCCATGGCGGTTGGTGATCTACAGGAAACCGTTAATAGCTATCGCAGCTTGTTAACCTAAAACGGAGGAAGTCACTATGTTTATTGCATTGTTATCACTGACCTTAGCGCTGTGGCTACTGATTTTGTATCACCATATAATTTACCCTCTTATACTACTCAGAGTCTGCAAGGCAGCACCTAAGTCAGTCATAAAGAAAAGCACGGGGACATTTAATACCCTTGATGTTTTACCCAGTATCAGTTTATTAGTGCCTGCTTATAATGAGGCTGATTACATTGCTGATAAGATCAGAAACCTCGCTAGCTTAGATTACCCCAGTGACAAATTATCTATTCTGATCGTCTGTGATGGTTGCACTGACAATACTGTGCAAATAGCTCAGCAGTGCATGACTGAGCCGGAAAACAGACACTTAAATATCAGTGTGCTAAAGCTTGCAAAAAACATCGGTAAAACTGCTATTTTAAATCGCTTTATACCGCAACTACCGGGTGAAATTGTCGCACTCACTGACACTTCGGCACTGTTATCCATGGATGCCTTATTAATCGCCGCTAAGTGTTTTTGGCAAACAGATGTAGATATAGTCGCAGCCAGTTACCAACTCCTGGCCCCAGGCTGTGCCGGTGAGTCTCTGTACTGGCAATATCAGAGCCGCATAAAACAGGCGGAGGCCAATACAGGAAACCCTATAGGCATGCATGGAGCCCTGTATTTTTTTCGAGCCAAAAATTTTATTTCCCTACCAACAGATACCATAAACGATGATTTTATCTTGCCGATGTTGATGGTTGAGAAGGGAAAAACAGCTATCTATTGCAGTACTATCGTGGCCCTGGAATTGGAACAAACCGACAGTGTCATGGACCATAAACGCCGAATGCGCATCGCGGCGGGAAATATCCAACAGTTGATCTACTGCAGCGGGTTATTGCGTCCTATATTTAAAGGCACAGCGGTAAATTTTTTCAGCGGTAAAGTACTGCGGGCATTAATGCCACTGATATTACTGGCGCAAATGTGCTTGTGCCTGATTCTCGCCCTGCTAAGTCCGGTATTTTTATCCCTGGCCCTGTTGCAACTCAGTGCCATTTTACTGGCATGGCTGAGCATAAAACTGCAGCGGGTACCTATCCCAATATTATGCAAATTATTGTTTTACCTGATCAATGGTTATAGATACGGCTTACTGGGTAGCTGGCATTACCTAAGAGCCGCAAAATCTGGCCATTGGCATTAAAGTAACAACAGGAGAATTACCATGATTCCTAAGCGAAGCGAATATATACCCAATATTGTATTAAATCTTAAACGTGCTACAGATATAGCTTGCGCCCTGGCGGGCCTCGGCCTGGGCATACTGATACTGCCAGTCATTGTTTTGTGCATAAAACTGGAGTCATCCGGACCGATTTTCTTTCGCCAGTTGCGGATCGGTAAAGCCAGCGAAACTTGTACCGAAATATTCTGGATGTACAAATTGAGAACCATGCAAGACAACGCCGAGAAAAACACCGGCGCTGTCTGGGCCAGTGCTGCAGATCCAAGAATAACGAAGGTAGGACAATTTTTGCGCAAGACTCGTCTGGATGAGCTACCACAGCTATACAACGTTTTACGCGGTGATATGTCTATTATTGGCCCCCGACCGGAACGACCTGGTTTTTACGCTAAACTGGAGCGCGCCATACCCTACTTCTGCGAGCGCACTTGGGGTTTAAAACCCGGTATTACCGGCTTAGCTCAAGTAAACCAAGGATATGATCGCAATATTGAAGACGTGCGCAATAAAGTCGCCTTTGATCACATATACGCACTAAGCCTCTCTTCCATATTTCCCTGGCTAATAATGGACGCCAGTATCCTCGTTCGTACTCTGTGGGTAATGATCAGTGGCAGGGGCCAATAACTTAGTCTTTACTGTCTATATCTTCAACAATCTACTACCTGCTAGCTCTTTACGCTGCTTTACTGGTAGTAGAACTTTACAGTTCTACCTGACCACTTCAACTCGCTACTCGATACTTCCTACTTCCTACTTCCTACTTCCGTCTTCCGTCTTCCGTCTTCCGTCTTCCGTCTTCCGACTTCTGACTTCCGACTTCCGACTTTTTTCCTTCTCAATTTGATTCTCAATTTGCGATCGGGCCATAAACCACTCTTAAAAAACCTCCTCAAACCCGGATATTTGCTATGTTTTCAACAAGTTAATTTTGTGGCATCCATTATGCATGATCTAAATAACCTCTGGATAAATTATGTTAAGTAATCACAGCCTCGAGGCAACCAACCTGAGGGTCACTGCAATACGTTGAATGCCCTCCTGTGTCTTGGTCATTACTTTGATTTGATAGTGCATTTATTCATAATTTATCCGGGGGTACCAAAAGTCAGTGGGAGGATCACAGTATGACTAATGTACAGAAACAGCAACTTAATAAACTTGAACTTCGCATGTGCATCAACGGAGACTTAGACGCTGCGGCCATTGCATATTTAAGGCAAGACTTCGATCTTTTGGCCAGGTCTTCCTGTGATATACAGTTAGAATTTTCCAACGTGCCTTTTATTGATTCATCGGGAGTCGGCGCCATCGTCTTTTTATTTAAGCGCATGCGGGTCGAGAATAGAAATCTAAAAATCATCGGTGCACAGGGACAACCTTTAAAACTGCTACAGCATTTAAGAGTTGACCGCACCATTGATATAAACAGGTCCCTGCCTTGAACAACATGCCGATAAATTCGCAATCTTATCAACAAACGTACGCAGGCACAGCGGACTAGTTCACAGCTTTCCTAAACCCAGGCCTATTAGCGATCAACACTAGTACTCAGTGTTACCCGCTCGGCAGACCGGCTGAGTTATTAACCTTTAACAGGAGCAGACGATGATTTGCATACTATTAAGAACTTTACTACTGCTGGGGATATTAGTTACCCAACCTCTGATGGCAGAGCAATTACTTCCCGGAGATATAGTAAAAATTAAGTTTCCTGGCGAGCAAGCCTTCAATCAAAGTTTCCAACTCGACCTTAACGGTAATATCACCTTACCTGAAATTGGCGCCATAAACCTTAAAGACAAAAGCATTCACCGGGCAAAAATCATCTTGGTCAGGCACTTAAAAACTGTCTATAAAGATCTGTCAAAGTTCAGTATCCGGCTTCAGGAGCGACGCCTGTCAGTAAGAGTACTGGGCTATGTCAAGACTCCTGGCCCTGTAGACTTGCCCGCTAACTCCAACGTGCAAATGGCCATTAATAGTGCCGGCGGTTTAGCCCAGGGAGCGCAATTAAACAAGCTGCAAATTAGGCGCGGCAGTGAAGTGCTCAGCTTCGACTTTAAACGCTACTTAGATACCGGTGACTCAAGCTTGTTACCTAAGCTGCAACCTTTAGATACTGTCTTTGTTCCCGCCTCACCGCTTATTGGTAACGTGCAAGTAGATTTTGACGCAAGAACCTTGCTGGCCTCTGGTGATGCCGGTGGTACCAAAGATTCAGTCACTGTATTTGGCGAAGTGCATCGCCCTGGTACTTTTGGCTACAAAGGTGACACAAATATAGTCGAGATGATTATGCGCTCCGGCGGGGTGACACGCTACGCGGGTATCGAACAAATCAGGGTTATCCACAAAGGCGAGCCCTTCCCTTTTAACATGCGCGAATACTTGGACACTGGAGACAAAAAATTAATGCCACAAGTTCATCGCGGCGATGTCATCTTTGTCCCGCAAGCCTCAGATCAAGTACAAAGCGGAGTGCGTACCGCCTATGTCATAGGTGAAGTATTTAAACCTGGAGCATTGGAGATAAAACCTGGTACCAGTTTTTTCGATTTACTGGCGACTGCCGGTGGTCCCACTCGCTTTGCAGAGACCCGACAGATACGTATATTACACAGTAACGGCCGGGTAAGTCGCTTTGATTTACAACGTCATACTGAGGGGAACTCAAGGGGCAAGCTTCCACAGATAAACCCAGGTGATGCCATCTTAGTACCGGAAAAAACCGATATGAATGAAAAAAGTTGGCTCAAAATCGCCCCTAACCGTGCCGTGCGAATTATCGGTGCGGTCAATCGACCTGGCCGTTACGAATGGGCCAATGAAATGACCTTATTGGATCTGGTGGCGCATGCCGGTGGTCCAGTCGCTGCAGCTGACACTTCACATTTACAAGTACTACACACAGGTAAAAACATGTTAGCGACAACTGAAACTTTTGACCTGAAGAAATTTTTAGAAAGGGGTGGAGATATCCGCTCAGTACCTAAAATTCGTGCCGGTGACACTGTCGTTATTCCTGAGTTGCCTAAAGACCCCAACGACAACCGCTCACAGTGGGTGCGTCAATCCAGTGACAGATCTATCTATATTCTGGGTGAAGTAGGTGCGCCGGGAAGATACGCATTTAACGAGGAATTGGACTTCTTAGATATTTTAGCGGCGGCCCAAGGTCCTACCCAGCATGCCGACTTGGCAAACATTCGCATTACTCACCGACGCAATGGGGACAACAAAGTGTCTTCATTAAACCTGCATTTATTCTTTCAAAGCGGTAACGAAAAGCTGTTGCCAACGGTCTTAAATCAGGATGTTATTTTTATCCCCGGACGCAATCGTGCCTGGCTGGAAAAACCTAAAGAGTCAGTAGTGAGAGTCTTAGGAGCCGTTGCCAGACCCGGTCGCTACACCTTTGCCAGCCATATGACAGTGTTAGATTTACTGGCCGAGGCCGGGGGCCCGCACGATCAGGCGCTGCAGCACAAGATAATGATTATCTCTGCCCAGGGCGCTAAAAACAAATCGGTGCGGTTCAACTTAGTGGCATTTTCCAAATCGGCCGACTTCAGTAAATTACCTGCCATTAAAGCCGGCGACACTTTATACGTGCCCAGTAGGGAACAGAGTAGCTGGTATCGATTTGTCAGCACTTTGCGCGAGTCCATGACTGTTATCTCTTTTGCCCACTTAGTCGGCATTTAACGGGAGTCTGCTGTGATAGATTTACAACAAAGTGCCGAATTAGAAACCATTTACGCGCATATCATTCGCTTGTCGCTGCAGCAAATCGCCATTTGCTCAC
Source organism: Oceanospirillaceae bacterium (assembly GCA_013215505.1). Classification (GTDB taxonomy): domain Bacteria; phylum Pseudomonadota; class Gammaproteobacteria; order Pseudomonadales; family Balneatricaceae; genus Rs1. The sequence goes on from JABSQZ010000001.1 coordinate 180,273, forward strand.
TGCAAGGGCAATCGGGAAACACTACTTTAGCCCTGGCGCTGGCCAGGCGGGCAGCCAGCTCGGGCAAAAAAGTACTGTTAATTGAACTGAATATCAGTCATCCGAAACTGCACACATTACCCGGAGTAAAACCCAGTGAGTGGTTGCCCTTGGAGCAGAGTTGGCAGCGCTCAATGCAGCTCAACGTCACTGACTTTCTGTCAATTTTAGTGACTCCCAGAGAGTCGGGCCATCAGGTAGAGTTTCATGATTTAGACAAGATGAAGAGTTTTTTTAAACAGACCAGTGAAAAATTTGATTTAGTACTCTGCGATTGCGCCCCGCTACTACATAACAGCGGTGGAGAGATCGCGGGAGGACTAATTTGTTCAGCTTGCGACAGTACCATACTGAATATTTTGACAAATATAAATACCGAGGGACAACTTGAAGAAGCCAGGGAAATACTTACAGCTAACGGTGCCAACCTGGCTGGTATAGTGATGAATGACCAGTTCGCCCCCAGCTTAAAAAACGAGCTAATTAGGGAGAGCCATAGGTTTAATCGCTGGCTGCCACGCTTAATGAATACAGTGCGGATTAAATTGCGCCACAGTGATTTTTTGAATCAAGATTTGTAGCTGTCGGCCAGCTGTTTTACCGCTGCCTGTCGGAAAATCAGCCGGCAAAGTTCGGGTCTAACTGCAACAGCACTAAAGTGCAGTCATCTCGCAGTAACTCTCGGTCATAGACGCTCTGCATAAGATAATCCGCCGCTTGTTGCAGCGGTAATTGAGCGCTGTACTGCAGTTTATTAAGCATTTCAGGGCTCATTTCTTCTCCCGCATCCAAAAAACCATCCGAGTACAATAACAGCCTCTGCCCGATCGCCAGTTGAACTTTTTGCTCTCTGTATCCCGCCTGAGAAAGACCCAATAATGGCCCCTGCACTGCCACTGACTGAATAGCTTCTGAGCTAATTAGCAGCGGTTCGGGATGTCCGGCGCTGGCTATATTTAATTGCTTAGCACTAAAGTTAATCACCGCAATAGTCGCCAGCGTCTCACAGAGCACCGGATCATCGGCAAAGCCGTTGGACAGCAGGTCAAGCAGTTTACAGGGTGCCAGCTGTTGTTGGGACAACAGTGAACACAGCCCCCGCAAATAGCCCGCCAGGGCATAGACATAAGTCTTCGCTTGTAATCCATGGCCCATTAAATCCGCCATCAACAACTGCGATTGGTGTAAAAGAACAAAGTCCCCTCCTCCCTCCTGTGGGATACAGTGGCGCAGTGCACAGTCAAAAGCGCCTATTTTACGTGGTAACTGGGGCTGTAAACCCAAAGTTGCCCGGGCAAAAAGCTCCTTATGCATCTGCTGGGATAAATAACTTTGCCGCTCAATGGTCTTTTCAATCAACTGAATCAGCTGCTGTCGCTGCACCGGTTTTTCTACAAAGGCATCGATGGGACGCGATAATGCCTCACTGATTAACTGCTTATCTGCACAGCCAGATAAGTATATAAATGCGGTGCAGGCAACCGCCGGAACGTGTTGTAACAGATCAAATAAGTAGCCTCCGCCGCCGCCCGGCATATTGATATCGCAGATCACTAAATCCGGCTGATGGCGCAATAATAATTCGTAGCCGCGACTGACGCTGCCAGCTTGATATAGCTGATAGTCATCTTGCAGGTAAGCTGTCAGCACCGCCTGGTAGACCTGATCATCATCGACCAATAAAATACTCTTGGCTTTATTTTGCACGCGATCAGCAAAGTAGTATTTGCACGCCATTAAATTTAAGCCGTCATCACGATAACAACCTGGAACATAAAATAGCTCATCGAACAGCGAATCAATCAGCTTTAGACCCATGCCACTCTCAGCGGCACTCATAGGCTGCTTAGAATTGATGTACTGGCTGAAGTTGCGAAAGCTGGCACCGTCATCGTAAAGCTCCAGACTCAGGTAGTGCTCATTGACCAGTAACTGCACCGAGGCATTTTTAGCTTTAGTCAGAGGATAACGACACAGATTGACAATCAACTCAGAGATTGCCAGTTGAAAATTTTCAATGATCTGCTGTGGTATTGACTGCTCGGCCAATTTAACCGCCAGTAATTGCCGGTACTGCTGCGCTGACTCAAGAGCGGGCTCAAAGCTCCAGCGGGCAAACACTTTTTCCATTTTTACAAATCCTCTATGCACCCTCAGTGTACGACTTACGACTTACAACTTACAACTTACGACTTACGACTTACAACTTACAACTTAGGTTGCCTGACCTATACAGGCATGGGGTATTGCACTGAGTTAGCAATTCGATAGATAGGTACTCTTGAACTATAGTATAGCTATGCCCGGATACTTTTTAATCAATCAAATAGCGATAGAGCATGCGCATCAATCCGTTACTGTCTCTGGCCAGTATAAATCGCCAGCCAGTGCAGCACTTTCAGTAGCTCTGAAAGGTCGATTATAGCTCTGCAAAGACCTTTAGAGCCTGCACAGACAACCGACTTGTAAAGATTTTCCAGCGTTACTTTAAAACACCCCGATGTTTAGTTTTAAGGACAGATGATGACCCAGAAAAAAATGACTTTTGTATTACTCATCGAAGATGATCCCACATTAATGAGTATCTATAAGGCCTATTTGTCAGCATTGCCTTATCAGCTATCTCTTGCCGAAACCGGAGAGCGCGCCCTAAAAATCTTAGCCAGTGAACACATTGATTTGATTCTGCTGGACATACAACTTCCGGATATGACTGGCCTCGACATCCTTAAACATCTGCAGCAATGCCAACACCCGGCCGATGTCATAGTGACCACTAGCGATTGTTCGATGAATACCGCTATCGAAGCAATGAAGCTGGGAGCCAGAGATTATCTGTTAAAGCCATTTGATAAAGATCGCTTAATAACCACTTTAAAAAATACTAGCGACAGTCAAAAACTCAAACAAATTGTCGATATCTACCAGGATAAAATTGATCGCAGTCAGTTCTGCGGCTTCATTGGCTCCTCCCTGGCAATGCAACAGGTCTATCAATTAATTGACAGCGCGGCGAGTTCCAAAGCCACCATTTTTATTACCGGCGACAGCGGTACCGGTAAAGAAGTCTGCGCCGAGGCTGCGCATCAACGCAGTAATCGAAGCGATCAGCCTTTTATCGCCTTAAACTGTGCCGCTATCCCCAGCGAGCTAATTGAGAGTGAAATATTTGGACATGTGAAAGGTGCTTTTACCGGGGCACTTGCTAGCCGGGATGGATTGGCCAAAGCCGCTGATGGCGGTACTTTATTTCTCGATGAAATATGTGAAATGGAATTGTCGTTACAATCAAAGCTGTTGAGATTTTTACAGACCGGTACCCTGCAAAAAGTGGGCAGTGACACAACCGAAAAAGTGGATGTGCGCATAATCTGCGCCACCAACAAAGACCCGTTAACAGAAATTGAGCGGGGTAATTTTCGCGAAGACTTATTTTACCGCTTACATGTATTGCCGATACACTTACCACCATTGAGAGACCGGGAGAGTGATGTGATTGAAATCGCACGGCATTTCCTGGCCCAGTACACCCGTGAAGAGCAAAAAGATTTCAGCGATTTTGAACCGCAGACTGAATATATTTTAAGCCAGTATCACTGGCCCGGTAATATACGGCAACTGCAAAATGTGATTCGCAATATCGTGGTGCTGTGCAATGCGCAAACTGTCAGCGCAGAGATGCTACCTGCGCCACTGGACAAATTTCTACTCGAAGTAGACCCCAACATCGGCAGGCTAAAGAGAGTAGAAGAAAACACTGTACAGCAACAAGTTAGCCCCAGCGGCCCAAAGGCAGATAATTCTCGACTGTCGACGAATTTAGCCGAGCAGATCCAGCCACTGTCGATACTGGAACGCGAGGCCATTGAACACGCCATTTTGCTCTGTCAGGGGAATGTGCCAAAAGCCGCTCACTACCTAGGTATCAGTGCGGCGACCGTTTACCGCAAGCGCAACAGCTGGCGTTAAAAATCACCCCTGTGGAGCATCAACCTAAAGCCTTCAATGGCTGTTTCTGCCCTGCATATACTGCCCTAATGCCGCTAAACTCTGCTCTGCCACTGACTTAAACTGCTTTAACAACATTGGCAGGTTAGCAGGTTGCCCCCGTTTCGGTGCTCTGAGCTTAGCTTCAAGTTGCCGGGCCATGACACTTAACTGCACTAAACCGTACAGGGCACTGCTACTGCCAATAGTGTGAAATTGTCGTTGTAAATCTTGCATCGAGTCACTACTGATCGGCTGTTGAGTGTCCAGTGCACTTATCTTCAGCAATCGACTTTGTATATCCGCAAGAAAAATATCGACCAGCGGCCGCAGTTGTTGCTCACTGGTATCAGCCGCTAACTTTTCAACACAGCACCAATCTACCTCGGGTGCGTCTATGTTGTTGCACAATTCAATCGCTGCAGTACTAGCTACCCCAACAGGGGTCTGAGTGGCGGGTAGATATTTAGCGATAATGGCCAACATCGCCTGTTTATCGATGGGTTTTTCGATCACATCCCACATACCCGCAGCAATAAACCGCTGCTTATCCTCCGCCATCGCGTAGGCAGTCAGGGCTAAGATCGGGGTATCAACAAAATTTTCCAGCTGTTTAATTTTACTGCAGGCGGTGATTCCATCCATCCCCGGCATAGAGATATCCAGCAACACCATACTAAACTTTTCCCTTTTACAGTCGCTAATTGCCTGTTGACCACTACTGGCAACACTGACTGTTAAGCCGGCACTTTTTAACATTTCTCTGGCGACTAACAAATTAGTCTGGCTGTCGTCCACCAGCAATACCTTTTGCTGGGCATCAAACTGGAAATCAGTGTTAATTGTTTGCTCTGCTTTGGCAACAGATTGCAGTTGCAAACTAAAATAAAAACAACTGCCGTTGTCTTCACTACTGGTAAATTCAATGCAGCCACCCATTAACTGGATGATCCGCTGGCTGATGGCCAAACCTAATCCTGTGCCTGTTATACCCGGATGTTCATGCGCACAATTAAACTCGTGAAAAATCTGTTGCTGCTGTGACTTAGCAATGCCCAGACCCGTATCGGTAACACTGAACTGATAGCCCTGCTCGCCCCGGCGCTGCAGTTTTAACAATACGCTTCCCGCCGGGGTAAACTTTAGCGCATTGGAGAGTAAATTAACCAATACCTGGCGCAGTCGCAGCTCATCGACCCATACACTGTCGGTTATATCTTCATCAATCTGCAATTGCAGCGTCAACGCCTTATCAGCGGGTAAGATACTCAACATCTGCACTACCGAGCGCGCTAATTTGGGCAGTGAACTTGCTTTAGGCTGCAATTCAAACTTGTCAGCCTCTATTTTAGAAAAATCTAAGATATCAGTAATTATCCTCAACAAACTGTTACCGGATGCCGTGGCCGTCTCAATGTATTGCAATTGCAGCTCACTGAGTTGGCTCTGCTGCAGTAATTGCAGAAACCCCAATACTGAATTCAACGGGGTGCGAATCTCGTGGCTCATCATCGCTAAAAATCTGCCCCTGGCACTGGTAGCCTGCTGCGCCTGCTGCAGAGCTTGCTGCAACTGCAGTTGAATGGCCTTAGCACTGCTGATATCCAAGTGAAAACTGATCAGACAATCGTTATCTGCGCGTGTCTGGCGCACTTGAATCCAGCGCTGTTGGTCTAGTTGATACTGCATTTCAGACCCCTCGGCACTGGGCAAAACAAATGCCTTCAGCCATTGCTGTGGATCACCGCCTACTTCGGGAAACAACCCGCTATCCAGACAATCGAGTAGAAAATCCCGGTAGCTGATGCCCACTTTAGGCCCCGTTTGGCAGCGGCTATACAGATCAGTAAATTTCTGATTGCAGCGGATTAAAAATCCACTGGCACTAAAGAGCGCGAAGCTCTCCTGGCAGCTGTCCAGCGCCGCCAGTAACTGCTTGTTTTCAGTTTCAGTGATCGCCCAGCTAGATAGATCGGTAATCACCGCTAACCGCTGAGAAAAGCCCTGAGTGCTCATATCACTACTGCGCAATTGTAGCGGGAATACTTCACCGGTTTTTTTTAAACCAACCAGCTTAGTAGCTTGGTTATCGCTGCGGGCCAACTGATATTGAGGAATCAACTGTTGTATATTGGTCGCCAACAACTCTGCTTCGCTGTAGCCAAAACAATCCAGCAGAGCCTGATTGACTGACTTGATTTGCCCTTGCTGGTCGTAACTTACAATGCCGTCCGGCACTGTATTGAGAATGGCCTGCAACCGTATCTGTTCTCGATTGCGCGGCTCGTTTACTGTTGATATTTGACTGTTATCAGCTTGAGTAAAATTAACCAGCTCTGTGCTCAGGGCATTTTGTACTTGTTGGCGCAGCTGGACATTGGACCAGGGCTTAGCCAAAAATTTATGTACCACGCCGCTTTGAATAGATTTGAGTACGGTGCTGAAATCCGCATGCCCACTGAGAATCAGCCGCTGTGTATCTGGCCATTGCCGGGCGACATCTGCTAACAGCTCTGTGCCCAGAACCTCTGGCATTGCATAGTCACAAAGCACTAACTGAATGGGTTGATCCGCTAAAATTTGCAGTGCCTGGCTGGCATTAGCAGCACAGAATATTTGAATATCCGGCGATTTCAATACCCGCTGTAATGCTTTTAATACCAGCGGCTCGTCATCGACAATTAGTACTTGTTTCACTTTAACGTCTCACTCCTGGTCGCGCTAAAACTTTTCTTCACTAGCCATTAACTAGCCGCGAAAAAGCCTGTAAATGCAGTTCAACAGCTAACCCCTCTTTAATTTTAGCCGTTACGCCTGCAGTCGCCATGTTTAATTTTTATACAACTAAATTAAGACTGTATGAATATTTTTTAATACCGTTTTCTCTTACAATCATCATTTTATATATATTTGGCTCAGTTGTTCGACCTGATTCCTAAGTAGCTTTTACTTTTAAATAAATTATGTATGATATCTAGACAGCCCTTGCTAAGGGTATATTCAAAAACATGTAGTGCAGCGGGATCTAAACGAAAAGCAGATAATTAATAAACCAAACAGCCGTATAGATAAAGAATAGATAGCCGACATCGCAAAAGGATATTTCGATGGATAAATCCCTATACACTAAAAGTGATTCTTATTTCAAAGATGTCGTCGCGCTGCTGGTATTTAATTTTGTAATCTTTTTCCTTTTCATCCAGTGGGAGGTATTGGAATTTCTCTACCAGGCCTCGAGGGAATATGAACATTGGCAATTAGATGAAATTATACCTCTGGGCAGCAGTCTGGCGTTTAGTTTATCTATCTTCGCCTACCGACGTATCAACGATGTGCATAAAATCAGTGCGGCGTACAGAAAGCTCGCCGATCAAAACCCTCTGGCCAATATTTTAAGCCGCACAGCGGGAAAAGTATTACTGCAATCCTGGCATCAGCACGCCAGCTATACCGCTGAGCCTTTTTCTCTGGTGCGGCTAAAAATTACCGATGTTAAGCAAATGCAGAGCACTTATGGCGACTGCGTTACCGAGGGCATATTCTTTAGTATTGGCCAGAGAATCATGCAAGACACACTGGTCAATAGCGAAATAGTTCAGTGGCACAGAGATTGTTTTTTGATTCTGTTACCCAACAGCGCGCAACTGGTCCTGGATTTCGCCAGTGCCTTACAGATTAGCTTAAATCGAGATCTGGCGGCGATGGACAATGCCTTTATAGAGATTCAAGCAGTTACCTGGAAACATGGGATGTCCCTGAAAAGTATGCTGCAGACATTAGAGACAATAAATTTAGATACTGTGGTAGAAAATAACCCATCAGTGTTTGAACGAAAAGCTTAGCCTTTAGCTACTCTGTCATAAAATGGCCAGTTAGTGGCAAAACCACCCCAGGCGGAGTGGTATCCAGATATTCTCTAGTGCAGTTTCATCTTCGGCCTCACCACTTTGGCGATTTTTTCGACCACCACCACTAACAGCGCTTTAGCCCAGCCATGAATGGCAATCTGATGCATGCGGTACAAAGATACGTACATGATCCGGGCTAAATGCCCTTCAATGAACATACTTTTTTTGCTCAAATTACCCATCAAACTGCCGACAGCACCAAAGCGACTTAAACTAACTAAAGAGCCATAATCGCGATAGTGGTAATCTTTCTGCACTTTATTAGCCAACCGCGCTTTTATATTCTCCCGGACTTTGTCCGCCATCTGATGAGCTGACTGCGCTCTGGGCGGTACCCAGGAGCCGTCTTCATTTTTAAAACCACAACAGTCGCCCAAGACATAAATATCATCACTGATACTGGATTGCAGACTAGGTTTAACAATAATTTGATTGAGATGATTAAGTTGAAATAACTCTAAATCTTTAATAAAGTCAGGGACTTTGATGCCCGCCGCCCAAATCATCAAATCGGCGTCAATCGTTTCGCCTTCACTGGTGATAAAGCCGCTGCTACTCGCCTCTTTAACCCTAGTCCCCTCACGCACTCGCACCCCCATTCTGGTCAGTTCTTTTTTGGCAGCCTCACTGATTCTCTCTGGCAGAGCCGAGAGTATTCGGGGTCCCGCTTCAATCAGATTAACTTTTAATTGCTCATTCTTCATATTCCCCATGTTGTAAGATTTCAGCAGCTTAGTGACATTGTGCAACTCCGCTGACAACTCCACCCCAGTGGCGCCGGCTCCGACAATCGAAATATTAAGACACTGTGGCTGATCACTTTGATTGATACGTAAAAATTGATTTAGTAAAGCGTAATGAAACTTTTCAGCCTGTTTTGCGCAGTCCAGAAAATGACAGTGCTGTTTGACCCCGGGAGTAGCAAAATCATTGCTCTGCGAGCCAATTGCCAGTACCAATGTGTCGTAGCTTAAAGTGCGATCTGGCAGTATTTGCTGCCCCTCATCGGAGTAAGCGGCTGCCAGGCGCAAGGTGCGCCGCTCTGGGTCGAGGTCGACAAAGCGCCCGAGGCAAAATTGATAGTGATGTTTAGCGGCATGGGCGTGATAGACCACTGCATCAATGCTAGTGTCCAGTGAGCCGGTGGCCACTTCGTGCAGTAGCGGCTTCCATATGTGTGCCCGGTTCTGATCGATTAAGACTATCTCAGCTAAACGCTTTTTAGCTAATTGCGCGCCCAGTTTAGTGGCGAGCTCTAAGCCTCCGGCTCCACCTCCGACAATGACAATTTTGTGCATGCTACAATCCTCAATAATGTTATAGGATTGGTGCTCATGGATCTCTACCAATCCTATAAAAACTGAAAATTCAACCCAGCTTATGAGATGCGCTGGCGCTGCGATAACGGCGCTGGCATAGGGGTTGCCAGCGGCCTTTAATTCTAATCCTTATTGTTTGATAAACCTACAATAAAGCAGCTTCTTTTCACGCTATTTTAGAGAGATAACGCTGCAGATTAAATTCTAATACTGAGGAGTATTTGAGCGCTAATTCTCTTAATTCTGGGTGGCTTTTCAGGTCTTTTTGTCGCCCGGCAAAGATCACCAAATTGCCATCACCGGATTCACAGCTGCGCACGTCTGCATAATCCATTCTTAGATAATCCAGTAGTTCAGGATGATCGACACTGCCTCCCCAACAATTTAGTACCAACCAGCCATTGACTTTGAGCTGCGCAGTACAGAGATCAATGTACTTTTTACTGACCTGCACTTCATCCATACCGGTTTCCCGATACAGATCGGTCATAATCAAGTCAACTTTTTTAGCCATTCCAGCGCGTAAAAATTCGCTGGCCTCGGCGCAGTGAATATCGATTTTTTTACTGCCGGGTAGTCGAAAATAACGTTTAGCAATATCGATAACACTCTGCCTGGCTTCAACGGCGCTAATCCGTACTCCAGCCAAGGTGCTGTGTAGCGAACTGAGCATACAACCAGCTCCCAGACCAAGCAGTAACACTCTTTTCGGCTGACAAAATAACAGCGACAACATCATCGCCTGCGTATAAGAGTGCTGTAAGAGATGCGGCTGCGATTTCAATTGCCTACTTTGCTCGTCACCGACAGCAAAGGATAAAATGCGGTAATCACCTTCATCGATAACCGCTATATCGCCGTATTCATCCGTTTGGGTATAAACATACTTGGGAATATTCACTTTTTTCTCTTTAAATTTTATAAATGTCTGAAACATTCCCCCGGCGGGGGAGTGCTAATAAATACTGATAACAACGCTCAGTAACACTAAGGTTTCTACCAATTCAATACTGGCCCCGGCAGTATCACCGGTTAAGCCAGCCAGCCTTTTCATCATCAGCATGCGCAGAGCCAGATAACTCAGTGCGCCAATAATCAAGACCGTTAGCGAACCTACCGCATAAGCGACCACCAAACCCAGCACCGCTGCAACATAGACTGGCTTTTCAGGTGCATTAGCCACCAGTGAAGCACCAATGCCAGTGGGGCGTACGTAGGGAGTATTGAGCAGTAATATCGGTAGCATTGAGCGTGAGATTAACGGAGCCAACAGCAGCAGATAATACTGTTGCAGCTCTAATATTGCCAGCAGCGCAGTGAACTTTAACAGTAATAGGCAAATTAAACTGACGACGGCGATAGGACCAGAGCAGGGATCTTTCATTATCTCCAACGTCAGTTGACGATCACCCTGGCCACCCATCCAGGCATCGCAGCTATCAGCGAGGCCATCCATATGTAGTGCTCCGGTGATCGCCACCCATATACTTAACAGCATGGCTGCGCTGAGCATGGGTGGCACTGCGCTGAACAAATTGGCCGCCAGTACTAACAGATAACCGATCAGTAGCCCCACTGCCGGGTAAAAAATCAGCGACCCAGCCGCTATTTTTTCGTCCGGATACTGCTTAAACTTAACCGGCACTTGGGTTAAAAACTGCAGTGCCACTAAAGCACTGTTAAGGTAATTGCGCATCTGTTCTGCTCCAATGTAGTCGCCATAGAGCCCGTGGCCCATAGCCAATTGCTCAGCCGTTAATACTCAGTAACTCTCCATGTTCCACCGGGAAATTGAGCATCGCTGAAATAGGTTGATTTTTCTCGGCACTGAGTAAGTAGCGCATCACTCCACCGTGACAAATCACTAGCACTCGCTGCTGCGCATACTGCTGTTTTATTTGTTTAATAACCTGGTCAATACGTCGACTAAAGCTCGCCAGCGTTTCAGCGTTGGTCGGTGGATTAGCCTCCGGATCCTGCCAGAATGCCTCCAGCGCATTGGGAAATTGCTGCATCACTTCAATGGCAGTTTTACCTTCCCAGTCGCCAAAATGATACTCGGCTAAATTGTCGATTATCTGCACGGGCAAGCTCTGCTGTTCCGCTAATTCTCTGGCAAAAGCGGCGCACCTTTGCCTGGGCGAACTCAGTACCAGATCCCAGTTCCCGCCGCTGTTCAAGTACGCCTCAACACTGCTACGCATTTGCTGCCGGCCCAAATCAGTCAGGGCCACATCGGTACTGCCGATATACGCTTTACCCGCAGTGGTTTGCCCGTGGCGTAATAAATGCAGCCGCTGCTTACTCATTGGCAGTTACTCTTCATCTAACTTACCGGCAACTGCTGCCTCGGCAAATGTTGCCATTTGCGCGTGTAATTTACAGGCCATCTGCAACAGCGGAACACAGATAGCGGCGCCACTGCCTTCGCCTAAGCGCATCTGTAGATCGAGCAGTGGTTTAGCCTGCAAGTGTTTTAACATTAGCCGGTGTCCGGGTTCTGCTGAGCTGTGGGCAAAAAGCATCCAGTTGCGACTCTCTGGTGCTATGGCCACCGCCACCATAGCCGCGGCTGTGCAAATAAAGCCGTCCACCAAAATGGTGATCCCCTGCTGCGCAGCACTGATATAACTGCCCACCAGTGCGGCGATTTCAAAACCACCCACCCGGCTTAACAAGGTCAGAGGTTCCAGGCCTGGCTCGACGTGCCTGGCGATTACCTGCTCAATAATGTCTATTTTTCTGGCGATACCACTGTCATCCAGCCCGGTACCGGGTCCGGTTAACTCAGCCACCGATTCGCCAGTGATGGCAGCGGCTAATACTGTAGCCGAAGTGGTATTGCCGATGCCCATGTCGCCGCCAATAAACAACTCACAACCGTGAGACTTGGCGTGCAATAGTGATGTCCTGCCAGACTTTAGCGCCTTAGCGCACTGCTCACTCGTCATAGCTGCAGTTTCCAGCATATTGGCAGTACCCGCTGCGATGAAAGCATTTTGCACCCCGGGGAAGTCAGTACTGCTGACAGTGCCCAAGTTAACTATCTCAAAAGGTGCCAGTAACGATTTCGCCAGCACACTGATTGCCGCGCCACCACTGGCGAAATTGGCCACCATCTGTCCGGTAACTTCCTGAGGAAAAGCAGACACCCCAGCCGCTGCAATACCGTGATCTGCGGCAAAAATACAGATAAAAGGAGCCGATATTGTCGGCACTTTACCCTGCATGGCAGCCAGTTCAATAGCGACATTTTCCAATCGCCCCAGTGACCCCAAAGGCTTCGTTAGCTGTTGCTGGCGAAGTACTGCTGCTTCTCTGGCACTTTGATCTAGCGCTTTTACCGGGCCAAATATCCAACTACTCATCTATACACACCTTTCTTTTCAATTATTTGAGCCCAGTCGACGGCGACTGGCTACTCTGGTTTCATTTTAATAGCAGTGGCAAACCGGCCACCGCCAGTGTGACTTTTTCGCTTAACGCTGCGACTTGCTGATGCAACAGGCCCGTCTGGTCACAAAAATCGCGACTCAACTGGCCCAGCGGGATGACCCCCATATTGGTCTCGTTACTCACTAAAATGACCTTGCCACGGCTGTTTTCAAGCGCCAGCAACAACTGTTGTTTTTGCGTCTGGTAATACTCAAGGTCTTTCTTAAACAGGCAGTTTGTCAGCCATAAAGTCAGGCAATCAACGAGCAGACAGTTCTCTGGCGCAGCATGTTTTTCAATGGCTTGCGCCAATTTAAAAGGCTCTTCCAGTAGCTGCCAGGCCGATGGTCGGGAGTTCTGATGTTGCTGGATGCGCTCGCGCATCTGCTGATCATCGCCAGTGGCCGTGGCCAGATAAATCACCGACAGCCCCGTATCGGCGGCAGCTTGTTCAGCCAATTTTGACTTACCCGAGCGGCAACCACCAAGAAAAAGCTCAATCACTTCGCCTGCTCCGACGCGCTTTTATGCACATCTATCGAGCTGATTTTGTCTGACTCCTGGTCTAACAGACTCTGTGGGAATTGACTCATAAAACAGCAGCAGAGATTTTCACCTATCATCGTGCGTGGGCCCAGTGGGTGATCAATATGTTTATAAACACCATGGGAATGGCCGTGGGAGTGATCATGACTCTGTGCATGGTCGTGCCCGTGACTGTGTGAATGCTCGTGATCGTGATCGTGATCGTGATCGTGACTATGCTCATCTTTCGAGGTCAGTGCAGCCGCCGCCTCTTCAGGATCGACAAACTCTGCATGATGATGATGTATGTCTATTTCTCCCGCTGCTAAGCGGCGCTGAAAAGACTGCATTAAACTCTCAGCGTTGCTTGGCGGCTGCTCTGTCATTATCTCCCTGAGGCGCACTTCAAAGGCATCTATTACTTTGGGGTGATCGTTCAGATAAGGGGTTTTAATAAACTCTATTTGCGGGTGCTGTTCGGCTATTTTATCAACGTAGGCATAAATACGTTTAATCAGTCGACCGGTAAACAGGAAGTAGGGAGCCACCACAATTTTCTTAAAACCCAGTTTAATTAAGCGTTCCAGGCCCACTCCCACTGAGGGGTAAGTCACCCCTGAATAGACAGTATCAGCCCAGCCAAAGCCCATGTTCTCGTTGACGATGCGGGTTAGCTTAGCCGCTTCTGCATTGGCCAGCGTATCTGAAGTACCCCGGCCGACAACCACTAACATTGTGTCATGTATATTTGCCGGGGGCTGCTGGCAATCCAGTGCCATGGACTGATAAATACGTGTTTGAAACGCTTCTATCATGGCCGGATGTAAACCCAGCTCACTGCCATAATGGATTTTAGTACTCGATTGTTGCTCGGCCAATTGCTGTTGAAAGTTCAGCAGTACACTGGGAATATCGTTGCGCGCATGGGTGGCGGCAAACAACATACCCGGCACCGCATAGATATCATCGACCCCGGCGGCAACCAGTTTTTTCAGCCCCATGTGGATATTAGGTGCCGAGAACTCTAAAAAACCATATTCTATTGGCGTATCCGGGAAGCGCTGTTTTAGGCCCGCGGCCACCCGCGAGAACTCTCGCTCGGCGTCTTTATCGCGGCTGCCATGGCCGCAAATCATAATACCTATGCTTCTTTTATTTTCTATATCAGACATATCATTAACTCTTCATTCTAATTTGACGACTACAAATTCTCTGTTACTGATTAAACAGCGTTGCAATTTTTTATTGCAGCGCTGACCCCACTTTCAGCGAACAACTATTTATACAATCCAGCACTCGTTTTTGAAAACTACTATTGTCAGTTGGCAGGATACCAATACGCAACAGGCACTCAGTGTCTACAGCACCCGCAACAGGCAGCTCGATGACCCTTAATAAAATACCGCTGCGGGCAAAGTGTTGCTGCACTTGTAGTCCTATTGGCATTGGCATTTTATAGCTGCTGAACAAGCTTTGATGAACCTGCCAGTTAGCGGCGCACAACGGCTCACTCTGCGCTAATCCCCCCGTTTCTCCGGCTGCTGGGATGATACTCTGGATGCGTTTTATAAGCGGCAAAAACAGTTGCTGGGTAACCGTTGCGGCCCTTTCAATCTGTACTCTGGCAGTGTCTTGCCACACTTTGTCTGACATCGCTTTGCCCGCCAGATACTGAGCCGGGCCATTGATCATCCACAATCCCAATTGCCGCTGGATTCTCTGCCGCAATTGCCCAGTGCAAAAAGCAAAGCCAATACGTATTCCCGCCAACCCAAAAAACTTACCAAAAGAGCGTAACACCAACACATTCGCCGGCCAATCATGCGCCAGTACAGACTGCCCGGGTTCAACATCAATAAAGGCTTCATCGACGATAAGGTAACAACCACTGGCCAATTTTCCGGCCCAGCGCAGCAACTGCTCTGCATCTATCAGTAAACCACTGGGATTGTTGGGGTTTATCACGACTAAATGCTGTTGCGGTTGTTCGCTAATTGCCGTATCTATGGCCTTTATCGCCTTGGCTAAATCAAAAGCCGGATAACTGCGCAGCTCAAAACTGGCATTCAGCCAACTCTTTCGATGTTCACAGTAACCTACCTCTGGCAGTAACACTGGATGTTTATCGACACAGTGTGGCAGGTTTTGAATCAGCATCTGCGAACCGATCAAGGGTATAAAATTCCCACTGCCATAGTAACTGGCGCTGGCGGCTAAAAAATCCGGCTGCAGATAAGGCAATTGCCGAAACACGAAATCGGGGACATTGGCACTGGGATAGGCATCCGGGTTAAGGCCTGTAGACAAATCGATCCACTGATCAAGCGCTATGCCAAATTGCTCACTAGCGCTGATAATGTCGCCACCGTGAAGCGCACTAATGTTCATCTCTGCTACACTCATCTGTTAACCATCAAGGTAAATACTCTAGTCATTTTCAATATCTCATTCACCAGCAAAGCGCCACTAGCAATAGCAGCAACAGCCACAACCCAAGTACTCTGTCGACCAGCGAACA
Organism: Oceanospirillaceae bacterium; assembly: GCA_013215505.1. GTDB lineage: Bacteria > Pseudomonadota > Gammaproteobacteria > Pseudomonadales > Balneatricaceae > Rs1. Next base: position 196,004 of record JABSQZ010000001.1, read on the forward strand.
GGCCGCATCTATAGCGACAGCGCTGGGGAGATTACCACTTTCTGGCCCCAGCAGCGGCCGCTCTTGCCACTTTCCCTGATAGTGTGAGCCGCCACCTAAGCGAACATTTATCGCCCCGGCTCCCGCGGCCATCACCGGTCCGGCGTTGGGGCTTTTCCAGTTCAACCCCTGCAACTTCCAACACTGCAGGGCACTTCTACTGTTGCCTAGTAAAGCATAAGAGAGAGCGGTAAGCCTGGCCGGAAAGTAGTTGAGAAGATCATCGATACGCGCAGCCGCCCAGCCAAAGTGCAGATAACGCTGGTTTTTATAGCCCCACATAGCATCTAAAGTGTTGGCCAATCGGTACAGCACTATCCCGGGGACGCCCAGCACTAAAAACCAGAATATCGCCGCAAAGATCGCGTCGGCACCATTTTCCAACACAGACTCTGTGGCCGCATTGGCAATTTGGCTCTGCTCTAATGCATCGCAGTCACGGCTAACAATCATTGCCAGTGCCGATCTGGCCGCGGTTAAATTACCGGCCTTTAACGGCCGGATTATCGCCTTGGCATGGCTATTTAAACTGCGCCAGCCAATGGCTATATACAAAATAAATGCGCCGTACAGCAGTGCGCTCAACTCATTGTAAAATCCACTGACTTGTATGTATTGCTCAAGCAAAAAACTCAGATAAGTGATCGGCAGTACCGCCAGGACCCAGGCTAAAACACCGGCGAGTTTCTTGCCGGCGGCATTCGATATCGGCCAAGCTTTAAGAAAATTCTTAGTACTGTTAAAACTCTTTTCTATCTCAGTGGCTATAGCACCAAAGTAGACCAACGGATGGTGGCGACGCATTTCTGAAAAATGGAAATCTAACACTACTGCCAACAGTACTACTGCAAAGCTGAACCACATTATGAAGACTCCCGCTGGGTAATTTTTCTGTCAGTTGCTGCATCCTCTAAAGCCAGCAGCTGGCTCAATATACTGAAAGGTAATACCTTTTCAACTTCATCAGCCAACCGCTGCAGTTGCATCTCCCGAAACTGCTGGTAGTTAAATCCAACAATTTCAGTCATACCCGCCCAGTTGAGGATCTGTTTCAGGATTTCATCACCTTCCAGCAGACCGTGCAGATAAGTACCGCGCACACTATCTTCTGCGTTGGCGGCCCCCTCCAGGTAAGTGTGTTCACTCCCCCGGGCACTGATCTCGAACCAGGGCCGTTGCAGATCCGCTCCGCTGCTAACGCCTACATGGATTTCATACCCGGTGACGGGTACCTGGCTATGCAGGCAGCGACCGCTGACATTGGTCAGTGTTTTAGTTTCAGCCAGGCTAGTTTGCATTGCTAACAGCCCCAGCCCCGCACAGCAGCCGAGATCGGTTTCAATCCCATGGGGATCATCAATCACTTCGCCGAGCATCTGATAGCCGCCGCATATTCCCAGAACTTTACCGCCAAAGCGCAGATGTCGGTCAATTATTGGCTGCCAGCCGGTTTCTTTTAGCCAGGCTAAGTCGTGACTGACATTTTTACTGCCGGGCAAAATGATTAGATCTGCACCTTTAAAGAGTGTCGCATCGCGGACAAATTCGCAGTCGATCTGCGGATGCAACCTGAGCACGTCAAAGTCGGTGTGATTGCTGGCCCTTGGGTAGAGTGGCACGACTATTTTAAACGCCGTAATACTGGTGTCTTGCTGTTGATTAACGGCATCTTCGGCTTCGATGTGCAGATTTTTAATATAGGGGATAACCGCCACTGTCGGCACCCCGGTTTTTTGCTGCAGCCAATCCAGACCGCTTTGCAATAAACTGACATCGCCGCGAAAACGGTTGATCACAAAGCCTTTCACCCGCTGTTGCTCAGTGTCACTGAGCAGGGCAAAAGTCCCGTAAAGATGAGCAAACACGCCGCCGCGATCGATATCGGCAATAATCAATACCGGGCAGTCGATAGCTTCGGCAAAACCCATATTGGCGATGTCGTGCTCGCGCAAGTTTATCTCCGCTGGCGAGCCGGCCCCCTCTACTATGATCACCGGGTGCAGTTGCTGTAACTCTTGGTGCACCGCCACTACGCACTTCAGTAATTGCGGTTTGTACTCGTGATACTGACGCGCTTTCATATTGCCAATCGACTGGCCGTTAACTATCACTTGTGAGCCGACATCAGAGTTTGGCTTAAGCAGTACCGGGTTCATCAAAATACTCGGTTCTAGCCTGGCCGCTTGCGCCTGTACCGCCTGAGCCCGGCCGATCTCACCGCCCTCTTTAGTGACAGCACTGTTGAGCGCCATATTCTGCGATTTAAAGGGCGCCACTGACTGACCGTTTTGCACTAAAATGCGACACAGCGCCGCCACCAGAACACTTTTCCCGGCATCCGAGGTGGTACCCTGAATCATCAGCGTATGTGGATTTTTAAACGCTCGCTTTTTGTCCCGCTGCACAACATTCAAGACTCAGATCCCATTTCTTGTTGCTCGTCTAATGATAAAAGTAGGGTTTGCAGAATACTTTTCCCGGCATCCGAAGTAGTAGCTGGCAACATAATCATCAGCCTATGCGAATTTTTAAACGCTCGCTTTTTGTCCCGCTGCACCATATTCAAGGCTCGGATCCCATTTCTTGTTGCTCGTCTAATGATAAAAGTAGATCCTGCAGCTTGTCTTCGTAGCCTTCAGGGTTTTCCCACATGCCCCGCTGGGTCGCTTCCAACAAGCGCTCGGCCATCTCCTCCAGGGCATGGGGATTGTTCTGCTGCAAAAAGTGCTGATTTTGAGGATCGAACAACAAAGTATCGGCCACTTTTTTGTATTGGTAGTCATCAATCAGATTGGTAGTCGCATCGTAGGCAAACATATAATCGACGCTGGCAGTCATTTCAAAAGCGCCTTTGTAGCCGTGCTCGCGCATCCCCGCCAACCATTTTGGGTTTAACACTCTGGAGCGAATCACCCGGTTCAGCTCTTCTTTTAAAGTGCGGATAATAGGCTTTTGTGGATTGCTGTGATCACTGTGATAGATCACCGGATCACGGCCTGATAGCTGACTAACCGCATTGCTCATGCCTCCCTGGAACTGATAATAATCGTCAGAATCCAAAATATCATGTTCGCGGTTATCCTGGTTTTGCACTACCACTTGCAGTGTCGATAATTGATGGGCGAAGGCGTCTGTTGCAACCACCGCATCTTCAGCACTGTTAGTATATGCGTAGCCACCCCAGTTTAAATAGGCATCCGATAAGTCACTGGCATGCTGCCAACAGCGCTCATCAATCAACCCCTGCAACCCGGCTCCGTACGCACCCGGCTTAGAGCCGAACACCCGATAACTTGCCTGGCGCAGCGCCAACTCTGGGTCTACACCGCTGGCGATCAGCTCGCTGCTGCGCCGCTGCACATTTTGCGCGATCACATTGCTGTCACCTGGATCATCCATATTGACTATCGCCTGTACGGCCGTGTCATAGAGTTTCATCACATTGGCAAAGGCATCGCGGAAAAAGCCAGAGACACGCAGTGTCACATCGACTCTGGGCCGCCCCAGCTGCATGCAGGGAATAACTTCAATGTCGACCACCCGCTGGGAACCAACAGCCCATATTGGCCTCACCCCCATTAAGGCAAAAGCCTGGGCGATATCATCGCCACCAGTGCGCATAGTCGCAGTGCCCCACACCGACAGGCCCAGCTGCTGCGGGTAGCTGCCATGCTCCTGCAGATGCCGATGGATCAACGCATCTGCGGATTGCTGGCCCAGCGCCCAGGCCGCCTTGGAGGGCACGGAGCGATTATCCAGGGAAAAAAAGTTGCGCCCGGTAGGCAGCGTATCTAGCCGCCCTCTGGTAGGTGCGCCACTGGGGCCCGGCTCGATAAAGTGCCCCGACAGGCCTTTAGTCAAAGCGCTTAGTTCTTGTTCCACTGAACGCTCTAAGACTGTTTTAATCACTTGTTTGCAGTAGTTTAACTGCTCGGCAGTGCGCGGGTACTGGGCCAGTGCGGACAAATCCTGGCCATCGATAACAAAGCGGCCGACCCAGTCGACGGCCAACAATTCCAGACGCTCACGGGTATCTGCCGCAGTGCGCCAAAAGCTCTCAGATACTTGCTTAAGCAATTCAGGTTTACTGCTCAACCACTCTTGAGTGTCCGCTTCACTGGGATCAAACGGTTGTCCCTGCAAGTGTAATTTAAAATCTTTGGCCATGTTGTGCAATAGCCCGGCATCGATAACGGCACTGCCTCTGGGGAGCCGCAACAGTGCAATGATAGTATCGATCAGTTTATCGGTCTTTGGCAGCTGTCCCAAAATGTGCAGGCCCTGACGAATTTGCGCCTCTTTAATGTCACACAGATAAGTATCTAACTGATCCAATACTTGTGCATCACGCACAGCCAGATCACTGCACTGCGCTATATTCAGCTCATCGATCAAATTTGTCGATTGCACTTGCAGTAAAATCTGCTCGCGCAGCCAGTTTTCCCGGCGGCTATCCATCCCCAGTGCCTGGTAGTACTCATCTACTAAACCTTCCAGTTCCGCCATTTCGCCGTAGATTTCTGCCCGCCCCATCGGCGGCATCAAATGATCGATAATAACCGCCTGAGTACGGCGCTTAGCCTGCGCCCCCTCACCCGGGTCATTGACAATAAAGGGATAAAAGTGCGGCACCGGACCCATGGCGATGTCCGGCCAGCACTGCTCAGACAGACCCAGCCCTTTACCGGGAAGCCACTCCAGATTGCCGTGTTTCCCCACGTGCACCAGCGCATCTACTTTATAGACGTGCCGCAACCAGAAGTAAAAAGCCAAATAGCTGTGTGGCGGTACTAAATCCGGATCGTGATAGTTGGCCAGTAAATCTATATTAAAGCCGCGCGCGGGCTGGATGCCGACAAATATTTTGCCCAATCGGATACCGGCAATCATTATCCTGCCATCACGGAATTTATGATCTTGCTCGACCTCTCCCCAGCGCTCGGTTACCGCCTCGCGACTCTGCTTGGGTAATTTGTCAAAGTACTGTCGATACACTTCAACATCTAAGCTCTGCCAACAGCCTAAGTAGTGCAAGGTATTGGGATTGTTGGTGACACTTTGTAACAATTGTTCGATCAATGCATTGCCATGCTCAGGTAGATCATGGCCCAGCGCGTAATCATCCCGCTGGAGCGCATTCAGAATATTGACACAAGAGTTGGGGGTATCTAAGCCCACCCCGTTGCCGATGCGCCCGTCTTTGGTCGGATAATTCGCTAAGATCAGCGCAATATACTTATCGCGGTTGGCGGTTTCGCTCAGTGCCAGGTATTTTTTTGCCAGCTCGATCACAAAATCGGCCCGCTCATTGTGTAACTGATAGCGCACCACTTCCACTTGGGCAGCGTTATCCCGGTGACTGGCACCTTTGAAACTGATCGCCCGGGTGGTGATGCGCCCATCTAATTCTGGCAGTGCAACTTGCATCGCCACGTCGCGACTGCGCAGGCCCTGACTGAAACTTTGCCAATCTTCCACTGTGCTGCTACTGAGTATTAGCTGCAGCACCGGGATCTGTGCGGCAAAGGGCGAGACAAAATCGCTGGGTTGCGATGAGAGCTCTGGTGCCTGGGAGCGATTACTGGCAAAGCCAGTGGTATTGAGGATCAGTTTGACCCCGGCGCGCTCAATCAACAAATCTACCAGGGCAATAGATTCGGCATCTTTGAGCGAGGCAATGGCAATCGGCAGCGGCTTTAAACCCGCGCCGCGCATCTGCGCAATCAACTGATCAAACATCGGAGTATTCGCCGATTGTAAATGGCTGCGATAAAACAGCAGTGCCACGGGCGCACTTGGCAGGGTGCTGTCGGCCGCAAAGTCAGTTGCATCCTCTAACCACTGTTGCTGCCACTGTTCGAGTGTCGCTTGAGCGTATTGGCTGGCTGGTTTATACAGCTGGGCCCGCGGCAGTATTTGCGGCTCGCGCCACTGCCAGGGCAGGGCGAAATACTCTGCCCCGAGGAAGTGTAATAACTCAGTACTGTTGGCGCTGCCGCTCTCACGCAGATAGCGCCACAACATCGTATGTACTTCATCACTGACGCCACTGGCAGCGTTGAGCTCCGGGTCGGGACTGTCGTCGCCAGGGACTAAAATCAACACCCGGCCACTGCGCTGTGCCCACTCGCACATCCGCTCAAACCCATAGGGCCAGTAGTTGCGGCCACCCAAAAGTGACACTAACAGCACTTTGGCATGTTGCAGCACTTTTTCTTCGTAGAGGTCAAAGGCGGCGGGCTTTAACAGTTGCAACCAGTTGGCGATGCGCACACTGGGGAGATCATCACTAGAGTCCTGCACTAACTTAGAGCGCTGCAGTCCAGCGGACAGCGCCGCCAGCTGGCTATCCGCCGCCGTCAATATAACGATATCTGCTGGGGACTGATCGAGATCGATAATCCCCTCTTCATCGACAAAGCCACCGGGCTTTGCTGCCAATAGATGCATCTGTATTTATCCTAAGCGCTGACCACTGCAGGCTGTAGCGCCTGTTCAATCGCTGATTTACTGATGTTTTTGCCGATAAACACTAACTGTGTATTCGGAGTTTCAGCGACATCCCAAAGACGGTCAAAGTGTAGATTTAAGCGTTTACCTACCGCTTGCACAACCTGACGCATCGGCTTGTTGGGAATAGCGGCAAAACCTTTAGCGCGGTAGATGTTGTGGCTATCGATCAGCTGTTGCAAGATCTGCTGCAGTTTTCCAGAGTCAACCAGCCCCAAGCTAATCACAAACGAGTCGAAGTGATCTTCTGCATGGGAGTGGTCATGACCTTCTTGATGATGGGCATCGTGATGATTGTGAATAGTATCAATGTGCGCTTCAGTAGCGGCTTCTATGCCAAACAACTTATCCAGAGCTACATCGCCATTGTCTAAATACAACGTCTTGACGCTGGCTGGCAGTCGGCTATCGATCACGGCGCTGACCCTATCGCGCTGTGCCTGATCCAACAGATCATTTTTACTGATCACTACTAAATCAGCGGCACTGAGCTGGTCATCGAGTAATTCACGCAAGCTTGGATCGTGGTTTAAACTCTCGTCGGCCTGGCGTTGCGCCTGCACTTTATCTTCATCACTGGCAAACCTACCCGCCGCTATCGCCGGCCCATCGACCACCGTTATTACCGCATCGACAGTGCAGTACTCTTTGATGCCGGGCCAATTAAATGCCTGCACCAGAGGTTTAGGCAGCGCCAATCCGGATGTTTCAATTAAGATGTGATCTATATCATCGCGTCTGGCCACTAACTCTTGCATCACTGGTAAAAACTCTTCCTCTACCGTGCAGCAAATACAACCATTGGCCAGCTCGTAAATACCGTTTTTACCTTCTACCAGAGTGGCACTTTCATCTTCACACTCCAGCGGGCAGCTGCGTAGCAGCTCTGAGTCGATATCCAGCTCGCCAAATTCGTTGACTATCACGGCAATACGTTTGCCCGCTGCCTGTTTCAACACATTGGAAAGCAAGGTTGTTTTACCACTGCCGAGGAAACCTGTGACTATTGTGGTCGGTATTTTATTAAGTTTCATTGATCCGTATTCCTTAAAGTGGTGCCGGTTTTAATTTTTTGCTGCCGAGAAAGCCTGTATTCCCAGCGGTCGGTATCTTCATTGCTTTCATCAATCGGTATTTCTGACAGCACTGCCAGTTTGAGTCTTCTGCTCAAGCAGCTGTAAATCATCAATCACCCCTTTACGCTTGCGAAAGATATTCGGTTTATCTTGGCTGTAGAGGTGTGAGTCAGAAAAATTTTCACAATCTAATACCCGACCGACGATAATGAGTGCGGTGAGCTTGTAGCCCTTAGCTGCAACTTTTGCGGCGATATCCGCCAGTGTGCCGATGACTTTGTCCTGGTCCGGCCAGGAGGTGCGATAGCACACCGCCACCGGGCAATCAGCCCCGTAGTGCGGGATCAGTTCAGCGACGATTTTCTTCAGGTATGTCACCCCCAGATGAATCGCCAGGGTCGCCCCCGACTGCGCCAATTGTGGTAATCGCTCGCGCTCCGGAAACGGCGTCTTGCCCTCGTAGCGAGTCAATATCAAGGTCTGGGAGACCTGTGACAAAGTCAGCTCTTTGCCCAGATAAGCGGCCGATGCGGCGACAGCGCTGACCCCGGGAATGATTTCATAATCGATACCCATTTGCGTCAGCCGTCTGATCTGCTCGCCGATAGCACCGTACAGTGACGGATCACCGCACTGTAGCCGGGCGACATCTTTACCCTCGCGCTGCGCCTGCAAAAAGTACTGTTGCATTTCATCTAAGTTAATAGTGGCCGTATCGATAATTTGCTCGGCGCTGTCCTCCACTTCACGCAGCACTTCACGGGGAATCAGTGACCCGGCGTAGAGCACGATCGGGCAGCTCTTGAGAATGCGCAACCCTTTTAAAGTCATTAATTCCGGATCTCCGGGACCCGCACCAATGAAATATACCGTCATATTTGTCACCTTGTTTTTATCATTATCTGCACAGCCATTGCCGCTTCATCACACTTAAGCTAAGTTTAGCAATAGCTACGCCAATTTCTTCGAATAGCCGCGCGGCGTATACAGCCACTCTTTGTCACCATTGACGATATGTCGTGATTCACTGTTGCCGACACTGACCATGGTAAACATATCTACATCTTTTGCGTCCAAGTCCTGTAGCTGAATAATATTGATACTCTGCTCAGGACGGGTCAGCTGGCGACCTATCAGCACTGGGGTGTTTGCCGGCCGGCTGGCGAGCAAAATATCCCGGGCGCTGTTTAGCTGCCAGTCGCGTTTCTTCGACACCGGATTGTAAAATGAGACGACAAAATCCCCGGCGGCGGCACATTCAATGCGCTTTTTTATGGTCTCCCAGGGAGTCAGTAAATCAGACAAGCTGATGGTACAAAAGTCATGTCCAAGCAGCGCTCCGACGGCGCTGGCACCCGCTTGCATCGCTGAAATACCGGGAATCACCTGAATATCAACTTCCAGCCACTGCGGGCTTTGCTCCAAGCCCTGCAACTGTCGATCGAGCAGTTCAAAGACCAGCGTTGCCATCGCGTAGATGCCTATGTCTCCACTGGAAATTAACGCGGTCTCTTTTCCCTGAGCCGCCAGATCTAAGGCTAGCCGAGCGCGATTGATCTCTTCGCCCAGGGGCAAGTCGTGACGATTTTTAGCGGCGCAAATATCGCCGAGTAAATCCAGGTAAAGGCCGTAGGCGACCAGCTCAGTACTGGCGGATATCGCCTGTTGTGCCTTTGGAGTAAGTAACTGCAGATCACCGGGACCTGTGCCTATAATAAATAGTTTTTTCATTTTAAATTTCATAGTTGAGTAATAAAATCACAGAGCTATTGCCCTGACGCTAACAGTTCATCGACAGTGACAAACTCATAATCCAGTTCTCTGAGCCCCTCTATGATCATGGGGACGGCTGCCAGCTCATTCTTACGGGTGACAAACATCACATGTAATAAAATGATAGATCCGTTTTCAGCTTGATCAATCACATAGTCGGCAATTTCCCGGGCGCTGGCCTCTTCGCGCAAGGCGGAGCCGGGATCGACATCCCAAGTGACACTGGTAATATTTTTCTGCTCTAAGTAATAAGGTAAGGTAAATAGTTTTTTGCCGAACGGGGGGCGGAAATAGATCTTTTCTTCAAAACCGGATTTTCTGATCAGCTTGTCGGTTTTCTCTATTTCATTTGCGACAAAACTTGGGCTCTTTAGCAACATTCTGCTGTGTGAGTAAGAGTGATTACCCAGCTGATGGCCACCGCGCAATATCTCCGCGGTTAAATGCGGGCTGCGGGCTAACTCCTCACCGACCACAAAGAAAGTGGCTTTTACCCGCTGATCTGCCAACATTTTCAGCACTCTCTCGGTATACACCGGCTTAGGGCCGTCGTCAAAAGTCAGAGCTATGACTTTTTCAAAGCGGCTGCCGTGACTGATCAGTTCACCAAAGAGTTGAAACTCAGTACTTTTGCTGATTTGCCAAAGCCCGGTAAAGATTAAAAAGATGATGACTAATTTTTTCACTGTTTATCCTTATTAAAATTATATTTGATAGCTGCGGCCGATGGCGCAAGTGGCAACTTTAGACTTTTGTTTTGCCAGCATTAATTCGCTACTCGCAGCGCCACCCTCTATTCTTTGTGGACCTGCCGAAAGCAGCGCTGCCGACTCCGCCACCCCGTATACCCCGACCGTCTTAAACACATATTCAGAGGGATTTTGTAACTGTCCGGCGACTTTTTGCAACTGAGTTACGCTGTAGCAGACAAAGGGGATATTCAGTTGCTGCGCCAGTTCAATTAATCCACCTTCGTCGCTTTTTATATCAATACTCGCCAGACAACTAATTTGTTGCAGGGTAATTCCCGCCCGCTCGACACACAGCTCCAGTAAATGCAATAAATCTTCTTTGCTGCAGTGGCGCTCGCAACCCATACCGGCTGTGTACAATGGCTGTAAATAGGCATTAGCCGTAGTGCTCACCAGCTGTGCATCCAGCAGTTCAGCGACTTGTGCCGCCAACTGGTTGGCTCCCCCCTCGTGTCCGGACAACAGCGGTATCACAAACTGCCCCCGCTCATCTAAGACGATAACGGCAGGGTCTGAAGTTTTATTATTGAGCACAGGAGCCAGAGTGCGCACCACTATACCTGTGGCGCAGATACAAATTAATTGATCACCACTGCTAAAAGCCTGCTGCAACCGCTGGCTAAAAGGTTTAGGTTTGTGCCACACTTTGGCCTCAAGCAAAAACCCTAAGCGCTGCGCTAGCACTAACCCAGCGGTAGTTAAACTGATAATCCTAAGCACTATCTCGCACCTGCTGACGATTTTTTGTCACCACAAACAGCGAAAAATATGGACCGGCGGCGACTTCCAAAGAGTCGACATCAGTATTGATCAATTGATTGTCCCTGGATATATACTCCAGGTAGTTCGCCTGTTCAGTGCGTTTGGTCTCTGCCAATAGCGCCAATATGCGCACTCTGGCCTGGCCCGCTTTCATAATCACCAGCGAGTCGTGTTCAAGTAAGGCGCGGCGAATTTGCAGATCACTGTGACGCCCGCTGATCACCGCAAAAGACTCTCGCTGTAAGGTGAGTGGTAGTTGTAATGCAGCCGCGGCGGCATGTACCGATGAAACTCCAGGCACTACATGTATCTTGTGCTGCCCCTGCAGGCGCTCCAGCAAGTAGCTAAAAGAGCCAAAAAATAACGGGTCACCCTCACATAAAAACACTACGTCATTGCCGGCAGACAACTGCTCGGCAATGCTCTGCGCCCCTGTGTCATAAGCCTTGTTTGCCAAAGTGCGGTCGGTACTCATCGGCATAGGTATGGCTATATGTAACTGCTTGTGTGTCACTTGAGCAAAAGCTTCACGGGCAATAAAAGCTGCCTGCGACTCGCCTTTGTCGTTAGCTAAGTAGCTAACTACCTTGGTATTGGCAATTAGCTGGCAGGCCTTTAAAGTAATTAACAGTGGATCACCCGGACCGACGCCCACCCCGTATAAAGTCGCCATTATTCAGTTACCGCCTGTGGATCCTGCAACTTAATCACAGGTTCCTGGCTGCGCTTAATGAAATTAAAAATACTCACTGGCAGCGCTTGCCGATAGACTAACTGCCCTCCCAGTGTGTCGCCGTGACTCACCGCTATTTGCTGAGTCATTACCTTGGCGTCTCCTCTGGCATTGCGCGCGTTTAAAAAGGCTATTAAATCGTGTTTGGTATTTTCTAAGACCGCCGTGGCGACAATTTGACCGCCGACTGCCAGCTGCGACCAGAGCCGCTCCAACAGTTGCGGCAACATGCCATCGCTGCCGCCGATGAATATTTTATTCGGCACCGGCAGCTTAGCTAAGATACCCGGAGCACTGCCGTGCACTGCGTGCAAATTAGTGACTAAACCAAATTTCTTCTGATTTTGTTTCAGGCAGTCATAGCGCTGCTGATTTTTTTCTATGGCAAACACTTTGGCATCTGCACACCAGTAATTGAGTTCAATACTGACACTGCCACAACCGGCGCCGATGTCGTAGATAATATCGCCGGCACTGGGCTCTAATAGCGACAATACTTTTAAGCGCACTTCCGCCTTTGTGATCATATTGCGCCCGGCTTCTCCATCGGTAATAAAATGATGGTTGGCAAAACCCGGAAACTGCGGTAGCGGCTTAACCGACCGACCGGTATTTATCACTGATATATGCAGTGGATCAAAGGATTTAGGATTGCGTAACAATGCTTTAACCGCGTAGCTGCTAATTTCCTCATAGCGATAACCTATGGCCTCACAGACGGTTATCTTAGCCTCGTAGTAGCCCGCTTCTATTAACTCATTGGCCAATATTTGCGGGGTACTCTGGCTATCGGTCAAGATCAACAAGGTCTGCTGGTCGCGCAACTTACTGCGCAATTTGCCGACAGGTCGCCCGTGTAAACTCAGCACTTCAATATTCTGCAAGGTCAGGCCCAGCCGGTGACAGACTTCCTGAACACTGGAAACCGCGGGATAAAAAGCTATTTTTTCCGGGGTAAAATTGCGGCTGAACCAACTGCCAATTCCGTAGTAGAGCGGATCTCCCGAGGCCAGCACCACCACCGAGCGCACGCCCTGGTTATAGTATTGCTGCAGGACTGTCTCTAAAACATCCAGCTTAGGTAACAAGGGGGTGATTTGATGCTCTTTGAGCAAGTGACTGACCACTTTCAACTGGCGCTTTGAGCCCAGCACCATTTCGGCTCCGAGCAGCGTAGACATAGCGTCATCACTGAGCTGTGCTGCTTCGCAGGCGCCCAAACCAATAATAGAAATTTTAATCTCTTGCATTTCAGGTTAAATCCACAACTGATACAGATTATTTTTTTTAATAGTATTCGCCATTGATGCAGCGCAACAGTGCATTACAAGTGGCGGCGGTCACCGCGCTGCCGCCCTCGCGACCCAAGAGTGTAATACATTCAACACCCAATGCACTATGCATTTCCCACAGCGCCTGCTTCGACTCTTGAGCACCGACAAAACCCACCGGCATAGCGATAATAAGCGCCGGTTTCTCTTTTGATGCGCCCAACATTTCTAACAACCTAAACAGCGCGGTCGGGGCATTGCCAATCACAATGACACTTCCCTCCAAGTGCGGCTGCCAATAGTCTAGCGCCGCCATAGTCCGGGTTTCACCGGTTTTTTTAGCCAGCTCAGCAACCTCAGGCTGATTGAGAAAGCAGTAGGGCTGATCTTTTAACATCCGTTTGGTTAGCCCCTGCTTAACCATCTCTACATCACAGAGGATTGCACACTGCTGTTGCAACGCCGCCATCCCGGCACTGCAGGCATTTTCAGAAAAGCGCAACTGCCCGGCAATCTGCGGTATGCCAACGCTGTGCACTACCCGCATCACCACTTGCTGCTGCTGCAGCGACAACCCGGACAAGTCCGTCAGTGCTCTTATCTGCTTAAAACTCTGTTTTTCAATCTCACGCGGATCTTTTATGTAGTTATAACTCACTGCCACTTCTCTTTTATTATTAATAACTTCCAACTTCCTACTTCCAACTCGCTACGCGCTACGCGCTACTTACAATTTCCTACTTCCTACTTCCTACTGTCAAGCACCTCTGCAACCAGAGCCGCCCCACTGCTATATTCAGCAACATTTCCCTCAACAGAGTCCACCGGTCTGGCTAACATCAGCACTCTAATCTGTAACTGCCTGGCGGCTTCCAGCTTGGCATAAGTTGCCGCGCCACCCGCATTTTTACAGACTAATAAATCTGTTTTAAAATCCTCCATAATCGCTAATTCATCCGCTAACCCAAATGGACCTATGGCTTTCAGCCATTGAACATTTGCCGCTAAGCTAGCCACGGGGGCAGCGGCTGTGCGATACAGTAACTGCTGGCTGTTCGCCGCCAGCTGCTCGAGCTGAGATTGGCTCAACTGCCCTGTGGTCAAAAAGGGCCGGCGGTAGTGGCTACAGTGCGCGATTAACTCGCTCCAACTATCTACTATCAGCCAGTTATCCGCGGATTGTGGCACCCATGGATCTCTGCTAAAACGCCAATAGGGGATATTCAGCTGCTGGCAGTTTCGCTGCGCGCTCTCAGTGATACGCACAGCATAGGGATGTGTGGCATCTAGCACCCCACTAATTTGCTGTTCGATTAAATACTTCTGCATGCCACCGGTCTTACTAAAGCCACCACTGATAACAGCGCATGCCAGATCAGGTTTTCTGACCAATCCCGCTACCGAGTAAATTACTTCTACCCCCGCTTGTATCAGTGGCGCGGCGATCTTCCTGGCATCGGCAGTCCCCCCCAGCAACAACAGCTTCACACTGCTACCTCAGTCACTGTACTGGCGATTATTTCACCTTTGCGGTTAATCGCAAAAACTTCTACTGCCACTGTCGCTGCCACTATCGCCTGCGCTTGTTGCTGGGCCAACTGGCAAATCAATGCTGCCAGCGGTAATTGTCGCTCGCTGCACAAATTTAATACTTCAATACTGGTATTTGCTGAACCGACACTGGCAAGCAACTGCTGTTGCTGTTCTGTGTTTATCACTAACACACTCGCCTGTTGCTCTAGCAACTGGGTGACACAGCGCTGCAAAAATGCAAAATCAATGCTGCATTTCCGACTATTTAGATCTAATGCCCCCTGCGCCAGTTTAGTCATTTTGCCAAATCCGCCACAGATACTCAGCTTGCTAATTTGACCTTTCTTTAAATGTTTAAGCAGCGCGCCAACAAAATCTCCCATCTCAATCAACGCCATATCCTGCAACTGGTAATGTTCTCCAATCGCCGCTTCACTACTGCTGCCGGTGGCTGCAGCCATATGGGTAACGCCATTGCTGGAGGCGACATCCACCCCCTGACGAATCGACGCTATATAAGCGGCGCAGGAAAAAGGTCGCACTATGCCAGTCGTGCCCAAGATCGACAGCCCGCCCAAAATCCCCAGACGGCCGTTCATGGTTTTTGTGGCTATCTGCTCACCGTTGACTACCCCGACAGAAACTTCAAAGCCACCAGAATACTGATAAACTTCTGCGTAATTGCTCAAGTGCTGGCTCATCATCTTTCGTGGCACCGGATTGATTGCCGGCTCACCGATATCCAATAGCAGACCGGTTTTGGTCACAGTGCCTACACCCTCTGCTGCCTTAAACACTATGCCGGGCTCTGACACCAGGGCGAGCTCCACAAAGATAGTGGCACCGTGAGTGGCATCCGGATCATCTCCGGCGTCTTTAATAGTACTTACCCGAATCCCTTCCCGATTACCTGCAAGCGGCTGATAGTTACTAATATGCATCTCGACCAACTTACCTCTGGGTAAGCTAATTTCTACTAGTGCAGGGCTTTGTTTGGCAAATAGCGAACGACAGGCAGCCACACAGCAAGCTGTCGCACAGCTACCGGTGGTTAAACCGCTGCGCAGTGGGGTTATCGTTTCACTGCTCTCCTGCCACATTGTTTTAATCTCTTCATTAACACTGGGACTTTCAACCGAGCCCACTAATATTTACCGGCTAAACTAGCCCTTTATGCCCCTGCAACCCAGCGCTGTAAAAAATCGCTGTCCGGCTCTGCTAATTGGCCACTAAACAACTTGCCAATAACCTCCGGGTTAGAGGGGAAAAATAAATGCAGATAACTGGCCGTTAAATTACCTTCGCGGAAAATAGCCTCTCCCGGTGCCGGGTGACGCTGACGACGACCATAGCCTATCGGCGGGTTAGTGCCACTACTGCGGGACCTATGGTGCGCGTGACCGCGCACTTCTCCCTCGGGCAGCATAGCGGTTTGCATCCCCTGACAGCCACGTTTACCGCGCATCGCTCCCTCACCTGGCATAATCGCCAACAGTGGGTAGTATCCCCCCTGCAAATCCGTCAACCCGCTCAAACAATACAAAAAGCCGCCGCACTCGGCCAATACTGGCTTTCGCTGTTGATAAAATTCCCGGATCGAGGCCAACATAGATTGGTTAGCCGCCAGTTCACTGGTATGCAGTTCCGGGTAGCCACCTGGCAGCCACAAGGCATCGGCGACCGGTATCTTTTGATCTTTTATCGGTGAGAAATAACTGACCTTGGCACCGAGCTTTTGTAACAACTCAATATTGGCCTGATAGATAAAGCTGAATGCAGCATCTTTGGCTATGGCGATAGTTTTACCCAGCAGAGGTTGCGCAGTGACAGCCTCAATCTTGCCCGCTTTAAACACAACCTGCCCGGGCAGTTGCAATAACTCTGCGCCGCTGTCGGCGCGGGCGACTCCCTGCTCCAACCACTGACAGCCCATCTCAAAGCGCAGCTCCAGTTCTGCAGTCACTTCACTGGCCTGCACTAAGCCTAAATGTCTTTCCGGCAATGCAACTTCTGGCTCTTTTGCCAGCGCGGCAAGCAGCGCTAAATCAACGCCCAGAGCGTCACGAATTAACTGCGCATGCCGCTCACTGCTGCAGTTATTGGCGATTAACCCGGCACATTGATAATCATCACGATAAGTCGCTAAACCCAGCGCCACCGCCGCGGCGGTTTGCGCCATGCCTTTCACATCCATGACGATAGCGATGGGAATGCCAAAGGTCGCGGCCAAATCGGCGCTCGACGGTTCACCGTCAAACAGCCCCATGGCCCCTTCAATCAAAATCAGATCGGCTTCACAGGCGGCCTCAAATAACATGTGCCGGCAGTACTGTTCGCCCGCCATCCACAGATCTAATTGTTGAGTCGGATAGCCAGAGGCCTGGGCTAAAATTTGTGGGTCCAGATAATCCGGTCCGGTCTTAAATACCCTGACCTTCTTGCCTTGATTACTAAAGTATCTGGCCAGCGCCGCTGTCACTGTGGTTTTGCCCTGACCGGAAGCCGGTGCGGCAATAAACAGCGCCGCACAAGTAGCTTCGGTCAGTGTCTGGCCAGCCCTGCTGTTGCCCGCTTTATTGGTATCAGTCAGTAGCATCTTAAAATTCTATCCCGGCCTGCGCTTTGACCCCTTGACGAAATGCATGTTTTTCATCTTTTATCAGGCTGATAGTATCGGCAATCTCCTCCAGCGCAGTGGGCATCATCCTTCCGGTAATCATCACATTTTGCATCGCCGGGCGATTTTTCAGGGCATCAATCACCGGTTGTAGCGGCAGGTAATCGTATTTGAACATATAGCTCATCTCATCAAAGACCAACAAATCGTAGCTGTCATCGCTCAATAGCTCAGTCGCCACTGCCCACGCCTGTTCCGCCGCTGCTATATCCTGGGTTTTGTCCTGCGTTTCCCAGGTAAAACCATGGCCCATGACATGCCAGTCAATTTGCGCATGGTCTTTAAAAAACTTATATTCGCCGGTCTCTAAACGACCTTTGATAAATTGAATCACCGCACAGCGTTTTCCGTGACCGACACTGCGCGCCATAGTGCCCAGAGCAGAGCTACTCTTGCCTTTTCCCGGCCCCTTCAGCAAAATGAGCACGCCGCGCTCTTCGGTGGCTTTGGCGATGCGCTTGTCGATCACCGCCTTCTTTGCCGCCATCTTCTGTTGATGTGTTTTCATATTCAGTCTCCCTGTGCTTAGCTGTGCAGCAAATGATAGTGAGCGCCTAACTGGCGGGCGATGGCTTCGCCGCGACCGCGTTTAACCGCCGTGTTTTCTGTGTCGATCAGCACTGTGGCAGCGCCGAGCCTAAGATCCGAAACTTGGGCCCTGCTGCGCCCATCGGTAATTAAATAGCAGCGCACGGTAGTAGCATTCGCTGTGGTTAGTTTCGCCACTATCCCCTGCGCTTGCTCTAGTACTTTACGCAGCGGTGTTCCGCCTGCAACATCGACATTATTTAACAGCGCCCGCAGCTCTTTGGGCGCTTTCACTGCCGCTTGTATCTGTTGCACACTGGCATTACCAAAGCCCAAGATCTGCAGCTTTTCCCGCTGCAGGTAAGCTTGCCTGGAGATATCTAACACGCAAGCTTTAGCCCTGGCAGAGAGTTGCTGTACTAATGTCGATGCAGAAGTATCCAGCAACACTAAATGCAGCACTTTAGCTTTAGGTTGTTTTTCACGATACTTCAGCTTCAGCGTCGGCCACTGGTTGACGCTGTGCAGCAAGGTAGAAAACCAGTTAATCGCGCTTTTTTCTGGTGTTTCAACATCGCTTTCAGTGTACCCGCGCAGCTGTTTTCCCGCTGATTTTGCCGCACTGGGGGATTCATTCTGCAGTCGCTTGGCGCTTTTATCATCGCTAAAAAGTCGATTCAGTGCCGCAATACTGTGTTTAGAATTACTCTGGGCCGCTTCAACTCTCTGCGGCGCCTGCATGCTACCCCAGTCACTTTCTGCCGATTGCTGCCCAGTTTCAGTCGTGGAGGTTTGACCGTGACGATTTTGAGCGGCAGAGTTTGGCTGCGACTGGGCAGCTGTTGGACGCGAGAAATTTCCCTTATTTTGCTCTGCTTTATCACTATCGCCGTCATCGCCTGGCGAATTGTCGTTATCAGCTGCATTGGAAGATGCCCCTGTGGTTCGGCGATGGGCCAGCACTAACTCTTCAACAGTATCGATATCTGCTATGGTCACTTGGCTGTCTGCTCGCCAGGCAGCCTGGGCCAGTGCTGCACGATACATCACGATATCGGCCCGCACCCCTTCTACCCCGGCATCATGGCAGCGTTGAGCTATGTTGAGACGCAGTTTATCGGAGCAAGAAATCTGCGACAGCAGCGCTCTGGCGGCCCCGATTTGTTCAGATAAATGCTGTTGCTGTTGCTGGTACAGATCGACAAACTGCTGTGGGTCCGCTTCGAAAGCTTCACGACATTTTACAATCGCCACCCGCTGCTCAAGACTGAGTTGAGTATCCAAGTGAACCATTAAGCCGAACCGGTCTTTTAGTTGGCCACGCAGCTCTCCCTCATCCGGATTCATAGTCCCTATCAGAGAAAATTTGCTGTTGTGAGAGTGGCTGATACCGTCGCGTTCAACGTGGTTGACACCACTGGCGGCCACATCCAGTAATTGATCGACCAGATGATCGGCCAGTAAATTCACTTCATCGACGTACAAAATACCGCCGTCGACTTTACTTAACAGCCCGGGAGAGAAGTGTAATTGTTTGTTACTGAGAACCCGTTCAATATCCAGAGTGCCGGTGAGCATTTCCAAACTAGTGCCCAGGGGCAAAGTCACAAAGGGGCATGCGGCATTATTAACTGGCGGTAAGATATTGGCCAACGCTCTTGCCAAGGTTGACTTAGCACTGCCGCGCGGACCACTGACTAGTACCCCACCAATGGCCGGGTAAATTGCAGCGAGTATTAAGGCTTTCTTAAATAGCGTCTGGCCCTGGACCGCACTAAAGGGAAAGTCACTGTGTAATTGAGACATAGAGTATCCAACAGAAGCACCCACCGTGCTTTTAGATTTAGCAAATTTAAGGCCGGTCTCCGGGCTAGAGTTAAACTTAAATTAAGCTCTTTACCGTTGCGGGGGCAGCGATGGAATATAAAAACCATACTTCCCGATTATCCACAACTCAAGTTGCGGCACCTTTAATTTTAGCCCCAATATTAACACTGACATGACCAGTTACAAGCAATAAATGTGCCTTCAACTCACAAGGGCTAAAGCTGGTAAAATAATGATCGATTTCAACGGCTAACTCGCCGCTAACAGCCATGTGCCTCGCACCTTCAAACAGGTACTATTGCCCACAGTACTGGCTATGCCAGCCAATAGGCTGATTCAATCATGAAGATCATCAGATTAAGCAAATTCACTTTCAGATGAACATTGATCAAGTGTTATACTGTTGCCCATGACTAAACCCGATATAACAGAACAATCTCAGCAGCTAATTCTGCAACAAACGCTTAATAGCTCTAAACAAGCTTCTCTGGTACATGTTGATGCACAGCAAGGTTTCACCCTGAACGCTATTCTGGATACCGATGGCAGTATCAGCTTATCCCCGGGGCATCACTTGCACACAGACGGTAATCAACTGACTGTAGGCAGCATTGATTCTGCCACTATGCACAACGAAGACTTTCTGGCGCTGTTGCTTGACCCGCAGGATATCAATGCACTGATTGAGGCCAACATCAGCCACAATAACCCAGAGACTGAAGAGGATACGCAGTTATTTTCCGCTTCAGCGCAAAATACAATTTTGAAACTCGAAGATGTA
This sequence comes from Oceanospirillaceae bacterium, assembly GCA_013215505.1. Lineage (GTDB taxonomy): Bacteria > Pseudomonadota > Gammaproteobacteria > Pseudomonadales > Balneatricaceae > Rs1. Next base: position 216,266 of record JABSQZ010000001.1, read on the forward strand.
CTTTACAAAGACGACAGTTTAGATGAGTACTTACCCCCTGATGAGGGCGCCAAATGGTATTTGTACGGTGATGGCCGCGCTATCGATGAAGCCATCTCAGGCCCTGGCATGCAAGACATCCACGATGCCTTATTAATGCAGCAGTTACTGGCACAACAGTATGTGGAATAAAATCTACTACTGAACATTCGCTCACTGCTGAGCATAGCCCAGCATATAAACTTCCCTGACACTGTTTACTGATTAATGCTTTTTTGTGAATTTGAGGCCAGTTTTTTTGCTAACAGCTATTCTCTCTGTCTTAGACTGACGTGCAGGTTTTGCTCTCAGCTGCTTGTTTAACATTTTCTCAATGTACTGATTCAATTCGGCTTTCATCAATTCTTCGCCAATACTTTGCATAGGGCACACTCCTAAAAAAAGTGACTATAAGTTTATCTACAACTGCAAAGTAGCCTGAATTTATTACCATTTGATGAAAGCAGTTATTACCCTGCAACACACTGATAAAACAGCTCACTCATAGCGGGCCATTAAGTCAAACTGTGGCTATACATAGAATAAATAGACACAGCATAAATATGTAATCCATTATTTTCAAACACTTACACCCTGAAAATTAAACAATACATACAAGGACGAACTGTAAGCATTTGTTTTAAAATATAAATATAGATTTCTCTGGAATGATGCATCTACTTTACCAAGCGCCATCATGTCTGTTATTCCACTCGACGAGGCTCCTACAGCCATTTGCAGACATTTTATCTCAGTTAATCAGGGTGGCGATTACCCAATTTCACTAGATATGACGAGAATCATGTTCGAAACGTGAAAGGAATTGAAGCGCACGTTCGATTGGATTGTGCAAGTATTGATCAGGGCCTAGCATTTTTCGTGCATTTATACTTGTCGTAACTAATAGAGAAAAATTAACTCGCTCTATCTTTGAGTCCCACCCAGGGAACCTACCTAACCAACCTTTTTTGTGATGTGCAATAAGGCGATTTAATGGAGAATACCCATGGTAATCGAATGCATGATTGCCATCCGTCACAAAAACATGGTTTCCGACATAAGCAGCAACTGGAATAATTCTTTCAGCATAAAACCCGCTGTTTGGATATTTTCTCAGGTATACATGCGCCGTGACAGAAGAAAACACGATCTGATTGCTTCCATCTTCGAACAGGGTCTTTTTTTATGCCTGCTTTAGGAAAATACATTGGTAGTGTATACCTTTTATATTTGTATCAAAGTAGTGCCTGAAGACAAGAATTTAACCTAAAGCTCGGGCGAATTAATTTGAAAATTAAAATTTGAAAACGTCTGTTTTCTACACATATTTTTCTGATAACACTTTTCATCAAAGACCTTCGAATGTCTGCAATGTGTCAACTTATGCAGTCCGCTGGCAAGTAACGGGCCAATTGCAGACGTTTTCATTACCACCTCCAATAAGTATCTAACTGTTTGATGTAGGTTGGGAGGACGGAAAAGGATATCTTCCATTTATCTATATAAACCCATCATCAGAGAAGTTAGAGGGATATTTCGTTAATCTTATCAACTTAGTTTTTAAAGATAGTGAGGCAAAAGTAGAGTATGAATTATTACCTTGCAAAAGATGTCTACATGATATGACTGATGGAGACGAAATGGATATAGTTTTAGCTGCGGCTTCCACTGAAGAAAGGCGTAAATATATCTATTTTCTGATATCTCCGCCAAGGCTCATTTAGCTTACTATATGATAGTAAGCAGTACCCTAAGGGACTTCGTGTAAAAATCAAAACTATTTGAATAGCCTAGAAAGTGTCGGGGTATGAGAGGGTTAGTATATGGAAATTATGGTCTTTCTAAAAAAGTTATTCAAACAGCCACTGATTTTCAACCACTCGTTAAACAGATAAGTGTCCGCGGCTAAAAAACGTCCGGCTTTCTCATCAACAAAAAAATATTGATCTATTCTTACAGGATTGGAATAAATGCGCCGGAGGCCAGTATGAAAACCCTATTAACAGCAGTGTTGTTGACTTGTATCTCACTTAACTATGTACAAGCCAGCGACACTATTACCATTAGAATCTCTCCCACCGGCTTTCCTCCCTATATGATCAAGGGCGATCAAGGGGCGGCCAGAGGTATTATAGTGGATGTGCTCAGTTACATCGCCAGCAATAATGGCTATCAAATTGAGACAGTGAGCATACCCAAAAAAAGAATAGCAGGCATGGTACTGGCGGGGGATGTAGATGCCAGCCCCACTGCCAGAGAGTGGATTATCAACCCAGAAAAATATGCCTTTAGCGATGTCATAGTCGTCGTAAAAGACGTGTTGTTTTCACCTGAAGATAAGCCACTCAAGTTTGAAACAATCGACGATTTATTCGGCAAAACCTTAGGTACACACTTGGGTTATCACTATCCAATGCTAGAAGAGTACTTTTTGGATCGGCGGATTAAAAAAACTATGGCCAAAAACGAGCTGGCTATGCTGCAAATGACTTTGTTGAAACGCAACGATGCCACAGTGGTCAACGAATTAGTAGGACAGTGGATCATAAAAAACAATCCTGCGATGCACAATAAATTTGTGATCTCCTCAAAGGCCATCAACAGCTTTGGTTTTCGACTGATGTTTAATAAAAAGTGGCAGAGTTTTGTGCTGCTGTTTAATCGCGAGCTGGCTTTGATGCGGCGCAACGGTGAGTTGGATCGGATACTGGGTAAGTATTATTGATCAATAGTGAGGTGCAAGTAGGCTGCCTTGAGCGGGTAAAAACTAGTGAGTCCTAACTTGCTTATATAGCGGACTAAACCACTATCGCGGTAATACTGCCCAATTATAGATGATGAGATGCATAAGTACATTTCTATTTATATGGCAGATATCTTATAACCCTAAACATGAACGGACCTAAGCACCCTTCTAAAACCCATCAAAGATGTATAGTAGTTAGTTTCGATTCATCGTGGAAAGTATCTGAATAGGTGGTCACATACTATGAATCTCTTTTATTTGTTTTATTATATCAGGTTTTAATCATTTGACGCTGTAGGGACACGAGTCGACTAACGGCCCAGAGCGGCCATTATTCCAATTAGATAAACGCCTTAGGATGTACAGAGTAGATAGTGGATTTATGGGTACCTACTCCGGCCTTTAGGCGTTTCATGCCACCCTAAAATGTACGAAAAATTGCTGAAGGTTTTCCGATAATTGAGCGATTTCCTCTGTTGCTATAGCCAGTTGCTGGGCCCGGCAGAGTTTTCAATTGCTGTTTGGTTAATCGTATCCGGCGATGTTTAAGCCTATGCGCCTGAGTACGGCTTCTACTCATTTACTGGATTAAGTAAACCCTGCATAACAATACATAATGTATCACTATAGAAATATTGAATCGCTTGTATTATCATTAAGATTGTAAATAACAGACCTATAAATCAAGATATGTCTCCCAAAAGCAACAAATTCACTGATTTATAATCAAGACGAACATTAATGCTCTGAATAAACAACACTAATAATCAATAATTCAGCTATCATGCAGTTATTGGATGTTATATATTAAATAACTAATTTCACTATCATTAGTGAAATATTTAATCAAAAAATCCAATGGAATAATAAAAATATATCTATTGGATTCAAAATTCTCAAAAGTCATATTGAGATCCCAACATTACTTGAAATCTGAAACATGATTGGGCAATGATTACTTTTTAGTTAAACGCTCAGCTTAATTCCGATATTTAATAATGCAATTTGGAGATTTCGTATCATGACGATAAGGTCTAAACTAATTTCAATTTTTTCCGTCGCCATATTGATGACGATTCTCGCGACACTAACAGGAAATTATTCAAATACATTAAATGCAGAGCAGATAGAGAGTAGTAAAAATCGCTACTTGTCTTATGTGATTGCAAAAGAATTTAGTAAAACCTCAGCGGATTTAACCAAACTGTCTCGCACTTATGTCGCGACAGGAGAGCAGCAGTATTGGGACGCATATTGGGATATCGTTAATTGGCGCAATGGTAGTCAAAAACGCCCGGAATCCCTAAATAAAGAACTCTACGCTGGGGAGAGAAAAAAACAAAAGGACATAATGTTAGAATTGAATTTTTCGGATAGGGAGTTTAATTTTTTGGAGAAAGCAGGCAAATTGTCTAACGATCTAATTGCCACTGAAACGCAGGCAATGGAAACAATTCGTGATGGAGTGATTGTTGACGGTCCATTCAAACCGGCTAAGGGTGAATCCAGTAAAACATTTGCTTTAAGGATTCTCTTCGATCAAAACTATCATCGTGAAATACAGAAGATAATGACACCTGTGGATTCATTTTTTAACGAGCTGAATGATCGCACTGCTACAAACCTATCCACTATCACCAACCTTGTTAGTTTCTGGATGGCCGTTTCATTTGTTTTGCAGCTACTGGTTGGTGTATCAATTGCTTCAATTATTCTGCTATCGATTTATGGAATATTTAACCCTCTAAAGTTTATATCGAATTCAATGAAGGCTATTAGTGAAGGAGACGCCGACCTAAATAGTCGTATTCCCGTTAAAGGAAACAATGAACTAGCTGATTTAGCTAAGGCATTTAACAAATTTGTAAGTAATATTCAAAATTTAGTATTAGAGGTTGGCGCATCTGTTGATTCTATAACCAAATCTTCTACCCAATTAAGCAGTACTGCAGATGAAACAGACCAGGTTATTCGAGATCAGCACTCCGCAATAGTACAAGTATCAACGGCTACTGAACAAATGGTGGCTACAGTACAAGATATTTCGCACAATGCCGATCAAGCCGCAAAGGCAGCATACACTTCTGATTCCTTGGCGGTGAAGGGGCAAGAGATTGGCAACCAAGCGATACTTAGTATCAAACAATTGTCCGATGAGCTCGATTTGGCATCAAAGTCAATTCAAACTGTAGGTGATAGCAGTAACACTATAGCGAAGGTATTAGAAGTAATTCGCAGTATTGCAGATCAAACAAACTTGTTAGCCCTTAATGCTGCGATAGAAGCCGCGCGCGCAGGGGAGCAAGGGCGTGGCTTTTCAGTGGTTGCTGATGAAGTCAGGACGTTAGCCCTACGCACACAAACAGCAACCCAAGAAATTCAAAATATGATCAGTGATCTGCAATCTAATGCGACTACAGCAGTAGATTTCATGAACAGAAGCCAACAAAAAGTCGTTAATTGCGTCGACAATACAAGTGAAGCAGTTGCTTCTCTAGATAAAATCAGAGAATCAATTGACGGAATTACATCCATGAATGCTCAAATTGCCACTGCCAGTGGGCAACAGAGCCATGCTGTAGAAAACATAAACCAGAACATTTTCGATATTCGTAATAAAGTGGAATTAACTGCACAAGGTTCTGAAAAAATAGCCAGTAACAGTGAATCATTAGCGCGATTATCTAGCCAATTATCAGATACAATAGGCTTATTCAAATATAAGTCAGTGCTCTAGAGCTTTGGGATCTCCTTTGTGTATAGTGAAGGAGATCTGCATAAAGAATAACTTAAGAGGCAACTTACTACTCGACTTTCGCGCTGCACATTCTTACCTCTAGCCGATTATTGCTACGGTAGTGCTTTTGGCCTCTGTCTGCAATGTGTCATTTGCAGCCATAAGATAGACTAGATAAACATACTATTAAACGTATTTTTGTATCTTATTAGACCGTTCTTACCCCTCCACGGGAGAGATTACAGAAGGATTAAGCAAAACTCCCCATAAGCTATTGAAAAATACAGATTCTTCGTAAGAAGCTTGATTGAGCAACAAATAAATATTCTTTATTATCAATTAATTTAAAAAGCTGTGGTTGTCATTATACGAATAACAGCCACAGTTTGACTTAATAACCCGCATTCATACGACTTTTTTTAACTAAATCCATCCAGCTTGACGCCCCCACACTAAACTTTGCTACTATCGGGAAAAAGTAAATACATGAGGGTTTTAAATGTCAGAATATCGCCAACATGCAGCACCTGCAGATGCCCGGCAAAGACGTAACGCCAAGCCAATAATTTGTTACAGCGTCGATCAATTACCCAGTTACGATCATCAATTTTATCAGCGCGCCAGATCACAACTCACTAAAGTTGATGAAGTAATAGTGCCACCTAGAGATGCCGCTAGCTTCAGCGTGCCTGCAGGACACTTTTTTAGAATCACGAGTATTGAGGGATCACAAGTCGGTGATTTAAACTTATTTAATGTCCACAACTTGCAAGAACATTTTTACAGCGGGAAAACCCGGCAGCTGCACGCCAGTCATTTAACGGTTGGTGATCGGCTCTGGTCTAACTTACCGAGTCTACGTGCCATCGCCACCATCACCCAGGATACCTTAGATTGGTATGGCTGGGATCAGGATGGCGCCGGTGTGCACGATGTGATCGGCACCCGCTGCGATCCATACACTAACCAATTACTTAAACAGACTGACTATCACTATTGTTGCCACTCCAATTTAACCCGAGCGCTGGCTGAGCATTTAAATGTAGCTACTAGTGAAATTGAACCACTGATTCACGATGTTCTGAACGTTTTTATGTGCACCGGCTTTAGCAAAGATACCCATCAATATTTTATGAAAGCCAGCCCGGTACGCCCCGGTGACTATTTGGAATTTTTTGCTGAAATTGACTTATTAGGGGTGCTAAGTGCCTGCCCGGGAGGAAACTGTGGCAGCAGCCACTCCGATGACAACACCCCCTGCTTTCCGTTAAAAGTTGAAATATTTAAAACTACTGATGAAAACTTAGCACGCTGGAGCAACTCAGAGATAAGTAAATACAGTGGCAGTCACGGCTTATAAGCGATTAACCACAACTACAAGGTCCAGATTAAGCTAAAACTAAAGCGCCGGTCACGGCGCTTTAGTTTTATTTAACGTGCTACTACGACAATGAAAACGCTCATGCTTTTTCCTGTGAGCCCTTCTTTTTAAATTCATCTTCTGCTTAGTTTTACTACCCAGTAACCCAAAATTTGCGCCATTTTACTGTTAGCTACTGTGTTTTTTCGAAAATACTGCATTCACCTCTATTCCGGTTCTCAAGAATAGGGGGCTTGAATGCAACAGACAAAGCAGATATTTAAAGTCGCTATCAGCCAGCTTTGATAGGAAAATATCGGCTATTGTATTTTAACATCAAAACACGCTTATACTTAACCGGTGGCACTTACAAAGCTATGACACCTCTTTTAAATCCAGAACTGTGCGCGCCCTTATTACAGCTAACAATCTGTGGAGGATAGCCTAAATGCTAAAAACACTAATTTGTTGTATTTTATCCAGTTTATTATTCAGCCAGCCACTTGTAGCTGGTAACACTAAGTCGATAGTGATTCTCAGGGGAAATGGATACTACCCCCCTAATGAAATGATGGACGCTGATAAACAGCTCAATGGGGTACATATTGATATTGTCCGTGCTGTGGCTAAAGTGCTTAACATTTCCATAGAAATAAAGAGTCTGCCTTGGAACCGCGCACTGCACTTGATGAAGAAAGGTGAAGCTGACGCTATTACCCATATAGGTAAAACCCCAGAGCGAGAGAAGTTCGTTATATTCGATGAAGGCAATATTCTCAGTGTTACTCGCAATGGATTCTTTATATTAAAACAGAACTCGGCTGATTTTAACTATACGGGTGAATTACAACAACTCACCGGTACCACAATAGGAACCATTAACGGCTACAGTTACGGTAATGATTTTGACAGCGCCGATTATCTGAGCAAAGAGACAGGCACTGATTCAGAAGAAGTATTACTCAGCCAATTGATTCGCGGACGTTTTCCAATAGCCATATCCAAGATTGACCGAATATATTTTATCGCCAATAGAAGAAACCTAAGAAATAAAATAACATTCCTCAAGCCTTACATGCCTGGGGTTGAGCAATATATCGCCTTTTCAAAAGTACGCCACCACCAGCAACTCGCCCGCGAATTTGCAGCGGCGCTGAGCACTTTCAAAACCACGCCGGAGTATCGTCAAATATTAACGAAGTATGGACTGGAGGTTATGGACGATAATTAATAAGTTGGAAGTTGGAAGTTGACCTGACTAACTTGCTTAAAGTTAGGAAACCACTAGCCGTCGCCGCTCTATATTGTGGTTTAATATGGGCTTGCGAAGGCACCTGTATACTACTCTGAAATGCAATAGCATCCTTTCGCGGTAAGATGTATTCTCTTGCACTGAATTAAATCGATATATAGCAGACATATACTGCGGATTAAAACAACAAACACATTGAAGTGGACTTACAAAATGACAGACTATAAAACTATTTCTGCCTATGATTCGCAAGTCGAAAACTATCTGAACATGGTTGATACCCAATCTCCCGATGCAACCTTAGTCAATTTCATTGCGCGGCTAAAAGCTAATGATTTTGTACTTGATCTGGGCTGCGGCCCTGCTCATTGCTCAGTGACCATGCGTGAACGAGGATTACGAGTTGACCCTACGGATGCATCCGAGGAAATGGTAAATCTTGCAAACAGCACTTATGACATAGGGGCGAGGCAGGCGCTGTTTACAGATATAAATAGCAAAAACACATATGACGCAATTTGGGCAAATTTCAGCCTGCTGCATGCTAACACTGATGACTTTGCAGGTATTTTGCAAAAATTACACCAAGCTATGAAACCAGCCGGTATTTTCCACCTGTGTATGAAAATCGGCCAGGGATCGAAGCGCGATAAACTAGGCCGTTACTACAGCTACTATTCGCAAACGCAGTTATGCAGCTATCTGAACAGTGCCGGTTTTATCGTCGAAAATATTGAATTAGGCGAAGCCACTGGTTTAGCAGGCGAGGCAGAGCCCTGGATCGCAATACTCAGTGTTGCCGATCATGCCCCAGTTGTTTAAATCTATTACTGCACAGTGTTAAACAGGCCCTGCTAAAGTCAATCCAGCAAGGCCCACCACTTACGACTTCCTTCTTACGACTTCCTACTTGCTACTTGCTACTGAAGATTCACCGTCACCAATCTTCAGTAGCTCTTCAAAAGTCCACACTTTCTTAGATTCTGCAATCATTCCAAGCATGTCGGTAATAAATTGCGCAGCGCTCTGTTCGTCTTTAGGTGCTTGCGGAGGTAACTTATCACGCAACCACTGGCTATTGACGTAATCGGCAAGCTTAGATTTATGCTCTTTAAAGATGAATTCGATCTGCTCGGCATAGGGATGAGGTTTTCCATCTGCCATAAACCCCAGAGGTTTATTATCTTTGAAGTTAGCTATCAGCTGTTCAAAACTAAGAGACTGATCGGCACCAGGCCCCTTTATGTTACTAAGCAATTCGGTTAGCCGCTTCTCTAAAGCAAAGGCTTCTTCGCCTAATAGCTTTTGCCACTGCTGACTGTTCAAAATCTGATCGCCGACGTGGTAATTCATATCGGCGCCAATCGAATCCTGGGCAAATTTTCTATAGCCTCTAGCCGACCTTGCTAACTCCCCTGTTTCCCAGCGCTCAAATCCATATAAATCTTTAACTTTATCGTAAGTGCGTTGCGCGTTAGTCTCGTCTTTCATCCATTCGCCGACATTGGTTCTTTCACTCAAACCATTTTGCAGGCTACTGATGCCCTGTATCGCGTCTGTATTAGCATTGGCAAAGTCTTCGATCAGTTGTCTCTGTGGATGAGGTTCACCGCTATAAGTTGTCGCTAGGTCTTTGCCGGCAAGCAGATTATCCAGCAGATCCTGAAAGGTGAAAAGCGGCTCAAGTTCTGTCGCTACTTCTTGATTAAAACCCTTGGCCAGCGGCTCATAGGCTTGCAGATAGTTTCTTAACTCTTGTCTCTCTTCATCCCTGACCATCATCGCAGCCACTTGGTTTGCAGCTTGCCTGGCATCTCCGAGGAAAGAAATCATACCTATACCGATCTCATTAAGTTCAATCAGCCCGCCAACGGAAGAACCGATTAAAGCATCGCTGATTTTAGCAAGGGCTTGTGGTTGTCCGGCCTGACCATTGAAAGCACTGTACCGGAACTTTTCGGCCAGGATATCTACTTCAAGAGGTCTATCAATATTATTTTGATCCAGCCATTGAGATAGGTGTGTCGGTAAATTATAGATGTCGGCATGATTTTGCTGTAACTCGCTAAGTTGTTGTTTATTCTCAGTCCAAAACTGGTTTAACATCTCCGCTTGAGGCAGTAAACTGCCGTCGGCATTTTCACTTGCCTGTCGCCCTGCACTGACATTAGCGATTAACATATCCAGATCGACCGAATTTATATGTTCCAGGTCGAGCTCGGTCGCCAGCTGCTGCGACATATCAAAAAAACCGCGCAAATACGAATCGACTAGACCGCGCCGCTCAGCCACCATTTGCTCTAAATATTTAGCTGCTTGCTCGCCGTGCTCACCAGCACTGTTGAGTTGCTGCCACTGGTTGCTGAAGTTGTCACTGCGCTGATAGGCGCCAAATTGAACCTCTTTGGCAAAATTCACCTGTTGATAAGAGTTCTCCCCCATCCTGTTATCACTGATCAGTTGCTTCATCTGCTGATAAGTTTCGCTATGGGCATTAATGTCCTTTCTCATTGTCGGACCCATAGCGAAACCACTCTCAACGGTGCTTATATTTTGTATCGACTGCATAGTTATTACTCTCCTTATATCAATCTAGCGGCAACAAAATCACAAATAACGGATTTGGAAACTTTAAAGAGCAATTACTATGCCACTGGCTATTTTCTCTTAGTTGATGAAGGGTTTATTTTTAGATTAGCGGCATTCAACGCAGTCTCTGCAACTGCTTTGAAAAACTGATTGCAATGATCCTGCGGTTATACCGCTCAGCGAGTGATTGGGATATGAGTGCCATTATGTTAACAATGAACTATGGGTGCTTTTCATTGTTATCTTTATTGGTTGTGGCAGTAGCTAAGATGAATATCAAAACGTTATAATCTCTGTTTTTTAACTAGGATTAATGATGCGCTTCATTGTACTTACTATATTCTGCTTAGCACTAACGGCCTGTGTTGGCATACCGGATTCAGAAGGGTTTTTTGGTATTCCCGGGCTTTAAGTTGGCAAGATTATCCACTGGAATAACCCTTCAAATTAAATATTTTTCAAGGAAATTACTATGATTCGATTAGCACTATTTACTGTCACCTTAGTATTACAAGGTTGTGCAGGCATTCCCGGTTATTAACAGTAAACCGAGTGTGGCAGACAGTACCGCGCTCTTTTTAGTTAAAAACACACATCTCCAACATCCCCACCACTTAATAGTTCATTGTACAGCGAAGTGTTGCACATTTTCCTGTGATTAAATCCCCTTAACTAGTAACAGTTAACATTAATTAATGGGGAAAAATAATGTCATTCATGCAGTATATGGACAAATATTTTGTTGAAGAAAATAAACTAGCAGACACCCTTAAGATCAGCACTTCGCAATTACTGAAATTCACAAAGCTTGGTGTAATACCCAGCTACAGCTATCATATTATAAGCGAGAATTTTCTTGAAACTGTAGTCTTTGGCAAGCTACAGATTGAACAAGGTATACCGGGGAAATATTATTCTAAGTCCGTGCAACATTGGTTTAACAAGGCACAAAAGGTAGTCGCCCACTACCCCAGCAATCAGATAAGGAAAAAACTGCAAAATCAATTCCTGCTCGACTATTCTCAGCAAATAAAACAGCTACCGAAACTGACTCAACTATTCCCAGATTTATTCGATAATCAAGGAACATTGTTAGAACCCCAGTTGAAAAATAAGGCTGAACAAACCTGGAATGATCATCTCAACGGATCTTATGGTTTGTGTGTTGTTAACCCCAACTCAGTGTCTGCAATTATAGAGAAACAAATTGCTGTGCGCCGATTAGCTAGTGCCACGGAAAACGGCAACAAAAGTAAGTTTAGTCAGCAACAGCAAACCGAATTTTTTGTGGCTGCAGAAAAATTTGATCAAGTAGCAATGCCCTTTTCTCCTGCCGACTATCCGCTCTCTAGCAGAAAGCGCCTTTTGGATGATATCAAAACCAGGCTGGTTTCTTAAACTTATGGCGTGGCATCGTTAATGATGGGGCCATTTATTCATCATAGAAGCAATGGCTCGTGGGTCGATGTCAACTAATGTCCAGCATGCCAATATGCGGCAATCAATATGTTCCGTTTTGCAGCTGCCTATATTTGCTGTATTTAAAAGAAAATCAAAACCGGATGAGAGAATACCCGCCAGGCCCTTTAACCTAAAACCACTGGTCTTCAAAACTTGTTAATAAAGCAAAAAGTGAGGCTTAATCCGATAAAGCGCTTCAGGCTTCTAACTTACACAAAGCCCGATGTACAAAGGCACACAGAAGGTACTTATATTATAGTTCGAGCTTTAATGTCCGATACTTAACAGTATTGGGCATAGGAGGGTCAACCCCCTTCAAAGTTGTTATAAAGCCACGTTAGATAACGCCTGGAAACACCACATAACTGCCGTTTTAAGGGGCTTGGTGCTAGGCACTTTCAGAACCAAATATGCGTCTAGAAAACTAGGGGCTTACCACAACTTACATGGTCCCTATATTTCTGTGGCCAAATTCACCGCACTACTAAAACCAATACAACCACTACATTTTAATGTTGACTGAGGGTCATCAACTGTATTATATTTCACTAACTGAAATAAATATCACTCGGTGATATTTATACACCTATTAGATTCAAACATTGAAAACGAATTTTGGATGGCAACCCAATGAGGGCCGAGTAATAAAAAGCCAAGAGTTAGGTAAGCAAATGAGCACAGAATATGTTGAAGCGCGTGAAAGTTATTAATACACCTCCAAGTTCGCTTTTAATTTTGGACCTAACTTTGAATCGACTTGGAACAAAAGTTTATTACAGCCACAGATGTGATTTTTAAAAATAATAAGTCATAGAAAAATTTTCATCCAATTGTTCTGTGCTCAATGAAGATCTTATTTGAGCTTTCGTCCAGCAGGAAACAACAACGTCATGAAGCACGTTAATCTAGTGTATTGCGATAAACGAATTTTTAAATCATACAGTTGATAAAAGCAATTAATCTTAATTAGGAAATAATATGAAAGCCGTAATAGTTAGTGGACCTGGTGCAGATAAAATGGCATTGCAAGAATTTCAAGATCCCACAATTGGATCTCCGAAACAAATATTGATACGCACACATGCTGCAGGCATCAACCCGGTAGATCATAAAGCGCGAGATGCCGGTGGTTTTTTCCCAGATGCAGTTCCATTTGTCCTAGGGTGTGATGGTGCAGGCGTTGTTGAAGCCATTGGTGCAGAAGTAGACAGATTTAAGGTTGGAGATGAGGTCTATTTTATGAATGGGGGTTGTGGCGGAGATGATCAGGGTACCTATGCGGAATTATCTGTATTAGATCAGGACTATGTCGCATTAAAACCAAAGTCGTTGTCAATGATTGAAGCATCAACAGTCCCTTTAGTTTGGATGACCGCATGGGAATCACTTGTGGATCGCTGTCATTTAAAGTCGGGGCAAAGTGTATTAGTGCACGCCGGTGCTGGCGGAGTTGGCTACATTGCCATTCAAATAGCGAAACACCTGGGCGCCACTGTATTCACAACTATCAGTTCTGATGAAAAAGCCGAGTTTGCGAAATCTATAGGTGCTGACTTCTGCATTAACTATAAAACTTCTAATGTGGCGGAAGAAGTTTTACGTCTTACAGATGGACTTGGCGTCGATGTTGTTTTTGATACTGTGGGTGAAGACATTATTGGAAAATCAATTCCGGCAACAAAAGTTTATGGACATTTAGTAACGCTAGAGGAAATTCAATGTACGCCTGAAGAGATTGGGTTATTGAAACTCAGAAACTTATCATTGAGTTACGAACTGATGTTGACTCCAATGTTTTTAAAAATGCATGATGCTCGAAAAACCCAAACGGAAATGCTTGAAAATGCTGCTTCCCTAATTGATTCTGGAAAAATCAAAATAAAGTTAAGTAAATCCTTTGGAATTGAAGAAGTCCATGAAGCTCATCAACTGATCAAAGAAGGGCATGCTCAAGGAAAAATTGCCCTCAAGATTAGGTAGGCATCCTATTTGTTTTCAATGTGGCGAGTCCATTTATAAAAGTGCCATTTAGTATTGAGTTCTCGCCAATCAAATGGCGCACTTCGGTGCGCTTCTTTTACTGTGCCCATGTGACAATTTCCGGTGCATATACTTGGGCATGAGCCAACCTGATACCCCTTTAGCGACGATGAGAAAATAACATGAATAATAAAGAGCTACGCCTAATAGTTGGCCTGACGATAGCTGAAGGTCAATTAGAGTTATTCAAAACTAGAGTACTAGCATTAATCGAGAAAGTTGAAACTACCGAGCCAACTACAATTTCTTATGAGTGGTTTATTAATGACGGGGAAAACAAATGTTATGTTTCAGAATCGTTTTCAAGCTCAGAGGCATTTTTGTCGCATTCACAAAATTCAGGTTCAGCATTAGGCCCAGTACTTGAACTTGCCCCTATAACCGAGATAATCGTATTCGGTAACCCAAATAAAGAAGTTGTAGCGGCTTTATCAGAACATGGTGCGCAATTCCTGGCTTTTGAAGCCGGTTTTTCAAGATAGGTCAGCTGAACCAGCGATCCTATTAAACGAACGAGAATTAAAGGGGAACATAATGGCTGATTTAGACAATTTAAGAGATGGAAGTGATTTTGGGTTGGACAAACCTGTTGAGCAGAGCGGCTACTTTATGAAGGGCAGCAATAATAACAGCTGGGGATTCAAAGACCGCATGTCGCGCATTTTCCGCCCGGACACGGGGAAAAGTGTGATGCTTGCCTTCGACCATGGATTTATTATGGGACCGACCTCGGGCGTAGAGCGGATCGACCTTAGCATTCTACCTTTGGCACCCTATGCGGACTGTCTAATGGCATCGCGAGGCGTTATTAAATCTTGCATCCCGCCGACTTTCAATAAGCCAATCTGCCTCCGTTCTGATGCAGGGACTTCCATTTTGACGGAGTTGAATCATAACGTGACAATGGATGTACAAAACGCGGTTGCGCTCAATGCATCGGCGATGGCGGTTATGCTGGCGATCGGTGATCCCTCAACAGAAGCCAAAACCGTCGCGAATCTCTATAAGCTCGTCGATCAGGCCGAAAAATTCGGCATGCCAGTGATGGCTGTGACAGCTGTTGGCAAAGATATGGCGCGCGATGCTCGTTACTTCGGACTCGCTTCACGTATCTGTGCTGAAAACGGCGCGAGTATTGTGAAAACCTACTATACCGAAGGTTTTGAAAATGTAGTGGCCTGCTGTCCGGTTCCTATCGTGATTGCCGGCGGCAAAAAGCTACCTGAATTTGAAGCACTGGAACTGTGCTACAAAGCCATTCAATGCGGTGCGGTCGGGGTGGATATGGGACGCAACGTATTTCAGTCAGAAGATCCGGTGGCCATGATTCAAGCGGTCGGAGGTGTGGTACATGACGGCCTCTCTCCGAAAGAGGGATTTGAGAAATTCAACGACCTAAAAAATACTGTGTAACTGGCCCCTAAAGCTGACGAGCTGACACGGCGATCTGGTGCAGGCATTCGACTCAAAACTGCTTATTGATTGTATCGATGGCATTAAAGTAATGCCCATTCTTGAATTATCAGATATTAAACAAACGATATTAAAGGACAGGCATAGATTTATCTGATTAAAGAATTAAAACAAAGACAAAGTCAGTCATAAACGAAGACAATGTTGAGTAGCAGGGTCAAGATCAGCAATACAGGTTAAGCCCGTTTGACTGAGTGTTGGCATGTTTTCTCGCAATAAGCTAAGCATACTGTCATTGGTTAAGAGAAGTGGAAGTTAAATTAATGACCATCTTACCTTTGGAGATCCACATTTGTACACCCAGCCAGGTAATATAGAGACCACCTATTAACTTGAATACAATAAATATCGCAGGATAACTTTTCATTATTGTAGCAACTCCAACCACTGCGGAAACCGCTATCAAACCAAGGCCAATTAATTCTCCGCCCATCATCCACAAGGCACGTTTCAGGCCAACTGTCATACCCATTGTTAGCGACAATATCATGCAGCTTCCTGTGAGATTGAGAAAAAGAAGAACGTAGAAATAAAGGCCAATAGAACCGAGGGCTCCATATCCGCTCCAAATAGTGGATTTTAGGAAATACCAAATTACGGCACTGTGTAAATCCTTTTGCATAAAGAGTTACACAGTGCACTGTAATCAATAAAGTTAGTACTTTGCGTTTTTCAGTATGTAGTAACTAATAACTACGGGGTGTGGGCGTTGCAAAACTAGAGGTTAATGTGACCGCTCTTCTTCGCGATCAGTTGGCATGGCGGGTCCAGGAGAAAGTTCACTCAACGCCCCTCTTAGCTCAGGGGTCATCTGGATATCCATAGAAGCTAGAGCCGGTTTTAATTGTTCGATATTTCTGGCGCCAATGAGTGGTGCAGTCACTGAAGGGTGGGATGAGGCCCAAGCTATGGCTAGGCTAATTGGATTATAATTATTTTCTTGAGCAAACTTAGAAAATGATTCAACAATGGATATGTAGTTTTGTTCAGCATAGCGTTTTTTGTACATATCACTTTCATTTAACCTACCAGAACCTGGAGTAGCAGATAAGTATTTACCCGTGAGATATCCCCCACCCAAAGGGCTATAAGTAAAAACACCTAGCCCTTCGCTTTGTGCCATTGGTAATATTTCTGATTCACATTGCCGTTTAAGTAAGTTGTACATCGGCTGAATGCATGCAATTTTTACACTGTTGAACTGTTTTGAAACTTCAATAGCTTTCATCACTTGCCAGGCGGCGAAGTTACTCAGTCCCACATACAATATTTTTCCTTGCTGGATGAAATTATCCAAAGTCGCCAAACTTTCTTCCAATGGAGTGTTTTCATCAAAGCAATGTAAATAGTAAATATCTATATAGTCTGTATTCAATCTTTTCAGGCTGCCCTCTATTGCTCTAGTAAGGTGATATCTACTCAAACCTCGAGCATTGATGTCTGCATTTATTGGGTAGTAAGCTTTCGTTGAGATAATCACCTTATCACGTTCATTTTTAGTGAGTTTACCTAAAATTCTTTCTGAATCTCCATTCGCATAGACATTAGCGCAGTCAAAAAAATTGATTCCACGGTCAAGTGACATATCATAAATGTCTTGAGACATTTTTTCATTGGCACCATCAGCAAATGTCATTGTTCCAAGACATAAAGGTGAAACATATAAACCTGTATTTCCCATTTTATTGTATTGCATATATAAGACTACCTTCGTATTTGCGCTTTAAGTTGCGATAGGTATATTATATTAATGAATAATCAAGAAGTTAAGTTGAAATAAAAGGGCAATCCATGTTTTTGACTTTTAAAAAAAGGCGTTTTAATTGAAAAGACTTAAATATAAAAATGGCGGCATAGATAGCGTTGATGAACAAATTCTTGCAATATTAGCAGCCGACGCTCGAGTAAGTGTTACTGAGTTGGCACGAATGGTGAGTATGTCAGGACCTAGTGTATCAGAGCGAATAAAGAGGCTTGAAGAGTCAGGTGTGATAACTAACTACACGGTTAATATTAATTATAATGAGATAGGTCTGCCGATAGCTGCCTGGTTAAGGATCAGGCCTATCCCTGGTCAGCTACAGAATGTTGTTGCAGTTATAAAAACAATACCAGAAATTGTAGAATGTGACAGAATTACAGGAGATGATTGCTTTATTGCCCGTACACATCTTGCCTCTATGGAAGAGCTTGAGAGGGTGATTGATCAAATAATTCCCTATGCTATGACTAATACATCAATTATTCAGTCTTCGCCTGTTAAACGAAGAATCCCACCTCTGATCAAATGATGCATAAGGAAACAGAATGTCGATGTATAATTTCTCAACACAAACTGTGGCCGAAAATCTTAGTTTTCTTGTTTAAAACAGCTTAGATTATTATCTAAACTAATAAATATTATGTATTTTCCCGCTTTCGACGGATGTGTTCCAGGGTTTCAATAACAGCCTCACCCTGACGATGCTGCTAAAATAATCAGATGGTTCGATACAAATTTTCGGACACTTATCCGTATTTATAATACAGATATTAGAGTGGCTACTGAGGCTGATAAGATATGGGAAGCCCACACACTATCGCCCTAATGCAAGTGAACAGCCTGCGACGGTCACAAACCAAAAAATCTGCTAACTTTAAATATAGAATATATTTTATGGATGTAATAGTTATGATAAGCACAAGGGTAATAGTATCGGAAAATGGCTGATGGATGTCATTGTCAATGATGAGCGATGCAAGGGTAAGTTCCTCATTCTAGCCACTGATGACGCCCATACTCTATACGAGAAATACGGTTTTAATAACAGCGATAAATTAATCAGTGCAAAAATATAATCGGGTATACGCGCATGCGTGTTTAAGGTGATGAAGAGTGTGTTATGTTTGAACATGCTAGTCTCATAGGGAGTTATTATGTCTATATTTCAGTCGAGTTTTTCATTTGTCTAAGCTGAGAGATTTAAAAGGTCTAGGTCCTAAATCAGAGATGATGCTGATTGAGGTCGGAATAAATACTGAAGAAGAACTTAGAGCACTAGGTGCAATTCGAGCTTTTATTCGTTTAAAAAGAGAAAGTAGCGCTAAACCCAGTCTAAATTTTCTATACGCTATGGTTGGCGCATTAGAAGGTGAACATTGGCTCAATGTCGCAAAGTATGAAAAAGGTCAATTGTTAATGGAGCTAGAAGGTTACAAAGAGCTAGAAGCACTTTTCAAATCAGAAGGTGTATCCTTTGATATATAATCGGGTCGCCTAGAATCTCTAACCCTCAGCCCACTGTACGCAGGTCTTCAAAGGGTGTCCTACTTAGGACAGAGAAGCGGCATCCAACCATCAAATAGTGATGATTTATGGTTTTCAAAACGGCCTCTATGTGTCAGCTCCCGCAGCCTCCAGGTCAGATTAGCCAGCGTAGGAGTGTGAATAGGCAATTGACGGTGTCGATCAAAAGCTGTCATCATCACCGCCCGTAAGAAGCATTTTCTTTGCACTTCCTCACTTGCATATTCACTTGCGTGTTTAGCTTTACTCAGTCTTTATTTCGTCAAATAACTGTAGGGTATTCGCACACTTGATGATAGAGGGGAACTGTTATTAAATGGCCGAAATTCAAGGATGAATCAAAAAGCAGTTGTTGGATTAAATTTAAACAGCAGGGTGTTATTGAGTTAGAAACTGAAACTAAGCTATTGCTTGTTGACGCGACTGCACCGTTTACTGAAGAATGCTCTGGAATCATGTATTCGCAGCTTGAAACCTCACAGTGGAATCAATTATTACCTTACATCAGATGGGTTTGTTTACTCCTGAAGCAGCAGAGACTTTTACAGATGTTCTCATAAAAAGAAGATCAATAGATCTACTAGCGGGCTATGTTCTATTAGAGGATGTTGATATTAAACCCTTGGTAAAAGAACAACTAAGTCGTTGTTACAATCTAGCTGGAGTAGAGCATCATTTTTTGGAGGCGTTGCCTGGAGCAAGAAAGTGGATAAGCCGACCTAATAGTACTGATCCTTTAAACTAATTTTTGCTAGCGTTTAGGGTTATTAGGCCTCTATTCCACAGGCATAGGCTGAAGGGAGAAGTTTCCTAATAGTTCTTATCAATATTTTAAGCAGGTCCTTTTTGAATATGTGCATTAAGTTACTGACGACCCTAATGAGTACCATTTTATTAATTCTTCCCAGCTACGCGCTATCTGAAACCAATATAAGATTGATTCACAATAATAAAATAGCGCATAGTGAATTTTCTAAACGAGTGGGTATAAATCAAACGACATTACTCTGGCCAATTGATCGTTGCCCTAAGTTAATTTCAGATGAAACTAAAGGTATTTTACGAACAAATATAGAACTAGTGATCATTTGTAACGCCCTTAAAAGAGCAAATTATCAAGGTAACATTCAAATCGTCCCCTCTGGAAATAATAAGCGGCAACATATAGAGCTGGCAAAGGGCAATGCCGATTTATTAGGTCATAGCATTTTCAGGAAATCACTTAGCCAGACGAACTCACCTACAGTATCCAGTTTTTTACTTACCGACCCTGTCATTAAACAAGGTCAGTTCATTCTAGGTATTTTCACTTCGTCGAATCAACTGGAGGAAGTTACAAAAGCATTCAGAGAAAACAAACTGAATACTTTGACTGCAACAACAGTTAGCTCTTGGAAGATAGACGTGAAAACATTGCAAAGTATGCCGATTAAATCATTACATTTGCTACCTAGGTACGAGTTAATAGCACCGAACTTAGAGCGTAAACGTGCCAACTTCACCTTATCCCCTTTAGAGGCACGCACACCGGGGAAGAGATTATTGAAGCGAGTTGATGGCTATAAAGCTTCGCTCGCTGATGATAGAGTATTCATCTTTAATAAAAATAATCCTAAATTATATAAAGCATTACAAGACTACATAATTTTTTTGCGCGCACAGGATGATTTACTGACGAAATCCTTTGAACATGCCAACTTTATTTCGGATAAATACCAAAGTTGGAAACAAATAAACTAGTTCCGAAATTTCCCCATCACTTTAGAATAAAATAAACATCAAATTTTAAAACTAATAATCTGCTAGGCCTTTAATTCAGCAGACATCTAATCTGCTAGATAAGGAGCGTCTAACCAACGTTCGCTACAACAACCTGAGGGTGTATTACCGAATGTCTGCAATGTGTCAGGTCTTGCCAGCATTAGCTTAGAATTGATACTACGGTAGCAGATGTAACAGGCGACAGCAGCTATCGGCCAAAAATCGAGTCTTATTTTTTATGGGAGGAAATCAATATGAGCTTTAAATTTTTGGTAGGAATATTGATATGTTAGATTTATTCATTGCTGGCAGTAGCCTATGAAAACAAGCTGGTCTAAGCTTATGTGGAGCATCCTCCTTATTATGGGGAAATTTTAGAAAATGGAACCCTTGCATCGATGGCCATTATTCTATAGTTTGTCGCCTCTTTCTTGAACACCAACCAGGTAGACGTAAAATGCTCCTCAAATTAGCGCTACACATTCTATAATATTGGACTGATTTCGAGAATCAATTCCGATTTAATCACCAGTCTAACGAGACTGGTATGTTGTCACTCGCGACCAACAACAATGAAGTTATTAAGGTATATGTATGCTATTAAGACACAAACTCTATGCTAGTTTAGTTTTTGCAATTGTATTCCCACTCAGTGTATCAACTTACATGTTTTCTAGTAATATTAAAACGCATGCAACTGAAAAGCTTATACAATCCGAATTACCTACCGCTTTAAGCGATGTTCGTAATGCCATTGAGCTTGAATTAGCTGAGCCGATTATTACTTCACAGTCTATTGCTAGAAATTTATTCGTAAAGAATTGGTTGAAGAACGGGGAAGTGGAAAACCAACAATCAGAGTTTGTGTCCTACTTGGCAGAAATAAAGGGTCAAAGTAACGCAATTACTGCCTTTATAGTATCTGGCACTTCTAAAAATTATTATACCCATACCGGGTTAGTTCGGCAGATAAATAAAAGTAGCGATCGCTGGTTTTACGATTTTATAGAGTCTAATAAAGAATATGATTTAAGCATTGATATTGACAAATCCTTAGGTAAAGCGGCTGTTTTCATTAATTATTCGATTGTAATTGATGGTGAGCGCAAAGCGATAGGCGGCGTGGGTCGCTCCCTTGATTCAATGACTAGTTTGATCAAAAGCTATCATATAGGCGAACAGGGAATTGTTTACCTGGTTGATGACCAAGGGATGATAAAGCTGCACCCCGATCAGTCATTAATTGGTAATTCTGTAAAATTATCAGATCTCTCTAACGGTAAAATTTTAACTGAAGAGCGAGTTACTGGTACATATTTAATTTCAAGTACACCTCTTAAATCTGTTAATTGGCACTTAGTTGCTGAAATTCCTGAAAGACAGTTATATGGCGCAGTGAATTCAGCAATTAACAAAAATATTATTTTTGGGGTGGTGATAGCATTAATCGGTTTTGCTCTGATCAGGTTAATTATTACGCAGATTTTCAAGCCCATTGAAGTGATTACAAGAGCCGTTACTTCTCTAACAGAAAAAGATGGTGATTTAACTGCGCGTTTGCCCGTGAATGACAATGAAATAGGTGAATTAGCCCAGAAATTTAATTTATTTTTAGAACAGTTACATGCAATGTTTGTTCAAGTTTCATCCGCTGCCTCTCAAGTAAAAAACATTTCTGGGAGTGTAAACAGCAAAATTTCTAGTGCGACTAAATTAGCGGAACAACAATCAGAGAGTACAGATACTGTTGCAGCTGCGGTTAATGAATTGGAAATGACAGTTCAGGAGATTTCGAATAGTGCAGCAAAAGCCTCAGATGTAGCGACAGATTCACAAACATCCTCTTTGAAGGGGGTTCAATTTGTGAATCAAACTATTGATGAAATGAAAGATTTAGAGAATTCCATGGCTACAACAGTTACCTCAGTGAATGAGCTCTCTACTGAAATACAATCCATTACTCAAGTTTTAGATGTTATCAAAGGGATATCAGACCAGACTAATTTATTGGCATTAAACGCTGCTATTGAAGCCGCCAGAGCTGGAGAGCAAGGACGGGGCTTTGCTGTTGTAGCTGATGAAGTAAGGACTCTAGCTCAACGTACCGCAGAGTCTACAGAACAGATAAACGCCATGGTTACTGTGCTTAATAACAAAGCTGAGTTAACAGTTACTGCAATAGAAACAGGTAGCAAAAGTACTGTTGAGGCTTCGAATCAATTAAGTCAGACAGGCAGTACTTTCTCTAATATCACAGAAGAAATCGTTAAATTGGCGGAATTGAATTCTCATGTAGCAACCGCTACCAGTGAGCAAATGCTAGCGACATCAGAGATTAGTGAAAATATCGTAATGATCGCTACAACAGCCGCAAAAACAAAAATAAATATGTTAGATTCTACTGAATTGTGTAAAGAATTAGATAAAGAATCTAAAGCTCTGCAATCATTAATAGGCAAGTTTACTTTATAAAAACCTGTGAATGTTTTGATCTTGGTTGACACCTTTTTATAATTTAGAGGTGTCAATGAGGATGCTCTAGCGTAATCGGAATCAACGCCGAGGACAGAACTGCCATATTGGATTCTCACATACCTTTCACGAATTTTTGTAAATGTTAGCTTTGTGTAAGGGTTTCCGGTGATCGAGGGTGATTAGCAATCATCACAAACGTCCATAAGCGGTCATTTGTGTACAGGCAAAGTCTTTCACAGCCGTCGCCATCCACTAAGCATTAAAGCTTAATAAGCCCTTGAACTGTCGGCATTTGTAATGCCGTTCCATAGCGAGCAACTCATTATTTCCACAAATGCGCAGTATTAAGCTGTTATATCATGGTCAATTCAATGAGCAATATCGACTCAAAAATTAAATCAGCTATGCCAAAGAGAATCTAGTTTTATGCCTGAACCCGATCCAGCGAGAATCATGACCTATGCATCGCCGAAAGATCTAGGCCGGTGGCTCAAGGTGAATCACTCCACCGAAAGCGAGTTGTGGGTGAAGATGTTCAAGATAAAGACTGGGATTCCGAGCGTGACTTGGGATGATGTCGTGATTGAGTCGCTGTGCTGGGGCTGGATCGATGGCGTCAAGAAATCAATCGATGACCAGGCCTACCTCCAGCGGATCACTCCAAGAAAATCGAGAAGCAACTGGTCAAAAAGGAATAGAGAGCATGTGGAGCGTTTGATAAACGAGGGCCGGATGACTGAGTCAGGACTTGTGCAGGTACGTGCCGCCAAAGCAGACGGCCGGTGGGATAACGCCTATACGGCAAGTGAAATGAAAGTGCCGGCGGATTTCATTGCAGCACTAGAGAGCCAACCGAAGGCAAAATATTTTTTTGAAACTCTCACTAAATCAAATCATTTTGTAATCGCGTACGGATTGATAAGTGCGAAGAAACCCGAAACCAGACAGAGGCGATTTGCAAAATTCATAGGCATGCTTGCCAGCGAAGAAAAGCCGACTTAGGCTTTAAAACGACAACAAGGCTAGCAGCGGACGGCAAATTATATTTTCAAAATGTCAGCTTGTACCGTTACCTAGGCTGACTTGCAAGCGATGAATCTTCGGTTAGCGATGACGACCGTCGACCAAAAGCGGCCATTGCCCTCAAAAACTACAGTCAGCTTAATGACTAAACGGGCAGTTACACAGAATTAATTACAGGCTGCCCGCGACTACTGGGTAATCCCCCCTAAAACTAATTGGAGTCAAGGTTGTACTTCTGCAAAATAGCTCTGTACTCGCCAGTTTCCATATAATTTCTCAATTGAATTGAAAATTTATCCGCCAGTTCCTGAGCATCTTTTCGCGCTTTCGAAAATACGATATAGTTTGCCCCTATATTAAGAGGTGGGGCCAGAAAACGTATTTTATCCATCAATCCCAGGTTTTTCGCGTGCCTGAGAATTACTGCTTTGTTGCCTACTCCAATATCGAATCTTCCATTAACAAGCATTTTGATAAGCTCTTCTTCATTAGAAACGGTGTGCTTAGTTAAATATTCCGCATTAGTGAATTCAGTACCATGGTAATACCCTCTGATACTTCCAAATCTATAGGCCAATAATTCTTTCAGCCGACCTTCGGACTTAATATCTGAATTATGTACAACGAATAAGTCACTCGACTCATTTATATGAGAAACGTCGGTATAAATCACATCTCGAGCGCGTTCTGGCGATTTGAAATAAAGTATCATCATGTCGACAGTCCCAGCACGTAGATAAGCCTGAATACGCTTCCAGGGTGCACGTATGAAGACTAGTTTATGACCCAATTTTTCTGCTACTGCGCTAGAGATTTCCAACGCCGCACCATAATATTCGCCATTTATTTCAAAGTAAAAAGGTGGGTAGTCCAGTTCTGTTAGCCCGACCTTTAGCTCTTTAGCCGAGACTGAAAAAGATAGAAAGAAAGAAAATAGAAATATAGAGAATCCAAAAAGTAATTTTTTCATATAAACCCCTTTCCCATATGCTGGATGCCACTACAAACAGCTATCAATTTTGATAAGTATCAAAGTTGTAACTCTTCAAAATTTCTCTGTATTCATCGGTTTTCATATAAATTTTCAATTGACTTGAGAATTCGTCTGCTAGTTCCTGAGCATCTTTGCGCGCTTTTGAAAATGCAATATAGTTGGGCCCGACGTCAATGGAGGGGACAAGAAAGCGTATCTTATCCGTTAGTCCCATACTGAAAGCAGCCCTCATAATTACCGGTTTATTGCCTACTCCAATATCGATTCTTCCTCTGATCAGTATTTTGATGAGTTGTTGTTCATTTGTGATTTGCATCTTAGATAATTTTTTTGAATTATTATATTCAATACCATGGCTATACCCTCGAACATTGCCAAATTTATAGGATTTCAAATCGCTCAGAGACCCTTCGAATTTAATAGGGGATTTTTTTACAACAAATAAGTCGCTCGATTCATATATATGAGGAATATCGGTATATATTACATCTAGAGCGCGCTCTGGTGTTTTGAGATAAAGGATCATCATGTCGATCTTTCCAGCACGTAGATAAGCCTGAATACGCTTCCAGGGTGCACGTATGAAGACTAGTTTATGACCAAGAGTCTCCGCAATTTCCTCTGAGACTTCCAACGCCGCACCAAGGTATTTACCATCGAATTCATAGTAAAAAGGTGGGTAGTCATCTACTGATAGCCCCACCCTTAGTTCTTTTGCCGAAACAGAAAAGGAAAGAACTAAAGTAGAAATACATATAAGTATTAAAAGTAATTTTTTCATATTAACTCCTTACCAAAAAGTTATGCTCCTTTCAGTGCACCTTCAATATTATATTCTTAGTGCCGATAGCTAAACGCTAGAATAAGTCTTAAAAAATACAGACACGATAGTGCTACAGCAGCTGATATTGATGCCATTAACAACCTTCGGAGCTTTGTTTGACTTGCATGGATAGATTTTTAGTGGCTGGGGAATAAGAGGATGTATGGTATGACCCTTAACTTAACTGTATGTAATCAGGTAGCAGACGGTATTCCAAAATGGATTTTATGAATGTTAAAAACGGCGGCTATGTGTCAGGTTTTGCAGTTACTCAGGCTGACTTGCAAGTAATGAATCTTTGGTTAGCGATGGCGTCTGAGCCAATAGCGGCCATTGCCCTCAAAATCTAGACCCAGCTTAATGATTAAACCCGATGACCCCTGTATAAATCAATTTCTATTTATGTGGTCGCATTCAATGGACCACTGCATGAGCTAAATCAGGGACTTCTCAGAAGATAAATTATCGTAGTCTGTTAGAAAAACACTGTGAAAACACTAAAGATCAATTGCTCATTGGTATTAAAAATAACATTCCAAAACCAGCTAATTGATTCAATAACTATCAACTCAGTAAACTTTTTGGCACAAAGTTCTATCGCGCATGAACGATGAGTGTTGGATTTATTATATGAATTTCCGCAAAAATTAGAGTATGACTAATGCGGAGAGTTTTTGGCTACGCCACGGAACAGGCCTTGGATTAAAGTATCTTTGCTGCTGTATCCTCTCTACTGGCTTTGTCATCCACCAGCCGCTCAATTTGCTCCTGGATCTTTTCTTCAATCTTCATCCGCTCTTCAAAGGGCAATTCTTTTAACGCTTCTTCAGTCAGTCCCATCTGCTCCAGTATCTGGTAACGAATCAGCTCAGAGGGGCTCATCGATAACAAACGCTCCAGTTCATTCCGCGGATTTGTTGTATACGCGTTCTCTGAACTCGTTAATTGATTATCGGAAACGGTGGGCTGTTTGCTTTTTTCAACTTCAGCGACTTTGACGATCTGTTCGGCCAGAAAATCTGCAAAGGTGGATGGGAGGGTCTCGTTACTCGTGCGGACAGAACCACCGTTGCTGAGCTGAGTCATTGAATCGATCCTAATCATATAGGGCTCCTAGTATTTTGATGTATAAACCACTAGCAATTTTCGAGCCGTGTTTACGCACTATTATTTCAACAAAGGGCAACAAAAACGGCAAAAAACCCTGCGATTGACTGGTAGTAGGCAGATCATTGCCGGCCCCTTACTCATTCACTGGTCAGCACTGGTTTTCTAAACGCATATTGGATTCTTAAAGTGCCTTATTTTAGCTCGCTAAAAATGGCAAGTATGTGTCAGTTCAAACATAACCGAGGTTGAACGAGTGAACTGCTATCGACGCTACCGGCCAATTGCAGATATTTTCAGATTTTATGGCCTGACAATAACAGTGACTAAATATACCCATATGTTAATAGGAATTATGGCTTTTGATAAACGAGCTATTGGGTAGAAACGTTGTTTAAGTGTCTTTCTTAATTTTCGACAAAGAGTACGATTCTCCAAAACTAAACAAGCTACAATCATGGTTCAAGAGTTATGGTGGGTCCTCGGAAGAAAAGAGTTGGGGTTTAGCTGGTTCACAGGAAATAACTGTATATTAAGTTTCAAAAGATAGCGTAACCGTTAAACTTGTTTTTGAAACTTGCGAGGGAGTTACTCTCTTTACTGCACCAGAAAATAAACATTTATTGAATGATCTTAAAATCAATGAATGACAAGGTTACAAAAGGCACAATGTGTTTCTATAAATAGGACAAAACATGGCTGGGAGCTACGTATAGTTCAATGCCAATAGAGGCACTTTCTAGAAAAACAGAGGATGTAAGACATTATAAAAGCAGTCTCGACTAATCTCTCACGATCAGCTTGCACTGCATGCATCTTTAAAAACAACTCAATATCAGTATGATATACGTAGAGTTCCTTGATCAGACTCGTTCAAAGGATTGTTCCATGACTGCTAGAACCGTTACAGTCTACACTGTGATTCATTTTTTAATCGCTGTTACGATGTGGTTTTTATCTATTAGTTTGGTATGGGCACCTGCTGATTTGAGCATTTTCGATCATGTTTATGCTTTTACAGTTCATTGGGGATTAAATATTCTCAGCTTCCCTGCTTGGTGGGTCTTATCTCTAGATTTACCTGGATGGGCTAGTTATTTAGCCTTGCCTCTACAAGTTTTAACAAGCTTTATGCAAATTAACATAGGAATTTTACTAGGGGGTTGGTGTACATCACGGAACAAAAAATCTAGTGCATGAGTTATGCCGGCAATAGGGGCTGACGGCCATTTGCAGACATTTCACTTCTGTCTTTGACGTCAATTATAAAGGGGAGGATTACCCGTCAGTTTCATATTACCGCATATTTTAGGGTGCTACAGAAAAATAGAATTGATCAAAAAACACACAAAGTGTTTGACCGTAATTAGTGTCTTCTATATAGTGCCCGCAGCTAGAAAGAAAGTCTCTTGTTTGAAGTCTCCATTACGTAAGTTCTCGTCCTGTAGTTTCCAAGTGTTACAACATTTCAGTCAGATACATCATACAAATGCCTTAATAGGCGCACTTAACTTATTTAAAATACAGGATAATATTATGTCTAATACAACTACTGGTACAGTCAAATGGTTCAACGAAACTAAAGGTTTTGGTTTTATTGAGCAAGAGTCTGGCCCAGACGTTTTTGCACACTTCTCTGCTATCGCTAGCGAAGGTTTCAAAACTTTAGCTGAAGGTCAACGCGTTGAGTTTGTTGTAACTCAAGGCCAGAAAGGCCCACAAGCTGAAAACATTGTAGCTATCTAATTAACTGCTACAGCCCGGGTTAATATCCTGGGCATAAAAATACACTACGGATAATTACTCGTAGTCACTTAAAGGGCATACTTTAACAAGTAAGCCCTTTTTTAATGTTAGGCCAAGCAAGCTCGTTCAGATCTAACGCTCAGTATATTACAGTTAAGATCACTGCACCAAAAAACTCATAACTGGCGTGCGATGAGTGTCCAGGTTGCTAATTCATTAGAGCTTTGAGGATCCAATTCGTGAGGCTGCTTCAACGCTTTCGGTTAACCAGCCTTAAGCAATGCCAAATTGATTAATTCGTCAACTTGAGAAGTCATACCGAACATTCTGTACATAAAATTGCAACGCTTTGAATCACGTTTCTAAGGGCTTCGATATTCTAATTATCGAAGCAATCTTCTCTCCTTACCGTCCTGGACTAATTTACATTAAACCCAGTTGTTTATAAAAGCCCAATGCATCGTAGTAATCTGATTGAACTTTAATACTGTCACCTTCAATTGTGAAAGCCGACATACCAAAGATACGAAAGGTTTTGTTGGTTGCAGGTGTTCCATCTGCCCATGCGCCAGTATTGGTACCCCCTAGCACCCATTCAAAGGTAACGCGCTGCCCCGCTATTACAGGAGAGCCAACGAGGTTCCAATATATATCGGGCGTGGCATTCATGAATGAATCTATCACCTTGGCTTTTGCCGCCGCCCGTCCCTTGACAGTTTCACCCAGTGCAGAATCATAATAGCGCGCATCTTTAGCAAGCATACTGGCGGCGGCTTTTGCATCTTGCGCGTTCCATGCTACAAGATAGTTATCCACCAGGGTCATCGCATCTTGCGCTAATGCAGCAGTACTACTCACAGTCATAACAATCGTAAGTGTAATCAACCGGGCTGTTCTCAGTGAAAAAATAAACATGTTTTGATCTCCTGGATTTTTAGAAATGACTTAAACAAAGCAAAGTCATCAAGAACAAACTCCCCGCCCTTAGGGCCGAGCGTTTTAGATGTATATATCTTATTTATGCATCAACATAGAGAACTTTACCTGTGATAAACCCGTCAACTGAACGTTCAAACGCTTTGCCGACTAACTTTCCTGGAACAGGCTCAAACCCTGGCATCATTTCACCGTAAACCCCCCACGCCTCTATCAACACAGTAGGGTTGACGACATTGATCCGGGTGTTTCTGGGCATTTCAAAAGCGACACATTTTACAAAGGTATCAATTGCTCCACTTGTGGTGGCATCAGCAATCGCATAAGGAATAGGTTTAACATTCAAAATACCACTGATTAATGTGAATGAGCCGCCATCTACAATGTACTTTTGACCAATGCGTACCAGGTTAATTTGCCCCATCAACTTACTCATAACAGTGGACATCCACTGCGCTTCTGTCATTTCAGTAAAATTTGCATATTCACAAAGCCCTACCGTATTCACAACGGCATCAAAGTGGCCAACTTTTTCATATAACGCTCTTATTGATTGCTCTTCTGTAATATCGACAATGTGATCTACATCGCCAGAACGCCCGGCAGTAATGACTTTATGGTTACTTAATCCTGTTAGTGCAGCTTGACCCATTTTTCCTAACGCACCGATTAAAATAATTGTTTTCATTTTGCTTCTCTCTATATTGGTTTTTTTGATTCGATAAACACATATTAAAGAATGAAAATAACAATTAGAAACAAATGTTTTTTGTTAGTGATACAAATTATTTTTGTTTATACTAGGCTTATATAGACACTCATAATTCAAGAGGTGAGCTTTGAGTAAACTAGATAGATTAGACATCAAGCAATTAAGGGTTTTTCAAACGCTGATTCGAGAAGAAAATGCATCCAAAGCTGCGAACCAATTAGGTCTTACTCAACAAGCTGTGAGCGAACACTTAAAAAAGCTACGTAATGTGTTTGGCGACCGATTATTTTTAAGAAAGACCAATGGCTTTATTCCGACACCATTCGCCCAAGAACTATCTATAAGTGTGGATAAATTACTGATTGAGTTTCAGGCACTATTATCACCAAAAGTCTTTGATCCTAAAACTATTAATAAAACATTCGTTATCGCAGCAACTGATTATGCACAACAAGTTGTATTACCAAATTTGATTTCGAAATTGAGGCACCAAGCACCCTTCTTAAAATTAATAGTCAGGGATTTTGAAATTGATAAACTGCATGAATTAATGGAGACTGGTAAAGTTAACCTAGCGATAGCCTTTCCGGACTACATCCCTAAAAATTACCCGTTAGTTAAGTTGTTTGAAGAGCATCATGTTTGTGTTGCATCACCCAATACATCAATTTCACAAACCAACTCCTCTTTAGAAGATGTAGCAAAACATCCTAGCATTATAGCTTCGCCTTCACGCCCGAACTTTAAAGGCTCTATCGATGATTGGTTCGCGAAATTTGGTTTAAAGCGAAATATCGTCATATCAGCCCCATGTTTCTCCATTGTTCCAATGTACCTTGAAACGACTGACTCAATAGCGTTTTTGCCATCCAGGGCGGTAAGAGGGCTAGGATTAGTAGAAATAACACTGGAACATACGCCTGATAGCTTTGATGTCATCGCCGCTTGGCATCCGCGTTACAATGAAGATGAGCTTCAAAAGTGGGTAATTTCATTGCTGCAAGTAGAGTAATTTAGTGTGACTTTGTAAAAAAGTGGCTCGGATAGAACACAGGCATTTAGCCTGGCAATGCCCCTTGGTAAAAACACTTTACAACTAAGCTGATCTTTACTTTTACCAGGCTGAGCCGTGAAATAATGCCTATTAGCTATTCAGCTAAGCGCAGAGGCAGTGGATCAAAACCGCGCAAAGCTGAGCCATAGATACTTAATATTCTTTTTAAACCTAAGGTGAAGTACTTTAAAAAGTTATGGTTACATAATAATTTACAATTTCACGGATAAGTTTTGTAAAAACGCTAATAACTCTTTATAAAATTTTTCTGGCTGTTCTCTGTGGGGCCAATGACCAACTCCCTCAAAGCCTATAACCACACTACCTTTCGATAATGCACTTTTCGCTTTTGAGAACATCTCCAATCTCACCTTGGGTTCATCTAATCCATAGAGAACCAATGCCGGCTGAGTAATTGGATTATTTATCATGCTCGCCAATTTTTCGCCGATGGGGGCAGCATAATAATCAACGGCTGCAGCCGTCCTATCTGGTAATGCAAAGGCTTTTTTAATACGACTCATATGCTGCACAGGCACCCGCCAATTAGGACTCCACTGTCGGTAGAAAAAATCTATGGCGCTGTGCTTATTCCGCTTAACCCACCAATGAGCCAACTGCCCCCAGCCGAGATAAACATTGTGTGGCCTTAGCAATCTTTCCCGCCAATTTGCGTGGCTCACCTTAGGGGGCGGTATCGCCAGGGTGACTATTGCTGTTACTTTCTCGGGATGAAGTATAGCTGCAGCATAGGTAATCATTGCTCCCCAGTCATGGCCAACAAGGATACACTCTTGATAACCCAGGTGCTCCACAAGCTTCATCGTATCTGCTACCAAAGTCGCCAACCCATATTCCCCATCCTTTGGTATATCTGAAGGAGAGTAACCACGTAAATGCAGCGCACAACTGCGATATCCAGCCGTTTTCAAAATTTGTTGAGTTTCCTCCCAAGTATCAGCTGTGTCAGGAAAGCCGTGAAGTAATACGACCAGTGGCCCTTTCCCAACATCTTGATATGCTAGCCTGATTGAGCCACTTTGAAATGTATTGATAGAGCTTTCCCAATGGTTGTTACTGTTATTACTAGGCATAACGTCCCCCCTAAACCTTAGGTTATAATTTTCAGTATCAAGCCTAAGGACAGGACATGATTATCTAAATCGCTAAAGTAGTGAGTTATGATATGAGAATGTGGACATTTCAATCTAGAAGATTTGTGCAAAGTCTGCGGTAATGTGAAGGCGTTAGCTTGTAGACCCGTTTAAACCAACGTCCGAGATGACTTTGGTCAGAAAAACAAAGTTCTGTGGCAACCTCAGAAGGCTTTGTTCCTTTTGCAAGTAGCTGCCTTGCTTTAACAATACGCAGCATAATTAAATACTGATAAGGCGCCATTCCAAAGGCGTTTTTAAATGCCCTGGTTAATCTAAAGCGGTCAATACCGACAGTTTTCGCTAAGTCATTCAGTCCAAATTCGACCTCCAAATTAGCATGAATATAGTCACGCGCTAAGTTCGCTATTTGGGGAATACAAGGGTTTGAGTCTTGCCGAGGTCGACAGGTTAAGTGTCTGCTCATCTGTTGCAACAGGTTGTCTAACGCCGCTTCTTTTACGATTTGAAGTTCGCCCCTATGCAATGCCTCAAATGCAAAGGCTGTTGCCTTAACCAAGCGTTTGTCATTGACTAATGTTGACCCGAAAGCCAAGTGAACTTTAGAGGGGTTTTCAGGAAAGAGTGTATTGAATTCAAGTTCGACCCACTTCGGATCGATATCGAGCATCCGATAGGTATAGCCGTTTTCATCCGGGGCATCTGCATCGTGTATTTCGCCTGGTTCTATCATGAAAGCTTGGCCAGGAGTACTCAAATGCTTGATTCCTCTACAGCTAAATTTTTGAAACCCATGATCTGTTATGCCAATCAAGTAGCTATCATGCCAGTGCGGTCCATATGCATTGCCATTAAAATGCGCATGAATTGATTCGATACCGGTGTTTTTGTCTTTTGACAAGTCGAACCAATCTTCAATCATGTCTCAACCCCCTTTCGATACCTTTATGCTGCTTGCTAGACTTCTTGTTCTAGTTTATATGATGTCCCTAGGTAATCGTAAGATTTGTTATAAATTATACAATATGCACTCTTTGCAATGCTAATATACCCTGCCCCTTATAGCTATTACTGCGCTGAGACATCAAGAAAATTGGGTAGAACCAGACTCATTCAAAAGCGCATAACAAGCGACTCGAGCAGGACAACTAACAGTTGCCTTTTATGTGCCAACGCTGAATAGCACACATGAAATATTATGGTGGAATATATTGTTGATGTTTAAAAGCAAAGCCAGCAAGGCGTTATTTTTTGCTCTATCTCCGCTTTGGTTCTCTCCAATTATATTCGGACTGATGGTTCTTGAAAGCTCGACCTCTCCAGGAGACCACGCCTCAGTTGGCCGTGGTTTTCTGGTAGTGATGTTGTTGATTAGCATCCTAGCAATCTTGCTAATGGTTTCTGTGTATTATTTAATACTTATAGTGGGTTAAAAGTAGACCTATTGATAATAAAACCGAGCGATTAAAAGTCTATGCATCATTGCTTATTTTCGGTGGGTATTTCATCACTTTAATTGCCAAGCTAGCTGGTGCAAAGGATGCAATCCTAATATCTGTTTACCTACTCCTGCTCATACTCCTTTGGAAGATGGTGCGATTTACTATCAATAAATTACGTGGCAGTAATGAATAAAAAGCCTTTAAAACGGATTAATAACAGTTGCCTCGGTTACGTTTCGCTGCACATTTTATTCAAATATTACTGACTACCTAAGGCGGTATTGAACATATCTTTACCCAGTCACAACAGCAACCTGATAGTTATAACAACCCTGTAGGGTGAGAAGATGTCAAGTAGGGCAAGGTGCAGCTCAGCAAGTGAGCTTCTTGGGAAGTATTGGCTATCTGATTATGTAAATTTTGGCCAATTAATCAGAGTCTCCTAAGAGAGGCTCTGATTAAGTACATTATTTTCTAAGCGGGCAATCACCCGCTGTCAATCGATACCTTGATATCGAAATGATTTGCACGCCACGGGCAGATTGGACTTGTTGAAATATTCATCAACTACGCCAGTTTTCGACCATATCACACGCAAGGTTGAATGCCGCCGTCATCGCAAACCTATGGGATCCGGTCTTGCCTTTTTCTTCTAAGTTAAAAGGCAAGACCGGACCCCATTTCTTGAACAAATCAATCC
The DNA here is from genome assembly GCA_013215505.1 of Oceanospirillaceae bacterium. Classification (GTDB taxonomy): domain Bacteria; phylum Pseudomonadota; class Gammaproteobacteria; order Pseudomonadales; family Balneatricaceae; genus Rs1. The sequence continues at coordinate 251,116 of JABSQZ010000001.1, forward strand.
AGGATGGTGCTATTGATAGACATCAGCCTCTGGTGAATTGATGTTCAATATGTTTTCAGCGCTAGCCCAGTTTGAAAGACCGCTAATCCAGGAAAGAACAAAAGCAGGTTTAGATGCCCCCCGAGCCAGAGGCAAGTCGGAGGCCGACCGGCAAAATCGATTGATGAGCCAAAAGTGAAGATGGCGAAACAGATGCACTTAAACCAATAGATGCAGAACAATGAAATATGCACTTCTGTTGATATTTCTCAGGCTACTTTTTAGCATTCCTTTCTCTGTAGTGCAAAATATGAACTGAGTTTAGTTTTAACGAGAATGCAATATATATAAGGTATAACGTCCCGAATAGGTGCCTGTAGTATGGGGCAAGTATCGGCCAAAGGAGTCATTCGACCAAGCTAACATATCGTCTCATGATCGTATCTTGCCATCTATTAGGGTATAACGTTTATTAACTCTGTAGTATCTACTTCTCTTGGGACTCACCGCCTCCGGCATAAACACAGAACAGATAAAGAGCTAGGAAAGCTGGTAATTGACATCTAGCTACAAAAACTACACCTTGGCCAAGTTCAAGTTCAAGTCACTGCACAACTTAGTATAAATTACGATGTAGAGATAAGCGCGAACGGTATGTGGCATGTGCGGCTGATAGATAAACTGAATACCTATGCGCTGTGGGTGCAACGTTCACAGTCATTGCTATAAATAGCCTAGTAATGACTGTTGTATTACTTCGCTAGCTAGGCCTTATAAGGTGTTACGACAAAATCCCTCTGTAATAAGTCCGGCAGGTGCCCTTGGTAATGGCACTACTACAGTTAAAATATATAAATAACGTTCATGCGTTTGCCTAATGCATTTGGCGCCTAGAGGTCTTTAAATCATCCAACCACAGCTGGAATGTACTTACACAAGCTGAGTGATTAATTCTTGGTATATTTATCGCGGTAGTAGTCCAGCACTACTGCAATGATAATCACTAGCCCGGTGATCATCTGGCGCAAAAAGTCATTGAGCCCGATCAGAATAAGCCCGTTGGCCAACACTCCGATAATGCAAGCGCCCAAAAGCGTCCCGAATACACTGCCGCGACCACCCATCAAGCTAGTGCCGCCAATGATTACTGCAGCAATAGCATTTAGCTCGAAACCGATACCGGCAATAGGACTGGAAATTCCAAGCCGCGCCATGTAAACAATAGCAGCTACACCAGCCGTTAAGCCGCAGATGCTAAAAGCCGCAACTTTATACCAAAAAACGGGGTGGCCTGCTAGCCTAACAGCTTCTTCGTTGTTGCCTATGCCGTAGATCATACGGCCGAAAACCGTTTTGTGCAGTATAAACCAAGCTATCGCGACCATGCTGAGAGCCACGATAAAAACGACTGGAACACCCAGAACTGTGGCCGAGCCAAAATCGTTAAACAGCTTGGGAAATGAATAAATAGTCTGAGCTTCAGAAATGTGTAAGGCACCACCGCGGGCAATATTTAGCATTCCCAGTGTAATGATAAACGAAGGCAGGCCCCAGTAGGCGCTGATCAGACCGTTCAGCAAGCCACAGACTAGCCCCGCTAACACTGCCGCCATCACCGCCAGTGCAATCACAGCGATTGGATCCAGCCCAGGCATGGTAATCGCTTTACCGGCAATCACCGCGGCGAATGCGAGCACAGAACCCACCGATAGATCGATACCGGCGATCAGTATCACAAAAGTCATACCGACGGCCAGGATCAAATTGATGGTGATCTGGGTGAGAATATTGGTGATGTTATTGGCGGCCAAAAAATGCTCAGAACTGACTGAAAAAATTATGATCAAGCCTATCAATGCCAAACCTATTCCGGCATCGCGAACAGTCGCTTTAAACGAGAAGTGCCGCGCAGCGTCTGTGTTGTTCAATTGAAGATTACTCGTATTCATCTACTTTAGCTCCTATGCTTGAGCATGCTTATACGCAAGCTGCAAGATACGTTCCTGGGAGAATTGGTCACGTGTTAATTCACCCATAACCTCATGATTCGATAGCACAATAATACGATCACACAAAGTGATTAGTTCCTGCATTTCAGAAGACACCACCAGCAACGCTTTACCTTTACTCGCGAGAGAGCGCAAAATAGCATATATTTCTGCCTTGGCACCCACATCTACGCCCCGGGTAGGCTCATCCAGCAGAAACACTTTCGGTTGATTTGCCAGCCACTTTGCCAGTACTACTTTTTGTTGATTGCCGCCTGAGAGACTAGACACATTGTCTTTGACCTTGCCATATTTCAGCTTCAGCATTTCCCCATTAGATTTTGCCATGGCGTTTTCACGTTGATAGTGCATGATGCCCGCCGTTGAGATATTCCCGATACTGGCCAAGGATGAGTTTGCAGCGATTGACATATCCAAAATCAACCCCTCCTCCTTGCGATCTTCGGTGACGAAACCTATCCCCGCAGCTATCGCATGCTTGGGTTTAGTAAATTTTACTTTGCTTCCCTCCATCAACAAACTGCCGGAGACTATCTCCTGCAGTCCAAAAATACTGCGCAGTAATTCGGTACGCCCAGCACCTACAAGCCCTGCAATACCGAGAATTTCGCCATAGCGCAAATCAAAGGAAACGCCCTGCTTATGAGGAGACTGTGGCACCCGTAACTGTTTTGCGGTTAAAGCAATAGGGCCGAGATCGTGGGCGACAAAGTTATTCGACATCTCCTGCTCCAAATCGCGCCCAACCATATGGCTGACCACTTGTTTCGGCGTGGTCTGGCTGATATCTTTGCTGGTAATAGTTTCACCACTGCGAAACACTGTGACCCTATCGCATATTGCAAACACTTCATTTAAGTGGTGAGTCACAAACACGACTGTCACACCTTGACGTTTGATGCTTTTGATTATGTTGAACAGTTTTTCCGTCTCGCGATCGGTGAGAGTTGCCGTAGGTTCATCTAAGATCAAGATCTGGCTTTTAGATTGCAATGCCCTGGCTATCTCAACCAACTGCCGATAGGCGATACCTAAGCTGCTGATGGGGTCGGATACTTTCACATCCGATAGACCAACGGTGTCCATGGCTTTACGCGCACGACGATTCATTTCATTGCGATCTAACAGCCCAAAACGGGATCTGGGAAAAGCTTCAAAACAAATATTTTCCGCTACTGACAGATGAGTCAGTAAGTTAAATTCTTGATGTACAACTTGAATACCTTGCGACTTCGCCTGCTTCGGATTACCGGGCAAATATCTGGCCCCATTGAGATAGATTTCACCAGCGTCGGGGTTGTAAACGCCAGTCAAGATTTTTATTAAAGTAGATTTTCCCGCACCATTTTCACCGACTAAGGCGTGCACTTCACCTTTATTGAGAGAAAAATTTACACCTTGTAGTGCTTTTACACCGCCAAAATGCTTGTGCAAATTTTGCACTGTCAAGATTTTCACGGCAGGATCTTCATTCATTTGTTGGGCAGAGGTAGGGGCAACTGACACGATAGCTCCAAAATTCAATTAATTATCCAGCTCAAAATAGCAGCCAACAGGTTCAATGACTGTAGAAGTATCGAGCGCAATTGCCTGGCCAGCGAGACTACACTTAGCAATCCTAAGTGCAGTCGTTTTAGATTGAATTACTTATCAGAGACAACAAGCTTAAGAGGAGTCTTAACCCAACCCGTAAGTTGAGGAGCACCTTTAAGAACTTCTAGTGCTAATTCAATTGAGTTAGCTGCCATATCGCGACCAAATTGATCAACAGTCGCTAACAGGCGCCCATCTTCCAACATAGGACCTACGGCGGGGATATTATCAAAAGCAACTACCTTAATCTTGCCTGCCAGGCCAGCAGATTCTAGCGCTTTAACCACTCCTATTGCCATTGAATCGTTAGCGGCCATTACGCCTTGTATATCTGGGTTGGCAGTCAACATATTGGTAAATACATTGTTGGCTTCTTCAGTTTCCCAATGCGCGGTTCTTGAGTCCAAAAGTACGAGCCCGCCACTTTTAATCGCATCTTCAAAGCCTTTTTTTCTCTCGTGCGCGTTATCGGCACCCGGGTTGCCTTCTATAATAACTACTTTGCCACCGGCACCAAGGTTTTTAGCTAGTGCTTCCCCTGCCAGTCTGGCGCCATCGCGGTTGTCAGGTCCTATAAATGCTAACTCAACCCCTTGCTCTTTCTTGGCCGCAGCATCCAGAGATACATCGAAGTTAATGACTACTACACCGGCAGCCATGGCCTTCTTTAACGGGCGTACCATAGCGCGAGAATCCGCTGGTGCTATCACTATGATGTCGACACCTTGCGTGATGAAGTTTTCTACTGCGTTTATTTGCGATTGAAAGTCAGTTTCATTTTGCATGCCCACTGCTCGCAATTCGTAGGTCCCATTTTTCTTAGCATGTTCTTTAGTGCCCTCTAACATGTCGCGGAAAAACTCATTTGCCAATGACTTCATGATCAAGCCGACAACAGGTTTATCGGCGGCAAATGCAGGTCCGGAGAGCAGTACGGCAGACGCCATTAAAGTAAGTGATGCTTTTTTTAAAAAATTCATACAAGAACTTCCCTATCTTATTTGTATTGAGGTTGATCGCCGCGCAAACGGTTGCGCAAACGGTTGCTTATTAATAATACAGGAACTTATTGATGTCAATGGTTGTTTTTTATACAGGGAGAAAATAGATTTTGAGGACGTTTTAAGGAACCGTTCATTGTGAGGCACTATTTATGCGTAAAGAACTTAAAAGCAGGTAGATATTATCTAGTCAATACTAAATGCTATCCACGTCTTAAACAGGCGGAAATTTATCCTTACTCTAAGGAAATTCTAATTCAGTCATATGCCGCAAAGGCTGCTTTGGTTCTACCCCGACTTGACGGACACTTAGCATAAGTGAATACTCATTTTTCTGTCCGTTCGCAGATCAAGTGGCAGCCCCTAGTTTTCTAGACACATATCTGGTTCTCAAAATACCTTCCATTAGGAGCTTTGAAACGGCAGCTTAGTGTCAACTCCAGCCATCACTCATACAGAATGCTCGGTATATCACTTCATCGAATTGAGTACTGCGGCGATATTTAATCTCGACGCACTACAAATTAATGTCCCTCCCCTTGCCCGTCAAATGCCCAGTCCCAGATCTATATTTTTGATCATTATCCACAATAATTTCAGTTGTCCAAAATACGTAATTTACATAGATTATGAGACAGTGATACAGACAGATTTACCTTAGCTAGCGGCGGATTTGGAAATGCCGGAAAATCTGGTCGAAATCGCTCATTTCTAAGACTCAGAAACGCAGGGGGATTAGCTAATAATTACTGCATTGAAAAAGTCCCAAAGAATACTTGATAACCTGGATGGTTCAGTCAGTAAAGAAATCGCCATTGTTCCCGCCAATGCAGCAGCTGAGATGGATAATTTTTATAAACAACGCGGCAAATATACTCAGCGTTAAAGAAAAAATACCCTAAAGGATTTAAATAGCCCTAAATATTGCCGATAAATCAAACCCGGAACAACGCACTTCAACCGAAGTCAGTAAATACATAGAAATTCTCAAGCGCTACTGTTAGTGGTCTCAGTTGAACTCAAAGATAAAAATTTATTGGTCACTGATTCACCAGAGCCATTCAATTTGATGATTTTGTTGACCTTAATGACAATGCAGATAAGAGAATTGTGAACTGGGTTTTTAAACGTAATTGTAGCTCTGTCCAGTCTTGTAAATTTACCTTTGTATCACCGAGTATAACTGACACTTGGGTAGTAACTGGAAATTGCGCTATTTATCTCTTAGATACTGAGCTATGCAGCAGTATACGAAACCAAGATCAGCTCAGCTCAGCTCAGCTAAAGGCGGCATTATTTGCTAATGACACTGATACAACTTCAATGACTCATATGACGAATACTACTGATATGGCACTAGCCCCTGCTTACTGTTTTATTTCCAAGCTTTATCGGGGTCCATTTTAAATAAATATTCCATGAAGATACGAGTGACTGGCGCGACAGTTTCTGAACGAGCATGATCGCGTTGTAATTCAGCGGGAACAACGTTCCAGGTAATACGTTCTACACCCGCGTTTTCCATTCTACGCATGCCATTATCATGACTCAATTGGCTGATACTGCCGACTGTATCTTCAGGCACGTAGACATCATAACCATTTTTTTCTGCTTCAATTGCCGGATAAGCTAAACACACATCGGTCCACAAGCCAGCCATAATTAATTTTTTTCGACCTGTTGCTGCAACAGCTTTCACAAATTCAGGTTCTTCCCAGGCATTCACATTGGTGCGGTCAACAAATACCGCATTAGGGGCTAATTTTCTGAGTTCTTCCATCATAGGTTGTGAGCCGTTTAAGCCAACTCCTACATGAGAGAATATAATAGGCAGGTTATACAAGACTGCCGTTTTTATTAAGCCGGTCATATTATTAATCAGCTCTTTATGATCAATATTGCGCACCCCCATTAAAATGTGTGGCTGATAGTCGATCAAAATAAGAGCAGAGTTTTCAGGTGACAGAAACGGGTCTTCGCTAGCCGATCTTTTGGGAGTCCCTTGGTAATTTGCGGGATAACTGGCAACACCGTTTATGGTTTTGATGTCGGGGGTCTGAGAATTTGCAGAGACCAAAGACGTGGTAATAGCGAAAGCGATTGGCAGCAAAAATTTGATGGGTTTCATAGGGTTCTCTATACAGTGATTAAAATTCAGCCGACTTGCTCGTCTGATTGATAAAACCCAGTGTATATAGTTTCTAAAATAGGAATAATAACCATCTAGGAAAGGCATTGTTTCCATTTGACTTCATATCTATTATTTCCGGGAATATGCAGAATTTTATTTTTAGATGGAGAGGGTGTTGTGGCTAGCACTAGATGAACACTGTAGTGACAGAACTCAATGGGTAATTTTGGGTGACCCAAGTGCTGAATTAACCTTTATTAACCTCAGAGGGTTACTCTAATGAGATCATCAGCGTCAGTTTTATCAGGGAAAGTCTAATGGCTAAGCAAGGAAGTATTTCTAATAGTTAGAAGTATCTTAAATGAGAGTATGCAAAATAAAATTTCTAAGCCAATGACTAGTCCCCTAGTTCATCAATCACAAAATCGATAAAACTACGGACTTTAGCTGACATATGCTTTCGGCTTGCATAGACCAAATATACGTTAATGGGCGTTTTTTGATAATCATCGAATAAGGTGACCAACTCCCCCGTCTCCAGCTTAGCGCCTAGATAAAATTTTGGCATTCGGGTAATTCCTCGACCAGCCAACGCCATTTCTAACTCCATTTCCGGACTATTAGTTATTACTCGGCTGTTGAGTTGTACCTTGATGTGTTCACCTTGTTCGGTTTGGTAGTTCCAGAGATTAGGCGCTTTCATGTGAGAGTAGGTTATCGTTTGATGTTGGCTTAGTTCACTTGGATGCTCCGGCCGACCGTGAATTGATAAATACTCAGGTGATGCAACAGTAACCCCATAAGAGGAAAATAAATGTCGACTAATCAGACTTGAGTCTTCTAGTTGGCCTGCTGTGCGTATCACCACATCAAAACCGTCTGCGACTATATCGACTTTACGGCCAGACATATCTAACTCCAGATTGATCTGTGGAAAACTCTGCAAAAACTTCGAAAAAACCGGGCGTAGGTGTGAAAAGCCAAAACTTACCGGGCAGCTTATTTTAAGTGTCCCTTTCGGCTCAAGCTGGTGATGATTGACTGAGGTTTCAGCTTGTTCTGCATCATTAATGATCTGCTGACATTGTTGAAAATATAGCTCACCTTCTGGCGTCAAACTAATTGAACGGGTGGTTCGGTTCATCAAACGAACTCCCAGACGCTCCTCTAATTTATTGATTTCTTTTGAAATATACGAAGTTGAATGACCGATATTATCGGCAGCTTTAGTAAAACTTCCGGCATTTATCACTTCGACAAAGATCACTATACCGTCTAACAACGTTGAATTTACTGCCATATTAAACTTGTCTCTCTATTACTGGATGTCTCTTCATGCACTCTGCAAGATACAAGAATTACTAGTCATATGGAAACAATCCTTTATCTATGAGCTTATTAATCTTGGATTTAGTTTAAATTAAACTGATGACACTCAATCGAAGCACTCATTAAGAGAAACAAATTATGCAAAATGTACTGATCATCAATTCAAGTCCCAATATAGGTTTTTCAAAATTGACCCAGCTAACGGCCCTTTTTGCCGAACAGTTAGCGACTGATTTCAATATTACCCTGCGTGACTTAGGTACTAATCCACCACAACATTTAGATCAAGTAGCATTGTCAGGATTTGTTACCCCTGCAGATCAGCACAGTGATAATCAAAAGGCAGCCCTGGCGGTTTCAAACGAACTGATCGCAGAACTGCAGGCAGCAGACGTTCTTATCATTGGCTCAGCAATGCACAATCACAGTATTACCTCAGGTTTAAAAGCGTATTTTGATCAGGTTGCCCGGGCCGGCATTACCTTTGAGTACGGTGTCAATGGCCCCGAAGGATTATTAACCGGCAAACAAGCCTATGTGATCACCACTTCAGGTGGTGACTACAGTTTAGATTTCATGAAAAAAATGGACTTTCAAACCCCATATTTGAGGCACATCTTAGCCTTTATCGGCATTAATGAGGTGGAGTTTATTCCATCACAAGGCAGCGCCATGGGTCCAGAGGTTGCCGCCAGAAACCATGCGGTTGCCGAAGCACGCATTAAAGCGATTGGCTCAACATTATCAAATAATGTAGCTGCTTAATTTACTGCGAAAACCTGTACAGCGGGCTTAACTATTCACAGAGAATGAGAGCGATTTATGACCACTCAATCAGTATCCAACATAAGTTTTTGGCCATTCGTTATGTTAATGGCGATGATATTTTCGTTATCACCCTTTGCTATCGATATGTACTTACCCGCATTGCCAAGCATGGCAGAATTTTTTAACAGCAAGATCGACGCCATGGAAGCATCTGTGTCGGTCTATTTAGTCTTTTTTGCATTGGGTCAATTAATACTTGGGGCACTGGCAGATTCTTTAAATAAAGCCAAATTATTATCTGTCGGCTTAATTGTCTTTGCAACTTGCAGTGTAATGATTGGTTTCTCAACCAGCCTTGGCGAACTGTATGCGTGGCGAGCATTACAAGCCTTCGCAGGGGGAAGCTCGGTGGTGGTTTTTCCGCTAATCCAGGCATTTTATGGCAAAAAACAAAGCGGCCAAATCATTAGCTATGTGATGGCTTGCGTGGTGATTGCACCAATGATTGCGCCGATGATCGGTAGTCAGCTATTAGTAGTTGCGGGTTGGAGCTGGATTTTCTATGCGCTCGCTGGATTTTCCCTGGTGACACTCGCAGCCCAAATTAAACTATTGCCAGTCAGCAAAGTCACGCAAACACGGCAACCTTTGGATGTCCGCGTTCTATTAGCGGGTTATAAAAGCGTGTTTTCTAACCGCACAACGATGGCGTATATATTCGCCGGGGGCAGCTCTTTTGCCGGCCTGTTCGCTTTTATTGCTGGTTCCCCCTTTGTCTACATCGAGTATTTTGCGGTCTCACCCACTGCGTTCGGCTATTTAGTGGCATTAAATGCCATTGCTATGGTCAGCATGAATTTAATCAACGCGCGCCTATTAAAAAATGTCGACCCGACCCGAAAGTTAATTGTTGCGGGTGTGCTACTGGCAATTGTGGGTCTTTATCAGCTCGCGGTGGCCTATTTACAATTATCTTTAGTCTTTGTAGTTGTGGGCGTGGTCACATACGTTGGTTTATTGGGCCTTACCGCCGCCAATGCGATTTCGGCAGCGCTGGCAACGGCGGGTAAAAATGTGGGACTGTTATCAGGTATCAATGGCGTATTGCAATTTGGCTTAGGAGCATTGTCTAGTGCAGTGGTGAGCATTAGCGTCAGTTCTAATGCTACAACCATGAATACGACCATGGCGGTATGTGCTTTTTCCACGCTTTTCTTTGTGCTCATTTTAGCTCAGAAAACCCGCAGTCAAGGCATTGGAGAATTGTCATGAGCTCCGTGAAAGCGACAATTAAACAAATTATAAATAAACTTGTGGGTAGTCCGGCGTATATTCGCGGCGAGATATTAGATCAACTTAAACCTTTTGCACTCTTCGATGCTGGGGTCATTGCTCAGCCTGAATTAACCATTGACTGGCATCCGCATTCCGGCGTCGCCACTATCACTTTTCCCTATGATGCGGATTTAAATCATGCAGATTCAGAGGGCAATGGCGATACCATTAAAAGCCGTGGGTTACAGTGGATGGCGAGTGGTTCAGGGGTTTGGCATAAAGAAAACTATGTCGCTCATCAAGATCATATTGGCATTTTGCAACTATGGTTATTGTTGCCACCCGCAGAAGAAACGGCTCCAGTCCATTACTTCAACCTTCAGCCTGGTGAAGTGCCTCAAGTCGATAATGTACGAATACTGCTCGGTGAATATCAAGGGGTAAAAGCCGCAGCACCCGTCAGCCACAACGTCAGTTATTTGCATATCTGCATAAAAAAAGGTCAAATTTTTGATTGGCAACTGCCAAGAGGACAAACCCGAGGCTTCGTTTATCCGCTAACAGGATCCTTGAGTATTAATCGGCAAATATTTCATGCTGAACAGCTGGCACTTTTACAAGAGTACCCCAGCTCACAAGTGGTCGAACTGTCAATCATAGCAGAATCAGACAGCGAATTTGTGCTGGCCTTAGCCGAGCCCTGGGCCTATGACATCGTTAGTCAATACGGGCAAATTCACACCAATAGCAATGCCTTAGAAGTAGGAAAACAGAAGATTAAGTTGCTTGGTAATGTATTAGCAAAGAGCCAGGCAACCGGCTAATCACTAACAATTTGGCGAAGAGAAGCCTGCAGGAATCATCAACATCATGAAAATAATCGATCATCAGCGCATTGATGGCGTCATACCTAATGCACGCGCTCAGCGCCCCTTTCCAACCGCAGCGCTTGCCCATTTCGATCCCTTTGTGATGCTGGATCATATTGGACCATCCACTATGCCAGCTGATTGGCACCTGGACGGTGGTACAGACCAGCAACCTCGCCTACACCCGCATCGAGGTTTTGAAACTATTACCTTTATGTTGAAAGGCAATATGCATCATCGCGATTCAAAATTTAGTGAACGCCCGCTACTCACCAATGGCAGCGTTCAGCAAATGAATGCTGGCAGTGGTATTGCGCATGGCGGCGATATGTGGGCCGATGAACAGCAACAATTTCACGAAATTCAGTTGTGGGTCAATAACCCGGCTAAAAACAAAATGAGTGAACCCAGTATCCATAATGTAAGCGACGCGAATATTCCGGTGGTTAAGGTATCTAGCCGTTCAGGTGAGGTGATGTTACGCATTGTGGCGGGCAGTTTAGAGGGGGTTAAAGGTCCAATTAAAACATTTGCTAATATTCGCGCTATTCATGGGATAGCATCCGGCAGACAAACAGTAAAATTTGCACAACCGCAATTGGAAACAACCCATAATCGCACTATGCTTTATCTGTTATCAGGCAGCGCGACAATTAATGGTGACCTCATCAAACAATTTCAGGCCGCAGCCTTTGAGCAGCCACTAACCCAACTTGAATTTACAGCAACCGATGCTGAATTTTTATTAATCAGCGGCCAAAGCCTCAACGAAACCATCGTCTTTGGCGGTCCCTTTGTTATGAATACTGATGAAGAAATTGAGCAGGCAAAACGTGATTTCGCAATGGGACTTTTTTAAATCTTGGGCTCAATAACAATCTAGGCTATTTCCCCTTAGTAGTCATAGAAACGAATGGGCTCAGGTATTACCTTTAAATCAAAAGACCCGATCTGACCCCACTGTTTCTTTCTAATCGTAATTGGCGATTATTTGATCTACGACCCCTGTGCTCCAGGCTTTTGCTAAAGACAAGTTAAAGCGTTGGATGAAAACTTGCATGTTCAATGATTTGTGGATACCTAAGTGCTTTGCATCGGATTTAAAAGGTTTGGTGAGTACCGTAAATTGATCCATATTTAATGACTCGTCACTATCAATAAAACTTTTTACGCCTTGAATCCCCGGCCCGATAAAGACTGCGTCTATTCTGTTATTGAGCACTAATTTAAGACCTTGAACGGGATTTTCATGAGGCTCAACTACAAAAATTTTGTTCCGTAAGGCCTGATCAAAAACATCCCCATAAGATGCGCCATGACTAGCGCCGATCCGCTTTCCCTGTAAATCGAGTACTGTTTGAAAATCGAATTCATGTCCTTTTTTAACGACGATCATCAAATTCCCAAAGTACAGTGGATCAGAATAGTCAAAAATTTTAAGTCTATTGGTATTTTTTGACAGCCCAATAATTGCCATTTTTGCCTTAAGCGCGTTGTTATAGGCACGCTTCCAAGGTAGCAGTTTGAAGTGAGCTGGATATTGCATATCAGTTAGCACCCAGCGGGTAATATCGACAATAAATCCCCTGGCCTGTCCATTGTGGATAAAGTATTTAGGCTTGCCTTGGTCTGGACCGGTAATTATTAATGGTTCGCTGTAAGCTAATTTGCTCAATAATATCGAGAAAAGCAGTAGCAAAACAGCCGCTCTTTTTCCAATATCTATTAGCATTGTTACTTCTCTCCATGATAGCGGTTAATAGCATAGTTTGATCAAGTGTTAATAATAATTAAGCTGCATGTCTTATATCTATTACTCTAAGTTTAGGCGTAATACCAGGTTTTAAGAGAAGTGCTATCACAAAGTAAGCAGTGGCAATCACATTGATCCTGCCTTCTCTTTCCCACCCCACCTGAAATTTAGTCATAATAATACAATACTCTTGGCTTGACCTACCTCACTACTCACTACTCACGACTCACGACTCACGACTTACGACTTACGACTTACGACTTACGACTTACGACTTACGACTTCACTCTGTCCCCTATCGATGCAACTCGCAGGGAAATTCAATAGTAAACTGGGTGCCTTTATTCAATTCACTGTGACAGACAATAGAGCCGGCCAAAGCTTGGGTAACTAAATTATAAACCATGTTCAAACCCAGTCCGCTGCTGCCTGATGCTCTTTTAGTGGTAAAGAAAGGTTCGTATATTTTATCTAAATTTTCACTGCTAATACCGCAACCGGAATCCCGATAGATGAGCTGAACTGAGTTTCCCATACGCAGTACGGTAATATTTATCATGCCACTGGTCGCATTCTCGAACCCATGACACAGAGAGTTCATCACTAAGTTGGTTAGAATTTGTGTCAGCACGCTGGGATCCCCATAAATTTCAAGCTCATCGACACAACATAAATTTATTTCAAAACTAGTATCTTTTAATTTTGGTAACAAAGTATTCAAAATGCCTTGGATGTAGCGTTTCAAATTATATGAGCGCAGATATTCGCCACTTTGATCTACGGCGATCTGTTTAAAATTTTGCACCAGGTCTGCAGCGCGACTTAGATTAAAGCTAATCAGTCTTGAGCAATGCTCAGATTCATCTAAATAGCGCTTTAAGTTATTGTGAGAAAGGCTATCGTCATCAAACTTTAACTGTAAGCTTTCAGTCAATGTCTCTAGAAGAGATGAGGCTGTTATGCATACCCCCAACGGGGTATTGATTTCATGGGCCACGCCGGACACCAGCGAACCAAGAGCGGCCATCTTTTTAGATTCAACCAGTTGTGATTGGGTCTCTGATAATGTATCGACACTGTCTTGCAATTCTTTTATTGCCGCATTAATCCGGTCTTTAAGGTGCAGGTTTAGTTGTAGAAGTGCATCTTTGGCCTGTACTTCTTCAGTCGTTTCACGAGACACCCCCATGATTTTCACTACTTTGCCCCGAGGATTAAACATAGGTATGAAGTTTGATGAAAAGCTACGCGTTTCATCCGCAATAACAGTACTAAAATCAAAATTGGCTATAGCTTGCCCGTGGATTGCCTTGTACATTAGATCGGTAATCCAGCTTTGATTTTCATCTCCAACAAAACTTGTATAAGGCAAGCCTATTATCTGGCTCTGAGACTTGAGCCCCATCATATCCAGGCCTGCCTGATTCATACTCATCAGACAACCGTCTAAGCCGATTTCATGAATGCAGATAGGGGCATAATGCACTAAATCGTGGTAGGCCTCCCTTTCATCAACCTCTTCGGAGTTTAACTGCTTAGCTGGCGGCTCACTGCTATCTGTTGCATTTGCATTGTTAGCTGCTTCCTCACTTGTATCTATGTTAACTAGCTCACTGGCTTGGGTCTCAATGGCTTTTTCTACAATTAATTGGTTACTGGGTATCTGGCGGGTATCTGCTGCATTTAGATTGTTAGTGGGTATCTCTCCATCGTGCTTATCATCTATATTGTTTGACATATATGAACCTGCATAGAGTAACTAATATAGATTCACTCTAAACAGGGGCAGCTTTATATAAGATGGGAATAACTAGTAGATTAAGGCTTTTCGCAAACAATTAAGCCATTTGATTAAATGAAAGCTGTATTAATGATGCTGGCATTTGCACAGCGAACTGCAGTTATATCGCAATTGTAGGTTTACTGGATAAGATAGCCGTCCGATTGCTTAGGGAAGGTTTAAGTTTTGACCTGCATCGACCCTCTTGTGAAATGGCTAAAGTCGGCTGAGTTTTGCATCTTTTAACTCTAAGTAGCCGTTGGCCAGTTGCTGTAAAAATGGCTGATCGTGAGAGATGATCAGCATCGCCTGATCTAAACTTTGCAACAACTGTAAAAGTTTTTGTTTCGCTTGAGTATCCAGCGCGTTGGTCGGCTCATCTAATAACAGCACTTTAGGCTGCATCACTAATACCGCCGCCAGAGTGACCAGGCGTTTTTCACCACCGGAAAGCTCAGAGGCTATTCTGTCTGACAAATGCTCTAACCCTAATTGCGCTAGCATCTGCTGAGAGCGCTGCTGCGCTTGTGTCATTGTGTGCCCTTGATTAAGCGGCCCAAACATTACATCTTCGAGCACACTGGGGCAGAACAGTTGATCATCGGGGTCCTGAAAAACCAATCCCACTTGCTGACGCAATTGCACAAAATCCGTTTCTGTTAGCTGCACTTCAGACATAGCCAATATCTCACCGCTCTGGCGCGGGATTAACCCCACCAGCAGTTGCAACAAAGTGGTCTTGCCCGCTCCATTAGCACCGGTGAGTGCCAGTTTATCGCCGCTGTTAATGCTAAAAGAGACTTTATCCAGCACTACGCCACGCTGTACAAAGCTATGGCTTAAGTTTTTGATTTCTAATAGGGTCGCTGTCACTGGTTGCTCACCGTTAACTAAAATGAATAAAATTTAGCGCTATAATCAATGCTGTTAACAGTGCCATAGTACAACAATAAACACTATCAGCAGATTGCCAGCGCATCGGCAAATAACTGACAAATTGGCCGTTATAGCCGCGACATTTCATTGCTTTTAATATCCGTTCTGATCTGTGCATAGAGCGCACTAACATCATGCCAATCAAATTACCGATGGTATGCCAACTGTGCCAGTTAAACTTCATGACAAAAGCGCGGGCGCGCATGGAGCGGCGCAAACGCTGATACTCATCGGTAATAACCGCTAAATAGCGCAAGGTAAAAAGCAGTAACTGGATTAACTTGGTTGAAACTTTTAAAGCTTGTAGCGCACTGCCAAGTGCACTACTGGACAAGTTAGTGACAGTGGCAAATAACATCAGTACTACGGCATTGGCCTTTAGGCTGATTTTTATGCCCTGCTCTAATCCCTGCCAACTTCCGTGAAAACCAAATAGCGTAATAAAACTGTCACCGGGTACGGTAAAGGGCAGCATCAGTAACAAATACAGCATGAACAGATCCATTGCCGCCAATTTTTTTAAGGTTTTGACCAGCGGCAGCTTCGCTACAAACGCCATAATAACAGCGATGACAAGTGCAAATATTAATCCTATTAACTGCTCACTCAGCACGACTGCAAAAGCGAACAACAGCGTACTGGCTATTCTTGCTCTGGGATCAATTTTTTGTAAGAGAGACTGATTGGGCACTGTGCTAAAAGTGCTTACTGCAGCCAGGGGATTAGAATTTGCTTCTGACAATGTCTATAAAACTCAATAGGAGCGTGTTTGGATGCACATTATCAGCTACTTTTGGTCGATTAGCCAGATGACAAAGTGCTTTAATCACAGGAGTTTTTAGTTGCGCAATAAAATAGCTTGCCCTTCATCCCCGATCACCTAAAATAGCCGGGAATATCTGCAGGAGAGAGCACAATCGTGGAATTAAAAAACTTAGTCATTCGTGAATTACAAGTTAAAGACGGGCAACAACCTTTCATCAGTGATTTAGGGGGTTCTTGTAATATTGACAACCCTTTCGCCCAGGAAACTGTCGCCTCGCTTAACAATGCACTGGCACGGCGTGCAACATTGACCCACGGTGCTTTCAACCCTGAAAACGAAGATGGCACTGTTTTTATCAAGGCTTTTGAAGAATACATCGCCACTGATCAGAGCGCCGAAGACTTTTTAAGCTTAGCCGATGTGGGCATTGATCAACTGGCCAATGCTATGAGTAAAGTATCGGTTGAATCAGCGGGTGGCGGCTACGTTATTTTCTCGCAGTTCCAGGATGAGAAATTTGAATATTTACTGGTGGGATTAGTACGCAACCGCACCGGTATCTCATTTAATGAAGACCTTAATCCCACTGAAGTGCGCGAGGTCGATTTAGGTAAATTACATCAGGCCGCCAAGATCAACATCACCTCTTACAGTTTAAATAAAGACAGTTATTTAAGCTTTATGGGCGGTAAAGACAAAGCAGACGCCGCTTTTTTTGCCAATGCTTTTGGCTGCACTGATGTCGTTGCCTCTAAAAAATCCACCAGTGAACTGATCCGCGCCGCCCGTGATTTTTGCAGCCAGAATGGGATGAGCGACAAGCGTGAACAAGTGGTAGATGATGTCGTTACCTACCTAAGTGCTCAGCGCAGTGACAAGCAAAGTGCTAACTTGCCGGATGTGGAGCAAATACTTAACAGCCACGTTCCCAATGAGCGCGCTGAAGAACTCAGCGGCACTTTCAGCAAATTTGCCAATGGCAACGAATACAGCGTCTCGCAAGAATTCCAGCCACACAATCATACCCTAACCGCGATTACTAAAGTAAAAGCTAAAGCCGATAACTGGTCTTTAGATTTTTCTAAAAAATCTTTGGGTCCCGCCGGTTCCGGTAAAGATATTGAGTTTGATGAGATGACGAACAGCATTATACTCAAGCGTCTGCCAAGTCGAGTGATTGAACAGATCAAACAGGCAATGATTACCGACGAAGAGTAATACAAGTCAAAGTGACTTATAGAGCGATTCTATAAGTCACTCTGGTAAAGTCTGGCGTTGCCAGCAAACAAAGTTTATCTTTTGGCTACCCATGCCCCGCGTTTATTTCGACAAGCCGTACCCACAAAACTTTGCGATTGTGCATTGATATAAATAGTCTCCTGGTATAACCGGCAATACTGTTGGTTAGTTTTGTCGTACCCTGTTTCTGTAATGCTCACTTCACCCTAGTGGCCGATTTTGGGGTTGTTCCACTGCTGCATCTGGCCGTTTTTCAGGGTCTCTAAAGCGATGTGTATCGCCTAGTCTGCCAACTGTGAATCTTCAGTGTTTAGTAGATTTTTCAATATTCTGTGATGATTTATTCTTGGCTGTAAATTGACCGCAAGCAGATAATAATAATGTGGTAAACAGTAATGTACGAACGGGTGTCTTAGTTAAATCAACAGGCATTTATCTAACCTCTTAAAATTGTTGCATTTATTTCCAAGGGCTAAAGGTTGATTAACCTCCAGGGGGCCGGTCCTTAGGTTTATTGCCAACCGTTTGCGATAGCAGCCCGCTCTTGCTCATCACTCAACTCGACCCTGTCGTCTTTATCATCACTATCAAGCCCTGGTTGAACTAGAGGCAAAATAGCTGAAACGCCTTGAGGCTTACTGTTTTGCTCAGCGTTTAAACCCAGACCTGAGCCCCGATGCAGGCCCTTCTGCTCTCCATCATCATCATCGTCGTTTAGGTCATCACCACGGTCGTCGTCCCGGTCGTCATCATTGTCTCCGGCATAAACGCTAATGTAGCCAAACTCTCCCGTGCTGGTATTAAAGCTTATAGGTGAGACGAGCAACACCGCGGCTATTGCGGCGCATGTTAATAATTTCTTAGGATTAAATATCAACTTTTTTAGCACCACAGCTTTTGCAGGCCGGGTATTTTGATCACTCGGTAAATGGATCATCAATGTCTCCCAATGAGAGTTTGGTAAATTTTGTGCTTTTAATGACAACAGCCCAAACTTAAAAAAAATCCCAATTTTTATGATTTTATTTTTTAAAGATTTTATTTACAATTTATGGGAATAAAACTCCAGCCAGGCTGTTGTCTGTATAAGATCAAACCAATAGCCAGGTATTAAACAGATACAGCACTGATTGACAGTTTGTATAAAACTGAAGAAAACAGCTTAGGCCTACATGTTTAAACAACTGCGGGAACGTAAATTAAAGCACCAGTTATTGAGCCACTACAGGGCAATGCAAGGTTTTGCCTTCAAACTTTGTGGTAATCATCACGACGCCGAGGATTTGGTACAACAAGCTTATGCACAAGCGCTGGATAACCTGCAACAATTTAACTATGGCACCAGAGCCGATAGCTGGATGTATCGGATTATTCAAAATCTGTATTTTAATATCAACGCCGCTAAAGCGGTCAGGATGCGCAAACAACCCTTTTTAGTGATTGAAAATGAACAGTCAAGCCAGGATCCATCGGCTCACAGCCGGGAGTTAGATCAGGTACTGTCAGTCATAGCCTCAATACCTGATAGCTATCGGGAAGTTTTGATTCTGGTGTGCATTCAAGGATTTTCTTATAAAGAGACCGCAGAGCTTTTGCAATTACCTATAGGCACAGTGACCAGCCGTTTGGCTAGAGGCAGAAAAATGATAGTAGACGGCTGTCGAAAACCTATTATTTTTAGCCCGGCGGTTAGCCTAAGTCCGGAGCAACAACTATGAAAAATGGCCAAATCAGCGATGAACTACTCTGCGCTTACTATGATCACGAACTCAATAAAATTACCCGGGATGCATTGCAAAAACAGCTACTGCAAGATCCCCGGTTGCAACGCAGACTCGATGATATCGCCGAGGCAGATAGACTGTTAAACAGTGCCTTAGGTAGAGGTTTCGAAGTCACTGATTCGAGGAAAAAAACCGTAAAAACCCCATCGTTCCGCTCTGTTCAACAGGCAGTGGCCCTGATCGCTGCCTCAGTGGCGGGGTTGATTGTAGGGCTGAATTTAGCAGAGCCCGATTCCAATCGCTGGCAAGATTTAAGCTGGATAATCCAGCTTGAGAGCCAGAGCATCTTTCAGCAGACCATGGAGACGCAACTCAGCGGCGTAAAAGTACATTGGAGCAATCCAGACCACGCTCTGCAATTAACCCCGATAAAAAGCTACAAGACCAAACAAGGTTTTTATTGCCGGCAGTTTCTACTGTCCGAAAATTTTGATCAAATCACCGGCAGGGTCTGTCGGGATAAACAGGCGCACTGGAGCATAGTTAATTTCCAATATAGCAAGCTGAAAACGCCGCTGTCCACTGCCAAATCTACAGCCATTTAATGATATTCAAACTGCTGCTCTGCCATTAGTCTGTGCCAACAGCTGATATTTTCTGTGCGGAGAAAATAACTCAGCGGAAGTCGGAAGTCGGAAGTCGGAAGTCGGAAGTCGGAAGTCGGAAGTCGGAAGTTAAAGTATCCCTCTGTGTCAGGATTGTTGTCACCCCTTAAAATTATCTATTAACCAATTATTGGGGGCGGTAAAAAGAGATCTAAATGGCTCGATATTCATATGAACGTAAAGAATCAATCTTGAAGAAGTCCTTGTAACGGTGATTTATGCATGACAGTGTATTGTCAATCGTGCACTTACAATATCCAAAGTTTGTATGTGCTAAGTTGCCTCTAGTTAATCATGAATTGTTGCTGTAGTGGCCAAGTCTTGGTTAACTTAGCAATTTGTCTCAATGCGATGGTATAACTCGATCGTAAGTGCTTTTTTAAATGCTTACAAGCCAGCGGCTTAGGAATACCTTTTAACTCGGCAAAAAGTGCTAAGGCAAACACCACTTCTGCCTCAGTTAAATTAGCCTTGCGATTGGCCGCCGGGTTAAAGCAGCTGCCACAACCGCCGCGGAATGTGTAAGCAGAGTTGGCCATTAACACCCCAAATCCCATAAACACTGCCAGCACTTCACTGGCCTCAAGCAAGTGTGTCTCACCCCCCGGTGGGAGTTGTCTGGACTGTAGTAACAAATGCTGCGAAAACAGATGGGCGAAATTTGCCGACAGATCTTCTGGCTTTAATGTCTGTTGCGGGTTGTAGCTGACGCTGATCGGCTGCACAGCATCAATGTTAACCATTGCGCTCACCGAGTTGCGGTTAAAGCTTTGCAGCTGTAGATCGACAACTGCTTGCTGGGATAAATCTGCCGGCTCAACCAACTGAAACGGCCAGTGACTTAAGCCCGCATAACGCAAACTGTGGTTAAATATATTTTCTGCCTTGCCATGTACACTGCTGACATTACCGGGAAAAAATTGGTTACTAGGTTGCACCAACTTTGATCGATCAAAAAACTCTTGTCGATCAAAGTTACGCACTGCCCAAGCAAAACATTCAAATATCCACTGAGCACTCTGCTCACTGACCAACTGCTGTGGCCAGACAAAATCCAGAACTTTATTTACACTTTGCATAAATGCTATTACCAAGGCCGAATTGGCACTGTAGAGATACTGTTTTTTGGCGAGCCGTCCACCAGTTTGTCTGAGTACACAAGATACACCAGCACATTGCGTTTTTTATCCAAGAATCTCACCACTTGCATGGTTTTAAACAATATTGAGGTGCGCTCTTTAAAGACTTTTTCACCGTCTTTAAGTTCCTTCAGTATTTTTATCGGACCCACCTGGCGGCAGGCAATAGCGGCATCTGATGTATCCGTTGCCAGGCCAAAGCTACCGGATATACCGCCTTTTTTGGCGCGAGACAAATGACAGGCCACTCCAGAAATTTTTGGATCATCAAAGGCTTCGATAACAATTTTATGATTGGCCCCAATTAATTTAAAACTGGTATCGACACTACCAATCTGCTCGGCACTGACGCTGGGGGCAAATGCCATAGTCGTCAGAGTAATAGTCAATACAATAACAAGCTTACCCATGGAAGATGATTTGCTGATAAGCGACATAACAACCTCTGTGTTAATGAAAAAAAGACCTAGTATACAGTTTACTTAAGAAAACACGCGCACAACTGAGCACTGCCTCTAAGTATCTTTTGCTACCTAATAAAACGATCAGTTGGTTGTTTTATAATGCAGAAAGCCTAATCCTGCTATCTGCTAAATTGCCCGGTCGCGGTCATTCAGCTGGGTCAATATCGCTGAGATATCGTCTAACCCCGTCACAGTCTCCGTGATTGATTTCTGGCCCAGTTGATTGATTAACAGTTGATCAATATCAGCGAGTATTTGCCTCGCATCTGACATTAATAATTCACCGGTTGCAGTAAAAAGTATTTTTTTCTGCTTACCTGTCCCCTGCACTTGCTGTAAATAACAGTGACGACATAGCTCTTTTACTGTTTTTGCCACCATTTGCCGGGACACTCCAAGGTTTCTGGCGATTTGTGACGCGTAATTGACACCGCAATCTAATACACTTAAAAAACTCAGCATGGATGGTGTCACTGCTGAGTAGCCTTTGTCACTCAGGCATCTGGCTAGGTAGCGAGCCGTTAAATCATGTACTTGCGCTGCACCTAAGACTAATTTAAGGGCATCACTGTCGACCATCGGGATTTCTTTTTGTGTCAACCTTGTTGACATATGGTTTTCCTTTTTCTATCCTCATGTCAACCAAGTATACATAAAGAGGATATTATGATCACGTTGAACTTTGTCATCAGAGCCAATGCCATCAGCTGCCTGTTGTTTGGAGTCATTTTTCTCACTATTCCCCATCAAGTCACAGTGTTTTTAGCGGCTCAGTCACCCGCTCCTAAATCCCTATTGTTTGTCCTGGGGGCTACTCTGATAATCAATGGATTACATTTATTCTGGGCATCACTACAGCTTCAACCCAGTAAAGCATTAGTCATGTACTTTTCAATCGGAGATTTTATTTGGTTACTAGCTTCCGTGAGTTTAGTTGTGAAGGGTATCTGGATAGATACGATAGCGGGGATACTGACAACATTGGTTGTTGCGTTGATGGTCGGGGTGTTTGGGGGGGTGCAGGTTTTTATTAGTAGGAAGTAGGAATGTAGTTGGAAGTTGGTAGTTGGAAGTTGGAAGTTGGAAGTTGGAAGTTGGAAGTTGGAAGTTGGATGTTGGAAGTTGGAAGTTGGAAGTTGGAAGTTGGAAGTTGGAAGTTGGAAGTTGGAAGCCTTGAGCGCATAAAAAGCCGAGTAGCGGGGGTATTTTCTACACAATGTTTGATTGGGCAAGCTACAGTGGAGCTAAGTTAACATTATCCTCAATAAATGCTTTTCAGAATTAGTATTAGGTCTTATGCAATAAATCGTGATATTGGGTGACTAGCAGTGTTCTATCGGTAGTCATTTCGGTCACTACCCAGACGTGCCTTAGCTTACTTTGCAGCTGCGTGGTATTACAGGAAAACAGCTGTAGCAAAAACTCCTCTGTGCGCTGATTCAGCGGGAAGCCATCGCCATACAAAAACGGCTGCGCATATACTTTGCTCTCAGTTGCATCCAGAGGAATACGCAGCATCGATATTGCTCTGGCACTACTGCACTGTTCAAGGTTGCTGTAGCTTCGATTATTGATTCGACTTACTTTGTTCAGTAATTGCTCTACACTGATGTTAAAACGCTGGCAGTAGCTAGTGACAAAGCGCTGGTATTCAGGCCCTTTTCCCTCTTCCATATAGACATAATAAGTATCGCCTTCAACCGCATCGATGGTAATTTGTCGGTAGTCAAACTGCTCACCAAGAAAGGCATTTAGCCGCCTCGGGTCTGCACCGTACTCTGGATCTGCCCCTGAGTATTGCCGGCTGATTCCAGTTTTAGATACTTTATGGGCAAAGCGCTCAGACTTATCCAGGATATAGAGTTTAATATCACCCGTGTCGATATCGAAGGAGACATTAAACAGCCTGGCGCGATCAATTTCAGGGGGCAGCGAAGTGATCCCTGCATAAGGGTAAATAAAGTCCAGGTTATACATTCGTTAATCTCACGTCAGATTAAGCCATTGGCACTAACTTAACAGCGACCACTGCAACTGTTTCCCAAACTTTACCGAGAGTGTAAGGATCATTTGCTATCCAGTCGTCTAGTTCAGCTCGGGTGTTAAATTGCACATGTACAGTCGAGCCGATCATTTTACCGCTATCATCTAAGATTGCCCCACCACTTAAAAAAGTGCCGTTTTCAATCATTTTTTTTATGCCGACAAAGTGCTCGTCTCTCACCGCCATTCTGCGATCTATTGCCTGGGGATCCTGGTAATCATGTGCTGTTACTACATATTGCATCTACCGTCCTTATCTCTTTCTTTTAATCACTGTCACTTTCAGCTAGTTATTGAAGATAGTCAATGTGCTGATCTAATGACTATTGCTCATACAACTCAAGTGGCAAATCATCTGGATCGCTAAAAAAGGTGAATTTTTTTCCCGTGTACTCATCCACTCTAATAGGTTCTACTGCAACTCCAGCAGCTTCCAATCTCGCAACGGCATCTTCTACTGAAACAACCACAAAAGCCAGATGTCGCAACCCACGCGCTTCCGGGTAACTTGGTCTAGGCGGCGTATCCAGGAAAGAAAATAACTCAATCTGACTGCCATCTGCAAGCTTTAGATCAAGTTTGTACGAGTCGCGTTCATGGCGGTAGTTTTCAGCAATCACTTCTAATCCCAAAATAGAGACATAGAAGCGTTTGGATATTGCATAATTGGAGCAGATGATTGCAGCGTGGTGAATTCCCTTTAGCATTTATTACCTCGATGGCGAGATGTTGACTGAATTAATCCGAAAAAGTGGTTGTTAGGACGATGGTTCTAAACTTATTGAGGATAACAACTCAGATAAAATCTTAACTAAGCTGATATAAAGCAATCTTCGCCAGCTGCCTCTGGTTAAATTACGGCTCGGTTTTCTCTCTCAAAGCGTTGCTTGAATAACAAAGTTGTATGATCAGCCAGGCGTTGGTTAGGTGCATTCAATTGCACACCGGCAGGAAGGTCGAGGTGTAAATAGTTGAGTACACTTTTAGTACAACTTGCCGGGTCTGCCGCTAACTCCTCATAGCAGAACTCAAGAGGATCGATACAGATTTTATCAAACCAATCGCGCCATTGATTATTCTGATGCCTGAGCATTTCCACTCGACTGGCAATCTCACTGAAATCATACTCAGGTGGCCGGTTCGAACTCGCTTCTTCTGTACTGTGCCAGTAGTTAGCCTGCTGTGCTCGCCATAATGAAACTGCCTGGCCGAGTACATCTTCTCGATGCAGATAGACAAATTTAATGCGCCCAAAAGTGTGTTCCAGCAAAGCAAGCTGACCACCTTCAAACTCAGGATACACAGACTGGAGTTGCTCAAGCAGTTCAGCCAGTGTTTCCCACATAATACGCAGGCCAAAAACGCCATTGTTGCTACTGGTAAACTCGCGGGTAGCAGTTAAGTAGTCATGAAAATCATAGCTGTCATCGTTTTGCAGCACCTTCAATTGCCGCGCTCTCCACAACATGTCCTGGGATCGAAAGAACGAATGAGGTTTACCCGCCACTTGTGTCGATGTCAAATATTCACAGAGCAGCGTGCTGCCGGTCCGCGGTGTCGCGCATAAAATGTAAGTATCAATCAATTGGATTCTTCCAGAACCATAGCAAAGCCCAAAACTTAGCATAAAGCACTGCTTAGTGGATTTATTGTTCAGAATAATAACACGCAAATTCAAATATTTATAAACTGTATGGCAACTGTTATAGGGATAAAAACTGAGTGACTCTTTTTCGCCGTTTAAAGCTGCAGGCAGGTATTAGTAATTTTAATCTACCGGCCAGCAGGCAACCTCCAGTCCATTGGACTTAGATTTACTTTAATTATTCCTCAGCTTCAACTTACAGCAGTTTCTCTGTAAAAAAGGCCAGGGTTCGCTGCCACGCGAGTTCAGCATTTTCTTTATGGTAACGAGCAGTGGAGTCATTATGAAAGCCATGATTGGCATTTTTATAGCTGTGCATTTGGTAAGATACAGCTAAGCGTTTTAAGTCTCTTTCATAATCTGGCCATGATTTGTTAACCCTTTTGTCCAGTTCTGCCAGATGCACCAGTAGCGACGCCTTAATGTTATTTCTAAGTTCAGGTTTAGCCGGTGTGCCATAAAAAGGCACTCCCGCTGTGATTAAGTCGGCATCAACTGCCGCCAAATAATTCACTATGTAGCCACCAAAACAAAAGCCGACAGCCCCTAAGTTACCATTGCTGCTTGCATGTGTTTTTAAATACTTTGCCGCCGCAATAAAATCTTGCTGGATTTTAGAACGATCCAGGGTCCGCTGCATGGCCTTGCCTTGATCATCATTGCCGGGATAACCCCCAAGCGGAAATAATGCGTCCGGGGCGAAGGCGATAAAACCCGATTTAGCTAGACGTCTTGTAACATCCTTAATATAAGGATTGAGGCCGCGATTTTCATGGATAACTAATACTACGGCTAAAAGCCCTGTTTTATTAGTAGGTTCAACTAAATAGCCTCTACCTTCGCCATGACCTAAGGGGGAATCAAAGCTTGCATAAGTGGCTTTTATGTCCGCATCGTTAAAGGATACTTGCTCTGCTAATGCATAGTTAGGTAGCAAGGCAGCCGTTAATACCGCCATTGAGTAGCCTGTCGCAGCTAGAGTGCCTAGTTTACTGATGAAAGTTCTTCTATCCATTCCACCATGGGCATACTCGTCATACCAATCAAATGCTTCCTGCGGAATATCGTTTTTGTTATTGGGCATCGTTTTTCCCTGGTGGCTTAGGTAATTTTATAAGGGTAATGCCGACAATCCTGCATCTACCCCTATGAAGCGGGTACAACTTATTTATAGGCAGTGTGGATACAATCAATTAGTTGATTCAAAGAGAGTCTGTATGGCTCAGAGTTATTGGCCATATATTGATCATAGCCGGTATCCAGACCCGCTTTAAATTTCAACATAAATGAATCAATTTCAGATTCGCAGAGCCCATTCCGTTTGGATTTTTTGAGGACATTACTGGGAAAAATCAGCGGGGGAATCAAAAATACTTCCTCGTCAGAACCCTCTGTGATCGCCAATTGCAATTGACTAATCCGCGCCTGATAAGTAGCGGCTTTAAACGCGCCATCTACCAGTGATTTAAATTTATCAGAAAATTCAAAACCGTAAGAGGCTTGCGAGATGAGCATCACTAAAAATACCAAAATCATCTTCTTCATATTTAAGGACCTCAATTAAAGATTCTTTGAGCCAATACCCAATCCGACATCCTTGATGCCCGTAAAACCCTTATTAATTTGGATCAGTCCATCCTTGTGCACTTCTATAACAATAGCTGGTTTTCCCTGATTTACCCCATCTTAGAAACCCAGCAGAATCAATGTCATCAGCACAAGGTCGAATATTTGTTTACCTGCGACTCTTATTTTCGATAAATAATTTATATCCCTTTATCAGGCCACAGCCACATTGGCTCATCGAGCACCCCCTGGCCTAGCACTTTAGTCTGCCCGAGTTGTTTTTCTAACGCTATTGAGTTGCAGTCCTGGGAGCACTCCAATGCGGCTATTAATCCTGATGCGTGAGAGACAACCCATACTTGAGTAGATTTGGATGCTCTGATGATTAATCGGGCTAAAGCGGGCAGTAAATCTGGATGCAAGCTGGTTTCTGGCTCGTTCAATACCATCAGTGGCGGCGGCCTTGGGGTTAATAGCGCTGCTACCCATAGTAAATATCTGAGTGTACCATCGGAGAGCTCCAGGCCCGATAAAGGCCGAAGTAAACCATACTGGCTAAATTCAATGGCAAACCTACCATCGCTCTGAATGGCGATATTTAAATTGGCACCGGGAAATGCATCACTGATCGCATCCGTTAAAGCCTGGGCATCACCGATTTCTTTTATGGTTTGCAGTGCAGCTGCCAAATCGTGCCCATCATTGTGTAGAACCGGCGTTCTTGTCCCCAATTGAGGTTGCCGGGCCGGGGCATCCCTATCGGTTCTAAAGTGATCATAGAAGCGCCAATTTCGAATATTGTCTCTTAAACTAACCACTTCAGGTGTTCTTACAGGATCTGCTATTTGACTAAATAAGCTATCGAAGCTGTTTGCATGCTGGGCAATCACTTCCCAGTGTCGGTCAGATCGCATTTTAATCACAGCCCCTTCTCGCTCTACTAATACACTTGCAGGTCTATAACTGCTGCCAGCCCAAATAGTTTCCCTTTTAATTTGTGGATCCAGAGCAAAGGCTGAGGTAGAAGGTACAGGTAGGCCCAATGAAATTGCATAGCCAAAATCATCACTACTAAATCCCAATCGCAAGCGGGTTCTGTTTTGTCTTGGCCCGCCCTGGACTGGTACATCTCCACTTTTCATTCTCTTAGACAAGGTTTCAGGTCCGGCCCAAAAAGTAGAATCTAACCCACCCTCTTTAGCCAAAGCGTTAACCACTCCGCCTTGCGCTGTTTCCGCTAACAGACGAAGTGATTTATACAAGTTTGATTTGCCACTGGCATTCGCCCCAGTGACAACATTGAGATTAGTAAGGGGAATAACTAATTGTAATAGCGATCTATAGTTGGCTATTGAGATTGTATTAATCATTTGCATCCATTTTATGACCGGGTAACGAAGATTACTCTACCAGAAGCGAACTTTGCAGGCTCTCCATTAGAAAGAGTCCACCTATCCATCTGCTAAGTCTATACTTTACGAACCATTAACACTGAATCGCCACGATCTGCATACTGCAAAAAATCACATTTTCTATACAGCTGTATTGCCTGATTATCTTTAGCAACCATAAGACTTATTTTTTTAATACCTTGTGCTGCTGCATGATCGGCCAGCCATTCAATCATCTGTTTCGCTATGCCCTGACCTCGATAATCACTGTGCACTGCAATCACTAAGGCAGGGGTTTGTTCTTCAATATAGCCTCGGATATGGTTGTCGTCAGTCCAGAATCTATACCAGGCTGCGCCAACGGGAAGACCATTGTCCAGAGCCACTACGGCTACGTCACCCGCTCTTTTTCCCCAACCCGCCAGTGCTTTACTCACTTGCGGATCAGCCAGTGCCTGTTCAAATGGTGGTGGATTTTCGTTAGCTATGGCGCGCCAGTAAACTCCCAGATAGAGCATCTCTCGCAGAAATTCCATATCCGAGGGCTGGGATTTTCTTAAATGCATATTGATGTATTCCTTTTCATCCTTAGCGCCAATACTTAGTAACTATTTAGCTGAAAAAAACAATTTGGCTAGCAGTTCAATCCAATCATTAATCTTCTTGGCTAAGGATTTTTGGTTCGGTAATTGGCTTGCCGGTATCATCGAAGAAAACCGAAGGTTTGTTATAGCCTTTTAACTTCCAGAGGATAAGTTTAAACAGGCTGCTGGCGATAATCTTAAAGATTGGTCCCCGTAGGTCCAGAGGAATTTTCTGGCGGGCAAATGTGGTCTGGATGTGGCCTCTACTCTTTCCAAAATCATCATCACGAGTAGCTTGGTTATCCATGAAATTATGGACAACTCCTACAAATGCCCCTCCGGCCCCCATCGTATTGCCAATCGGAGTATTGCAGCATTTTGTATACCAGCGATACATACCTTTTTCGCTTAATCTGACGCAGGCAATCTGCTCTATTCCCTGGAGAATCTTTAGTTGAGAAACCGGCATTTGCAATATATCAGTACCACCATATTGATCTAATACAGTCTTTTCCTGATCGATGTACCCAGCAAAGGATTGACAGTCACGGCAACAACAGACAAGTCTGGTACCGGTACTCGGGCTGAGGTTGGCTGTTTTTCCTTGTACTTTCCCACAACAACACTGCAATGTTATTTCAGGCATAAAATCATATCTCCGACATAGATAAATGATATTGGAACAATCAAACGCTCCCCTATTAAATCAAATTAGCGCCTTCAGCACACTAATTCCATTTTTTGTTGAGGAACTTAAATCTCTTGGCTTCCTTTACTTGCGTAGAAACCTCCATCGAATTGAACTTACAATTAACACAATGATGGGCAAACGAAAGACTCAGTCTCTGTCCGGCTAAAACAACTTAGCATAACCCAAACCGGAAAATTGATGATAAATGCGGAAAAATAAAGGCGCTTAGAGTTAGCGCTTGGCGGGGAAAACAAAGTAACGAGCAAACAGTAAAACTAGTATTCAATTACATTACTGTGATTAAACATAAAATAAGGTAATACTCTTTTAACTTCTATAGGTTGCTAATAAAGTAAGTGGTTGTAAGACTATAAACTTTCTGCCCGCTGCAACAAAACAGCAGCGGGCAACGTCTGTTAGCGTCTAAACACCTTCAATTCATTCTGCAGCTTGTTTGCCATATCGGTTAATGACTCACTGACACTGCTGGAATCTTTGGCTTGTTCTTCAACATTGCATGCCAATGTCCGGATTTTCTGTACGTTCTCATCGACTTCAATCACCGCGTTTTGCTGCTCAGTAGTGATAGAGGCAATCACTTGGTTGGTCGACTCTAACTCGACCAGCTCTTCGATGATACGCACCAGCGAGGTCTCGGCCTGTTCCGACAACTTGACACTGTTATCGACGTGTTTTCTGTTGCTCTCCAGTGATGATGAAGCGACTTGCGAATGCTTCTGCAGCGCCTCTACCATTTTTTGAATCTCATCGGTCGACTGACTGGTGCGCTGTGCCAAAGTGCGCACTTCATCAGCTACCACCGCAAAGCCACGTCCCTGATCACCGGCTCGGGCAGCTTCTATAGCGGCATTTAACGCCAACAAGTTAGTTTGATCTGCAATCCCTCGTATAACATCCAGCACTTGCCCGATAGCCGAGCTGTGCTGCACTAGCTCAGAGACACTAGACTCAACACCGTCAAACTGCTCCGATAACTGATGCATAGTTTTAGCCGTAGCTTGTACATCAACTTGCCCCTCGCTAGCGGCCTTTGATACTTCCTTAACGAGCAGTAAGCCCTGATCGGCAGTTTTAGATATGTCTTCGGAACTGGCACCTAGCTCGGTGGCGGCCGCGGCAATTCCGGCACTTTGCAGCTGTTGCTCGGTGCTTTGTTTAAGGGTATCTAAGCTTACCGCATAGCCTTTTTTCGCCGCTTCATTTAGCTCGTTCGCCAATATCCCAACTTGATCTAAAGTACTGCGCAGTTTCAGCAACAAATTTTGCGTGGCCTCTGACATGTCACGTATTTCATCGCGACCATCTACTGAGAGCATTTGGGTTAAATCACTGTTTTGTTCAATGGCTAATAACTGATTTTTTAACACACTTAAAGGTCGGGTAATCGATATGATTACTGCCGACGCCACAACAATAGTCACCGCCAAGGTCAGCAGCAGTATTAACCAGAGGATATTCTTATCTTCGTCAACTTGGCTGCTGGCTTGCATACTGAGCTGTTCTACTATTTTACTGGCAGTCAAGGTTTCATCCAGTGCTTTAACTAACTCGGTATCGGCTTGGGACAGGCGAGCCTGGAAAATATTGGCCAGCGCTAATATCTGCTCGTTTAGATTTTTTGCCTCTAAGTTGGCATCGCCAATTTCCGACTCCGCTAAGTTATCTTTGCCCTGTTGATAGTAACCAACAGCGCTATCCATTATTTCGCGATACTCTGTTAATGTATCTAGGATCTCTTGTACCTGAGCACTGGCGTTAGGGTCTGAGGACAATGCGGATAATTGTTGTTGCAGTAAATTAGCAGAGTCGGTGGCCTTGATCAGGGACTCGTAATATTCAGTGACTATACCGTCAAAATACCAGAACAACATGTCTGAGAAGGTTTTTTGTACTTGCTGTGCCTGCTGCTGTAACTTTTGCACTTTAGCTCGGAGGACAAATTGTTCGGCTTCTTTTTCGATTAACTGCCTTTGTTCAGCAACTTTCAAGAGTTGCATTTCACTGCGCTGTTGCAGGTTATCTAGCCCGTACATAAAAAATGCCAGCTGAGCGACCATCACCATAACCAAAAAACATGCCAGTGACAGAATTCTGGTCGTTACGTTAAAATTTCTAAGCCAGCTAATCATTAGCAAGTCCTTTAGTTATAATTTTAATTGCATACTAAATAATTTAGTTAATATTAACAGTTTGTGGGCAAAAAAAGCATATTGTGCATACTGTTCACATTATTATAGTCCATCATTAAGCCACTGATTTTATTAAATATTAAGCATAGATAAAACAGCCCTTTTTGACTGACTTCGCCCTGCGGTTTGAAGCATCCGGGCCGAACTTTTAATGAAATATATCATTAAAAATCAATTCCTTACCCATCAATAGTGAACATGTATAGATATTTTTCAGGCTATCTTCACTCTGCTGTCGGCTGTATTCAACAGAGCTCATTAATAAAAAACCTATCTAATCCTAGCTGAACGAGAGAGAACAAAGCCTGTTTAAAAAACAGCTACGATAAACTTCAGTTCAAAAGCCCA
The DNA here is from genome assembly GCA_013215505.1 of Oceanospirillaceae bacterium. Taxonomy (GTDB): domain Bacteria; phylum Pseudomonadota; class Gammaproteobacteria; order Pseudomonadales; family Balneatricaceae; genus Rs1. Next base: position 283,014 of record JABSQZ010000001.1, read on the forward strand.
GTTCAGTTACAACTTGAGGCAAGCAGCACTAATATTGAGCCTTTATATAAGCCTCAAATTGATCACACATCGCTGAATTAGATTCGCGGTTATCGGCCAGCACTTTTACCCCGTCAACAATAGTGACGCAAGCATTCAAGAGTTTAACGGCTGCGCGGGGCCGATCTTTAATCGCACTAATACGCGCTTGATCTTCCGCCCAGGCCTGTGCTACTGACAAATTACACACACCGGCTAAGTATTTAGGATTAAAGCCCTCACCGGTTAAGCTTTTAATGCCCCCCGCGTGGTCGACACTGTTACCGGCATTCCAATAGTGCTTTGCCAGTAGCGGGCCTATTTCTGGATTGTCTGTCAAATAGCCAAAGCGCTGCATGAAGTAAGCACGCGTTTGATACACCGCCATATTGGCCAGCAGATAGCCCTGATAGGAACAGGCCGAATCGTTAGACAGTAGATGCGGTATGGCCAGTAATGGTCTGGGGCTTACCGCCAGGCCGGTAATTTTCAGTTCTAAATCACGGGCCAGTTTTTTAATTGCCGCTGCGCTCAATTGATCATCTGCGGTGGCGTACAAAGCTTGCTCAAAATACGGCACCAATAAGATATTGCGCTCGCCGAACGCCCTAAACGGCTGTTTGCTTTCAATTAAACTTCTCAGCACTTTATCGGGAACACTCTCGCCAGCGGCATTTTTAGCATACAGTTTCAACCAATCAGCATCACCGAGCAGGCTGTCGCAGAACATCGACTGAGTTTCCGCGTAAGCCATTGAAGTAGGGGCAAACTCATGTGAAAAACACGGCGAGTTTAGTGTTACATTGGCAAAGTGGGCGGCGTGGCCACCCTCGTGAAACAAAGTATTTAGCCCATCGTAGCCGCTGCCTACCTGATCGGGTTTGGCATTGCTGGTGAAGTTAATCTTTCCCGCTACCCATTTAGCATTGTCAAAATAGCAAGGCATAGGACCGTGGCAAAAACCATTTTGATATTTACCCTTACGGTCCAACAGATCTAAAGTTAACTCGGCACTTGAATAGTCGATATTTAACCGGCCAAAAGATTCGACCCACTGGCGCAGAGACTTGGCAAAAGGCACATAAGGGTCTAATTCGCGCATCGCATCACCGCCCCAAGTGTAGTTGAAATTATGTGCCTCCAGCGACTGATTACCATGTTCAGCTGCTAGCTCGGCGATGCTCTGTAAATTTCTATCGCGAGTGCGCAACTCAAAGTCATCTAAAATTGTAAAAAGTTGTTCAGTGCTCATCTGCTCGGTTTTTTCGATCGAATAATCGAAAAAGTTACTATAGCCCAGAGACCTGGCGAACTGGTTACGCTGTTTCACCAATTCGATATAGCCATTTTCCAGCACCCAGTCCTCTAGATCTAAGAGTGCCCGATGCGAACTCTGCCTTACCGCTGCATTTTTGTCGCTGTAGATGTTGGCTCTCAACACCCCCATCGAAGCTTCCACTTGCCGACCTTGGGCATCGGTATAAAACATCGCGTATTTCTGACGTTTCTCGAACAATCTCACTTCTGATTTAATCAGTGCTGCCTTCTGCTGTTGCGCACTTAGTGACTCGATAGCGTTGCATTCATACATCGTCAACCAACCCTGCAAACCCTTTTTTACCGCCTGCATTTCTGGGGTAGCGGGTAGATTATCCAACTTAGCTAACTGTTCCCGCAGTTCTGGGATGCGCTGCCCATTGGCGATAAATTCATTCCAACGGGTCTCTGCTGCCGCGCAGCCACTGTGATCATCACTGACGCCCATGTAGGTAGTCCAGAACAGCTGTTCTTTAGGCCCATGTACTGCGATATAGTCATTGTTTAATTGATTAAAATATTCAGTTGGATTCACAAATGCTACCTTTTGTTCTGTTGATTTTTACAATACTGCACAACTTACCTAAATAACGCGGTTAAGCAAAGTCTTAATCGCCAGCAGTTATTACCGCTATCCACATTGCCAGTATAGATAATCAACCTTTGAGCATACCGAGACTAAAACCCACGAAGTTCAGCCAACATTCATTTAAATCACCCAGATTTCAGTCTTTTATACTATTACTGCAATACTTTTTGCGCTACAAAAATGACTTTGCTAGATTAGCCCTCTGACTAAATTAAAGGTAATCTATGAAGTTAATGACGGTTTTAAGTTTGCTCTGCAGCTTGCATTTCTCCACTGCCAATGCCGATGTTTTATCAGTGCACTGCCCCACAGGTTGCCCTTCAAACCCCGCCGATAATGATCTGGTCTTTGGCCATTTATACGCACTTTCAAACAATCCACAGACAAAGTTTGCCGACTGGGTCGCCTATGAAGTCAGTCCGATCAACTTTGGTACTAGCCCTGGCCGTGTCTGGCTCAGTGATCCGCTATTAAACAGTGCGCGCACCTTAGAGAAAGCAGATTACAAAGGCGCTAATAGCAGTGCTTTAAAAGCCGATCGTGGCCACCAGGCGCCACTGGCAGCTTTTGCCGGATCCAGGTATTGGTCAGAGTTAAACCGTTTGAGTAATATTACTCCACAGCACAAAGACCTGAACCAGGGTCCCTGGAAGCATTTAGAAGAAGCGGTTCGCCGTGCCGCCACTTATGATAAATCCCTGTTCGTGATTACCGGGCCGCTGTTTCACCAACAGATGCCGCTGTTGCCGGACGCCGATGAATCCCATGTAGTACCGGCTGGCTACTTCAAAGTGATCTATGACCTGGCCGGTAATAGTGCCAATTTTATCATGCAGCAACACGCCAAGCGTCAAGATGATTACTGCGGCAAAAGATCGAGTGTTCAAGAGATGCACATGCTGATAAAATTCCAGCTGCCAAAATTCAAATCCAACGACAGTCTCTACCGACGCTTAGGCTGTGTTTATTAGGGAAGATACTGAGCATTGAGCAACATTGACTAACGTACTTATAATCGCTTTTGTTCTCAAAGAGAAGATAACAGGCAGATTCCAGCTTTATTTTCGCCAGCCTTAATCTATACTTAACTCCTTCGTATATAAGAATTTTCATCCTAATATTCAAGCAACTCAGTTGTTTTAGGCAAAGAACTAATAGATAATGCGAACAATTATCACTATAGCTATCATTAGGAGTATGTCGTGTTCAAAATTATTACAACTTGTCTGTTTGCCCTGCTGAGCTTTAATCTCAGTGCACAAAATACTGTCCAGGACGAAATGGGCGAATTCTCTATAGAGACCACTCCCAAACGCATCGTAGTGTTGGAGTTTTCATTTGTAGATGCTCTGGCAAGCCTCGGTGTTTCACCGGTTGGCGTTGCCGACGATGGTGATGCAAACCGAGTTATTCCGGCGATTAAAAGCAAAATTTCCGCATGGACATCAGTCGGCGGCAGATCAACACCTAACTTAGAAATCATATCCTCTTTAAAGCCGGACATGATTATCGCCGATATGGAACGCCATGCGACTATCTATGAAGATCTAAAAAAGATCGCACCGACACTGATCCTCAAGAGCCGTGGCGAGTCTTATAAAGATAACTTAGCCGCTGTGGCAAAAATCGGTATCATTCTTGATCAAGATGCCAAAATGCAACAGCTAATCGGGGCACACCATGTGCGAATGGATGCATTTGCCAAGAAGATCAACAGTGACAAAAAATTCTTGTTTGCCATATCCAGCACCCGCGGTTTCACTATGCACTCGCCTAAGGCTTATGCCGGTGGGGTAATGGAACGTCTTGGGCTGCGCAGCGCCATTCCAGAGGAAACAGAAAAAGCCTACGTTCGAAGCACTCTGGAGCGTTTAGTAAAAGCAAACCCGGATTACTTGTTAGTGGGTGAGTACGGCGATCAGACCGCTGTCGATGACTTCAAGAAAAGCCCACTGTGGAACATGATCAGCTCAGTTAAAAACAAAACTTACCTTGAAACTAATCCAATCCTCTGGTCTTTGAACCGTGGCATGATCGCCGCTGAAATCATGGCCCAAGAGTTACAAACTGTTATCAAATAGTTCTTGAATTAAGACCTAACATCGACAGCCGCGGTACTTTTTCGCGGCTGTTTTTATTGAGTTACCTTTAAATAATGTCCAGCAACAATATCCAGCTCTGTGCCTCTTCCCCCTGGCAACGTTTTCGCAATCCCTTGATTTTCGCATTTATCGGGGTCACATTTTCTGTCAGTTTGATATATTCACTGATTGCCTTCTCTCAGTTTTCACTGGCCGGTGGCGACCTGCTGAAGGTTATTTTCAATTACAACGCTGATGAAATTAATCAGCAAATCATAGTAGGATTACGCCTGCCGCGCACTTTAGTGGCTATTTTAGTCGGTATCGCTATGGCCATCGCGGGCTTATTAATGCAGGGCATCACCCGCAACCCACTCGCCTCCCCTTCTGTTTTTGGTGTCAGTGCCGGTGCCGCCTTTGCCTTTGCCTTTGCCTCCACCGGTTTGCTGCCCGCTCTGACGCATATCCCGGTGCTGTTTATCACTATGGCCGGGGCATTCATCAGCGGTGTTTTTGTCTTTTTTCTCGGCGGGCTACATCTACCTCAGGTCAATCCTATTCGGGTGGTGCTGGCCGGAGTTGCGCTAAATTACCTGTGCATATCCATGACCCGCTCGGCGGTGATTTTCGCCGATGAGCACGCCTATGGGGTTTTGCACTGGTTAATCGGCAGTGTTTCCAATACCCGCATGGAAGACGTCTACACTATGTCACCGGGGCTGAGCATAGGTCTGATTCTGGCTGTGCTGCTTGCCCACAAATTAAATTTAATGCACATCGGTGAGGAGATGATGAACAGCTTGGGCGGAAACGCTAAAAAGGTCAGAATTCTAGCCAGTATCGCGGTAATACTGCTGATCGCCTCTGCTGTCAGTGTCGCGGGTCCAGTGGGCTTTATCGGCCTGATGATCCCGCACATCGCCAGAGCGATGATCGGTCAGGACTATCGGCTACTCGTGCCACTTTGCGCCTTATTAGGAGCCACCTTAATGTTAGTCGCCGATATATTTTCCAGGGTCATTCGCTTCCCCGATGACAGTCCGATCGGCATCATCACTAGTGTGATAGGTGCGCTGTTCTTTCTCGCGCTGGCACTGCGACAAGTGAGACGCCAGCCATGAGAGTTCAGCCAAGGATTGTTTTTATTACGCTGATATTTATACTGCTGTTATTCTCGCTCTGGCACATCGGTGCCGGCGCGATTTACATAGCGCCGCTGGACGTTTTTAAGGCCCTGCAATCAAGCGACAGTGAACACAACTTTATCGTCAATAACTTTCGTTTACCCAGGTTGTTGATCTCAGGATTAGTCGGCGCCGCGCTGGCTATTTCAGGTTTACTTATTCAGGGGGTGATTAGAAACCCACTCGCCTCCCCGGATGTACTAGGTGTCACCAGCGGCGCCAGTTTAGCGGTGATCACGCTGGCAGTATTTTGGCCGGATGCTCCTACTAGCTACATTCCCCCTGCCGCCTTGATCGGTGGCTTTAGCGCCACCGCACTACTGTTATTTTTAGCGCGCCATCTACTGCATCGTCCTGCGGCCTTCGCCTTGGTGGGTATCGCTTTAGCGGCGACTTTTGGCGCGGCCATCGACTATCTGCTGACCGTGAATCCATTGGAAATCAATACCGCCATGCTCTGGTTAACCGGCTCTGTATGGGGTCGCAACTGGGACCACCTGCCCTTGATTGCCCCCTGGTTGGCAGTCTTAATGCCACTGGCGTTGCTGCTTGCCTATCGTTTAGACCTGCTCGGATTAGGTGATGACACTGCCACGAGTTTAGGTATCGGAGTAAAAAAATTACGACTACTGTGCATAGTCGTGGCGATTAGTCTGGCCAGCGCTGCAGTCTCAGTCTGTGGCAGCATTGGTTTTGTTGGCTTAGTATCGCCGCACCTGGTGCGCTCACTACTGGGCCACCGGCATTTACTGCTATTACCGGCCACGGCCATTACCGGGGCTATTTTAGTGATAAGTGCCGATTTATTTGCGCGTATTTTAATGCCGCCGATTGAGCTACCGGCAGGCATATTAACGGCCTTTATCGGCGCCCCCTACTTTATCTTTTTACTTTGTCGCTACAAAAACTGGTGAGACCATGACCACAGAGCAAACGGCAATTTCTATCGCCCATTTAGATGTTGGATACAGCACTAAAAAAATCATTAGCAATCTCAATCTGTCGATAAAAAAAGGTAAAATCACCGCCTTAATTGGCCCCAATGGTTGTGGCAAATCAACCTTGCTGAAAACCATCAGCCGCTTGTTAACACCTAGCGCTGGCGCTATTCATATAGCGGGTGATATCGATGTTTTAAAATCTTCGAGTAAAGAGATCGCCAGACGGTTGGCGCTGTTGCCGCAAATCACTCAGTCACCAGAGGGAATTACTGTTAAAACCTTAGTTGCCTTTGGCCGCGCCCCCTATTTGAATCAGTTTGGCATGCTCAAAGATGACGATCATCGACAGATCGAGCTGGCAATGCGCCAGGCGGGGATCACTGAACTGGCGGACAATTATATAGACCAGCTCTCCGGTGGCCAGCTGCAAAGGGTGTGGATCGCCTTAATATTAGCCCAAGACACCGATATTTTATTACTGGACGAGCCCACCACTTACTTAGACATTAGTCACCAATATGAACTGCTTAATTTACTCGAGGAGCTCAACTTAGCCGGTAAAACCATTGTCATAGTAATGCACGATTTAAACCAGGCCTGTCGCTATGCTGATGAGTTAATAATTATGCAGCGAGGGGAAATTGTCAATATAGGCACACCGCAACAAGTCTTTACTGAAAAGATGTTGCGAGACGTTTTCAACTTTGAGGCGATAGTGATTAATGACCCAGAGGCAAATACCCCGATGAGCATCGCCAGAGGTAGAAAAAACAGCAAATCCAGAGCCGCTTAGCGGCTCTGCCATTAAGGCTATTTTGACTGGGTTAAGTAGCTACCGTTATCGCGCAAGTACTGATCAAACAGTGGCTCAAAATCATCCACCACAGATTTTTTAACAAAATCAAAATTAACTAACTTAGTGGTTAAGGCGGTGAGTTTTGGCAGCTCACTCAAGAAATCGACCTGGTAGTATCGCTGCAACATTGCAAATTTAGACAGTACTGGGGCAATCGCGGCATCCACCAGCGAAAACTTATCGCCGCTGAAGTATTCACCGTTGATAACCGTTTCTAAGCGCTGCAGTTTTTGACTCAGCGCACTGCTGTGAGTTTCGTAATCTTCGGCGGTCTTGGCCACTGTCATACGGTATTGATCCATAATAATCTGACTGGAGTACTCTATCCAGCCCCGGTCTTTAGCCTTTTGCAACGCATCACTGGGCATGATTTGATCCGGAGTGATCTCGTCTAAAAACTCATTAATCACTGCGGATTCAAATAACACTTGATCACCGTATTTAACCACTGGCACTTTGCCCAGCGGTGACAGCTGCAAAAACCAGTCGGGTTTATTGGCCAGATCAATATAGGTAATTTTAAAATCAACACCCTTTTTTAATAAGGTAATCACTGAGCGCTGCACAAATGGGCAAAGTTTAAAGCTAATCAACTCGATAGTTTGCATCTAGATATTTTCCTCAGATTGGTAGAGAAGATCTTAGGGAGCATGCGATCTATTCCTAAACGCCCCGTAGGACGGCCTTAATCACATTCTCCTTAGTCACATATTGTTCTTTAGTTTCCTTTTGTTACTATAAGGGCACAAATAACTTTTTCAACATGTTTCAAAATTGTCCGTTAGTAACTAAAAGGTGCCTAATGACTGATTCATTGGCTTTAGAGCCAAAAAATAAATTAAAAGATTTAGCCGCGAACACTACAGCAGAAAGCCCTCTGCCCTTAACTAATGAGCTGCAGATCAATGCTTGTCCGGTGGGCTTAGCCATTGATGTTATTGGTGGGAAGTGGAAAGTTATCATTCTCTATCAACTGCGTGGCAACAAATTACGCTTTGGACAAATCAAAAACAATATTCCCAATATCAGCCAAAAAGTACTGGCCAGAGCGCTGAAAGAACTTCAAGGGGATAAACTGGTGCAGCGCATTGCCTACGCCGAAGTCCCTCCCAGGGTCGAATATCAGCAGACCCCATTGGCACAAAAGCTCAATCCAGTACTGGACTTGCTGTGTCGCTGGGGCGGTGATTTACGCGATGCTAAGCTCGCAGATCAATAAGTCAGCTCATGTAATTGTTGCGGTTGCAACTCCTGTTGAAGATCTAAATTTCGACAGTCAGCACGGCCGGTGGCGGTGGCCGTCACTTGGCAGTCGATAAACAATTTAGGGTCAAATTCGTGCACTATTTGATTGGCACTCTGGCTCAAGACAACCTCAACAGACACTGCTCCGGCAGCTTTTGCCAACTTTAGTGCGCTGTCTTTGACCAGGACCTGGGCGCAGCTTAAAGCTGCCGCAAAAGTATCAAAACTTTGTGGTTGCTGTTGATGGTAGAGCCGAAACAAACCAAAGCTTGGCTGGCTAATAGTAAGATGCGCTCGCTGCACGACACTGCCCATCACCGCACCCACCGCATTGGCTACCTCACCGTGCTCAGGCAATATCAATTTTTGATTGAGCCCCGCTGCCACCGTTGGATAATAGCTAGAGGCGGGGGCGCCCACCGCCACTATTGGATAATCATTGGCAAAGGCAATGCTAAATAGTGCTTGCTGCTGTGGGTTGATGATAAGTTCAGCCAGTAGCGCCGTCAATTTAGAGGCCTGTGCCTGAGCTAACACTCCGAGTTGATTTAAACTGGCCTCGATTAAAGTCGCACTGATTTTGCTAATCACCAAATCATAAACTTGTTGGCTGGGTTCTATCGCATCGTCTTTTTTCCAGGCTCGCAACCCGTAGAGACTGCTCATCTGTCGCGACCATATTTTTGCCGCCAGTATCGCCGCTTCGGTATGCAAATGGTCACTTTTAGCTAATACGTGGGCCGCATCGGTCGGGGTAAAGCCACTGTAAATGGCCAGTCCGGCACGCTGTAATTTTGCCAGACCACGCCCCAACTGACGGTTCTGTTCGCTGGCCCACTCCAGTTCCACCGGCCCGTTTTCCAGTTGCTTCCAGGCGTAAACAGCTTCTTCGCCCAACTGTTCAACTAACAACTCATCCGTGCTTAAGCGCAGCACAAATTTATTATTCCTGGCATTCGGGTAACTAGCCAGTTGCACTTTGAGCTTATTGACAATGTCCGGGTATTGCTGCGCCAACAGGCACAGCGGGATAACGCGCCTGGGGCCTATCTCCAGTCCTTTACCGGGGCTGATACGCACTTCGCTGTCACCGCCTAAACCGCTACAAAAAACCTTAACAGCCTCCACCATAGGTCGCCAGCTGCCCACTTTTGCACCATCGCTACTCAGCTGCGGCTGACCGTTAGTGACTATGGCGATATCTGTGGTAGTACCCCCCATATCGACCACTAGGGCATTTTTCACTCCGCTTAATGCGCAGGCACCAACCACGCTGGCCGCGGGCCCAGACAGCACCGTAGTGACTGGTTGCTGCATCGCGGTAGCGGTATTGATCAGCGAGCCGTCACCTTTAACAATCATCAGCGGCGCCACTATCTGCCGTTGCGCTAAGATTTTTTGCACTGAATAAATTAACTGTTGAATAAAGGGAATCATGCGCGCATTCAGTACCGCGGTCAGCGCCCGCTGTGGAGCACCTAAACTACTGGCCAGCTCGTGACCACAAGCGACCGGCTTACCGGATAATTCCTCAACCAGAGCACGCAGTTTAAGCTCGTGAGCATTATTGCGGGTCCCAAACATACTGGAGATGGCAAATGCAGATACGGAATTTTTTAGTCGCATTATGCTCTGACGGGCTGTTATTTCATCCAGAGGCTGCTGTTGCATACCATCGGCGTCGTGACCACCACTGAGCATCACTGTGGCAGCTTTTGATACGATACTTTGCAGGCCTATTTTCTGCACTTGCCGCGGGTTGTAACCGGCCAACAGCACCGCGACGTTGGCGCCCTGGCCTTCGACAACCGAGTTAGTGGTTAATGTAGTCGAGAGTGAACAGAGCTCAATATCTAACAGCAGCTCTGGTCCCAAACCGGCAATCGCCCGGTCAATACCGATGCTAAGATCTTCTCTGGTGGTTAAACTTTTAAAACTAGCGACTACTTGGTGTTGCTCGTTTACCAGTACAGCATCCGTGTAAGTGCCTCCGGTATCTATCCCCAGTCGATACGCCATATAATTCCTCTAGATAGCTGCTAACTGTGTGTTTATCTGGCGCGACGTCCTCGACGATTAGCATCGCAACCTGCTCTTCTACCAACACAACATGCGTGTACCTGCCCGGGGTATCTAACACCCAGTCGATACGCCATATACTTATGCTATGTAGCTGCTGCTTGTGTTGTTATCAGGCGCGACGACTCCGACGATTGGCACCACGCTCGGCTCTTCTGCGCTGCATCGTCTGCTGAACGCGAATAATCAATTGATCCTTGACCTCGGCGAGCTCCTGTTCGTCGTAGCCCTGCCACTGAGATATTTCAGAATCGGTACGACCGCAGCCAAAGCACCAGCCGGTTGTCTGATCTTTTTTGCAGACTCCGACACAAGGGGACATCTCTGCACTGGCAATCAATTGTGCATCATTCATTTCAGCTTTCCTTCTAGAGAATCATATTGCCTGGGCGGGCATTCATTACTGACGCGATTTACGGGCAATAACCCGCCCAGTATCTGAAAACTTTACTCAAGAATGCTCTTTGCTGAATTGTTACTAGCGACTCAATGCTATGTAATTGCGACTCAGGTCGCGAAAGGATAAGCTCCTTGCTTTCTCTGCGGACAATAAAGCCTTCAGACCCGCCCCAGCCAATGCCCTGCAATCAGATGTTTTCAAGGGTTGTCTGGGGCAGAAGCGCACAAGCCAGCTAGCTTTTGTGCGAGCGAAAAAATACTGTAATGCTGGGTAAATTAGTTAAAGACCTTCAAAATACATCAAAGGTCTTTAACAAAAGAGGGGATCAATATGACAGAGGTACCAACTAAGCGTTAGCCATTTCCTGGCAGTCTTTAATTGCCATTTTAAATTCTTCCGGCTGCTGCATTGCACATATTTTAAGACCGTGCCCCGGTTCGACCATTTTCCAATCTTGGTCAGCGACATCTAAAGGCTCAGAGGCAATCACAACGCCGCTGCCGTTACAGCGATAGTACAAGCTGGGAGCGCGACAGTCCGAGGAGTAGCGAAATGCGTAGATATGCTTGCCGTCACTTAATGTTGCAGTAAAACGAAACGCTGCTTTGATTCCCTTTTTTTGCATTAGCTGGTTAACTTTGTTGCAGAGTTTAGACACTGCGGCTATCGGGTCTTTATCTAGACCAAAGGCAAACAGGGCCAGGAACAATGCCTCGGAATCGGTGGTGCCCTCGCGGCCGACGTAATATTTATCCGGAATTAAATTTTCCAGATCACGGCGTACTTTGTCGTATTCCGCTATTTGTCCGTTGTGCATAAACATCCAGTTTTCAAAGCTGAACGGATGACAATTAGCTCTGCTGGTATAAGTGCCGGTAGAGGCTCTTACATGGGCAAAAAATAATCCTGAGCTGATTTGTTGGCACAAACTCAGAAGATTTTGATCGGCCCATGCCGGCAGTATCTCCCGGTAAATACCCGGAGTTCTTTTTCCACCATACCAACCCAAGCCGAAGCCGTCACCGTTGATGGCAGTTTTCGATTCCGAAGCATTTAAACTTTGCTTGATCAAAGAGTTAATAGGATTTTCAATCAGCTTCTCTAAATATATTTCCTTACCCGCGTAAGCCAGCCAGCGACACATAGTTACCTCTTCTTAATTGTTGTATAGATAAACCCAATACTGCGGTTCGTCTTAGTGAGGGAACATTTTTGCATATTTAATCCTCTAAGTACGAAATATTCGAAAATTCACTACCCGTGGATGCAATACTTATTTAGAATCTGCGTCCATAACTTCCCTGTGAATAACCCTTTGTTTAAATCTATAAATTCATTTTGAGACTTGTACTTTGAGCTGTAAAATAGCTGTTAATAATTTACCGACAAAAGACCAACAACACTGCTGCAATTGCAACCTCAATTCTCTGTGTATGGCGGTATCTTTGGATAGCAGCGAAATGTCGAGACTTGATGACATCATCGCCAGGGGAAAACCACTGTCTAAAGGTCAGCAATTGGTGGCACAGGGAGAAGCCTTTAAGTTTGTCTTCGCGATCAAGACCGGCAGTGTTAAAACAGTCAATACCAGCAGCAACGGCGATGCGCAAATCACCGGCTTCTATTTTCCAGGTGATTTGATAGGTTTAAATGCCATTGACACAGGGATTTGTCAGGATACTGTCAGCGCTTTGGAAACCACCACCGTCTGCCAAATTCAGTTTGAGCAATTGGATGATCTCTCGGCACAATTACCTAAATTACGCCGGCAGATTCTCAAAAGCATGAGTAAATATTTGTGTAATGAACAGCATATGTTACAGCTGCTGGCTAATAAAAATGCCGATCAGCGCATTGCTACTTTCCTGTTGCGCCTTTCCAACAGATTTAAAGCTCGGGGATTTTCTGCATGCCGCTTTCGCCTCTCAATGTCGAGAAATGAAATTGGCAATTATCTGGGTATTACTGTCGAAACGGTCAGCCGGGTATTAAGCAGATTACAGAAAAATGGCTATATTGGCGTTGAGAATAAAGAGATTGATATTTTAAACTTTAAGTCGTTGCTAAAACTCAGTCAGGAATCTGCATAACCCCGATTAGCTAACTGGAAAGTGAACAACATAACGACCTCAAGTTTGCCAAGAACATAATTCTACCAATAGGTCAGAGACTCTGGGGAAAACCTAGTAATGCTTTTATAGTTGTGTATAGTGCATGGGAACATGCGTAAAAAGTCTGCTATGTTCCTCAAGCACCAAAGTTATATCACCATTCGGTGCACAACATTTTTCACTTAGATTTAAGGCCTTACCATGTCTTTTGACGAATTTTATGTTAAATCAGTTGTCCGCTCTGTCGACAACTGGCCCGAGCAAGGTGTCGTGTTCCGCGATATCACTCCTATCTTTAAAGATCCCAAAGCATTGCGCATGGTCTCAGATGCTTTTATTCAACGCTATATCGATTCTGACATCACTCATATTGCCTGCATCGACGCCCGCGGTTTCCTAGTGGCTTCGATAATGGCTTATCAATTGGGCTTACCACTGGTATTAGTGCGTAAAAAAGGCAAGCTTCCTGGAGAGACCATTACCCAAGAATATAAATTGGAGTACGGAACTGCTGAAATCGAAATGCAGGTAGACGCACTTGAAGCGGGTGATAAGGTATTAGTATTTGACGATCTTATTGCCACGGGTGGTACTTTACTAGCCGCCTGTACCTTAATTAAAAAATTCGGGGCAACCGTGGTTGAAAGTGCTGCCATCATCAACTTACCGGATTTACAAGGCGCTAGTTTAATCGAAGATGCAGACATTCCAGTCTTTACACTGCTTGCTTACGAAGGTCTTTAGAACAACTTGCTAGGGGGCACCCCCTAGCAAGCCCTTCCAGGCTAAGGTATTACTCGCTTTTTTTTGCTCACTGGCCTTCTTCAGGTCATCACTATTAGCATGCTTGATCACTGACTATTTTGTTGTCACTTTTTACTTTCACAGCTATAGGTCTCGAACAATATGACGTATCAACTCGCCGCTCTAGGTGCCGGTCTCTGCTTTGCGCTCTCACCGTTTTTTTCCGTGAACGCAGTAAAAGCGTTAGGTTCTGTCAGGTTTAACAAGTGGCGTATGTCGATTGTATTTGTAATGTTGGCAACAATGGCCTTTGCCACTGGAGGCTGGCGTGCCGATTTACTCGATTGGTCGCTGGTAATAGTGATTAGTTCACTGGTGGGTATTTTCCTTGGCGATACGCTGCTATTTTTAGGCCTGAAGAGAATGGGGCCGCGAAGAAACACTGTCATCTTTGCTTTGAACGCGCCTATGACCGTTTTTCTTGGCTGGATGTTTCTGGATGAAAGATTATCTTTGTCTGCACTGATCGGTACCTTGATGATCACCAGCGGGGTAATTACCGCGGTGGTGTTTGGCCGCAACAAAAAACAGCAACATAAATTGGAGGAAACTCAAGGTAAATTATTAGTTGCTGTCGGTATTACACTGGCCTCAGCTCTGTGCCAGGCTTTTAGTTTAGTTATCTTGCGCCCGGCAATGGAATCGGGAATAGACCCAGTGGCAGCCAGTGCTGTTCGTGTCGGCATCGCCGCCCTGTGCCTGCTAATGGTCGGTTTCATTGTAAATATGCGAAGCCCTGAGCGCGCCGCTAACAAAGTACCGATGACTGGCTTGATCATTTTACAAATTTCCGCCAGTGGTTTCTTGGCAATGGGGTTGGGAATGACACTATTACTGTTTGGACTAAAAGGCGGCGATACAGGTATTATTTCCACCTTGTCATCTATCTCTCCCATAATTGCCCTGCCGATACTTTGGCTGCTGATGAAGCAGGCACCTGCAGCCAACGCCTGGATAGGTGCAGTCCTGGCCGTCTGCGGTACTGCCACACTGTTTTTGCTGTAGCTGATGAAACAGGTACTTACAGTCAACGCTTGAGTGGGTGCATTGTTAGCCGTTTCCGGTACGACTAGCCTATTTTTACTGTGACTGACACCGCGCAGGTAGCTATCAGCTAAACAGCCCTGCAATCAACAGATAACGGCCGGCTTTACCTATCACTATAAACAGGCTACACCAGTAAATATTTAACTTTAGCCAACCGGCAAGCAAACACAGTGGATCGCCTATTAACGGTAGCCAGGACAACACTAAAGCGGGCGCACCGCGGTGCTGCAACCATCTTTTAGCCCGCTGCTGCCGCCCTCTGTCTAATACTTTGGCGGGATAGTAAATGCTGATAACCCTGCCCATTACTAAGGTCAAAATTCCACCGACGCTATTGCCTGCAATGGCAACGCTCAACAATTGCCACAGCGGAATCTGCCCATCATCAACCAACCAGGCCAAAGCGACCTCTGAGCCTCCCGGCAGCAGTGTAGAGGCAATAAAGCTACTGGCGAACAGCCCCCATAATTCCAACGCCATTACAGCCCCACTTTAGCGGCGACTACTACTGTCATTTATGCGCCAGCCCCATACTGACACAGCGAATCACCGCCAACTCGTAGACTCCGCCCAGCGCCTCATAGACAGGTTTAAGCGCTAAACCATGCACTGCCTGGGACTGAATAATTTCCTGTTCTATTACTTGCACTTCTTGTGCGGGGAGTTCAACCACTTCATCAACAGTCAATTCACCCCGAGAAATCCCCGCGGCTAAATGATTGTAAATAACCGCTACTGACAGCTTTTGCATGCTGGCTACCTGGCTGACCAACATGCCGGTTTTAAACAGTGTGATAGATTCATTTGCCTGTTGATCTACGTTCAATTGCTCATCCGGTTCTTCATTCAACACTGCCAGGAACTGGTCGCCATACAGATCTAATTTTCGTTCGCCCACACCACTGACTTTTTGCATTTGCGTGCGATTGGTAGGGCGGTACATCACCATTTCCATCAGCGTTGCATCGTGGAAGATGATGTAAGGAGGCACATCTTGTTCTTTCGCCAGTTCCGAGCGCAGTGCCCGCAGTGCCTCCCATAATATGTGTTCCTGGGAGTCCAGCTTGTGTTGTACGGATTTTTTCTTGTCGTATTTAGTGCGTGCGGTTTTCTTGCGCAAGTCTTCGCGCAACTCGATGGTCTCTTCTCCACGCAACAGCGGCCGACACTTTTCGGTCAATCGCAACACCCCAAAGCGCTCGTAATCCACCCCCAGATAACTTCTGGCAACTAGCTGGCGAAACACCGAGCGCCACTGTTGTTTATTGAGCTCAGGGCCAATATTCCAAATAGACAATTTTTCGTGCCCGAACTGTTTAACCTTTTCCGTCTCAGACCCGGTTAATACATCGACGATGTGATTGACGCCAAAGCTTTGGCCGGTACGATAAACAGCCGACAATACCTTTCTGGCCGCTTCAGTGCCGTCCCAGACAGGTACTGGTTGCAGACAATTGTCACAGTTACCGCAAGCGGGATGTTCGCTCTCGCCAAAGTAACCTAACAGCACCTGGCGTCTACAGCTGGTGATTTCACATAGGCCTAGGATGGCCTCGAGCTTTTGCCGCTCCACTTGTTTGATATTATCTGGCGCCTGCGATCCCTCGACCATCTGCCGGAGAAAGACTACATCCTGAAGCCCGTATACCATCCAGGCATTGGCGGGTTGACCATCACGGCCAGCGCGACCAGTCTCCTGGTAATAGGCCTCAATACTTTTAGGCAGGTCCAAATGGGCAACAAATCGCACATTAGGTTTATCGATTCCCATACCAAAGGCGATAGTTGCAACGATAATCACTTTATCTTCGGTTAAAAATCTATGCTGGTGATGCTTTTTTAAATCGGAGGACAGGCCTGCGTGATAAGGCAGAGCATTTAGGCCTTTGGTACAGAGCCAGGCCGCTGTCTCTTCAACACGTTTGCGCGACAGGCAGTAAACAATACCGGCATCGTTAAGGTGTTCTGATTGAATGAAAGCCAGTAACTGCTCTCTGGCACGATCTTTTTGACCAATACGGTAGCGAATATTGGGCCGATCAAAGCCCTGGATAAATATATTGGTCTGGCGCAATTCAAGACGCTGTTCAATCTCAAGTTGGGTGCGACTATCAGCAGTGGCTGTTAAAGCAATGCGCGGCACGTCCGGAAAGTTATTGGCAAACTGCGCTATCTGCAAATATTCAGGCCGAAAATCATGCCCCCACTGAGAGACACAGTGCGCCTCATCAATAGCGATCAATGCCAGCTGGCACTGGGATAACAACTGCCAGGTTTTTGGCTTGAGTAATCGCTCCGGTGCTATGTACAACATATCCAACTCGCCGCGCAGTAACTGTTGTTCTACTTCATTTTGCACCTGAAAATCTAACGAGGAGTTCAGGTATGCGGCGTTAATACCCCACTGTGATAGCGCGGTCACTTGATCATGCATCAAGGCGATCAGCGGCGAGACAACAATAGCAGTACCGGGCCGGATCAATGCCGGTAACTGGTAGCACATAGATTTACCGCCGCCGGTGGGCATGATCACTAAAGTATCCCGGCCATCGAGCATACTTTCAATGATCTGCTGCTGTCCGGATCTAAAACCATCGTAACCAAAAACATCTTTCAGAACTTTTAGCGCTTGCTCAGCCATGTCTACCCTACATAAAAAAACTAAAATCGATATTGTGCTTGTTAATAGATCAAGTGTCACAACAAGCGGCCAATTATCCTCAAAGCATCTGTCACTGTCATCTCATATTGGCGCTTTGAAGCTTATTTATGGCCGTTGCAACGGGAATAAAAACAAACTGTCTATGTTTATAATCTCAGTTGGAGTAAACTACGCCCTGTTATTTTTCCAGGATCTGCAGCTATGCAACAAACTCAGCAATTTGCGACTATTACCGACTCTGAACTAGACCAGTTAGAAAATTTCATCTTCAGCGATGCGGTATCTGAAGAGTCCTTAGACTTAATCGGTATTCACGGATTTTTATGTTCATTAGTGATCTCACCGAACACCACCGATGAACAACAGTGGATGGAAATTCTGTTTGACGGCAAGCCCGATTGGCAATCAGATACGCAGCAAAATGAAATCCAGGTTATTCTGCGTAATTGGTATGCAAGCATTCGCTCAGACATGGAAAACGATCGCGAATTAGAAATGCCCTGCGAGCTATCATTAGTGGTAGAAGAAGGCGATGAAGTCGCAGACGTAGAAACCTGGGCGCAGGCCTTTATGGAGGGAGTCTTCCTTAAAGAAGATGACTGGTATCAGGAAGGGTCCACTCAAGAACAAAAAGTCACTGAGTTAATGTTGCCTATTATGGTGGTCTCGGACTTATTTGACGCGAAAGAATTTCAAGAAATTCGCCGCAACCCCGATGTTTGTGAAGAGATGGCCAATGAGATCCCGGACATTCTGGTCGATTTGTACCTGATATTCCAAACACCGGAAAAATAAAGTCGCTCTGATACTCTTTACGTAAGCTACTTTTGTAGTATTGAGCAGGCATAAAAAAACCACTATTAAGTGGTTTTTTTATGCCTGCAAGAATCACTTAACTATTAATTTTTCTGTAGCGCCTGCAACCCTTTAGTGAAGCCGCTCAGTGAAACGGGGAAATACACAGCTTCACCACTTTCCTTAGCCAAAAACCCCAACACTCCTCTTGCACCTCGTTTGAACTGGGCCAACATGCGCTTATCCAGTGGAAAAGCCACAGCACACTCTTTTTCAGTACATTGCGCTTGCAGATGAATAGAAGTATTTTTATCTACTTTGAATTGAATATCTTTAGTGGGATCTAACTTAGTCGTCACCCTTAAGGTCACTATCGGAAACGTTGGATGCTGCGCCAAATCAACAGTAGTGATCATTAAAGGAGTTTGACCGTCGGCTGAAAAGCCCTGCAACAAGAAGCAAAACTCTTTTTGCAGATCTACCTGACAACGTCCCTGCCAGTCTTTAAACTGCTTTCCATCAATTGCTCCAGCCATACTAATTTGCGTAGTTATAAAGAGTAAAACGCCCATCAGCGCTAGTGTAAAACGGCTTTTTTTCATTGCTAATTCCCTTTTTGAGACAGACATAAAAAGCTGGAAACTTATTACTCACTGTATCAAGTAACTGTATACACACTCTTTTTCATCTTTCATAGTGCTAAAAAGACACTATAAAGTAGTATAGGGGATATTCAATGAAAAGTTATAACGATCTTCTCAAAAGGTCAATTGTAGAGCAGCCACTTGCAACTTCTGACTTCCAACTTCCAACTTCCAACTTCCAACTTCCAACTTTTAGCCCTCACATCCGATAGATAGTGACGCCATAGAGCATACTAAACACAAACAACGCCAGCACCACCAGGGATCTTATCGCTAATAACATTTGTGGTAACTTATGAGGGTAGGAGATATAGAGCGCCGTTAACAACATTAACAAGCCAGAAAGCAACGCGGCATTGCCCCACCTCTCCCCTAAATGCTGGCTGGCATACCAGAGAACATTCCATAATCCGGCGCTGAAAACCAGTGCAGCGACGCTCTTAATTAACACTAAGGGTAGCTTTTGCACTACACTAATCACCGGCAATCTAGTGGCAAATATTACCCCTAGTAGCATACTGCCCGCCATTATCGTCCCCATAGGTAACATACTGCTCTCCAATATTAATAATTTTTATACCTATTCTTACGTAGACGCTGCAACATTAGATTCGTAAATAGTTTTATTTGTACTGTACTTAGCGGCACTTTTAAATATGATGGCTGGCATTGAACAAACTATTAACCCAGCATAAAGGTTTAAAACATGCACACACTCACTGTAGGTATATTAGAGACGGGGATACCACCTGAAGACTATCGAGAAAAATACGGTAGTTATCCAGAAATGTTCAGTCAATTATTAAGCGACTGTGATAGCCAACTGAGTTTTCAATTCTTCGCCATCCTCGATGGCGAAATCCCCGTAGACCCCAAAACCTGTGACGCCTGGTTGATCACCGGTTCCAAGTGTGGCGTCTATGAAAACCACCCCTGGATTGAACCTGTCTCGGAATTAATTCGCCGCGCTTATAGCGCCGATATCCCGATGATTGGCATCTGTTTCGGCCACCAGCTAATTGCTCAAGCGCTTGGCGGAAAAGTGGTAAAATCAGATAAAGGTTGGAGTTTAGGGGTCACTCAGTATCAACTGCAAACCAAGACCCCCTGGATGACTGATGACAGTGATTCCTTTACAATCCAGGCCTACCACCAAGATCAAGTGATCGAGCTGCCAGAGAATACTGAAGTAGTCGCCGGTTCTGATTTTTGCCCTTATGCGGCACTCAATTTTGACGACCGCGCCATCAGTTTCCAGGGGCATCCGGAGTTTGCAGCTGCTTATACTAAAGCAATATTAACCAACAGACGGGATTTAAAATTGCTGCCAGAAGAGCTTAGTACCCAAGCCATCGAAAATGTCGACCAGCCAATAATGCAAAGCTTAGTCGCCACCTGGATCTGCCAATTTCTCCGCCATAAACTAAGTTAGTAGGCATGTTATCCATTAAAAAATAAACAAGCTAACAACTGCAGTAGGCATGCTACCCATTAAGGAATAATCAAGCTAACAACTGCAGTAGGCATGTTACCCATTAAGGAATAAACAAGCTAACAACTGCAGTAGGCATGTTACCCATTAAGAAATAAACAAACTAACAACTGGCGCTGCTTACTGCTCAGATAAACTGCTGATAATCGGACACTGCTCAGCATTGTCACTAATGGGGCAGCGTTCGATCAATAGCTGCAAAGCGCTGGACATAGATTTTAAATCGCTTATTTTACTGTTAATTAATGCCAACTTAGAGACTGCCAACTGCTTCGTTTGCGCACACTGCTGCTCACCTAATTGCAACAGCGTGGCTATTTCGCCCAGGCTAAACCCCAGTTGTTTAGCCTGAGCTATAAAACGCAAATTATCCAAGCTTACCTGGGGATAGACCCGATAACCCGATAGCGGCTTTTCAGGCTGAGTGATTAAACCTATGCGCTGATAATAGCGTACCGTTTCAATACCCACCTTAGCTTTCCTGGCAAGCACACTGATGGTTAGCTTTTTTTGATTCATAAACCCACCTTAGAACAAGTGGCCATATAGACACAGATTTGTATTTTTAGTTTAAATAATTTCTCGGACCTCTGGAAAATCCCGATCGGTATTCCCGATATTTCAATCACTTTCAAACCTTTGCTGGTTCTGCGCAGGCACCACAGATTTAGGATCCTGGTGTATTAACACGTCTGACCCCGGGAACTCACAAATTAGCAGCTCCTCGACCCTATCGGCAATAACGTGCGCTTCGATCAATAATAAATCATCATCCAGTTCTAAATGCATTTGAATAAAGCGAGTAGCCCCGGACATTCTAGTGCGCAGCTGATGCATGCCAGCGACTTGTTCCACAGAGAGAGCGATGATGCGGATTCGCTGCAATTCTACTTGTGGCAACTGGTGATCGAGCAGTGATTGTATGGCCTCATAGCCAATTCTTGCGGCACCGTACAATATATAGAAACCTATTGCGATGCCAAAGACGGCATCCGCAATCGGCCAGCCTAAACTACTCAGTATCAGTGCCAGCATCACAGTGCCGTTCATCAGCAAGTCTGATTGATAGTGCAGCGAATCTGCTTTTATCGCCAGCGAGCCGGTTTGTTTTACTACCCATTTTTGATAACAGAGCAAAATACCCGTTAACAGGATCGCAAACAGGCTCACCCAGATACCTAATTCGGGAGAGACTAAGTCTTGCGGGTGGTAGAAACGCTCCACACCAGAGAGCACTAAAAACAGCGCCGAGCCGGTGATAAATGTTGACTGTACCAGAGCGGCTAGTGACTCCGCCTTGCCGTGGCCGAAGCTGTGCTCTTCGTCCGCGGGCTGCAGCGAATAACTCAAGATTAAAAAGCTACTCAGGGATGCGGCCAAATCCAACAGTGAATCAACCAGAGAAGCTAACAGAGCCACTGAGCCCGTCTGCCACCATACCAATACTTTCACTACTAATAAGATACTGGCCACCAGCATCGCGCTTAGCGCTGCGCGTTTTACTAACACTGCATATTGCCGACTCATCTACTGCCTCTGCATCAAATCCAATCCAATCGCTGAAATTTTACCCCTTTAAGCCTCATTTGGCCACGCAGTTAACAGTTTTCTCAATGATTATAAGTAACGAATTCCTTTGTAACGACCTATTTTTCTTATTTTAATCAACCTGTTGACGAGACACAGAATAATATGTATTGCTATTTATATAAATTGCAATATACTTTTTGAATATCCACTCTTCCTGGAACATATTTATGTCAGAAAAAAATAGCAGCGCAGGTTTCTCAGCTGATGAACTTGCCAACCGCCTTACCTTCAAGTTGCACACTGCCTCGCGCTTAGTGCAGCAGATGTCCCAGCAGAAACTTAAAAGCCTGGAACTGAGCCAGGCGCAGTGGCGGGCACTGTCCGGTATCTGCACTCAACCTGGCACTAGTTTGCAACAACTGACCGCCTTTGCCCAAATTAGCCAACCGCTGATGAGCCAGGCGGTGAAAGCTTTAGAAGCGCGGAACTTAGTTAACCGCAAAACCCCCAAGAACGACAAGCGCAGTAGTATTTTGAGCGCCAATCAACAGGGGTTGCAGCTCTATCAACAAGCTTATGCCGCCATGCTGGAAGTCGAACAAGAAATGCAACTGCTGCTCAGTGACACAGGCGCGCAGCAACTCAAGTCATTACTTGATGTGGTTGTTTCAGGCATAAATCAGACGGGAAAATAATATGAGTGCATACAAGATAGGACAGTCCATTGACGATGTGCGCGCGGCATCCGGCAACATTAGCATCCATAAAATGTCTTCTAATGAAAACCCCTATGGCCCCTCCCCCAAGGCCATTACTGCCATTACCGAACAACTTTCACAATTGCATTACTACCCAGAGCGTGACGACAGTAAAATCACTCGGGCACTGGCGGAACATTTCGGCAAAGGTTTGTGCGCGGCCAACTTTACCACCGGCAACGGTGCTGTCGATCTGATCAATTTATTAGAGAGCGCTATGTTTGTTGAGGGAGAAGCTAACAGTATTGTTATTTGCCCGCCCTGCTTTGGCTCTTACGCCGCCACTGCCAAACTAAAGGGGGCCACTGTTATTGAGCACCCGCTAGACCCACAAACTTTTGCCATAGACAGCGCTGGCCTGGCCAACTCAATCACTGAAAATACCCGTTTAGTGTATATCTGTAATCCGAACAATCCGACCGGCAGTTACTTTGACCAGAGCGCTCTGAGTCAAATTCTGGACAGCCTGCCCGAACATGTGACTTTGGTTTACGATGAAGTTTACTATCACTTTGCCACTGAATTCAGGATGCCAGATGCAATACAAAGTGTTTTGCACAAACGCAACATTGTTATATTGCACAGTTTCTCCAAAGCTTATGGCTTAGCGGGGCTACGCACAGGCTATGCCATCGCCAGTGAAGCGATCATTGCCAAGCTGAAAAAACGTAAACTTACCTTTCAAAATGACAGACTCAGCATGGCGGCAATGCAAGCGGCACTGGGAGATAAGCAGTTCCTGACTAAAATTATCGACAATAATACCCAGCAACGCACCTGGCTTCGCCGACAGCTGGATGATTTAGGGATTCAATACTGGCCGAGCCAGGCCAATTTCATCTGCTTTAAAGCCCCCAATGGTAAAACTGCCCAACAGATTATTGAGTTGTTGCTGACTTATGGGGTGATGGTACGTGCCGCCTTTTATCTGCCTGACTGCGTACGAGTCAGTATTGGCCAGGCGGAGGCCAACCGGCAGTTTATTAAAGCGATAAGCGAAATAATCGACCAGACATCAGGGGGAACTGAGCGATGAGTACTTTAGTAATCGAGAAATTAACCGGCGGAGAAGCGGCGGTTAAAAGTTTACATAAACATAAGATCTCGACTTTATTTTGCATCCCCGGGGTGCAAAATGATTGGTTCTTTAATGCACTTTATGATTTAGGCGATGGCATCCGGGTGATACACACCCGCCATGAACAAGGCGCAGCTTATATGGCATTGGGCTACGCCCAAGCCACCGGTAAAGTGGGGATGTTTAGTGTGGTGCCGGGCCCCGGATTGTTAAATGCCTCTGCAGCTTTGGCGACGGCTTACGCCCTCAACGCCAAAGTATTTTGTCTGACCGGGCAGATCCCCTCACAGAGTATAGGTAAAGAGCTGGGTGTATTACACGAGATTAACAACCAACTGGATATTCTCAAGTCACTGACTAAACACGCCGATCGTGCCAACTGCCCGGATGATGTACCGAGAATGATCGATGAAGGTTTCCGGCAGATGCACTCGGCTATGCCACGCCCAGTGGCCCTGGAAATCCCCATGGATATCCTGGCGGCCAAGGCTATGGTCAATATCAGTAGCGATATTGTAGCGGGATTCCAGCCACCACTAGATACTGAGCAAGTAATAGCTGCGGCGCAGTTACTGGGAAAAGCCCAGAGACCAATGATTTTTGTCGGCTCCGGAGCTCAGGATGTCAGTCCTCAAGTAACAGAACTGGCCAATATGCTTCAGGCACCCGTAATAGGCTATCGAACCGGTAAAGGCATCTTAGATGCCCGTCACTATTTATCGCTGCAGCAACCCGCTGCCAAAGATTACTGGATGCAGGCAGATGTGGTCATTGCCATCGGCACTAATATGCGTGTGCCAGTGCAGAAGTGGGCCAAACAACATCTGCCAAAGATCATTCGCATCGATGTTGACCCCAGGAGCCACAACAAGTTTATCAAACCGGCTCTGGCTATTACCGCCCAGGCGCAACAAGCGCTACCGCTGTTATTGCAGCAGCTACCACACTGCAACATCGCCCGCCCTTCACGAGAGTCTGAAATGACGGTGATTCGCAGTGACTGGGAGAAAAAGGTCAGCGTATTGGATCCGCAAATGACCTACCTTAAAATCATACGCGAAGAGCTGGGAGAAGATGGCATCTTTGTCGACGAGTTAACACAAATAGGTTTTGCTAGCCGTATCGCCTACCCCGCTTACAAGCCTCGCACTTACATCACCACAGGCTACCAGGGCACCTTAGGTTACGGTTTTCAAACGGCGATTGGCGTTAAGGTCGCCCGCCCTGATGTGCCGGTAATCTCTGTCTGTGGCGACGGCGGTTTTATGTTTGGAGTACAAGAGCTGGCCACCGCGGTACAACATAAGATTCCGGTTTGTGTGCTGTTGTTTAACAACAATCAGTACGGCAATGTACAGGAGATGCAGCGCAACGATTACGACGGCCGGGTGATAGCCACGGATTTACACAACCCTGATTTCATCGCCATGGCGGCGGCATTTGGCGCTCAGGCAATCAGAGCGAACAGCTTTGATGAACTGCGCGCCGCCATCAGAGCCAGTCATACAGTCGATGTACCGACTATTATTGAAATTCCAGTGGGCGATATGCCCAGCGTCAATCAGTTTAGATAGACCGGGAGTAGAGTATGCATAAGGACATAATTTTAGCCACTGATTCAGATATGTACCAGGCGTTTCAACAGGCATGCAATAAACGCATTGTCTTTTTTACCGGGCTCTCAGGGGTCGGCAAGAGCTTATACATTCAGCAGTTTTCCAAGCTGGCTGAACGCTCGGGAAGAGTTGTGCATTTGTTGCAGTGGGACGTCACCCGCGAGGCCTTTCAAACGCCCGCTATAATGCAAAAGTACCCAGAAATAGAGGGAGTTACTCACCCGATGATCCGCAAGGCCGTCGGTCTCTGGACCCGCCGGGGTATTGCTGACTGGCACGCCCGCTACAGCGATAAAAAACACCTATTAATTGGCGAGCTGCCATTGATCGGCAACCGCTTAATGGAAGTCGTACAATCTCTGGATGACCAGGTAGAACCTTTATTGGCAGGCGAGAGTGTACAGTTTTTCCTACCGGTACCCAGCAAAGAGGTCAGAGCGCATATCCTCGGTTGTCGCACGACGAGTATCGATGATCCCAGCCATGAGCGAGAGGCGGCAGACGCCCCCCCATCGGTGGTCAATCTGCACTGGCAACAAATTCGCCAGCTGGCTATCGACTTAGGTCTGGCCGCTGTCGATTGCGCTGGGGATTACGATCCACAAATCTATACTACCGCCTACGAGTATTTGCTGCAGCACAGAAACGCACAAACGTTACCGGTGACCGAGATATTAGACACCCGTGGTTCAGTCTACGAGCTCGGAGACATAGCCTCTGAAATTGCCGCTTCAGTAAACCAGGTAGAGAGTATTTTCAGCCAAGTCGAAAGCCAATACAGCCTGCGACAAGTCGAGCAAATGATTGACAATTGGCACCAGATATAACGCTGTAGAGGTAACCAAAGATGAAGCAGAATAAAACCGCAACACTGCAGGCACTGGTACTGGATTTTGGCAGTGTTATCTCCCTTACTATGTTTGAAACCCACGCCCAGACTGAGCGAGAGCTAGGGCTTGAACCTGGTAGTTTGACCTGGATGGGCCCTTTCGATCCTGAAAATGACCCGCTGTGGCAACAGCTCGAAGCCGGAAAAATCAGCCAGCGCGATTACTGGCTGACGCGCAGTCAGGAAGTGGGAGCGATGATTGGCGAGCAGTGGACGACGATGATGGAATTTGTCAAACGCGCCCGCGGTAGCGACCCTATGTCCATTATGCGCCCCCCGATGCTCGAGCTTATCGCCCAAGCGCACCACAGTGGCTGTAAAACCGCCATACTCTCCAACGAGTTGGATCTGTTTTTTGGTGATGACATCCGTGGCAAACTGCCCTTTCTCAGTCAATTCGATGTGATAGTAGACGCCACTTACACGCAGATTTTAAAACCTGATCCCAAAGCCTATCAACTCTGTCTGGATCAGCTGGATCTTGAGGCCGATCAGTGTGTCTTTATCGATGATCAACTGAACAATGTGCAAGGCGCTAATGCCGTGGGTATGCACGGTTTACATCTAGATGTATTTAAACCGCAACTTTGTATCGACGCCGCCAAATCTTTACTGGGCTTAACCTAAAAGGGCTTACCAAATGCTAGATCAAACAATCATTGATGAATTACGCAGCAAGGTGATTCCCGATCAACACAATTTCATCGACAATCAGTTTGTCATCGACCCGGCGGCAAAGCGCTTAGCCGTAGAAAGTCCTATTGATGGTAAAGTATTTACCAGCATCTGCGATTCCAGTGGCGAAGACGTCGACAGCGCAGTGGCTGCCGCCAGGGCTGCATTCAACTGCGGCGACTGGTCAAACGCCGCTCCGGCTTACCGTAAAAAAATCCTGCTAAAATGGGCTGAGTTAATCGAGCAACACGCCGTTGAAATAGCGGTGCTCGGGGTACGCGATAATGGCACTGACATTAACACTGCCCTCAAAGGCGAGCCATTAGGCGCCGCTAATACGCTTCGCTATTACGCAGAGGCCTGCGATAAGCTCTACGGTGAAATCGCACCGACCAGCGACGCTGTGCTGGGATTAATCCATAGGGAACCGGTGGGCGTTGTCGGTTTAATTATCCCCTGGAATTTTCCGTTGATGATCGCAGCCTGGAAATTGGGCCCGGCTCTGGCGGCGGGTAACTGTGTCGTGCTCAAGCCAGCGGAAAGTGCTTCCCTGACCTTATTAAAAATCGCTGAGTTAGCCGCCCAGGCGGGCATGCCCAGCGGAGTGTTAAACGTAGTGACGGGTTTAGGCTCAAGCTGCGGTGAGGCTATTGGTCTGCATATGGACATCGATGTATTGGCCTTTACCGGATCCGGCCCAATCGGCAGGCGACTGTTGGAGTACTCGGCCAGGTCTAATCTGAAACGTATATATTTAGAGCTGGGCGGCAAGTCGCCGAATATCATTTTTGCCGACGCCGCCAACCTGGACAGAGTGGCTAGAGAGACAGCGGCGTCTATCTTTAGAAACTCGGGCCAGGTCTGCGTCGCAGCCTCCAGAGTGATCGTAGAAAACAGCATCAAAGAAGAGCTTACCGAAAAAGTATTGGCCTACGCCAGAACCTACCGCATAGGTGACCCTCTGTTGTTAAGCAACAATGTCGGCGCTATTGCCAACAGCACTCAATTACAAGTGATCACCGATAAAGTTCAGCAGGGAATTGATCAGGGAGCAACTCTGGCTCTGGGCGGCAAGCGGATTTTAGCCGACTCCGGCGGCTATTATTTCGCCCCCACTATCTTTTTAGATGTTCAGCCGAGCATGTCTATTGCCACGCAAGAAGTTTTCGGTCCGGTACTGTCAATCATTGGCTTTGACACTATGGATGAGGCGATAGAGATAGCTAATAGTACCGAATACGGGCTCTCCTCAGTGGTCTGGACAGCTAACTTAGCCACCGCTCACACTATGGTTAAAGCTATCCAGGCGGGAGTAGTACAAGTGAACTGCTTTAGTGGTGCCGATATCACAGTGCCACTGGGGGGAGTCAAGCAGTCTGGTAATGGCTCCGACAAGTCGCTGCATGGCTTTGACAAATATATTAATGTAAAAACCGCCTGGATTTCATTGGATGCCAATTAATCACTGGCCGTGAACACCTGTTGAGCGCAGCAGTTTTGTTTCATAGGAATTACATACTGCTATTAAGTCTCCACTAAACTGCCCACTCTGCTAAATCCCGGTTGAATGGTCAGGATGATCTGTCTATGGGTAGTGGAGCTGTTGTGGGAATTGGATTTTGATGAGTAAACCACTACCTTGCGGACTGCTGGCAGAGATTTTTCCCTGCAGTGAATGAGTTACCAGATTGTAGATCAGATGGGCCCCTAAACCGCTGGCCCCGGTTCTGCGGCTGGTGGTATAAAAAGGATCGAACAGCTGCTCGAGCTGGGCCTCCTGCATGCCGGGACCATTGTCAGAGTAAGCTAGCGAGATATTGCTCTCCTGGCAGCACAAGGATAGGTCAATTAAAACATCCTGGCTTCGCAGCTGTGAGTGTTTAATCGAATTGGCGACTAGCTGAGTTAAAATCTGTGCTAGAGCATCCACATTAGTCGTAATGTTTATGATTTCTCCACAGATAAAATTTATTTGTTGACTAGCCATTTCCAGTTCGGACAAGTTAGAGCTGATTACCTTCTGTAAATACGACTTCAGTTCTATCTGTTGCAGGGCACGAGAGGATTGCACTGCAGACATTTGCTTAAAATTTTTCATCAGCTTCCCGGAGCGACGCATATTAAGGGCAATCAGCTCTCCTAATTGCAGCCTATCGCCGGCGTACTTTTCAAGATTTGCAGCAGTCAGTTGTTTATCCAGTAGCTTCTTGTAGAACAGTTTATCAAGATTCAACAAATGACTGACTGCCGTGATGCAAATGCCCAGTGGGGTATTTACTTCGTGGGTTACTCCAGCCACTAAACCACCCAATGCCGCCACTTTTTCATTTTCCAATAATTGCTGCTGAGTGCTGTGTAAATGCCTTAATGCCTCTATCAGATGCCGATGCTGATCTTCTATCTTTTGGTGTTGAGCGGTGATTTTTTGTTGTTCAAGCAAAGTTCGCTCAGTTTTTAAGTGTATTTCCAAGGTGCGGGCTACGTGGTTAGCAACAAATTGTAAAAGTTCCAGATCAGCTTCAGTGTAGATTATTTCAGGCTCATAACTCTGTAATATGATTACCCCATAAACGTTGCTACCGGAGATCATAGGTGCGCCAATCCAACTGTTAAACATGGCATTTCCCACTACCGCTTTAATCTCCCCGGTGGCCATTGCAGCTTTAAGAGAGTCCTGATCGAACAGTGCGCCTTTGCGCCTGGCGATTAAGTAGGAAGTCATGCTCTCTCTCATTGGTATTGTTTTGCCTAGATACGGCTCCATATCATCTGAATCTACAATATAGGCATAGTTTAAGGTGTTGTCTGCCTCACTGTAGCGAGAGATCAAGATATTACTGGCATCGAAAATAGTATTGAAGATAGCATGGACTTTTCTATACAGGTCGTTCAGCTCTATGTGGGTGCGAGTCAACGAGGCAATATCAAAAATGGCCTGCTGAACTCTGTCAGATTGGGTTTCTCTTTGTAACTCTCGCTGCAGCATAAGAGTTCTGTTCAGGACTATTTGCTCTATTTCGTCAACGCGGCTGTACTTCGCCACTGCGCAGGCAACCAGAGTTGCAAATAGTCGAAACAGTGCCTGTTGCTGGTCATCGAACAAACACTCGCTATCATAACTTTGGATGACTAAAGCGCCGATACAAATCCCCCCCTGGCTTTTTAAAGGCATTCCAATCCACTGCTCTGGGTGGGCCCCTCTGCCCCAAAAATTATCCAGGCTTGAATCGGCGGGAATATAAATCAATTCTTGAGCATGAGTGATAACCCAGGCGGTAGTGGATTCTTGAGGATCTGGCAACGGTTGCTTTATATCGCTGTGTACATCCGGATCTCTTTCATCAACCTGGTAGATAAACTCAATGCTATTGTCCGATTGCTGATAGACCCAAAGTAAAAAATTATCTGCCGTCATTAACTTAGCTATCAATAGATGCGCTTTTTTAATATAGCTCTCTAAATTGGGCTCGGCTTTTACAGCTTGTGATAACTCCCATAACACCGACATACTGGTTGTTTGATCAAAGGGTTTTACTAATTTTCTCAAGGGCATTCATTCAACCTGTCTGAGTAAGACTTTCCAGTAAACGCATGACATATAAATATAAAATAACCTGTAGATGACAGCTATAGGAACTAATTGTAGTTAGTTAGAGATTCTCAGAAACTGACTTTGATCATGACAAGGCACTATAGAAAGCAACCTCAATACTGCAGCTGCATTGGAAAAGTAATGCAGAAGGCCAATCCACCCACTTTTAAGTTTTTTACTTCAATTTTACCCAGCAGTGATCGCGTCACTAAATTGTAAATAAGATTAGTGCCTAAACCTGTACCGCTAGTATTTTTACTGGTAAAAAAAGGATCAAACAGGTGCTCGAGATCGCGATCGTTCATACCTCTGCCAGAGTCGGAATAATTGATAATAAGATTTTCATGGAAACGTCCGATAGAAATATTGATCTTGCCCTCTGGTTGTTTTTCGAAGCCATGTTTAATGGAATTAGCGACTAAGTGCTTTAAAATTTGCGTCAGTGCCGTGCAGTTAGTGGTAATTGTTATCCCGGTATCACATTGCAGTAAAATACTGTGGCCCTGAACATCAGTACTCTGCTCAATAGCATGGATAGTATCTTTAAGATAATTGTTTAAATCTACATTACGCAATTCATGCCTGGATTGATCAACGGCAATTTTCTTAAAATTATTGATCAACTGGGCGGCTCGGTGCAAATTGTCCTGCAGCACTTCTTCTACCTTTTGCACATTTTGTACATAGTTGATCAGCGTCTCTTCACTGAGCTGCACATTTTTAAATTGCCTTTGAAACTGCCGGTCAAAGGCTTCGATACGATTAATACTTTCAAGACAGTTATTGATTGGCAAATTCACTTCACTGGCCAAGTTCGACACTAGCGATCCCAGAGATAACATCTTTTGTTTTTTGATCAGCTCTTGTTCAGTGGCATGTAATTCTTTGAGGGTGAGATCTAACTGTCGATTTTCTGCTTCTAACAAATGATGCTGCTCAGCCAGGTGCATTTGCTCATCTTTAAGCTGCGCAGTTCTGATAGTGATTTCTATGGAGCTGGCAACGTAACTAGCAACAAACTCTAATATGTCTAAATCGGCTTGATTGTACAGCAAGCTAGCGCTGTAACTTTGCACATAAATAACACCATAGACTCGGTTGGCCGAAATCAACGGCGCCCCTATCCAAGTGCTGAAATTTTGCGCCCCCAACACCCCCGGCATTTCCCCTGACTGTAAATTAGCCGAAACTATTTCCGGGGTAAAAAGGCAGGGGCGACGCTCCCTGATCACATAGGAGCACATACCAGGTCCAAAGGGAATGATCGCACCGCCCAAGGTTTCTTTATCGTAGATGTCTATTACATAATCATAATGTAACTGATTTTTACTCTCGTCATAGAGTAAAATCCCAACATTTGAGGCGTCCAATAAAGTACTAAAAATAGCATGCAGTTTAGGATACAAATCCTTTAACTCGATAAAATCACTGGTTAACGAGGTAATTTCAAACAGCGCCCGGTGCAATTTTTCATCTTTAATTTTATTCTTCAACTGCACCTCAAGACTCTTAATCTTGATCCCAACTTGTTGCTCAATACTTTTGTGGGCCGAATACATATCCAGGGCAATGGCTATATATATGGCCATTAGCGCAAATACCTTTTGCTGTTCACTGGTATAGCTACAACTTTGTTCGAAGCTGGATACCACTAATGCGCCTATACATCCATCTGCAGCACTAAGCGGAAAACCCAACCACTGCTGCAGTGAGCTATCGCGGCTAAACTCACTGTAATGCTGCAGTTGCTGCCCCCAGTTACAGCAGAGCTGATCATTATTATCTAGCAACTGGTAAAGAGCAGAATGCTTTAAAGCCGCCAGGGGCAGCGACGATCTGTTTAATTGAGTGGCAACTTTCAGCCGGTCTTTTTGTTCACAGCCAAACACATATTCAACAATGGTGCTTTTAGTATCGTAGAGAACCAAAAAATAATTTTGTGATTTAAGCTGTCGGGATAACAGTGAATTCACAAACCCCAGGTAATCAGATGCATTGGAATAGCTGTCATAGCATTGCGCTAACTCGGACAACATTTCAAGGCTGTCATGCAAGTCTGATCTTTTTGTCGACATAAGGCTATTCCATGAGCTTAAGTTTCAATAGTCCTTTAAACAGGCTGGGATAGAGGTAAGTGCAAGTTGCTCGGATGTTGCTTTGCGCAGTGCCCATCTTAAACATTTAAAGCAATATTCCTATAAGACAAACCAGTATTTGCTTAGAGATCATGCTAATAAGTGCAGTGACTGAGCTGCAACTTCAATACAAGTTGAGAGTATAAAACATGCTCATCACAGCCGCTGACTCAAGCACTACGTTTGGTTTTAGTACTCTTTTTAGACGTGCGCCGGCTATTTTTCTTGAAAGTAAATTTCTTTCCCTCGCCTTTTAAGCCGATGAACGAGCGGGGATCGACAGCCTGCGACAACTGCTGAATGACTTGTTGCAAGTCATGCATGAATTGCTGGTAGTTAAATTGCCGCTGCGCAATCATCGACAACCGAGATTCCCAAAGGGCGGTCATATCCGGAGTAGTCGCCATATCCGGCAAACTGCCGATCAGTTTTTGGCCGATGGTCGTTGATTTAATTAACTTGCCCTCTCGGGCTAAAAACTCTCGTTTAAACAACAGTTCGATAATCCCTGCCCGGGTAGCCTCAGTACCAATGCCGTCGGTGTCTTTGAGGATTTTTTTCAACTCGACATCTTGCACGAAACGATTGATACCGGTCATAGCTGCGAGCAGTGTGGCGTCGGTAAAAAAGGCCGGCGCACTGGTCATCTTATCGCTGATGCCGGCATCGATACAAGACACAACATCAGTCACTTTTAAGCTTGGCAGGCGCTGCTGTTCGCTATTATTCTGGGATTTTTTACTCTTAGGCTGCAGTGCCTTCCAACCTTGATCTGTGGCCTGCACTGACTTACCGGTAAACAAACCCCCGGCGATTTCTACCTCTAATTGGCGTTCATCAAAGCTATAGGCTGGGTAAAATTGATAGAGGTACGACCTGGCGATCAACTGATAAATTAATCCCTCATCTCTGCTTAGAGATCCGGTTGCTCTGCTCTTTTGCGTGGGAATGATAGCGTGATGAGCATCGACTTTGGCATCATTCCAGGCTTTAGATTTACGTGAAAAATCCGCGTTTGCTACCGCCTGCGCCAATTGTTGATCCACCGCGCCTATAGCGACGCCGACACTGCTCCCCTGGGCAAAGTGCTCCACAGGCAGATAGCGGCTATCCGATCGGGGATAAGTGATAAGCTTGTGCCTCTCGTACAAGCTTTGGCAGGTATCCAACACTTTTTTAGCACTGAAAGCAAAAGCTTTAGCTGCATCAATTTGTAGTGTTGATAAGTTGTAAGGCAGTGGTGGAGGCTGTTTTTTAGCTTTAGTTTGCGCACGCAGCACTTTCCCCAACTGACCTTTAATGCGCCTGGCGACGTTTTCCGCCAGCGCTCTGTTGAGTACTCGCCCCTCCTCATCTTGATAGGGAGCGCAGCTGGCACTTGGTTTCCACTTAAGCTTAAAGTCTTCACCGGCAGCAGTTTTCAGCTGTGCCCAGACTTCATAAAAAGCCCTGGGCTGGAAATTGGCTATTTCCAGGTCCCTGCGCACGACCAGCCCCAGTAGCGGGGTCTGTACTCTACCGACAGACAACACTCCCTGAAACCCGGCACTGCCTCCGTGTATGGTACAAAGCCTGGTCATATTCATACCGTACAACCAATCGGCCCGCGAGCGCGCCAGTGCAGACGTAGACAGGGGGATAAATTCGCTGTTTGAGCGCAGATTTCCCAGTGAGCGGCGCACGGCCGCTAAATTGAGATCGCTGATTAAACAGCGCTGGGCACTGCTGCGTTTTCTAACACCCACTTTGAGGTGTGCCAGTACTTCATCAACCAGTAACTGCCCCTCCCGGTCAGGGTCACCCGCATGTACTATAGAATCCGCTCTCTTTAACAGTGCTCGCAATACGCTCAACTGTTTAGCAGTGTCCTTTTTGGCTTTTAACTGCCACTGCTGTGGCACTATAGGTAAATGCTCTAACTTCCATTGTTTGTACTTAGGGTCATAGGCATCGGGTTCAGCTTGCTCTAACAAGTGCCCGATACACCAGCTGACAATATCACCGTTACCGACCTCAATATAGCCCGGTTGCTTTTTGTGCGGTTTAGGAAGCGCGTCGGCAATAGCCCGCCCCAAACTAGGTTTTTCGGCAATGTATAAAATCATTTCAGTTTCAGCAACGCCTGGGCTACCTGGAAGCGATAATCGCTGGGCATTCTTTTATTGATCAGTAATACAAATGGCTGCCATTGCTGGTTTTTATCGACTATATAGCCCGCCAGCGAATGGTTATCAGAGAGAGTGCCGGTCTTTACTTTCAGTCCTTTACGCCGCTCCGGCAGCAGATCTATCCAGGGCTTAAATACTTCTAATACCTGCAACAATTGCTGGCTGCTGATTTGATTCTTTCTGGATAATCCGGCCCCGTCGACAAAATTGGCTCCTTTAAAGGCAAACTCTTTCTCCAGCAACCCGGTATAACTTTTCTGCGCTGCCTGCACATCTAACACCGCCTGGTTTTCACTGGTCTCAGGCAGCATCAGGAACAATTGATTGGCAATGAAATTATTTGAATATTTAAGCATAACTCTGAGTAATTCTGAGAGCGTCTTGGAGCTCTGATGACGATAGATAAATTTAGCTGACGTTGGCAGTTCGGCGACGCTGATCGTTAAATTTCGCTTGAAGTGCAATTTGGAAAACACTTCTGCAAAATATCTTGCCGCCATATCCCGCCCACCGGGCAAGGATATGCGTTTTTTCCCGGGGGCTAGTTTTGATCCCAGGCTGACCGCCAACGGTGTGATCGGCGTCTGCGACTCTGCACTGCTAACGCCCTTCTCAGTCTTATCAACAAATAGGGTATTGAAATTAACAACTAGTGCAGCATTACCGGCATCATAGGGGTTGTCACTGTCACCTCTCCCATCCAACCGCAACTCTGGAAAGTATGAATTATCGACCTTAATAGCACTGATTTTTCCAAGTTTAAGCGTTTTCAGTGCTGCGCTCATCAGTAACAGCTCTTCAGAGGTCACATAGGGATCACCAAAACCTTTGATCCACAACACCCCTTCCTGGTAGTAAAAGTCAGTATAGAACTTATGCTCTAAGCCCCAGCGCTTTATGGCCAGATAGGCGGTGACTACTTTCAAAGTGGAGGCGGGTACCAGCAGCTGGTCGGGCCGGATACTGATGCCACTGGCGTCTTTAGTTTCTGCTAGCAGCAGTGACGCCTGAGGGATAGCGGAGATGATTTTGTCGTGCTTATCGATCGCTGCAGCTGTAGAGGCGAGACTAAAGCAGCCCAGTAAAATAAAACTGAAAAGCTGAGTGAGCATTGTTGTTTTCATCGACACTGCTGTTTTTCCCATTATATTCCTCTCAATCAATTAGTATTTCCAGAAGTCTGAATATCTTCCAGGCAAACCTATCTAGCGCAACAATATAAAGACCGGAGCCGCAAAACCACTGTCCTTATGATGCATTAAAACGGCTGGAAACTCTTGTCATTTTTACAGTCAATAACTGCTGCAAAAAAATATCCATAGCAGATTCCTAAAAATTACAAAATATTCTTAGCTGTTATGCATAATCGCTTATAACCAGAGCCTTATAATTTTTATCATAAGGCCAACTCACCAATCTAAACGTCTGTTTCTAAATAGTTTTATTTAGACTTGCAAATTTCTCCCGGATACTGTTAATATTTAGTGCATTTGTCTAAAAAATGATCTACTTGCGGTTGTTGGCGCCAGCCTAGAAAACTTGGTATTGATATTGCAGATGTCGTTTAAAGTTGCTTTAAGACAAACAGTTGTCGATAAATAATTTAACCGTGATCAGTGATTTTTAGTTGTTTGTAAACTAACTGTTGGCAGTCATATTTACCTACTTTTCCAATAAAAAAAATAGGGAAAAGCACTACACCAAGGAGCAACAAATGGCTTTACTTATCTTCAACAATGGGACTTTGACACCGGGTGTGTCCCGCAGACAACAGACTAATCCTGGTGTTGTTAACCACTCTTTAAAACAGCTAGATTTATCGCTTCCGCTGGCGAACGACTACCAGCCACAATACCAGTCTCAAGGACGTCAGCAAACTGCCGGCCCACAAAAAAAAGCGGCTACTTTGGCCGCCCCCGGCCAAACTCTTAGCTATATCAATACCAGTAAAACAGCCAATACTTTGGAAAACCGACGCCGCTTAAGTGCCGCTCATGTCATGAGTTCTCCCGTGATCACGGCGGTGGCACACGATCTGGTTTCCCATGCTCAACAATTGATGCAAGAAAATGATATTTCACACATTGTTATAATTGACAGTGAAAACCACCCGCTGGGAATGATCAGCGCCAATGAATTGTTAAAAATTGAGTCCCCTCAATCCAGCTTTATTCAAAGCATGCTCGGGGCAAAAGTGCTAGCTGTCTCTGAGGACACTTTGGTTCGCGATGTAGCCATCACTATGATGAAATACAAAGTGTCAGCTTTTTCGGTAGTGAATGCTCGTCATCAAGTCACTGGAATCATTAGTCGCAGTGATTTACTGAGCCTTTTAGTTCGAGGTCCCAATCAGCGGACCACAGCTTAGTGCGGGTATGTAAGTATCTTGCCAGCGCTGAGCACTAGTATTATTTATTAGCAGCGCCCCCTAGCGGCTTACCCAGCGGGCAGATAAGCGCTTTCCCTCCGCCAATCCAGGCAAAAATATCTGCTGTTACAGTAATTTACTCAAACTCAGGCTGAGATCCTGCGCATCTGAAGTGAGGTAGATCTCACCCGCGCTAATAGACACAGTCAATTGCATTTTGCGCTCGACAAATTGTTCCAGTTTAGCCGCTTGTTTATGGTCAAACTTAAAAACCTCAATATGCGGCAGAGCCCGATAGGCGGCCTCGGCTTTTTGCCACCAAATATCTGTTTCACTACCATAGGCATACAAGATCACTTTTGGTGAACGGCTAATTCCCTTGCGCATTCTCTCGGCGCTGGCCTGGCCCACCGATATCCAACTCTGAACTTCCAGGCTGGGTGATATTTGCCACAGATCGGGCTCGTCCTGGGATGAAAGTCCTTTAGTAAACTGCAGATCACTGTGGTAGTTGAGGGAAAATACCATCAACCTAATCATCATTCTAATCTGGGTTTCTGAAGGGTGCTGGGCGATGGTAAATTTGCAGTTGTCGTAAACATTTCTATCGGTATCAACTAACTGCAAATCGACTTTGTATAAGGTAGGTTTTAATGCCATTTAAGATGTGGTGTCCAATTTAGCAGGGGTGGTTAGAATACTTTGTAAACGCTCGAAATGATCAGCGGCATCTTTGCCCAGATCGGTGAGATAACCGCCATCGTTTTGCGAGATTAAGCCTTTGTCAAATAGTCTTTGTGCCGCATCGATAAGATTCTGCGATGCCTGGGTATGAACTTTAATGCCCTCAAAAGTAGAGCTTAATTTAAATTGAGAGAGTAGTGTTAACTCATCAATAAGATCTGCATTTAATTTCATCTTTGTATCCTTTTATAATTTTCCCTATTTGCTCAAACACCTTACTCTGGCAGCAGCATAGTTTCAAGCAGTTAGCTTATAAAACAGCTGCCGTTAGGGAAGCTGACATAAAGCCCTAGGTTTCTTGGCAACAGTGTGAGCGGTCGGGGAAGTGGGTGGCATGCGGGCAAGTCTGAGCCAATCTGTCAAACAGCTCTGGCTTGCCCTGCTGTCATTACTTAGTTAGATTCACTGTAGCAGTGAATTGGAAAACTCGCGCGGCAACTTGCTGAATTTATTTGCAACCCCTCTGTCAGGCTACTTTAGGTAGGCAGCTGAACCGGTTTAACTTTGATGTTACTCAATTCGATTAAAGACTCAATATCCGTATAGATCTGTGCGATTAAATCGCTGCCCCATGCCTGCTCAATCAGCTGGTATTGCTGTTGCACCAAAGGAATTATTTCTCGGGCCAATTGTTCACTTTTAGCGGTCAACGAGATCAGTACCCGCCTTTTATCGCCTTTGAGAGGCTGTCTGTCAATCAGACCCATTTCACCCAGTCGCTTGAGAATTCCGGTCATGCTCGGACTTAAAATTTCACAGCACTCACACAAGTAACAGGGCTCCGCTGTGCCCTCTTCAAACAGTACCCGCAATACCCGCCACTGCTGTTCTGTCAGTCCAAAGTGTTTGAGAATCGGCCTGAATTGAGAAATGATAGTCTCGCGGGCCTTGGTTAATAATAACGGTAAGTTTCTCTGTGAAATATGTTGATCCATACTATTTTCCGATGGTTATTTTAATAGTTAACTCAAATCATTATAAACTGGGAAGCTGCGAACATTTCAGCTACCCGCCGAATATTAGGCATTCGCCGATCTGGGCACCGCGGTCACAGGCATGCATTACCAGCCATACTGGCTGTCTTCAAAGCTGCAGCAACAAGCCTGCACCTTGAGCAAGCCGATACTCAAGAGATAAGATTTTACTAGTATTGGTAATAATAGTTCCGGTTTAACGCTTATGTTACCA
The DNA here is from genome assembly GCA_013215505.1 of Oceanospirillaceae bacterium. GTDB lineage: Bacteria > Pseudomonadota > Gammaproteobacteria > Pseudomonadales > Balneatricaceae > Rs1. Next base: position 322,020 of record JABSQZ010000001.1, read on the forward strand.
GTTGACAAATTAACATGTTAGCGATTATATTACTAACATATTAGTGAATTGTAGTGTTTCAGGAGTTTTCAATGTCGATACTTATCAATCAAATAAAACAGCAAAGCCTGCCAGAGGTCTTACGCTCTATAAACAGCGCGGTCTATGGAGTCGTGTTAAATGATCAAAAATCCGTCGCCGCAATGCAATCACAATTTAGCAGCCCCCCCTATAAAGCCTCCCCTATTGCACCTGTGTTATACATAAAGCCGAAAAACACTTTCGCCCAGAACAACGCGCAAATAACCCTACCCGGGGATGAGAGCGGCGTTGAAGTTGCTGCCAGTCTCGCCTTAGTAATTGGCCAGAAAACCACTGCAGTCTCCGCTGATCAGGCCCTGGCGCGAATCGCCGGTGTAGCTTTAGTCGCCGATTTATCCCTGCCCCATGCTAGTTACTACCGCCCGGCAATTCGCCAGAAATGCTTTGATGGCGCGCTGCCAATTGCCGATTCATTAATTAACATAGATGATGCAGCCGCGATTTCCCAACTGTGCCTGGATACTTATATCAACAATGAGTTAGTTAAGAGCCACCGATTAGACAACTTAGTACGCAGTGCTGAACAGTTACTGGCAGATGTCAGTGCCTATATGAGCTTACGCCCGGGAGATCTACTATTGTTAGGAATCAGCTATCAAGCACCGCTGGCCAAACTCGGTGATAAAGTAAAGGTCTCTATTGCAGGCCAGGCTGAAGTATCTTTCACCATTAACTCAGGAGCGCAGCAATGAAACACGGACGCATTTACCACAATGGCGCGATAGTGCCAGTCACTGAAGAAAATGGACGTGTACGACTTGCCAGCGGTCGATTGCTAGATGAAAAAACGCTGCAGTGGCTACCGCCAGTGGAACCTGGCAGCGTCTTTGCACTAGGCCTCAACTACGCCGATCACGCCGCCGAGCTGTCTTTTAAAGCGCCCGACAAGCCACTGGTTTTTTTGAAAGGTGCCAATGCTTTTACCGGTCACCGCTGTATCACCCGGCGCCCCGCCGATGTCACTTATATGCACTACGAGTGTGAGTTGGCGGTAGTCATAGGCAAAGAGGCAAAGAACATCTCTCGTAAAGACGCCTACGATTACGTCGCCGGTTACACCATTGCCAACGACTACGCCTTTCGGGATTATCTGGAAAACTATTATCGGCCTAATCTGCGGGTGAAAAATCGTGATCACTGTACTCCGCTGGGCCCCTGGTTAGTTGACCGTCAGGACATCCCGGATCCGATGAAGTTAAGTTTGTGCACTTATATTAACGGCGAAAAAACTCAGCAGGGCTCGACCTCAGACATGGTATTCGATATACCGGCACTGATCGTCTATCTATCAGAGTTTATGACCTTAAGCCCGGGTGACATTATTTTAACCGGTACCCCGACCGGCATCGCTGATACGCAGCCGGGAGATGAAATCATCACCGAAATTGAAGGTATTGGGCAACTTATTAACACTGTTGTCGATGACAAAACCTGGTATGCGAGTAACTAATAATGATTAAACATATTATCAACGGCGAAAAAGTTAGCTCTGACGAGAGCTTTGACACTATCAACCCGGCAACCGGAAAAGTCATTACCCAAGTGGCACTTGGTGGACAAGCTGATATTGACGCAGCGGTAGCTGCAGCCAAAGCCGCATTTCCGGCCTGGTCGAAACGCCCGGCTGCCGAGCGCGCTGCCCTGATGCGCAAGCTCGGGGAGCTGATCGATCAACATGTACCAGAAATCGCCGCCATGGAAACTCAAGACTGTGGTCAGACCATACACACTACCGGCAAAGTACTTATTCCGCGCGCCTCACACAATTTCAATTTTTTTGCAGAAATATGCACCCACGTCGATGGCGAGTGCTACCCAACTGACGATCACCTCAACTACACAACCTATGAACCCGTCGGTGTCTGTGCACTGATTTCGCCATGGAATGTACCTTTCATGACGGCTACCTGGAAAGTTGCTCCCTGCCTGGCGCTTGGCAATACTGCAGTGCTGAAAATGTCTGAGCTGTCTCCCCTAAGTGCTAATCGCCTGGGTGAACTGGCGTTGCAAGCGGGCATTCCGGCGGGGGTACTCAACGTAGTCCACGGCTACGGAAGCACGGTGGGAGATGCATTGGTCACGCACCCGGATGTGCGGGCTATATCTTTCACCGGCAGTACCGCCACTGGCAATACTATTATGTCCCGCGGAGGCCTGAAAAAGTATTCAATGGAGCTAGGGGGTAAATCCCCGGTTATTATCTTCGAAGATGCGCACCCGGAGCGGGCTATGGATGCTGCATTGTTTATGGTCTTTTCGGTCAATGGTGAGCGCTGTACGGCGGGATCACGGATCTTAGTTCAGCGCAGCATTTACGATGAGTTTGTCGAGAAATTCGCCGCACGCAGCAACAATATTAAAGTGGGTGACCCCATGGATGAAACCACTAAAATAGGTCCGATGATCTCTAAAGAACATCTGCAAAAAGTCAAAAATTATATCGAAATAGGTCAGTCGGAGGGAGCGAGATTAGTTGCCGGAGGCGGCACACCCATACTCCCCGCTGAATTTGCAGATGGCAACTGGGTCGAGGCGACAGTGTTTGCCGATGTAGATAACAGTATGCGCATCGCCCAGGAGGAGATTTTTGGCCCTGTGGCTTGCCTGATCCCCTTTGAAGATGAGGCTGAGGCGATTCGCATTGCCAATGACAGCAACTTCGGTCTGTCTTCCTATGTATGGACTGAGAACAATGCAAAGGCGCTGCGGGTGTCCAAGGCAATGGAGGCCGGCATGGTGTTTGTCAACAGCCAAAATATACGTGATTTACGTCAACCATTTGGTGGTACCAAAGGCTCCGGAGTCGGCCGTGAGGGCGGACACTGGAGCTTTGATGTATTTTGCGAGCCGAAGTTTGTCTGCATGAGTTTAGGCGAGCATCGCATCCCAAAATGGGGTGTTTAGCCGCATTTGCAACAGCGTTTGCAGTGCAAAAAAAAGTTATAGAATTCTGATTGTGGAGAATAAAAATGGGCACTTTGGCACTAGCGGCAAAAATCACACATGTCCCCTCGATGTACCTTTCGGAAATGGACGGCCCACACAAAGGTTGTCGCACGGCGGCGATCGATGGGCACAAAGAGATTCGCCGGCGCTGCATTGAACTCGGGGTAGATACACTGGTGGTTTTTGATACCCACTGGCTGGTGAACTCGGGTTTCCACATCAACAACGCCGCGCATTTTTCCGGTATTTATACCAGTAACGAGCTGCCGCACTTTATCAAAAACATGCCCTATGAATATCAGGGTAACACTGAGCTAGGTGCATTGATCGCCACCGCGGCAACCGATGCTGGGGTATTTACTCGAGCTCACAGCGATACCACCTTGCCTCTGGAATATGGCACTTTAGTGCCGATGCGTTATATGAACGAAGACCAACGTTTCAAAGTCGTGTCAATATCGGCTTTTTTAACCGTGCACGAGCTGCTCGACAGTGCCAAGTTAGGTGCCGCGCTGCGCCAAGCGGTCGAACAGAAATATTCGGGCACAGTGGCAATTCTGGCCTCGGGATCGCTATCGCATCGCTTTGCCCAGAACGGTGTTTCAGAGCAATACTTGCACAAAGTGTGGTCGCCTTTTTTACAGCAAACCGATGCCAGCGTGGTGGAAATGTGGCAAAACGGTGACTGGAAAGTTTTCACCCAAATGCTCGATGAGTACGCCAATAAATGTCATGGCGAGGGCAACATGCACGATACCGCTATGTTGCTGGGGGCGCTGGGCTGGGATCAATACCGGGGAAAAGTCGAAGTGATCACCCCCTACTTTGGCAGCTCAGGCACTGGCCAGATCAATGCCATATTCCCGGTGTTATAGACTGGAAATAATCCGTTATGCCATTAATTAGCAGGAGAAATTTGTGCCACATTTTGTTGTTGAATATACAGACAATATTAAAGATGAGCTCAACGTCCGGGCGATGTTAGTCAAAGTCAACCAGATCATCATCGCTCAACATGAGCTTTTCCCGATAGGCGGTATCCGCTCCAGGGCAATAGAGCTACAAGATTATGTGATGAGTGATGATCAGGAGGACTACGCGTTTGTGCATGCCTCTCTGACTGTCGGCGCCGGTCGCAACCAGCAACAGATTGATAAAACTTGCAGCGAAATTTTCCAGATGATGAAAGCGCATTTAGCCGAGTTGTTCGACCAGCGCTACATCGCTCTGTCTATGGAATTTCGAGAGTTCAGTGAAGCGGGAACTTATAAACACAACAACGTGCACGCTCGCTTCAAAAACAGGGGATAACTATGATAGATCTAAATACCGCCAAGCAGTTGGCGCAGGAGCTACACCAGGCAGAAAAATCCGGCGAGCAGTTACAGCAGATATCACTGCGCTACCCGGATATCAGCATCGATGAAGCTTATGCTATTCAGCGCCAATGGGTGGCTATAAAACTCGGCGAAGGGCAACAGATTAAAGGCCATAAAATAGGTCTGACCTCCCGTGCCATGCAGATGTCCTCGCAGATCACTGAGCCCGATTACGGCACTTTACTGGATGAAATGTTTTATGCTGATGGCAGTGAAATCCCCATTAGCCGCTTCATCGACCCCAAAGTTGAAGTGGAGCTGGCGTTTATTTTAGGCAAAAAGTTACAGGGCGAAAATATCACTATCTTTGATGTGCTATCGGCCACTGACTATATCACCCCGGCCGTAGAAATCATCGATGCCAGGGTACACAGGGCAGACCCAAGCAGCGGCAGAATGCGCAAAGTGATGGATACTATCGCTGACAATGCTGCCAATGCCGGTATTATTTTAGGCGGCCGCCCGGTGAAGCCACAAGAGGTAGATTTACGTTGGGTCAGTGCGCTGCTGTATAAAAATGCGCTGATCGAAGAAACGGGTGTGGCCGCCGGGGTGCTTAACCATCCGGCCAATGGCGTCGCCTGGTTAGCTAAGAAGTTTGCTCCCCACGATATTGCCCTGGAGCCTGGACAGGTAATTCTGGCCGGGTCATTTACCCGCCCGGTAGCCGTATCGGCTGGCGACACGATACATGTTGACTACGGTCCACTGGGAAACATTAGCTGTCAATTCGTATAAACCCCAGTCACTATAAAATGAGAACAGCATGAGCACACCCATCAATACTTTTAAACAGGCATTACAAGATGGCCGGACACAGTGGGGTTTTTGGCTGGGTCTGGCATCCCCTTACACTGCGGAAATATCGGCAGGTGCCGGATTCGACTGGTTGCTGATTGACGGCGAGCACGCGCCTAATGATATTCAATCGGTACTCGGGCAATTACAGGCCATTGCCCCCTACCCGACTGCGGCTGTCGTTCGACCGGCTGAAGGCACTACCGCCATCATCAAACAATTGTTGGATATAGGTGCGCAATCACTGTTAATCCCTATGGTTGAATCGGCAGCCCAGGCAACCGCGTTGGTACAAACCTGCCACTACCCGCCCCAGGGGATTCGCGGTGTGGGTACAGTACTGGCCCGCGCCGCCCAATGGGGACGCCACCAAGACTATCTGACAAAAGCCAATGCTGAAGTTTGCCTGCTGCTGCAAGTTGAATCCCGGGCGGGGTTGGATGCGCTATCTGAGATAGTCAACACTGCAGGCGTAGACGGAGTCTTTATTGGCCCGGCGGATCTCGCCGCCTCTCTGGGATATTTAGGTCAACCGGCACACCCCGAAGTGAAAGCAATTATTGAACAGGCACTAAAGACCATTCGTGCAGCGGGTAAAGCGGCGGGGATTCTCGCCACAGATAAAGCACTGGCAGAACACTACCGCGGCTGCGGTGCGCAGTTTATCGCCATCGGTGTCGATACTTTAGTACTGGCAAACGGAGCCTCGGCGCTGGCGGCGTCAGTCAAAGGTGATTTGGCAGCGCCGGAGCCAGGCAACGGTGGTTATTAAAAAGAGAACTACAGCATAGCAGTTTACATCTCAGCCCTTTTAGGCGCAGATAGTTTAATAATAGCTAACGGTGCCTCTGCGGCGGAAGTCGGAAGTCGGAATTCGGAAGTCGGAAGTCGGAAGTCGGAAGTCGGAAGTCAAATATAATCTAGTGGCACTGAAGATTGGCAACGACGTTTATTGAATATGCTGGTTAGTTGCATTAAGCGATGTACTAGTTTTGATATTTTCTCTGATAATTCGCTTATCACCCTGATATTGGTGATAAAACCGTAAATGAGCAGTGCGTGAGAAGCAATCCTCGCGGCTGCTATAATTGGCGATCCAATCTAATAACATCGGCAAGTTCTGCTCCTGAGCTTGCTTACTTGGATATTTATGCGCTTCCCAGGGACGACTTTTAGCGTTTTTAATACATTGCTCAACGCTTAAGTGCAAAAATATTAGCGGGTTACTTTCCAATTGTACAAAGCCAAAAGATCGGCATAGCAACCTTCGACCATCCAGACATCATTCTTTCTGATTAAAGTATCAATCAGAGCCTTTGGCTCAGTCAGTGGCTTCCTTATCGGTGCAGTACAGTCCTGCCAGGCCAACGTATCCAGGTCTAAATGTGCCAGCTTATACTCAGTACACAACTGCTTCGCCAAGGTCGACTTACCCGATCCAGAGTTACCAAAGATTAAGATTTTTGGCAATACAATAGTCCTCATGGTCAGATCAATAGAATTTTATTGGCGCTGGGGAGGAATCGAATAAGTCCCCACTGCATGGGCTACCGCTCTGTCATCACCCTCACTAAATAACTCAACTTCACCTACCACCAGGGACCTACCCAGTTTAAGTAATCGACATTTAGCGATAAGTGCAAAGTCGGCATTGGGTTTGCGCAAAAAATTGATGGTCAATGAAGTTGTCACCGTCATAGCCACTAAACCTATCTCGCCCAGTATGGCCACATACAAGGCGACATCTGCCACCTCCATCATCACCGGCCCTGAAACCGTACCCCCTGGACGCAGCTCTGCCAGACCTATAGGATGGCGAATAATAGCGCCACGGCCACCCACTGCTTCCACTACACATTTAGTCTGCGGATATTCAGCATCCAGAAACTCAATTATCTGGGTTTTATCGGCCATAGTGACTCCTGAGAAAATTGATTTAATAGGCATTTAGTGACATTAGTACAAGCTGGCATCAACCCTAATGTACTATTGATTGCGATTAACTGCCCAGAAAAACTTTATCTATTTGAAGTATTTAATAATATCTGTTTGGATATAACAGCCAAGTAGATTTGCAGTGACTGATTGCAGCTGACAACAGCCACTCAGAGTCCATCAAATATCACTGACAAAAGCCTTATTTCTGATTAAACTAGTGGCTTGGCTTAGGAGGGGCTAAACTCTAGAGCTGGTATTATTATCTATACATAACACTAATAACTTTTTGCAGTATTTATTTCTCAGGTTCTAACATTAATGAAGCACGCTTTATCCAGCATCGGGCTGTTTATCTACCTAAGCCTAATCACTACCTTCAGCGCTAACACAACAGCGGCAACAAAAAGCCAGGAGTACAGCAGAGGTTACACTGCTGCCCTGGAGGTGACTAACCCACAGACTGCGGCGCGAAGAGACAGGAGGGCTAAACTCAAGCACTATTATATGTGCAGTATTGTCAGTACCGTCTTAGCTTTTCCGGGTAAAAAATTCCGGGTGATGGCCTTTAAACTGAATAACATCGGCTTGGACCGGCTGACAGTGGTCGATATTTTACTGGATAAGGCCCAAGCTAAAGGTGCAGCGGTGGCTACACTGGAAACTGCCATAGCAGTAGAAACTCGCTTTACTCATCTATCAAGTATGCAATTGCGAAAGAAGGTTTATGATCAGCAATATGAAAGGCTCTGTCTGCCGTTAATTTATGGAGACGATTTTTCTAGATTGAACTAAACATGCACAATACTAAGGCCTTAGGTTTAACTGTAGATGCATTGTTTGTTCGTGATCAAGTAGCCACTGCTTGCGCTCCAACCCGCCGCCGTAACCAGTTAATTTGCCATTCTTTGCTATCACTCTGTGGCAGGGAATAACAATGGCAATACGGTTGGCGCCATTGGCGACCGCAACTGCTCGCACTGCTTTTTCATTATCAATATCTTTTGCTAACTGCTGATAAGAGGTCGTTTGTCCACAAACTATGCCCTGTAATTTCTCCCAGACCGTCTGTTGAAAAGCTGTGCCCGGGGTATGTAATTTTAAGGAAAAAGCGCGGCGCTGCCCTAAAAAATATTCTGCCAACTGCTTTTTTAGCTGCCTGATATGAGAGTTTTCAGCGGCGATTATCTTCGCCTTCAAGCGCTGTTGCAGGTCTTTAAATTCGCTCTCCAGCTTTACTCTATCGACAAATTCCAGCAGGCAAATCCCCTGCTCAGTAGCGCAGGCAAACATCGGCCCCAGCGGCGTAGTCAACCGACTAATCAGGATGATAGCGTTTTGCTGGCTATTGCCCGGCGATTCCCCCAACAATTTTTTGTAGGTATAAGCAAAGCCACTGAGTGATTCATAGCCCGCATCAAACGCTGTATCTGTGGTGTTTCTGCCGCTTTTTAATTCAATCAGGGCATTATTAATCCGATACATGCGCTGATACGCCTGGAAGGTCATCGCATAGCTTTTATTGAACCAGCGGCGTACTAGCGCGGGGCTGATAGCCAATTGTTTTAAATCATAGTCAGTAATTTTTTGTTTGGGGTTATCTTTCACCAACTTGATTGCCGCCTCCACAGCTGCGGGGGCCTGGTTGGCGTTTTGTGTAGGTTTGCAAATTTTACAGGGACGGTAGCCATTCGCCAATGCCTCTTTAAAGGAGGTGTAAAATTCAACATTTTGCCGTTTTGGTTTTCTGGCCCGACAAGTGGCGATGCAAAATACCGAGGTGGTTTTCACCCCAACGTAAAAGATTCCCACATAGCTACTCTTGCGATCCAGCAGTGCCTGATAGTAGTCATCGATGGTTTTTTGTTCAGTAATTAACATTTTATTCTCTGGCTGGGTCTGTGCTTAATGCAATATTTTTAGCGGGCACTCATGTCAAGCACTGCAAGTGTCAATGCACTGTAGTCGGTGTTTTCTGCTACTTTGATATTGCCACATCCCAGACAATACCGATTATAGTGCGCGCGGTTGCTGCTACGTTGTCTTGAAAAGTATCGCTTTGATGTTGTTCTCTGCTGTTGTCACCGCAAAGATGATGAGATGCAGTATCCAGACTTGTAGAATGTTTAACAACCGAAAACTGAACAAGTATTTTTTATTGCAGTGGCAGCTAGTCTCGCCGGCACATTCAGATCAGAAACAAATCCTGGTGCGGCTATATAAACGCTTCCGATTAGGCCTATACGCTAAAATAATTTAGTAAGGGGCGATAAACGACCGCCCTTAAGTAGAGAGCTAACGCGTCCAGGGGATAACAGGAAAATATTCATTGAGTACCTTTGCGGATCAATTAATAGATGACGGGTATAACGCTTAATAAAAACTTGCCCGCCATAAAACTGTCTCCCAGTGCGACATCCGCTCAACAAAAAATTGCTCTCTTGATAAATTCAGTACACCAAGCATGAGTCTGTTCAGGTACCTGAGGCAACTCTTGTTGCCCTTTTTCTCTATGCTGTTAAATAGCGGTGGTTATAGGTTTTGTTGCTGCACCCATTGAGCCCGCCATTGCGGGGCCTGATAATCATCCGGCCAATACTCTAGCTGCTTGTAGATCAAGCCGTTCTCCACACAGTGAAAAGTAATGGCGCGGGCCGTTTGGTTTTCATCACTGACAGTGACATCCGTTACCACAGACTCATTTTCCGCCAGTACCGAATTTATCTGGAAATGCCATTTTCCTGAAGAGGGATAGGCGGTATTGATCAGCGCAAAGTTATGGCGACCAACAATGCGCTCAGCGGATTGTGGCCAATCAAGATAAAAGTCTTCGCTCAACCATTCACTAGCCCGATAGAAGTCATTGGTTTGCATTGCCTGCCAATAGGCCATTACCACTTGTTTAGCGTCCATCTGCTATCCTCTGTGACTGCCAGGGAACACTCTCAATATGCAAAACACCCTCGAAAAGCATCGCCCCTTTTAACAGTACTTAGCCGCTAATAGCCGCAGTTGTTGCCGCTGAGCCTGTTTATCATAATTGACCGAGCACTGATTCATAAACCCATGTAAGTACTCTGTTTTAACTATAGTCAGGTTTTCGCAATCAGCCAAATCGGCGGCTAATTGCGCGATGTTAAAATGTTGTTCAACTTTTGGTAAAATTAATTGCAGAGGGAATTTAGGGACCAGATTTAAAGAGTGCCGGATTTGCGAGCCGTAAAAACAGTAGCCGCGCTGCAACTTACCGCTGAGCGGATTAGCTGCATAGCGCCACAGCACCGAGGCGCCAACGCTAAAACCAACGGCAACTGTGACAGCGGGTTGCTGCCCCAGATTAGCGCTAAACAGCTGCAGGTAAGTATCTATGCCTACATGCTCGCAGAAGTATGCATAGGCCTGAGCCTCATCACTAAAGTGCATTTTTGCCCCAGCATAGGGATCGACGATTACGGCGTCTAATTGGCTACTCATTGCCAATAGACCATCAGTGATACCAAAAACATCTGTTACTAAGACTAAATTCATCTAAGACCTTGCACTGGAAATCTGTTGCAATATTTTGCAGGGTATATTATTCAGATTCAACATTATTATCTTGGTCTATGGATCTTTTATGCGCCTCTACAATAATTCTTTTATTGAGAATGCGTACTTCACCCACCATTAATAAACGCATATCTTCGATAAGATAATTCCCCAGCGACTGATCGCTTATTTGTGACCCTTGAATATCTAACCTAAATCCTTGACCTTGAATCCCACCACTGTTGCTAAAGTCTATCTCAAAATCGAACAAGACCCTGTATTGAAGTTGCCTATCTGCCATGCGAAGCTCCTGATTGTTATTTTAATCGTTATGTATTAGTTACAGATACTAAACTCAGGCAGTTTTTTTAACTAGGACAAAATACGGTCTAAAAGGGACAAATAGTTTTTATCTGGCACATAAAGCGCTAAAAACTTTACTATTTTTCATATACTGTATATAAATACAGTATATATATTTAGCTATAAGAGTTCAGCAGGTTAAGCGCAATTATATTGCATACAAAGCAGCGGAGAAATTATGTCCAACAGTCAGCTGGCGCCACTCACATTGACCTTCGAGGCCATGAGCCAGGCTCTGCTAAATTATCATCAGCTACTTTTGAGCTCAACACTGCCCTTGTGGCTGCCCCTGTCAGAAGTTGAGTGTCAAAGTCATCTGAGTATGCGGGGAAAAGCCTGTGTCCTGACTACAGATATTTGGCACAGTGGTGATGGCGATGGCAGAGTAACCCAAAACTGTCACGGCCTGATTGGTGCCAGCACTGAATTAATCACTGCCGCAACTCACTTAAATCTTTGTAAAGATGCATTTAGGCAGGCACTGGCCGATTTAAAAGATAAAGATCCAAAAAACATCAATTTGTCGCTGCGTGCCCGCAGCCAGAAACTGGCCCAGATATTAAAGCGCGAGGGCTTATCCAGATTGCATCTTAAGCAGTGTTATAGGCACATACCGATACTTGCACCCGGCTGTCTCAAAGTGCAATTTAGCTGGTATAGCAGTGGCCGAAGTATCAAGAGAATAACGGTTGAGGAGAGTTTGCAAAAACTGTTAAAGCTCAGTCAGTCCAGCAGCCATATACAAATCCAAATTAATAAACTGGGCAACCTGCGCCCAGGTACGGCGCTGGCGCAAGTACAGGCACAAGTACCTATCATGCGTGTCAACGCGGTCTGGCCGTCTGTTGAGCAAGCCATAGGAGAAAAGCAATGGCTGCGAAAGGCTCGCAATGCCCCGCTGCCGCTCTTAGTACCACTGTCTGCAGGACAGCAACTGCCGAGCTTTAATCAACCGCCGCTGCAACCACCAAAAATCAGATTGCGAGCGCTACGCAGTGATGCTTTGATTGAGCCAACCGCACTGCTCCCCAGCTTGAGAGTACATTGTTATCGCCAAGCGTAACTTCAGCAGCTGCCCCCTTAGCTTAAGCGCAGTCTCTGTCGGCGGCCAGCTCTAAGTTAATTTGACTGCCGCCCTGCTGCAGGTATTCGCTGAACTCAATGGCCGGCATAGGCTTGCTATAGTGGAATCCCTGAATCAATAAGCAGTCGTTTTCGATCAAAAATTCAGCCTGACGGATAGTTTCTACCCCCTCGGCAACCACTGACACATTGAGACTTTTAGCCATTGATAGTATCCCTTTAATCAGCTCATCATCATCGCTGTCTATATCGATATCCTGAATGAATGAACGGTCTATTTTAAGGGTGGTAATAGGATATTTCTTTAAATAGCTAAGCGATGAATAGCCGGTGCCGAAATCATCGATTGCCAGAGAAATACCCATGTCACGGATCTCTTGTAACTGACTCAATATTTGTTGATCATCCCCCATCAACAAACCCTCGGTTATCTCCAGCATTAAGTGTTTACCATCCAGCCCGGTCTCTTCCAGTATCCCGGCTATCTGCTCGGCCATATTACATTTTTGAAATTGTCGCGAGGATACATTGACTGAGACCACAAAGGGCTCACTGAGATTTTCAACCCATTTAACTGCAGTACCGCAAGCTTCTCTTAATACCCACTCGCCTATCGGCAGGATAAGGCCAATTTCTTCGGCCAAGGGAATGAACTCAGTGGGAGGGATGTAACCCCGAGCCTCATCTTTCCAGCGAATTAAGGCTTCCACCCCAGCAATGCCACGGCTCTTAGATTTGATAATCGGCTGATAGTGCAAACAAAATTCCTGCGCCTCAACAGCTTTATACAGCGCTGCTTCTAATAGCCGACGTTCGTTAGCTTCAATGTCCATTTGCGCAGTAAAGAATTGGTAGTTATTACGGCCGGCATCTTTGGCCTTATACATGGCGCTATCAGCTTTCCTTAACAGTGTTTCGCTATCTTTACCGTCCGTTGGATAGACAGTTATACCAATACTGGCGGAGACAAAAGCGTCATTTCCCGAGAGGCGGAAGGGACATGCTAAACTTTTCAAAATACGGCTAACGATTAAATCCACTGTCTGTAGCTGTTCAATATCGGAGAGCACCATGGCAAATTCATCGCCGCCAAAACGCGCTGCAGTATCTGTTGCACGCAGCACTTCTTGAATGCGCGAAGAAGCCTCCTGCAACAACTTGTCACCGATTGAATGCCCCAGTGTATCATTGATGAATTTAAATCTATCTAAGTCCAAAAAAAGCAACGCAACAAAGGTGTTATTGCGGTCAGCGCGAATACTTGCCTGCTTAAACCGCTCCAGAAACAAATTCCTATTGGCAAGTTTGGTCAGCGGATCGAAGTTAGCCTGATACTGTATTTTTTTATGTGCTTGCTCTGCTGCCAACTGACTCTGCATTAATTGCAGTTCGGTTTTCTTGCGCTCTTGAACTTCGCTGATCAAGTGAGAGTTACTGTCCTTGAGCTCTTTAGTACGCATATAGACACGTTGCTCCAAAGTACGTTGTAAAGTGAGCAATTTTTTGTTGTTGCTAAATAGGTATATCACCATAAGGATACCTATGACGAAAGTCACAAGTATCAATAACACGCTGTTTTGATAGGAAGATAAAGTTTTCTTTTGTTTCGCTAAGACTAAATCCTCGTTCTGAAAAGCCCACTGGGTTTGAAATTGATGAGTTTCTATGACCAACTCATTAAAAAGCTGCTCAACTCTCAGTAGATTGGCTTCCTCGCGAATATCCTTACGGGTAACTAACAGCTGGATTCGCTGCAAATTCGCTTTCAGTAGATTGAGATTTAACCTGTTAAATATTTGACTGTGCTGCTTCTGGACACGCTCCAGACCCTGATAACGACTTAACAGCATATTGAACCACTTAGTAAATTCTCCGTGCTCGCTACTGTCGTTGTGGTGGTTATATTCTTCGGTGAAAGCCATAGTGCTGCGCATCAACTCGTATTCATACTCGTTGATAAAATTAACTAACTCTGTGCGCACCGGCCCTAGTTGCAGATTGGCAATTTGCCGATACAATATCACTGAACTTATCAAGCTCAATAGAATGATACTTAGCATGCAAGATGCTAAGAATATGGATGTTTTAGAGCTATTCTTAGGCATAAATAACTACTTTAAAATATCGATGAATAGTGCTGAATAATAGATACAATGGAATTTCCCTGCTCAAAGCCAACATAATGTCATATTCTTTATTGGCAGAAGTTTGCCTGGTAAATTTAATCCAATGCTGACATACGAGAAAACCGTTACAGAATAAATACAGTCCCAGCTCGCAGAAATAAAACAAGCCTATAAATTCTGTCAACTGTCTATTAGTAACAACAGTAATGAAATTAAATATTTACTGGGGCTATTATGCTGCTTTTACTGGCAATGTATCGAAATAAAAACAAACAAGCGTTCAAATTCAGCCAACAAAACACTTAACAGTTTGATTTTAAATGTGATAATTACTAATGAGAAACAAATTCGAACAAAATTCTTCGAATCAGATTCTCTGGACACTGCTCAGAGTTCACTTACTCAGCAACACAATGCAAAGCAGACATGCAAACTGTATTAGTTAGCAGTGCTTTTGTTACAATCCCTGTTTATGTCCCGCAAAGTTTTAGGAGTTTCTTTGAATAAGAACGTCAAACATCATTTCGCCACCGCCATTGCCTTCGCCTTTCTGGTGTTTTGGTACTATCTGCTACAGAGATTTGGCTTTTTTGATTTCACGACTGAACTAATGTCAGAAGAATATGCTGGATCAGGTTTAATGCTAGGCATAGGCATTGGCATGACCCCCGCTTTTTTCATTTGGAGTCGCTTTAATCGCTGGGTCGAAAAAAAGCTGCAGATCAAAGGTATATATTACGAAGACAGTTATTATAAAAGCGCTGATAGTGACAAGAACGACAAGCAGAAATAGTAAAATTCACAATAAAAAGCCCCAGATGGGGCTTTATAATGCACTGAAAAAACTGTTAATTATTTACAAGTGTTGGATCCTGTTCAGGCCGGCGATCGCCGCCACCCGATAAGCTTCTGCCATAGTCGGGTAGTTAAAAGTAGTATTTACAAAATATGCCAGGGTATTAGCCTCGCCCTTTTGCTGCATAATCGCCTGACCGATGTGGATAATCTCTGAAGCTTGGTCACCAAAACAGTGGATACCTAAAATCGCTAAAGAATCAGGGTCGAACAAGATCTTCAGCATTCCCACTGGCTGACTGGTAATTTGTGCCCTGGCGGTGTCTTTGAAAAACGCCTGCCCCACTTCGTAGGGAATACAGGCCGAGGTCAACTCTTCTTCGGTTTTACCCAGGGAGCTAATCTCAGGAATTGTATAGATACCGGTGGGCACTTCATCAATATAGCGAAAGTCTTTATTGCCAATTATATCAGCGGCGGTAGAACGCCCCTGATCAATAGCAGCAGAGGCCAGAGATGGCCAACCTATCACATCCCCAACAGCCGAGATGCCTTCTACAGGAGTGCGATAGCGATCATCTATTTCCAATTGACCGCGGCTATTCGCTGTCAAGCCAGCATTTTCCAGCGCCAGTTCTGCAGTATTACCGGTGCGTCCATTACACCAGAGAAATGCATCGGCGCGAATTTTCTTGCCGGACTTAAGGCACAGTACTACACCTCTGTCATCCCCGGTAACACTGGAGTAATCTTCGTTGTGACGGATTTTAACGGAGGTGTTGCGCAAGTGATAACTCAGTGCATCAGATATTTCGCCATCGAGGAAAGATAACAACCGACCTCTGGTATCAATCAAATCAACTTTAACCCCTAAACCACTAAAGATTGAGGCGTATTCGCAGCCGATAACGCCGGCGCCAAAAATAATGATAGTGCGCGGAGTGTGATTGAGCTTTAAAATGGTATCAGAGTTGTAAATCCGCGCGTGCGTGAAGTCAATATCTGGTGGACAGTAAGGGCTAGAACCCGTGGCTATGACGATATTTTTAGCTCTGATTACCTCGTCGCCTTTCACCGTTCCTTTCACTAACAAAGTGTTGGCATCTTTAAATTCAGCTTTGCCAAAAAACACATCGACTCTGTTACGCGCATAAAAATTGGTGCGTAACATGACTTGATTGGCCATCACTTTTTCCGCGCGATTCAATACTTTTTGAAAGGAGAACCAACGTGGCTCGCCTATTTCACGGAACATAGGGTTAGTGTTAAATTCAACAATTTGCTTTACTGAATGGCGTAGTGCCTTAGAGGGGATAGTGCCCTTGTGGGTACAGTTGCCACCCACGGCTTGCTGCTCTTCGATAACCGCAACTTTCTTGCCGTGCTTGGCAGCGTTCATTGCCGCCCCTTCGCCAGCAGGCCCCGAACCAATCACTACTACGTCATAGTCATACTCAGCCATCAACAACCCCTTTCATCAGTACTGCATAACACAGCGACCATTATAATTATTGCAACTAGCAAACACTACTGCACTGCTAATCCTTGAGAACTCCCGTTAAGCACAAGACTTCTAAATTTTGTTTCTTACTACTTACTACTTACTACTTATTTTTTATTTCTTACGACTTTTTAGTGATTGCTTCATAACCCAAATTTACCAGCTTGCTCTCGCGTGCTTCACGGGCAACTCTTTCGTTTTCATCTTCACATACCTGCTTATCGCCGGCACAAATATCACAGGCAGTGTCCATGCCCAGTGCTGCCATGCCACCACATGACCCGGCTATAGGCTTGCCGCCAAGCAGTACACCCACCGACATAGCAACCACAACTGCCATTAACACCACAAATACTGCTATAAATGTTCCCATGATTTCCTCACTTGAGCGCTAAAGGTCGCTATCTTTAATTTTCTATACGACTGGCAAAACCAGGCGTCATTTTTTCTATAAAACCATCGTTACTTTTACTGATAAAAAAGGCATCAATGCCATTATCGCTGGCGTATTGATAAGATTTTTCCACTCCCATCGCCAGAAAAGCGGTCGCTAGTGCATCTGCAAGAGCACAATTATCCGCCAATACTGTCACAGATGCCAGGTTATGCGTAATAGGCCGACCGGTTTTAGTGTCAATAATATGCGAGTATCGAATGCCTTTATCTTCAAAGTAATTGCGGTAATCCCCAGAAGTCGCTACTGCAACATCATCGACTCTGACAATACGTTGAATAGTCCGACCAGCGGTGGGGCTCTCAATGGCAATTCGCCAGGGCTGCTGATTGGGCTTCAAGCCCTTGGTCAGTAATTCACCCCCTACTTCAACTAAATAGGCGCTGTAGCCAGCACTGCCAAGCAAATTAGCCAATTGATCTACCGCATAGCCCTTGGCGATGGAAGATAAATCCAAGTATAAGTTTGCATGTTTGACAATGGTGTTATCACCGAGCAAAGCTAGATGTTGATAACCCACTCTGCTGCGTATCGCAGCGATTTTCTCAGCGCTCGGTGCTTTGGTGATACGCTTATCAGGGCCAAAGCCCCAAAGATTAATCAATGGCCCGACGGTAATATCGTAAGCGCCATTGGAGTCTCTGCTGATCTGTTGAGCTTTGCTCAAAATATCATAGAGTGCCGTGGACACTTGTGCTTTAGTACCTGAGGCGCTCTGATTAAACAACGACAGTTCGGAATCACTGATGTAAGTAGACATCGCCTGATTGATATCACGCAGCAACTGGTCGGCATCGCTTTTAAAAGTAACAGCCTGATCAGCTGCTTCATCGCTATTGGCAACCCACTTAATGTGATAAGTAGTACCCATAGTTCTGCCTTCTATGGCCACAACTTTTTCGGTGGCAAAGACAGTGCTAAAAGGCAGAGCTATAAGTACAAAAACGGCCAGCAGATTAACTGCCAGCCGTTGCGAGGCACGCAAAAGCGCACCTGATAGAGACTTAACCATTGTGTTTAACCACCAAAGTCGTCCAATAAGATGTTTTCAGGCTCGACACCTAAATCTTCCAACAGTTTGATAACTGCTGAGTTCATCATTGGTGGACCACACATATAGAATTCACAATCTTCAGGCGCTTCATGGTCCTTGAGATAGTTTTCAAATAATACGTTGTGGATAAAGCCAGTCATCCCGTCCCAGTTATCTTCTGGTTGCGGATCAGAGAGCGCCAAATGCCATTTGAAGTTATCATTTTCGGCCGCTAGCTGATCGTACTCTTCAGAGTAAAACGCCTCACGCAGTGAGCGTGCGCCATACCAGAAAGAGATTTTACGGGTAGAGTTCAAACGCTTCAACTGATCGAAGATGTGTGAACGCATCGGCGCCATTCCGGCACCACCGCCGACAAAGACCATTTCTGCATCAGTGTCTCTGGCGAAAAATTCGCCGAACGGACCGTATACGTCTATGGTATCACCCGGCTTCAAGTTGAAGACGAAAGATGACATGATTCCCGGAGGAATCCCCTGACTGCCTGGTGGTGGTGAAGCGATCCGGATATTGAACTTAACAATACCTTTTTCACCAGGATAGTTGGCCATAGAGTAGGCGCGGATAGTCGTTTCAGTTACCGTTGAGACATTGTCCCAGACGTTGAATTTATCCCAGTCACCGCGGTACTCTTCTTCGATATCGAACGTTTTATAGTCGACAACGTGCGGAGGACACTCCAACTGCACATAACCACCGGCGCGGAAGTCTACGACTTCGCCATCGGGAATACGCAGTGTCAGCTCTTTAATAAAAGTGGCGACGTTAGGGTTTGAATCAACCGTACATGTCCACTTCTTAACGCCGAAGATTTCCTCTTCGAGTTCAAGCTCCATGTCTTCTTTAACGGCAACCTGACAAGCCAGACGCCAGCCCTCTTTTGCCTCACGTAAAGTGAAGTGAGACTCTTCTGTTGGCAGCATAGAGCCACCGCCATCTAAAACCTGACACTTACACTGGGCACAAGTACCACCGCCACCACAAGCTGAAGGGATGAAAACACCCATTTCAGAGAGGGTCTGTAGTAACTTACCGCCTGCAGGCACTATTACTTTTTTATCCGGATCGTTGTTGATGTTGATTGTCACATCACCGGAACTTACTAATTTAGAGCGCGCTGCCAGAATAACTGCGACTAGTGCAAGCACTACTACAGTAAACATGACAACACCGAGAATTATTTCAGCATTCATGGCTTAGATATTCCTTTGTTAATTATCATGTATTAAAGCTGCACGCCTGAGAATGACATAAAGCCAAGCGCCATCAATCCCACGGAGATAAAGGTAATACCTAATCCCTGTAGTCCCGCTGGAACATCACTGTATCTCAGTTTCTCACGAATACCTGCTAAGGTTGCAATCGCCAGTGCCCAACCTAAGCCAGCACCTACACCATAAACCACAGACTCGCCAAAGTTATAGTCGCGTTCAACCATAAACAGAGCGGCACCCATGATGGCACAGTTAACGGTAATCAACGGTAAGAAGACCCCCAGGGCGTTGTAAAGCGCCGGGAAAAACTTGTCCAATACCATTTCCAATATCTGTACGATCGCAGCGATAACACCAATATATGAAATATAACCCAGGAAGCTGAGGTCAACATCAGGATAACCAGCCCAGGCCAGCGCTCCTTCTTTTAACAACAAGTTGTATAACAAGTTATTGACCGGAGTGGTGATCGCAAGTACCACAATAACCGCGATGCCAAGACCAATAGCCGTCTGTACTTTCTTGGAGATAGCCAGGAAAGTACACATACCTAAGAAGAACGACAATGCCATGTTTTCAACAAAAACGGCTTTTACAAACAGACTAATATACTGTTCCATTTAGAAAGCCTCCTTTTGAGAGTTTTTGGCAATCACAAAGTCAGGCGCTTCAACTTGACTGGTATCATAAGTACGCATCAACCAGATCATCAGACCAATAATAAAGAAGGCACTTGGCGGCAACAGTAATAAACCGTTACTCATGTACCAGCCGTCATTGGTGACTAGCGGCAAAATTTCGATACCGAACAAGCTCCCGGAACCAAAAAGTTCGCGGATAAAGCCAACAAACAATAATACCGCACCGTATCCCAGACCGTTACCTATACCATCTAAAAACGATGGGATGGGTGCATTCTTCATGGCAAATGCTTCCGCACGTCCCATAACAATACAGTTAGTGATGATCAGACCAACGAATACCGAAAGCTGCTTAGAAGTATCATAAGCGACCGCTTTAAGCACTTGGTCAACCACTATTACCAGTGAGGCAATAATAGTCATCTGACAGATGATTCGAATAGAGCTGGGCATATGATTGCGCATCATAGAGACAAACATACTGGAAAATGCTGTCACTACCATTACCGCAAGGGTCATTACCACTGCTGTTTTTAAGTTTGATGTTACCGCCAAAGCTGAGCAAACACCCAAGATCTGCAATGCAATCGGGTTGTTGGCAAATATTGGCTTAACGATCATATCTCTTGTTTCTGACATGATTAGCTCTCCCCTGCTTTAAGACTGGTCAGGTAAGTAGCATAGCCATTTTTACCCATCCAAAATTGCACCAGTTTAGTGACACCGTTACTGGTGATAGTCGCACCAGATAAAGCATCTACTTTAAACTCAGAACCTGGAGCACCTGGAACGACAGCCACTTTTACCAGACCTAACTTAGGCTCCATAGAGCCCTCTGCATAGACCTTTTTACCCGGCCAAAGTGCTTTCCACTTAGGATTGTCAACTTCTCCCCCCAACCCGGGTGTTTCACCGTGAGAGTAGAAACCAAAACCTACAACAGTGTTTAAGTCACCCTCCAGAGCCAAAAAGCCGTAGAGTGTCGACCAGAGACCGTAACCGTGAACCGGTAAGATAACTTTTTTTAGCTGATCATCTTTATTCACCAGGTATACAGGCATTACATCGGCAGTTCTTTTTATAGAGGCGATGTCTTGCTTGCGGGTAAGCGCAGTGGAAAGCGCAGGATCTTTCGCCGCTCTCTTAGCATCTCTGTAAGTTGCAGGTTTTTCGACATATTTGCCGGTCTTCAAATCTACATACTTAGTGACAATTTTGTCTGCAAAGAGTTTCTGAATGTCTTGACCTTGATAGTCAATTTGCGCCGCCGCCAGTATATTGCTCTGACGATCCAGCTCTTTGTTGATCAGTTGCTGTGGCTTTAACAGCACAGCTGCCGCCGATACGATGACCGAGCAGACCACACAGAGCAATACCGTTACGGTTATCGTTCTGCCGATAGTGTCATTTTTAGCTGCCATGACGTAATGCCCTCCGCTTAATGTTTGCCTGAACGACGAAGTTATCGATAAGAGGCGCAAACAAGTTACCGAATAGGATCGCCAACATCATTCCCTCTGGGAACGCTGGATTGACAACACGTATCAAGATAACCATCACCCCGATAAGAGCACCGAAATACCACTTACCTAAGTCAGTCATAGAGGCGGAGATAGGATCAGTGGCCATATAGAACAAACCAAAGGCGAACCCACCCAAGACAAAATGCCAATAGAAAGGCATACTAAACATAGGGTTAGTTTCAGATCCGATAAGATTAAAGATCAGACTCATGGCAACCATACCGGCAACAACACCTGCGACAATGCGCCAGGCTGCCAATTTCATGACCACCAACATACCGCCACCTAGCAAGATAGCTAAGGTAGAGACTTCACCGACAGACCCTGGGATAGTACCAATAAAGGCATCCATGAATGTGATGTTCTGAGCGATTATGGCTTCTACACCACCTGCCGCTGCTAATCCTAATGGAGTTGCACCCGTGAAACCATCAACAGCTGTCCAGATAGCATCTCCTGACATTTGTGCCGGGTAGGCAAAAAATAGGAAAGCTCGACCAGTCAGTGCCGGATTAAGGAAGTTTTTACCTGTTCCACCAAAGACTTCTTTACCAATGACGACCCCAAAGCTGATACCTAAGGCAACTTGCCATAGCGGGATATCCGGTGGCAGCGTTAAGGCAAACAAGATTGAAGTAACAAAGAAGCCTTCGTTAACTTCATGGCCGCGCTTCATGGCAAACAAGACTTCCCAGAAACCACCGACCACAAAAGTGACCGCATAAATAGGTAGCCAGTAAATGGCACCGTAGATTAAGTTGTCCCAGATGCTGTTGGCATCAAAGCCTGTCAGTGCACCGGCAAGTGCTCCGCGCCAGCCAGTGCCTTGCGTTAGACCCATCGCATCCATGGCGGTATTCGCCTGCAGACCCAGGTTATATAAACCAAAGAATACTGCGGGGAAGGTACACATCCACACTAAGATCATCATGCGCTTTAAATCGACACCATCGCGTACGTGAGCTGCCGTTTTGGTCACATGTCCTGGGGTGTAAAAAATGGTATCAGCCGCTTCATAAAGCGCATACCAGTTCTCGTATTTACCGCCCTTGTGAAAGTGCGGCTCCATTTTATCAAGAATATTTCTCAAACTCATGGTGTTAAGCCTCTCTCTCGATGCGTGTTAAATTATCGCGAAGAATCGGGCCGTATTCGTACTTACCTGGACAGGCAAAAGTACAGAGGGCCAAATCTTCTTCATCGAGTTCCAGAACACCTAAATCCATAGCGGTAACAATATCGCCGGTAACAATCGCACGGAGCAATTGTGTCGGCAGTATGTCCATAGGCATCAATCTTTCAAATTGTCCCACTGGAAGCATGGCACGTTCAGAACCGTTAGTCGTGGTCGAGAAACTGAATTTCTTAGCGCTGTTCAAAGCAGAAGTAAATATACTTAGTACAGAGAATTGATTGGCACCAGGTACAGCCCAACCCATAAACTCACGCTTGTCACCCTCTTCGATAACAGTAATTTGAGTGCTGTAACGACCTAGGTAATCCAATGCACCTTCTACAGTGCGGCCATTCCAGATCGAGCCTGTAATAACACGGTTGCCGGCTGTTTCAGTCAAACCTTTCAATAAGTCACTGACCTTGGCACCTAATCGAGTGCGCAGCAATGCAGGCTTAGTAACTACCGGGCCGACCACAGCGACGATACGCTCAACAGACAACTTACCTTGGGTGAACAATTTACCTATAGCCACAACATCTTGATAGCCAATGGTCCAGACCATGTGGTCACGGGAAACCGGCTCTAAAAAGTGGATATGAGTCCCCACGTTACCCGCTGGGTGAACGCCGGAAAATTCTTCTACAGTAACCCCGTCTGCTGTGGGGATATTGGCACCGGCTGCTTTACAAAGGAATACTTTGCCAGCAGTTAACCTTGTCAACAAGGTTAAGCCGTTACTAAAATCGGCTGCATTCTCAGCGAGAATAATGGCCGGATCCGCAGCCAGCGGGTTAGTATCTATCGCTGTTACAAAAATTGCAGCAGGCGTAGTTCCCGAGGCTGGAATTTTGCTAAAAGGACGGGTGCGCAAGGCGCTCCATAGTCCCGATAATTGTAGCTGGCTGGCTACTTGCTCTGCAGATAAACTAGCCAGTTCAGCGGTAGAGTGCTTGTCAAACTCTACATATTCTTCCTGCTGATCAACGGCTATTACCACTGAGAGCAATGCGCGTCTCTCACCGCGGTTAATTTCAGTTACAGTACCCGCTGCTGGCGCTGTAAAATTAACACCTTCTGTTTTCTTGTCAGAAAAGATCACTTGACCGAGTTTAACTCGGTCCCCCACCTTGACGGCCATCGTCGGCTTACAGCCAACGTAGTCAGGGCCACTCACGGCGACCGAACGCACTGGTGCCGACGCAGAAATACTCTGCGGCACAGTGCCTAAAATCGGCAGATCTAGACCTTTGTTGATCTTGATCATACACTTCACCTAATCACGATTATAAATTTTCGAGAAATTACTGTTGTCTGCCTCAAATGTATGCAACTCTGAGCGCACTATGTTTATAGTTATTTGACAACAATATTCCCCACCAAAAAACTTGCCGATTATACATGAGCTTAGTCGGAGTATCATAGAAGCTTAGTAAGAAACCGGGCAAAAACACAAAAAAAGGCGTCAAATACTTAAAAATTTGTGCAATTGTGTGGCGAGGCGTTAACCGGCGGCGAGTCGTACTGGTCGCTTTTTCAGCAGTGGATATTTATTAGACAAAGGGAATTGGCAACCGTAACTGGCAACACCGGGTAGCGGTCAAGTAGATTAATTAGTCATTCAGGAAGAGTACCCGCTGCCAGAGCGCAACAGCAGGGCTGATAATATAAATATGCGCAAATGCCAGACAAGTTGCAGCTGATCAATCACTGGCAACTTGTCTGTTTGCAAATGCGCTTGAAAGTGACAGCGCATTCAACTGCGACCTTAGACGCTGATTTTCTCGCGCAATCTGATATTTAGCTCTTTGAGCTGTGCTTTGCTGACTTCACCCGGGGCGTTAGTTAGCGGACAGGCAGCAGTCTGCGTTTTCGGAAAAGCAATGACTTCACGGATAGATTCAGTACCTGTCATCAACATGATCAACCGATCCAGACCGAACGCTAAACCGCCGTGCGGTGGCGCACCAAATTTAAGCGCATTCAACAGGAAGCCAAACTTCTCTTCGGCTTCTTCATCACTGATACCCAAGCAGCGGAATACTGCTTTTTGCATTTCTGCTTTATGGATACGAATGGATCCACCGCCTAACTCACAGCCGTTTAAAACCATGTCGTAGGCGATTGAATTTGCCGCTAGCGGGTCAGCTTCCAACTCTTCTGGGGTGCAGTTTGGCGCGGTAAATGGATGATGAAGTGCAGTGATACCACCGTCCGAAGTCTTTTCAAACATCGGCCAATCAACAACCCAAAGTGGTGCCCATTCGCAGGTAAGCAGCTCTAAATCTACACCCACTTTATTACGCAACGCACCTAGCGCTTCATTGACGATGTTGGTTTTATCAGCACCAAAGAAGACTAAATCACCATTTTTTGCCCCCAGTCGCGCCATGATCGCCATGGCAACATCTTCACCGAGAAATTTAACGATAGGCGATTGCAGACCTTCTGCGCCTTTTTCCAGCTCGTTGACTTTAATCCAAGCCAAGCCACGGGCACCGTAAATGCTGACAAATTTAGTGTATTCGTCGATCAGCTTACGGGTTAGCTTCGCGCCACCGGGCACTTTCAATGCAGCAACACGAGAACCGGCGTCGTTGGCGGGACCGGCAAACACTTTAAATTCAATATTCGCCATCAAGTCGCCGACGTCTACTAATTCCATCGGGTTGCGCAAGTCAGGCTTGTCAGAACCGAAGCGAGACATCGCCTCAGCATAAGTCATACGTGGGAACTCACCCAAGTCAACCGACAATTTATCCTGGAACAGGCCGCTGATCATTTTCTCAGTAACAGCCATGATCTCATCTTGGTCCATGAACGACATCTCGATATCGATCTGGGTAAATTCTGGCTGACGATCTGCACGCAAATCTTCATCGCGGAAACACCTGGCGATCTGGTAGTAGCGATCGAAACCTGAAACCATCAGCAATTGCTTAAACAGCTGCGGAGATTGTGGCAAGGCAAAGAAATTACCCTCGTGGGTACGCGATGGTACTATATAATCTCGGGCGCCTTCAGGAGTAGCACGGGTCAATATAGGTGTTTCAATGTCGAGGAAACCGTTGTCGTCTAAAAAGTTGCGAATGGCGGAGCTCACCGCTGCACGAAGACGCAATTTTTGTTGCATTTCGGGACGACGCAAATCCATGAAACGGTTTTTAAGACGCACTTCTTCACTGACTTGCTGGTGATCATCTAACTGGAACGGAGGCGTCTCCGACTTATTTAATATAACCAGCTCTTTACCCAGAATTTCAATTTCACCAGTACCCATTTCTGGATTAATAGTCCCTTGAGGACGATCACGTACCAGTCCTTTAATCTCAATAACGTATTCGTTACGCACTGAATCAGCGATCGCAAAGCTCTGCTCGCGATCCGGATCGAAAACAATCTGCACTACGCCTTCGCGGTCACGAACGTCTAAAAATATCACTCCACCGTGGTCTCGGCGACGGTGAACCCAGCCGACCAAAGTTACTTCTTCACCCACTTGCGCTTTTCGCAAGTCGCCGCAATAAAGGCTGCGCATAATTAATTCCTATTGAGTTGATCTTAATTGTTGTCTATCGATGGCATCTGAAGCTTAAAAATTTGTCGCCAGAACCATCTGAAATATTGGTTGCTAATTGACGCCTGCCCTATTCAGCACTAGACGAATCTTTGGCTGCGGCGGCTTTTTTAGGTGCTGCATCGGCTTTTTTAGGCGCTGTATCGGCGTCATTAGAAGCTAAGTTTTTCTTTTTACCGGTCTTAAAGTCGGTCTCGTACCAGCCACTGCCCGCCAGCCTGAAAGCCGGGGCAGACACTTGCTGCTTCACATTTTCACTGTCACATGAGGTACATTTTGGTGCGGGAGCATCAGTTCTCATGACGAGCTTTTCGAATTCGTGATCACATTGCTGGCACGCAAAGTCAAAAATTGGCATTTATTCTGTCCACAATAATCAAAGCGGCGAATTATACCTCAATATTTATCCTTTGTGTGCTATTTAATCTCAATCTACCGCGCTTATTCTCCAGCCCTAAATTTAGCACCCCGGCAAACTATCAGACGACTGGCTTAAATGACAGATGAGCTTCCAGCAACGCTGTCACTTTCTGCCTGATCGACTCTATTTCATCTTCCGAGTAGGGCTTACAAGACTGTTTACCCCACACCGGCGCAGGCCAGGCAACGTCTGTTTCATAGCGCACTATATGATGAATGTGTAGCTGTTTAACCATATTGCCTAAACTTGCCACATTCATCTTGCTGGCATTAAAGCCATCCGCCAGTGCGGCACTTAAATCACAGGATTCAGACATCAGTAACTGCCTGTCTTTTAGCGACAAGTGGTACAACTCAGATGCATCTACCCGTCGCGGCACTAAAATAAACCAGGGAAACTGCTTATCGTTCATCAATAACAGCCGACACAGCGGCATCTCCCCTAAAAACACACAATCATTCTGCAATTGTGCATCTAATACAAACTCCATTTCTAACTCGTCCATTGTTTAATCCTCTACAGTGCTCGGTATATTTAAGTTTAGAAGCAGCCAACAAATAGCGCTAGTGTATTAGGAACATGCAAACAAGTCAGCTAAGCTCCTAGAGTGCAAATAGCAACAGTATGAGCACTGGAGAAAAAAGCGGCAATTATTTTCGACAATCTTTAACTGTTATCAGCAAAATAATCATGCTGATGAATTGTTTTAGAATAAAATGCGCTGCAGCTGACAACTTGGTAACATTGCCACACCCTACTATGTATAGATATTTCCACTATGAGCTTTGAAATCAAGATATTGAACAGTATTGAAGAGATAAACAAAAACCAATGGAACGATTTATGCGGATATCACTATCCCTTTCTGCGCTACGAATTTCTCGCGGCTCTGGAGCACAGCGACTGCACTAGCGCAGACACTGGTTGGCAGGTAGCTCACCTTACGGTATACCGTAAGGCTGAACTGGTATGCATCATGCCCATGTACCAAAAGACCAACTCCATGGGTGAATATGTTTTCGATTGGGACTGGGCAGAAGCTTATAGCAGACACAATTTAGCTTATTACCCTAAATTGCTAACAGCCATTCCTTTCAGTCCCTGCTACGGCCCACGCATCTCCAGTAAACTACCTTTGGCAGAGATACTGCCTTTTATCACAAAACAGATAGCAGCTATTTGCGAGGAATATGGATTTTCCAGCTGGCACGGCCTATTCCATCCCGAGGCCGAAAGTGTCCAACTACAGCAGCAGGGCCTGCTGATCAGGGAGGGATGCCAGTATCACTGGAAAAACAAAGACTACAGCAGTTTCGAGCATTTCCTGGCCAGTTTTACCTCGCGCAAGCGTAAAAACATTAAGCGCGAGCGGCGTATTGTCAGCGAACAACAAGTGTCTATTGAAGCAGTCGAAGGTGCTGACATCAGTTTACAACTGCTGCAAGAGTTCTATTATTGCTACCAACTGACCTATTTAAAACGCGGTCGTAAAGGTTATCTGAATATCGAATTTTTCCAGCTGTTACTTGAGAGCTTAGCCTCGCATATCGTACTTTTTGTCGCTAGCCATCAGGGAAAAACCGTCGCTTGCGCCTGGTGTTTCAAAAACACTGACCCACAGAACTCCACACTCTATGGACGCTATTGGGGCTCACTGGATAATTTCGACAATCTACACTTTGAAACTTGTTACTACCAGGGGCTAGAGTACTGCATTAAACACCAGATCCAGCGCTTTGACCCGGGCGCTCAAGGGGAGCATAAGATTCAGCGCGGCTTCGAGCCGATCACTACTTATTCAAGCCACTATATTAAGCACCCGCAGTTTAGCGAAGCTATCGAAGATTTCTTGCAGCGTGAAACAAAAGCCATGCAAGGCTATAAACAGCAGCTGACTGAGCTGCTGCCATTTAAAAAGACCACGGAATCGTGAAGTGCGAGTAGCGAGTAGCGAGTAGCGAGTAGCGAGTAGGATTTTGACTGTTACTTACGACTTATTACTCGCGACTTGCGACTTATTTTTAATTAATACTAAGCGATTCGATGATTTGTACAGGATTGGCTCTGGGGCGGCTTTTGTTCACTTGCTGACCATCGGCGAATTCAAACGCTTCGCGCTCGCTGCTCCTGTCTATGGCTAAGTTCTCAAAATCAAACAGCGCTCTGTCAGCCAATTGACTTGCAGAGACATTTTGCATTGCACCAAAGATGCTCTCATTGCGACCTGGAGTTTCTTCTTCCCACTGCGCCAACATCGCTTTTATATTCTGTCGCTGCAGGTTCTCTTGGGAGCCGCACAAATTACAGGGAATGATCGGAAAGTTTTTGTAGCCGGCAAACTCGATAATATCTTTTTCCCGCGCATAAGCCAACGGTCTGATGACGATGTTTCGACCATCATCTGATAATAATTTGGGCGGCATTCCTGCCAACCTGGCGCCGTTGAACATATTCAAAAACAAGGTTTCGATAATGTCGTCTTTGTGGTGGCCCAGGGCGATTTTATTGGCATTGATCTCCTCGGCAAAAGCGTACAATGTGCCGCGGCGCAAGCGCGAGCACAGACCGCAGGTCTTTTTCCCCTCGGGAATTTTACTGCGTACTACTGAATAAGTATCACGCTCAACTATATAGTATTCAATGTCCAGTTTTTCCAGATATTCAGGCAGTATATGCTCGGGAAATCCCGGTTGTTTTTGATCCAGGTTCACCGCAATCAACTCAAAATTGATCGGCGCGTTGCGCTGCAAACTCATCAATAAATCCAGCATCGCGTAGGAGTCTTTCCCCCCGGAGAGACAGACCATAATACGATCCCCCTCTTCGATCATCTTATAATCCATAACCGCCCGTCCCACTTCGCGGCGCAATTTCCGGTGAACTTTATTTAACAGCGGGTTAGATTTTTTTTTGGCAGTCGCAGCTGCTGTAGCAGCCGCGACTTTAGTTAGATTATCTTGATTCATGTTGCTCTACTATATTCAATGTTAGATCCGCATTGGCGCCATACGGCCGCTATTGCGCATCCTCGGTCAGGACAGGAACACCACTGTGAAAGCGGAACTCAGTGTCATCACTTAAGATTAACTCTTTTTCTAACGCTCGAAACTCTTCGATACGCTCATCGATGGGTCCATCGGCATAATCTTCAGCCAGCTGCAGATAGTCTTGATAATGACGTCCTTCAGACTTTAACAGCGAGCGGTAAAAACGCTCTAGCTCCGGGTCCAAAAAAGGCGCTATTTTGGCAAAGCGCTCACAGGAGCGAGCCTCGACAAAAGCACCGATAATCAAAATATCTACCAATCTCTGCGGCTCATAAGTTTTAACGATAGTACGCAAGCCGGCAACATAGCGCGCGGCGGTCAAGTGCACATATTCAATGCCACGCTCTTCCATCAATGCCAACACTTGCTCAAAATGAATCAGCTCTTCACGGGCTAAACGCGACATTTTTTTCAACAACTCGGGCCGATCAACATAGCGAAACATCATGGTCATGGCCGTAGAGGCAGCCTTTTTTTCGCAGTGCGCATGATCTATTAACATTAATGGCTGTTGCTTGAGCGCTACATCTATCCACGCCTGGGGCGTTTCACAAGGCAAGAATTGCTTTATTTCTTCAAGTGCTGTCATGGTCTGTCCTAAATAAGAAGGCCGCCATTATACGCAGCAGCCACAGCACTGTCCAAGGATCAATTCCCCAGCTAAACAACACCGCCAACTCGCTACTTATTACTCGCTACTCGCTACTTCCAACTTCCAACTTCCAACTTTTACCCCCTAACTCCCACCTGCAACATCTATTCGATCTCCAGTGGTAAAAGAGGAGTTGTCAGATAACAGCCAGTAGATCGCCTGAGCTACTTCTTCAGGTTGCCCACCTCGCCCCAATGGCAGCAACTCTTTGACTCTATCCACCCTGCCAGGCTCTCCGCCATCCCTATGCATATCTGTGTAAATTAAACCGGGACGCACCCCGTTGACCCTTACTCCCTCTCGGCTCATTTCTCTGGCCAGACCCCGGGTTAATGTATCTATGGCACCTTTACTGGCGGCGTAATCCATGTACTCATGGGGCGAGCCAGTGCGGGCAGCCAGCGATGATACATTGACAATAGCCCCACCTTTACCACCGTGCTTAAAAGCCATACGCAGCACAGCTTCACGGGCACATAAAAAGTAACTGCTAATATTGGTACAAAACATCCGTTGCAAACGCTGTTGAGTCACTTGCTCGATGCTTATTTGCGGTAACATTAACGCGGCGTTATTAACCAGCGCGTCCAGCCGGGAGAACCTGGCATCAACGCTATTGAAAAGCGCGACTACACACTCTTCGTCTGAGACATCACCCTGAAACAACAGACAACTTGCCCCCAGTGCCTGCACTTGCTCTTTAACACTCTCGGCAGCAGCAGTATTAGATAAATAATTAATACACAAGTCATAACCATTGGCTGCTAGCAACAGCGCCGTGGCCCTGCCTATCCCCCTGCTACCACCCGTGACTATCGCCACTTTTCTAGTATTACCGGTTAACGTCTGGGACATAAGAACCTCACTTAAAGGGTGATTATAAAACAACAAAATATTGGAAAATGCGCATACAGCTCTTGATCACAGCAAGGCAATTGACAAGAGGATGAACCAGTAAAGCGCAGAGCGACCAGTCAGACAGTCTTGGAGATTTCACACCCAGGACGGCAGCTTCAGCGCTCTTTTTACAGCCAGCCCAAGCGGGCTAGCTAACTGCGTGACTATTGCTATTTATCTTCCTCAGTCTCAAGCTGATAAGGCGTCATCTGATAAACGTAGTAATTCAACCAATTACTGAACAGCAAATTGGCATGTGAGCGCCAGGTACTGTAGGGCTTACTGTCAGTATTGTTATCCGGAAAATAATTGCAGGGGATCGGCGTATTTGGCTGCTGCTCCATATCTCGCCAGTACTCTTGCGCCAGAGTTTCAGCGTCATACTCCGGGTGTCCGGTTACAAACACCCGCTTGCGATCACTGCTGGCCATTAGATAGACCCCGGCTTCTTCAGAGCTGGCCAAAATATGCAAATCGGTGTGATTCTTGATCACGCCCACTGAATAATCTGCGTAGCGAGAGTGCGGAGCCTGAAAATAATCATCAAAGCCTCGGGTTAAGGTTTCGTGTTTATGCTTAGTGCGGTGAGAATAGACACCTGAAAGCTTTTCTTCACGGAGTTTTTTCGGTAAATCGTAAAAAATATTCAGCGCCGCCTCAACCGCCCAGCATAAAAACATCGTGGATGTCACATGCTGCTGCGACCACTGAATTATCTCTGCCACTTCGTCTTTGTAACGCACTTCCTCCCAGGGAACCCGACCCAGCGGGGCACCTGTTACTATCAAGCCATCATATTGATTATTTTTGATATCTTTAAAATCTCGATAGAAACTATTTAAATGTGCTGTCGGAGTATTTTTACTTTCAGTGTGATCAATACGCAGTAGCTGGAAATCTATCTGTAGCGGGCTGTTAGACAACATGCGGATCAGCTGATTTTCGGTTTCTATCTTCTTTGGCATCAGGTTTAATAACAACACTTTCAGCGGCCGCACATCTTGATGCATGGCTCGGGTCTCTGTCATTACGAAGATATTTTCACTGCTTAACAAATCCACTGCAGGCAGCAAATCAGGAATTTTAATGGGCATAACAACCTCAAGATAATCTTTTACAACAACTCTCTAAACACCCGGCAATCACAACCTGTCACTAACGGCCGATGGCGGGAGACTTACTACTATTTTTCGCTTGCAGCTAAAGATGGCATTCGCGGTTGATCTTCCATTTCCAAGTGCAAGGTACTAGTGGGAAAGGCAACCTGGGCATTGTGTTGTTGTATTATTTTCGCCACTTTAAATAACACATCTTCTTTGACTTTATGAAAATGCTCCCAATTAGTGGTCTTGGTAAAGGTATAGACAAAAAAATCTAACGAGGATTCAGCCATTTTATTAAAGTTAACCATCAAAGTTTGCTTAGTATCTATTTCCGGGTGCTGCTCTAACATCTGCCGCACATCGACCAGGATGATACTCAAAGTATCTATATCACAGTACCTGACCCCCACTGTCTCATAAATACGCCGGTTGCTCATACGCGAGGGGTTTTCCACAGAAATACTGGCAAAAGTCGCGTTGGGAACGTACAGCGGCCTCTTATCAAAAGTGCGAATACGGGTCAGGCGCCAACCAATATCTTCGACCACACCTTCAATATTTTTGTCGGGGGAGCGAATCCAATCTCCCACTTTAAAAGGTCGGTCCATGTATATCATCAGCCCGCCAAAGAAGTTAGCCAGCAAGTCTTTGGCGGCAAAACCTACCGCAATACCGCCAATACCACCAAAGGCCAACACCCCGGAAATACTATAACCCAGGCTCTGCAATACCACTAAGGACACAGTAATGATGATAGACAAGCGTAGCAACTTGGCAAAAGCACTGACCGTTGTATGATCCATAGAAGTGCTGATCCCGGCAGGATCTATAAGCCTAACTTCTGCCAGACGGATAAAGCGGATAAAAAACCAGGCAAACAACAGTATTGCGCCCACTTTTCGCACTGGCTGCACCAGGGCCAGCAGCGCACTACTAGAGGCACTCGCTGCATCACTGACCACAAAATTGCCCGCGTAAACAGCTAGTGATCCCCCCAGCAGCCAAATCATAAAAATAATCGGCCGACGGATGGCGGCCAGCAAAATATCATCCCACTGGTTTTTAGTTTTTTGTAACTGCAGGGCCAGGCGATTGAAAAAAAGTTTTGCAAACAGCGCACAGAGCAAAGTCAGAAATATAATAGAAAATACCGCCAGCAACCAACCCCCTTCAGCACCTATCGACAAATACTCTTCCAGCCAGAGCTGGATTGCTGTTACATCTTGCAAAATCTATACCTTTTCTCTTTATGCTTATTTAAGCAGTTAAATGGAACCCATATATAAGTCAGTTAGATTAACTGGCCGGCAATTTCACGTGCCCGATAAAAGCGCTCTGCATCTATAGCGACGGGGGTCTTGCGCATTTTCACTAACCTGTCGGACTTCTGCAGCTGTACTTTATCTAAATACTCCAGTACTTGCTGCGCACCCCGTGGGTTATTGCAAACCAGTACAGTATCACATCCGGCACTGAGGGCTGCAGCGGCCCTATCGGCGTAATTTTCACCGGCGCCAGCTGTTGCCAAACTGGCGCCGTGCATATTTAAATCATCGCTAAAAATAACACCGTCAAACTTTAGCTCCTCTCGCAGTATTTGCTGCAGCCAGAAGCTGGAAAAGCCAGCGGGGTTTGGATCAACTTGTGGATAGATAACATGAGCGGGCATCACCGCATCTAAGCCCGCTTCGATAAGCGCGGCGAAAGGTTTCAAATCAGCGGCCCTTATCTGCTGCAAGCTGCGCTCATCTGTGGCGATCTGCAAATGTGAATCGGCACTTACCCAGCCGTGCCCCGGGAAATGTTTGCCGGTCGAGCGCATCCCCGCTTGCCCCATACCTATAATGAAATTTTTAGTCAGGGCGATAACTTGCTCTGCAGAGGAGCCAAATGACCGAGTGCCGATGATATCACTGTGAGACCAGTGTAAATCTAACACCGGGGCAAAACTAATGTCTATATCCATGCCGGTAATTTCAGATGCCATCAGCCAACCCAGTTCAGTCGCTTGTTGCAGCGCAGACTGTGGATTTTGTTGATAGGACAAGTGCAATGCCTGCATCGGCGGCAGTGCCACAAACTCATCACGAAAGCGCTGCACTCGCCCGCCCTCCTGATCTACCGCGATCACTATAGAATCGTTCTGTTCGCGGATAGCGGCGATCAAATCTAACAATTGCGCCCTGCACTGGTAGTTGCGGGCAAACAAAATAAGGCCTCCCACTTGCGGGTGCCCTAAGATATCTCGCTCTGGTGCAGTTAACGCCAGACCCGCCACATCCAACATTAATCGACCGTATTGCATGAGTTTTCCTTTATAGTGAAGACACTGATATTGAAGGATTTTTAGGCCGCTGTCGGCAGATTGCTCGGCGGCTGCTAAGGTCCGATTTAAATGCGGCTAAAATATATCTTATCGCCACGCGCCTGCATACCGGCACTTAATACCGGCACCATACGGTGCAAGATGCGCTCAACTTCGGGGTTTGATTTAAATTTTCTTTTCTCTATCGCCGCTAACATAGTGAAATTAGATAAAGTAAATATCACTGAACCCATAACAAAATGCAGCCGCCAAAAGAACTCATCATCTTCCATCATCGCCGCCTGAGTTCTGATCAAATCAATATAAGGCGTTAGCTTCGAGCCATATCTGCCTATGATAAACTGTCGCAACTCCTCCTGACTTTTCATATACGCCAGCTCTAACAGACGCGTGAACATCAACAGTGCGTGAGTATTTTCCTGATCTACACGCAACAGGGCGCGCATTAACAGCTCCAGCAACTCTTCCATTTGCATCGAGCTGTCCATGTCCAGCGCACAGCGCTCCATTAGGGCCTGATCGATGTAATCGGAGAAGGGCCGCAAAAACTGCTCTGCGACAGACTGAATTAACCCTTGCTTGGAACCAAAGTGGTAATTAATCGCCGCTAAATTGACATTGGCTTCTTTGGTTATCTGCCTCATAGTGGTTTCAACAAAACCTTGTTCGGCAAACAGAGCCTCTGCTGCGCTTAATATTTGTTTTGCTGTTTTCGACTGAGCCATTCAATTCCCATTATATTTACTAAACGAATTTAAACTGCCTGTTTAAAACAATCAAGATACTACAACCTAAGTATTATTAACATGTTAGCGCATGAAATTCATTGAACTAGTCATTTTTTCTAAGGTATTTGCAACTACTTTAGTCGTGGTTTTCACTGTCATTTCACTAATGCGTTCACCGAATGATTTTTTAATTTCATAGCGTACCTGATAGACATCGGCTGACTGGCAAATTTTCATTAAAAAATCATCGGATGTATTTAGCTCATCCACTAAATTTTGTTCCAGAGCACGTCGACCAAACCAAACTTCTCCGGTCGCCACCTTGTCAATATCAACATTGGGACGGGCCTGAGCGACAAATTCTTTGAACAGTAGATGGGTATCCTGGATTTCCTCAATGAATTTCTCTTTACCCTTTTCGGTATTTTCGCCAAACATGGTCACTGTACGCTTATACTCACCGGCAGTGAAAGTTTCATAATCTACCCCATGCTTTTTCAGTACCCGGTGAAAATTAGGCAGTTGTGCAACCACGCCAATAGACCCCAGAATAGAAAAAGGTGCGGCAATTAATTTATCTGCTAAACATGCCATCATATAACCACCAGAGGCGGCGACTTCATCGACACAAATAGTCAATTTTATCTTAGCGGATTTAATGCGCTCCAGCTGCGATGCAGCCAAGCCATAACTGTGCACCATTCCTCCAGCGCTATCTAATCGCAGCACCACTTCATCGCTCGGGCTGGCAAAGGCCAACACCGCGGAAATTTCTTCGCGCAACAAATCCACTTCAGAAGCTCTGATATCACCATTAAAATCTAAGACGAAGACCCGCTTTCGCTCTTCATGCTCATCAGTTGGCTGCTCGCTGTCCTGTTGATCATTGACTGCGTCGCTGTTTACAGCTTCAGTGCTGGTGTCATCACCTGATGTCGCTGGATTCTTTTCCGCTTGCTTCAATGCCAGCTTAGCTTGCTTAGCGTCAGCCTTAGCCTGCTTCTTTTTCTCTTTAGCTTCTTTCTTTTCTTTTTTATGCAGCGCTTTAATTTGCTGTTTATACACTTCAGGGTCTATGACTACAGACTCGATGGCATCTTTCATTTCTTCAAAGTTATCGTTGATCGAAGTCAAGGTGATTTCACCATGAGCATGATCCCTTTTTCCCCTGCCACCTATCGCCAACAAACCGATTAAGATCAGCATAATTGTCACTATAACCGTTATAGCTTTGGCCAAAAACATGCCGTATTCGTACAAAAAATCAACCAATGTAAATCTCCAAAAATTCGTTACTCGCGCGGAGCATTAATGTACCATAAAAGCCCAAGCAAGCCATTTTTTCTAAAGCATTTTTACGGGTAAAAGAGTATGCAAGAAAGTTTTCAAGCTAAAGTTTCCACAGAACAGATCATTGCCAAACTACCCTCGCGCTTTCAAAGCCAAAATGCCGAAAACATGACCGCTGTCTTTCAATTCAGACTCACTGACAAATTTTCTTTTTATATCAGTATTGCCGATGCTAAATGTAGCATCGAAATGGCAGAACACGATGACCCCAATATTATTCTGACGATGAATGAACAGACTTTTTATGCCTTAATGACCGGAGAAATCGACGGCATGTCGGCCTTTTTAAAAGGCGATTTAACGGCCCATGGCAATGTCATATTGGCCACATCACTGGGTAAACTTTTTAAAAAGAAAGCCGGGGATGAGCAAAAGATTCAAAGCTGAGTAATTATTTTCACTAAGCCCTTGCTATTAAAACTGATAATTTGACTTCCGGACTTAATTTACTGAGCCAATACCTCTATAATACGACAAAATTTAGCAAGTTTAATGACTGCTAATTTCGCTGCACGGAGGGATTGAAAGATTTTTCCTGCTAGCCAGTGACTGTTAGCAACTAAAAACCGGGTATTTTCAAGGAAGAAGAAAATCTCACTCCAGCCGAGAATACTGGCGCAACAGCTATCGGACAACTATGCTTAGCGGTAACTAGATTATTGATACTTAAGCTTAAGTTTGATGCGCCAGTACTAAAAGCTGAATATTGCTAGCACAACCGAGCCAGTGCCTTGGATAAAGGCCGTGAAAGCTTTACTGATAACAAAAAATTTACTTACTTTTTAAGGACATATTTTATATGACCATGACTATGACGCAGGCGATGTTTAAGAACTTCTTAGGCAACTCTCCTGTTTGGTACAAACAGACGATAATCGCTTTTCTGGTTATCAACCCAATTTTACTTTTTGCCACTAACCCTGTTCTCGCTGGATGGGTGTTGATATTTGAATTTATCTTCACTCTGGCAATGGCACTAAAATGTTATCCGCTACAACCGGGTGGTTTACTGGCAATTCAGGCGATAGTCATTGGTCTGGCAGGGCCTGAAACCGTTTACCATGAAATCAGCAATAACCTTGAAGTTATTCTACTGTTGATGTTTATGGTGGCCGGTATCTACTTCATGCAGAGCATGTTGTTATTCATCTTTACCAAATTACTACTGAACGTTAAGTCAAAAATTCTGCTCTCTCTGCTGTTCTCTATAGTCGCGGCGTTTTTGTCGGCGTTCTTAGATGCATTGACAGTCACCGCCGTATTAATCAGTGTCGGAGTCGGCTTTTACTCTGTTTATCACAAAGTGGCCTCGGGAAAACACCATGATACTGAACACGACCACACTGACGATGCCGAACTGGACAGCCACCGCAAAGAAGATCTGCTAAAGTTCAGAGCTTTCCTGCGCAGCTTGTTAATGCACGGTGCAGTAGGTACTGCACTGGGTGGAGTCTGTACTGTAGTAGGTGAGCCGCAAAACTTACTGATCGCCAATAAAGCGGGCTGGGATTTTCTGGAATTTTTCATGGTGATGGCTCCAGTCTCCATGCCGGTATTAGCGGCCGGCTTGCTAACTTGTGTATTCGTAGAGAAATTCAAAATTTGTGACTACGGCACTTTGTTACCCGATTCCGTTCGCGAAATTCTGACCTCCTTTGATCTGGAACAAGAAGCGAAACGCACCCAGCGCGACAGAGTCACTATGTACGTGCAAATTGCCGTCGCTATCTTCCTGATCTTAGGACTTGCCTTCCACTTAGCTGCTGTAGGCTTGATCGGCCTGACTGTGATCGTCTTACTGACAGCGTTTAACGGCATCACAGAAGAACATCAAATAGGTAAAGCTTTTGAAGAGGCACTGCCTTTCACTGCTCTGCTAGTGGTATTTTTTGCCATAGTCTCAGTCATCCATGAGCAGCACTTGTTTACCCCTATTATTCAAGCAGTGCTGGATATGCCAAGAGATGTACAGCCTGGCATGTTCTTCATCGCCAACGGTGTGTTATCCGCAATCAGTGATAATGTGTTTGTCGCCACTGTTTATATCAACGAGGTAGCGGCTGCTCTGGCGAGTGGTAGAATTGATCGCGAACAGTTCAACGTGCTGGCGATCGCTATCAACACGGGTACTAACCTACCTAGTGTAGCCACACCAAACGGCCAGGCCGCGTTCCTGTTTCTACTGACCTCGGCACTGGCGCCACTGATCAGATTATCTTATGGCAAGATGGTCTTCATGGCTCTGCCTTACACTATAGTGATGAGCTTAGTAGGTTATTACGCAGTCTCTAATTTCTTATAAGATACAACTAAAGATAAAAGGGCTACGGCCCTTTTTTTTTGCTTAGATTTTGCCATAGCGTCGCTGCAACCAAAGCCGAAAAAGAGCGCTCTGGGTGAATAACCAGCTTAAGGATATACCCTGCAATTTCCCCGTTACTGTAATTGACAATAGTCAGCCTCCACTAGCCACTTTTCTACCTTGCCTATACAGCTAACTCACCTGGCACTATTGCCGTGATCCACTTTGCGGGGGAGGGAAGGCTTAGATTCAACCTTAGAGCTTGTTATGGGGGTTGCAAAGAATTCATTCCATGCAAGCATCTCCAACTATCTGCGCCTGCCAATTATGCAGTTGCCTGATAGTCGAAATTTCCAGAGACTAAAGTGTTAACTTGCAACAAACTAACCAGCAGAGCGTAAAATTTCCTTTTACAGCCAGTGGACATGCCAAGTTAATCCTCTAATTTAAAATATTATTGCGATTATTTATTTTTTATACTGACTGTTTCTGCTTACAGTTTTGTCGGCGAATACACCATTACATCACCCTGAACACTGGTTAAAACCTTGT
The DNA here is from genome assembly GCA_013215505.1 of Oceanospirillaceae bacterium. GTDB lineage: Bacteria > Pseudomonadota > Gammaproteobacteria > Pseudomonadales > Balneatricaceae > Rs1. The sequence goes on from JABSQZ010000001.1 coordinate 361,570, forward strand.
GCATCCCGCCCCGTAGTTGGGCTAGGTAAATGTGCCCACATCTACTGTGGATAACTCTGTTAATAGTGTCACTTGATTGTCTTCTAAGCCCGCAAATACAGCGCACAGAACGAATTGATCATTTTTTAACCATATATTTCGTGCTATATAAAACAACTACTTACGGCTGTTTTTTACTGCTTTTGTTCATTCAGCTCGAATGTCACGTATTTTCTAGGGTCTGGGATGTCAATAGCTTTTTAATAAAAAAGTAAGAGTTTTTATTATTTTTTTCTGAAGGGTGAACTAAAAAATACTTCTTGATTTTATTCGATATTTGTTGGCTAATTTTCCTTTCGGTCAACTCTACTTATGTTACTTATTGAAGGGCAGCAGAAGAACTCAGACTACAGTGAAGATTCATTCTGTAAATAGATGAATACAGCTGCCAATGCACCGATTTATTTCCTGCTACTTTAAGCCAATAGTTAAAATTTTAGATAATTTCCTATAAAATACCGCCACTCGCTGAAGACTCTACCACTGCCAGTGGCTGCCAAGCTTCACCTTTACCCAACAAGGCGGACCTCTCGACCTCATGAGCTACTACCGACCCAGCAAAGCCGTTGAAGTTACCCAAGTTATCAAAAAAAGTCAGTTTATTGGTAACAGCGCTATAGTCACTAATTCGGCTGAGGCAATAGCGTTCGTGCAGCAAATCAAAAGGATACACAGCGGCGCCAACCACAGCTGTCACTGTTTTATCGCGGGTTTACCCGAACAGTCCTCGTATTGGGGCTACAGCGACGACGGAGAGCCTAAAGGCACTGCCGGCATGCCTATGTTCCAAGTTTTAAAACACAGCGGTCTGGGGAACGTATGTATAGTAGTGACCCGCTACTTTGGCGGAATCAAGTTGGGCACTGGAGGAATAGCCCGTGCCTATAGCTCTACTGTGACTTTAACCTTAGAGCACAGCACTACAGAACTAGTGCAACTGCGAACTACACTGTGCCTGACTGTACCTTTTAATCTCACCGGAGTGATAGAACATATCATCAGGCAATCGACAGGCACGGAAGTCCTTGAACGGACCTGGCTGGATAATGGCCAACAATTACAGCTATCCATCGAAGAGCCCTCTCTCAAAGAATTTCATGCAGCCATCTCCCCCTACCACAGAGAACTAATTTTACTGGATAACACTTAAGGGATATGTGGATGACAACTTACAGCTAAAGATTGTTGCATCTACTAGTGCCTACTGTTTGTTTGAGTATGCAAACACAAGTTAGATATTGGATATTTTTCCATCTGACAGCCAGCAAAAGCGTTACTTTTAACCAACGATCGTATAATAATTGCACTGAAACAGAGATTAATCAGTGAAAAAGCCAATTTTTTGCCTTTTTTGTAAAATAACTAAGACTTTTTCTTAACTTTCCTGCTTTAATGTCGTTATGCTCTATTGAGTGAGTTTTGACAATTATCTGCCTGAACGATTGCATAGCTGTCAATGCACTGAAAATAGCACTGATAGCTAAGGCTACCGACTATTTGAGATTAGCAGGCTGCAAAACAGTTTAGCCAGAATAAGCACTAAAAATAAAAAAGGGTTCCAATGAAATTTGCGGAGAAACCAACACAATCTGCCGAATATTTGCGCCAGGCAATTCCGTTGATGGTGAAATATAAAATCCCGCCAAATCCATTAAACTATGCGTTGTGGTATACCTACGTATCTAAGCGTGCACCTAAACTAAACCTGGAGCTTGAAAAGGCTCTGGACGTATATGGCACTTGCCCGACCTTGCTCTCAGAGGAGATGTTCCGGGAACATCTGATCAAAGATGAAATTAATGACGCCGACGGATTCCAAACTAAAGCAATAAGCTTAGTTAACGACTTACATAAAAAAGCCGGCATCGCCAGTCAATGTGCTGCTGAATTTCAAGATGTACTCACCAGCAGCCTGACTGAATTACGCAACGAACACAGCAAGGTATCTCGAGAGAAAATCATCAAGAGCCTCTCGGACAACACCGACAGTATCAGTAAATCTAATTTAGCCTTCCAAGAGCAGATAAGCGCCGCGCAAAAAGAAATCAATATTCTCAAGCACGAGCTTAAAAACTCGCGCAACGATCCCAGAGTAGACCCGGTCACTAAACTGTTTAACCGTGGGGTATTTGATAGAGAAGTAGACCAGTTAGTACAGCTTTCCGCGGGTACTGTGGCGAGCATTGCCATCTTTGAACTGGACAACTTTCAGGATTTTAACGAAGAATATGGCCAGCAAATGGGCGATAAAATTATTTTATTTGTCGCCAATCTGTTATCCAATCAATGCAAGGCCCCCTCTCTGGCTATCCGATTCGCCGGAACCCGCTTCGCCATGATTTTACTGGGATCTGACATAGTCCAGGCGACTGAGATATCCGAGTCGCTGCGCAAGAAAATTGAATCCATCCGCTTGCGACAAAAAAACTCCAACTCGATAAAAAACGTATTATCAGTTTCCTTTGGCCTAAGTCAAATGCTTGATGGAGATAGCAGTGATCAATTTACCAGCCGCACTCTGAAAGCCTTAAAAACTGCCAAGACGACTGGAAAAAATAAAATAGTGATCGCTTAAGTATCTGAGTACTTCAATATTTTGTCTTCGCTAGGCAATAAAAAAGGGCTGATAATTCAGCCCTTTTTTTATACATCAGTCTTTAGTACATCAACAGTGATTTCAATAATGTCTTAACCGAGATCAGTTTTAAGATCTGGTTGCAGATCTCATAGTGACAAACTCTTCCGCCGCGGTCGGGTGAATACCAATAGTGGAATCAAACACCGCCTTGGTAGCGCCGGCTTTTAGTGCGATAGCGATCCCCTGGATTATTTCACCTGAATCGGGCCCCACCATATGTACCCCGAGAACTTTATCTGTGGCTTTGTCGACGATCAGTTTCATCAAAGTGCGCTCATCACTACCCGACAAAGTATGTTTCATGGCTCTGAAGTCACTGACATAGACATCGATATCACTATACTGCTCGCGTGCCTGCTCTTCGGACAAGCCGACCGTGCCAATGTTTGGCTGGCAAAAAACTGCAGTGGCAATCAAGTCGTAATCAACATCGGCACTGCCTTCATTGTACAAGTGATTGACCAGTGCCATTCCCTCAGCCAGCGCCACTGGAGTCAGCTGCACTCTGTCGATCACATCACCTAAGGCATAAACGGATGGCACTGAGCTCTGGAAATTTTCATTGACGATGATAGCGCCATTTTTTGCCTGCTCTACACCCAGCTGTTCTAGGCCAATGCCTGCAACTTTAGGTACCCGGCCGGTTGCGTACATCACACAATCCGTTTCAATGGTTTTTCCATCTTTGGTGGTCACTAACAGCGATCCGTCAGCCTGCTTTTCGATGGATTCGATATCGCAGTTAAAGTTGAGATTAACTGCTTTTTTGGCCACTTCTTGAGCGACAAATTTACGCACTTCATTATCGAAGCCGCGCAGGAATAACTCACCGCGATACAGCAATTCGGTTTTAGCCCCCAGGCCAGCGAAAATACCGGCAAATTCCACCGCAATATAACCACCACCTACTACCATGGCACGCTTGGGGAAAGTCTCTAAAAAGAATACTTCGTTAGAACTGATAACATGTTGACTGCCCGGGAACTCGGGAACAAAAGGCCAGCCCCCAGTGGCCACTAAAATACGTTCGGCGCTGTATTGCACTCCGGCCACTTCGACCGTATGTGCATCGATCATCACTCCGCGCCCTTCAATCAAAGTACAGCCGGAATTGACCAACATGTTATGGTAAATACCATTGAGACGTTCGATCTCTTTAGTTTTGTTATCTCTTAAGGTTGGCCAGTCAAACTTACTCTCGCCGACACTCCAACCAAAACCTTTCGCTTCCTTAAAATCATCGGCATAGTGCGATGAATAGACAAACAGTTTTTTCGGCACACAACCTACATTGACACAAGTACCACCTAAGTACAGATCTTCGGTGATGGCTACTTTAACCCCTTTAGCAGCGGCCATACGCGCGGTGCGTACTCCACCAGAGCCTGCGCCAATTACAAACAAATCAAAATCAAATTCTGCCACAACTATTCTCCGGGACAACTACAAAATATAATAAAAATAACAGCCAAGAAACAGTAAACTGTCACTGACGATTAGTGCTCTGATACAGATCACCCTAAGGCTGGATAAGTTCCCCAGCCGGTAGATAAATATTCCTCTGCTCTGCTCATCAGTACTTTCAAAGCGGACAACTATTGCATAGCCATTGAGCTTTAGCTGCTAGCTTGCAAAAGTTATTGCGATACTGAGACGAAAATCCGAGTTCCACAAGGGGACTGCTTAAAGATTGCTAGGATACCTGAAAAGCTGCGGCTACTGGTAGTTATAGCCCTGAAAAACTACTTTTTATCCAGCAACTCAAAAATCCTCTGTAACAGACTTTGCAACGGCCGCTTTGCAGCGCTTGTAATCACGTATTTTTTGCCAAAGTAACTGCACATTGTGCATTAATTTGCTGCTAGAATAGCCGCAAACTTCAACCTACTGGTAGATATCGTTATGAAAATTGTCTCTTTTAATGTCAACGGGTTACGTGCTCGCCCCCATCAAATCGCCGAGCTGATTAAAACCCACAGCCCGGATGTAATAGGTATCCAAGAGATCAAGGTCCACGATGACGAGTTTCCGGTAGCAATGATCACTGATCTGGGTTATCACGTCGATTATCACGGACAAAAGGGTCACTACGGAGTCTGCATGATCTCCAAGAAACCGGCTTTGAATATTCAAAAAGGTTTTGCAACAGATGCAGAAGATGCACAGCGACGGATGATCATCGGCCAGTACCAAAGCGATAAGGGCAACATTGTCACTGTATTAAACGGCTATTTCCCCCAGGGAGAGAACATTGCCCACGAGACAAAATTCCCCGCTAAAGAGAAATTTTATCAAGACTTACAGAAACATTTGACTGAGCACTGCGACCCTAAAGACCATGTCATTGTGCTAGGAGACTTAAATATATCGGCACAGGAGATGGATATTGGCATTGGCGAACCCAACCGCAAACGCTGGTTAAAGAGCGGCAAAGCCAGCTTTCAACCGATTGAGCGAGAATGGCTGGCAACGTTGATGGGCTGGGGCTTGCAAGATACTTACCGCCAGCATCACCCCGAGAGGGACAATAGGTACAGTTGGTTTGATTATCGCAGTAAAGGTTTTGCCGACGAGCCAAAGCGTGGCCTGCGTATCGATGCAGTCCTGGCTACCCCTAGTCTATATGCAACTTGTAGCAGTGCTGAGATCGACTACGATATCCGCGCCATGGAAAAACCTTCCGATCACGCACCAATTTGGGCAGAATTCGATATTTAATGATGAGCGGCCAAGCAAGTTTTTGATCCGACTTCAGTGGCTTAAAAACTTGCTGATATAAGCCGCTATTAACATGAAAACTGCCCGCCTCAGGGCAATTTTCATGCAGCATTATCGCTATCAGTTAGTAGCGCTGAGTAATTCATCAGCTTTTTGTGAAAAACCACTCAGACCTGCACTTTGATGCGCCCGCAGCAACGCACTGCCCACTACCGCCACATCCACAAGACCGGTAATCTCCCTGACATCTGCGGCACTGGCAATGCCAAAACCCAACGCCAGTGGCACTGCAGTATGCTGATTAATCTCGCCCAGGTACTGCTGCAGTTGCTGATGAGCACTCTGGCTAGCAACCCCCTGCCCTGTCACCCCTTTGCGACTGACACAATACAACAGGCCACGAGCGTGTTCACAGACCAACTCAATACGTTCTTTGTCCATTCCCGGGATGATCAGCCAGATGGGATCGACTGCAGCCTGCAGCAGTGGCTCAAGCATTTTATGATGATCTATAGGTAAATCCGGAATAATGACCCCGCCGACATGTGGAGACATGTCCTCTGCTAATTGCTTGAAGCCGTATTGCAACAGCGGGTTCAAGTAACTCATCAACAGTACTTTAGAGTTGGGAAAAGCCGCCCCCAGCGCACTGATATCTTTTAAACACTGCTGCAGTTTTGGCTGGCTCTGCAATGCTTGATGGCAGGCATTGGTAATCACTGGACCATCGGCTACCGGATCAGAGAAGGGAAATTGCACTTCCAATATCGATGCGCCTTTTTCCAGCAGAGTCTTCATCATCTGCAAGCTCTCATCAATACTGGGGTAGCCGTAAATCACATGAGTCATCAACAAAATCGGCTTTGTTTGACGTTGCTCTTTAATAAATTTAGCCAGAGTATTCATCTTAGTCCTGCCCCTCTAGATAGCTGCGTAAAAAGTCCTTAAATGGCTGATCTTCTAATGCACTGGCGATAGTAAAGATGTCTTTATCACCGCGACCGGAAATATTAATGACAATATTTTGCGAGGGATCTAAGCTGGCCGCCTCGCGCAGGCCACCGGCAATAGCATGCGATGACTCCATCGCCGCAATGATCCCCTCGCCTAACATCAGTTGTTTAAAAGCCGCTATCACTTCAGTGTCCAGAGCGCTAGTCATGCGCACTAAACCGCGATCCGATAAGTCAGCTAAAATAGGCGAGACCCCCACATAATCCAATCCGGCTGAAATAGAGTGAGTCGGTGCCAGCTGGCCCTGATCATCCTGCAGGAACATAGTGGCGTAACCTTGCGAGATACCAAATTTAGCTTGATCGGTATTGAAACGCTTGGCGTGTTCACCGACACCATCACCGCGGCCACCCGCCTCGACACCGATTAACTCAGTGGATGTGCCAACAAAAGGCAGGAAGATACCGCAGGCGTTACTGCCACCACCTACACAGGCATAAATTTTGTCGGGCATTGCGCCAAACTGCGCCATCGCCTGCTCTTTTACCTCTTCACCAATCACCGACTGAAAACCCGCCACCATTTCCGGGAAGGGCTCGCAGCCACAGCTAGTGCCGATTAAATAATGAGTGTCTTCAAAACTTGAAGTCCAGTCGCGCAGCGCTTCATCCAGTGCATCTTTTAACGTTTGTGAGCCGGTAGTCACTGGTATTACTGTAGCGCCCAATTGCTTCATCCAAAACACGTTCGGGTACTGGCGGGCAATATCATGAGCACCCATATAAATAGTACATTCAAGCCCCAATCGGGCACTGATTAATGCTGTCGCCACTCCGTGCTGACCGGCTCCTGTTTCAGCTATCACGCGCTTTTTACCCATGCGTTTGGTCAATAGTCCCTGACCAATCACATTATTCATCTTATGGGCGCCACTGTGATTCAGGTCTTCACGCTTTAAATATATTTGCGCTCCGCCCAATTGTGCAGACAAGTTCGGACAGTGTGTCAGTGGGGTTGGCCTACCAGAATACTGTTGCATCTCACGCTTAACATCGGCGATAAAGCTCGGATCAGCCATAGCTTCACGGTAGTGTTTCAACAACTGCTGCTGGGAAGAGTAAAGAATTTCGGGAATAAAGCTCCCGCCGTATTGACCAAAATACCCTTGATCACTCATGATAACCTCACACTATTAATTTATTAACTAAACGGTATAGTAAAGTTAATGTATTTTATCACTGCCGTCAAGGGGAAAAATATGGCCAGGGGCCGTCCGTCAAAAAAACAGCATATTATTGCAGTGGCAAGTCAGCTGTTTGCCAAATATGGCTATCAGGGGACCTCGATCGATCTGGTGGTGCGCGAAGCAGGGGTTTCAAAACCGACTGTATACAATAATTTCCCCAGTAAACAAGCGCTACTGCAAGCGCTAATTTCTGAACAGGCAGCGTTAGCTCAATCCCGTTACCTACAGATAATCAGCGAAGATGCACTGCACTTTAGCGATAAAATACATCACTTGTACCAACAACTCATTATACACCCTGCACAGCTGGCTATTTACAAAATTCTGTATGGGGAATCGCATAAATTAGACCCATCATCTGTGATTATGTGTCAGCAATTTGAAAAAAATTTGCAGCATTGCTGCGAGCAAATACTCACCACTGAAAACTACAATCCGGCACAGCGGCTGGCGATTATCTCAATTTATAAGAACTGCCTGTTAAACTCTGCTCTGTGCGGTGAAATTCCCCCCAGTGCTGCAGAACTTAAACAACAATTGCAGGTCTTAGGGCTCACAGCTGTCAATTAGCCTGCAACCAGCCATGTATTCAGCTTGTATTAATTAACACTTCGCTATTAGTACAAGCAACATAATAGCTGTTGTTGCAACAACGACACTGCATTTATTTTATACTGGCCATTGATTACGGCCATTTTTACCTTGCTGCATTTAGGAGCCCCAGTGAAAACATTTGCCTATTTAGTTATTACAATCTTCACCTTTCTCAGCACCAGTGTCACTGCCACCGACCGCTATGTCAGCGATCAACTCTTTACCTATTTGCACAAAGGACCCAGCTCACAATATCGTATCATTGGCAGTCTGAATGCCGGTACCCGGATTAAACTGCTGCAGAGCGATAAAAAAACCGGCTACAGTAAAGTCCAGGATCCCCGCGGTCGCAGTGGCTGGATAACCACTAAGTTTATTACCTCACAAGAGCCGGCAATACTGCGCTTGCCAAAAGTTGAGAAAGCGTTAACCAGTGCCAATACTAAATTGAATGGTATAGCCGACAGCAACAAAGCACTGCAGGATAAACAACAACAGAATCTCAACCAACAAATTGCCAGCAATCAACAGCTAGTGACGCAGCGAGAACAGTTGCTAACACAAATCCAGACATTGGAATTGGACAATTCCAAGTTGCAAACGCGGATTGCCAACCAGAGTGAAGAAGTGGAAATGTATTGGTTTATGCGCGGCGCCGCAATCATTATCATGGGTATCTTTATTGGCCTGGTACTGCCACATATGCCGCGTCGCAAAAAGAAGAATGATGTTTGGGCTTAAAGAATAAGTGAACAATATTGCCAGTGCCCCAGTTTGCATGGGGTATTGGGTTGCTGCACTTAGCCCCTTTAAGTACAGCGCAATTATTGACCGCTTCTCTAACACACACAAGCTTTAGCTCTATCCAGTACGCTTAGAGTAGCAACCCCTGCCGGTGCAGTTAAAAACTCCATTCAAAGCCAGTATAGATTCGATCTCTGTCTTTAAACTGGCCGTAGAGCCCCGATTTACTGCCGTAAAAAACATCGGCTCCCAGCCACAAGTCAAAGCCGCTGCGTAAGTTGTAGCTTAATTTTGGCCGGATTAAGCCATCATTATTAGTCGGTGAGTGCAGCGCCAGGGTTGAAAAGCTGATCGTCTGGTTGGCAAAATCTCGCTGGTACGACAGACTCAAAGTGTGCTCATACTGGTCGCGGATAATCTGTGAATTGTAATCCAGGATATTGCTGAGCAACCACTGCCCGCTGACTCTGTTATCTCCCCCCTGCCAATCGAGTCCGATCAGCGATGACAGTTCTGCACTTTTAGTGATGCCGCTGTCGATCAGGTCACTGCGTAAAAAAAAGCTGGCTGTATCCAGGCCTATTTCAGCCCTTAAGGTGACTCCGGCGAAAGTATTACTCAGCGATCCGCCTATTAAATGACTGCGTTGGTATTCGGGACTGATCACTAGCTTGCTGCCTTGTTGCTGGCGATACAGCACGGCAAAATCCCGGTAGTGATAGAGATAGTTCAGACTGATATCCCAGCCGTTTTTAAAGGCTGTGTATTTAACGCCCAATTCACTGTCTGTTAACCAGTGATCTGGCTTAGCTGCTCTGCGCAGTTGTAATTGTACCCCCGGTGCCGGCACCGGAACTGTCGCCGCACTGCTAAAGCTGTATTCACTGCCTGCCCTGGGCATTTCGTGATAACTGCTATCGGGAATCCACAGCAGCTGCAACGAACTGCTGTCATCCACTTCCCATTGCGCATTCAGCATCCAAGTGGCAATCCGCGACTGATCAAAGTCCTCTAAGATAAATTCACTAAAGCGACTGGGATTTACTTTATCTAACACTTTTAAACCATCGGCCTCTCCCCAGACCAGCTGCTGTTTTCCCAGACGCAACTGTAGCTGTTGCCAGCTGCTATCTAAGTACAGCTCCTGGACAGTCAACTGTGCCTTACCATTTTCCCAGCTGGGACCGTTAACCGATGAGTAACTTGGCGGCCGCTCCTGCGCCGTCGCTAAGTGCTTCTGAAAATCGTACTTAAATTCACTGATTACAGTGAAATACGACTCTTCTGCCAAGGGGGTATTAAATTCAACCTGCAGCACCGTGGCCATTTTTTGGCTGTCGCCGGTACTCGTATTAAAGGCCCACTGTTGTTGTAAACTGCTGCTTAGTTCTGCCTGAACCAAACCGCTGGGCAACAACACACATAAAATCATAGAGTTAAAAAATAAAACCGACATATTAACGGCCTCTGCTGAGCGCGTTTTTACGAAACAGACTATCTTTAACCAGTGTTTTGTAATTCACTTCAGAGAACTGATACACAGTTTGATGACCGGTTTTATGGTTGAGCACCTCGATCAAATGCCGGGTCCAGATACCGTCTATCCGGCGAATATCCGAATTAGTAATGCTCTTCAGCAAGTTTCCCCGCAAATCCCAGGCCTGGGTAGCCACCACTATCCAGTTGCTGCTATCCACCCAGGATTGCACTTTGCTATAGCCGAGTTCCACTGCAATCTGCTGATTGTGTGGCACCCCTGCCAGCTGAATTAATGTTTTACCTTGCTGCTGTTTTTGCCCGATCACAGAATAGACAAAATCTGCCGGCTCTAACTTCCCCTCCAGTTTCATATCTTCATAGGTCAAATCGGTACCGAGGAAATAATCACCGCGATCGGCAGCCGAAATCCGCCGTACTTTGCGCATGGCTGGCAGGTATAACCATTGATCGTCATCGCGCGCTTTGTCGGCATAATCATAAGTTAAAAAACCGGTGCCCTTAACATTTTTTGGCTGCAGATAAAAAAGTACCGTGCGCTTTTCATCCGCATAGTATTTTCGATAACTGATGGTATCGCGCTGTCGAGATTTACCTCTCTTATCGGTCATGGTCATCAATAATTTACGACTGACGTACTCACCCTCATCAACAGCGTTCACTTTGGCGACAATAGTTACGGCATCTAATTGCTGCGCCACGGCTGTGGATGAGAGAATAATACTGGTTGCAATTAAACTTAACGATACGGTTAATTTATGCATTGGCTATCTCCTGGATTATATTTGGCCGCTCTCTACCCGGCTTTGTGCAATGGCCAAGAGCGGATTTCACACTCTGTTACGCTTTTGCACTCTGCAGTGAGACCTCTTCCACAGCATAGATAAACCGGGGTTTAAACACTTTAACCAGTGCTGGAAGTAAGGTAAGACTGGTCAGAAAGCTAGTGCTGACCGAGATAACAACGATGATGCCGAAATTAGTTAATGGCACTACCTGGCTACTCATTAACACCCCAAAGCCACAGCAAACCGCCAGGAAGTTGAACAGTAGTGCCCGTCCAGTGCTTGGATAAAGTGCCAGGATGGCGGCGTCCCCCCGCTCACCCAACTGCTTAAAATTGGACTGCAGTCGGTCGATAGTATGAATGGCAAAATCTACCCCTAAGCCGATTGCCACAGAGGCAAACATCGATGTGCCAATGCCCAATTTTATATCCAGCAACACCATAGCGGTATACACCAGCAACAGTGAGCTGACCACCGGTAGCAGCGCTAATAAGCCCGCCACCAGGGATTGAAACAACCAGGCAGAGATCAGTAATACCAGTGTCAGACTGACAGCCAGGCCGACAAAGTGACTATTGCCCAGATCTTTTATCCAGTGATAGTGCACATTCACTCTTCCCGACAGCTTCGCCGTCAATTGATTAGTCGAGAAATGCTGATCAATATATTGCTGCAGCGCAATCACTACTGGCGCAATATCCGAGTAAGCACCTGAGTCCAAATTTAAACGCAGGTTGGCGATGCGGTAGTCGTAGTCTATCTCCTCCTCGAAATCAGAGGGATCAGCTGAGGCGCTGTAGAGTAAGAAATACTGAGCGATTAACTGTGAATTGTCGGGTAACTGATAGGCATCAGCGCGCCCTTCATTGAGCGATCGATGCATCTGCTTCAGGTAATCAACCACCGAAGTGGAGCCGTTGACGTGCGCTAAAGTTTCAGCGAAGCGTTGCAATGCCTCTATCTGTCGCAAATTTTCGATCTCAAACAACCCCTCCTCGACGGCGCTTTCAATCACAATATCCAAATTATTACTGCCATCCAGATACTGATTGATCACCTGATCAGCCTGGTAAATGGGCTCACTGGGATGAAAAGTGGCGATTCGGTCTTCATCCACCTGCAGTGCACTGGCAGAGATTATCCCCAACACTGCCATGACCACTGCCACTGAAATAGTGGTGCGGGCATACTTAATACTCACTCCACCCAATACCGCCATGGCGCGGCTAAAAATATCGCCTTTATTAGTGCGCTGCGCACGGATAAATGTCGGATGCACTGTTGGCTTAAACAACACTATCGCAGCAGGTAATACGAATAAGGAGTAAAACCAGGCGATGGCGACCCCCAGTGCTGTGAACAGACCAAAGTATTGAAAAGGTGGCATATAGGCTGAAAAATATAGCCCCAGAAAACCGGCGATAGTGGTCGCGGTGGTTAAGGTAATAGGCCGCCACATTTCAGCCATCGACTGCACTATCAAACCTTTGACGCTGTGCTCAGGGTGCTGCGCCTGACGTTGATAATATTCACTAAAAATATGAATAGCATCAGCCACCGAGATACCAATCAAGATCACTGGCATCGCATTGGTAATGATATAAAAAGGCACGGCAACTGCCGACATGACACTTAAGGTAATCAAGACCGAGGCGGCTATCACTAAGTTACCCAAAAGCGCTGGTAACAACCGTCGAAAGGCAAAGCAGACGATTAAGGTAATGATCAACCCGGCTAGGGGGTTGAGGCGCACCGCATCGCGGTCTATGTATTCACCCAAAAATCCGGATACAGCACCCTCACCGGCCAAGTGCAAACTGTCGTCGGGACTTTTTTCAGCACCTTGAATAATGTCTTCAATCTGCTGGAAAGTTTCAGCGGCTAACTGGTCATCGATTAACTCGGCGACAATCAGTGTGGCCTGACCAGAGTCTGCGACAATAGAACCCAAATACAGCGGAAAATCATTCACAGAACGGCGCAGCGCCTCAGCTTGCAACTGGCTGCTGGGAAGCGGGTCAAAAAAAGGCTCTACCTGCATGCCCTCAGCAGTACCGGTAATATTATTTTGCGTCGCTAAACTGACCACTTTATCCGGGTCTACATTCTGCAATTGCTGTATTTCATCGGACAACCACTGCACTAACCGCAGAGATTGTGGATTAAAAATTCCAGTGCTGGAGTTATTGACTACCGCAATGACCATAGGGTCAGAGAGCCCAAACTGCGCTTTAACTTTGTCTTTATACACGAGCGCCGGGTTGTCTGAGGCGAGAAAAGCATCCGCCCGGGTATCCCTCTGTAAATTAGGTAGCGCCAGAATCGCCCAGCAAAATAGCAACAGCAGACCAGAAATTAACACTGTCTTGGGAAAGCGGACCACCGCATTAAAAAAACGCACCGCCCTGGATGTTGATGAGTGTTGTTTCATAACTACTCCGACATGTATATACATGTAAATTAGTAAGGATGTTTAAATTAACGAGTCACTGCGCATGCAATCATCCAGCTGCGAAGCACTCTGTTGCCACCAGTCACTGGCCTGTAAGTCTGAGAGCCAGTGTAGAATGGCCGGATAATCTTGTACTGGGATCTCTGCTTGTTGCCAGAACATCAAACTTGCCGCTAAAGAGAAATCACTGATATCTAAGTCCTCACCGGTTAAATAGCGATGCCCCTGTAAATGCGTATCTAAAATTTTCGCTAACTTAGGCAGGCTGTCGGCATGCTCGGCAATAGCGCTCTCATTCGCTTTCATTCCCCAATATGGAACGACCACTCGCTGATGGGCGTAAGGCAGTACCACTTTATTCCAACTGCCCATCTGCCAGCACAACCAGCGCATACTTTGCACCTTTTGCATGGGCTGATCAGGCGTTCTCAGCTCGCCGTACTTTTCTTGCAAATGTAATAAAATTGCATTGGATTCCCAAATAATCAGCCCTTCATCTTCTAAAACTGGAATACTGCAATTGGGATTCAGCTGCTTAAACTTCGCTTGATATTGCTCTCCTTTGGGTAACTGAATCAGCACTTCTGTGAATGACAGCTGCAAATAATTAAGCAGCAGCGAGACCTTAATTGCATTGCTGGTCAATGGGTATGTATATAACTTCATTTCATGTACCTACATGTATTGTTAACTAATATTTGAATAAATTTTTGTCCTTTCCGCCATTTTCTTTGTAGAGGGAATTATTAATGATCACAAAGATGCAACTATATGTATTTGCCAAATCAGTTATTGCAACTTTACTAAAATGTCGTTCAGCATCAGTATTTGTTTACTTTGCCGCTCACCTATCTGACCGTATACTTGCTGCTGTGCCTGCAACCATAATTCATGCGCTTGCTGGTAAGTACTTTCACCAAGTTTGCTAAGCCGCATGTTTTTCTGCCGTCTGTCAGCACCTGGGCTGATTAAGATATAACCGTCACGGATCAGCGGTTTTAGATTTCGGGTCAATGTGGTCTGGTCCAAGATCAAAATACTTTGCAATTTTTTATTGGTCGACTCACCGGTTTTATGCAACACCCGCAAAATACTAAACTGACCGGTCTTTAAACCGCAAGGCTCCAAGTACTGATCATAAATTTTGTTTAAGACCCGCGTCGCTTTGCGCAAACTTAGGTTTAAGCAGGGAAGCTGGTCGAAATTTATCGACGTTGCATTATTGGCAGTAGTTTTGTTTTCAGACATAGCACCATAATACATGCATATACATTAGAGTCAAACTTATTATTTTAAACCCTACTATTCTTCTGACCTCACTACTCACTACTTGCGACTTAATAAAACTCCTCGCTGCCGTCATTTAAGTTAACCAGTGGCCCCATAAACTCACGTAATTTTCCAGAGCTTCTTATGCCCTTCATTAGCTGATTAAACTTGACCAAAAATTTGCGATTTTCCACAGTATCGTGACAGACCACTTGAGTCAGCCTTTTCTTAATCAGCCAGACGTCGGTTGAGTGCGGCAACGCAATGGATAATTTCTCTGCCGCGAGTAAGATATCCGGCATAAAACCTAAAATCACTTCTACCCGTTTCCGACTTAGCATCCGCAGCAGCGTCTCATCATTGGGTGCCTGATCTAATGATTTGTAATCGACACCCACCAGGAATATTTTAGGGTCTAAGCCCACCCACATGGCAATACTCTTGCCCGACAAATCGGCGCGGCTATGAATATTGGAGCTGTCGTCTAATGTCAGCGCCACTAATCCGGTGAGGTCGATACCTTCACTGCCCTGCAAATTGAACTCTTTGAATTCGGGTATTAACCTTTTCACCGCGGGCACGCTGGAGGGAAACATACAGCTTTGTCTGTCTCTGGAAAATAACCGCACCTGGCGACTAAAGGAAACCACTTTTAGGTCAAACTCCAATCCTAATTTGTGCAGTTCTTGCCATAATAAATCAAATTGTTCTCCGCCCTCCACGCTCATCCTGTTTTTCAACTCAAAACCATAAACGATCGTTTGGGCGCTAGCCACACTAGAGACAACAGTGAAAATGATCGAACAGAGTAATAATTTAATTTTCTGTTGCATATGTTTTCCAACCGTATTGACTGAGGTTCAGTGGATATGACAAGTATAGAAGCAAATTGGATAATAAATGAGCGCTCGAAATAAAACGGGTATCAGTTTTTTCCAGCGCATGGCTTTTAAATTAGCCCGACTCAGTGTGATCGTCGCTTTTGCTCTGGGCCTGATATTGAGCCTGGTGCAAGTGTATATCGATTTCTCCCAACAGAAGCAGTTTACCGGGCAGAAGGTTGATGAGATATTCAAAGTCACTCATAACACGACTCAGCGGGCAATTTATCAACTGGACAAAGACCTGGCCAAAGAGGTCTTAGTGGGATTGAGTAACGTTAGTTTTCTGCACTATGTGAAAATTGTCGATGAAGAAGACGAAATTCTCGCTGAGCTAACCGTTGACAGACAAAGTAGCCGCACCGATAACCTCACCCAATTTTTAACTTCTGAGACTGCTACCTATGAATCAACATTCCTCAGCCGACGCGGTGAATACCAAGGCCGTATAACTTTAATTGTCAGCTCTGATGCGGCCTTAGCACCTTTTTACGACAGGGCTACCTACATATTCCTCAGTGGCTTTTTACGCAATTTTGTATTGTCCATTTTATTATTACTGTTATTTCAATATTTTTTAACCCGGCCATTCATCAATCTGGCGGAGAAATTTCAAAACATCAATCCCAGTAATCCCTCCGAGGATTTGCTACTGATTCACGATGAGAATCATAAATTTGACGAGGTTGGCTATATAGTCAATTCGGCCAATATATTGATCTCCGAGATCTTAGTGTTAAACAATGCTCTGGAGGATAAAGTTGCCACGCGCACCCAGGACTTGCAAAAGGCTCTGGAAAAGCTTGAGCTATCTCAGCAGCAGCTAGTAGAAAAAGAAAAAATGGCCTCTATGGGTCAGCTGATTGCCGGTTTGGCCCACGAGGTAAATACCCCCTTGGGGATTACTATTACCGCCACCAGTTTCCTGCAGGATTTAACCCAGGATGTCCGTAAGTTATACAGTGCACTGTCGTTAACCCAACAAGAGTTAGACAGTTTCCTGCACGATCTCGAAGAGGGGTTGGAATTATCGGTGGATAACCTCAGCCGGGCATCGCAGCTAATCCAGGACTTTAAACAAGTTTCGGTTAAAAAATCCCTGAAAGATATTAAGCCTTTGAGCTTAAAATCTTTGATAGAAGGCGTATTACTTAAATTCCAGCAGCAACAACACAGCTTTAATCATCAGCTACACTTGAGTTGTAACGATTTTATCGTCACTTGCGACTCACTGGCAATTACCCAGATTCTCAAACAATTACTGCTCAACTCTATTGTTCACGCGTTCGAAGATAATAGCCCTGGCAACATCCACATAGATGTCAGCATCGATGAATCCTCAGTGTTGATACACTATTACGACGACGGTGTCGGATTATCAGCAGCGCATTTGAAGACCTTGTTCGATCCATTTTTCACCACTAAAAGAAATGCCGGGGGTACTGGCCTGGGCACTCATGTTGTCTATAATTTGGTGACTCAGGCACTGGGGGGAAGCATTCAGGCCAGCAGTGAAAGCGGGGGTGGATTAGCCTTTGATATCCGCTTCCCACTGAATAATTACCCTACTTAAATATTTTAAACACTGCACCGCTAAGCATATTATTGTGGCAATTTCTGACAATTTTAACAGCAGGTGATTCTTGCAATACCAATCATTTAACAGCATCGCTGATGCACAAATGTGCGCTTTAATAGCAGTTTCATATGGTGAATATACTGAGCATTTGACCAACCGCACTCAACGGTCAACTGCTGCCAGTTGTTTACAGAAATCATCGTCCAGAAAATGACCACCGCCTCCTCTGCACTCCAGCTTGGCACTAACTTTCCCTCATCTTGCAAAGCTGTAATAATCTGTACACACATTTCCTGCAAACCGCTCATACAACTGTTCCAGGCGGTAGCGCTAGCTTCATCTGTGTCCATAGTATTAATCATCGCCTTGGCTATCCCATAGATTTCCGGAATATAATTACCCCAGACATCGATACAGGCATCCAGTAATTCAACCCCACCTCTGGCCTGTTGAAAAAGTTTTAAGCGTTCATTCAGTCCTTTCACCTCATCGACATAGCGGATCGTCGCCACCATCAATGCTGTTCGCGAATCAAAGTGCAAGTACAGCGCTTGCCTTGACACTCCAGCTGCTTTGGCGATTTGACTCATGCTGACACCTTGCCCCGCTCGCTGTTCCATCAGCTGCCAGGTTGCTGTCAGGATTTTATTTCGGGTATCTTTTTTTATGCTTGACATGCTGTAAAGAATATATAAAACTTTACAGACTGTCAATTGACACAGTGTAAAGTCACTAATAACAATATCAGAGGTTGTCTATGAGAAACTCAAAATTTTTGAAAACAGTATTATTTTTATCCGGCCTGATCGCGGCTGGAATTGGCGCAAGCATTTTACTGGACCCGGTCGCTTTTCATGGCGCATCCGGCATTAAGCTGGCCGATAATATCAATTTATTGAATGAAATGCGGGCGGCAGGAGGTGCACTTATGGCGATTGGGGTATTAATTATCCTCGGTTGTTTTATCAACAGACTAACTTACACAGCCACCCTGGTGGCCAGTTTGATGTACTTGGCTTACGGCTTTTCCAGAGTGCTGAGCTTTGCCTTTGATGGATTACCAACCCCAGCGCTAGTGCAAGTTGCAGTGTTAGAGATTGCCATTGGCGCACTGTGCATTTACTGCCTGATAAAATATCGAGCGCTGCAAAACGTCTAGAATGCCTTTGCAGAGCACCTTTTTTCAAGCTCTGCAAACTCATTGAGTGGGCTGCGGTGGTTTAAATTTCTCTCGAGCCCGCGCAACTTCAGCTTGAATCACACATCCTTCAAGGTGGTCATTGATCAGCCCCGCTGCCTGCATAAATGCGTAGATAGTCGTGGGGCCGAGAAACTTCCAACCCAATTTTTTCAGATCTTTGCACAACCGTACTGCTAGCTCGGAAGTTGAAGCATTCTGCGCCGCAGATAAGGGTTGCGGTTGTGACTCATAGCGCCAGATGAAAGCCGCTAATGAGCCGTACTCTGCCACCAGCTGTTGTGCTCTTTGAGCATTGTTGATCACTGCCGCTATCTTACCTTGATGCCGAACTATGCCTTTATCCTGCAGCAGTCGATCGATATCACTCTGGGTAAAAGCGGCAATTTTATTAAAATTAAAACCGACAAAAGCAGCCCGGAAGTTTTCCCGTTTAAGCAAAATGGTGCGCCAACTCAGCCCTGACTGGAAACTCTCCAGTGACAATTTTTCAAACAATCGATAATCATCAGCAACCGGAAACCCCCACTGGCTATCGTGATAATCTAAAAACTCGGGTGCGGCAGCGCACCACCCACAGCGGGTCTGACCATCGTCAGCAATGAATATTTTGCTCATCTACTTACCCCTAACGGCAATGCTTAATCCAGTAAGAATTGCAGACGCTGCTCGGTTTTCACCGGACTAATCTCCAGTATCTCAACACTCACTACCTCATTTTTTACAAAAGGATCTTGCCCAAGTCGCTGTTGCAACTGCGTCAGCGAGCAATTATTTGCGACAATAGCGCCTCCCAGGCCAGGCTGTAACTTGCCCACCACTAAAAACACCCCTGCATCAAAACCCGCTTTAATCCAGTCATTATGCCGCTGCATAAACTCAGCGGCACGGGATTTGTTGATTGAAAATTTTAACTGCACTACAAACATTAAAACGACTCCAGTAAACAATCTATAAATGATTCTGACAACTGCCCTGCAGATCACCCCCGCTAGGAATTAGCCAACAAATAGAGGTAGCGGCCAATACTAGGACATGCGTCCTAGTCGACAAAAACAGATTAGGACAAACGGCCTAATAGATCAAGATAAATTTTCATACTGCCAACAATTCAAACACAAATATCCCCCTCTAGAAAATGCGACCTGCATTGGTAGATGGTGACTAAAGGAATAGATTGTGTTTTTTTATAGCCGTTATAATACAAACACTGAGCAACCTTGCGGGCTAACCCCCTGTAAAAGACCAAAGAGCTGTCCCAGCCAATGTACATAACACTGATTATTCTATGTTTTTTTCAAATCAGAAAATGACTAGCTGGGGGTTTAGAGCTGAGAATATCGGCGAGCAGGCCCAGGCCATATTTGATCCGATAACGACTACTCTCCATTCCCAGACTGATCCTGACGCGGTCTAATGGCTGCCTCTGATCGACCACAAAGGGTTGATAGCCGGTAATGATGAGGTTGGCTTTTTTGGCCGTTGCCACCAGTGCATCTGAACTCCATCCCTGAGGCAGAGATAACCATAAATGCATACCGTTGGGGTGACTGTCATACTCAAACTCCGACAGAGACTCTTGCGCCAATCGCTGCCTGGCGGCAAATTCTTGCTGCTCAAATGCGATTAATCGTTGTAAGGTACCGTCTTTCATCCACATAGCCGCCATCTCGAACAATATCGGCGTAGCCATCCAGCTTGAGGCGGCTAATAAACTAGTCGTGTGCTGTATCAGATGCCTTGGCACCAACATAAATCCGGTACGCATCCCCGGGGCGACCGTTTTTGTAAGCGCGGTAATATAAAACGCCTGCTCTGGGAGGAAGCTGGACAGAGGGGGAATCCGATCCGGCTCCAGGGCGCCGTAAACATCATCTTCAATAATCGTTACATTATATTTTTGCGCAATAGCTGCAATTTCCTGGCGCCGCTCAAAACCCATATGGCAACTGGCAGGGTTACTCATACTGGGGGTACAACATAAGACTTTAATCGGATTTAGCTTGCACGCTGCAGCAAAGCTTTCAGGGATAATACCCTCCCGGTCAGTCGCTATAGGACAGAGCTTAACATTAAGAATTCTCGACCGGGCAATCAACCCATGATCCACTAACTCTTCACAGGCGACCAAATCTCCGGGTTGCACTACAGTGCCCATTGCCAGCATTAAACCGTGGGAAGCACCGTTACAGAGTATTACTCTATCCCTATCTGTGGGCAGCTTTTGCCTTTCCAACCAATCTGCCACTGCCGATATATGTTTTTTCTGCCCCTGCACAGGCCTTGCCGCTCGAATTAATTCCCCGCTGTGGCTCTGTGATATTTTGCTCAGAGCCTCGTTAAACAGTTGTGTATGCCTTGTTGTACAGACCGGGTGTGCGATAGATAAATCCACAGCTCGCCCCTGAGTCTCTTTATCTTCGAGCAGCATAAATTCTGTTTCTTTTTCAATTTGGAACTTACTGACATAAGTCCCGCTACCGACAAGGGCCTCCACCAGCCCTTTTTTTTCTGCATTGGCATAGGCATTACTGACCGTTTGCACACTGACACTAAGCTGTTCTGCCAGCTGCCTATGTGTCGGCAGTTGGGCGCCCGCATGCAGCTCCCCTCTGCAAATCGCCTCTTCTAATGCATCTGATATTGCCAAATACTTTGGCATGCCGCTTTTAATGATGAGCTTTAGTTCAATTGTCATAGTACAAAAAAAGTATTGACCTGAGTTATTGTAATGATATTTACTAGCAACCGCGCACAGACACTATAACAATATATTCGATTTAGCCATTGATGCAGCCAAAAATTAACATATTTACTCACATCAATATTGTCACCCGGCCCGTGATCAACTGCCTGGAGCTCTCTCAAGTTACTCATATTGGATAGAGGCGTTGATTTTTCCAAAGCAGCAATAAATATACTCAACCTCCAGAGGAAAAAGCTAATGAATGACATCAATCTACACTTCACCCGCCAAGAGTATGCTAGCAGATTAACTAAGGTCAGGAAGGCGATGGAGCAACAGGGAATACAGACCTTAATCGTTCACGACCCTTCCAACATGGCTTGGTTGACAGGC
Organism: Oceanospirillaceae bacterium; assembly: GCA_013215505.1. Classification (GTDB taxonomy): domain Bacteria; phylum Pseudomonadota; class Gammaproteobacteria; order Pseudomonadales; family Balneatricaceae; genus Rs1. The sequence continues at coordinate 383,246 of JABSQZ010000001.1, forward strand.
TACGATGGCTGGTCGTTCTATACACCCCAGGCGGTAATTGTAGGCTCAAGCGGTGATCCGCTTTGGTTCGGCAGGGCAATGGATGCCAATGGCGCCAAACGCACTGTGTATATGTCCCAGTCCAATATAGTCAGCTATCCCGATCACTACATAATGAATCCGCCACTGCACGCAATGCAGTATTTAGCAAACCAGGTACTGACCGAGCGAAGCTGGGATACTGGCAGCATTGGCGTGGAAATGGATAACTACTATTTCAGTGCCACTGCCTATCTGGCATTAAAAGAGAATCTCCCTGCAGATTGCCTCAAAGATGCGACCGGCCTGGTTAACTGGTGTCGGGCCATCAAATCAGCCCAGGAAATTACCTATATGCAAGTGGCCGCACGCATCGTTGAAAACATGCACCGTGCCGCCTTTGAAATGATTGAGCCTGGACTGCCTAAGAACTTATTAGTCGCAGAGATCTATCGAGTTGCCATGCAGGGGCATGAGGGACATGCCGGTGACTATCCAGCCATTGTTCCTATACTTCCCTCCGGTAAGGACGCATCCGCCCCGCACCTGACCTGGGATGAAAAGCCCTTTAACAACAACGAGGGGACTTTCCTGGAAATAGCGGGTTGCCATAGGCGCTACCACTGCCCTATATCGCGCAGTATTTATCTTGGAGAGCCCAGTGCAGATTTCCGCCGTGCGGAGGAGGCTTTAAATGCGGGACTACAAGCGGGTTTAGCCGCTGCAAAGCCAGGTAACCGCTGCGCTGACATCAGTGACGCATTAAACTCAACCCTGGCAAAATTTGGTTTCGACCGCGGCGGCGCCCGTTGCGGCTACCCCATAGGCCTTAGCTATCCCCCGGACTGGGGTGAGCGCACTATGAGTTTACGCGATACCGATAATACTATCCTTGAACCGGGCATGACTTTCCACTTTATGCCGGGTCTGTGGCTGGATGATTGGGGTATGGAAACGACTGAGAGCATCCTTATCACCCCCAGTGGCGCTCAGACGTTCTGTGATATACCCAGACAGTTGTTTGTGAAAGGTTAACTAACATGCAAAAAACCACTATTACGCCATCGATCGATTTTGCTTTAGCGGGCAAGCAACACGGTTTCTTGAAACTGCCCCACTCCCACGATGACTCAGCCTGGGGTTGTATCATGATTCCTGTCACTGTGATAAATAACGGCTCTGGCCCCACGGCGCTACTGACCGGGGGTAATCATGGAGATGAATACGAGGGCATCACCGGCTTACTGAAACTGGCTAACTCACTTGAGCCTGAACAAGTTAATGGTCGGGTTATCATCATCCCGGCGATGAACTACCCGGCGGTGCTCAATGGCAGCCGCACCTCGCCAATCGATAGTGGCAATATGAATCGCTCCTTCCCCGGGAACCCCGCTGGTAGTATCACTGAGCGTATTGCGGATTATTTCCAGCGCTATCTAATACCCATCTGCGATTACGCTCTGGACATCCACTCCGGCGGAAAAACCTTAGATATTCTTCCCTTTGCAGCCGCCCACCCGCTTGCAGATGCTGGTCAGGAGGCAGCCTGCATAGAAGGCGCCAGGTTATTTGGCGCTCCCTATACGATGACTCTTTTCGAACTGGATGCCTCTGCCCTGTACGATACCGCGGTAGAAGAACAAGGTAAGATATTCGTCACCACCGAGCTGTGCGGTGGCGGCACCAGCAGCGTAGAAAGTATTGCCATGGCCGAGCGCGGCATCCATAATTTCTTACTCTTTGCCGGCATCACTCAAGGAAATTACCAGCGACCGGAAGCGCCCACTATCATGCTGGATATGCCAGATGCCAGCTGCTATTTACAGAGCGAGCACCAAGGATTACTGGAGATGTGTGTATCCCTTGGCGACAAAATCCATAAAGGAGACATCATCGCCCGGATCTACTCACTAGAGCGAACCGGTCAATTACCCGAGCAATACTTCGCCCAACGCGATGGCATCCTAGCCGCCCGCCGCCACCCCGCTCTAATCAATATCGGCGACACCTTCGCAGTACTGGCCGTGATAGTCGATTAAAATAACCCAGGCTGTATCGCTACAGCCTAATTTCTACCACACCCTCACTACTTCCAACTTCCAACTTCCAACTTCCAACTTCCTACTAGTCCTACCTCCTCCGCCCTAAATAAAACACCTCCCTGGGCTGACACAAATTCACCCCATAACACAACTCACTCGGATGTCCAATATCCCATAACACTAGATCGGCATCGAAACCCACTGCCAATTGCCCTTTACAATGCCCAAGTCCCAGTGCTTTGGCTGCATCTCGAGTTACCCCCGCCAGACTCTCCTGCGGGGTCAGCCCAAAGAGCACACAAGCTTGATTCATTGCCAGGCGCAAAGATGCCTGTGGGGATGTTCCCGGGTTTAAATCTGTGGCCACTGCCATAGGCACAGCATGCTCACGCAATGCCGCTATCGGTGGCAGCTGCTGCTCTTTGAGGGCGTAAAAAGCACCCGGCAACAGCACCGCAACAGTGCCGGCACTTTTCAATGCTGGCACATCTTGGGCCTGTAAGTATTCAATATGATCCGCCGAGAGTCCGGCATTTTTGGCCACCAGCAGCGAGCCCTTTAAATCACTCAGCTGCTCTACATGACCTTTAATCGCTAAGTTGTACGCTTTGGCAACGCTAAATACCCGCTGACACTGCTGCGTGCTAAAACCTATGCCCTCACAGAAAACATCGACTGCATCGGCCAGTTTCAGTTCGGCGATACTCGGGATAATATGCTCACAGATCTCATCTATGTAGCTATCTTTATCGCTGAACTCCGGTGGCAGTGCATGCGCCGCCAGTAGTGTGGTTTGCACTGCAACTGCATTTTTGTTACCCAGTTCCCGGGCGATACGCAACAATCTGGTCTCGTGTTGCAGTGATAAACCATAGCCGGATTTTATTTCTACACAAGTTACCCCCTCCGCCATCAGGCTATTCAAACGCTGCTGCGCCGCAGTTTTTAACTCTTCATCGCTGGCTTCCCGAGTGGCTTTTACGGTACTGGCAATGCCTCCACCGCGGCGGGATATTTCCTCATAGCTGATCCCTTGCAGGCGCCATTCAAATTCTCTGGCACGATTGCCACCCCAGACTAAATGGGTATGACAATCGATCAGACCCGGGGTGATCCAGCCGCCATTGCCATCAATGTGGGTAGTGGCTGTCGGCAGTGTTGCAGCAGGGGGGTAAAAGCTGTGAATTTTTCCACCTTTAATACCCATACTGGTATTGCTCATAGTGCCGTAATCAGCCATTGGCTGACCATCAGCGGTTTCGATCATACTGGCCAAATTGACATTGCTAATCAGTAAATCAACTTCTGACATCTGCTGTTTCTCACTTATATTGCGTTTAACAAAACGTTCAGCTGGTAATTTTTTACCTAAGACAGTTTTAAACTAATGTTTTAGATAACTTTTCAAACATCTTCAAGGCGCTGTTTAGCCAGCTCCGAGGCGCGAATTAAATTTATTTGTAAATTCTAGTTGTATATACAACCATATACAACTAGAATTTTGCCATTCTTTATTACTGGACATCAGATTCATGAGCACCCCAAGGTTCGTCACCATAAAAAAATTCATCGAAGATAAGATCGACAACGGACAGTTATCTCCAGGTGATCGGGTCCCTTCAGAGAATGAACTATGCCAGCAGTTCTCGGTTAGCCGGATGACCGCAAGACGCGCACTGCAGGTACTCAACGACGACGGGCTACTAATCAGAACGCCGGGCCTTGGCAGTTTTGTCGCCGAACACCGCCCTATAAGCACTATGTTGGAAATTCGCAACATCGCCGACGAAGTACACAGCCGTGGCCACAGTTATAAAGCCAAGATTATTAACATGGATGAAGTGGCGGCCAGCGAGCAACAAGCGCAGATGCTGAATGTCGATATAGACTCGCTGTTATTTCACTCGGTAATAGTGCACCTGGAAGACGATATACCCGTGCAGTGGGAAGACCGGCTGGTCAACCCGGCGATGGCGGCACAGTACTTACAGCAAGATTTTAAAACTGTAACCCCCAATGCATACCTGTCAAAGGTCGCTCCTCTGACCGAGGCCAGTCACAAGATTGAAGCCACGTTAGTCAGCGCCGCCATCGCCGCGGAACTGCAAATTGATAGCCACAGCCCCTGCCTGCAGATCAGTCGTCGCACTTGGTCAGCGGCGGGCGTTGTCAGCATCGCCACATTGATTCACCCGGGTAACAGATACTGTCTGGGCGGCCACTGGAAATTATAAGGAAAAACTATTATGAATATTAGACTAGATCCCAGCCGCAACATCAAAGCCGCTACCGGCAGCACTATTACTACCAAAAACTGGCAGAGTGAAGCGGCAATGCGCATGTTAATGAACAACTTAGACCCGGCGGTAGCAGAGCATCCTGCCAACTTAGTGGTTTACGGCGGTATCGGCCGCGCCGCCCGCGATTGGCCGAGCTACGATAAAATCATCGAAGTATTGCTCGAACTGGAAGATGATCAGACTCTGTTAGTACAAAGTGGCAAGCCAGTTGGGGTATTTCAAACCCACAGCAATGCCCCCAGGGTCTTAATCGCCAACTCTAATATAGTGCCACACTGGGCCACTTGGGAACACTTCAACCAGCTGGATAAGCAGGGCTTGATGATGTACGGGCAGATGACTGCCGGCTCCTGGATCTACATCGGCTCACAGGGCATAGTACAAGGGACTTACGAAACTTTTGGCGCCATGGCCACCCAGCACTTTGACGGCGATGCCAAAGGTAAGTGGATACTCACCGGCGGCCTTGGCGGCATGGGTGGAGCACAGCCTCTGGCCGCGACGATGGCGGGTTTCTCGATGCTGGCGATTGAGTGTGACGAAACACGCATCGACTTTAGATTGAGCAACCGCTACTTAGACCAAAAAGCCAACTCTCTGGATGAAGCGCTGGCAATGATAGATGCAGCCCATACTCAGGGCAATGCGATCAGTGTCGGCCTGTTAGGCAACGCCGCGGATCTATTCCCCGAGTTAGTTGCCCGCAACATCACCCCCGATGTAGTCACTGACCAAACCAGTGCTCACGATCCCCTAAACGGTTATCTGCCACAGGGCTGGAGCATGCAAAAAGCCGCACAGATGCGCGAGCAAGATGAAGCGGCGGTGGTAATCGCCGCCAAAGAGTCAATGGCGGTTCAGGTCAGGGCGATGTTAACCCTACAGGAGCGTGGTGCCGCGACTGTTGATTACGGCAACAACATTCGTCAGATGGCGCTGGATATGGGGGTTGAAAACGCTTTTGACTTCCCAGGATTTGTCCCGGCGTATATTCGCCCGCTATTTTGTGAAGGAATCGGCCCTTTCCGCTGGGTCGCGCTAAGCGGTGACCCTGAAGACATCTACAAAACCGACGCCAAGATCAAAGAGTTAATCCCCGATAACCCACAGTTGCACAACTGGCTGGACATGGCCCGCGAGCGCATTGATTTTCAGGGCTTGCCGGCACGCATCTGCTGGGTTGGGCTTAAAGACAGAGCGCGGCTGGCGGTAGCTTTTAATGACATGGTTGCCAGTGGTGAGCTAAAAGCACCTATTGTCATCGGCCGCGATCACTTAGACAGTGGCTCAGTCGCCTCCCCTAACCGCGAGACCGAGAGCATGAAAGATGGTTCTGACGCAGTCTCTGATTGGCCGCTGCTGAACGCGCTATTGAGCACTGCCGGTGGCGCTACTTGGGTCAGTTTGCACCACGGCGGCGGCGTCGGCATGGGCTTTAGCCAACACGCCGGTGTGGTAATAGTTGCAGATGGTAGTGATGATGCGCGCGCGCGTTTAAGCCGTGTACTGTGGAATGACCCCGCCACTGGGGTTATGCGTCACGCCGATGCCGGCTACCAGACAGCCATAGATTGCGCCAGAGAAAATGAACTTAATCTACCTATGATCGACTAGCAATCAGCGCTAGTCATTGGGTAACCCAGAATCATCAGATATTGAATACGGAAACATCATGAAGACATTAGTTATCACACCCGGTCAGCTCACTTTAGCGGAACTCAAAGAGCTAGATCTTGGACATATGCACATCGAGCTTGACCCCAGCAGCCATCATGAAATCGACTTAGCGGCGCAGACAGTAGCAAAAGTACTGGCAGAAGACCGGGTAGTCTACGGTATTAACACCGGCTTTGGCTTACTGGCCAATACCCGCATTAAAGAAGATGAACTGGAAGTACTACAGCGCAGTATTGTATTGTCACACGCCGCCGGTATCGGTAGATACATGGATGACGCGACCGTGCGTCTGTTGATGGTGTTAAAAGTTAACTCACTGGCCCGTGGCTTTTCCGGGATACGTTTAAAAGTCATCCAGGCGCTGATCACTTTATTGAACAAGCAAATTTACCCTTGCATTCCGATTAAAGGATCGGTTGGCGCCAGCGGCGATTTAGCACCCCTGGCACATATGAGCTGCACTTTACTCGGCGAGGGCCACGCCCGCTACCAGGGTGAAATCATCTCAGCCAAGACGGCCTTAGCACTGGTAGATTTAGAACCACTGGTGCTGGCACCTAAAGAGGGGCTGGCACTGCTTAACGGAACTCAAGCTTCCACCGCACTGGCATTACAGGGCCTGTTTAAAGCGGAAAACTTATTGGCCGCCGGTGCTGTTATCGGCGCCCTGTCGGTGGACGCCGCCCAGGGATCTCGCAAGCCCTTTGATCAGCGCATTCACGCTGTGCGCGGTCACCAGAGTCAGATTGATTTAGCCTTTGCCTACCGCGAGCTGCTAAAACACTCACAAATTGAAGACAGCCACGCCGACTGTGAAAAAGTACAAGACCCTTATTCACTGCGCTGTCAGCCTCAGGTAATGGGTGCTTGTCTGACGCAGATTCGCAACTCCGCCGATATCATTTTAACCGAGAGCAACGCTGTCTCAGACAATCCCTTAGTCTTCCAGGAACAGGACGATATCATCTCCGGTGGTAACTTCCACGCTGAACCTATCGCTATGGCAGCCGATAACTTAGCCTTGGCACTGGCAGAAATCGGTGCCCTGTCCGAGCGTCGAATGGCTCTGTTAATCGACTCTAAACTCAGTGGTCTGCCACCTTTTCTGGTCGATAACGGCGGGGTTAACTCCGGCTTTATGATGGCCCAGGTCACCTCGGCGGCACTGGCCAGTGAAAATAAGAGTTTAGCCCATCCGGCATCAGTAGATAGCCTACCGACATCTGCCAACCAGGAAGATCACGTCTCGATGGCGACTTTTGCCGCCAGACGACTGGGTGATATGGCGGAAAACTGCGCAGGCATTTTAGCGGTTGAATACCTGGCTGCCTGCCAGGGATTGGATTTCCGCGCTCCGCTTAAAAGTTCGACAGTGTTAGAACAAGCGAAAACCGAGCTGCGGGCGATAGTGCCTTTCTACGACAAAGACCGCTTTTTCTCACCGGATATTGAAGCTGCAGCGCGCCTGGTCGAGAGCGATAAGCTACTGGAGTTTGTGCCGGCTGTGATTCGCATTAGTGTGTAAAACATCGAGCTTTAATGAGCGAGGGGTTAATTTTAACCTCTGATGCGTCTATAGGCTGAAGGCCGTAGGCTGGCTTAAGATATTTGAGTTAGCGACGGCCTTTTGTGTTTCTACAAAAAATAAAATTTATATGCTTTCTGGAGCAATTATTAACAATCAACAAGTTATAAACAATAAAACAAAACCTTACCTTGAATGCCGTTTATACAGTGATTCAATACAGCACACCATTAGCAGCTGATGCTAGTACCTACCTCGCTGTCATCCCAGTATTTAGCTTAGTTTTAGCATGAGTCAGCCACTCATAGCTCACTCTCTGATGGTAAATCTAACACATTGATCAATCGGAAAAAATAGACCAATAAAAGCACTATCAATCTAGTATTAAGAATTAATCTAGTGCAGAATCAATTTCTTAGTTATTTAAAAAAATTGTAGTTGCCCCAATTTTAAAAGACAGCGGGCATGCTCCCAAGTGCAATTTTTGCAAATACTGTTACAGAATAAAATCCTAAACTCAAATAATTACAACAAGGAGAAACTCATGAAAATTTTAGGCATCCTCATTATCGCTTTTGGTCTGATTGATTTAATTGGCAGCTATATGGAATTCGATTTATGGGGTGGTTTTATTGGCGTTCAATTACCTGACCAGTTATGGCAGTACTCCTCCTATATTGAAATCGCCATAGGTTATTTAGTCATGAAATTTGCACCTACTAATTCAGAAGAAGTGCTGGACTCATAAGCGCACAGCCTTGAGCGCATAAAAGGTCGAGTAGCGAGTAGTATTTTGATTGTTACTTACGACTTACGACTCGCTACTTACGACTTAAAATTACGACTTAAAAATTACGATTGACCTTTAACGCTTGCTGAAAATAATAATCCAGCTCAAGATTCAGCATTGTGCGCAGAGACAGCACTTTCATCCTTTTAGTGTTTCCATGTAACAACCCGTAGTCATCATCCATCAGAAAACCCTTGAGAAAGCCGATATCCACACCTTCGGACATGGTTCTGATATGGCACAAAGCCGAGCCTTTAAATGCATAAGTAGTTATTTTTTCTTTCTTTAATTCTTCAATATCAGCTTGTGCCAAAAGCTTTGCTCGCACCACCATAAACAAATCTTTATGCTGCGAGCCCATATCTTTATCAAATTGCATATTACCTCCGGGCTGTTCATTAATATGCATTAATGTTACCGCGACTCTACTGACAAACTCTGTCAGTAGTCATGAAGAAAAAATAGGCCAATCACTACTTGAAGTTGGAATTTTCAAACGGGGCCTGAACTCGGCTGAAAAACATTTACACTTTTGCAGTCGGAGATCCAAAGAGCAGCGATTTTGCAAAGTGTTAGATTTTTAATCGCTTTATTTTATTATTTCAACTAATACACAGGCATACGGGCCTTGTTCTGCGTCTACTTTTTTAGCCTAACACTCGCGGTTAGCGCAGCAAAACTTCTCTCACACAGAGCTGCATCTTAAGCTGTCACGGGCTAAATTAGTCTGAGATGTTATTTGGCTATTGATCATTGATCAAATTCATCCTAATATGCTGTTATACACATGTATAACAGTTAGGTATAAATACCATGTTAATAAAAAATGTAACTGCTACTGCTACGGGCTTAATCGTGCTGTGGGCCGACCAGAGTACCATGACTTTTTCCTGGTTTTGGTTGATGGATCATAGCAATGACCCACAGAGCGTGAACAGCCAGACGCTGCAGCGCAATGTCGATACTTTTTCTATCCCACTGGATATCGCAGCGGACTCTGCGCAGCTAGATGCTGCGGCTACACTAGTGCAAATCAACTGGCCAAATCAGCAAATAACCACAATATCTTGCCTGCGCTTGTGCCAGGTAGCCGGAAAAACCTTAGACGATGAGCAGCTCTCGGAGACTGGCAGCAAAACATTCTGGCTGGCAGATAACATGCCTGAAACGCTGCCAAGCATTTCCTACCACGAAGTGATGCAAAGCGAGCAAGGAGTCCTCAACTGGTTAGAAAATATTGATACTTACGGTTTTAGTATCGTCACCCAGACAGTCGCTACCGAACAGGCAACGATTGCCTTAGCTGAGCGGATTGCAGCTGCACAAACAACCATTTTCGGTACTTACTGGCCTCTTTCCAGTGAGGTAAAACACCACGATGACTCTGCTTACACCACCGACTTTTTAGCACCGCACACAGACGCTTGTTACTATTACAACGCTGCCGGACTGCAGATGTTTAACTGTATGGAGTTCGACGGTAGCGGCGGTGAAAGTGTGCTGGTAGATGGCTTTGCAATCGCCAGACGGATCCAGGCAGAGCGACCTGATTTATACGAAATTTTATCCAGGGTAGCAGTGCCAGGTCACTACAAAGAAACCGCTGTACACTTGGCGGCCGAGCGACCTACTTTTCGACTAGATAGGCGCGGCGAACTAGAACAAGTCAGCTTTAATAATTACGACAGATCTCCCTTTATATTGGAAGCTGGGGAACAGAGCCAATTTTATCAGGCTTACGCTGAGTTTAACCGCCACAGTATGAATCAGGATAATTGGATTAAAATAGCGCTGCGTCCAGGCACCGCACTTATTTTTAATAACTGGCGCTGTTTACACGGTCGCATGGGCTATTCGGGCAAGCGTAATTTCTTCGGTTGCTATCACGATCGGGCGGACTATCAAAGCCGGATGCGAACGCTGCAGCAAACCCTTAGCCTTTGATAACGTCCAACAACATAAAGCTGAAGTTACCCGGTATTTTTTCTATAACCCAAAAGCTGCCAGGGTAAATCACTGTCGGCTGATTTTCTCTGTGGCATAAGTCAATTGCGCTTAATATCTGCACTGTTAACGTCGATCAATGCTCACTTGCCTGATCAATCTTACAATGTTTCAAGATCCAGCAGTGATTGCACGGATTCAACCCCTAATTCTGACAGCGAGCCGCTGTCGAATAAGTCCATCGCCAGGCAGCCCTCTAACCAGAGTCCATCGATCAAAGCGTTAACAGCGATTGCATAGCGCTCGATCTGCTTGTCATCAATGTCCCGCTGCTGTTCTGCAAAAACATCCCGTACCAGGGATTCACATTCATTGCGAAAATCTATATAGGCCTCTCGATGGCTGATGCCTATCTCAGGAATAGCGTTAATTAGGCTGGTAAAGGAAGCCCATAATTGATAATTACGCGGATGGACAACGGGCGCTTGCAGTGATGTTTCGATAAACAGCCTTAAACGGGCAAGGGGCCCGCCACGACAATTATCTAACGATTGTATTGCCTGAGTGGTCATCTTTGACATAGTCGCTTTATGGGCCGCACACAGCAAGGTATTTTTGTCGGGGAAGTAGTGTCGAACTAAGCCCGGGGTCACGTCGGCAATTTCGGCGACCCGTCGGATAGTCGCGGCACCTATCCCCCCCTGCACAATACACTCCATCGTCGCCTCGATGAGTGAGGTGCGTCTTTCTTCTTCACTGGCGCGGCGAAACGGGCGGCGGGTAGTAGTCATTTAGAGGGCCATTCAAGGTTAATTAGAGCGATGATCTTACAGTGTTTTGAGTTTTTTAGACAAATTATAAGTGTTAACCATTGCTTGTTATACAAATGAATAATAGTATCGAAGCACAACTTTTGAGGTATTTATGCTGACAAGTGCAAATAATAATAATCTTAACAACAGTGACAGCCCTGCAATTGACGCCATTCACATCCGCGGATTGCGCAAATCTTTCGGCAGCACAGAAGTCTTAAAAGGTATTGATTTAACTGCAAAAAAAGGAGACGTCATCGCGATCATCGGCGGTAGCGGCTCCGGTAAATCGACACTGCTGCGCTGTATAAACTTATTAGAAACTCCCTGCGCCGGAAATGTCAGCATCGGCGGTGAAACCATCAAGATGAAGCAGACCTCAGAGGGCCCGGTCCCCGCAGACAAACATCAAGTCAGACGCTTGCGTGCCAGTTTAGCCATGGTGTTCCAAAACTTTAATCTCTGGCAGCACATGACCATATTGGAAAACCTGATTGCAGCACCGACCTTAGTCCAGGGAATGCCAAAAGCGGCGGCGATTGACCTGGCCAAGCAGCTGTTGACCCGCGTCGGCCTGAGCGACAAACAAGACACTTATCCGGCTTTCTTATCCGGCGGCCAACAGCAGCGCGTAGCGATCGCCCGAGCGCTGGCTGTGCAACCCGATGTGATGCTATTTGACGAACCCACCTCTGCCCTGGATCCCGAGCTGGTGGGTGACGTGTTGAAGGTCATCGAAGACTTAGCCCGCGAGGGGCGTACTATGTTGTTAGTCACCCACGAAATGAAATTTGCCCGCGAGGTCGCCAGCCACGTGGTGTTTCTTCACCAGGGATTGATCGAAGAACAGGGACCGCCCGAAGCTATTTTCGGAAATCCACAATCCGAGCGCTTGCAACAGTTTATTAGAACGGTTCAGTAGTGCCTGCAGTACTGAGCCTTTAGCTATAACATCAGGAGACAATAACAACATGAAAATCCTTAATAAACATGCCTTGATTGGTTCATTAATGACGCTGATCGCCATGCCTGCTATGGCCGGGGACACCATTAAAGTCGGCTTCGCCGCAGAGCCTTACCCGCCTTTTTCCTATACCGATGCCTCTGGCACCTGGAAGGGCTGGGAAATAGAATTAATGGGCGCGATTTGCGAAACAGCTGCGCTCGATTGCAAGATTACCCCTATCGCCTGGGACGGTATCATTCCAGCGCTTAACAGCAAGAAAATCGATATCATCATGGCATCGATGTCTATCACCCCGGACCGCCTGAAAGTGATAGATTTTTCTGACAAGTACTACAACACCCCCGCGGTGATTGTCGGCGACAAGAATGTTGACATTGGCACCACCGCAAAGAGTATGAAAGGTAAAATCCTCGGCGTTCAAAGCGGTACCATTCACCGCAAATACGTCTTGAAACACTTTGCCGACGCCGCTGATACGATTAAAGAATACCAAACCCAGGACGAGGCGAATCAGGATTTAGTCGCCGGGCGCATCGATGCGCTACAAGCTGACTCACTGGCGATGATGGATTTCATCAACTCGGATCAAGGTATCGCCTGCTGCGAGATTAAGGGAGAAGTTGCCGCTGATCTGGAGATTCTCGGCCCGGGAATAGGCGTAGGTCTACGCCAGGGAGAGACTGCTCTTAAACTGGCGATTAATACCGCGATCAAAACCTTGCGTGACAATGGTAAGTATCAGAGTATTTCTAAAAAGTACTTTAGCTTCGACCCTTACGGCAAGTAATTCAGCCCCTCAAAACCCTGGATTCTACTGTGCAATTTAGGACAATAAGTGCATGATATAATGCACTTATTTCTTATTTTGGCGGCTAGGTGCTATCGAATTATTGTTACTACTTAGTTGCCGATCGCCTGGGTCGCCAACTGAATCCCCAGAGGAAAGTTAGTTTTGGATACTGTATCTTCGATGTTCGAGAGCCTGCAGCTACTCGCGTTGTCCCCGCCCGGCTGGGGTGGAAATTTACTCCGCGGCTTGTTACATACATTAGAAATTGCCATCGGCGGATACTCTTTAGGGCTGGCTATCGGCTTGATGGGAGCCTGCGGCAAACTCTACGGCGGTGTTGTGGTTCGCGATTGCCTCGCTTGTTATACGACTTTGGTGCGTGCTGTTCCCGAGCTGATCCTGATACTGTTGCTCTATTATGCAGGTACCGATCTGATCAATCAGCTGATGTTCTGGATGGGTAGAGATGCCGTTGACATCGATGGATTGATTGCCGGCATATTTGTGATTGGCTTTGTGCAAGGCGCTTATAGCACTGAAGTTATTCGCGGCGCCATACAAGCTATCCCTCAGGGACAGTTAGAGGCGGCTAAGGCTTACGGCATGTCATTCTGGCAGAGCTTGCGCAAAATCACCTTGCCGGCGATGCTCCCCTATGCGATACCCGGGCTCGCCAACCTCTGGTTGATTGCCACTAAAGATACAGCACTACTCGCAGTGGTCGGCTTTAGCGAACTCACCCTGGAAACACGCCAGGCCGCTGGCTCCACTAAGCATTATATGCTGTTTTACTGTGCTGCCGGGGTGCTCTATCTGATGGTCACGTTAGTCTCCAACCGTTTAATTGCGCGAATAGAGAACTGGTCGCGCCGCGGCTTTGCCAAGGAGCAATAAAGATGACCCAGAGCAGAAATTTTTGGCTGCTGCACCGTATCGTGCTCGCCGCAATCGGCATTTCTATCTTAGTCTGCAGTGCGATTTTTTTACGTTGGGACTGGCTGCCAGATTATTACAGTATTATTTTAAAGGGCCTGTGGCTCACTCTCTGGCTATTAGTTGCCAGTGTCGCTATAGGTTTCACCTTGGCCCTGCCTGTGGGCTTAGTTCAAGTTAGTGGACCTAAGCCGTTGGCGATGTTGGCACGCGGTTTTTGTAATATCATCCGCGGTACCCCTCTACTGCTACAGTTGTGGCTATTGTATTACGGCCTGGGCTCACTATTTTCCACTATGCCGGAAATTCGCAGCTCCTCAATGTGGCCCTATCTGCGCCAGGCGTGGCCCTACGCTCTGCTCTGTCTCACTCTGTCTTTTGTCGCCTATGAAGCAGAAGTGATGCGCGGTGCGTTTTTAGGCGTGCCCAAAGGCGAGCTCGAAGCAGCACGGGCCTTTGGTTTCAGTGATTGGCAAGTGTTTCGCAAAGTGTGGTTGCCAAGAGCGATTCAACGCGCCTTGCCCACATTGGGCGGCGAGGTCGTTCTGCAACTAAAAGCCACACCGCTGGTGGCGACGATCACAGTGATTGATGTCTACGGTGCCTTTTCTAAAGTGCGGCAAGATACATTTTTGACCTACGAACCGCTATTGTTACTGGCACTAGTCTACATGTTGTTTGCCGGAGTTCTGGTATTGTTTTTTCGCTATTTAGAGAATCGCATACCGAGCAAACAAGCCTGACAACAGTACTGGAATAAATTCCGGGTCAGTTTTGAAGAGCTATCTTCTGGTTTCACTGACACTGCTATAGAAAGAGGACGATAAGTCCGCAAAATCAGACACCCCAGCTAATAGTAAATACTGAATACAACACTATAAAAAAGGGCCCCGTCATTCTCATCGACACTGAGGATGACGACAGCCCAGATTAGAGTGTGCGCCGGTTAAACGATGATTCAGCCAGGTCGCTTATAGCTTGGCCCAGTTCTCATCACCGTCTGCGATATAACCGGGAATATCTTTAACCCAGCGCTTGCGTACCGATAAGCTGTAGTTCAAATACAATTTATCATTGACGATGGTAAATGCCTTGGGGTCCACAGCAACCAATTTATCGTTGGCTATGGCAAAGGCACAATGGCCCCCGTACTGAGGTGCATATTTTTTCGGATCAGCCAAAAACAACTGTTTATTCTGCGCTGAGGAGAAATGCCAGTTGGCCCCCATGTAACTAGCACTGAATGCTTTCTTTCCCTTCACCGGTTTGTTTTGGGTGAAATAGGCAACAGTGTCATAACCCCGAATTGCCGCTCCGTTTTTGCTGAATACCGGCTTATCTGCCGCGATTGCCTGCAGAGAAAACACCGCAAACAGCACCACTAAAAAAGACCTTACTAAAACATTATTCATAAATACATATCCCTGGTGAAGTGCAATTAATACCTGCACAAATTAAAAATCCAATCTGAAAAACATACTGCCTTTTAAATGTACGTACAAACAAAGCCATTAGATTCACCACTCATGACTTCCAACTTCCAACTTCCAACTTCCAACTTCCAACTTCCAACTTCCAACTTCCAACTTCCAACTTCCAACTTACGACTTACGA
Source organism: Oceanospirillaceae bacterium (assembly GCA_013215505.1). Lineage (GTDB taxonomy): Bacteria > Pseudomonadota > Gammaproteobacteria > Pseudomonadales > Balneatricaceae > Rs1. Next base: position 398,658 of record JABSQZ010000001.1, read on the forward strand.
CTTACGACTTCCGACTTTCATACGCCCTTCTCTTGAAAGGCCAGGTTATTAATAGATTTAATATCAAGCCAAATATAAGACCGAACGCTAAGCCGCTTGAAGTAAAAGGGATACCCATTTTAAAATTAGTGATTGAGCCTTTAAGTGCTGTATATCTCGTTGGATTTAACATAAACAGTACTTTTTCAAATATATTGCCCTTCGCAAAAATATCGACCCCGACTTTAAGATCCGCGAACAGTGCCAGAGTAGCCATTTTTTGCCTGGCATCCGTTCTCACACTTGCCTCAGTGTTTTGCAAGTGCCGATCAATCATTGACAGTAAATCCACAAACTCGTGTTTCTTTGCGGTCCTTTCATACCCATCCACCTGGAACTTTGTAGCTTCATACAGACCCGATAAATACTGGTGATAATGATCAACCAACAGTGGACCTTGCAAAGCGAGAATGAATGTTAAACCAAATATCAATTTATCGAAAATTCTTACAATCACATTCAGTTTTCCTATTGATGTTTTACGCCTAATTAATTGACAAAAATTTAGTGGACATCATTTTTTGAAAATTAAGCGCATATTTTTTGTATATTTTTAGGGTATTAGACAACATAGTAAGCTGACATTTTCAGCAGAGTAGTTGATCTGCTGATTACCTTCGAATTTAGACGTTGAACCACCCATAGCCAAAACCATTTCGCGAGTGTAATCAGCATGAATGCATACTACCTTTAACTCAGCTGACTTATCATCTTTTGGGTATTGAAGATGTCCAATATTTGACCCTTTAAACTCAACTCTTGACTTTTAATGTCCAGTATTCAAGCTCTTCACCGTCCTCATCAGTGATCATTTCAATAAAGATGAATTGATTTTTTTGTACCACCTTAAGAGAACCGATATTCTGTGACGCAATTAATACACTCACCGTATTGAGTGAATTTGAACTAAACGCCACTGTGCAGAGTAGCTCGACAGCTAAGGTAGCAAGACCTTGCCCTCTTACGATTGGCGAGACGTTGTAGCCAATCTCAACCGAACTTTTGACCGGCTGATCTTTAAAACCGCAACAACCGACAACTCGATTGCCCACAAGCATCAAATAGGGAAGCGCCCAAATTGGCTTAACGCCTTGATCCGACAATTCAGATGAGCGATCCAACACATGAACTGGCGGGACCGCCTCAGATAGAAAGTCCAAACCTTCGATTACGTGAGCGCCTGTTTTAAGCTGGTTAAGCTCTAGCAGATTTAAATGTTTAAGAATCATTTTTTCACTTTTCATGCTTAACGCCAAGAGCCAGTATGTGCAGAGACTGGCCGGGGTTGTTTACGGTTTTTGTTTGACTAAAGCATCTGTCCTGGAAAGCTCTGGTTACGTTGATTTGTTATAAATTTACACTCAAGACAATCCTATCCAGAGCGCATATAGGCGACACCAATGCGCGCTAAAACACAGAAAAATCCCGTCCAATATATTTTATATTTTATATTTTATATTTCTTCAGATTAATCAATATTAACATTAAATTTCAAGTAGTAAGGTCTGTTTTCAATGTAGTTCAGGAGAAATACGCAACCATCCCACTTCACTATCAGCCCTTAATAAACCCTGACAACCCCCTTCAGCGGCAGTCTTTAAACTAGCGACTGACGACTGACGACTGACGACTCACTACTTTTTACTTATAACTTATCACTTTCTTTTAAACACTTCGCCCCAGACCGAAGCATTCACTTTTTGCAGCCAATACACTGCACCTCTGTCGCAACCTCTTCTGCTTTAAACAAATTACACAGGTAATTTCTATGTCCAGTTCTATGATCATTCTAAGTTTTATCCCCACTTGGCTAATCTTCACCGCCGCTTGCATCTCTCCAGGTCCCAACACTTTTCTGGTGATGTCTGTGGCATTATCCCAAAGTAGAAAATCTGCCCTTTGGGTTACATTAGGTATAGCGCTGGGTGGTTTCGTCTGGGCGTTTATCTCCCTGGTCGGGGTCAGCCAGCTACTTAATAGCTACCCAGGCTTACTGCAAGTTATTGCCATCCTCGGCGGTAGTTACCTCTGTTACATAGGTTTTAAAACGCTGCGCTCTGTTTTAGCAGCAAAGTCGAGTGCAACCACTGACACACTGAGTGCAGTAACAGTTCGGGATTTAAAATCACTGCCTGAAATTATGCGCATAAAAAATATCGCTAAAGGCATCATCACTACTTTATCTAACCCTAAAGTCGCCATGCTGTGGATGTCTCTGTCTTCAGTGGTGCCGGTTAGTACCGCACAAATGGGCTGGCTAGCATTCTATGCACTAGTGATAGGCGCAATCGTCTTCTGTGTCTATGGCACTATCGGCCTGATATTTTCAGAGACCAGAGCCCAGCAAAACTACTTAAAACACTCGAACCTAATTAACAGCCTGTTCGCCGCCATATTCATCGCCCTGGGCCTATTCATCTTCATTAACCACGGCCTAACCTAACCAAATAACCCGGCAGTTCACCACAACTGCCGCCCAACTTCCGACTTCCGGCTTCCGACTTCCGACTTCCGACTTCCGACTTCCGACTTTCATATGTTAAAATCAGCTAATCCTTTAAACAGCATAAAGACCCACCAGGGAACAAATGGAACTAATCTTTCTCGGTACCTCCGCCGGCTCCCCGACTAAACGCCGCAATGTTAGCGCTTGTGCACTGCGCAAGTTCGGCGCTAAGCGCTGGTATTTAATCGATTGTGGCGAGGGCACCCAACAGCAGATACTGCACACTAAGCTGTCACTGGTGCACTTAGAGGCCATTTTTATTACCCACGTCCACGGCGATCACTGCTACGGGCTGCCGGGTTTATTGGCCAGTGCCATGATGTCGGGCCGCACTAAGGCATTGAGCATAGTGGCACCGCAGGCTATACAGCGCTATTTACAGGCGATTTTCGAAACAACTGAATTGCAGCTGAGTTTTGAGATTAACTTCCAGTGTGTAGAAAGCTTAGACAGGCTTGTTGAATTCAAACATTTTAAGGTGCAGAAAATTGCCCTTTCACATCGGGTTGATAGCGTTGCCTACCACTTTTCTGAAACAGATATTCAATTGCGACTGGATGTAGAAAAATTAGCTAAGGATAAGATCACCACCGGCCCGCACTGGAATCTGCTGCAAAAAGGCCAGGATGTTGAAGTGGCCGGGCAACTGTTAAAAAGTACTGACTACACCTTTGTCGCACATGCACCCCGAAAAGTAATTATTAGCGGTGACAACGACAACCCGCAGTTACTAGCGCCATTTTGTGAAGGCTTAGATTTGTTAATACACGAAGCCACCTACAGCCAGCAGATGTCCGACAAGATAGGCCCTGCACCACAACACTGCAGTGCAAAAGCCCTGGCGAAATTTGCCCAACAGCAACAGTTAACTAAACTGATCATGACCCACTTTAGCCCGCGCTACCAGTACCCACCCAGCAAAGCGCTGCTGATCACTGAGTTGGAAGATGAGGCAAGAAGCTACTACAGCGGCCAACTTCACTTAGCCAATGACTTCGACCACTTCCGACTCACCACCGGCAACGAGCTACAACTTATGACTACTCGCTACTAGCTACTTCCGACTTCCGACTTCCGACTAGTCAGTTAACGGCAAATGCCCTGTCTTCACCAATATAATGGTCTCCTCTTCAACAAAAGGATGATGCTGACTCATGTGCGGGCTACGAATCCAGGTGTGCTTGGGGTATTGGCCGTATTCATCACAAAAGGTGCCACTGAGAACAAATATCTCCTCTCCGCCAAAATGCCTGTGTGGCAAAAACTTTTCTCCCGCTGGCCATTTAACTAAAGCAACATTTTCACCGCCAAAATGGTGCAGCGGCATCACTTGCAAGCCACCTTGCCCCTGCAGCCACGGCTGGCTTAAGGTATCTATGCGCACTTCCTCAAGATCATCTGCGGCAAACTGGTTTAGTTTCACCAGAATTTCACAGCCCTCTTTACTGAAAGGCACGTGTGAACTGCCCGGCGGGTTACGCAAATAAGTACCGGCCGGATAATCACCGTTTTCATCACTAAACACGCCACGCAGTACAAATATCTCTTCACCTGCAGGGTGTGTATGACCTTTAAAGCTAGCATTTTTACTGTATTTAACCACACTAGTGGTATGTCCCTGCTCTACCTCTTCACGCTCTAAAGGCTTTCTGAAGACAGAGGCAGAAGGGCTGTCCAACCAAGGTTGGCTGTCTGTCTGTATCACAAGTTTTTCACTAAAATTCATGTTGTACATAGTGCTACGCCTCTACTGCGACTTTATGGCTAATGTTTAATTTTTAGTATAGAGACTTACAAACCTTTGCCTAGTAGGTACCCAATTGTAACTGTGCCATAAATCAGCCGAAATCAAATAAATAATCAGACTGCTCAGCTACTTATGGATCAAAATTTTTTTTATCGGGTATAATTAAGCGCTGCGTCTTTGCATAATTGTAAGTCTGAAATTAGCTGTGGTAACCGCAATGTCCATTACTATTATCGAAACCGACCGTATTAACTTAGCGCTGCTGGCACCTGAAGATCAGCCCTTGCTAGCTAAGTACTATGCACTCAACAAAGAACATTTAGCCCCCTGGGAGCCTTTACGAGGGCCCGAGTATTTCTCTGAAGCAGAAACTATGCTGCGGATAAAATCTGCACTACTGGCCTTTAAGCAGCAAAGCGCTTTTCATTTTACCTTACTTAATAAAAGCAATAACGAAGTGCTGGGGGTCTGCAACTTTTCTAATGTAGCACGTGGTCCCTTACAAGCTTGCCATTTAGGTTACGCTATCTCGGTAAAGCATCAGGGAAAAGGGCTGATGCAGGAAGCACTACTGGCAGCCACTCACTACACTTTTAATACTCTAAAGCTGCACCGGATTATGGCTAACTATATTCCTGAAAATGTCCGCAGCGCCAAAGTGTTGGAAAAAGTTGGTTTTAAAAAAGAAGGTTATTCACCCAGCTATCTAAAAATAGCCGGGAAGTGGCAAGATCACGTGTTGACGGCGCTGATAAACCCCGCTGATATCGAGGGTGATTAATCAGTTCATAGGAAAATCGCGAGCACAACGCAGTTGTATTACTCGACGGTTACAATGCCGCCGAGAGCTTTTTCAGAACCGCTCTGTAATCATTAGCGCTACTCTCCGCTAAGGTATGTTGCCCATCCCGGATCACCCAGTTTCCCGCCACCATCACATCCGCCACCGGGTTTTTATGACTGGCGAAGATCAGACTATCCAGCAAGTGCTGATTGCTGTGGGCGAACAGTGACAGCTGCGATTGATCCAATACCAACAAATCCGCTTTTTTACCTATTGCCAGCTCACCGCAATCCCTGCCAATGCTTTGGGCACCGCCACTGGCCGCGCGCTGCCATAAATTCCCGCCAACGGAGGGCTGCTCAGGAGTAGCAAGTATTGCCCGCTGCTGTTTAACCAGTCGTTGCACATATTCCAGCCAGCGCAGTTCTTCGATAGGGTTCACCGATATATGGCTGTCTGAGCCAATCGCTATCGCCCCGCCCTCCTGCAGATATTGCGTGGTTGGAAATATTCCATCCCCTAGATTCGCTTCAGTCGTCGGGCAAATACCCGCCACGGCTCCCGAGTGGGCCAGTGTCTTGCGCTCAGTCTCGCTCAGGTGCGTCGCGTGGATCAAACACCAGTGCTTATCCACACTTTGGTTTTCAAATAGCCACTGCACCGGGCGTTTATTTTGCCAGGCCAGGCAGTCATCAACTTCCTTTTGCTGCTCGGCGATATGGATGTGAATAGGCGCCTGCGGGTCAAGCTTCCTAAGGTGCTCTATAGTCTCATTCAGTAGAGGCAGACTGGTTGCGCGCAGCGAGTGCGGCGCCATGCCCACCCGGCACTGCGAGTATTTTTTGCTCAGCTCCATACAGTCACTGACCAGGCGATTAAATTGCTCTGCATCGTTAAGAAAACGCCGCTGCCCCTGATTAGCGGCTAATGATCCAAAACCGCTGTAGCGATACAGTACTGGCAGATGTGTCAGCGCGATACCCGAGGCATTGGCCGCCATAAAAATGCGCTCAGACATCTCTGCCCGATTAGCGTAAGTGGTGCCGTCACTTTGGTGGTGCAAATAGTGAAACTCTGCCACTGAGGTATAGCCAGCTTTGAGCATTTCAATGTATAGCTGCGTCGCTATCACTTGTGTTTGCTCGGGGGTAACCTGCTGCAAAAACCCGTACATCACTTTGCGCCAGGTCCAAAAACTGTCTTTTCCCTCACTTCCCTGCTCGCTCATTCCGGCGAAAGCGCGCTGAAATGCGTGTGAGTGGCAATTGACCATGCCCGGAATAATCGGTCCACCAGCCACTTGTGCCTCGCTATCGCGACCTGGATTGATAGCGACTATCAGCCCATCTTCTATCACTAAAGTTTTATCTTCCAACCAGCCACTGGGGCTGTAGAAGCGCTTGGCATATAACTTCATGTGCGCTCCACGGTTTGTTTAGCTGCAAAATCCAGTAAGTGCTGCACTAAGCGGCGCAGTACAAGTTTAACTTGCTGAGCATTGCCTGGATGATACTGCTGCTGTTCTGCGTCCATGTAGGTGCGCTGCGAAAGCTCAAGTTGCACAGCGTGAATATTCTGCTGCGGTTGTCCGTAGGCGCGGGTAATATATCCGCCCTTAAAACGGCCATTAGTAATTTGACTGTAGGGCGCGGCGTTAAAGTTTTGCAAATGTGCCTGCAACTGCTCAGAGCAACTGGCGCCATCGGCGGTGCCTAAATTAAAGTCGGGCAGGCTGCCAGCAAAAAACCGTGACACTTCAGAGCGAATTGAATGCGCATCTAATAAAATGGCGATGCCAAAACGCTGCTGCATCTGTGCCAAAGTAGCCGATAACTGCTGATGATAGGGCTGCCAGTAGTGGCTAATGCGCCGCTGTATTTCACTTTCATCCGGCTGCTGCCCCTCTAAATAAATAGCAGAGTAATCAAAGCAAGTGGTGGGACACAGCTCAGTGCTTTGTGCACCAGGGTATAAATTTACCCCTTGCGGATCACGATTAAGATCGATAACAAATCTGCTGTAGCGAGGTTTGATAGTGTAAGCACCCATCTCGGCGGCGAAATCATATAGCAGATCAATGCACCAATCTGTGTCTGGGACCCTCAGTCCGATCTCGGTCATCGATGCTTGGATTTCTTCCCCGATGGCCTCGCCGTTATGCGGCATACTAATCAATAGAGGCAACCGCCCCTCAATCACCTGACAAACTTGTGTCGACATTCATCCACCTGCTTGGTTGTATATACAATCAAAATGAAATGCAATTCTACAACAATATGCACTGTGTTTGTGCATTATTTTAATAAGTTTAGTTGAGCTTGTTAAGCTGGATGACAATCGCCAGTGCTGTTTGCGCTACTCTTTTATCGTCGGCCTCCAGGGCTACAACTCCCCTATCGGGATGCGCTATTTTTAATAGCTGACCGGGTCGAATTTTTTGAGCACTCCCTGATACTTGTACTGTTAAAGGCACTTGCAGAGCGTAGATAAACAGGATCTCTGCAGATGAGATTTCAGCAGATAATGGCCCATCGTTACTGACCAATGTCACTTGATGCTGCAGGTACGCTTCGGCTGTCATCAGATTGAACATAGTCGCAGTACTCCCATTAGCCAGTGAGCAGCTAACCGCTTCATCACCACTAAAAGAAGCTAAACTCAGCTTGTGCAGTCGTCGTTGTTTTCCCGATGCAAAATCTAATTGCACCTCGCCACCCTGCAACATTACTTGAGTACGTTGGTACCCGAAAAAGCTGGAATAGCTGCCGTTTTCGCTCAAAGTGGCAATGCTTAAACGCCAGCTATGCATATCTGCAGGCGCGTAATCAGCGCCTTTGGCTAGCTCTAAGGTGCTACCGCGTCCGTTCTTCCAACGCTGTTCAACAAAGTCGGCTGCTGTATATAATCGCATCTTTTTCTTGATATCGTTTTCCATTACAGTCTATGTAATCCCTGATAATTTTATTAAAATAGTGATTGTTGATTTGACAAAGCTGCATCCTTTTATCCGCCCAATCGTCTATTTAGAAGTCGATATTTTAATCCAATAGGAAGTTTTATGAAACACCAACCATCTGAGCTGTTCGAGCAGTATCAGCGCAAACTGCTGAGCTTTATTCGCCAAAAAGTCGCCACACCACAAGATGCAGAAGATATCTTAAGTCAGGTATTTGTCAAACTGTTAGAGCAAAAAGACAGCCCGGACAACCCGGTAGCCTGGCTCTATCAAGTCGCCAAAAACGCCATTATTGATCACTATAGACGCCGTCGACCAACTGCAGAACTACCCGCTGAACTTATTAACAAAGAACAAGATCGTGATCAATTCCAACAATTCAGTGCCTGTTTGAAACCTATGCTGCAAGCGCTGGATCCCCCCTATAGTGAAGCATTGTTACTGGCTGATATTCAGGGGCTCAAACAGGCGCAAGTGGCCCAGCACTTAGGCATCAGTTTGAGCGCCATGAAATCCCGACTGTTACGCGGTCGCCTACAACTGCAGCAATTATTACAACAGTGCTGCCCGGCACAGCGAGATGCGCTCAATCGGCTGCAGTTTTCTGATACGAACCTCTCTTGCAAAAGCTGTTGAACCTCCTAATTGCGCATCCTTTGCCACCCAGCTGCGTCTCTTGGACACAACATTAAATTCCTGGAGATAAACATGTTACTAAAAGAGCTAATTGAAATATTAAAAAGCAGCCCCGATACTGCGCTTAATTTTGTCATCGAGATGCAAGCAGCGGAACAAAAAATCCCCACGCACATGCATGTAACAGAGATAAAACAATATGCTATCCAGTCAGTAGACTGCGGTGGTAAGGCGCATAACTGGAGTGAAACAGTCATGCAAATCTGGGCCAAAAACCCGACCGATGATGGACATCGAGTCACTACCGGTAAAGCATTGGAAATTATTAACGCTGTAGATAAAGTGATCACACTGGAAAAATCCAATCCGCTTTTTATCGAATATAAAAACGACGCCGGCCTGGTGAGTCAGTACCAAATTGCAGACCAACCTGTAAAAGCTAAGCAAGCTGCTGTGACATTAAAGTTGCTGGCGAGCAACACCCAATGCAAAGCACCTGGTCAGGGGCTAATGACTGCTGACTTAGTCGCTGCTAACAAAGCAGCCGATGCGACGAGTTCGGTCCATACCAAGCGCTGCCATAGCCATGCAACGTCCCCTTGCTGTTAGTTGATATTTTATTAAAAAGCCCCTAGCTAGGAAACATCTGAATCAGTCTAAAAATTCCTCTATAAGCTATGCTTATATCGGAATAGCAGCTGCTGCTATGCATGTTCCTTAATTAAGGGGTGACTTGGATGTTGCTAACTAATATCAGCAAAATAACGCACTTGCTAATAGATGCAGTGACTGGATTACAATTTTTTCCATTCAAGCAGCTTAAATTAGCGCATCTCCTGTGCTTATTATTCAGTACATTGAGTTTATTGTTTTATAGCGGTACTAGTGCGGGCTTCGAACTGTTAACAGCAGCGCAGCAGAGCACCCCAAAATACATTTCCATGCTACAAAATGGCAACCCAGCCATCGCCGGGCTATGTATAGACATTATGCTCGCCATTGAAAAAACCGAGCCGCGGGTAAAGTTCCGCGGCGACCAGCAATACTTACCCTTCAGTAGGATTCATTCCATGTTAGATAAGGGCTCACTGGATGTTTTTTTCGGTTTAGCGAAAAACAGTCAGCGCTTAAAAATGTTTACTTATATTGATATGCCACTCTACTCTGTTCATCACGTCGTTGCGGTACGCGCCGATGATGATGTGGATGTCACAACTTTTGCACAGATCAAGGCACTGGGACAACAGGGAATGTTATTAACCGTCAACAATACTGCTACCCACAGGTATTTGAATATGCAAGGGGGGTTAATTGTGGATGCCAGCAGTCAAAACGTACCGGAGAATTTAAGGAAGTTGCTGGCAAAAAGGGGACGGTTCGTTTACAACCACCACTTGGGGCTGATCGACTCTATCAATAGAGAAAACTACTCAAAGAAGATAAAAATCTTGCCGACTAATTTTCGCAGCTATCAACATTATGTGGCTTTTTCCAAATCAGTGAGTGCCGATAAAATAGCAATAATCCGCCGGGCACTGCAAAAACTGCAGCAAACCGGGGAACTGGCAGAGATTTTAAAAAAATATACGGTTATCCATTAGTCCTGTTCAGCGAGCGATTGCCAAACTCGCTCAACCTGGCATTACCCTTAGCTGCTAAGGCTCATCGGGAATAGGCCCCGGTGGTAATTGCTGCTCTACAGCATTATGCGCCGCCCCAACCACCGCCTGTTTGGTAGATTTGTCGAGTGTATCTATGTTCAGTACCTGAACTTTTACATTTCTCTCTGCCATGCTAATACCGTTGGCTTCAAAAGTATCGCGAATTCTATGGTAGGCCTCGCGCCTGATCACCCACTGTTCGCCCGGTCGGGTCATAAACTTCACCCCCAGTACCATGTTAAATTCTTCCATACGCCGCACCCCTTGCGACTTCAGCGGCTGGATAAAGCTGTGGCCAAAATCTTCATTGGTCAGCAGCTCTTTACCTATCTTTTTAATCAGCTTTTTAACCAGCTTCATATTGGTATCAAAAGGAATGCGAAACTCAAGTTTCATAATCACCCAATCGCGGGAGTGGTTAGTGATAGCGGACAACTCACCAAAGGGAATCGTATGCACGGCGCCACGGTGATGGCGTACCCGCAACGAACGCACCGACATAGATTCTACGGTGCCACGCAGATCTCCCACTTCTATGTATTCGCCAATTCTAAAAGCATCATCGATCAGATAAAAGATACCGGACACGATATCTTTAACCAACGTTTGTGCGCCAAAACCTATAGCCAAACCTATCACACCAGCACCGGCTAACAGCGGCCCTATGTTGAATCCCAGTGACGCCAGCACACTAAAAACAACCATGGAAATCAGTGTCACTATTAACATACTGCGCAACAGCGGTAGCAGGGTCGCCATCCGCGCCTCAGGCCCCGGAGCGTGCCCTTCCTCTGGTGGCTCGTAATCTGCGAGACGTTTGTCGATATAAGTTTTTGCCCAGATCCAGATAAGATCGGCTATTAACACCGCCGCAATGATATCTATCGCCACAGAAAAGAATTTTGCGGTCATAGATCCAGAAGATGATAAAGCAAATAGATTGTGCCCCCAGACAATCGCCAGGGAAAATATGGCGATGACCACCAGCACAAAACGCATCAGCCGTCGGGCGATAGGACGATAGTTTTGGTAGGGGTGCATGCCATGCTCATCATCAGCCTGTTCAGCTGCAGATTCCCCATCAGCTGGATCTTCGTCGGTTGATGGCCCTTCGTCAGCTGAAGACTCCTGCAGCGCGTTGAGATTTTGTCTGACTTGCTGGTATTTTCGCTCCGCCTGGTCAAACAGATAATTGATCCAGTTTCTAAACAAGTTGGTCAGAGGAATTAACATACCGATTATAATCAGCGATTTCATTAATACAGGCGTATCTATAGTCCAGAGCACATAGACTATCGTGAACATGAATGAGAAATACACTGCCCAGAATTTACAGATCGCTCTGTTGCCACTCCCTTCAGTAATGGCACTAAACAACAGATAGATACGCCACAAAGCAAATTGTGCCACTAGCATCAAGACTAAATTGTTAACCAAGTTAATCGACAGCGCCGAATGGCTCAACACCCCACCGGGGACATCTTTGATTAACGCATCAAAGACCGTGGCCACCGCCATATTTAACGCTGTTAAAAAGATCATCACCCCGGCCCAAAAATGCACTCTTTTTGCCTGAGTGCCAGACAGCGGCACTAGACGGAGCTCTTTAAGCTTTGGTGCCAGAAAAAAGCGCGTCACAGTAGTACCTAGACGCACAGTTAATATCACAATCAATATTTCCAGTACTAAATGCTCTACCAAAGAGGGCCAGTTAAATGACAAAAATACGCCAATACTGCCCAGGGCAAAAAAGAACAGGCCGGCAAACGTCAGCAGTGCCCGATAGAAAGCAGTGTGTACCCGACTCTCTAGCGACTCAGGTTTTCTCAGTTCCAACTGCAACAATTTGTGACCGCTATACTGAGCGTACAGCCACTCCAAGCCCGCGCCGACAAACAAGAAGATTAAAATGTAGATGATCGCTCTTAATGTTTCAGTGGTGGACATCTGCGACTGCCACTTTTTTGCGATCATGGCCGGCGCTTGGGCAGCTTGATCCCAGGCCAATATTAGGGCTAATTTCCGATCCCGGATCTGTTGCAATATTAAACTTACACTTTCCCTGAACCCCTGCTGCTGATCAAAGTTTTGTTCGGCACCCGTCGCTGGCATAGATTGCTGCAGCCATTGCTGTACTTCGGGATCAGCCAACAGCCGTTTAAACTCTTCAATTTCATTGCCGGGCAGCGGCATCACTTGCAAATCAACGCTACTGTGTTGTGCTGCATAACTGCTATTTATTGATAACAGAGCGACGAAAACTAAACTCATCACGGCTAACCAGCGCCGGTAAAAGACACTATTAATCATGCGCTAGTCTCCTTGTTATCCTTGGCACTGGCTGTTTGCGCTAATTTTTCATCAATTGGCGGCTGTTTCGGCCCCTCCTGCTCGGCACAGGGGTGCAGGCAGTCTGGTTGTACGTCGGCACTGAGCAACCGACGCAGATGCACTACTCCCGGCCCAGGCCCTGCCTGGCAAGCGAGTCTGGTATCTGGCGGGCTACCCAGACGGTCGAGCATCGCCTGCTCCAATTTAGACGGCGGAGTAAGGGTGCTACTGGATTTAATGATCTGCACTCTGCAAGTACCACAGCGACCTTTACCGTGACAGAGGTTGGCGTGTGGCACATCGTTAAGTATGGATATTTCTAACAGCGTCGGCCCCACCTCTGAGCTGATGACTAAGCCATTGGCATAGTGGATTTCGACCTTTTCCCGATATTTGCGCAAGCGAATAAAGCGGGCAAAAAACACTGTGCCGACCAGTACAAAATAGCCGAGTATGACCATCCATTTTACTTCATCTATGGCTTTAGCACTTTGCTCAAACTGTTCTGGACTCAGTTTAATCGCAGGGTCTTTAGCAATGCCCAGTTCAGTTTTGCGTTGGTAGAGATTCTCATATTTATTTTCTATTTGCGCACTGGCCCCATATTGATATTGTGCACTGCTTTGAACTTGTTCATAGCGAGTCACTGCATCGCGGCCGGCTTCGACAAAGCCTAACAGTGCCAAGGTTGGTATAGCCACCGCCAGTGGATAGACATAAGGGGCGAGCGCAGACCACCAAGATTTAAGCCGCAGCCAGGTAAATAGACCAATACAGCCGTGGATCCAGACCACTATCAACAGCACTACCTGCCGTAGCCCCTCCAGTGGTAAGTCGATCCACATAATGGCCAGAAAGCCGGTAAACGTAGGCGAGATACCTAAAATTTGCTCCCCCGCCTTAATGGCAAACAAGTGCGGTATTAACAGCGGGATAATCAACAGCGAGGAGATCAGTTGTAGTTTATCTTGCCCGGACATACGCAAGGTATTTCTAAAGTACAGAGAGCGCAGACCCAGCAGCGGATGGATTAACAGCGCCAGCACTAAAAACAGCTCCACCGGAAAGCTGACCCAAAGTGCAAAGAAATAAGGCCGAGTGCTCTCCAGCAACTCGATCGAAACAATTCCCAAAGTCAGGTTTAATAAGTGGGTGGTGATGAAGGCAAATAAGATTAACCCCGAAACAATGCTCAGACTTCTTATCATAGTAACTCCTGTGGCTAGGGAAGATATGCAGGGATCCCGGGCTATGGCAGTTGATTATTAAAAGGATACTGCCGCTGAATAGCCAGATTATATGACATTACTAAATCAGATAGGATTTTAAATCGATTTAATCTCAATTTATTGTAAATAGGAAGACTACAAAACTACAAGTTGGAAGTTGGAAGTTGGAAGTTGGAAGTTGGAAGTTTTGGGGTACAGTTTGGCTGACAGTAGTTCCACTGAGGAATTATTGAGTTGCAAAATATACAGACAATATACATCTAGAGTCGATGGCAATATCCAGAACTGAACTACACTGTAACCATTAATATTCAGTTTAGAAATGTAAATTAACGGGGTGGTTATGCTATTTCAAAATATTGATATTCTCTGGATCACTTTCTGTGCTGGCGTAGTATTCATGATGCAGGCGGGTTTTTTGTGCCTCGAGTCCGGATTGACTCGAAATATGAACTCTATCAATGTGGCAATGAAAAATGTTGCGGATATTTCCCTGGCGTTTGTAGTTTTTTGGCTATTTGGCTTTGGACTGATGTTTGGTGAAAGCTATCAGGGGCTCTTTGGCCACTCGCTCTTCATGATGGAGCAGCAGCAAACGTCCTCGAGCATCCTGACCATGTTTTTGTTCCAGGCGATGTTCTGCGGCACCGCGGTTACTATCATTTCTGGCTCTATAGCAGAGCGCGTCAAATTCTCATCCTATCTGGTGATTGCCGTAGTCATTGCCAGCATTATATATCCTGTAATAGGACATTGGGTCTGGGGTGGCATACTGGGAGGCACAACCGGGTGGCTGGCAGAGAAGGGGTTTGTTGATTTTGCCGGCTCTACAGTAGTGCACAGCTTGGGAGGCTGGTCGGCACTGGCTTTACTAATAATAATTGGCCCGCGAAAAAATCGCTTTTTAAAAGATGGTACGCCGAGAAAGACCGAACCCAGCAATTTACCGATGGCGATGTTGGGGGTGTTGATACTCTGGTTCGGTTGGATTGGCTTTAATGGCGGCAGTGTACTGGCCTTCAATGACTCAGTCGCTACTGTTATTGTAAATACTATGATAGCAGGGTCTGCCGGACTAATAACAGGCCTATTTGTCGAGCGCTGGATCTATAAATATTATTCCCCTAAATCTTGTATCAACGGAACCTTAGCCGGGCTAGTCGCAGTAACGGCTTCTGCAAACGTCGTTTCAACCGCTGATGCGTTCATCATCGGGGCAATTGGTGCCATGGTTGCATTCGCCATCGATGTTCTTCTACTGCGTTGTAAAATAGATGATGCAGTATCAGCAGTGCCCGTTCACTTAGGGGCGGGTATATGGGGTACTTTTGCGGTGGCACTTTTTGGCTCCCAACAACAGCTCAATACTGGCTTAAATACTTTAGAGCAACTTTCAATACAAGGCCTCGGTGTGTTGGTCTGTGGACTCTGGGCTTTTGGCATCACTTATCTGATTTGCGGCACTATCAATTACTTCTACCCGCTGAGAATAAGCAGTGAAGCGGAAGAAGACGGATTAGACCTTAGCGAACACCGAGCGGGCAGCGGTATATTTGATTTGATTAAAGTAATGTATTCAAACTCCAGCAGTAACGACTTAAATCGGCCAGCAGAGGTCGACCCTTTTACAACATCCGGCCAGGCGGCGTATTCATACAATCAGACTTTGGAAACTTTCGAACTTGAAAAAAGTGAATTACAAACCAATAAAACCCGCTACGAGACCATCGCTAACTTTTCGCCGGTGGGCATATTCAACTTAGACTCAGAAGGCAAGTGCTTGTTTGTAAACGATACTTGGAAAGAGATATTTAAAGTAGACTCTGCTGACTGCGTCGGGCAGAACTGGGTGAATTACACTGGGGACAATCAACTGATGACCCAGTGGCAACAGTGGGCTTTTGATATCATCCGCCAAAAAGAAGTCGGCAGAGAAGAAGTTGTCTTTCGCAGTGGCGGCGAACAATTTGAAATTTATGTACAAGTTTTGCCGGAAATTAGCGAGACAGGTATATTAAAGGGCTACGTAGGTACCGTCAGTGATATTACTGAAAGAGTGAAGGAACAGTTAGATTTTGAGCGCTCCAATAACCTGGAATCAGCTGATTTTATGGCAGCAGGACTTTCCCATGAATTAAACTCTCCGCTACATACAGCCCGATCTAGCGGCAAACTCCCCCAAGATAAGGTGAAAGAGTTTTTATCACTGCAAAAATTATACACCCAATTAATCAATCGAATATTGGCCGGAAGAAGCCCGGACGCACTCATCCTTGAAATTGAAAAGCGCTCCAGTGAAAATGACATCAAATTATTTATGGAAGAAATCCCAACTGCGATTGAAGAGATTCTGGAGGGGGTCAAAAACACCTCAGACATCGGGGCAACAGTAAGGCCATTCCCACCACCTGCACCCGGCTGATTGATCGATCTGTCGGGGGAACGGCGACTAAGTTATCGATATGTATCTGTATAGCATTCCAGAAAATCCAGCTGTAATACGCTAATTTCGATCGGGTACTGGCCAGGTTAACCCCAGATAGCGGAGTTTTAAATCCTATTACCGTCTTTTAGACAAAATGATGCCAGCACTTTAACAACTGATTCAACCTGAAAATGTTCGCCAAAGCGAACTGATCAGTATCGTTGTTATCATTCTTTGCCAGCCCGCTATAACGGGCCGTTCTAATTCCAAATTGGCAATCAATGATTCTAAATGGATGCTCGACCAATGCAAATCGGACAGCCATATTTTCTTATGAGCTAAGCGCTAGTTTGGCGCCTAATCCTATTAGGCAGATACCAACCACTCTCTCGATCCAACTTTTACTGCGATCAAACTTCGCTTTGAAACGCGGATGTGTGAGTAACACTGCGACAATTGAAAACCACAGCAGATGCACTGCCGCTATAAAGATGCCTAAGCCAATTTGCACTATTGCTGGGGTCGCCGGGTCGACAACTTGGGTGAAAAGAGCAATGAAAAACAGTGCTGTTTTCGGGTTTAAAGCATTACAGACGAAACCATTTCTGAACGCCCAACCACTAGAAGCACTTGCATCAAAGCCCTGTTGCCCTGTTTTAGTTGAGGTGTTTTGCTGCTGTGTACGAAAAGCGGCGACCCCCAGCCATATCAGATAGGCAGCGCCGCAATACTTCATCGCCTCTAGTAGCCACACAGCTTCGGCCATCACATAACCCAGACCTAGTAAGGTATACACAATGTGCACGCTGACCCCCGAGGCGATGCCAGCGGCTGTTGCCAGGCCGCTGCGGCGACCCTGCATTAGGCTATTTCTGGTAGTGACCGCAAAATCAGGGCCAGGACTGATCACTGCTAAAATTGTGATTACGCCAATCAATGTTAACTGGGTTTCCCATTGCATCATTTTTTATACCTTAGTGAGTGATTAATGGTGGTTATTATCCATTGATTTAGTCGCAATAAAAACGCAATATAATGATCGTTTATTGTGAGGATTATTCACAGATATGAAAAATAGCAAACTCCCACCAATGGGACCCTTAATCAATTTTTGCAA
Source organism: Oceanospirillaceae bacterium (assembly GCA_013215505.1). GTDB lineage: Bacteria > Pseudomonadota > Gammaproteobacteria > Pseudomonadales > Balneatricaceae > Rs1. Next base: position 416,089 of record JABSQZ010000001.1, read on the forward strand.
GGCGGCTGAACACCAAAGTTTTACCAAAGCCGCGCAAGAATTAAACTTAACGCATGGCGCGATCAGCCGTTCAGTGCAGCAACTGGAACAGTATTTTGGTTTGGCGTTATTCCAACGGCGCAACAGACGCATATACCTCACAGATAAAGGACGTTTCTTTGCCCAGAGAGTTGACTCACTACTGGCGGAGCTGGCGCTGACTTGCGAGCAAATGGCAGTACAAAACAACGGCTTGCATCTGGCCGTTTCCTGTGAGCCCTCGCTGGCGATGCGCTGGCTGATGCCAAGGCTCGGCCACTTTAATGAAGAATTTACCGACATAGATGTGCACTTATCAACGGCGGGAGGGCCAGTTGACCTGGCGGCGCAAAATTTGCACTTGGCTATTCGCCGGTCTGATTTTCAATCCCCGGCGGATTACTGGGTAACTCCCTTAGGGCGAGAGCGAATTGGTTTGGTTTGTCATCCCAGTTACTGGGCAGACAAGCGCCATCAGTCTATGACATTACTGCATACCCGGACACGACCTAGTGCCTGGTCAGACTGGCTGAGTCTGTCTGCTCAAAGCATTGAGTCTGCAAAGGAGCAGTATTTCGATCACTTCTATTTTAGTTTACAGGCAGCCGTTGCAGGCCTTGGTTTAGCAATTGGCCCACAACACTTAGTCGCCGACGATATTAGCAATGGGCATTTGCTGGCCCCCTTTGGCTTTGTTGAAACCACTACAGAATATATAGCCTTGTCGCTGAAAAACCCGCAGCGCGATACTGCTTTGAACGACTTTGTTAGTTGGTTGAAAATAGAAATGGGCGAAAAATCATAGTCGGAAGTCGGAAGTCGGAAGTCGGAAGTCGGAAGTCGGAAGTCGGAAGTCGGAAGTCGGAAGTCGGAAGTACATTAAGCCACATCAGAGGCATATACTAATAAGTATAATTATCGGATGGGAGTTTTTTTTGTATTATAGTCAGACATTGTACCTGAGTCAGCAATTTAGGAAGTATCAACTAATTAGATTGGCTTGATAAAGAGTTCAGCGGTTTTATTGACCGGAGTCATCAAGCTATCACTCCTGTTTTTATTAATCCTGAATGGCTAAAGAAGATTAACCATGAATTCATTTGAACAATACCTTCCCCAGATAATCAAGAGTTTAAAAGCAACTTATGGTGCCGATTTTTTCAACAGTTTAACCTTGCAGTTAAACCAGGTTATAGGCGCTGATTATACTTTCATCGCCAAATTAGACGCCCAGAGAAACACTTCGCAGACCATTAGTCTGGTTTCTGATGGCGAGATATTAGATAACTTTGAATACTCGCTACACGACACTCCTTGCGCAGATGTCAGTGGCAATGCGGTTTGCATTCATCCAGAAAATATTGCTGTTTTGTACCCCAATGATTTACTGCTGATCGAGATGGGTATTGAAGGCTACATAGGCACTCCTCTACAAGATTCCGCGGGTTGTGTAACAGGGATAGTCGTGGCTCTGTATAAACATAAAATTAAAAATGCGGACTTTATCGCCTCGCTGTTTGAGCTGTTTTCAGGTCGGATATCGGCTGAGATAGAGCGCGAAGAAAAACAACAGCAACTGACTAAATTAAATGCAACCTTAGAAGAAAAAGTGAAACTCAGAACAGCTGAGCTATCTGATTCAATAGAGAACCTTTTATTCACCCAAGATCAGTTAATTGAACAGGAAAAAATGGCTTCTCTGGGCGGCCTTGTCGCTGGGGTTGCCCATGAAATCAACACTCCCCTTGGTGTCGCCGTGTTAAGTAGCTCTATTATCAAAGAGACGTTATTAAAGCTATCAGCCGATCTGGAAAAAAACACCTTGTCAAAATATGAGCTGCAACATGGCTTACAAAAGATCAAAAAAATTGAGCAGGCAATGTCTCAAAATCTGTCCAAAGCCGCTACCCTGGTTAAAAATTTCAAACAAGTTGCCGTTGACAGTAACAGCGATGACCTGGCAACTTTAGACTTGATACGTTGGCTACCAGGGTTAGTGGCAAGTTTAAAACCGACCCTGAACAACCAGAACATCAACATAACAACAAAGCTGCCAAATAAAAAAGTAAGTTTTGTAACTTGTCCTGCTCATTTATCTCAAGTCATCAGCAATATAGTATCCAACTGCGCTATGCACGCATTTGATCAGTGCCAGGAAACCCTCATTCGGCAGATACAGATCACCTTAAAGACTAAAAGTAGCGGTATTTCGCTGTCAATCAGTGATAACGGCATGGGAATAACAAAAGATATTCAACGGCATATGTTTGAGCCTTTTTATACCACCAAGCGAGGTAAAGGTGGAACAGGTCTGGGATTAAGCATCGTCAATAATATTGTAAAAGGTGCTTTAAATGGCGAGCTAATGGTCCGCTCGTCAGCAGAGCAAGGCACTACATTTGAGATATTATTACCTTATAGGTAACTTCAGTTTATCGCTTTTGCGAACAAACTATTTCCATACCGGACCCAGGTAAAGTCTCTGGCAATCTCATCTAAAGAAACAAAAATCATGCAAACACTGCTAATTCTTGCAGGCACTGATCCCTATTCTGAAAGTGAATCACCTTAAAGCCGTATTGCTCGGCGGCCAGTACATTGGTTTTACTGTCATCGATAAAAACAGCCTCACTGGCATCACAGCCAACCATTTGCAGTGCTGCGGTAAAAATCTCTCGCGCAGGTTTAGCACTGCCCAGTTTTGATGAGTTGACGATATAATCAAAACTACGGCTCAGTCCAGCGTCCGCCAGATCAGTATTCAGGCGATCGGTGGCATTAGTGATCAGCAGTAGCGGCACTGATGCCACTAAAGTTCGATAACCTGCTAATAATTCGAAATCTATTGCGGATTCGCTCTCATACCAGGCAGCCACTAAACTTTTAGCGCTACTTTGCTGCATGAATACACCCAGGGATTGTTCAACAGCTTGCAACCAAGAGCGATGGCTGATTTCTCCGGTGATTGCCAATTGCAGAAGTTGGGTGTCAAATGCGTGCTTAAAAGTGATACCACGCTCTTGTCCCAACTGTTGTTCCAGCGCCCAAAGTGGCTGTGTCTGCCAGTGACGCAATACTCCGTCTAAATCCGAAAACAGCGCTTTTACCAAGGTAATTTACCTGTTTCGACACACAGATAGTCTCTGTTGTTAATGGCTTTAGTACTGACCCATTCGGCAATTCTGCCAGCAGATTCTGCAGCCGTTAATTGGGCATCCGCCGCTGCCATTGCCGTTAACATACGCCCGGGATGAATAGCAGCGACTACAACCCCCTGTTCCTCCAGGTCATCTGCAATGCACAAGGTCAGCATATTTTGTGCGGCTTTAGCGATTCGATAAGAGAATGAGCAACCGGCCCCCTTTGCCGCCCCCTGAGCCTGCATCGTCATAGAGCCCCGCCTTGAACTGATGTTAAGAATCATAGCTTGCGGGGAATTAATAAGACTAACCAGCGCCGCTTTAACCGTTGCCAGAGTCCCTTTACAGTGGGTATCGAACTCCCGTTGCAGTTGACTGCACAATGCACTGTCGACACTGCTACCGCTGCTGCCGGAACCCGCATTGTTAATCAACAAATTGAGAGTGACGCCTTGCAGAAATTGCCGCAATTGCTGTTCATACTGCTGCGCAGTAATATCACAGCACAGCAGCTTGGCGTCGGGAAATTCAATCTGCATTTCGGTGGCTGCGTCAAATCTGCGCACAACTAAAAACAGCCCGTGGCCCCTGCTACTAAATTCGCGAGCCAACGCTAAACCCAAACCACGATTGGCACCGGTAATTAATACATTTCTCATCTGCGTCCCAGCTACTCGTTTAATTTGTAGATTTTATATCAATCACTTGGAAGAGATTCAAGGCGTAATCGCGTTTAGATCTAGATTTTTCTGTCTAAAAACTACCGCTCTTCAGCGCGTAAAGTGAGTACTTCATAACCTCTGGCAGTAACTAAAATGGTATGTTCCCACTGTGCTGATAGTTTTTTATCTTTTGTGACGACGGTCCAACCATCTTTTTTGGTTTTAATCTTGGCCTTGCCCTGATTTATCATAGGCTCGATTGTGAAGGTCATACCTTCAGTTAGTATCATACCGGTGCCCGCCTCGCCATAGTGCAATATATTTGGCTCTTCGTGCATTTCCCGGCCGATGCCGTGGCCACAGTACTCACGCACAATAGTGTAACCCGCCGCTTGTGCATGGCGTTGGATGGCGTGGCCTATATCGCCAATAGTCGCTCCCGGTTTAACCACTTTAATGCCCTGCCACATCGCTTCATAAGTGGTCCTCACTAACAATTTAGCCGCACTACTAGCACCCTCTAACTGATACATTTTACTGGAATCAGCAATAAAGCCATTTTTCTCTAAAGTGATATCGACGTTTATAATATCGGAGCTTTTCAGAAATTTATTGGCATGAGGCACACCGTGACAAACCACTTCATTGATCGAAGTATTCAGTGAATACTGGTAGTCGTATTGGCCTTTACTGGCTGGTCGCGCCTGTAACTCGTTGACAATAAAGTCTTCTACCTTATCGTTAATTTGCATAGTTGAAACACCCACCTGGATATAATCATCCAACATGGAAAATACTTGCGACAGTAATTGTCCGGACTGGCGCATCAACTCAATTTCACTGTTAGACTTGATAGTGACAGTGCGATAGCTACTCAAGGATCACATCCTCCAGTGCCACTTTTTCTTTACGCAGTTGCTGCAACATAATTTCAGTGAACGTTAAATGCGGATTTATCTCCGCTAACATGCCCGTTTTTATCCAAAATTCCGCCTGAGAATTAATAGACCTGGACATCACACTGCTGGATTTTCTGATTTCGTCGTGCAGTGAATCAGAAATTTTGACTATCCCCATTGATACTACCTTTATACGTTTCATATATGATATGTAACGAACTATATATAAACCGTATATAGATGGCAATCGATAATTTGGCTTAGCTTGCTTAGCTGTTGTAATTCCAAATTGGGACTGAGACTAGGTCTCATGTGCATTTTAAATACGCCACGCCATACTCTACCTGGGCTATAGCGTATTTTCTTAACTTTCAGAAATGGCTAATTTAATTTTTCGTGAGATTCTGCTATAAAAAATACAGCTTGGCTAAAATTTTTTGTGTAGATAAAGCTAAGTAGCTATATCCAACAACTCTTATGTGACAACCCTTAGAATTACTATCAATAAAGCTTGCCTGGATGACTATTGGTATTAAATTTTATCCACCACAGCTTTAATCTGTTTTAGGAACAATCTTCGATAAGGCCGGAATTCACAACACATAACTGCCGTTTCAAACTTCCTAATGGCAGGTTTTTTGATAACCAAATATACATCTAGAAAACGAGGGAATACCCCATCATGACACTAGCAACAACTACAGATAAGATATAATTCAATAAGAAAAGAGAAGCCAGCAGAAAACAGCTCGCAATAACATAGATTGAAGAATTGCCAGTGGTGTCCGATAAAACTCCCTTAACGGATCCAAGCTTATGTAGACAGTTGCCTACTCTTACTTGATTGTTCGATTTAGACTGAGTATCTATGACAGATGGTCATATAAACATCAGGGGTTATCTCATCTTCATACTCAACCAGGCTTCCGTATATATTAAAAAACCTTTTCCAACGAAATAATAGTTTCAGTTTTGGTAACTCCGTCTAATTTGTATAGACGCCTTGATATTTTTGCCAGATTGTCAGCGCCGGAACGGCGAATAAACAAAGCATAAGAAGAGCTTCCTGATATACCGTGGCAAGAAATCACATCTGATATTTGACGAATAGTATTAATCAAATTACCGGATCGACTTATAACATCTACTGTCACTAGAATAATGGCTCCAAATTCAGGGGCTTCAGCTCTATCTGACTCAGCGATGGTATAGTGTTTTATCTTGCCAGATGCTTCTAGTTGATTAATTCTCGCTTGTACGGCTGTACGAGAACGGCCCACTATCTTAGCAATAGTTGTTACTGGTACTTTTGAATTACCTCTTAGCTCGCATAATATTCTTTCATCAATCGAATCTAACATTCCACGCTCCTCATCAAATATAGACATTTTGTACAGGATTATCTCTGAATAGGCAATTTGCCTATCAGTTTAGAGATATTGGAAGGTGACGACCGTTCAGAAAAACAGATACTATTTTATTAGTTATACCTACTAGTTAAATAGATGATAACAATATGAAAAATATGAATATATTAGAAAACATATCTGCGCGTTCAAAAATGATGGATGCAAGTAAAATCCGCGAGATAGCGGAGCTTGGAATGCTCAAAAATGATGTACTTGCTCTTTGGTTCGGCGAAGGTGCCTGGCCGACAAATCCTCTGATCGTTGAGGCCGCTGTTGCTTCGATAGAGTCCGGCAATCATAAGTATCAACCAAATAATGGTGCGATGAATTTGCGCCACGAAATTTGTCGCTACTCGAATGACCTGTTTGATTGCGAACTTACTCCTGAACGTATTACCGTCTCTTCATCTGGCATGCAAGGCCTTAAGCTGACTGCGGAGTTACTTATCACACCTGGAGATAAGGTTATTACCATCGAGCCAGGTTGGCCAAGTACATCTGGTGCATTCAAACTGGCTGGCGCGAATATCAAAACTATCGCACTCACACCAAAAAATGGTACTTGGAATATTGATATAGACCAGCTGGTAGCAATGCTGACTCCAGAAGTCAAAGCAGTGATCATCAACTCACCTAATAATCCTACTGGCTGGACAATGACAGCAGAAGACCAGCAGGTCATTCTTGATCACTGCCGAAAACACAGCATATGGATAGTTGCGGATGATGTTTATGCACGAATCTACCGCCACGGGAAAACAGCCCCGTCTTTTTTATCAATAGCCGATCCTGATGACTTATTAATATCAGTCAATTCTTTTTCCAAAAGCTGGTCAATGACTGGCTGGCGTTTGGGCTGGATTGTCGCACCTGCACTCCTTGAAGCGAAATTTGCACAGTTAACAGAGTTCAATATGTCTTGTACGGCAGGCTTCATTCAGGAGGCCGGGCTAGCTGCGTTAAAGTATGGCGAGGATGAAGTAACAACATTGTTAAACCGTATCGAGGCAGGTTACAAGTTTTCTGCGACGCAACTCAGCAGTTTCGAAAGGGTTGAATTTATTCAACCAGACGGTGCATTCTATTGCTTTTTCCGCGTTGTAGGGTTAACAGACAGTCTAGCGGTAGCTAAAGATATTCTACATGAAACAGGTGTTGGCTTAGCACCGGGGATTGCATTTGGAGCAACTGGAGAAAGCTACTTGCGGTTATGTTATGCCCAACCCCTAGACCTCTTGGAAAAGGCATTTGAGCGCCTTACACCCTTTTTAAATCGTAAAAACTGACAATAAATTAACAAGCTTTGTGAGCTTGTTAGTCCTTACTACTTGTGAATATTGGAAAGTCACTCCAATTTTATTCAATTTTTCGTAACTAACAGGAACGAACAATGAAACTACTTAGATTTGGCCCAAAAGGGCACGAAAAACCAGGAGTTATTGACTCTAATGGGGATGTCCGTGACCTATCGACACATATCAACGATATAACAGGTGCTACAATATGTGATGCCGAATTAGCAAAAATCGCACGCATTAATCTTGAAAAACTGCCTAAGGTTGACGTGAAGCGCTATGGTCCATGCGTTGCTAACGTCGGTAAATTCATCTGTATAGGTTTGAACTATTCTGACCATGCTGAAGAAGCAGATATGATAGTTCCAACAGAGCCTCTTATATTCGCCAAGGCTACTTCTGCAATCTGCGGACCTAATGATGATATAGAGATCCCTCGTGGTGCCAATACTACAGATTGGGAGGTAGAGTTAGGGGTTGTGATCGGAAAGACTGCCAAATACATCGACCCCGATGAGGCTTTGGAGTATGTAGCAGGATACTGCGTAATCAACGACGTATCTGAGCGCGACTTCCAATTAAAGCGGGAAGGTCAATGGACCAAAGGAAAATCAGCTGATACGTTCGGACCTATCGGCCCGTGGCTTGTAACAAGAGATGAAATTCCTGATCCGCAAAACTTGAAAATGTACCTCGACGTAAATGGCATGCGTATGCAAACGGGATCAACCACCACGATGGTTTATAATGTTGCCCACATCCTATCATACTTATCGAAATTCATGAGCCTCCAGCCGGGTGACATTGTAGCCACGGGAACTCCCCCTGGCGTTGGTATAGCGAAAAAACCAATCCCTATCTATCTTAAGCCAGGAGACAGTATGCAGTTGGGTATCACAGGGCTAGGACAACAAAATCAAAAAGTTGTTCAGGGGTAAGTAACAGGAATCTCTGCAAGCTTTTATAGAGTTAATTTGTAATAAACAGCCTCTTTGAGCTTAATGAGAGGCCATATTAATCCGGGTGAACTTCACTATCTACCAGACATTTTAATCTCCTTTATTTGGATCACTCCTTTTCAGACCAGGAATTTCACGGGTCCGTAATTTTACATTCAACTGGAAACAAGACTGTTTGTTAGTTTTGGTTTTATGTAAAATTTTGCCTATGGAGTGTCATTGCCTTTTGAGCAAAGGCAAGTGTCATTAAGCGCTAAAGACAATCGAATGGAAACATACGATCATCAGGCCTGATAGGATCTTCGAGGAATATCCGCAATTGTTTAGGTTTATAGGATATCTGCCAGCACAATAGTTAGTTCTGACACATAGCTGCCGTTTTTTAATAAACGAAATAAGTGCACTTTTAGAACCAAATATGCGTTTAGAAAACTAGGGGCTTACCAAAAACTCTCTCGCCCAAAGCTTCTAGAACACCTTGCTCGAGTAGTCCCTTGTATCTTGGCATTCGAAACCTGTGGTGGCGCTCATTGGCTAGGTCGTATTGGTCAAAGTCATGGACATGATGTTCGCTTAATCCCCCTCAATACGTGAAGCGCTTTGTTAAAGGAGATAAAAACGATTTCATCGATGCACAGGCAATAATAGAAGCTGCTTTACGTCCTGGTATGCATGTCTCTTAAGACACGCAAGGTGTTTTCAAGTGATGGTGCTGCTCTAAAAGTTGTTTATTTAGCAGTAGAATCAGCCTCAAAAAATGGACTATGCCAATTAGAGCTGAAAGCCTGCACTAAATAGGTTTATGCTAGAGTGCGAGGAATAACTTAAAATTCATGTATAAACAACTAAAAGAGCATTGACACAGAATAAATTAAACCTTCGAAAAAACAATCTATTTAGGGGATATACAGAGACTCAAAAACCTTCATTTATACACTGTAATATTGGCGGTTGTCGTTAGGCCTGACCTACAGCTCCCATCGATTCGCTGGCCCAATTGATACTTTCCCTATAGGCGCTGTCGTAGACTTCACTATCAATACCAGTGGATAGTTTTTTCCAATTTCCACAGGTAAAATTAATAGTATTATACAAAATTTTGCCCATATCACCCTGCCCCTCGTTGATCGCGGTCTTTATTTCTGAGCTCAGAGGGACTTGTTCCAGTAAATCGCTCATTTCTATATCTAACATAGCGTTTAACCCCGATATCATACCGGCAATCATATAGCCTGAAACATCTGAAATACCGTTCGAGAGAGCGACTTTTTCACACATTTTGCCGCGAATTAGTAACTGAGTAGCCAGCTCCTCGGGTTTCTCTTCATTGGAAATCATCACAATGATCAGTGCCCATTTCTTTACCTCCCCAACTCCTAATATGTTGATAGTCTCTTTCACTGAGCTGATTTCGCGCACTAAGCCATTGGCACTGGAGTTGACAATACGCAGTAATTTAAAAGTAAACACTGGATCTTTTAAAATGAGTTTTTCTAGTTCTTCATTGCTGATATTTGGATTTTGTAAAGCTTGAATAATGCTCAATAATTTAAGCTTGGATGGCTCAATTTTGGTATTTTCGATTATTTTCGGTTTAGATAGAAAATAACCCTGAAATAATTTAAAGCCCAACGCCTTACAGTGATTATACATCTCGTGGGTTTCAATTTTTTCAGCCAGTAGTGCGACTTTATAAGTTCTGAGTTTTTCAACTTGTTCGGTAACTTGTTGAAAGCTCATATCCATTACATCGACCTTAATTATCTGAGCGAGTTTTAGCAGTGGGATGTATTGGTCGTCGTAAAGGAAGTCATCGAGGGCAATAGTGTAGCCTTTTTTACGCAGTGCCTGGACGCTTTTGATCAGCTCATCAGTGACTTTAACGTCTTCTAATATCTCTAGTACAATTTGATTGTTAGGCAAGTCAGGTAAAGTATTATCCACTATTAAATCATATGTTAAGTTGATAAAGGCGGGCATACGTTTTAAAAGTTTATCTTGATAAACTGAGGTGTAGCTATTGAGAAGTACATCAATAGTCGCGAGCGATCCGCAGAAGTTAAAAACCGCATTATTGTCATTCGCGTCAGATCGATGTAGTAGCTCGTAGGCAACTGTCTGCATCTTAGTATTAAAAATGGGCTGACGCGCCATTAATGTCTTCTTTTTTAATTTTCTTGTGTTGGATATTAAAGCAATTTGCGAGGGGGACACGGATTTAGTGTTTAGCTGCCTCTGCTGAGGCTTTGCAAAAAAGTACCCTTGAAAATAGCTAAAGCCTAGGTCTAATGCCACATCAAAGCTATCATAAGATTCTATTTTATGGGCAAGAAATCTGATTTTGGGAAATTTCTTTGCTGTGGAAATTATTTTTTGGATTGCTTCAAATGAATGATTTATGAAATCAATCTTGATTATATCTATATAGGGGTAAAAGTGCTTCCACACCGCTAGGGCTTCAGGATTTTCTATGACAACGGTATGGCCCGCAGCTTTAAGTTTTTTAACTTCGGCTAACAGCTGTTTACCGGGCTTGGCGGACTTTAATACCCCTACTGCAACTCTTCCAGAAGATATAAGACTGGGGTATTTTAATTGTAAACATTTCGTTGTGAAGTTAATGAATGCGGGTTTTCCACCGGTAAGGTCCATGAGGCTGAAATCAAGCTGGTGAGCAATTGTTTCATCTCCTGAACTCTGTTCTTTGCTTAAGCTTTCAAAAGTACTGCCAATGCTGTCGCGAAATTGCAGTTCGTAGCCGATTAGTTCTTTAGATCTGTCTAGAATTGGCTGGCGAGTAGCGTGAAGTTGCATTTTTAAATGTCCAATATTAGTGCGACAGCTTTAAATCTCTTGTAAGTTCATTTAACTTTTAGGAGGCATTGAGTATCGAGGCTAATTATTTTTTGTGATACTAACCCTCACTGAATGAATGATATATGAATATTCATATATCACATAAATTTATATTCCCTATCAGGTTGTTTTTATTTATTTATCCTTGTATAAGGTATATGCGGAAGATGGTATTTAAAAATTATTTTATTGCTAACAAAGTATATGATAATAAATTATTGATATTAGAAAAATGATTTATTCAGACATGCTGTTGTATGAGATTGGCGTATTTGAGATAGAAACGGAAGCTAAGCTATTACTTGTTGACGAGACTGGATCCTTTAGTGATTAGTGATTCATGCAATATTAAAAATATACTTTAAGTAAAGGCTAGTTAATAATGAATACAGATAACCAAACTATCAATGAGTTTATATATCATTTAACACCGGGTAAAGTAATAGACCTGCAACTCGGAAACTCACGCCTCGTTAGAATAAAACCAAAAATCATTGGCATCGATTTGGGGCGTTATATACTGGTAAAATTCCCAAGCAAATTAAATCACTCTGATTATGAAGATGTACTTATCTCGGGGGGCAGTGTAATTGTTCGTTATATTCTTGAAGGGCTAAATGGTGAATGCGTTGCGTTTTCAACAACGATACAGCAAGTATTAACGACTACTCCAGACCGATTGATTTTTTTGAAATATCCAATACGTATTGAAAACCGTCAGCTACGAATTGATCAACGTGAAAAAACTTACCTACCCGCTCAAATCTCACAAAATAAAATTGACAATAGATTAACCGGTAATTGTATTGATGGCTATATAGTCGATATTTCTGCCCGTGGTTGCCAATTTTCATTTAGACCAAAAGGCGGTAAAAGTGGTATCAAAAAGTGCCCTGTTCATATTGCAATAACACTTATGGGTATGGATACAGCCTTTATTATAGATGCACATGTTAAAAATAACCGGCTAGAGAATGGTCATATGCTAGTTGGAATTATGTTTGATGAATCATCATTGGAAGAAGTTTCAGTGCTGCTTGATGGAATGGCTATTGAATCGATATCCCCCCGGAAAATCCAGCTAACAGGGAGTGATTCATGATTTTCAAAACGGCTGCAATGTATCAGTTGCTACGGTTGGCCAAGTTGCTTAGCAAGTGTTTAATCTGTGATTGACTATCGTCGGTATAGGCCAATGGACTCATTATCTTTATATGCATTAATTGTTCAAGCTTAGTGGAATTCAGATGAGAAAATTTAATATTTCCAGACCCAATGCAGTATCCATTGCTTGTTGGACAATTGTATTAGTAATGATTGCTGTACTTGCAACCAACCTTGATTTGATTGTTAAGCTTAAAGGAGGGGGTCATGAATCTTTCATTTCAGCCGAGATTACTGAAAACCCATATCAGATCAATATTTACTATTTTCCCAAACGCAAAAATAGCGCTAAAGCCTTGACTCACTATTTTGAACAGCAAGGTTATCTTGTAAAAACGCTTAAGGCTTCAGAACTAAAGAATTCACAGGCAACCAAATATTCACCATCACACTTTTTTTTCAATAAAGAAGATTTCGGCCTGGCAATGGAAATAAAGTCTGAGATGGGACAAGTACTGGGTTATCCTATTAGCGCATATAAATTTAGTGTTTCACAAAGTATTCCTTCAATGATAATTATTTTTACAGAGGCAGAGGTCGACCCAGTGGGTGAATATGCTCTTAACGCTCATAAACATGAAGAAAGTACTAACTAAATTGTTGTATTGCTGTGATATCGCCAAGTAGCTAGCGTCTGCTTTGTGGCGAATTCAATGGATCAGCGGCAGTGCAAATTGCCGGAAGATAATTCCCACTTCCACGCCTCTTAAGCAAAGACGGTATACTAGGTATAAGTTGAAAAGCATTCCCATTCCCTCAAATGCACTCTAGCTCTAGAGCTAATCATGATTCATTTGTTCATCATGTCTTCGCTATAATCACTAAAGAAAATCGACTAGCCAGTCGGACAAAATACTGATTAGTGCATTATATGAAAAATTCAATATATGGCTGATTTAATGAGGTTTAATCAAGTGAAACTCATGAACTATTTGAAATTGGGTCAACAGTCAAATCAAATATTTTAACTTTTGAAAGCCCTCGCTTAGGCTGTTGTGATGTAACAAAAGGTCTCAATATATATTTGAGCTGGCACTGTTGATGGAACAGCAATTTTGGTGTTCAGCTGTGGAATTCAGGAATAGCAACGACAAGGCGCAATAATAGATATGTCTGGCCAATAAGGAATGGGTTATTCGCGGGTGCAGACTTGTAGCCTTTGTTAGGGCCTCATTAGCCAGAAGCAAGTAACAATGGCAAATTTTAATCAATGCCTTCATAACAGCGAGTCCACTGTCTTCAGCAATGCTATAGCCTGGGAGGTATTACAACTGCAGATTCACTCTACGAAATTGCTTTAATGAGACGCTTTATCAAACTGTGATTAGACAAATCTATCTTGGAGTTTAGGAGGATAAAGACTTTTCGCTACTTATCAGAGATAGCATATCCCCTAAAGACGCGCTTGGCCCAAAACTAAAAAAGGGCTTACTCGTTAAAGTATGCCCTTTAAATCACTACTAGCTTTCACTAATAGTCTTTGTTTACCCGGAATATTGCCCGGGATATAGCGATTTAGATAGCTACAATGTTTTCAGCTTGCGGGCCTTTCTGACCTTGACCTAAAACAAACTCAACACGCTGACCTTCAGCCAGAGTCTTAAATCCGTCGCCAGCAATCGCTGAGAAGTGTGCAAAAACGTCTGGACCAGACTCTTGTTCTATGAAACCGAAACCTTTAGATTCGTTGAACCATTTGACTGTACCAGTAGTTGTATTAGACATAATATTATCCTGTATTGTAAAATAAATAAGTGCGCCTATAAGGCATTTTTAAGATGTAACAGACTGAAATTTGGTAACACTTGGAAACTACAGGACGAGAAATCACGTAATGGAGGCTTCAAACAAGAGACTTTCTTTCTAGCTGCGGGCACTATATAGAAGACCTTAACTGCGGTCAAACAATTTGTCTGTTTTTTGATCAGTTAAGTTTAGAAATATTTGAAATACGTTGACCAGCCAAAAGCTGGTGAATAAGACAAAGCTTAATAGATTTTACTATTAGCCCCAACTATTGAGCAGCGAATGTGATCAATCCGTGAGATCACATTCTCTATCCTATTTCTAAATAGTTAAAATACCGGCGCAAATGAATTCGCTGTTTGTATCTGATTAAGCCGTGTTTCAAAGTCAGCTTGCAATTTATCAAATAAGAAATTACCCATGCTGATACGCTTTACCCCCAATGATGCAAGGGAATCAAAATCGGCTAAATCAGGCATACACATCACATTTAACGCAAGTGTGCTGTTACTGATAACGGCTTGAATATCTTGGATGTTGGTAATGCAAGGTACAAACAAACCATCTGCTCCAGCGGTTGTATATAAACTTGCCCGCGTTTTCGTTTCGGCCAAGGCGTCCTCTTGACCCAGTAAAAATGTATCGGTTCTGACATTCATAAATACATCGATCTTATCCTTTAGAAGTTGCCCCTTGATGGCCGATAGATACCCGGCAAAGCTGTTTGCATCAATCAATTTACGTGTGTCAGTGACTCTACTGTCTTCAATGTTGATACCGACGACCCCTACTTCTGCAAGTGTCTTAATATACGCCGCTGTTATAAGCGGGTCTTGACTATAACCCGCTTCAATATCAACCGTGAGGGGTAACTTGCTGCAGCTCAGGATGCGTTTAACTATAAACAGCAATTCTTCGAATGCTATTTCTTCACCATCTTCGTAACCTAGCATGCTTGCAATGGCCGCACTTGAAGTACCGATAGCAATAAAGCCTAGTTTTTGCGCGGTTAGCGCGCTTGCAACATCCCATACATTACAAATCATCAGGGGTGTTGCCTGCTGGTGAAGTAGATTAAATTGTTGCGTTTTCATATTGAAGGTCTCATTTTATGTTGTTCAGATATAAGCAGCTGTGCTGCGTAACTGCGAATAATTATGCTGACAGTGCAGGGTGAAAACCAACGATAAAACTCGATTTGTATTATAAGCTGTGCTTATAATAGTTTCCCCGAAAATGATTAGTAATTTTGTATCTCATGGAAAAAGCTTTAAGAAATTTAAATCTATTGCGCAGCTTCGAGTGCGCCGCGCGGCATCATAGTTATAGTAAAGCTGCCTCTGAGCTCTACATATCCCAAGCCGCTGTCAGCCAGCAAATGCGCCAATTGGAAGCGGCACTTGGCAGTCAGCTATTTATCAGAAAAGGCAAACAAATGCTGCTGACGCAAAAAGGTCAGGCCCTGTTTGAAGCCTCACAGCAAGCATTCGGTATTTTACAAAAGTGTGTTAATGAAATAAAAGAAGAAGGTATCCCCGGCAAGCTAACTATTACTTCAACACAGGCTTTTACCGCATTATGGTTGATGCCAAAACTGCATAAGTTCTCTGAGAAGTACCCAGAAATAGAAATACGAGTACTGTCATCATCTGCCTTTGACGACCTTAAACAACAACATATTGATCTTGCTATCCGCTTTGGTACTTCTGTTACAGACAACACCGACCCGGGATTTTCCTGTGAGTATTTTGGTGAAGATCCTGTATACCCGGTGTGCTCCGCACAGCTGGCAAAAACACTCAACTTTGATGTGCCCTCCGATCTACTGCAAACCTGGTTAGTGAGCCTGGAAAATCCGGGAGCCTATGACTGGCCATCCTGGTTTGAACATGCAGGTATAACAGCTTATCGAGAACACCGCCGCTGGACCCAAGTTCACAGCACTGATATGGCGCTAAATGCGGTCGTAAGCGGCCACGGTTTTACATTAGCCGCCCGCTATTTGTATGCTCAACAAATCAATTCAGGCCAGCTGGTGATGCCGGTAGTTATTGCCCACCCCAACGTGGTAAAACGCTATCTGGTATTTGACCCTAACTCTGCAAAAATAGCCCGTCTCAGGGTATTTATGCAGTGGCTGAAAACGGAGATTGATACGAGTAGCGAGTCGTAAGTCGTAAGTCGTAAGTCGTAAGTCGTAAGTCTTTTGATTGTTACTTACGACTTACGACTGCATTCCTGTTACTTACGACTTACGACTCGATACTTGCTACTTGTTCACCTCGATATTTGCTACTTTTTTATTTCGCTATTATAGATCACCGGAAACTGCCCCCGCCACTGCTGCCATTTGGTTTCATCCTTGAGTAGATGCAAGATTGCGTTGGCGACATTCTGACGACTAGTCTGACCGGGGTTGAAGATAGCGCTGCGGATCGGCGACGGGTGTAATTGGTACTGACTTACCGCCGGTGAATCGATCAGAGTATCTGGACGCAGCACTAGCCATTCAATTTGCGCATTTATTTGGCCAACTTCAGCACGCAGAAAATCTGCCGCCCGCTCGTTATCCAAATGGGGTGGCAACAATAAGCGCAGTAGACCAATCACTGCCATTTGCGCCAGCGAAACGGTCTCTTTCAGATCGCGGTTTCCAACCCCGCTACTGCTCATGAGGATAAATTTAACCGGATATTCTGCTGAATTTTGTTCAATCGCAGCGCAGACACGCCGGGTAGCTTCAGTGACTAAGTTTCGCGGTTGACCATAGATACCTTTAAAGTTCATGTTATGGCCAAGGCAAGAGACGACCGCACTGCAGCTTTCAACATAGCCACTGAGTTCAATATCACTGAGCTGCAAAATACTGCCTTGAATCAATTCTAAGTTGCTGTGTTGACTAAGAGTTTTAGGAAAACTAGATATATTCCGGACGATAGCCACTACTTGCTGCCCGCCCTCCAGTAATTGTTGCACTAATAATTTACCCGTGGCACCACTGGCGCCCAGCACTAATGTTTTCATAGACACGCCTTTTTAATCGCACACTCAAACTATTTGATCTAAATACGGGTAAAGCGCAGTGCTATTACCGTTAATAATTTCCAGATGGCAATTTTATTCCATTCAATATAGGATGATAATCCCCAATAATTGCATTAAAGGTATTCATTTTTGTATGGACTGGCGCGCTGTAAAGTTCGACTGGAACCGTGCCCGGGCATTTCTGGTCACTGTCGAAGAAGGATCGCTATCTGCCGCTGCCCGCGCACTGGGGATGAGCCAACCGACGCTGGGACGACAAGTATCGGCGCTGGAAGCGGAGTTAGGGGTAGTGTTGTTCGAAAGGGTCGGCACTGGCTTAGAGCTCACCCCTAGCGGTCTGGAGTTACTTGAGCAAGTACGGGCTATGGGAGCAGCCGCGAATAGATTTTCACTGGCCGCCAGTGGCCAGTCGCAGCAACTGCAAGGTATTGTCTGTATCAGTGCCAGCGAAGTACACGCCGCTTTTTGGCTGCCGCCTATCATCGCAAAACTGCGAAGGTTACAACCAAAGATAACCATTGAGCTGGTTGCGACCAGCAAGATCAGTGACCTACAGCGCCGCGAGGCCGATATCGCGATTCGCAATTTTCGTCCCACCCAGCCTGAATTGATTACAAAAAAAATCAAAGATTCCACTGCCAGACTCTATGCAACCCCACAATATCTGCAAGCAATCGGGCCTGTTAACACTGCGATGGATTTACAAAGGGCCGAATTTATCAGCATCGACAGCACCGGTATGTTACTCAAAGGTTTAAATGATCGAGGACTCAATATAAACAAAGACAACTTTACGATCTTGTGCGAAAGCTACTTAGTACACTGGCAGTTAGTCAAACAGGGGTTAGGTATCGGCATAATGCCCGAGGATATTGGCGATGCAGAGCCTGCAGTAGTAAGGGTTTTAGGTAATCAAGTGCCTCTCACTTTCCCCATATGGCTAACCACCCACCGCGAACTGCATACCAGCCGACGGGTACGGTTAGGGTTCGATTTGTTGGCAGAAGAATTAAAAAATCAGTAGCGAGTCGTAAGTATCGAGTAGTCTGTAGTCTGTAGTCTGTAGTCTGTAGTCTGTAGTCTGTAGTCTGTAGTCTGTAGTCTGTAGTCTGTAGTCTTTTGATTGTTACTTACAACTCGATACTCAATACTGGTTTTAAAGAAGCATTTTCGACAGTGAGGGTGCCAGAGTTGCATTCGAGGCGGCTGCCGCTGCCCCAAGTGCCACTGTGATTGGGCCTGAGGCTGCTGTGTAGACATTATCGAAGCTGTCCTCGGCCACCAGCACTGAACCGCTCTGGGCAATACAGCTGTTTAAAATTGCTTCAATTAATTCGCTGGAGACTACCCCACCGATAAAAATAGCTTCTACGTCTAATGTCGCTTTGACAATATCTATGGCTCGCTCCAGATAGATGGCATTGGCCTCAATCCAGGCCAGTACTCTAGGGTCTTTATCCTTGAATAGTTGCTCCGCGCGAGTGATTGAGCTGGCATCATCAGGGGGTAGCGACAGCGATTCGCAGAGTGCAAAGATTGACAGATAGCGCTCCAGACAACCGCGTTTACCACAGTGGCACTGCTTGCCATTTGTTTCAATAACGATGTGCCCCAGCTCACCGGCGTTACTTTGATTACCTCGATACAGTTCGCCGTCCAGGACTAAACCGGCAC
Organism: Oceanospirillaceae bacterium; assembly: GCA_013215505.1. Lineage (GTDB taxonomy): Bacteria > Pseudomonadota > Gammaproteobacteria > Pseudomonadales > Balneatricaceae > Rs1. The sequence goes on from JABSQZ010000001.1 coordinate 434,956, forward strand.
CAAACCCCAGCCCAAAATGCAACAGTACATAACTGCTGAGCCCCTTGCCTTTGCCGTAAAAGTATTCCCCCAGGGCCGCCGCTGCTGCATCATTTTCCAGGATGACTGGATGTCCTAACTCAGTGCTTAACAACGCGATATTTTCTGCTAAACCAAACTCGGCAAAAGCGGTGGTTTCAAAGCGAGCTACTTCTCTGCCGCCAAAGGGGCCGGGCGCAGCTACCCCTATTCCTAATACTCTTTTGGAAAACTCTGGGCACTGTGCTCGAAATACTGCGACCAATTCAAAAATCAGTGCGTTAGTGGCATCGACGCTGCGCTTGTTTAACTGCCGGGAGTCGGCCCAAACCTGGGTACCGGCTAAATCACAGGCCACTGCTGTGACAGTGAACTGATCGACCTGGATGCCGATGCTAAAAGCTTTGCTCGGGCACAGTTGCACTAACATCCCCGGGTTGCCACGGCCTTTTTTCTCACCTGCGGACAAACTGACAATGCCGTCTTCAATCAGCTCGGCGACAATGTTCTGCACTGTCTGTCTGGAAAGCTGTGTCTGGCTGGAAATCGATGTCCGCGAAACCGGTCCCTGCAGGCGAATTATCTCTAGTACCACTGAGTGGTTATGAGACTTAGCGCGCAGTAGATTCGTGCCTTTGGTTCGAAACATGATACTTAACCTGTTGAATTATTAGGGGCAGTTACAGCTGACTATAACACAAAAGAAGCTGCTGCCAGGGTCTATGTGCTACCGATACGGCAAATATCAGAACGCCAATCTACTAAAATTTATTTATTAAATCAAATTGACATAATAAATAAAATCAGCATAATAAATGAGCAACCTTACTGAAAACGACCGTTTAAACACCGAGGAGAATTGAAAGTCATGAAACTAAAAAAAATCGCATTGACTTCTGCAGCCTTTGCGCTGGCCAGCGTAATGCATACCACGGCACTAGCAGAAACCACCCTTAAAGCACTGTTTATGAGCCAGGCGGCCTACAGTGAAACCGATGTTAAATCGATGACTGCGGCATTCGAGAAATCCAATCCCGATGTTAAAGTCAACTTAGAGTTTGTTCCTTACGATGCGCTGCACAGCAAAATTGTCGCCGCATCTGGGGCCGGTAGCCAGGGCTACGATGTCGTGTTATTTGATGTGATCTGGCCGGCAGAATTCGCCAAGCGCGGCTTCTTACTGGATGTCAGTGATCGCATTCCCAGCGATTATAGCGAGCAAATTTTTCAGGGGGCCTGGACCACTGTTGAATACGCCGGTAAGCGCTACGGTATGCCTTGGATCTTAGACACTAAATATCTGTTTTATAACAAAGAAATGTTATCTAAAGCCGGCATAAGTAACCCGCCAAAAACTTGGGACGAAATGTTGCAACAGTCCAAGATCATCAAAGACAAAGGCATTGTTAAATACCCTATGGTGTGGAACTGGTCTCAGTCTGAAGGCATGATCTGTGATTACACCACCATCATGTCCTCTATGGGTGGTGAGTTCTTTGTCGACGGCAAACCCGCCTTCAACACTGGCGGTGCAGTGCGAGCACTTGAGTATATGCGTGGATCTTTGGATGACGGATTGTCCAACCCCAGCTCGCGCGAGTTCTCTGAGGAAGACGTGCGCCGGGTATTCTCTAACGGTGAAGCGGCCTTTGCCCTGAACTGGACTTACATGAATGCACTGGCTAACGACCCTAAAGAGAGCAAGATTGCCGGTAAAGTCGGTATCGCGCCCGCTCCGGGATCTGCGGGTATCTCTACGGCATCTGCGGTTAACGGCTCTATGGGGCTAGGTATTCCCAGTGGCAGCGCCCACCCGGACGAAGCCTGGGCCTTTATCAGTCACTTGACCAAACAGGGCACTCAAGAGCAGTTCTCTAAACTGAGCTTACCTATCTGGAAGAAGTCTTACACAGTGCCTGCAGTCACCAATGGACAGCAGGATCTAGTGGCGGCGGCTAAAGAGTCAATCGCGGTGATGTACCCTCGCCCGCTGGTTAAGTCTTACGCGGAGATTTCCGACATCCTGCAACTGCGTATTCACGAAGTGTTACTGGGCAAAAACGACGCTCAGTCAGCGCTGGACGCCGCCAGTAAGAAAGTGGCTCGCATTCGTTAATCAAAGCATGGCGAAGCTGCTCGCTTCGTTTCCATAAAGCCCCGCAAGTAGTCTGTTTAGCAGCGCTGCGGGGCCATTCAATTTAATCCCAAATTTTTATTCTCTGGAGAGTGTGATGCGATCATTAATAGGCGCAAAACAACAAAAATGGTTATTGTTAGCGCCCGCGCTTACGGTACTCGCACTTATCTCTTTTGTTCCCTTTGTGCAAACGCTATGGCTGAGTTTCAGCGACAGTGAAATCTCTGCACTACCTACTGTGGTCTCTTTTATAGGCCTGGAAAACTATATTTATGCCCTGACTGACCCAGATTTTATCGACTCACTGGGCCGCACACTGTATTTCACTTTCGTCTCGGTTGGCGCCGAAGTCATTTTAGGCGTGGCAGTGGCACTGTTGCTCAATCAGCAGTTTAAAGGTCGCACTTTAATGCGGGCGCTGATTATCTTGCCCTGGGCCATCCCGACTATTGTCAATGCGGTCACCTGGCGGCTTATCTACAACCCGGAATACGGCGCTCTTAATTCTCTGCTGATGCAACTGGGGATTATCGGCGAATACCAAAGCTGGTTGGGAAATCCGGATGTCGCTATGAACATGGTAATACTGGCAGACGTCTGGAAAAACTTCCCACTGGTCGCCTATGTGGCACTGGCGGCACTGCAAACTGTACCTATGGATATGCTCAATGCTGCACGCCTGGAAGGCGCGAACGCCTGGCGACGCTTCTTTAAAATCACCTTGCCCTGGATTATCGGACCGCTACTGGTAATTATTGTGTTGCGCTCAGTGGAAGCATTCCGGGTGTTTGACATTATTTATGTCATGACCCGCGGGGGACCGGCCAATCAAACCAAGACTGCCAGCTTCTATGTCTATCAGGAATACTTCAGCTATTTGCGCTCTGGCAGCGGTTCCTCCTACGCCATCATTGTGGCACTGATTTCTATTATTCTGATCTTTGGCTACTACAAAGCCGCCAAGCGACAAAACGGGAGCTTGTAATATGCACAGCACTATCAAAAGACCCCGCCATTTGAGCTGTTTGCTCTATGCAAGCCTGACCTTACTAGCCTTTTTTGTATTGGCTCCGGTGCTCTGGTTACTACTGATGAGCTTAAGCAGCCCCACAGATTTAACCAAAGTACCGTTGCAGTGGATTCCGTCACAGTGGGATTTCAGCCGCTATGCACTCTTGTTAGATTGGCAAAATGGTTCCGGAAAACGCTTTCTGGCGGCCATGCTCAACAGTTTAATCATCGCCACTAGCGCCAGTTTCATTGCCTTGGTCGCCGGGGTATTAGCCGCTTATGCGTTCTCCAGGCGCAATGCATCTATGTTACTGATGTTCGCATTTTTGGCCACTATTATGATGCCGCCGATCACGTATATTTTGCCTTTATACTCGGCCTTTAGTGAGCTGGGTATCTTAAACACTAAAGTTTCACTGATCATATGTTATAGCGCGATGCTGATCCCCTTCGCCATCTGGCTAATGAAAACCAACATCGACGTGCTACCAGAAGAGATAGAACATGCCGCCATGATCGAGGGAGCGGGAACAATTTACACCCTGCGTAAAGTAGTGTTGCCAATTATCCTGCCGGCAATTGGCGCCACCGCGATGTTGTCATTTTTAACCGCCTGGGATGAGTTTTTTTACGCGCTGATATTCAGCAGCGATCTCAGCGCCAAAACCATACCTGTGGCCATTGCAGATTTCTCGGCGGGACGGGTGACCGATTTTGGGGTGATTGCCTCGGTGGGTGTATTAGCTTCAGTCCCCCCGGTACTCATCGCCTTGTTCTTCCAGCGCTTTATCGTATCGGGCTTAGTCGGTGGCAGTGTTAAAGGCTAACAATAAAAATTCCTGCCGCCCATTAAATAAAGTATAAAAACAACAGACAAGCGAGACCTATTTTGAGTGATTCAAGCAGCAGCTTTATAAGCAATCAAGTGAGTGACATTAGCCCTGTCCAGTCCAGTACCACACAAAGTCAGCGCCGTGGTAGCAGTGCTGATCAGGACGATGTTATTTTATCCATTCGCTCGCTGTGTAAAAGTTATTTCGACGCCGAAATCTTGCAGGACATCAACCTGGAGATTAACAGTGGCGATTTTCTGGTATTAGTGGGTCCTTCTGGCTGCGGCAAGTCAACCTTACTGAGCTGCATCGGTGGGCTCACCGATGTCACCTCTGGCGAGATTTTCTGCCGCGGTAAAAACATCACTCAACTGGATCCCGCTAAACGGGATATCGCCATGGTGTTTCAGTCCTATGCACTTTTCCCCAATATGACGGTGGCACAAAATATCGGCTTTGGCCTGGAGGTGCGCAAAGTACCTGCCGCTGAACGCAAACAAAAAATCCAACAAGTTGCCGAAATTCTGCACTTACAGCCACTGCTGGATAGAACCCCGGCACAGCTCTCCGGTGGCCAACGCCAGCGAGTGGCCATGGGCCGGGCGTTAGTGCGCGACCCGACACTGTTTTTATTCGACGAGCCACTGTCTAATCTGGATGCAAAATTGCGTTTGAGCATGCGCACAGAGATCAAACATTTACACCAAAGGCTCGGTGGCACTATGGTCTATGTCACCCACGATCAAGTGGAAGCGATGACCTTAGCCAGTAAAATAATGGTCCTTAATCAGGGGCGAATTCAACAGTTTGGCAGCCCTGAAGAAGTCTATAAAAGACCGGCAAATACTTTTGTCGCAGAATTTATGGGCTCACCGGCGATGAATTTAATTCGCGCCAAAGTAATCGTTGAAGCCGGGGCTGTGAAGATACAGATACACAGAGAAGACAGAGCGCCGCTTGTTTTTATCGAGCAAGCGGCAACCGATGCGCTGCGCGCCTTTAACAACCAGAGCGTTATCATTGGCTTGCGACCAGAATCCATCAGTGATGTAGCGGCGCGCGATCCACAGCGCAGTCACAGTGCAGAATGTCGGATCGAATATATAGAGGGAATAGGCTCCGATGTTTACGCCACCCTAAAACTAGGCGGCAGTGATGTTATCAGTCGACTTCATGGTGACTCAAACGTGTCTGCAGGTGATCGCCAGCAGTTACATTTTGACCTCAGTAATATCTCCTATTTCGACCCCAGTAGCCAACTCAGGATTTAATTTGATGCACATATCCAACGACCAAACACACTCAATAGTAGCTGACAATGCAGAAGGCACTAATACTCTAATAACACTGACTTGTGGAGTTACTTAATGCACTTTTCCAGCGGCCAAACTTACTCGATAGTAGCGGATGTAGGTGGTACTAATACCCGAATAGCATTGACTTGTAGATCAGTACTGCAAGAATTCTCTATCCAACATTTTTCCAATGATGATTTTAAATCTTTTCAGCAGCTGTTAACTTGCTATACAAAGGGTTGGCCACTAGCCAATATCGACTCCGTCTGTATCGCCTTGGCAGCACCTGTGACCGGGCAGCAGGCACGCCTAACCAATCGTAACTGGTTAATAGACACCCTCAGTATTCAACAACTTTTAGGCTGTAAAAAAGTGCAGCTAATTAATGATTTTGAAGCACTGGCCCTGTCATTAAATGAAATCAATGACGCTGATTTACAGCCTATATCCGCTGTGCAGGCAAAAGCTGGCGGGGGTAAAAAAATGGTGTTAGGGGCGGGAACTGGCTTTAACGGGGCACAATTACTGGACAATAATTTATCCGGTGTGGCAAGAGTCAGCTGCGCCGAGTGCGGGCACATGACCTTGCCGGTGGAGTCTCTTGAAGAGATGAGGTTAAGAAATTATCTGGCCGGTTTCTATCACCGGGCATCTATTGAGCGGGTCTTATCCGGGCAAGGTTTAGTCAATCTTTATCAGTGGCTGGGAACCGATAAGAATATTACCACAGACGACCTCAGCCCAGCGCAAATAGCGGCAGCTGCATGCTCCGACGACGATCCATTGTGCAGAGAAGCCGGTGAGCTATTCAGTCGCTTTTTTGCCCGAGTGGTCGGTGATATGGCACTGGCGTTTCTGCCCTATGGCGGTATTTACCTCTCTGGAGGGGTTTCCCGCGGCTTAGCGCAACTGTTAAAACAGCCAGCATTTATCGATACTTTCCATGCCAAGGGACGGCAGAGCGAGCTGATGAAATCATTTAATATCCAACTGATCACCTCAGACAACAGCGCATTACTAGGCTGCGCCGCGGCTTTATAAACAAGTAGGAAGTCGGAAGTCGGAAGTCGGAAGTATTTAAACTGACGACTCGCGACTTACTACTTTCTATTTACGACTAGTTACTTTGTTTTCGTCGCCATATGCTGTCGTACTATTGACATCAAGCCTTGGGTTGAGGGGTCGTAGTCAGTGCTGGAATGTTTGATGTTGGCGCTGATCTCTGTGGCCAGGCGCTTGCCCAACTGCACGCCCCATTGATCAAAAGAGTTGATATTCCAGATAGCCCCCTGGACAAAAACTTTGTGTTCATACAAAGCGATGAGTGCGCCTAAATTTTTCGGGCTCATTTCATCCATCAACAATATATTGCTGGGTCTGTTACCTGGACAGCTGGCGTGAGTTTTCGTATCCGCTGAAGTGTCTCCAACCATAAAGGCATTAGCTTGCGCCAACATATTGGTCAAGAGTGCAAAATGGTGCTCCGCACCTTTCTCATCGCTTTGCAGCGAGGCAATAAAATCAATAGGTACAAAACGTGTTCCCTGGTGTAGCAGCTGGAAAAATGCGTGCTGTCCATTTGATCCGGTTTGCCCCCAGACAATAGATCCAGTGGCATAGTCGACAGGCTGGCCTTCCATATCCACAGACTTGCCATTACTCTCCATGTCCAGCTGCTGTAAAAAAGCCGGCAGTTGGTGTAGTGCCTGATCATAGGGAATCACAGCCTGAGTTTCAGCCCCGAGGAAGTTGATATACCAGATACCGACTAACGCCATAATCACCGGCATATTCTGCTCTAGAGGGGCATGCAGAAAATGCTGGTCCATTTCATAGGCGCCTTCAAGCAATTCGATAAAGCCGTCATAACCTATGGATAGCGCGATAGGCAAGCCGATACTGGACCAGAGTGAGTAGCGACCGCCCACCCATGCCCAAAACTCAAAGATGTTCTCGCGCTTGATGCCAAACTCCATCGCCGCGGCCTGGTTAGTAGACACCGCCACAAAGTGCTTAGCTACGTCCCCGGCCTGCGCCTGCTGCAAAAACCAGCTTTTAGCACTGTTGGCATTGAGCAAGGTCTCCTGGGTGGAAAAGGTTTTGGTAGAGACAATAAACAAGGTTGTCTCGGGCTTAAGTGAACCTAATACTTTGTTAATGTGCTGACTGTCAACGTTAGAGACGAAGTGAATGCGCAGCTGTGGATGGCGCTGTTGTAACAGAGCCCTGCACACCATGTTAGGGCCCAGATCCGAGCCACCAATACCAATATTTACCACATCGCGGATACGTTTGCCGCTGTAGCCCAACCACTGTCCAGATCGAACTTTATCACTAAAGAGTTTCAGTTTATCTAAACTGGCGCGAATCTCCGGCATCACATCTCGACCGTTCACTTCAACCGGGTCGGCACTGCGGTTGCGTAACGCCGTGTGCAGTACTGGGCGGTTTTCGGTGACATTGATAATGTCACCGGTAAACATTTGCGCCCGACGCTGTCTCAGCGGCGAGTGTTCGGCCAATTGCATCAGCGCCGCCAATACTTCCTCACTGACAAGATTTTTTGAGTAATCCAAAAACAATCCATCTAAACGCAAACTCATTTTTTCAAATCTTTGTGGATCTTCTATAAAGGCATCACTAATACGCTGCTCTTTAGTTTGTTCCGCTAGCTGTTGCAGTTTATTCCAAGTCACTGACTGGCTGAGATTATACATTTTGAGGCTCACTGTTTTTACAAATTATTATGTTTTATTTGGTAATAATACGCACAATACTGCTATAACATTGTTTCAATTCACTGAAAATACTAAATTGGTAGGAATTTTACTACAAATAAAGATAGAGTGACAACTTTTCTTGGCCGCTCTGAATAGCCAGTTTAACGCTCTATTAACGTGGCGGCTGTACCCAGTAGCGCAAGTCGTGCACTGGGGTATCTGCTGACAATTGTTGGTTTTTAATAATGATGGTTTTTATTTTCATCCATTTCTGCAACGGAAATAAATGGGCGGTTGTGGAATCTTGCTGCATATAATGATCGAATGAGCCATCGGCAACCACAATCTCCAGTCCCTCTCTGATTCGCTGGTGCAGGGCTGAGTTATCAGGGGCGACAAAAAAGTACATAGGAAAAGGATAGTAAAGTGCCAGTTCTTGATACCAGATCAACGATGGGTAGGCCTGGGCGCGCGCTGCAACTTCCGCCCTGCCCTCGTGCACTCCCCTTGGGAAGTAATCACAGCGGCCGGCGGCTACTTGTTTAAACATGTTTTCGTAGATCGGGTTGCGCATTACTGTCAGCCCGGCATCTTCTAACACATCCGAGTCAGGCCAGTGTGCCCCCTGACATGCCACCATCTTTTGTAAATCACTGAGCTGTGTTATCTGTGTAAAATCCAGACGGCGACTTTTGCGGATCACAAACTGCCTGAAACCGAGCATGCCTTTTACCAGGGGGATACGAATGGCTTTTAAGCGCTGCTCCCGAAGGATAGAAGTGCCAGCCCAATAGACATCCAGACCCGCATTCCTCTCTAACTCAACAAAAGCTCGCCCCTGCTCCATCTGCATGGTAAAGACCACCTCAGCCGGGCCATATTGTGCCGCGGTTTTTTCCAACACTAGCTCTAGTAAGCCGATAAAGTAACTGTGACTGGCATCAAATTCAGATTGCGGCGGGATTGTTCTGATACTCTGACTGGCAAAACTGTTGACCGCTACAGCGAGCAATAGCAGGAAAAACAGCTGGAGCTTTTGCATACTATCTCCCTTTAAAAATTACGGTAACGACCAGCCGTGGGCCGAGTTTGTCAGATCAATATAACACTTTTACTCAGTTATGCTTATCGCGGTCAACAAAGAGTAATTACGCTCGAGTCAGAAAGCTAGCCAGAGTTTATTTCTCTAGCCCAATGGTTGTCTATCAGGGAGGGTATTGCTGAAATTATCCAGCAACTGAGCCGTAGCACTTTTAGTTAGTACAGCCAGAGACTATTAAGCTAGCTCAATGTCTGGCTATCAGGGAGGGTATTGCTGAAATTATCCAACAACTGAGCTGCAGCACTTTTAGAGAGTAGAGCCAGAGGCCAGCCAGAGACTATTACTCTAGCTCAATGGCTGGCTATTAGGGAGTGATCGCTGAGATTATCCAGCAACTGAGCTGTAGCGGCTCGACCCTTAAGCACTCGCGTCGCAGATTTTTAAATACTGAGCCACTACCGACTGCATACCCTGTTCTATGCATTCAACGGTTAATACATGCCCGATTGAAACTTCCAGAATAGCCGGAATAGTTAAAAATTTGGCCAGGTTTTGCAAATCTAAATCGTGACCGGCGTTAACTTCAATACCTAACTGCGTTGCCTTGGCGACAGCAGCCTGATAATTCTTAAACACTGCTTGCGCATTATCAGTAGGGTAACTGGCAGCGTATGCCTCAGTGTAAAATTCGACTCTGTCACAACCGGACTGGGCCGCTAAGACAACGTGCTCAACGTCAGCATCTAAAAAAATCGCCGCGCGTATGCCGGACTTTTTTAATCGGGCGCAAGTTTGCTGTACTAATTGCATATCCTGAGATAAGTCCCAACCGTGATCTGAAGTCAGCTGATCGGGAGCATCTGGCACTAAAGTGCACTGGGTAGGCTTTATTTTTTCAACCAACTGCAGGAAATCCTCTGAGGGATAGCCTTCAATATTGTATTCAACGCCGGCGTTATCTTTTAACAGCTCGCCTAAATCGTTAGCGTCTTGCATCGTGATATGGCGCTCGTCCTGCCTTGGGTGCACGGTAATCCCCTGCACACCTAATACCATAAACTTATTGGCAAAATTAACCACATTAGGGAAATCACGGCCTCTGGAGTTTCTCAACAGAGCGATTTTATTTAAATTAACGCTTAACTTAGTCATCTTTGTTGTCTCATTTATCTTCAGTAAAAATCTTGGGTGGATGTTAGCAAATCGCACCCACTTTGACGCTATTAATTCATCTCGAATTATGGATAAATGTTATTTGCCCAATATTTACTCAATGCGAATTAATAACGGTTTAACGGTTCAACTGGTGCTCTTTACAAATCAACTGCACTTCAGTTTCGTGCAAGGGTAATTTAAGCAGCTCACAGTAATACTCGCTGCCACCTTTATGAGTGTTGTAGCGACAACTGTGACAGACACCAAAAGTCTGCATGTTATTAGACCCTAACAGTGCCTGTAACAACTCTCTAAGGGATGATTCAATCTGGGCATTTTTTTTGTCCGATAATCTCTCGCAAGCGGCGTTAAACAGCGGCGAGGGGATTGCCTGGTGCAGCAGTTGGCGGGCGCTGTCGGTCACTTGCAGATGGGTTATCCGGCCATCCTTAATATCAGCCACTTTGCGCAAATAACCTTTATTTTCTAATACTTTAAGCGTTTGAGAGACAGTCCCTTTGGTCTGCCCCAAATACTCAGTCAAGGCCTTGGCCGTATCGGAAAACTGATTGCATATAGACAGGTAGTGCAGCACTTCTAACTGCACTGGTTGCAAGCCAAACTCGGCGGTGCAGCGTCTGGAGTCTGCTCGCTGCAACTCCGCTATGCGCTCTATAAAGTCATAAATCTTAGTTGAAGCCACTCGCTACTACCTCTGGACAATCACTGTTGAAAAAATATCAGAAAAATTGTCATTGGCCTGCACTGTTACAGAGAAATAAACAATTTGAAATATAGTATCGACTAAAAACTTGTTTGACAAGCGAGAATAGTTTGTATTATATTATAAAGGTATCGAGTCGATACCTTTATAATCATTCGAATTTTGAGCTGTAAAATACATCATGCTCAATAGTACTAAGGAAAAACCCATGAAAAACTTTACACTCGCCAGCTGCATACTCTCTACCAGCATCGCCCTTTCCGCCCAGGTTGCTGCACACTCAGAGCATACCGGTGGCATTAAAGCCCCGAAGTTCGATAGCGGCTCTACTACTCACCCATCCTTCGACATCATCCACAGCAAAATCAGCACTCAAGGAAATATTGCCACTTTCCACCTGGCTATAACCGCAGAAGCGGGCAGCAGCAAACCTAAGGCCACAGGTAAACTTGCTGGAAGTTCTGTGTATTCTTATGTCTGGCCAACCAACTTAGACCCTTCTACTGTAGGTTTTGAAGAAAAAACTGGCATCTTAGCGCTGGCTGTTACCGCGCATCCGGATTTTGATGACACTCCACTATACGATGAAAATAATGATGGTGAGTTAAGCAATGACGGCAACGAATGGCACAGCCATTGGATAGTATTAGCGCCTAACGAACAGTGTGGTCCCGGGGCTTTAGCTGTTGTCGATATTCCTAAAGGGGCACAACCAAAATTGCCCAAAACCTGGCCCGGTCTACCTATCCTATTAGACAGCCCTGGTTGGAATCCGACATTTCACGGTAATCACCTGGAAGTAAAAGTACCCTTCGCCGATATTAACAGCTTCGAAAATATCACCTACGATGGAGTCACTGCAGCACTTAGAGTAAACCAAAGTGTACATGCTCCCCTTTTATGCGTGACGGATGTACTGGATATAGCCTCAGGTGATTTATCACTGCCGGGAAAAGTTAACCAATAATTGCCAACACAATGAAGCCTCTCACCAGGGACGGTAGAGCAGGCAGCAACAAAATCAGTTTCGAATGTTAAGAGGTAGACCCATGCATTTACTCAATCAAAGAGCCCCGGAGCTGCAAGTCAGCACTTGGCTGAATAGCAAAACCCCTCTCAGCCTTGAAGCGCTGCGTGGCAAAGTAGTAGTACTGCACAGTTTTCAAATGCTCTGCCCTGGCTGTGTCCAGCATGGCTTACCGCAGGCAGGCGCAATCCATGAATTATTTGACTCAGAAGAAGTGCAAGTCATAGGTCTACACAGCGTTTTCGAACATCACAGTGTGATGAATGAAGCCGCATTGCGCGCTTTTATAGCTGAGTACCGGATTAAATTTCCCGTTGCCATTGATCGCAGCGCTGACAGTGACCCTATCCCGATGACTATGCGCAGCTACAAGTTACAGGGAACTCCTAGCACAGTGATTATCGATCAAAGCGGCGATGTCAGAATGATTCATTTTGGGCAGATATCCGACTTGCGCCTCGGTAGTATCATCGGCCGGATCATTGCTGAGCCACGCACTCAACAGAGTGCTGCAGCCAGCGCCAGTGCTCAGAACTTCACAGGAGCTAACAGCGCCAAGTGTGACGACCAGGGCTGCAAAGTATTTTAAGAACCAAGGAAGTGTCAGAAAACCAGCCACTTAGCACAAACTAGCATTGAGCTTAATCAGTATGTTGATCCAGAGCGTCAGCATTTTACTGTGCCGATAATTTGTGCTGAATGGTTTTCAAAAGCGGGTCTGGCAAAAACTGCAAAAGTAGCTGATGCAACAACGGCCAGCTACGTGGCGTTATCAAGCGCAATGGGGGATGTGAAAGCGATTAGAATGTCGCTTCAGCCAATGTTGCTAACGCGCTTTCCATTATCATTCCCTGCCATCGGATAGCGGGCAGCGATGGTGAGTTAGTAGGTTATGCCCCAGGTTTAACTGCCGAGCATAAACTATTGCCGCTGGAGGAAAATACTGCCGGAGTCATTGGCATGCAAGAGTCGCTGTTTTGAAGCAATAAATTTTAACCATTCAAAAAATCTGGATAATGCCTTTAAAAGCGCTGTCCGATCATGGTTGCCTATATTCCTTGCATTGTCCAATAACATTAATAGTGCTGGATATCGTCAATCCTTAGGTTTGTTTTTAGGCTGACGCTCCCCTCGCCAATCATCGTCTATACTGATTTAAATGCGATCAGGCGAGGGAGTTTAAATTTGATATATCAGTTATTCTATGGAGCAATAATTTTTTGTCTTGCGGGCAGTGCCTTTGCTTTAGAGAAGGGGGAGTTCACTTTAGACGTTAGTGGCTTTTCCAAACACAGTAAAAGTACTTACATTGACAAGGGTACTGCGCATAAATACAACGAGACCAACCCAGGTTTGGGGATTAGCTACGGGCTTAGCGATAACTTAGACTTACGTATCGGCGGGTTTAAAAACAGCTACGACAGAGACAGTGTATACGCTGGACTCAACTGGCACAAAGACTTCTATTTTGGCAACTGGACAGTCGCTCCCGGCATAAATCTTTTCCTGATTAGCGGTTACGAGAGAAACTCTGATATTCCCGTCGCTATTTTACCGGCACTGACCTTTGGCCATCGCGCTGTTAAGTTGAGTATTGGAATACTGCCCTTTGGCGATGAATCTAACGTTACCACTTTCCAGCTTCAATTTAATTTCAAATACTTTTAGAGAGGCTCACTGCTCACCCGTTTATTACAGCTCTGATGCCAAAAAAGATCCGTAAAACCAATTTCGGCTGCTGTTTATTAACCGGGACTGAGTAGCTTAGCTATTTAACTGCTGTTAGAAACTTATACTTATCAATGCAACGAATAGCCTTTTACTCGTTACAGCTCAATACTCCAATGGGTATTTAATTAGATTCTTTCAGGAAATGGATTCCGGAATTTGCATAATAACCGACAAGTTAGGCTCTAATTTTCTACATCAGAATTACGCAGTTAACTTAACTTTTGTTCGTGACTCTATAAATGATTATAAGCAAATGATGCTTGCTGCTGTTTTCTAAAGAGCGATGAGTGCTCCAGCAAGCGATCTCTTGCTATGTCAGTTCAAGTACAGTTTGGAAACCACAAAATCACAGTTAATAGCAAAAAATAGCCACGAACGCTTACACTAAAACCGCTGGTGCTTTATTGCACAAGCAAAGAATTTAATCGCAATTTTCTATTGAATTATTCACTGACATGTAATAAATACGGTATTTAAAGCCCATTACATTATCTGGCATCTATTCCTGAGCCATCTCTACAGCGCTTTATTCATAAGACTTTTTTGTTATAAAGATATTCCAACACCCTGATAAGTAACAGTAGCAACAAAAAAACAGTTCAATTTTTCAATGGTGCAAATTTGCACATCGACAATGCAATAACAATCCTACCCAGACAAAAACGATTTACTTACACTGCTTTCAGCACTCAGACATACATTTTATTCTATCCATGTGCCAACAATTCTGAAGGATAGTCTAAGCTTATTGCTGAATGGTTAACTTACAAATGCCATCGGGGTATTTATTAAACTTGGAGTATGCAAAATGTTCATCAAACCTACCCTTATTTCTACTGCAATATTGGCAGCTGCCAGCATGCAAGTGCAGGCGGCGGAATCGAGTAGCGGTTTTTTTGCCGACAGCAAACTGGATCTAGGATTACGCACTTACTATTTTAACCGAGACAAAATTGGCGAGCCAGATTCCAAAGCCTTGTCCCAGGCACTGCGCTTAGACTTCACTTCTGGCTACCTAAATGACATTGTAGGCTTTGATGCCTCAATATTTAGTGCTCAGAAGCTCAGCGGAGAAAAAGGCCATGGTGGCACTGGTTTGCTACGTGATGATGGATCATCGCAACGCGGCTACGCTAAAATTGGTCAAGCTTTTGTCAAGGTTAAGCTCGGCGAAAGCGGTAAGTTAAAAGCGGGTCGAATGGTGCTGGGCACTCCGTTATTTAATGACTCAGATTCCAGGTCTACCCCCAGCTCTACCCAGGCGGTGATGGCAGAAGGTAATTTTGGCAAGGCAAATATCTACGCTATCTACTCGGACAGAGCCTCTGCCAAAACCAGTGAGAGCTTCAATAAATACCAGGATACCAACGGTAAAGATTACGAAGTAAAAGTGATTGGCGGTGGTTATAGTTTTGATAACGGTTTAAGCGTTAGCGCAGCCTACGGTGAAGCTGAAGATGTATTACAGCAATCCTATGTCAATGTTAACTATCCGTACATTTTCTCTAACAAAATCAAAGTAAAGTTTGATGCCCATTTTTACAGCGGTAAAGCGGACGGCAACGCCAGCGGGCATGTCGCATCCACTTATGACAGTGATTTGGTCAATTTGGCAGCGCAAGTCTCCTACGATAACTCTAAAATATCGGCCTCTTACCAAGGCGTTAACGGCGACGAGTACGTCGAGGGCTGGGGTGGATCTGACGATACTGGCTTAAGTACCTGGAACTCAGTGCAACGGCTGGATTTCGACCGTGCAGATGAGCAGTCATGGCAACTGCGTTTCGACCATAACTTCAAGAAAGTTAAAGGTTTAACTTTTATGACTCGCTACACGCACGGTGACAACATCACTAAAGCAGGCCAGGCGGATGGCTCCGAGTGGGAGCGCAACGTTGAACTTAAATACGCTTTCCAGGATGTCGATGGCTTATCAGTGCGCTGGCGTAACTCTACCGTCCGCTCCAGCGAGACTGTAGATACCAACGAAAACCGTCTGTTACTCAACTACAAAATCGCCTTTAAATAAAGGCAACATTACCCTTTTAGAGTGAATTTAAGCACGTTAGTCCCCCTTACTAACGTGCTTTTTTCCCTCAACTTACTACTTCCGACTCGCTACTTACGACTTCATTTCCCGTCTCTGCCAAAGCAAAAAGTACAGCCCCTAAACCGGCGCAGCAAAGCACCAACGCGACTATCACTGTCTCGGCGCTGAGCAAACCGCTAAAAGCCCCAATCAACAATCCGGCAACAGGTTTAGTTGAGTTATTAAAGAAAATGATCACACCTGTGGTTTTACCATAGTCCGACGGGGGGATTAGCGCTTGTCTGGTGGTGCGAATATACACATTGAACATGCCATCAAACCCCAGCACTATCATGAAACCGATAAAAAATAGCCAGTAATTTTGACCTAGCGCATACAGTGCACCACCAAAACATATACAGCTAAAGGAGATATAGCCTATTGTTTTCAGGGCTAATTTATTAACAAACAGCGCCGTTAAACTAAGCACGGCGATTGAAGTCAGGGCACCCATCATCTGCAATAGTCCGTAAGATGTCGCCGGCAGTAGAAATTTTCCGCTGACAAAGGCAGCGGCGGTAGCCATAGCTGCGCCAAAGACTAAATTGACTAAAGCCGTTTGCCCCACCACACTGAGCAGTTTTTTGTTGTTTAATAAAAAGTCCAACGAGCGTTGCAGTTGCTGGATAACTGATTGATTATTAGCTGACAATCCACTCTGTCTGGCTTTTTCCTGCAATCCATCATCGGCTGTGAAGCCATTACTGCTAAACGAAAATAACAGTTGGCCAACTGCAAATAGGCCGCAGGCAACGGTGATCACGCTTTGCCAGCTAAAATATTGCAATACAAAGGCCGCCAGTAAAGGTCCGCAAATGATCGACAATTGATCGACCGATTGCACCCAGGCTTGCACTCTAGCAAAGGGAGTCTGTTTAAATGCGTGGGGCAACAGCACTTCGGTGGAAATAAAACCTTGGGTAGAAGCCAGTCCCACCAGCGCCGATAATATTATGATAATGCTCAATAGCGCTTGCTCCCCCAGCAACCAAGAGCCGACTATCGCCGCTACACAAAATACCGACCTCAGCCACAAACTCAATTTGACAACTTTTAAGGGAGGATAGCGATCGCCAATTATTCCGGCAAATGGGTTGTAAATCACTCTGGGGATAGTTTCCAAGGCAAAGGCAAAACTTGACCAGGCAATACTCTGGGTAATTTGAAAAACCATAATAGGCACTACAAACAACAAAAACTGATCACCTAGAGACACCGCCAAACGGGAGCTAAAGAAAAATTTAATGGACATGTTATACCTGGTACTTGAAGACAATGAGCGGCTGATTCTACTGCTTTCTTAAAACGCGTAAAGACCTTATAATCGAACATATTGTTTCTATAAAAGAATGAATGTATGCGACGTACTGCCGATAAATACCACTTATTAAAGATATTCTGCCAGGTGGTAGACAATCAATCATTTGCCGAAGCGGGTAAATACTTGCAAATTCCCAGCTCCTCAATCAGCAAGGCGGTCAGCCAGTTAGAAGCTGAGGTAGGTCAAACACTGCTGTATAGAACCACCCGATCGATGGCCCTGACCGATGCTGGGAATCTCTACTACACAAAAGGTAAGCGGCTGTTGACCGACTGGCAAGAGCTGGACAACCAAGTTAAAGAACTGACCGATAGCCCTAAAGGTCTGCTGCGGATCACTACCCCGGTAGTCTTAGGCCAGCACTTACTGAGTAAAATCGCCTTGGATTTTATGTTGGCGTACCCGCAGATTGAGTTAGATATGATCTTAAGTAACAAAGTGATGGACTTAATTGAAGATGATATAGATATTGCCTTTCGCACTTGGACTAACCTCCCGGATAGCCCGCTGTATAAAACCGACATGCTGAAAATGCGTTTAGTGATGGTCGCCTCTCCAAGCTACCTGAAAGAGCGAGGGTCACCCACTAGCATCGAAGATTTAAAAAATCATCAGCTGATTATGTTTAAGTCGGGCTCTGATTTTCGCAATCATTGGAACTTTATCGATAGCAAAATTAAACTGCAGGGAAAAATGTACAGTAATAATACTTTCGTCTTAATGGAGGCTGCACTGCGCGGTGTTGGTATTGCTAACATCTACTCGCATTTCACTGATGACTTAATTGCCAGTGGTCAACTAATCGAAGTACTCAGTGATGAAATACAACCTACTTCGACCGTCAGTGCGCTGTATCGGCAACATCGGCGTACATCGGTGAAATTGGATTGTTTTTTGAGTTTTGTTGAACAGGCCCTTAAAGATAGACACACTGAGGGAAGATATCCATAAATCCTCAATTTTCGCGGCCAATTATATAGCGTGCAGATGCCCACGCAGTAACGCAGTGACTGATAGTCCTTTCAGATTAGCTGACATCGCCCCTAGCAACTCATACTGATGACTGGTCCCAGGGGAATATTAAAGATACAACAAACTGCCTCGCATGTTCTTTTACTGCTGGTAGTCCCCCCTGCAAATAAAAATTTGCAGTTGTAGTGGATGAGGTACGCGCACTGGCGGTAAGGGTTCAACAATCAAGCAACTAAATCAATACAATAATAGACAAACCGAATTCAGCGACCCAACAAGGTGTCACTGTGATCCATGAGAGTCAGCAACATGCTAATAGTGTCGTTGAGCAAGCGCTGCTGGCGAGTTTATCATTGAATACGATTGTAGATTCAGCCACAGACATTATTCATATGAATGAACAAATAGCCAATGCCGCGATTCAACAGCACAGTGCAGCACAGACTTTGAATGAAAACATTAACAGCATTAATGATATGTCCGTTCAAAACCTACAGGGGTCAGAGCAAAACCTTATTGCCAATATGGAATTGGCAACAATCAATGCGCAGCTTGAAGAATCCGTAAAGCAGTTTAAGCTTTGAGCTTTGAGCTCGAAAAAACACCCCGCTAAGTAATCCCAAAGTGATAACAATAGCTTAGTAGTAGCTTTGCCTCAGCTTGGAAAAATAATCGAGGGGAGCTCAGCAAGTGAGGTGATGGCATACTGTGGCTTATCTAATTCCTTTGGCCAGGGATGAAACCCTTGTAGCCAGATAGCTGTCATGCCCGCACTGGTTGCCCCCTGAATATCGTTGATCGGGTGATCTCCAACATAGCAACACTGCTGTGCAGCAAATCCAGCCTCCATCATCGCGTGCTGGAATATTTGTGGATCTGGCTTTTTAATACCGACTTCCCCAGAACTCAGTAACTGATCCACAGTATTGTACTTTTCAAGTTGGCTGGCGGTCGCTAACCTAGATGCCTGTGCGCCGTTGGAGATGATTCCTAGATGCACTCCCTGTTGATCCAGTAATTCAAGCAGCTGATTCGCCCCCGGCATAGGCACGCTGCATTTTGGGAAATACTCAATCCAGTGCGCTAACAAGACTGATTTATCTACTTCAGCTGAGTCACGCAACTCCCGGTACAAGTGAGCAGCTACCGCTTGTTTAATGCTGTTATAAGCAGAGCCTGCTATTGGATAACCGCCGTTATCAACTTTTTTTATAATCCGCGCAATACGTGACGCAGAGACAGTCTCTAAACGATCTGCAAAGCATTCGACAAAGACTGCTGCGTAACGCTCGATACTGCGCTGACGGTGAATCAAGGTATTATCTAAATCGAAGTAAAGCGCTTTTATCATGTTTTAACCCAATAGCAATGAAAGCCTTATCAGCAGCACAATACAGCTATTGTTTAAGTGCTGCTGACCTTTAAAAAGAGCAACCAATACTCTTATCATAGCGATCTGTTGTGCCGACTATTGGCCAGATTTCAGCAGGCTCTACAGCAGAGCGCAACCACTGTGTAACAAACAGATAATAGCATTTAGGGTTATGTTCACTATCGATAGCAAACTGCTGATAAACATCCTGTTTTACCTCCCAGACGATACTGGCCAACCGCTGCACTATGGCAGGGGCGGTCCGAATGGCTCTCTGACCAATAACTCATCAACATTGATATCTATACAAATTATGCAACTAACCAGCGGATAATATAGGCTCGCGAGTCAGTTTACGGATAAATTGATAAGTGTAGCCACCGACCACTATGGTTGCCAGCAGATCAATCACCGGAAAAGTCCACCAGATGCCCGGCACGCCAAACTTATTAGAAAAAATCCACAGTACCGGCAGTAACAATACATAAGTATGAAAGGCATTTAGCAGTGCAGCAGGTTTAGCGTAACCCAGTGCCTGGAACAGTGCCGGGCACATCATGCCGATACCGACTGTGAAAAAGCCGATAAAGACCACACTGGAGATACTCGCCGCCGCGTCGATCAGAGCCTGATCTGTAGTAAATATCTGGAATATCCATTCTGATTTAAACAGCATAGGTACGCTCCAGAACAACGCATAAGCGCCGCTGGTCAGTACCGCTACTTTCAATACTTCTGCCACTCTGTCGTAGCGCTTTGCCCCGAAGTTATACCCGGCAAAAGTTTGAAACGCTATCATCATCCCCAGTACCGGTAAAAAGATCAGCATAAATGTGCGGTTGAAAATACCGTGACCACTGATCAACAAATCCGCACCTTCGCTGGCAACGTTGACGATGGCAAAGTTAACCGACATCAACATTACCGCATAACCGGTATAGGATAAAAATACCGGGATCCCCAGTGACAGGGCCTCTAAATGAATTTTCCCCTGTAGTTTAAAGTGCTGCCAATCAAAGTTAATCCTGTGCTGGCCAGAGGCCAGAATCTTAATCGAATACACAAACGACACTGAGATAGCGATCACCGTCGCCCATGCGGCCCCTGGAACGCCCCATTCAAACACAAACAAAAATAGTGCATCCAGAACAATGTTTAACAGTGAAGAGAGCGCCATTAACTTCATCATCGCTACCGTTTTTCCCTCGGCGCGAAAGGCATCACTGATTATGCCGGCACAGAAGCTCACGGCACAAAATAGAGCGATAGGAGTTATGTATTCAATCGCATAGCCCTGCAGCGCAGCGGGCAACTGCAACAAATCAAAGATCTGTACTTTAAAAATCAGGATGATTGCAGTACAACCGAAACCGACCAGAGCGGCGAGGAACAGCGATGAGCTAAAAATCGCGTTGGCTTGCTGGCCTTCACCGGCACCGAGTCGGCGAGACAATATTGAGGCCATGCCTCCGGCCATCATGGCGCTGATACTGATCAAGACCATATGTACCGGGAAAGCAGCTGACACACCGCCGATCGCCTCTGTTCCCACCGCACGGCTAATAAAAATAGCATCGACAAAGTTGTACAGGCCATTGACTAAAAGCCCAATGATAATGGGCATCGCCATGCGCATAAATAAGCCAAAGACTGGCGCGTTAAGCATTGCATCGGTGCTTTTTTGTTGAGGATCTGTCACTGCTTCTGTCATGCTTTACCTACTGCTGAATAAACTAAAAGAGCCATCTTAAGCAATTGCTGCAGAAAATCCTGACAGATATTGCTATGGAGCTAATAAACTTTTACTAAAATTTCTAATTCTATCTGATCCCTGTCGGTATCAACGCTGAAATAACGTTCCATCACCGTCTTGCTGGCCAGCAAAATGTTCTTCGAGGGGATATATTCGCTAAACAACCACAGGTAAAAAGGATGTCGTAACTGGCTAATTTTTCCCGCAAACTGGACAGTTAAATATCTGCCTGCAGCCAAGGTGCGCAGCGCGATATTTTTATCCAACAGCTGTTGCGGGTCATCAACTTGATATCCCGCCTCGTAGCGACATTGCGCAAAGGGGGTTAAAAAATGGTTATCCTGGCAAAAGCCAACGTTGCGTTTTTCCCCCTGCAGGGAAATATCTAAGCTGGCTAATAATTGGGCTAACTGGGCCCAGGCCTGCATTATTCCGCACAAGCTATACCCTTCAGTACTGGCAACATAACAATAGTGTGCTGTTTCCAACTCTCTTATCTGTATGTCTTTACACTGTTCTTTCAGCAGAACCCGGTCCGCTGTTGATAAGTTGCCATGATATAAATTTTGCGGCTGCAGAGTTTTTCCAATTTTGCTGGATAGTTTTCCATTCTTGCTTTTTTTATCACTATCGCCCTTGCGATAAGTCGATGCGCTAAAGCCAAAATACTTGCCAAACGCCTTGGCAAAATTAGCCTGTGAAGAAAAGCCGCAGTTGAGGGCGATCTGTTGAATACTCTGCTGTTTCGGCGCGCGTAATTCGAACAGTGCCTGCTCCAACCTTTTGCGCTGCATGTATTGATTAAAAGGTTCATTCGTCACTGCTTTAAAAGTGCGGTGAAAATGAAATTCAGACATATTCACATGTCTGGCCATAGTCGCCACACTAATCATCTGAGATAAATGCTGCTCGGCGTATTCAACTGCACGGTTAATACGTTGTAGATCTTTTTGCGATACTGGCATCTTTACATCTGTTAGT
This sequence comes from Oceanospirillaceae bacterium, assembly GCA_013215505.1. Taxonomy (GTDB): domain Bacteria; phylum Pseudomonadota; class Gammaproteobacteria; order Pseudomonadales; family Balneatricaceae; genus Rs1. Next base: position 457,137 of record JABSQZ010000001.1, read on the forward strand.
TGTAGTGTAGCCGAAGCCAGCCACGCCCTTTACTTGAAGAAGCTAGCAATGCAACACTAAATGAGGGTTGGCCTGTTAAAACGGCTGGGTGACATACGTCTGCAGCGACACACTGCGGCTAAGACTATTGCATAAGTTAACTCACAGTGTCGATTTTATAAGCTGTAACGCAGCTAAATTCGGCAGCTGTTCAAGCAACTTCTGGCGACTACACCATGGGTAAGGCAAGTTTTCCAGCGGGTACAGCAACGCATCTTGATGTTCAGCGTTTAAAACTAGCATCTGCTCAATTTTAATCATTAAGCTATCGACTAATCCATCAGCACGTTTTGAGAACTGCCAGTGATAGTCACCAACACCTATGCGTAAGCTGCCGGTTTCCCTCTCAGACATACCCACCAACCACTGGCATTTTACGAGTCCGTTTTGCACTGTAACACTCTCCTCAATACAAAAGGTGTAGATGTTTTCATAACTTTGGCCAAAACTTTTCACCAGCACTTGAGTAATATCTTGCAGCCCATGAGTCTGACTGGGAAAGGCGATATTTTCACTGTTCACTTGCATTTGTAACTGCGCATTTGTGCTGAACACTTTGCTTAACAAATGCGGTCTGTTTTGATCTTTGGCCTGAATATAGCGGCTGATAATAGCTTTATAATTTTGCAATTGGCTGTTTGGCATAAGTAGAGTCTCGGTATATTTACAGGCTAAAAGCCGCTATTTTGGCAGGGACGGACAAGTTAATCACTGCAGCGGATTAATATCAGACCAGAGTGCCACTTTAAAGGGGTACAGCTGTGCAGTCATCAGCTGACTGCTAACTGCCGGGTCGGCATTCATTATAGCGCACGCTTGCTGTTCATCTACCGCCTGAAAAATGACGATACCAAAGGCATTTTTATCACCCTCTAAGGTTCTGCCGGCGCTGAAAACTACTCCCTCAGTCACTAAGTGTTGCAGATAAGAAAAATGCGCTGCTATCAGTTGCGGCACTGGGGCTATTCTCCAACATATCAGCCCTGCAAGGTTTTCTCTGGTAGAGAAACTGCTGCATTAATACCTCGAATAAGTAAGATAAATGGTCTTTACAGATAAAAATCAGTGCGCTGCGAAGAGTAATTATATTGAAAAACAACATTGTTGTAGCGCTATTTTATATATTAGCTGCCGGAAAAACACAATCTTTGTCGTTGCCAAAATGAATCTTAGATGAAAATTAATCGCCCTGATAGCATCGCTTTGGGCTCTGGCTCAGTTGATATTTTCAACACAACCAGGCTAACTAGCATGATAAGTTAGCCAAGAGCCAGCAGAGTTTCAGCGCTGACAGCTGCTGGTAATAGTGGCACATTGACTGCAGCGGGTTTTTTCACTGTTAGCTGGCTGCAATACAGAAATAGCGGCTAGCAATGGGTCGCGGAGCTGATTAAACAAACGTATATTTTCCGTCTGAATCGATACATCCATCGGCGATGATAAATTCGGGGCGCTAAATTAATGTACTGGCAATACGGGAGTATCCTTAAAAAGCCAAGCTGAGCGGATTTTATCTAAAGGGACCAACATTTCAATTGCCATGGGTCGCTGACACCTTGAAGAAGAATTAAAGCTTACCTTTTAACGGATGATCTCTCTGCCATCTGGCTTCAGAGCGGGTATTGACAAAATACACCAGTAAATTTGCCGCAGAGCGCGACTTAACCCAATAAATTTTTGAACTGGCAGTGGCGCTATTACCCTCAAGATACCAGAGATTATCACTATGATAGGCATCAGCCTTAGATCTCACTTTATGCACCAATATATCCGCCGCCCCGCGGGAACTAACTTCATGGACCTGCACAGTGGCTGTGCCACTAAATCTCACTTCATGAACTACCGCCATCTACTGCTCCTTTACAATACTTAGATGCTACTGCCAGTGTTCGACTTAACCGGTCAATATGGCTTAGGCGAAGTCAGTTAGTTAATCGCTGATGGATTTTTTCCATTACCGGCAAAGAAATTTCCACTGAGCCCTGCGCTATTATCTCTCTGAGCGCCAAAGGGGCTTCGAAGCCGTCATGGCCAAGCTTGATAGCAGCAGTGCAGGGGCACAAATTACCGACTGATACATTGCTTAACTCAATATACCTTAAGGACAGCTGTGGCGCAGATATTATTAAACATAGATGCTTAGAAAAAAATGCCGCTAGTATCAGATTAGCCGACAACTCTGTTTTTGCTATACCTAAGCCGTAGAAAAATGACCGCGTTTTACACCAGAGACTGAATTTGTCTGCTGTGCAACGAAATTGAATGAAAAACTTCTTCATCAATAAGCTAAAGATTGCTATAACTAGCCGAAAACAATCGTTGTATCCAACATTGGAACATCAGCCATAAGGTTAAATTATGCGTATATATTTAAATTCAGATTATGCAATGCACAATGCTAGCGGTGAAATGCACCAGGGAAAATTAGTGGATTGTTTTGAAAACCCATCCAGGCTGGACAATATCATCACTGCGTTTAAGGCCAATGGCGTCAGTGAATTTAATAGCGCTGAAGATTTTGGCATGCAAGCTATTTTGGCTGTTCACGATGCGGATTATGTCGACTTTCTACAGAGTATTTACCCAAAATGGCGTGCCGCGGGAAACACTGGTGACGTAATTCCGTACATTTGGCCAGTACCAGGGTTAAAGCGCGCCCCACACCAAAATTTAAACGCTCAGGTCGGTCGCTATGCCTTCTCCAGTGACTCACCTATTATGCAGGGCACCTGGCAGGCAACTTACAGCGGTGTGCAAACCGCCTTGAGCAGCTTAAAAGCGGTGCAACAACAGGGCCAGAATGCGGCCTTTTGCCTGAGCCGCCCTCCGGGGCATCACGCGCACAAAGCCAACTATGGCGGTTATTGTTTTCTCAATAACGCGGCAATTTGCGCCCAGGCAGCACGCGATAATGGCGCCGCTAAAGTCTGCGTCTTAGATGTCGATTTTCATCACGGCAACGGTACCCAAGATATATTTTATCAGCGCAATGATGTATTAACTCTCTCTATTCACGGCGATCCGGCGCATAACTTCCCCTACTATTTAGGTTTTGCAGATGAAATAGGCGAAGGTAGCGGAGAGGGCTTTAACCTAAACTTGCCTCTTGCTGATGGCACCGACATGCTGCAGTGGACTCAGGCTTTGCAGCTAGCAGCTAAAAAAATCCAGGACTATGCCCCCGATATCCTGATAGTCCCTCTGGGGGTGGATACTTTTGCTCTGGATCCCATTTCCACTTTTACATTAACCACCGAAGACTATTTAACCATGGGTGCGCTGATTGCAGATTTAAATCTGCCCTGTGTATTTTTAATGGAGGGAGGCTACGATGTAGGGCCTATCGGGCAGAACGTTTACAATGTACTGCGCGGCTTCGAGGACGGTGCCAATTAATCGGGGAATGTTTAGAAAATAATGCTGCTTTGGAAAGAGTAACTACCAGAGCTTCTTTTCTGATATCGCCAGTGTCCGAAAAGCATCGTTAGCTCTGAAACTATAATGGCTATCTCCGTCTTCAGTTTTATACTGAGTCTGAAAACGTCTTTGCAATTTTTCGGTGAAAATTTCCTCATTGCGAGCTGCTGCAAAATATAAGTTATAAGCTTTTGAGACAGGCCCTGTGGATACCGCTAATTTATACCTGTAGTTAGTGGTGACTCGGCGAACCATGGGTTCATCGGCATCAAAAGGGTTTAGCCCGACCACCACCGCTTTATCGACAGAGCCATTTTCGTTGGCGTGACGGCGCGAATCAATAACATAAATACCACTGCCAATCGGGAAACGCCCCATCATTGCCAGTAATTTATCGGTAAAATATTGGTTGAGTGCTCCAGCCTGCGACTGCTTTTTCATCATTTCGTAGGCTTTGATATGCAGCTCTTTATCGACCACCGTTTTAACTGACAAGATGAAAGAGGAATACACCCGACAGACTTTAAGCAGTTCTTCTATCTCACCGGAGGTCTTTACCTTAGGATCCATCAGCTCTTTCATGAAGCTGAAACGGGCCGTTTCTTTCATCTGCGCAATGCGCTCCGCTTTTTGTTTTTCCTGCTGCTGCTGCTGTAATTCCTGCTTCTTTAGTTGCTGCCTCTCTTCACTGTTAAACTTTTTATTGTAAAAAGAGCGACTGCGATAAGTGCTATCGAGCGGCCGTACTGCCGGTATCTCAAAAACCCCAACGCCGTAGTGGTGGAATTGCTGCGCGCAGAGTCTACTTTGCGCTAACAACTCCTTTCGATTTTGCACGTCTAACAGATTATTCTCACCGGTTCTCTCAAGTATTTCCAGTGACTTGGGCGAATATAAGCCCATTTCCTTAAGGTAAATCACTTCTACAAAAATTTGCTGCAGCTCAGTTAACGCCGGGTTTTGCAGTACTTCTTTTCTATTCCTGAACTCTTGCTCTTTAAACTCTTGTATTTTTATTTGCTCTAACTTGTAATCACTGAGCAGTTCCATAAGGTACTGTGATTTGAACTGATAGCCGTCTTTGAGCACGCTATCTAGCAATAGCGACATCAAGGCACTCTGGTACATCGGCTTAAGCGAATTACTTATTTCGATACGGTTGCGAAATTTAGTATCACTTTTATCAATTGGGTAGTTGAGTAAAACAGTGCCGAGGATGATTTCAAAGTGGCGCCTGGAATTCTTCTTATTGATTAACAAATGTAAAATATTATCCAGTATTACTCTGCTCTCTTGTTGGTGCGGCTGGATTAACTGATCCAGGCGCTGTTTTTGCAACATAAGCTCTCTGGTAGCACCACTGTGTTGGTTTCTTTTACTCTGCAGCAGAATTTTCGAGTCGAGATTATTAGATTCAATGTATTTGAGATCAATCCCCTGTTCGTAAAAAGAAGTGACTCTCTCGGTCAGTGCCTTGCTAAGTTTTTCCACAGTCAGTAGCTGTCGGGTGACAGTCGCACTGGAAGCTTGGTTAGAGGAGAGCATAACGACTTCGGGTTTTGACGGGTTCAAATTATTTCCTGTAAGGCCTGAAGCCAATTGTTGAACAATAACAATGCTCTATTACTTTCACATTTTTTTTCAAGATAAGCAATCCTTTGCTTAAGAGGTCCTTTCAACAAGTTATGGATCTTCGCAGTATCGCGCATTTCAATGTTACAGCTGTACAAGTTTAGCTTCACAGGTTAAGGGCACTATCTACAGTTTAGACGAGCCACAAGCATTTGCTTAAGTTATGCGGGACTGCAATCTCGAGATCAACTATTAGCTTTAACTGCCCTGTTTAACAGATAGCCTAATACCGCAATAATGACAGCACCAACCAGCACCGGGGTCAGTAGAAATCCCCAACCGGGATTTAGTAACATCACCAGTATCGGATTGGCCCCTGCAGGTGGATGAGTGGTTTTAGTGATTAACATTAAACTGATAGCGACTCCAGTTGCCAGACCCAGTGACCAGGGATAGACCCCCACGAACTTGACAAAAATCAGCCCTACTGTCGCCGCTAATAAATGTCCGAAAATTACATTTCGTGGCTGTGCTAAAGGACTATCAGGCAGGGCAAAGACTAATACCGTAGTCGCCCCAAAAGGTGCCATCAGCCATATACTGCCCTCGATATATTGATCCAGGTAGGCCAATATGGCAATGGCTAAACTGGCACTTAAGCCGGCAATCATTGGAAATAGTTTTTTATACATTTATTTATCCGCTATTAATTTTTTATCAGGTAGACCGATCTGTCCACTAATATAGACAAGTTGGTCTACCTCTGTCAAACTCTGTCGAACAAATAACCACTGCAACCTTTAAGGTTTACATGTCAGATAAGAAGATAACGATTACCCGCACCGCCCTGCAGTTGTTTATCAATAAGGGCATACACGCTGTGGGGATCAATGAAGTGATTAAACAATCGAAGGTGGCTAAAAAAACCTTGTATCACCACTTTCCCTCCAAAGAAGTACTGATTATCAGTACTTTGCAATACCGTGATCAGCTGTTTATGCAGTGGTTGGAACAGCGCTTGTTAACAGTTGACGCGCCAAAATTAGCGATTATTGAAATTTTTTATGCTCTGGACGATTGGTTTAACAGTAGAGTGACAACCTTAGGTAATTTCCACGGCTGCTTTTTTATCAATGCCTGTGCCGAGTACCAGGACCCTGACTGTGCTATCAATCGGTGCTGCAAAACACACAAAAGTAATGTTCAGGACTTGGTGGAAAAATACGTCAGCCAGTTTACCGCTAATGCCGACAGCGCCGCGCTATTAACAAAGCAGATTTGTATCTTAAAAGAGGGGGCTATTACTACCGCCTTAGTACAGCAAGATTTGCAAGCTGCTTTAAAGCTAATTGAGGTTGTTAAATTGCTATTACGAGGAGGGTAAGGATAGCGTTTTGCTCAACAGGGAACAGCCTATTATATTCTGTACCTTCTCTGTAAGCTGACAGAGCGCACTGAACTTTTTTGCTGTTCCCATAAGACAAGGTGCAGGTCACACCTTGTTTAAACCGGTTCCTATCAGAACACTAGTCTTGACGTTCAGTCGTCTCTAACAAGTGGTAACCGAATTGAGTTTTTACCGGGCCGTGAACCACGTTGATCTCTTCCTCGAAAACCACTTTATCAAACTCTGGGACCATTTGTCCTTTGCTGAAAGAGCCAAGATCTCCGCCGCTACGACCTGAAGGGCAAGAAGAATGCTCCTTAGCCATATCTGCAAAACTGGCGCCAGCTGCAATTTGTTCTTTAATTTCGATACATTGTTCTTCAGTTGCAACTAATAAGTGGCGAGCGCTTGCTTTAGGCATAATTTAGAGTCCTGTGCTAAATAGTAAAATTGGATGCGAATAATAACTAGATGATCCTGAAAAAGCTAGTAATGTTGCGCCCTGCAGGCTGATCTTTGTTAAACAGCCGTTTAATTATTGTTCATTATTCAGCCAAATATTCGCTCTTGCGGGCGAAATCATATGTGCATCCTCACCTTAGGACTCACTCGCTGACTGTTCAATAAAGCCAATTTATCATCGGAATTAACACGGCTAAAAACAACAGGGACATCAGGCCACCGGCGCGCACAAAATCACTAACTTTATAACCACCTGGTCCCATGATCAACGCATTCACTTGATGGGTGGGGATCAAAAAAGCATTGGAGGTGGCCAGTGCCACTATCAGCGCAAACACCGCCGGATTCCCCCCCGCCCCTATGGCGATATTAACCGCCAGCGGCACCAGTAGAACCGTCGCCCCGACGTTAGACATCACCAGCGAAAAAAATGTTGCCAACAGCGCCACCGCTAACTGCAGCCCCCAAATTGGCACCCCTTGCAGTAGATGCAAACTATTGTGGGCAATCCAGGCTGCGGTACCGCTGCTCTCCACGGCCATTCCCAAAGGTATTAAACTGGCCAGTAAAAACACTGTTTTCCAACTAACCGCCTTATAGGCCTCATCAATACTCAGCACATTGGTCAGTACCATTCCCAGTGCACCTGTTAACAGTGCAATTGACAGCCGTACTTCGGAAAACAACACTAAGCCTATGGCGACAGTAAAAAAGGTCAGCGCCCAACCTACTTTGTGTGGCCGCAACTCTTCAATGGGATAATCTTTATTCACTACGACATAATTTCTATCGCTCTCCAATCTGGACAGTGCATCCCAGGTGGTGTGGCAGATCAGAGTATCTCCCGCCTGTAAGGGTATCTCTCTGACATTCTCCCCCGCTTGAATCGTCTCTCCGGCGCGGTGCAGCCCCATCAGCGACATGCCGGTGGAATTTCTCAGGCGCAGGTCTATGGCCGATTTACCGATCAGTTTCGAGCTTGGCGGTACTACGATTTCAGCGATACCGGCTTTTTGTGCAGAGAGCGCATCGGCGAAAGAATCCATTTCCGGGCGCAATGTCAATTGATACTGGTTACAAAAGGCACTGAGCTGCACCGGGGTCCCCATGACCCCCAAAACGGTGTTAGCATCGATGCCTACTTCTCTGTCTAAGCCGCCGGGGCCTATACGTACACTACCATTAGTAAATTGCGCCGCTATCACTCTCACCCCATTAGGGGATTCCAGTTGCTCTAAACTTGAGCCGACCAAGTCACTATCAGAGGGCACTAACACTTCAATCAATCCATAATCTAAGCCGTAGGTCTCTTTAAAATAGGCCATCGGAGAGGAACTCTCCAATTCTTGTGGAGCCACTTTTGGCAGCACAAAGCGCCCCATAAGTACAAAATACAAGATACCGACTAGCACCAGACAAATGCCGATAGGGGTTACCGCAAACAATCCCCACAGTGACATTTGCTGCTCTGCCGGCAAAGTGAGATTTGAGGAAATCATCAGGTCATTGAGTAGAATAAGTGGGCTGGAACCTATCATAGTCATAGTGCCACCCAATATTGCGCAAAAACCCATCGGCATCAACAGTCGACTCAAAGGCAGATTGGCCCTGGCACTGATGCGGCTGACAACCGGGATAAACAACGCGGCTGCGCCGACGTTCTGCATAAAACTGGAGATAAAAGCCACTGTGGAAGAAATAATGGGAATAATTCGTTGCTCTCGGGTACCGCCGACTTTCAAAATTGCCTGTGCTACTGAGCCCATTAAACCGGTTTTATCCAGGCCTGCGCCAATAATCATCACCGCGATAATAGAAATCACTGCGTTAGAGGAAAAACCATTGAACAACAATTGCGGGTCAACCAACCCCTGTTGTAACCCCATGTACGGCGCCAGCGCCGTAGTCAAACCCAAAAAAACCATGACCGCAATTGCCGCTATATCTATGCGTACTATTTCAAAGGCAAATAGATAGATAGTTAACAGCAACACAGCGATCACCCAGGCTATTTCATTGCTCGGCACTATAAAGCTAATAGAAACCGCCAGCAGTACAAAAAACAGAGCCGTAAATATCTTTTTTATTGAAAATGACTGTAAAACAGCAATGGGTTTGGATACCTTGATAGCAATTGGAATTTCTATTTCAGTGACTAGATTATCTTTCTCTATAGAAGAGGCGCCTGCGGTTTTAATGTCTGACATTGATTAAAAGCCCTGGTAAGTGCCAACAAATAGTAAAGTGCTGATATTTCGACAAAATCCATTTTGCTGGTGGGTAATTAAATTGCTCCATAAACATTCTATGCAGTTTGCAGCATTCTTAAAAACGAAATAAACTGCACATCAAATTCGATTATACTGATGATGATCACTCACTAATTATAGTTGGAGATAGACATTTTTGGACACTTTGCTATTAAAAACCTTTCTTGAGGTTACCCGGACCCGCCATTTTGCTAAGGCCGCCGAAAACTTACACGTCGCCCCTTCGACTATTAGTACTCGGATCCGTCAGTTGGAACAGAACTTAGGATTAAAATTACTGATTCGCAACCATCAGCAAGTGGCAGTCACTCCCGCCGGAGAGCGATTAATGAAGCACGCCAGACTCATTTTAAGTGCCTGGGACAGAGCCTTTGAAGATGTTGCATTATCGGAACAGTTAAAAAAACGTCTGGTAATCGCCGGGCCCTCCAGCTTGTGGGACATTTTTTTACAGGACTGGCTAAATATACTTTATCGAGAACGTACTAACATCGGCCTGAGGGCAGAGGAGAGTTCACCATTACGGGTGGTAGAAAAACTCGACCGGGGCCTGATCGACTTAGGCTTTCTCTATGAGCAACCTAAAATACAAGATATGAGCGTGGTCGAAATTCAAGATATAACCTTGATACTAGTGGCTGACAACCCGGACTTAACAGCGCAAAAAGCCATGTCAGAGGGATATATCAGGGTCGAGTGGGGAACGACTTTTAATGTTATCCACGAGGCGTATTTTATCGACAGGCCACTGGCTGCGGTGCGGGTTAACAGTGCCAGAATTGCCCTGGAGCTAATTTTAAAGGCGGGTGGCTGTGCTTATTTACCGAAAAAAATGGTCGAAAAGTACTTGGCTACAGAGCAATTATACACAGTGAAAGATGCTCCTGAAATTCCCATGCAGGCCTACGCCGCTTACTCACTGCACGGCGAAAACAAAGATTTGATTCGCCAGCTACTCAAGCTAATTTAGTCTGTTCAGCGCACAAAGAAGTCTAGGGAGTATTGGATCAAGCGAAAGTTTTTATTTGCGAGCTTTAAAAACGGCTAAAACCCATAAACAGGGGCACAGGGATAGCAGGTCGACAGCACTGTGCAATGACCAGTCATTTCACAGGTGACTGACAAGGCTACCACGACCTGCTAGCGCTCCTTTCCTACATCGGTGCAGGCAAAGCAGTTAGCCCTGTATAAGCTCGCCCTTCAAGGCGTATTGGACTTAATCACAGCCCAGTTAGCTATAGATACGTTGTGCCCAAAGTGTCAGGCCGTTTGCTACACTACCAAAATGGTCACCATCGACAACTTCAATATTGCCCAACCGCTGTTCAATAGCCTCTCTGATCAGCGGTGATTTGGCCGAGCCACCGGTAATATAGATCAGATCAGGTAAACTGCCCGCCTGCTTAATGGTTTCGCCCATCAAGTTGATCATTTTCTTTAACGGGCGCTGCACTGCGTGGCGCATTTGCGCAAAACTCACCTGGCAGCTGAGACTGTCCTCAATATAATCCAGTTCCACTAAACTTTGCGACACAGTGGAAAGCTTGATCTTGGTCTGTTCGGCGCTGCTCACCACTTGTTGGTTCTGGCGGTTGTCTCGGAGTTTTAAGAAACGCTGCAACAATTGAGGTTCGCTGGTATCGCGCAGTAACTGCTGCAGCAGCAAACTAGTTTCCAATTTGTTAAACTGTGCCTGAGCTCCGACGTCGTTAGTCGCTACTGCATTCCAGAATGTTTGTGTGGGCATCGGCAGACCGTTTTTCAACACCGATTTCATGCCCATTAATGGCATCAGGCAGTTAGCCGCCAACTGTATATCAAAGTCATTGCCGCCGATTCGTTCACCACTGTGACCGATAAAATCTGCAGTTCTATCATCCCGGTGCCGGTGTCCCGGGCCCATCTGCACCATGGCGCAGTCGCTGGTACCACCGCCTATATCCACCACTAATACTTTTTTATCGACAGTCAGTTGTTTTTCAAAATCCAGCCCCGCGGCAATAGGTTCGTATAAAAACTCCACCGATTTAAAACCCGCCCGCTCGGCGGAGACCTTAAGGATGTCTAATGCCTGGCTGTTGCTCTTGGCGGCGTTAATCCCCTGAAAATTCACCGGACGGCCAATCACAGTGTGTGTTAACTGCTGCTGACACTGCTGTTCAGCACGCTGCTTAATCTGCTGCATCATGACAGTGACGATGTCTTCAAAGAAATGAATAAACTCTGCCCGAACCCCACTGGCGCCAAGAAATGATTTAGCTGATTTTACAAAGTATCCCTCTCCGGGTAATGAAAAGTATTGCGAGAAGGCTTCGCGGCCAAAATATAAACTCTGCTCCTTAGCCCCAATACTCTCTTCACGACGGAATTTACTGGCTCTGTTCAAACCGGCTGCACGCGACTTGACATACAGGCTGCGAATGCTGGCATCGGGAATCTGGCGGGCAACTTGTTCGCATATCAACTCTCGACCCAATGCGTACACTGTCGAAGGTAAAAAGTTGTGCTGTTGCTCTAAGGGCAGCAAACTGGTGGTTGAGCTATCCGCATTGATAATGCCAATGGCGCAATTAGAGGTGCCGTAATCAAATCCGGATATCATGATGAACCTACAACTGGTAAAAAAGCGCTGCAAAATAACATAGCTATCAGTGGCACTGCCAGCCTTATTCTGCATTTATAGTTTTTATCGGCAGTTACTCCCGGTTTAGCTCTCTTAGTGGCATAGCCAATATGCAAAATAGCACTCGACCTGAAGCAGTTTCCAAGGTAGTTTAAGCGCTTCACTTTTTTCAGCTAGTCACCGGAGAATAAATGCAAAGCCTTACGCTACAACCTATTAACAAGGTTGAAGGGACTGTTCAAATCCCTGGATCTAAAAGTCTATCCAATCGAATTTTACTGCTTGCAGCGATGGCAAGTGGCGAGACCACCATCACTAATTTGTTGGACAGTGATGATATTCGTAGAATGCTTGAATCTTTAGCTTTGTTAGGGGTGCGCTATCAACTGAGTGACGACAAAACTCGCTGTACCGTACAGGGTCTCGGCAGTTGTTTTAACACTGCTAACACTCAATTATTCCTCGGTAATGCCGGTACCGCGATGCGCCCCATTACCGCCGCTCTTTGTGTTGGCGGTGGCGATTACCAGCTCTCTGGCGATCCGAGAATGTACGAGCGACCTATCGGTGATCTGGTGGACGCGCTGCGCCAACTCGGGGCTGACATCAGCTATTTAAAAGATGAAAACTACCCACCGCTAAAAATTGTCGGTACCGGCCTCAAGGGTGGCGAAGTCAGTATTAAAGGCAGTATATCCAGTCAATTTCTCACCGCGCTGCTGATGGCGGCTCCCTTTGCTGAGGATGACTTGAGCATTGTCGTAGAAGGCGAACTGGTCTCTAAGCCCTACATTGACATTACCTTAGATGTGATGGCCTCCTTTGGTGTGCAAGTCACTAATGACAACTACCAGCGCTTTATCATTAGAGCGGGACAGAACTACAGCTCTCCGGGCTCAATCATGGTTGAGGGCGACGCCTCATCAGCCTCCTATTTTTTAGCGGCTGCAGCTATTAAAGGCGGTACTGTCAGGGTTGAAGGCGTGGGTAGCGAAAGCGTGCAAGGAGATAAGCTTTTCGCTGAAGTACTCAAACAGATGGGTGCCAGCGTGCACTACGGCCCCACTTACATTGAAGTGAGTGCCGATAAACCTTTAACGGCAGTAGATTTAGATCTTAATCATATCCCGGACGCGGCGATGACAATCGCCACTACCGCGCTGTTTGCCAAAGGCACGACAGTGATTCGTAATATTTACAACTGGCGGGTAAAAGAAACCGACCGTCTCAGCGCCATGGCCACGGAATTACGCAAAGTGGGGGCGACTGTCACTGAAGGCGAAGACTACATCGAAATAACCCCACCGCAAACTCTAAAACATGCGCAAATTGATACTTATGATGATCATAGAATAGCGATGTGTTTTGCATTAGTTGCACTGAGCGATACCGCAGTCACCATCAACGACCCGGGCTGTACGGCAAAAACATTACCGCAATTCTTTGAGCTGTTTAAAAGTATTAGTGCCTAGAGTTGGAAGTTGGAAGTTGGAAGTAAATAGATAACTGCTTCGCAGGAAAAAAAAAGGGTAACCCGAAGGTTACCCTGAAAATGACAAGAACCGTGTATGCTCTTCCACTGGTTAATTTGAGTTTAACTAATGGAAGAAAGTGAAGTTAACTTGGTAATAATTCAGCAAGTTATCTTGCGAGCTCAAACATAATATCATAATGAGAATGATTAGCAATAAGATTTACAGTTATTCTTGTTGTTTTTTATCCACTAGATATTCAGATCCAAACATCATTGATTGCGGTGAGTTCGCTCAGCTCTAAATCTCCGGTATTTAATACTCCCTGCGGCTCTATCAGCAACATTTTCACCTCTGCTGCGGCAAACGGCTTGTGCTCAACTCCCTTGGGGACTACATACATTTCACCTGCAGCTAACTGCACACTGCCATCGCGAAAATCCAGTCGCAACAGCCCTTGTAGAACAATAAAGGTTTCATCAGTTTGCGCGTGTTGGTGCCAGCTAAAATCACCTTGGATTTTAACTATTTTTATCTGGTAATCGTTCATTTGTGCAATCACCTTTGGTGCCCATTGCTCAGAGAACAAACTGAGTTTATCGGCGAAATTGATCGCCTGGTATTTGACTGGGTTACTGTTATCAGACATAGTTTAGCTCCTAATATTTAGTTGACAGATCGGATATGGATCATCATTTAAAAGCAGAAGCTGATGCGGGTCTTGAACGATTGTGCAAGCCCCTAAAGTGTGACCAAATGCTCAGTACCCAAGCGACAGCAGGCATCGAATTACTGCAGGCCTGGTTTGCCGGCAATGCCTACGAAAATCACCGCCACGATACTTATGCCATAGGGATTACCGATTCAGGATTACAGTCATATGATTATCGAGGAGCCACCCAAACCAGCACTGTCGGTAGCGTAATGGTGCTGCATCCAGATGAGTTGCACAACGGTCGGGCCGGATCCAGTGAGGGCTTTGGCTACCGTATGTTGTATGTAGACCCGGCACTAATCTCTGATGCTGTTCGCGCTGTTGCCGCAAGGCCCTGCCCGCTGCCTTTTGCCCAAGACTCAGTATCTGATAATTTTCACTTGTCCAGAGCAGTGCAAATCGCTTCACAAGGTGCGCTGCAAAACAGTGAGAGTTTGGCTTCGGATGAGATATTGCTGTCGCTGGCAAAAGGACTTATGTACGCGGACAGTAGTTGTATTAATCCTCGGCACCAATACAGCATCGACTACCGGGCGATTGATTTAGCCAGAGAATATCTGGATGCTCAGGGGAATAGAGTCGTGCACTCTAGTGAACTAGAAAAAGTCACCGGATTGAGTCGCTATGACTTATCCAGGCAATTTAAAAAAGTGCTGGGCACCTCACCCTATAGATACAGCGTCAATCGTCGTCTGGACAGTGCCAGACGGTTAATTCTACAGGGTCTACCACTTATCGAGCTGGCTCTTGCCACAGGCTTTGCCGACCAAGCCCATTTTAGCCGCTTATTTAAGGCCGCATTTGGCATGCCTCCGGGGAAGTATGCAACTTTGAAGGTGACCCACTACAGCCAGTAACACTTGCCGTACTAAGCATCATCTGGAGCAATTCATTGTATCGATACTACTGACCAGGAGAAGGAGAAGCTGTAGTTGGCTTGTTGGTATTTACCCGAGAAATTCTATAGGCAAAAAAAAACCTCTAATGTTCAGTTAGAGGCTTTTAGCAGTATTACCGAAGTTTATAGACGTTCTACTTCAGCGTTATCTCTAGTTTCCTGGACAAATACTTGATAGGCCTGGCTACCCAGACGCTCTGCCAATAGCTTACTAAATGTCTGCAATTCCTGCTCAGAAATTTCTGAGAAATCAGCCGGATTTACTTTATCGACAATCACTACCGCCAGGCTACTGTCAGCCAAAATAACGGTATCAACTGACGATTTACCAGCAGCCGGGTGAGCCAAGGTGAAAGCTTTATTCAATATAGCAGCGGGAATTTCAGCGTTTAGTCGATTTGACAGTAAATGGGTCTTAACTTCAAAATCCGCGGCAACTACAGTAGTATCACCATTAATCGCTATTTGTGACACGGCTTCTTTGGCCCGCTGCTGCAACAATTCAGAGGCTTTTTTAGTCAGCAGCTGCTCGCGTATTCTCTCAACTACTTCGGCAAAAGTCTGAGCTCTGACCGGGAAGTGTTCTTTGACCCTGATGACAACCGCATTCGCCTGATCTATTTCTATTGGAGCACTGTTTAATCCCTCGGTGATTAACTCATCGCTGAATGCCTCTCGAACCAACTTAGTGTTTTGTGTCAATGCATCATTGCCACCTGCTCTGCTAAATCTGTCGAGGCTGATAATTTCCAAATCGAGTTCAGCTGCCAGATCAACCAGATCACCGCCGACAAAAGCCAGATCTTTTAAATTATCCAGCTGTTCCAAAAACAGTTGCTCAGCTTCGATAATTTTTAGCTGTTCAATAATATTTTCTCTCGAATCAGCTAAAGAGGGCGCTTCGTTTCCTTCAATACTCAGGGCTTTGATAAGATGATAACCGCTCTCTGTTTGCACAGGGTCTGATACTTGACCCATCTCCAGAGCGTAAAGTGCATCTTCAAATGCTGGTTCAAAGGTACCTCTGTTAATAATTCCTAACTCGCCACCGTTATCGACACTGCCGAAATCGTTGGATTCTGCAGCGGCAACCGTAGCGAAGTCTTCACCTGCATCGAGACGACTTTTGATCGCCGTTATTTTTTCCAGCGCCGCGTCATCGCTTAAATCATCATTTACTTCAATTAATATGTGCGCCGCCTGACGTTGTTCTTGAGCCTGGAAGCTAGCCACAACTTGTTCATACTGGGTATTGATATCTTCTTCACTGATGTTGATCGTAGCGGCCAATTTATCACGCTCGAGGATCACATATTCAAGAGAAACTTGTTCCGTCGTATTTAAGCTACCTTTACGCGCCTCGAACTCCGCTTTCACCTCTGCTTCTGAAACAGCAGTTAACTGGCGGACCTTATCGATTGGCATAGAAAAATAGCGAATGTCCCGAGTCTGTCGCTCTAAGCCTAAAAAGTATTTAACACTGGCAGGTAAGACGTAACTTGATTGAGCCAGGGCTGCATGCTGCTGCTTCAATAACTCTTGATCGCTAATAAATTCACGGTAGGTTAAACGTGTAAAACCTTGGCTTCGGATGATTGCATCAAACTGTGCGGTGCTAAAAGAGCCGCCATCTTGGAATCTTAAGTCACTGAGAATGATCTTATCAATCATCTCATCTGAGATAGACATGTCACTATCTGCAGCTTTTACTAGCAATGCTTTTTGCTGAATCAGAGAGTCTAAAACCATACCTCTGATTAAATTATTGTCCAGAGCACTGGGGTCGGCATTGTTACCCATACTCGCAAGAATTTGTTGGCGCTGCCTCTGCGTGGCTTGATATAGATCTCGCTCGGATATCTCTTCACCATTGACTGTCGCTGGTGCGTTGGAGCCTTGTGTCAGACCTACTAATGAGTCGATGCCGAATAGGGCAAATGTTACAACGATAAAACCAACAATAACTTTAGCGACTACACCTTTAGAATTATCTCGAATGCCTTGCAGCATACCTATACCTCTGAAAAACTAAAAAAAAGGCGTATTCAAACGAATACGCCTATCGAATATAAATTCGCTAAATCTATCGGCACGACAAGTTTAGCAAATTTGTATTTGGCGGAATGGACGGGACTCGAACCCGCGACCCCCTGCGTGACAGGCAGGTATTCTAACCAACTGAACTACCACTCCTTAATCTAAATCTTGTAAAAATGCCTTACGTGTTAACCGAATCCTTCAAAGCCTTACCAGGCTTGAAAGTTGGTAGTGTAGCAGCCTTGATTTGGATTGGCGCACCAGTTTGTGGGTTACGACCAGTACGGGCAGCACGCTCTTTAACAGAGAATGTACCAAAACCTACTAATGCTACTGATTCACCTTTAGTTAAAGTGTCAGTGATTGCTGCCATTGTTGCATCTAGTGCACGTCCCGCTGCTGCCTTTGGCATGTCAGCCGATGCTGCAATTGCGTCAATTAATTCAGACTTGTTCACAGTTTTCCCCTTTATAATCGAGTCAATTATTATGTTGTTCTGTTTTTTGGGCTCAGTATAAATACCAAGACACTTTATACCAACTGATTGAAAGGGGTGTCAAGCTCTGAACCCCTTATTCTGCCTAGTATTCAGATCAGTGGGTATTTATTTGCCCGGTTTCCGACTTTCCCTCTTTTTGCTCTGTTGTTAGCGAATCATTTGTGCTAAGGCTTAAAGGCTTAGGCGCATATGCCAAAGCGATGTCCAATACTTGGTCAATCCACTTTACCGGGATAATCTTCAAGTCTGCCTTGATGTTATCGGGAATTTCTTTTAAATCCCTCTCGTTTTCATCGGGTATAATCACCGTTTTAATACCACCTCGGTGAGCCGCCAACAGCTTCTCCTTTAATCCACCTATCGGCAGAACTTGCCCACGTAAAGTGATTTCACCGGTCATGGCAACATCGGCAACCACTGGGATCCCAGTGAGGGCAGAAACCAGCGCTGTGCACATCCCTATACCGGCACTGGGACCATCTTTAGGGGTCGCTCCTTCCGGTACGTGTATATGTACGTCTTTCTTTTCGTGGAACTCATCCTTGATCCCCAGCGCGGCAGCACGGCTGCGCACTACGGTCATGGCCGCCTGGATAGACTCTTTCATCACATCGCCCAGACAACCGGTAGTGACTTGTCGCCCTTTACCTGAGACCACTGAAGCTTCGATACTGAGTAACTCGCCACCTACAGAAGTCCAGGCCAATCCAGTGACCTGGCCTACTAAGTTTTCTTTCTCAGACAGACCAAAACTGAACTTACGTACGCCGCTGTAATCTTCAATATTGGATGAGTCGACGATAAATCCACAGTCGATTTTCTTCAGTGAGAAATCTTTTACCACTTTACGGCAAATCTTAGCGATTTCTCGCTCCAGCGAGCGCACCCCGGCTTCCCGGGTATAGTAATGAATCAAATCAATGATCGCTGAGGATTTAATACTCACTTCAGCAGACTTTAAGCCATGCTGTTTCATTTGCTTAGGCAGCAAGTACTTTTCCGCTATGTTAAGTTTTTCATCTTCGGTATAGCCTGGAATACGAATTAACTCCATACGATCCAATAGAGGACCTGGGATATTCATCGAGTTGGCGGTACAGACAAACATCACATCAGACAAATCGTAGTCAACTTCAAGATAGTGATCATTAAAGTTAATGTTTTGCTCAGGATCTAACACTTCCAATAGCGCAGAGGCCGGATCACCACGAGAATCCATGCCCATTTTATCGATTTCATCGAGGAGGAATAAAGGATTTTTCACTCCGACTTTCGCCATCTTTTGTACAATTTTTCCGGGCATAGAACCAATGTAGGTGCGACGATGACCACGTACCTCAGCTTCGTCTCTGACACCCCCTAATGCCATGCGCACGTATTTGCGATTGGTGGCACGGGCAATTGATTTACCGAGAGAGGTCTTACCTACTCCCGGAGGCCCTACTAAACAGAGGATAGGCCCCTTGAGCTTTTTCACCCGCTGTTGCACTGCCAAATATTCCATGATTCGCTCTTTCACTTCTTTTAGCCCAAAGTGATCAGCGTTTAGTATATCTTCAGCGCGTTTCATGTCGTGACGCAGTTTGGAACGCTTTGCCCAGGGCACTTGCAACATCCAATCGATGTAGCTGCGAACCACTGTTGCCTCTGCGGACATAGGAGACATCATCTTTAACTTATTAAATTCCGCCTGGGTTTTTTCATTTGCCTCTTTGGGCATCCCCGCCTTATCAATTTTTTCTTTCAGTTCGTCTATATCGTTGCTGGCATTACCATCCAGATCCCCCAGCTCTTTTTGAATCGCTTTCATTTGCTCATTCAAATAATATTCGCGCTGACTTTTTTCCATTTGTTTTTTAACGCGACCACGAATGCGTTTTTCAACTTCAACTAAATCGATTTCGACTTCCATCAGTGACATTAAATGCTCAAGGCGTTTACTGTCATCCAGCATTTCTAGAATCTTTTGCTTTTCCGGCAACTTCAATGACATGTGCGCGGCAATTGTATCTGCCAGACGACCAATTTCATCGATGTTTTGCAGTGAAGTGAGAACTTCTGAGGGGATTTTTTTATTTACTTGAACAAAGCGTTCAAACTGCTGAAGGGCAGTACGTTTGTATATAGCACTCTCGGAGGTTGCCGACTGTTTAATATCCAGGGCTTGCAGTTTAGCCGTAAAGTACTGTTCACTCTCCATAACCTCATCGACTTTGGCCCGATAGTCTCCCTCTACTAACACTTTAACTGTACCATCTGGCAATTTTAGCATTTGCAAAATACTGGCCACAGTGCCTACAGCAAAGAGATCTTTGGCGTTGGGCTCATCATCGGCAGCTTTTCGCTGTGCCAGCAATAGAATTTCTTTACCACCTGCCATTGCCGCTTCCAGTGCTTCAATAGACTTTTCCCGGCCGACAAAAAGAGGGATCACCATGTGTGGGTAGACCACTACATCTCGCAAAGGGAGTACAGGCAATACTGATATTTCTTTAGTTTCGGACTCTTCAAACTGATCCATGATGATTATATCCTCTTGCATACACCCCACAAAGATGAAGAGGTGCGTAACATATTATAATTTCAATAAGTAACAGGGCTTATGACAAAATTACTACCGCTGCTGCCGTCGAGCAACGCTAACCTGAAAATCCTAGTATAGGCAATGTTGTCAGTTTTCTATCTGATAAATGGAATTGTGCTTAATTAAATATGGGGCTTGTATTCATGATTACAACAGTTCAGGATATTTTTATTACACTGTTTTAAACAGTGCTAGCTGGCAAATACGCTTCGTAGCTGAGCCAGCTGCAGCACAATTGATTCAGTGTTTAGCGATAATAAGCATTGGCTGTAACTGTGTGATCTGTTTCATCACGCACCCCAATCAATCCCTGCACTTTTTCCAATAAGGTTTTTTCTACCCCATCCTTTAATGTCATATCTACCGCACTGCAACCTTGACAGCCACCGCCGAATTTTAATATCGCCACGTGACCATTTTCTTCCTCGACTAAATCTACTAAGCTCACCTCCCCTCCATGAGAAGCTAATCCAGGGTTTATCTCCGTGTAGAGGATGTAATTAACTTGCTCTTCTAACGGGCTGTCTGAGGATACTTTAGGCACTTTGGCATTCGGTGCTTTAATCGTTAACTGCCCACCCATTCGATCTTCCGCGTAATCGACTGTCGCCTCTTCTAAATAGGGCATGCTATTTTTTTCAAAGTAGAAACGCAGCCGTTTAAGCTCAAGTATTATATCATCTTCAATAATTTCGTCGGGCTTGCAGTATGCGAGGCATGTTTCAGCGTAGGGAGTGCCAGGTTGGGTGACAAACATACGGACGGAGATGCCTTCAACATCTTGTTTATCAAGTAAATCCGCCAAATAGATTTCAGCACTTTCGGTAACAGTTAAATTCATTTAAACACCTTTCGCAGTACGCCTATGCGCCCACAATACAATTCATATCATTGGTTACTATTATCACTGTCAAGTTGTGGCTCGCAGCGATATACATTTTGTCTGGGCCAGCTTACTTTTGTACTGGCTCAATAACAGCCAAATGCTCGCTCCAGAATACACTGAATATATACCCTAGTAAATCACTCAAGTATATTCTTTAGCTAATGAATACGCCAACAATTCAGCTGCGACTGTGTCTTACAGGGCCATCTGATGTCCGTGCACCCCACCCGGTGATTTATCACCTGAAGAGCTCCTTATCATCCCGCGAGTATCGAATTGGCATGCTCCTAAACTAGAATGGGCGATTCGCTGCCCGGGAATCAATTAATCGATTTTATAGACTTCAAATCAATTGTCGGGAGTATTCACATATTTTTCACCTTGTTTAATAGGGGCAAAGTGGTAAAAATCAATTGCTCTGAGAAATTAAAAATTTCTCCCATTTGTCTACTCAAGACTCTGATTAGTCGAAGCTTCTGATATACTGTCGCTGAATCTAGCAAATACTTATAAAGCATCTCAACAGATCGCTTTTGGAGAGCACTTACGTTGGCGGAACAATCTTTTGTATTTTCACTGTTTTTAATTTTTACCGGTGCCGCAGCACTCGCCTCAGTCGCTCTCTATACCCGACAACCTCTGTTGGTCGCTTACATAGTACTTGGGGCACTGCTTGGACCCTATGGCTTTAGCCTCATTTCTGACACGACACTTTTACAAGACACTTCTCACGTCGGCATTATTTTCTTATTATTCTTGCTTGGTCTGGATATGCAACCCTCGCATTTAATCGCCATGTTAAAAAAAGCCAGTTCAGTCGCCATTGGCAGTTCTATCGCATTTTTCAGTTTAGGCTTCGCAATCAGTTGGCTATTTGGGCTGAGCACTGTTGAATCAATCGTGATTGGCTTATCGATGATGTTTTCCAGCACTATCATCGGCATTAAACTTTTACCCACCACAGTGCTGCACCATCGGCATATAGGAGAACTAGTTGTAGGTTTATTGTTACTTCAAGATATCATCGCCATTATTGTATTAATCATCCTCTACGCCAACCAAGGCAACACAGATCCAGATATCATTTCAATGCTAAGCCCGTTGATTGCCATGCCACTGTTAACTTATGCCGCTTTCAAAATGATCAAATACGTCATTTTGCCACTGATACAACGCTTTGATAAATTCCATGAATATATTTTCTTACTGGCTATTGGCTGGTGTTTAGGCATGGCGGAGGGCGCTCAAGTGGTTGGCTTGTCTGCGGAAATGGGAGCCTTTATCGCTGGGGTTTCACTGGCATCTAGCCCTATATCGCAGTACATTGCCACCCATTTAAAACCGCTGCGTGATTTCTTTTTGATTTTATTCTTCTTCTCTATTGGCGCCAGCTTTGACCTGGGGTTAGTCAGCGAGATAGCGCTGCCGGCAATCGTCATGGCCCTGGTGGTGATTAGCTTAAAACCAGTCATTTTCCGTTTCTTTTTACTGCGTATTAATGAGCAGGGATCTATGGCCTGGGAAGTAGGTTTCAGGTTGGGGCAAACCAGTGAGTTTTCACTATTAATTGCCTATGTTGCCGCGAGCTCGGCCATGATAGGGGTGAACGCCTCACATATTATTCAAGCCACCGCTATTTTGACTTTCTTATTCTCATCTTACATTGTGCTACTCAATTATCCCTCGCCTATAGCCATTAAAGACCACCTGCGCAGAGATTAGTGGCACAGGCACGCAGATAAAGAGACCTATAAATAGTGGCGCAAATAGCTGCACTGCAAAAAGTTACAATTTTGCAGTAAAAGTAGCGACTCAGATACTAGTGTCGAGAGATAGATTGAAACTTGCCTTTGCTATCGAAATAGATACAAAAACTACCGTTTATTCCCGAGTGCAGTAAAAATGGCTTTAAAATATTGGCCGGAAACTGAATACTGCGACCGTCTCGAGAGACAGTGCTGACCATACAGCTAGGTTGTTGATACTGTTTTAAATACTCATCGCTGGAAATACGAATATCAATGACAATATTTTGCATGTTCTAAATTTGCCTAAATTTGCTAAAGAAAGAGAGCTCAAGTAAAGCTCTCCCTATACTACTAATCAATCATAGCGCTTTACAAAATGCGCGTTACTTTAGTTGGGCAGCCAATTTAACAATGATCGCCCTGACCATATTGGCCGAATGAGTAGAAGCGGTTTCTATAAAGTCTGCAAATGACAAGTTGGAAGATTTTCCGGCGATATCAGAGAGCGCACGCACAACCAGAAAGGGAGTACCAAACAAAAAGCAAGTCTGGGCAATAGCTGCCGCCTCCATCTCCACCGCTTTCACTGCTGGAAAAGCCAGTTTAATAGCGGCTACTTTTGCCGGATCACTCATAAAAGTATCACCCGTGGCAATTACACCACGCACAGTTTTAGCATTGGCGACGGATTCGATACATTGAGCGGCCATTTCAGCGAGCAATTCATCGGGTATATAAGTCGCTGGCATTCTAGCCATTTGCCCCAATTCATAACCAAAGGCGGTAACATCCACATCGTGGTGCAGCAACTCTGAGGAAATCACGATATCTCCCACATCCAAGCTGTTGTCGCAACCACCCGCCGAACCCGTATTGATGATGCAATCGGGGGCAAAAGTTTGTAGCATTAACGCAGTGCTTACCGATGAGTTTACTTTGCCTATACCCGATTGTAACAAGACTACTTCAATATTGTCTAAAGAGCCTGTATACAGATCAAAACCCGCTAACTTGTGGTCTTTACGATTTTCCAAACTGTCTCGCAAGATTTCAATCTCTTGCTCCATTGCGCCTATTATACCTACTTTAATGCTGTTATTTTCGGCTAGTACTTTTGAGAGAAGTCGCATTTCTGCCATCAGGTTATACTCTTATACTTAGTTTCATTTTATTTAAAAACACAAGATTGATCTGCGCCAGAGAATACGCAATTTCAGCGCACAATAAAACCGCATAGCCCCGGAAACTGTAAGAATAGTGCAATATTTGGCAGTGGGCTGGTTTATTGTGTTCAACAGCCACTCAGGGGAGCGCCCTTCCCTTTGAAGTATTGCTTTACACTGCAGCAGTAACACCATCGCGTGCAAACCTGAACTTTCAAATATTACAGAATTCCGACCAGCCAAACTTCTCAAAGAGCACCTGTACCTCTGCAGATAAAGGCGCTTTGAGCAGCATAGTTTCGCCACTACTTGGGTGGCTAAAGCGCAGAGACGTCGCCATCAGCAGCAGGCGATTAAGCTGAAAATGCTCTCTGAGCAGTCTATTGTGACGCCCCTCACCGTAATTGGTATCTCCGACTATCGGACACAGAATATGCTTGAAGTGGCGCCGCAATTGATGTTTACGGCCGGTCTCAGGCATAGCCTTTAGCAGCGAATAACGTGCCGATGGCCATTTGCCGACTGCAATCGGCAGCTCAACCACGGCCATGCGCTGATATGCGGTAACAGCTGTCTGCGGCTCTTTATCATCTCGAGCAAAGGGCTCAGCTTTCTTATCGTGCTGATACTTTAGCGGATGATCGATCAGACCACTTTCCGGTGCATAGCCACGCACTACACATAAGTAGCTTTTTTCGACTTTATGTTTTGCAAAGTCATCACTTAAGCGCTGGGCTGCAAATTTATTTTTTGCTACCAGCAACACTCCTGAAGTTGCGCGGTCTAATCTGTGCACAGTGTAGACAGTTGCTCCGCCTAAATAGGTTTTTATCATCGAAGCTAAATTTTCAGTACCTTTGGCTGTCAACCAACTGGGGTGCACTAACAATCCGGCGGGTTTATTAACGGCTAATAGGTCATCGTCTTGAAAAAGGATCTCTAGAGGAAGTGTGCTCAATTGGCTATAAACCTTGAATTATTTATAAAAGTCGCCATTATAGCTTTAATTAGGATTTAAAATTACATACCGAGGATATTTATGAACAATGTAAATGCGGTCGCGTCTCGCTCTGAACAGTCGATACTGCAGACCAATAAAGTTATTCGTAACACATACATGCTGTTAGCAATGACTTTAGTCGTGAGTGCTATTGCTGCCAGTATTTCTGTTGCCATGAACATCACTAATCCTATCGTCTATTTCGGTAGTTTTATCGGTGGCTTCATCATGCTCTATATCATCAACAAAAACCAAAACAGCGTTATAGCGCTGCCACTTACCTTTCTTTTCACTGCACTGTTAGGTTTCGGCATCGGCCCCATCCTGAATAGCTACTTGGCGATGAGTAATGGTGGCGAAATAGTAATGACCGCCATGAGCATGACGGCACTCACTTTTGTCGGTCTATCTGCTTACGTATTGACCAGCAAAAAAGACTTCAGCTTTATGGGCGGGTTTTTAGCGGCTGGTATGGTGGTCGTTCTGATTACTATGGTTGCGCTTTTTGTACTACCTATGTTTGGCATACACATTGCCGGCCTGCACTTAGCATACTCTGCAGCAGTGGTATTACTGATGGCGGGTTTCATTTTATACGATACCAGTAACATCGTTAACGGCCACTACCAAAACTACGTCATGGCTACAGTAGGCCTGTACTTGAACATCTTCAATATGTTCATTCACATGCTGACTTTAGTTGGCTTCTTAAGCGACGACTAATAGCTGACAGCCTCCACCGACGCCCCGCTATCTCTGATACCGGGGCGTCATTGTTTATGGCACTATCTGGCCATTAGATTTACCTGCAGGCTTGCTAAATAGATGATTATCTCACTGTTAATCTACGCATCACAAAACTCTGGCCAAGCGGAACAGACAGCGTTACGTTTTACCCGCAGCGCCCTTGCACAAGGGCACAAGATCCACAGAGTGTTTTTCTATGGAGAGACGGTCAGCGGTATCTCCAGCTTGAAAGTCATCCCCAGAGATGAGATTGACATCACCGGGCAGTGGCTGGACCTGGCTGAGTCTGATGACCTTGATCTGGTGGTCTGTATTGCCGCCGCTGTACGCCGGGGAGTCTTAGATCAGCAAGAGTGTGACCGACATAACCGAGTTGCGGCAAATTTAGTTGCGGGCTTTAATCTATCGGGCCTGGGGCAACTCGCAGATGCGATTCTCAGCTCTGATCGCCTTCTGACCTTTGGTAATTAAGCACCTATGGCCGATAAAAAATTATTACTTATTTTTCGCAACCCGCCCTTTAGCGACAGCAGCAACAAAGATACATTAGATATTGCGCTGGCGTGCTCGGCATTTGACATACCTGTGAGTCTACTTTTTTTGCACGATGCGGTCCTGCAATTAATAAAGGGACAACAGAGCCAGGCACTGCAACAGAAAAACTTGATCAACACATTCAAGGCACTGGCGATGTACGACATTGACCAGCTGTTTCTGCTGGAAAGTGATTTACGGCGTTTTGCCTTGAGCACTGCAGATTTAACGGTCAATTGCCAGGCAATCTCCGAAAGCGAGATGGCTACACTTATTCGTCAATTTGATACGGTTATCAATTTATAATGTCAGATTCTATTTTTGAAACTTTACACATTATCAACAAAACCTCTAGTCATACTGCCCTGTACGCAGATTGTTTTAATACACTGCTGCCAGGGGATGCCATTGTGCTGATTGAAAGCGGCGTGTTTAGCGCCTGCGGTCAACAAGCCAACGATCTTCTAAAGCTGCAAGTGCCGCTGTACGCCCTGGTCATCGACATTCAAGCCAGGGGCATAGCTGATAGCATAAATTCACAGGTGAGTTGCATTGATGACGACACTTTCGTCAGCTTGGCCTGCCAGTATAAAAAATCAATTAGTTGGTTTTAGACAATGAACAGAGATAAATTACTTTCGCTATTAGATAACGAGGGGTATTTACTGGATTTATCAAGCTGGACCAAATCCCTTGCTGCAGAGCTTGCAGAGCTAGACAACTTCGAGCTTACAGATCAACATTGGGAAGTAATAGAAACGGTTCGAGCGTTTTATCTGGCCTACGAAATTTCTCCCTCTATGCGCCCCCTGGTTAAAGCGATGGCTATTAAGTACGGCCCGGATAAAGGTAAAAGCATCTATCTGATGAAACTTTTTTCCGACAGCCCACCTAAACAGGCGGCCCGATACGCTGGTCTGCCAAAGCCCTTGAACTGCCTGTAGTTAAGCCATAGAATCAGAAGCTTTACCGATTTTGGCTGATTTTCTGCTGATAGAGGCAATTTTAATTTGAGGTAACTTATGATTATCGCTTTCTTAGGGACCGGCCTAATGGGCCAGCCTATGGCCAGCAACCTACTAAAAGCTGGTTTCTCAGTGAATGTCTACAATAGAAGCCTGCATAAGACCAGTGCTCTTGCACAGCTTGGTGCAAGTATTTTCCCGAACCCAGCTGCAGCACTAAAAAATGCCGGGATTATCATTACCATGCTCGACAGCGCCCAGACGCAAGAACGGGTACTGTTCAATCAAGCAACGTTATCCCAGTGCCTGCCGGGCAGTTTGATTATCGATATGGCATCTATCGCCCCCGATAACGCCAGACAACACGCACGGCTAGCGGGAGAGCATCAACTTAGATACATAGACGCGCCTGTATCAGGCGGCACCAGAGGTGCACAAGAGGGAACTTTAGTGATCATGGCCGGCGCCAGTAAGTCCGACCTGCTAAATGCCAAAGCTATTTTTGCCGTGCTGGGCAGCAAAACTATCCATATCGGCCCGGTGGGCACCGGACAAATTGCCAAGTGCGCCAACCAGGCTATCGTCGCTGTTACTATAGGCGCTGTCAGTGAGGCACTTTTGTTAGCGGCCAAAGGGGGTGCTGATGTAAAGGCAGTCAGAGAGGCTCTGATGGGAGGCTTTGCCAGCAGTAAAGTACTGGATCAACATGGCCAGCGGATGATCGAACGAAATTTCACCCCTGGGGGTACAGCCAAAGTGCAGCTAAAAGATTTAAATAACATTTGCGCTTTCGCCAGCACACATAATTTACAGTTACCCCTGACTGAATTGGTACAATCTCAATACCAACAGTTAGTTAGCGGCGGCAGCCAAGATCTTGACCACAGTGCCCTACTGTTATGGCTAGAGTCGTTGAACCATACAACAATAACGCTTTAGCATTCGTATACTAAGAGCGAAGAGGAATGCCAATGCCCGCTTTTAGTGCAAATTTAAGTACGCTTTTTACCGAAGTACCACTGCTGGAACGTTTTGCATTAGCCAGACAGGCAGGCTTTAGTGCCGTCGAAATTCAGTTTCCCTACGCGCTGGCTAAATCGGCAATTAAACAACAACTACAGCAGCATCATTTGCAGCTGACGCTGATCAATCTACCGGCGGGAAACATCGCTGCTGGCGACTTAGGCATCGCCTGCCTACCCGATCGCAGCTTAGAGTTCAAGGAATCCGTCGCTACAGCAGTGGACTATGCCCGCTTTTTAGGGGTAACTAAAATAAATTGCCTGTCTGGAAAAAAACCTCCAAGTCTTTCGGTATGTGATGCACAAGCTGCATTTATAGCAAATATAAACTATGCTGCCTCTTATCTAAAAGAACATAACATGACCTTGTTAATAGAGGCCATCAACACTAAAGACGTGCCGGGTTTTTTCTTATCAGGTTCTGCTCAGGCAGTAGATTTGATAAAAAGCCTGGATCATTGTAATTTAAAACTCCAGTATGACCTCTACCATATGCAAATGATGGAGGGCAATTTAATCAGCACAATGTCTAAGTATTTTGCTTATATCGGACATATTCAAATTGCAGATGTACCCAATCGCAGCGAACCTGGGACGGGGGAAATTAACTTCCCAAATATATTCAATGCATTAGCTTTATTGGGTTATACTGATGTGATAGGTTTAGAGTACTTTCCAGACAAAAGTACCCAAAGCGGTCTGGTTAAATTAGCACCGTTGCTGAATTTAAAAGGTGAATAAACATGAGTATGAATGGTGCAGCGGCACAGCTTGAAATGATGCAAAAATCAAAATCTAAGAATAAATCTGTCAAGTCACGTGCTGTACAAGAAGAGATAATCTTTAATCAGTGGGCAACTTTTAAAGTTAACAACGAGCTATTTGCTATTGATGTTATGCAAGTAAAAGAAGTCCTCAGATACTCTGAAATAACGCCAGTGCCAGGTTCCAGCTCTTACATACGCGGTATTATCAACTTGCGGGGTAATGTAGTAACGGTACTGGACACTCGGTTGCTGTTTTCTTTAGACCCCAGAGAAACTGATGATGACACGCGTATTATCGTGGTCGAATACAACGAACAGGAAGTCGTTGGCATGGTCGTTGACAGTGTCGATGAAGTCGTCAATATCCCGCAAAACGATATCGAACGCGCCCCAAGTGTCGCTACTGAAGACTCTGATCGCAGATTTGTGCAAGGCGTAAGCTATTACGAAAGCAACCTGATTATCTTACTTGATTTGGCAAAAATGCTCGGCAGCATCACCCCTATCATCGAAGAGACCCACTAACTTCCCGACAGATAATATAAATGAGCAGAGACCCTCGTTACGACATCCTATTCGAGCCGATGAAAATCGGCCCGGTAACTGCAAAAAATCGATTTTTTCAAGTTCCCCACTGCACCGGAATGGGCTATTTGCGACCGCGCATGTTAGCAGAAATGCGCGCAGTAAAAGCTGAGGGTGGATGGGGTGTTGTCTGCACTGAATACTGCTCGATCCACCCTACATCCGACGACCTGCCAAACCCCTCTGCGGCCCTGTGGGACAACAGTGACATTCGGGCGCACAGCTTAATGACCGACAAGGTCCATGAGCACGGTGCCCTGGCTGGGGTTGAACTCTGGTACGGCGGGGCGCGTAGCGCCAATCTGAATACCCGCGAAGTGGCGATGGATGTTGTCAGCATGCCGAACCTGGCCGGACATCCATACCACACCCGTGCCATGGACAAAACCGATATCCGGGATTTCCGACGCTGGCATAAAAACGCGGCAATTCGGGCAAAACAGGCGGGGTTTGACATCGTCTATGTCTACGCAACCCACGGCTATTTACTCTCCAATTTTTTGTCTCCGACCGCCAACACACGCTCTGACGAATACGGCGGCTCGCTGGAAAATCGGGTACGGCTGATTCGCGAATTGATCGAGGACACCAAAGATGCAGTCGGCGACAGCTGCGCGGTCGCTGTACGCTTTTCCGCCGATGAAACCATTGGCAAAGACGGGCAGCCAATTTTTGGTGAGCGCCGTGAAATGTTTGCCATGCTGGCAGAATACCCCGATCTCTGGGACATCAACATCGCCGATTACTCCTATGAAATGGGCGTATCGCGCTTTGTCAAAGAAGGCTCACTCGAGCCCTATATGAATTTTGTTAAATCGGTAACCACAAAGCCAGTGGTAAGCGTGGGCCGTTTTACCTCCCCGGATACTATGGCCAGTCAGATCAGACGCGGTGTCATCGATTTTATCGGCGCGGCGCGACCTTCAATCGCTGATCCATTCCTGCCAAACAAGATAAAAGAGGGCCGCCCCGAAGACATTCGCGAGTGTATCGGCTGCAATATTTGCTATTCCGGTGACAGTCTGGGTGTGCCAATACGCTGTACACAAAACCCAACCATGGGCGAAGAATGGCGTAAAGGCTGGCACCCCGAAAAGATCGCCGCAAAAGGCTCCGAGGCCACAGTATTAATCGTCGGCGCAGGGCCGACCGGTCTCGAGGCTGCGCGAGCACTGGGAAAGCGTGGTTATCATGTAATGCTCGCCGAGGCCACCCGAGATCTGGGCGGACGTGTCAGCCGTGAGGCCTCCCTGCCGGGACTGAGCGAGTGGGCGCGGGTGCGCGATTACCGAGTCGAGCAACTGGCCTCGATGCCTAATGTCGAGATATATCGCGAGAGCCGCCTGAGCGCCCAGGACGTATTCGACGTTGGGGCCGAGCATGTGGCAATTGCCACTGGCGCGACCTGGCGTGACGATTACTTTAACCAGCCGGTCTACCAATCGGTCATCACAGCGGATAGCGGGGCCAGCGTCTACACCCCTGATGACATAATGGCTGGCAAGCTACCCGATGGCCCAGTGCTCTTGTATGACGCCGACGGTTATTACATGGGAGGCGTGATTGCCGAACGCCTGGTTAAAAATGGCAATGCTGTGACCATGGTTATGCCTTCAGATAGCGTGTCACAATGGGCGGGTCATACTAGTGAACGCTGGCGGGTGCGCACCAAGCTGATGGGACTGGGGGTGAAAATTATTCCCGCGCACAGTCTAGTCTGCTTCGATGGAAGCACTGCCGTTTTGGCCTGCGCATATACAGAAACACCGATGACGCTTGCCGTCGCGGCTGTGGTGATGGTGAGTCAAAGGCGGGCAAATGACAGTTTGTATCACGAAATTCTAAAGACAGTTAATGGCCAGGCCGACAGCCTGCCCTTCAGCTTGAAACGTATTGGCGACTGCGAAGCCCCTGCTATCATTGCGGCTGCGGTTTATGCAGGACACCAATATGCCCAGGAACTGGACAGCGACAAAGATCCCGACCAGCCGCTTCGACACGACCGGGTGGATGTACAGCTCAACACTGAATAAATGTTCTGCGCATGGCCGTGAGTACAATTGGCAATATTGACGACCGGCAGTGCAGTTACATTTTACCTTAGTAAAAATCCGCTCAGTAACATCCCAGCAATTTCATAGTGACAGCGCCTGCATAGAGTTGCTTTCAATCTTGGCTATGTTAGTGAAAC
Source organism: Oceanospirillaceae bacterium (assembly GCA_013215505.1). Classification (GTDB taxonomy): domain Bacteria; phylum Pseudomonadota; class Gammaproteobacteria; order Pseudomonadales; family Balneatricaceae; genus Rs1. Next base: position 488,720 of record JABSQZ010000001.1, read on the forward strand.
GCAATAGAAGTCAGCACTGCTACGCTGTCAATGAAGTAAGCCTGGCGGGCATGATTTGGTTTTAGCCGCATCCTAACCCTGCATTTTAGCAGCCAGTACCGCAGCGCTCAGAGTACGCCAGCTAACACAGCGTCGTTAATAATTCTTCATACCGGGTAAAACAGATGATCGCTATACAGGCCAAGTGTAGAGCCTTGTGGTGTACTGCGGCCTGAACCGATGCCCGAAAGTTCAGTTACCTTTTTACTTTAGAAAAAACCTGATGCAAATCCTCAGAGCAGGGTATGCCATCTAAATTCAGTTTCGCTTCTATATGATCTAAATGACACATCATTAGCTCTAGCGCTTTGTCCACAGAACCTGAAGCAATCACTTTAACTAATTGCAAATGCTCATCATAAGAGCAATGAGAAATGCCGCGCTTTTCATATTGGGCGATGATCAGCGACGTTTGTGGCACTAAGCTACGGTGAAAATTTTTAAGTTGAGAGTTAGCGGCAATTTCGGCAATTTTAAAATGAAACTCACCTGATAATCGAATACCCGCAGACCTGTCACCCCGGGTAAAACAGGCCTTTTCCTGCTCAACGATGGAAGTCAGAGCGGCTAGATCGTCTGCGTTGTGATTTTGTACTGCAAGTTCAATGATGGCTCTTTCAACCACCCTTCTGGCAAAAAAGATCTGTTTGGATTCTGCAATTGAGACACTGGCGACAATCGCACCTTTATTTGGCCTTAGTTGTACGACTTGTTGATGAGAAAGTTTGAGTAGCGACTTCCTTACTATCGTTCTACTGACATCGAAGATCTCAGCCAGCGATTCTTCGCTCAATCTAGTTCCCGGTGCTAACTTCTGCTCTAGTATTGCTTCATACACATGCTCGTAAACCAAATCTTTGCTTTTCGCTACCATATCGCCTGCTGTCCACATTTACGTTTAAAGTTTGTGCACTGTCACTGCTAGCACAGTCTTTCGCGTTTAATTTAAATCCAGATTTAAAATTCGTCGCACCTGCAGTTCCAACTCGGGATCATTTGCCTTAGCACTGTGGGTTTTCCACAGTATCTGCGCCTTCCTATCGATAAAGAAAGTGGTTGGTGTACCTGGAACGTTGTAGATTCTGGCGACATTATCGCCGTTGACTACCGTTTTAAAAGAGATGCCAAGCCCTGCCAATACCTGCTGAGGATTCACACTAGCCTCCTCGCGAATACTCACCGCCAAGACTTCCAGGCCAGAGTTTTTATACTTGCGATACAATCTATCCAGCTCAGGCTGTAGCTCTGCACAAAAAGGACACCAACTACCCCAAAAATGTAATAGCAAAGCCTTACCGCGGTAATCTTGCAGTGTTATTTGATTACCTGCTTGATCGTACAACTTAAATTCTGCTGCCTGCCTAGCGTGTGCCGAGTCAAAGCAAAATAACAACAGTAGCAGCCAGTTACAACTGATCACGCTGGTTAGGGTCTTCATATTCATTTCCCAATGAGACTGCATACAGCCTCATTCTAACTACACTGTTCCCTGTGCCGGTATTTTAACAAAGCTTGCGCCGCTAAAGTGATCTGCTATTTGCTGCACTGCGCCAGTTCAATTCGAGGATACCAGCTTTGCAGACTGAGTAGCTGCTGAATATCCTGCAAGTTCTGTTTTGAGCCGGCAGAGAAGGCAGTAAATGTATTAACACCTTCCCCGCCGAGCAATGATCACTTTTTAGCTTTGGACTCTCTCAAGGGTAAAGTCTGGTTGAAAACCAATTTCTCAGCAGTACTTTGTGCATCGGCCACAAAATAACCGGTACGCTCAAACTGATAACCACTTTCAATTTGCGCATCTTTCAGCGAGGGTTCAGCCCAGGCCCTGTTAATCACCCGCAGTGAGTCGGGGTTTATCAACTCTAGAAAGCTTTTTTCTTTGTGTTTATCCGGTGCTGCTTCGGTGAATAATCTATCGTAAATACGCAATTCACAAGGCACTGCATGATCTGCACTCACCCAGTGAATCACCCCTCTAGGTTTAAACTCCGCTGGCGGGTTTGCGCCGACAGTGTCGGGCACTAGACTGGCAATAACCTCAATAACTTCACCACTTTCATTTTTAATGACATTGTCAGCTTTAATTACATAGGCGCCACGTAACCTGACAAAATCTCCGATTACCAGACGCTTAAACTTTTTGCGTCCCAAACTGGTGTCTTCAGAGAAATCGAGTTTTTCAATCCATAAATTCTTAGTAAAAGGTAACTGGCGATCCCCCATCTGCAGTTTAGGATGCACTGCCAGAGAGAGCATTTGTGTTTCAGTCTCCGCAAAATTACTAATGGTAACTTTTAGGGGCTCGATCACGCACATTGCCCGGCGCGCATTTTGTTCCAGGTCATCGCGTACAGCCGATTCCAGCATACTGACATCAACCACGCCATTAGAACGTGTTACCCCAACCATTTCGCAGAAGCGCCTGATCGCCGCAGCGGTAAAACCGCGTCGGCGCATACCGGAGATAGTTGGCATTCTGGGATCATCCCAGCCAGAGACTACTTTTTCATCAACCAACTGCTTGAGCTTACGCTTACTGGTGACTGTGTAGTTAATCTCCAGTCGGGAAAACTCATATTGTCTGGGAGTGGCCGGAACCGGTAAATTCTTGATAAACCAATCGTATAGCGGACGGTGGCCTTCAAATTCCAAAGTACAGATAGAGTGAGTGATTCCCTCCAGTGCATCAGACTGCCCATGTGCAAAATCATAAATCGGATAGATACACCATTGATCGCCGGTTTGGTGATGATCAACATTTAATATCCGGTATAACATCGGATCACGCATATTCATATTAGAAGATTGCATATCGATCTTGGCACGTAGCGAACAACTACCCTCGGCGAAGTCTCCGGCTTTCATCTTGGAAAATAGCGCTAAATTATCTTCGACTGAACGTTCGCGATAGGGGCTGTCTTTACCTGGGGTGGTAAAATCGCCACGATAGGCACGTGCCTGTTCCGCATTTAGATCACAGACATAAGCATTACCTTGTTCAATTAAATGTACTGCCCACAAATACAATTGCTGAAAGTAGCCTGAGGTAAATTTAACTTCTTCATGCCACTCAAACCCCAACCAGCTAATATCCTTTTTAATAGCGTCAATATATTCCTGGCTTTCTTTTTCCGGGTTAGTATCGTCAAACCTTAAATGACAAACACCCTTGTACTTTTGCGCAGTGCCGAAATTTAAGCAGATAGATTTAGCGTGCCCGATATGCAAATAACCATTAGGTTCAGGTGGAAACCGGGTAACTATTTTAGCCGGGGGGTTGCTGCTATTGAGATCATCTTCAATAATTTGATGGATGAAATTAGTGGTCTTGGGCGTATTTTCCGCGCTTGAATTATCAGTGCTCATGGATATTTTAAATATAACCTCAAATTTATCGCTGTTAAAAGTCTGCGCCAGATCTAACGCTGCTGACCAATGACAGATTTAGTGTGCATCGTCTGAATATACAATGCAGGTATTATAAACATATCGCTGATTGAAGGTCAGCTATAAGCACAGTTAATGGGCAGTCAATCAAACTATTTTGCAATATTAAAACTAAAACCAGCAGAACATAGAAGTATTGTATTTGCCGGGTATAATAGCTGCATCAAAAAATCATCATAATTAAGGTAAAATCATGATTACATTACATACCAACTTTGGTGACATTAGCTTAGTGCTAAATCATCAAAAAGCACCAAAAAGCGCCAAAAACTTCACCGAGCTAGCGCAACAAGGCTTTTACGATAACCTCATTTTCCATCGCGTTATCGAAGGTTTCATGATTCAAGGCGGGGCTTTTAGCGCCAGTATGAAACAAAAAGAGAGTACTGAAAATGTCGAAAATGAAGCAGACAATGGTTTAAAAAATACTATCGGTAGTATTGCCATGGCCAGAACCATGGACCCGCACTCTGCATCCTCACAATTTTTTATTAACTTATCCGATAATGCGTTTTTAAACCATACCACTAAAACCATGGAAGGTTGGGGTTACTGTGTGTTTGGGGAAGTTGTCGCGGGCATGGATGTGGTGACTAAAATTGGCGCCCTGGAAACAGCCATGAGATCCGGCCACCAGGACGTGCCTGTCGACGATATCTATGTCAAATCTGTCACTGTGGTTGATACCGATCTCGATCAAGAGTCTGAGAATGACTCTGAATCCGAATAAACAGCCGACTGAGATACGCAGTTAATGAAGGTACTCTTTGTTGCAGATCTGCATTTGTCTGCACAGCGCCCGGATTTAATCCGGGCTTTTATCGATTTTCTTGAAAACACCGCCAGCGACTGTGACACGCTGTATTTATTAGGCGATATTTTTGAAGCTTGGATAGGTGATGACTACGTTGAAGCAGAGCTCCAGCCAGTCATCGATGCGCTATTAGTCACGAGCAAAAATTGTCAGCTGTATTTTCAGCAGGGCAATCGAGATTTTTTGGCCTCCACTGGCTTCACCGCGTCGATCGGTGCCCAGCTACTAGAGGATGAAGTACTGATCCAACTTCCCAGCCAGCAGGCATTAATCATGCATGGCGATCAACTCTGCACTGACGATCTCGATTATCAAACGTTTCGATCTATGGTCAGATCAGAGCCATGGCAACAGCAGTTTTTGTCCAGGCCGATTGCCGAGCGCCTGCAGATAGCTGAACATCTGCGCACTCAGAGCAAACAGCAGGGCCAGATGAAAGCGTCTGAAATCACCGATGTGAATTTAACGGCGGTACAGCAAGTTATGAATCTAGCACAGGTCGGTCTGCTGATCCACGGCCATACCCACAGACCTGCAACCCACAAAGTCATGTTGCAGCACAGTGTAGGCTGCAGAATTGTACTGGGTGACTGGGATAGCACACTCTGGTATTTGCAATGTGATGAGCAAGGCTGCAACTTAATAGAGCAAAAAATCAACGCAGATTAAGGGAGCATTATGCTAAAGGGCTTAGGGTTATTACTGATTATTAGCATTGCAGGCTGCACTGGGGTCAAACAACAGCCGCTACAAAGTAATCAAACGGTCGATATCGCCACTGCGATTACTGAAAGCTATCAGAGCTGGCTTAAACTTAAGCAACAACACGGTGCTAATTACAGCTACGAACGGGATACATTCAGCGCACAAGGCAATAACAGTACTTTGCTAAGAATTGAGGATGATATTGTTGAATACCGGTATTTCTTCGAGTGGCAGGAAGGCGGTACTCCCAGTCTGAGTTGGATCGAGTCATACGCCGAACTCAGCTTACACAACCAGGGAACAGTCGTTAAAACCCTCGACCAACTGTATCGACAGTGTGAGACACAAATATTGAGTAAAGCGTTATCTGAGTATGCAATTACTCTAAAAGTCGATCAGTTCAACGTTTTAAAGCAATGCAGCTATACACAGATACAATGTAGCGCAAACTGCACTAAAGGTATTCGCATACACGGACTGCGAATGAATTAAGTGCTTTGTTTGCAGCTAGCTACTGAGCTCAGCAGCTCAAACCTTTTTAACCCTTGGTAAAAAGCGACCGATCCAGCTCACTGCTGTATGGCCAAACTGCGAGTAGAAATAAGCACAGTATTATCTATCAACGTTTCGGGCTATTAACAGACACCAAGATATACAGAATCATAAGCTACATGTCACATGTGCTGGCACCAGCAACTGTTAATATCCACAGCGACCAGCAGCCAAACATTCGCCTAAAAAAACAGGCGCTTAAGATAACAATACCCAAGCACCTTGCGACTGCTAAAAATCTAGTTCAGAGCTAAATAACTGTCAATCCACCCATGAATGGTTGCAACGCTTTAGGTACATTAACAGTACCGTCGGCATTTTGGTGATTTTCCAGTACCGCCACTAAGGTTCTACCTACTGCTAAACCAGAACCATTCAAGGTATGCAATAACTCAGGCTTGCCCGTTTCAGTGTTTCTCCAGCGAGCCTTCATACGCCGCGCCTGAAAGTCTAAGGTATTAGAAATAGATGAAATTTCCCGATACTTATCTTGCCCAGGTAACCAGACTTCGATGTCGTAGGTCTTAGCCGCAGCAAAACCTAAGTCCCCGCCACAGAGAGTGATGACTCTATAGGGAAGCTCCAACTTCTGCAGAATATTCTCGGCGTGAGCTGTCATATCCTCGAGCGCTTGCCAGGAATCTTCAGGTCTTACCATTTGAATCATTTCAACTTTTTCAAACTGATGCTGACGTATAAGTCCTCGGGTATCTTTTCCAGAGGCGCCCGCCTCAGAGCGAAAACAAGGCGTATGCGCGGTAAACTTCATAGGTAGCAGAGATTCATCAATAATCTCATCACGTACCATATTAGTCACTGGGACCTCAGCAGTGGGGATCAGATAATAATCGCGCTCACCGAATGGGACTTTGAATAAGTCTTCTTCAAATTTTGGCAGCTGCGAAGTGCCCATCAGAGAATCTCTGTTAACCATATAGGGGACATAGATTTCATTGTAGCCGTGATCGTTGATATGAGTGTCGAGCATAAACTGTATTAACGCTCTGTGCAGACGAGCAATCTTGCCCTTGAGCACCACAAAACGCGCGCCGGTAATCTTAGCGGCACTTTCAAAATCCATGCCCTTCTCGCGATTGCCCAACTCTATATGATCTTGTGGATCAAAATCGAACTCAGCGATATTACCCCAGCGGCGAACTTCTATATTATCTTCTTCATCAGCGCCTTCAGGAACATCTGCATGAGGTAAATTGGGCACCCCCAATAAAATATCATCCAGTTGCTGATTGATTCCACTCAGTGAAGACTTAGCTGCATCGAGCTGGCTTCCGAGGTCGCTAACTTGTGCCAGTAATGGCGCTATGTCTTCACCTGCTGCCTTAGCCCTGCCGATAGATTTGGATCGACTGTTGCGCTCACTCTGTAAATTTTCGGTCTTCACTTGAACGTCACGACGTTGACTTTCTAACGCTTGAAACTGCTCAACTGGAAATACGTACTTCTTTGTAAGCAATTGCGCTGCTATTGCTTCAGGGTTGGCGCGGACAATTTTTGGATCTAACATGAGGTTTCACAACATCCTTAAAGTGGCAATAATTGTAGTTAATATTTATTGAGGCAGTATAAAGTATCGACAGCCAATTGCATGTAGCAATGTTTCGATTTTTCTGACAAATTATCTATATGACCTAATAATTTCAGCGCCATTATATGCTCTGCAACTAAGTCTGTAACGAATCTTCAGGAAAATTCTCTATTTACTGCCATGAGCTACCTAAAATTTTAGCGTAGTGGAAAGCCAACAGCCCCAAGCCAATTTGTAAATTAAAACCAAGTACTAGCTTTAGCCACTCCTGTAAAACAAAATGACTGTGGGTCTCGGCGACAAAAGTTGAAAAAGTAGACAGTGAACCGATAAAGCCGGTTAAGAAAGCAATACGTACAGCGCTACTGAAAGCACTAGTGTCAGCGTCATAGCCCAAATATAAACCCATTAGGAAACAGGCGATGACATTGGCGACCAAAGTACCCAGATACAAATGATCAACCACAGCGTTAAATTTGACGCTTAACCACCAGCGCAACAGCGCACCCAGAGACGCACCTAACATCACACCTAGTACAATATTCATTTTAAACAATGCATTGCCCTGATTGATAAAATAACAGAGGTTAACATAGATCCGGGAACATGCGAACAGAGCTTGTGGCTATCAACTGCTAGTCTTTAAATAGCGCCTTTTACTGCTGCGTTGATCTTGTTCTGCCAAGAAACGCATTTTTTCCGAAATTTTTATCTCCAGACCTCGATTGCTCGGCCGGTAGTAACGGCGATCGGCAATCTGCTGTGGTAGATACTGCTCACCGGCCGCATAGGCATTTGGCTCATCGTGCGCATATCGGTATTCGTCACCGTAGCCAAGCTCCTGCATCAGTTTTGTCGGAGCATTGCGCAAATGGTGCGGTACATCTAAATCAGCATCTGCTTTGATATCAGCACGGCACTGATTGTAAGCCAAATACAAACTATTACTTTTTGGGGCGCAGGCGCAGTAAACAGCAGCTTGCGCTATGGCTCTCTCTCCCTCCGCAGGCCCGACCCGCTCAAACGCATCCCAGGCAGACAATACCACTTGCATCGCTCTTGGATCGGCGTTACCAATATCTTCAGAGGCAATCGCCACCAGCCTGCGGGCAATATAAAGGGGGTCAGCCCCCCCTTCCAATATGCGACAACACCAGTACAGAGCACCATCGGCTGATGAACCGCGCACCGATTTGTGAAATGCCGAAATCATGTCATAAAAAATATCGCCCTGCTTATCGAAACGTCTAACACTGTGGCTTAATACTTCCTGTAACTGACGCTCACCAATCACCCGACCACGCGGGCCCTCGACTGAAAGATCAGCGGCAATTTCTAATAAATTTAGCGCCCGCCTTGCATCACCGCCACTGGCTTGTGTCAGCTGCTGCAGAGCTTTGCCTTCAAACACTAGCCGCATCCTAGCCAGGCCGTTATGGCTATCTTCAAGTGCCTGTGTAAGCACTGTGCCGATCTCCGCTTCGGTTAAATTCTTTAACAGATAGACCCGGGCACGAGAGAGCAGTGCATTGTTTAGCTCGAAAGAAGGATTTTCCGTGGTAGCACCAACAAAAATGAAAGTGCCATCTTCGATGTACGGTAGAAACGCGTCTTGCTGAGATTTATTAAATCGATGTACCTCATCGACAAATAAGATGACTTTTTTGGCACTACTAATAGCTACGTGCTTGGCTTCATCTATCGCCGCACGGATTTCCTTAACTCCGGAGAGCACTGCTGAGATGCTCATAAAGTGTGCATTGGCCGTTTGTGCCAGGAGTTTTGCCAAGGTGGTTTTTCCGACGCCTGGGGGGCCCCAGAGAATCATAGAATGCAATGCTCCCTGCTCTATCGCCTGCCGCAGCGGCTTGTCCGCTCCTAGCAAATGGCTCTGGCCAATGTAGCCAGAGAGTGTCGCAGGTCGCATCTTCGCCGCTAACGGCTGGTAACTGGGCGCTATGTCGGAAAACAAATCAGTCATGGTTTAATTATCTGCAGCGTCAATCATTATGTCAGTACCCGCTGGGGCAGTAAACTTGAAAATATCCGCTTGCAGGTGCGGGTTTAATTTACTGTCGCTCAATATAATAGTGGTCTCACTGCCAAAAACATCCACTAACTTCAACTCTTGCATTTTTTCATCGGCGAAGAAAAGTTGAATTTTTTCAAAGCTCCCCTCTTCTCTCGGGATTAATTCGAATAGTTTTTCCCGGTTGCGGTCTACTAGCTGGCTGATAGTAAATTTTTTAACTAAAGCATCGACATCGCCATTGAGGATTAATGCCGCTCCATTTGCCTCACCGGGCTGCAGCTTCTTGCGTGTCGCCTGCTCTAAATCCGGATCGTAGATCCAAATGTAAGCACCGTCGCTGACGATCAATTGAGGAAAAGGGCTGACGGTCGACCAGCGAAATTTATTGGGTCGCTGCACCTGCATAACTCCCTTGGAAACCTCCCCTTTGTGACCTTTCTCATCGGTAGTATATTGTTCAAACTCGGCGCTATAACTAGAAAATCCCGCCATTAATTGCTCCAGCTGTTGCACTGGGTTGGCAGCCAACAATTGCACGGATGTGAGTAACAAACATGCACTAATTACAACCTGAATCCAACTGATCATTCTTTTCATTATCAATCTCTTATCAATCTCTAGGAGGTGGTGGGGCCAATACTTCTCTCTGGCCATTATTTCCAGCTGAGGTTATGACACCTGCCGCCTCCATTGATTCAACAATTCTGGCCGCGCGATTATAGCCTATCTTAAATTTTCGCTGCACACTGGAAATAGATGCTTTTCGGGTTGTGGTAATAAAGGCGACCGCCTGATCGTAAAGGGAATCTTGCTCATCGTCTTCAAACAAGCTGCCGGTACCGCCGGCACTGCCCTCCTCCACCACTTGAATATCGATAAATTCCGGTTTACCCTGACTTTTCCACGCCTCTACCGTCCGGTGCACTTCGTCATCACTGACAAAGGCCCCGTGTACCCGACTGGGCACACTGGTTCCAGCGGGTAGGTACAACATATCACCATTACCCAGTAAGTTTTCTGCCCCACCCTGATCCAAAATTGTCCTGGAGTCGATCTTAGACGATACTTGAAACGCAATCCGAGTTGGCACGTTGGCTTTAATCAGGCCGGTGATAACATCAACTGATGGTCTTTGAGTCGCTAGAATTAAGTGGATTCCCGCCGCACGCGCCTTTTGTGCGATACGGGCAATAAGCTCCTCTACTTTTTTACCGACAATCATCATCATGTCGGCAAATTCATCGATAACCACCACTATATAAGGCAGAACTTCCAATGCGGGTGCGGGCGTACCGGGACTCTCACCATGCTCTTGAGGATCCCAAAGTGGGTCCAATAATGGACTGCCAACCTTTAGTCCCTCGCGCACCTTATCGTTAAAGCCATCTAAATTTCGCACTCCCATCTTCGACATTAACTTGTAACGGCGTTCCATTTCCGCCACACACCAGCGCAAGCCCCCTGCCGCTTCTTTCATATCAGTAATAACTGGCGTCAGTAAATGTGGTATTCCCTCGTAGATAGACAGCTCCAGCATTTTTGGATCGACCAGCATTAAGCGCACGTCTTCTGGGCCCGCTTTAAACAGCAAGCTCAAGATCATCGCATTAACACCGACCGATTTACCAGAACCTGTTGTGCCTGCAACCAATAAATGCGGCATTTTTGCCAGATTGGCCACCACTGGGTTACCGGCGATATCATTACCTAGCGCCAGTGTTAACCTTGAAGCTGCATCTTGATAGACCGGAGCTGTGAGAACTTCAGACAGGCGCACCATTTTTCGATTGATATTGGGAATTTCGATCCCCATCACTGATTTACCTGGGATAACTTCTACGACTCGCACACTCATAACCGCCAGTGAGCGGGCCAGGTCTTTGGCTAAATTGACTATTTTGCTGGATTTAACCCCGGGAGCCGGTTGGATTTCAAAGCGAGTAATGACCGGTCCTGGATTAACTTCGACCACTTCGACAATCACCCCAAAGTCCTTCAACTTGACTTCTAGTAACCGTGACATATCCTCCAGTTGCTGAAGACTATAGCCAGCCTCAGTCTGTGGTTCGGCGGGGTCTAACAGATCTAATGATGGCACGGTTGCCTTGGGAATTATTTTACTTTGCTGCGTCTGATTGGCGAATGCCGGTTCTTCATCCAAGGTAGATTGATGGGTCTCGGACAGCGGTACTATTTTAACCGACCGCTTGCTCAAATCTACTGGTTGCTGCCCTTTCACAGCAGAACTTGAGGCACTAATGGGTTGAGGGGCTAGTGCTTTTATCGACACTGTCGCGACATTTTCCGCAACTGTTGCTGCCATCGCTGGTTTTGCTAATGCAACAGCAGCCACACCAGCTGTTTGCGCAGACGTAACCCTTGCGGAGTCCGCCGCGGCGAGCGTCGCGCTTAATTCAGGCAGAGGCTGTGCTAAATGCGCGCTTATTTGAGCATCCCCGGGATGCAGACCTACTGGCAGTACTTTTTTCTCGTCTGGCACGGCTTCGGCAGTTTTATTAGACTGAGCAGTTGGCTGCTGCTCTGTTGAAAACTTGCTTTTAATACGTGCCGCTAAAGTTGAACTGGCTGTCTCAGCGGCAGTTTTTCTATCTGCGGCGTTTGCGGCCAGATAATGGGTGTCTATAGCTGTTGATTCTGACCGGTAATCTGTAGCGGCCACAGCAACAGGCGATTTATACCTGGCGTTATCAGTAGCGATAGAACTTTGACCCGAAGCGTTAATAGACTCTTGCGCAACAGTTGTATCTTGCTTTTGGCCGTCACTGGAGTTGTCCGGCTCAGCGGTTGAAAAAATGCCCTTGATAAAGAGGCCACTGGCTAGAATCGCCCCGCCAAATTTGAACATTAGTTCTCGCCATGATTGCTCCATAAATAGCGTCAGGCCAATCATTGAACTGAACCAGAGGACCACCGAGCTGCCGTGAATGCTGAACCAGGACACCATCCACTCGGATAATGCCTGACCGATAATACCCCCTGTGGTAAAAGGGTAGTTCAGAGAGATATTACTTAAATGCAGCGAAAAAAGTGCACTGGCAGTAAAAACAAACAGCAGCGCTCCTACTACTCGCAACATCACAAAAGGAAGACTGTCTAACAGGGAGATAAATTTTCGGCGATATAACCTGACACAAGGGTAGATCAGCATTAGCGGAATTACCCAAGCTAGCAATCCCAGAAAAGAAAAAGCAATATCGGCCCAGAGTGCCCCAATTGCACCTGCCCAGTTACTTATTTGCGGCTGATAGCCCACATGTGACCAACCCGGATCTTTGCCGTCATAGCCGATGAGAGCCATCAGCCAAAAAACACAGCCGCCTATTATTAAAAATAGCGTACTATCTTTAATAATGCGTGCGACTAAGTCAGTAAATTCCATTGGCCTTCGCAGTGCAATAGCCTGTGTCTGCTTATCTTGTTGTTCGCTCATAACCACTTAATATAAACATAATAAAATCGTAAAAATAACACATTAACAACAGATATTCTGCCACTTAGCGCCAGACTATAATCATTTCTGATTTTTTGCTGCCCAGCCTGCTAATTTTTTTGACCCGCAGTCATGGATTGCAATAAATAATTTGATTTTTCAGAAGAGAACTCAGAACAGTATCTATACTCCCCAAGTGATAAATTTACCAAGCTGCAATAGTTTCGCCAGCCTATAACTCAAAATCACTTCACCACTAAAGTACTGTCATTAGCCAGGTTAATTCAATATCAAACCGGCTGTGCAAGCTCCCCTCTGACGGCGGCTAAAGCTGTTATTTGCTCTGAATATGACTTGTAGAGAAGAGTGCGGACTTATCCGCATCTTCCTTAGCTAATGGATGCCGTCACTAAAGTATTGACAGTTATTTTATCCTCGTCATCAACTGACACTTCTACTTCACCACCATTTTCAGCGAGATCGCCAAATAGAATCATTTCTGCCAGGGGCTTTTTCAAAACATCTTGAATTAACCTTTTCATCGGCCTGGCGCCCATGTTTTCATCGTAGCCTTTTTCAGCAAACCAAGCCCTAGCACTTTCATCGATGCGCAATACTACGTTTTTATCATCTAACTGTGCCTGCAGTTCGGTTAAGAACTTATCGACAACTCCAGCGATAACTTCGGTACTCAAAGATTTAAATTGAATAGTGGCATCGAGTCTATTTCTAAATTCTGGGGTAAATAACCTTTTGATCGCTTCCAATCCATCGGTACTGTGATCTTGATGGGTAAAGCCCATTGAGCGACGAGAAATATCCTGGGCACCGGCATTGGTAGTCATCACTAAGATTACATTACGAAAATCTGCTTTACGGCCATTATTATCCGTGAGAGTTCCGTTATCCATGACTTGCAGCAAAATATTGAACACTTCAGGGTGCGCTTTTTCAATTTCATCTAAAAGCAGTACACAGTGTGGTGTTTTGTTGACCGCTTCAGTTAACAGACCGCCCTGATCGTATCCGACATATCCCGGAGGAGCACCGATTAAACGTGAGACCGTGTGCCTTTCCATATATTCTGACATATCAAATCGCACCAGTTCTATACCTAAGATTCTAGCTAACTGGCTAGTGACCTCAGTTTTACCGACCCCGGTAGGACCGGCGAATAAGAAGTTAGCAACAGGTTTTTTCGGATCGTTCAATCCAGCACGTGACAATCTAATAGCGGAGCTCAACGATGCTATTGCCTCCTCCTGGCCTAGCACCACCATTTTCAGATTAGCATCTAATTTCTTTAACTGATCTTTATCTGAAACAGAAACGGTCTTAGTAGGAATTCGTGCTATTTTCGCAACTATTGCTTCAACTTCCTCAACACCTATAACTTCGACCCGCTTATCATCCGTTAACAATCTCTGATAGGCACCCGCTTCGTCTATGACATCTATCGCCTTATCTGGCATATGTTTATCATTAATATACCTTTCTGACATTTCAGCTGCTGCCCGCAAGGCTGCATCGGTAAATTTAATGTCGTGATGCTCTTCGAACTTTGATCTTAGCCCGCGCAAGATAGCGTAGGTGTCTTCGACATTTGGCTCGGCCACATCGACTTTTTGAAAACGTCTCGCCAGCGCTCTGTCTTTCTCAAAAATGCCGCGAAACTCCTGGAAAGTTGTAGACCCGACACAGCTAAGATCCCCTGAACTCAACATAGGTTTCAATAGATTAGATGCATCCATCGAACCACCCGATGCAGATCCTGCACCAATAATGGTATGGATTTCATCAATAAATAAAATCGCATTTTTTTGCGCTTTTATTTCCGAGAGTAGCGCTTTAAGACGTTTTTCAAAATCACCGCGATATTTAGTACCCGCCAGTAATGCCCCTAAATCTAGAGAATATAATGTGTGCTGTTTAATAATATCCGGGACTTTCTCTTCCACTATTAATCTAGCCAGCCCCTCGGCGATCGCCGTTTTACCTACTCCCGCTTCGCCGACTAATAGTGGGTTGTTTTTACGCCTGCGCGACAGTATCTGTACCACTCGCTCTATTTCGCTGGCTCTGCCAATTAATGGATCGATCCGCCCCTCGAGGGCCTCGCGATTCAAGTTGACGGTATATTTACTCAGGGCAGAAGTTTCGGATTGGCCGCCATCTTCAGTCTCAGCAGCTCCTTCCAGTTCATCACTTTTCTCAGAGTCGGCTATTCCATGGGAGATAAAATTAACAATATCAATGCGTTCAATACCAAATTGATGCATTAAATACACTGCCTGACTCTCCTGTTCAGAGAAGATAGCCACTACAACATTGGCACCGGTAACTTGGCTTTTACCCGACGACTGAACATGGAAAACGGCTCTTTGCAGTACCCGCTGAAAGCCTAAGGTCGGCACTGTTTCAACACCTGTGACTTTATCCGAAAGCAAAGGTGTCGTTTCACTGATAAAATTTTCCAGGGACTCACGCATCTTACTCATATTAGCGCCACAGGCGACTAATACCTTGTTCGCGTCAGCATTATCTAACAGGCTTAACAGCAAATGCTCAACCGTCATAAACTCGTGACGTAAATCTCTCGCATCTCGAAATGCTTTACTCAACGTTTCTTCTAATTCATGATTTAGCATAATTAACTTCCCTTATACAACTTCGACTTCACACAGCAGTGGGTGTTTATTATCCCTGGCAAACTGATTCACTTGAGCAGCTTTTGTATCGGCGACATCTTTCGTAAAAGTGCCACACACTCCTTTACCTTGGGTATGAACAGCTAACATAACTTGGGTCGACTTTTCCTGATTCATCGAGAAAAACATCATTAACACATCGATGACAAATTCCATCGGCGTGTAGTCATCATTTAGTAATACTACTCTGTATAACGCAGGTTTTTTTAACTTTGGCTTCGCCTCTTGAATGACAACATCATGATCATGAGAATGATCATCTTCCGGTTGCTGGCACTTTACATTCACACTCAAATTAGACATTAGTTATCTCTATCTATAATCTATAATCTTTACATCACTGACATCATACATCAGTAAGGCTGAATTGTATTTGTAATTGGTGCTTAATAGAGTTCAGTTTTTAAAATAAGAAATAGACAGATTGCTTATTTTATTTTATTTTATTTTTAGAAAATGAGATCGATCAAAAAACACCGCGATGTGTTTAACTATAGATATATTATAGATCGAAAATCAATTCGCAATGGAATATGTGGAGATATTTATGCAGTCAGGGAAAGTCAAATGGTTTAACAACGCCAAAGGATATGGATTCATTTTGGCGGACAACAATCAATCTGAAGATTTATTCGCCCATTACTCGGCGATAAATATTGATGGGTACAAAAGCCTAAAAGCGGGGCAACCAGTTAGCTTTGATACTGAGCCGGGCCCCAAGGGAACCCATGCTATCAATATTACCCCTGCATAGAGTTTCAAGAGCCCTATCAGATTAGGGCTCTTACTACTTTCAAGGCAACTGCAACAATAATCACAGCGCTATAGAGCTCGGTTAATCGCGTCTATACGTCGATTATTTGATGGATGTGAACTCAAAAAACCACTACTCGAGCCCTGCTTAGTTTGCAGTGTCATAATTGAATCTCGCATAGCGATGGGGTTCACCCCGCGCCAGCGCAAAAACTGGAGTGCATATTGATCAGCTTGCAGTTCATCTTTCTGTGAATATTGGGCACTGATAGCTCTGTGCGCCAAACGCCCGAACTGAGAAGAACTAATTTGCGACAGAGCACCCTCAGTGACATTAGCCGCCTGAAAGGCTGCACTGGTTAACATCTGCTGCTTGAGTTGATTATACGAGTGCTTTAATTTCACATGCCCAATCTCATGACCGATCACTGCTAATACTTGCTGATCAGGCATTAAATCTAGCAGGCCTGAATACACTCTCACCGTGCCATCGGCCATCGCAAAGGCGTTTACATTTTTATCGATGTATACTTTGTAATTCAGTTTAAGACCATCGATATTTTCAAGCCCTCTGGTCAGCCTCGCCAATCTTGTTGCATACTGACTGGTCACTGGCGCTACTGTACTTTGTTTATCCATTTCAGCGGCACTTAGAAAAGCGGCATTTTTGACTTGGCTCTCCTCCAGTGTCGCCGCTTGAATTAATGTTAAGCCCGCTATCAAAGCCTGACCATAATTCTCTTCTTTAATGCACCCGGATAGGGAAATGCTCAAGCAGATGACAGCAGTATAAATTAATTTCAAAATATCTCTCTCTTAGGTCTCTGGGGCTAAAAGTTAAGAAACTTCACTCTCAAACTCGCTAATATCAAAAAAAACTTGCTGAGTACCTGTAGAGACAATCCCCTGATCGTCCATTTTTCTTTTTTCTATGGTCAAAACATCAATTGTTCGGCCATTGTGTGCGTGAGCTTCCTGATCAATGACTTCCCAGCACATGTTCTTGTGACAGCCTAAACTCCATAATATTGCACGCTGCACAGACATATAAGATTCAACACCGTTGTTTCGGATTAAGATCGCCTCGTCATAACCGTGACCGTTACCCCCTGACAGCTCTGATTGAACACCCGCTGTAATTTTCACTAAGTTTTTTAAATCCGTCACTTCTTATGCCTCCAATGAACACAATATTCAAAGATATCAATATTTAAGGTACATACAAGGCAACTCCAGAATCGACAATCACCCTACCTAAATAGCCTTCTAATATTAACCCGAAAAATATAATTATCAAACTACAAAAACATAGCTAGTTAGTTAAGTAGCATGTGATTAAGTCCAACATCTTCTCTGTGGGCTGTAGGTACGTGACAGCCAACGCAGTTCAAGGAAGCTGCTAAGCAAGAAAATGTGTCATGCTTTAAGCTGTGACAAACCGCTAATTGGGTTGTTCTGCAAGCTACTCTGGAGTTATATAAGGCGCAATCAGAAGATAGTTCTCTGATGCGCAGCGGCACTTTGCGCAATCTAAATGAGTATTCTCTTGCCCTCTCTCACTGCAGCATTTTTCTTAATCAAAAAATGTTTTTACAACAACCACTACATCCCCGAGAGAAACGTTAAGAACCTCTCTTGACCGATGAATTGATGTCTGGAAATCCCCTTTAGTTTTTGAGTTTAATCAATAGCATGGATATTTGCATCTCCTGCTAATTTTTTTTGTTATGCTATAAGCTAGATGCGAACAAGTTCGATACAGCACCACAAAGAGGATTCATGAGGTCAACTGTTTTGTCTGGGAGATGCAGCTAAAGAGCGACTATAGAACCTACTCACTCGGTAAACCTGGATGTAGGTAATAAGTGAAAGCACAGACGGCTAACTTTATCAGACAACTCAAAAGAACTCCTCATCCCGCTGCTCGACCTATTGCAAATATGAGCGTATTAAAACCCACCGCCAAAATTTTGAACTCATTTGCATGTTCGCTACCCTTCCAAGTAACACTGCACCTTATGTAGATAACTAATTAAGGTGATATAAAAGGTCAATATCATGTTTATTAAAGTCAAAAAAAATGCAGGTGTCTATATGGAGCACAATGGCCTGGAAAAACGTCATTTAGTGCCTGTCACCTCTAATTTTTTAATAAATTTAGAACAAGTGGCAGAAGTCTCATTCTATACGATCAAAGAGAAAAAAATTCGCTTTGATCTAGAAGATCATGAATTTACAGTACCAGTGCATACCCGAGTAATCCACTTACAAATGGCCTACCCGTATGCCCATGTAAATGATGTACACAGTTCCAATAAAATTTCTATTGTCGAGAGATGCTACTACAAATTCTATTGCCTACCGGATGAAGACGGTCAATATGAAATATTACGCAGCAAAATTGAAGAATTTGTACTTAACTTATAAAGCTGCTCAGAAGATTGGTTTAAGTTCATTAGCGAAATAATGCCTGCATTACAGCGAGCCTTTTGGGACAACATGAGAAACTGTGTCGTTAGGACACATGCGAATTAAGTCCGATCTTCTTTACGGGCTTAAAACGGCTAATACCCATAGACAGGGGTACGCAGATAGGCGAAAGACACCTCAGTGGATTGACCAGTCATTTCCACCTTGGCTAACAAAGCTTCCGCCTGCTACTCGCGTTTTGTTCCTGCATCCGTGTAGGTGGCGTATTTGTCCGTTTCTAACCTCGTTCTTCGGGGCGAACAGAGTATCTCGATCGAATATTTATCGGTTTTCGCCGGGCTACCAGCCCGCCTTTAATTGATGCCTAGATCTCGAAACGCTCTGTCCGCCAGAGCCGTGTTGGACTTGTTCGCATGCTCTTTAGCTTCTACAACAGCAGTTTCAGTATCAATTATAATTAGATTATTCATACAGGGATTACTATGGAAATTAAAGATCTACTTAGTCAAACGGACAAACTACCCAACATCCCAGAAGTGGTACGCGAGCTAATACAAGCATTAAATGATCCTAATGCCAATTACGATGACATCTCACAAAAAGTCAGTAAGGACCAGACCTTATCACTAAAAATTCTGCGCCTGGTTAACTCTGCTCACTTTGGGCTGTCACGCAAAGTGGCCTCAATTGATGAAGCGGTCGTTATGCTGGGAATGGCCAAGTTAAAAACCCTAGTGATAGCATCGGGGTTTGCCAACTCCGCTGCGGATGTAGAGGGCATTGACCTTCCTTTGTTTTGGTGTGATTCTTTTCAGGTTGCCGAGCTAGCTCGCTGGATTGCGGAAATGACAGAGGGGGAAGTAGACGCAGATTTAGCGTTCACTGCCGGCATAATCCACAACATCGGCCAACTATTGTTACATATGGCACAGCCCAACCGGGCTATGGCGATTAAAACAATCATTACCACTACCGATACCCAGCGACCCAAAGCAGAATATGATCGTCTGGGATTCACTACCGCTGATGCAGGTCATGCGCTGCTTGAGTGGTGGAAGTTCCCCGAGGCCTTGGCACTGGCGGTAAAATATCAAAATAACCCCGCTGATTTACAGCAAGATCCGCAACTCAGCGCAGTACTCAAATTGGCTTGTCTGATTAATTGCGAGTCAAAAACAGGGGATGCTATTGAAGATATCATTCAACGTTTTCCTAATGATATTGCCACTATAGCGGGTATCCGAGCAAATGCTGCTGAATACCTGGCAGAGGCGCTGGAGGTAAAATCTGCATTGGATAGCTTAGCGGCCTAATCTTCCTTTAATTAAAGCCAGGGGACATGCAAACACCCCCTGGGCCTGTTAGAGAAGGTATCAATAACACCCATTTTTGCCTAGCATCAGGCCTGATAATAAGTAAAATCTTTATTAGTATAATAGCTTTTTAAGTTAGCTTAATTGTATTTATAAACTAACGACCCATCTGTTAGAAAGAGTAATTATACGACAATGATAATTTTCGCTCTTGGCCTCTACCCACAATGAATATAGATTTAAACTGCCCATCATTTCTGGGATAATTTACCTGCATAAATTGAAAATACACATCGACTTAAATGCCCTTAGGAGGCACTTTTTTTGATATTGAAATGTTTGTGAGGAACATAACAAATATAACCAGCAGCTTTACTGTGCAATTTGACCATCTGGCCATTTTTACTGCATTACAGCTGGAAATTGACTCTATAGCCGAGTGCGACTTAAATCCAACGGCTTTAAACAGCATGCTTCTGACGAAGACCTACCCTGACCCAAGTCGCGGTTAATACAAATGATATTTCAAAAACGCCAACATTTACCTGCCCTGTTAACAAAATACTCGACATTTGCACATGCTTTGACGCCGCGTCCAGCTAGCCCATAGGCAGCTTGCTGTTTATGCACGTTGTCTGGGTTACAGAGATTGGGAGGTTTGTTGCCCAAAGTCTGCTAACTGAGCCATTCAGGTTAAAAACATAGATCATCAAACTTAGTTATTAAATCACTGTAACCCGATTAGTATTGGTTTACATAGGGGGATATCGTTACTACTGAACTATGTATTTATGCAGTTAATGTTGTTTGTATGCTTAAATTAATTCACATTCGCGCGCAAGTTGCGCATCAGTGACTACATAGCCCCGTCTAAGGAATGCAGTAGTTTAGAACTTAACTTGGCTGCCTTATTAATTGCAAACCCTACAGCAACTTACACGAGGATTGCCAATGGAACATCTATGACGGGGCTGGGAATTTATTCTGGTGATTGGTGATTGGTGATTGGTGATTGGTGATTGGTTGATTGGTTGATTGGTTGATTGGTTGATTGGTTGATTGGTTGATTATTGATTATTGATTATTGATTATTGATTATTGATTATTGATTATTGATTATTGCCAGGGATACCGAAGTAAAAATTAGCGACATAATTGTTTGCGACTTAAATGGCGATTTTTTGTGCGAGCTGCTGGATCGAAAGAACGGCCGATTACTTTTCGCCACTAAAGGGCTTGAACCCTACACACTTAAGTCTGGTGATGACTTTCCAGTGGAAGGGGTGATTGTCAGATCCATTAGACTGCATAGGCCAGTATATGTGGGATGAAGACTAATGGACCATTTCGCCAACGGCGGTAATTTTACTACTTTCTTTCTTTGAGCAAAGCCTTAATTTCCCGTAATTCGTCTTGTAGTTCGTTCATCGTGGGCTCCGTTTTCCCCTTGGCTGCCTTATGCTCATCTTCCATGACATTTACCACGATGCCAATAACCATGTTTAAAAAAGCAAAAGTAGTAAAAAATATGAAGGTCAGGTAATAAATCCAACTCATTTTGTACACCGCCATTGTTTCATACATTATGTCGGTCCAATCCTCGAATGTCATAACTCTAAAAAGCGTTAACATCGAGATAGCAATATCTGACCATAATGTGGGATTTATATGGGCAAACATAAAACTGCCAATTGCTGCATATATGTAAAAGATTATAAACATTAGTAGAACCACATAGCCCAGTTGTGGCAAGGCACGTAGCAAAGAGTTAATGAGTATGCGCAGTTCTGGTACTACAGAAATCATTCTTAGCACACGAAATATTCGAACTAGCCTGGCTAACAGCGCCATCTCGGCATCGTTAATGGGTATTAAACTGATCACTACAACAAGAGTGTCAAAGACATTCCAACCCTTGGTAAAAAACGCCCGTTTCTTTTCCTCAGCGATGAAGCGCACTGAAATTTCAAAAAGAAAAAATACCGTAATAAAAACATCCAACATTTCTGTGGCGGACATAGCCGTATCAGGCAACTCAAATGTTTTAGCACCAATTTGCAGCGCTGATATTATTATTACACTAACAACCAGTAGTTCGAAAAGTTTGTTTTCTTTGAGGGAAAACAACGATGTTTTGATTCTTTGATACATATTATTCTGTCAACATTTTGATAATGGGGGCTGTAAAGGTCGCGCATTATACTTGTTTTAAAGGCATTTGGCTTCTGGAATATTTTGAGAAATGTTGACGGCTAAGCTGATGACGCTGAATTCTGCATGGCGCTAGAAATGGCGTGGCTTTTCACCCACCCATCCACGGATGTCAATAAAAAACACCCCGATGATCAGCATGTCATGTACGAAAACAGAGAGGTTTACCCCTACAGCAGGATTTTTATCTTTCATTTATCTTCTTGACCACATTTTCTCTTCTGAACATGGTCATAGGGATAGTTGTCAACGCCATGGAGAGTGTGCACACCGCTGAAGAAAAGCAAAAACACCTCAAACCAAGCGGTTCCAGCAACAGCGACTTACAACAGGAAATCCGTGAATTAAAAGAGCGGATAATACAAAGCACTAACAATTCAGCCCCACCGTTACTCACTGTAGAGTAAAACACACCCATATCCCGACACTATCAGGCTATGAAACCATGACAAATTTACAGATTGACATAACTTCAGATATTGTTGGTCCCTGGTGTATTGTCGGATACTTAAAGCTGAAAAGGCCATACAAACATTGCAACAACAGCGTGACCTACAGGTAGAACTAACTTGGCTTCCCTTTGAACTAGCGCCTAATTTGTCACAGCAGGGGGAAAATTTAAGAGCCAGTGCGCGAAGCACAGCAGCTGTGGATGAACAGAGGCATTAATTCGATCCCAGCGATGGTATTGGAGAATAAATATTTATTCACCGGCGCACAGGACAGCCAGGCATGCATAGAAACCATCCAGAAAACCCTAGCAGAGCACGCTGGCGAGTAATACCTACAGCCGAAAGCCAGGGCGTCTGAGAGCAATTTATTGAATGCTGTTAGCACTACTATCTCTGTGCTAACAGTATTCAATACCTGCTGCATAATCCACAGCCAGCTTCATCTTTAAGCTATTGCGAAAACGGTGGTCGCCAGTCGCTGAGCATCCTTTAACCAGGCCCGTTTAAGAGATTCAATAACAGCACCCAAACAGATATGCTGGCAATGCTCAGCACGCTGCTTTGTATAATTAAACTGCCGACAGCGCTAGTGTCTTTCCCCTGCGAAACAAGCAAAAAATAAGCATTCACTCCCAGTGGAGAGGCAGCTAAAAGTACTAAAACACTAGTAATATGACTTTGCAATCCTAACAGGTAATCTGAGGTTACCCATACTGCCAGAGGGAATAGTAGTAGTTTTACCCATAGCGCAGCTGGCAACTTAAGCCATTTTGTACTGCCGATACCTTGCATCGACAGACCCAGTGTAAAAAGCGCTAAGATAAATACCGCACACCCCCAATTCTGCTTCGCAGAAACCGATAGCAGCTGACCTGGACTAAGCAATAAATTTAACAGCAGTCCCAATAACAGACTGATGACTATTGGATTTCTACAGCTAATCAATACCCCTGAAAGTAAGCCAATGACATTAAACTGTCGATTTTGCAAATGCTCCAGAACAGTGTATGTAGAAAAAACCACTAAGGTATTGACCAGTATTATTGACAACACGTAGGGAATCGCCTGCTCCCCCTGCACGTAGACAATCACTGGCACCCCTACGTATAAAGTGTTCGAGTACAGCGAACACAACACCCTCTCCGCCCTGTCTGTGCTGGTGCTAGCAGCGCAAAGCAACAATACCAATACCAGTGCAGGTAAAAAATAGGCGACCAGCAACCAAGGGTTTAAGACCAACTGCAGGTTTGCAGTCAACATATTGTAGAACAACAAGCTGGGAATCAGCACTTTGCCCACCAACGACGGCAGCACTCGCTTTAAAAGCGCTGCCAGAAGATCAGCTCTATTACTCAACCAGCCGATAACCACCAACACTAACATTGAGCCGATCACCTGAATCAGGCCAACCAGCTGCTCAGCTACAAAAATAGCAGACAAGCTAAAATAGCCCGATAAACTCGAGTGCAGTGAATAAGATCAATTAATCATCCTTTTATGATTTGCGACCACTTCATCAATAATGCACTTATATATTTTTTCGACCAGCGACTCTTCCAGTTGCAACTCTGTGGCCAGCCTCTTCAATTGTTTAAATTGACTAGCCTCACGCACTAAATCAGTTGCAGCTAAGGCATTTTCCGCTTTGTATCGGCCTATTTTTTCGGTCATTTGAAACCGCTGCCCAAGCAAAGTGATGATGTTGCGGTCAATTGAGTCAATTTCATCCCGCATCCCTGTCAATTCATCCATATTAATGGCTCCTGTTATAAGACTTAGCTAATGGCTATTCAGGCGTACAGCCCCTCGAGTAAATCTTGCACTTCTTTTAGCTGCAACATCTTTTGCTGGTGAGTATAAACCTTCTGAAACTGTTTAAGTTCAACGCCGTCACCTGACAACCAGCGGCCGACCACAAACAAATACAAATCAGAACTGCTAAAGTGCTCACCTTGTACCCAGGGGCCTTGCAACCAGGAGTTTTCAATCAGATTGAAGCAGTCAATCATGTTCTGCGGTACTTTTTTTGCCATGGCATCTATGGCACTGGCACTATCTGCCCAACGCTCTGCTCGCCACAAATGCGCGTGGGCAACATGCACCGTGGAACACATATAAGAATTAAATGAATCTATTTTAGCTCTGAGAAAGTTATCCTG
Organism: Oceanospirillaceae bacterium; assembly: GCA_013215505.1. GTDB lineage: Bacteria > Pseudomonadota > Gammaproteobacteria > Pseudomonadales > Balneatricaceae > Rs1. Next base: position 513,332 of record JABSQZ010000001.1, read on the forward strand.
CAGCGGTGCCAATTTTGCCTGCGGATATTCAGATGCTAAATAATTTAATATGGCTGGAGCCTCAGTCAGTACGCCTCGCTGCGTCACTAAAGCAGGCACCCTGCCAAGCGGATTAAGCGCTAAAAACTCATCGCTGCGCTGCTCTTGACTATTAAAGTCAATGGCTATGGCCTGGTAATCAGCGCCGCTCATTTCCAGGGCAATATGTACCGCTAAAGAGATAGTGCCGGGGGTATAATAAAACTTCATCAATCACTTCCCACTTCAAGGTTAAAATCATAGTTTGCATTCGTTATATGTTTTACAGCTGATCTTTAAATCTACTAACCATCTGTTGCTGAGTTTCAGTAGGCACCGCGGCTCCTGTCTGGTCGGCAATCATAGTACCCATGCTCGGCAATACGTCACGTTGTTGTAGCGACTGTGCATGCCATAGCTTTGAGCGCATCATCGACTTAGCGCAATGTAAAAACACTTCTGTAATCGCAATTTTAATAACACTTTTTGGCGGATTTTTGTCACCGCTGCTGTGGCCTAAATCTTCAGGGTCGACACTCAAATAGGCTGTACCATTGATGCGCAATGTTTCGTCAATTCCAGGAATCATGAACAGGCAACCGATTTGACCGCTTTGTAGGATATTACACAAGCTGTCTAAACGGTTGTTGCCTCTGGCGTCGGCTATCGCTATTTCAGTGTTGCTAATCACCCGGGCAAAACCTGGCTCCCCCCCTCTGGGTGAGCTATCAACCTTACCCTCTAAGTCATAAGTTGATATCACAGCAAAGGGAGACAATTTTAAAAAATTTATACTGTGCTTTTCCAACTGTGACAATTGTTTTTGCACGGCCTTTTGCTTCGGCTGTCCGTACAATTCACGCAAACATTGTTCGCTGTTAATCTTCATCTACAATCCCTTCTCAATCTATAGCTGTGGCACTCAGTATTCCATGGCTGTGCCGTTAATATCAAGCTGTAAGCTGGCAATTTTTATCGACTTGTTGATATCAATTGTAAAGATAGCAGCGCTTGGCGAATTGCTGTTTTGCTCTGTTGCGAAACTGCGACAATTGGCAGGCGTACACTTGCATCACACAACCCCAGCAGCGATGCTGCATATTTCACTCCCGCCGGGCTAGGCTCCAAAAATAACGCCTGATGCAACGCCAACAACTGTTGTTGAAGCTTTTGTGCCAGCAGGTATTCCCCATTACGACAAGCCAGTTGCAGTTGGGCACAATGCCTTGGAGCAACATTAGCGGTGACTGAAATACAACCTGTTCCGCCCATGGCATTGTAGCCAACCGCAGTCATATCCTCACCACTGAAATAGCTAAATTTCCGCTCTATTAATTGCTGCTCAAAAGAGACTCGCGCCAGATCAGCTGTTGCATCTTTAACCCCAACAACCCTTTCTAATAGCGCTAAACGCTGCATAGTTTGCGGTAACACATCGACGATCGCCCGCGCGGGAATGTTGTAAATAATCATTGGAATTTCAATGTTGTCGTGGATATATTTGAAATGTTGATACAGTCCCTCTTGATTCGGTCTGTTGTAGTACCCGGCCACACAGAGAACAGCATCGGCACCGGCCCACTGCGCATGTTGAGCGTACTCCAGTGCCTCTGCGGGATTATTCGACCCCGCACCGGCGATAACAGGTAATCGCCCGGCACATTGCTCTACGACAATATCTACCACTTTTTTATGCTCTGTACTGCTCAAAGTACTAGCTTCTCCTGTGGTTCCGACCGGAACAAGCCCCTGGGTGCCACTGTCGATATGAAAATCGACTAGCTTGCGCAGCGCCGCTTCATCAAGTTCCCCTTGTTGAAATGGCGTTATTAACGCGACAAAAGATCCGTAAAACATTGTTTTATCCTCAGATTTTCAGGCAAAAAAAAGCCCGGTAGCATTGCTGCGACCGGGCTAGGTGTTATGTTATTTAGCTATAAACACAGACCAGCAAATGCCGCAGAGAAAGCCTCCGGTTTTTTACTTGATGGTTTCAACTGATAGCTTTGGCTGTGCATTAACTATTTTCTCTGCTTATATAAACTGACTTTAATCTAATCAACTTGCCGAAGCTTTGCAACACCAGTGTAAATTAATCTTCGTTGCTTTTCACAGCTCAGGATGCGAATTTCAACATTATGCATGTCTTATCTCGACGGCTAATGGCTATTCTCTGGAGCTTGCCTCAATTTTATGGATACTCAAATCCGCCCCTTTAAACTCTTCTTCTTCGGTCAATCTAAGCCCTACTGCTAACTTAACCAACCCGTAGATAGCCAAGCCACCGACGAAGGCGCAGAGCGCACCCAGCACACTACCGACTAACTGCGATGCAAAGCTAACACCACCCATGCCGCCGAAAGACTCTAAACCAAATATGCCCGCGGCAATGCCACCCCATACACCGCAGACTCCATGCAGCGGCCAAACTCCTAAAACATCGTCAATTTTCCACTTTTTTTGCTGCACTATAAACAACCAGACAAACAGTGCTCCGGCTATAGCGCCCGTTACCAGAGCACCTAAAGGGTGCATAACATCAGATCCCGCACACACAGCTACCAGCCCTGCCAGTGGGCCATTGTGAATAAAACCCGGATCGTTTCTGCCGACAATTAACGCAGCGACGATACCGCCGACCATCGCCATTAGTGTATTCATCGCCACTAAACCAGAAATCCCATCGATGGTTTGTGCCGACATCACATTAAAACCAAACCAGCCTATAGACAGCAACCATGCCCCTAGTGCCAGGAAGGGAATATTGGATGGCGGAAAGGCAACTAAGCGGCCATTGCGGTAGCGCCCTTTGCGATTACCTAGTAGCAACACTGCTGCAAGAGCTATCCAGCCACCGACTCCATGCACAACCACCGAGCCGGCAAAATCGTGAAAGGGTGCTGAAAAAGTTGTTTCAAACCAATCTTGTACTCCCCAGTTCCCGTTCCAGACTATACCTTCAATCACCGGGTAGAGTATGGCAACGCAGCCTGAAGCCGCCATAAGAGCAGGCCAGAATTTTGCCCGCTCGGCAATTCCTCCGGAGATAATAGCCGGTATTGCAGCGGCAAAAGTCATCAGGAAAAAGAATTTAACTAAGCTGTATCCACTGGCTTGTGAAAGCGTTTTTGCATCCAGGAAAAAATTGATATCGTAGGCGATCCAATAACCAATAAAGAAATAAACCAGAGCAGAGAAAGCGAAGTCGGTGATGATCTTTACTAGTGCATTGACCTGGTTTTTGTATCTAACTGTGCCAACTTCTAAAAAAGCAAAGCCCGCATGCATGGCGAACACCATAATGGCACCAAAAAGCACAAAAAATGTATTGGTACTTTGCACCAAATGGTTAACTGCTACTGTCAAATTTTCCACGTAAAGCTTCCTGATTTCGCACCAAATAAGTGCCTATTAATAGCAATGACCTAAAAGGGTGCAATATTTGGCATAATTTAGTGCATTGGTTATCTATTTATTGTTTCTTGCCTGAAACAGCAGTAAACATGCCAACAACAGAAAAAAACACTTTTAAAGTTGCAAATTAGAGACTTTTTTTTCGACTTTTAGTAATCGACATTAAATTTTAATAACCTCCATAGACAGCGGACGGCACTGTAGCTATGCTGCGCTAAAAACAGCAACCACAACAGGATCGAAAATGACAGTTCACCTCTGGTTACGTGCAGAAACCAAACCTCTGGAAGAGCGCACAGCGCTACCCCCTGAGCACGCCAAACAATTGCTAGCAGCGGGCTTTAAAATCACCGTAGAACAGTGCCCACAGAGAATTTTCAGTATCGACAACTATGCGCAGATCGGTTGCGAAATTGCTCCGGCGCACAGTTGGCAGGAAAGCGCGCCAAACGAGGCTATCATTTTAGGCCTGAAAGAATTTAGCGCTGACGTTACTTTTCCCCTGAGCCATCGTCATATTCAATTCGCCCACGCCTATAAAGAGCAGAGGGGCTGGCAGGAGGTGCTGGGAAGGTTTAAGCGCGGCAATGGCACATTGTATGACATTGAATTTTTGGTCGACCCTGAGGGCCGAAGAGTCGCCGCATTTGGTTATTGGGCTGGATACAGCGGTTGTGCGGTTTCAGTACTGAGCTGGATTGCCAAACAAAACGGCACTGATTTAGGTCCATTGAGCTCTTATCCCGATAGAGAAACCTTATTGGATGAAATACGCCATCAGCTTGCACAACTGTCACAGAAGCCTAAAATTATCATCATTGGTGCCAGGGGCCGCTGTGGTACTGGGGCGCTAGATCTAGCCACGGCTCTAGGTATTGAAGTCAGCCCTTGGGATGCCGCTGAAACTGCTAGCGGCGGACCTTTCCAGGAAATATTAGAGCACGATATATTTGTTAACTGTGTCTTTATTCAACAGATCATCCCCCCTTTCATTACCCGGGAAATGCTGGCGAGAAAAACCGGAAAGTTACAAGTTATATGCGATGTCAGCTGCGACCCATTTGGCGAGTATAATCCGCTGCCTATCTATTCTCAGTGTACTGGTTTTAATCAGCCTACGGTGCTACTGGAGAACAGCGCCGATGTCAGCTTAGTCGCCATCGATCATTTGCCCTCACTGCTGCCAAAAGAGAGCAGCGAAGACTTTTGCACCCAGTTGATGTCGACCCTGATGACATTAACCGACATAGAAAGCGGCGTTTGGGGTCGGGCTAAAGATACATTTCTACAGAAATCTGCAGCCTTAGATCAACAGCAATAAACACGTATTTATAACAGGTTAATCTTTCTGCACGGTTTTTCTAAACCGTGCCTAAATCCTCGCTAATTAAAGTACTGCAGCATGGGTTTTTAGGAATTTCACCTATGCTTTTTAAACGCTTTTAGCCCTATATTCTATTAGCTGTACAATCTGGAATTGCAAAAAATCTTCATTGTTCTGATCATTTCCATTGCTTTCCAAAGTAGATCCAATTCATTGAGAGTTACTTGCTATTGCTGCATTTTAACTGACAAAACAAGGAATGTTTTTATGAATCAGTGCTGCCGGCTATGCCAACAACTTTACAAGGCTAGCCCTCCACACAGTGACTTACTGTTACTTAGCGAAGTAACGGGGAGCAAAATTTACAAATGCCAAAGCTGCAATACTTATATGCACTTTGTACTCAATGTCTGGGAAGTGTTTATGGCCAGCTCACCTCGATACCGCCAACCAGCAGTGACCCCTAGCATAAAACTAAATGGTGTTCCGCCAGCTACCGCTCAGCGCCTGACCGGCTAATAGTGCTGCTGGTTATGTAAATTCGCCCGGACAAAATCGGCCGTATCGGCACCTAAGCACAGCCCTGAGATAGCTCAAAGAGGCATGTCAGGCACTGCACTATTATGTATAGCTGTTTTAGACTTGTGGCTGCTGCAGAAAACATTTAAATATTTCGATGGTATTTAGCACATCAGCACAACCTGCCAGCTCTCTGATTGAGTGCATAGCAAACTGTGGTACACCAATATCCAAAGTCTTCACGCCTAATTCAGCGGCTGTGATAGGCCCTATAGTGCTTCCACAACCCATGTCCGCTCTGATCACAAAAGCTTGTACCGGCGTCTCTACCGCTGCCGCAAATTGTCTGAACATTGCGCTGGTAATATCATTAGTGGCGTAGCGTTGATTAGCGTTGACTTTAATCACTGGACCAGCATTTAGGATCGGCCCATGCTTGGCATCGTGTTTGTCTGAAAAATTAGGATGCACCCCATGAGCATTATCTGCTGAAATCAACATGGAGTTGGCGATCATCCTGTTTTTTTGCTCTGCACTGCCGGTCATTCTACTCAGTACTTGCTCCAACATAGGCCCCTGTGCACCCACTGCAGACATACTACCTACTTCTTCGTGGTCATTGCACACAAGTAGCATACCCTCTGTAGAGCCCGCTGTTAAAAGCGCCTGTAGCCCCATAAAACAGCTGAGCAAATTATCCAGACGCGCAGAGGCAAAAAACTCGTCGTTGAGGCCGACTGTAGCTGCCCCCTGCACATCGTAAAAACTAAGATCAAAATCCAGTACTCGCTCTACTTCCACTCCCTGTTCTAACAGATGCTGTTTGAGTAGCGCTCTAAAATCAAATTTTTCCTGTTTATCCCCTGCTTGCTTCTGCCCGAGAATAGGTGTGACCATGGTTTGCGGATTGATCTTAAAACCATTGTTGGCCTCACGGTTTAAATGGATAGCTAAACTGGGTACTATCGCCAGAGCTTTTTCAAAATTAATCAGCGATGAGGCCACCTGGCCATGCAGATCACTAAATGTAACCCTTCCCGCCAGAGACAAATCTCTATCAAACCATGGATTTAACAATACACCGCCGTAGATTTGTACCCCTAATTGTAAATAGCCATCTTTTTCGATTTCGGGGTTAGGTTCCACTTTAAGACAAGGTGAATCAGTGTGTGCACCTAACATTCGCATGCCGCTGTCTACAACATCGCGCTGGCTGGGCATCTGCCAGGCAACAATACTCGAGCCATTACGGGTAGTGTAATACTTGCCCCCCGCAACCAATTTCCAGCTGTGCTTTTCATCCAGCCCAGTAAAGCCGGATGCTTCAAGTTCAGTAACCATTTGCCGAACAGCGTGATAGGGAGTCACAGCGGCTTTTATAAAAGAAATTAACTGATTAATTGTCTGTGTTTTATTCACGCTCATCACCTATTATTGCCAATAATTTTATCTCGAATATTAATGCCGAATTCGCCGCTATTTGTGCGGACGGGCTCCGCGATCCATAGGCGAGTTTTGCCGGTAGAAAGATTTGCCACACATCTCCGACACGCATGTTCAATAGCGCTTGACGCCAGCCGGGGATCACAGATTTAAGGGGAAAGACTGAAGATTTCCCCCTTGCCGCTGAGCTGTCAAAGATCTGACCCGCTACCAGACGCCCCTCATACTGAACCTCGACAGAATCTTCAATACCGGGCATGACCCCGCTACCCGATTCCAGGATCTGGTATTGCAACCCTGAAGCCATAGTAACGACATCCTCGCGCTGCTTATTTTTCTGCAGAAAAGCAACCCCTAGTTTGGCGTTGTCATCGTTTAGCGCTTTATCGATCAGTGATGCCCGAAAAGCTGCTTCCTCACTATTTTCAGAGCAGCCGGGCAGAAAAGTGAGCAGCAACAACAGCGGAATTATTTTTAAGTTAACACGGGAAAAACAGTACATTATTTTGCTCGACGCCAATACTGACAATGAGAACTCCTGAAAGCTGAATTTTAGACAGTGATTAAGAATAAAACTGCACATTATCCGCAAGTGGCCAATAATTGCTATGCTTTAGTCACGATAAAGCTAATATACATCCGTCATCTCAGATCTGCTGACTTGCAGGAAATCGATTCTTGGCAATTCAATCGCTATGCATAAGCGATTGTCAGATATAAATTTAGTTAAGATTTTACAATATTCTAAGGTATCGCTACACTGAATTCAGCGATGTGTGGAACTAACAAATAATTACTCTCTCTAAGCAGGTACAATTTCGCGCATCACCCCTAGAGATAAATTAACTCAGAAGATCTATTTATGATTAAATGTTTAAGACTTGCAATTACCCCTCTGCTATTACTTCCTATTATTAGTCTGGCGCAAACTGATCTGAGTGTGGCAACTTTATCCGCCGACAAAATTCACTCATCCACTATTGGTGAAATAGTTAGGTCTTTAAGCCGCAGACACTATAATAAAGTCAACATTAACGACGCCTTGTCCAGTAATTTGTTAGACAGTTACATTAGCTCCCTGGACCCCTCTCGCAGTTATTTCTACCAGTCGGATATCGACGAATTTGAGACGCTGCGCTACCGCCTGGACGATGAAATAAACAATCGGCAAGTGACCAGCGGCTATACTATCTATAATCGCCTACAACAGCGTGTGATAGAGAGGGTCGGATACGCGATTGATAGATTAGAGGGCGCCAAAAAGTTTGATTTCACCCTAAACGAATCTTTTGAAACTGACCGGGAGAAATCTCCCTGGATAACATCTGCAGCACAAATGGATGACCTTTGGCGCAAGCGGTTAAAAAGTTCAGTGCTGAACCTGACTTTGGATAATGAAACTAACAAAGAGGCTAAAGCTAAACTGATTAAGCGCTACAACAATCAGATCAAGCGCATTCAACAAACTAACAGTGAAGACGTATTTCAGATTTACGTCAACAACTTAACTCGATTATACGATCCGCATACTGCCTACTTTTCTCCGAGAAGTTCTGAGAACTTTAAGATCAACATGAGCTTATCACTGCAGGGAATTGGCGCGGTACTACAAACGGAAGACGAGTTCACGAAAATAGTCAGACTAATTCCCTCTGGTCCCGCCGACAAAACCGGAAAACTGCAAGCCAATGATAAAATTGTCGGAGTCGCTCAAGGCACAAACGGAGAAATGATTGATATCATCGGCTGGCGTCTCGACGATGTGGTACAGAAAATCCGGGGCAAAAAAGGAACGGTGGTTCGCCTGGAACTCGTAGGTAGCGACAGCAAATCGCTGGAGCGAAGAATTATTTCTATCACCAGAGACAAAGTCAAACTGGAAGAGCAAGCGGCACAAAAGAAGATCGTTACCACTAAAGTCGATGGCCGGGAATATAAAATTGGGGTGATTGATATCCCCACTTTTTACATTGATTTCGCCGCAGCTCAAAGAGGCGATAAAAATTACAAAAGCACCACCAGAGACGTTGCCATATTAATAGAAGAATTAAAACAACAGCGTATCGATGGTTTAATCATAGATTTAAGAAATAACGGCGGAGGAGCCCTGCAGGAGGCAAACTCTCTCACAGGCCTATTTTTACGGACTGGAGCCACAGTGCAGATTAAGTTTTCCAATGGCAAAGTAGCCCCCTATGAAGATAACAATCCCTATAAAGCGTATGACGGCCCACTGGCAGTCATCGTAAATCGCCAAAGTGCATCCGCCTCAGAAATATTCGCTGGCGCTATTCAAGATCATCGCCGCGGTTTGATTATCGGTGATCAGACTTTCGGCAAGGGCACTGTACAAACGCTAACCCCCCTTAAGCATGGGCAGCTGAAATTAACTCATGCCAAATTTTATAGAATTTCTGGTGAAAGCACGCAAAACAAAGGTGTAGTGCCTGACATCTCGCTACCGGCACTGTTAGATGCCCAAGAGTACGGAGAGAGCTCTTTAGAGTATGCCCTTCCCTGGGACCGAGTATCTGCAGTCAGAGGCTTTAGTCAGTTCGACAGATCGGTAATATTTGATCAAGTACAACAGCTAAATCTCAGCCGCACCGATCAACTTGGCGACTTCAATTACATGAGAGATAAAATTTCTCACCGTGCTGATCTACGTGACAATACCGTTGTCTCTTTAAATAGAATTAAATATAAAGACAATTTAGAGGCGGAGAAACAGTGGCAGCTCGATGCGGAAAACAAGCGCAGACAAGCAGCTCAGTTACCTGCGGTAAAGTCTCTGGCTGAACTGGAAGAAAAATTGGAGAAAGATAAATTAGGCAGACCAATAGCTCCTGAAAGCAAAGCGATACTGAACGAAAGTGTACGTATCCTGATCGACTATAAAAAATTACAGCAAACTAAGAGCTAACATTCCCGCTATGAGTTCGAAAAAGAAACCGATAATTATTGCCGTTATTTCTGTATTCGTCATTGCCCTATTGGGCGGTGGCGGCTATTTTGCCTACCTCAAACTACAAACTAAAACCGATGAAAATGCCGAAAAACTCGGCGGTGTCGGAGAGTTGTTGGTAGGCGACAGGTATAAAGCTGGCAGTAAAGAGGAGGCACTCAAACCTACAATCATGAAGCAGCAGGACTTGGCCCCAACCAAGAAAGTAGTTAAATCCCTACAGAAAGAAAATATTAAACTCAGCATCGAAATGATTCGCCTCAAAGAGCAAATTAAGAGTTTAAGTGCCGCAGTTGCCGAGCTTGAAGAATATAAATCGACTAATCAACGTTTTGCCCCGTTGCGCTTAAAAGACGAAATGGCCGAAATAGAGATGCAAGTTAAATCGTTTTTACTGCAATCTGAAGATGCAGAGCGCTTCACTACGATGCAAATTGAAATTATGGCAGCGGCCAGCTCTTTAGAGTATCGCGCCTATATTATACGCAATCGGTTGATGGTCACTAAAGTTCAGCGGAAAAAATTAGCGGCTGAGTATCTGCCAGGTTACGCCTTTTGTGTCGGTGACGGCATTGCGCTTGCCGCCAACAACTCTAAAGAATTCAATTTGGTGGCCAGTAAGTTCCGCGGCATAGAAAACGTGCGCCTGCCCGATAGGCTGCGTAAAGACTTAGACTCAGTGATGACCCCCTGCCAAAATGCCCTGCGCGCCCAGCTGGATAAAAACTTGAGCGATGCAGGTTAAAAGGCTGTAATGGTAGGCAGCAACCATTTGTAGTGCCTGCCAGTATATTGACTCTTAGCAGGTACCCGGCTAAAACACCCTGGCCATAGGATAAATCAGTCAACCGGACCAATAACCTTACACCTGAACACTGTGAATAAATATAAATTGATAAACCCCAGCGGAAAATTAGTTTATGTGTAAAACCACAGCCCTCCCTGATGAAAATCAACTAAATGTATTGCAACAGAGCTACCCAGTAGTAAATTATTACTGTATAATGCGCCATCCATAATCTAGGAAAATATGCATTTACCAGCCTTTGTATGTATTAGCTTTTCCTTATAATCTGACCCTGTATCGCTGGTGATATAGGTTATGTGCTCGGATCTAGGCATAAATATTTATGCATGGACCGCGGCCCAAAAATAGGACATTTTCATGAGCGAAAGCTTTGCTGACATGTTTGAAGAATCTCTTCTGACACTCGATATGAAACCAGGTACTTTAGTTACTGGTGAAGTTGTTGACATCGATAACGACTGGGTTACCGTACACGCTGGACTTAAGTCTGAAGCTGTTATCCCACGTATTCAATTCCTCAACGATGCTGGCGAACTAGAAATTTCAATCGGTGATAGCGTTAAAGTATCTCTAGAATCTGTAGAAGACGGATTCGGTGAGACTAAACTTTCTCGCGAAAAAGCGAAACGCGCTGAAGCTTGGGAAGTACTACAAGCTAAATTTGACAACGAAGAAACTGTACAAGGTTTCATCAATGGCAAAGTTAAAGGTGGTTTCACTGTTAACGTTAATAACATCCAGGGTTTCTTACCAGGTTCTTTGGTAGATGTACGCCCAGTACGTGACGTTGACCACTTGGAAGGCAAAGAGCTAGACTTCAAACTAATCAAGCTTGATCCTAAACGCAACAACATCGTTGTTTCACGTCGTGCCGTGCTTCAAGAAGCCAACAGCGCACAACGCGATGAAATTTTAGCTTCTCTAGAAGAAGGCCAAACGGCTAAAGGCTTCGTTAAGAACCTTACTAACTACGGTGCATTCATCGATCTAGGTGGTGTTGATGGTCTTCTACATATCACTGATATGGCTTGGAAGCGCATCTCTCACCCAAGTGAAATGCTTAACCCTGGTGATGAAATTTCAGTTAAAATCATCAAGTTCGACAAAGAGTCTGGTCGTATTTCTCTTGGTCTTAAGCAACTTTCTGAAGATCCGTGGGAAGCTATCAAGAACCGCTACCCAGCTGGCTCTAAAGTACAAGCTAAAATCACTAACCTTACTGATTACGGCTGCTTTGCTTCAATCGAAGATGGTGTTGAAGGTCTAGTTCACGTTTCAGAAATGTCTTGGACTAACAAAAACATCCACCCATCTAAAGTTGTTCAGATCGGTGAATCACTAGAAGTGATGATCTTAGATGTTGACGAAGAGCGTCGTCGTATCTCACTAGGTATCAAACAGTGTACTGTTAATCCTTGGACTGCATTCTCTGAGAAGTATGCAACTAACGATAAAGTTTCTGGTTCTATCAAGACAATCACTGATTTCGGTATCTTTGTTGGTCTAGAAAATGAACTTGACGGCTTAGTTCACATGTCTGACATCAGCTGGGAAGGCGATCCAGAAGCCTCTCTACGCGAATACAAGAAGGGCGACAATGTTGAAGCCGTTATCTTGTCTATCGACGCAGAAAAAGAGCGCATCTCTCTGGGCATCAAGCAAATGGACAGCGATCCATTCGCCGAGTATGTTACAGCCAACGACAAGAACACTATCGTTAATGGTAGCGTGAAGTCTGTTGACGCTAAAGGCGCTGTAATCGAACTTGCCGAAGGCATCGAAGGTTACTTGAAAGTATCTGAAATCAGTGTTGATCGCATCGAAGATGCAACAACTGCACTGAAAGTAGGCGATTCTGTAGAAGCTAAGATCACTAACATTGATCGTCGCAACCGCAACATCACTCTTTCTGTACGTGCTAAAGATCAAGCTGACGAGAAAGCTGCTATTGCCGCTGTTCGTAACGTTGAAGTTAAGACTGCTGGTCCAACTACAATCGGCGATCTAATCAAAGCGCAAATGGCTAACAAAGACTAATATTATTACTTAGTGTTTTGCCACAACTGCCAGCTCCATGAGCTGGCAGTTTATCCACAACCCTCAAGCAAACATAGCTTGTGAGTAAATATTCACTACCCATGCCCCAACCTCTCTAGCTGTTACCGATAAAACACCCAGACACAGGCAATCATCAGCCACTACGCCTTAGCGAAACCATAATCGAGTCCAGAAATAGCAAAAATTTATGTCGCTACATTTGCCGTGCTAACCCCTGGCCACACACGACAATTGTAACTATTGTGACCTATGCACTAGAGCAGTACATAGTCGATCAATTGATCGGGTTCAATCTCTTTATCTGTAACTTCATAGACACTCAATACTGACGCATGCGCCTTGATCACCGTGTCAGCTCGGCCTGTCACCAGCGGATGCCAGTCCGGCAAATCTTTACCTTCATTAATCAACCGATAACTACAAGTCGGCGGCAACCAATGAAAATCCACTACATCTTGTGGTCGTAATTTTACACAGTTAGGCACTAAACGACTGCGATCTTTGTACTGGGTGCAATGACAATTAGTTTTATCTAATAAATGACAGACCACTGAAGTGTAAAAAACCTCCAGTGTTTCGTCGTCTTCAACTTTCTGCAAACAACAGAGTGCACAGCCATCACAGAGCGACTCCCACTCAGGAGCCGTCATCTGCTGCAGACTCTTACGCCGCCAAAATACTTGCTGTGCCATTATCTAATCCAGGTCTTTATCTTTAACAAACTATCTAACACCTGTAGTTGGCCTATCATGATGCAAATCCAACATGTAGTCCTCTTTAGGTGGCGGCATCTGCAAGTAAAAGCCTTGTGCCAGCAACTCTGCCAGTAACTTCTTAGTGTCCACCCGAGCCAATTCCCGCTTGGCAGTTAACGGCATATCCATGATATGGATGGCCTTACCAAAAACTTGCAGTAGATTATCGGGTACCTTGGCTAATTTATCAGCTTTCTCAACGTACAAGTACATCTCATCTTTACGCGAACTTTTATATATCGATATAATTTTCATACTTTCTTTTCTAGTTTCATAGCATAGGAAATAACGCTATTTATGTTTTCTTTGTCACAGCGACAGCTATTCATCAAACTGACGCATCTTTTCCAGCACTTGATCACCGATCAACTGCTCTCGCCAGCCCTGCAAACCCTCAGGAATACGGTACTCACCGTAGAGCTGCCGAGTTCTGACCAGCGCTTCTAAATCTTTTTTACGCAACAGCATCTCCACCGCTATCCCTTCACGCTCGGCTGCCGCCACCGCTATTTGGCGGATTTTTTTGAAACGTTTATTCCAAATCGGATCTATAGGTTTGTTTATTTTCTGTACTTCACCGAACTGCGCCAATCCCGCTTTAGCAGCATCCAGGATAGCTAAAATTGCCACCCCATCTTCGCGGATATTTTTACTGCGCATCTCTTCTACTCTACCTAACCCAGCGGTATTAACTGGCCAGGTATTGATGATAGAAATAATAGTCTGATTTTTCAACAGCCAGTTTCTTGGCATATTCCTGCGCCGACATTCATCTTCACGCCAGCGAGCCAGTTCTTTCAAAGCGACTAACTTGTAGTCGGCAATACTCCACAGCTGACTAAAACGCAAATAATAGTTTTCACTCTCCAGGGTACTGTCAACACTTTCCAATGCGCTTAAATTCCTGACACTGTCTTCTAAAAACCAGGGGTAGCAATTACGGTCTTGCATTTGCTTGATTTGTAACTGACAAACCTCCGCCAGATAAGCCACATCCAGCGCCGCATACAGCTCTTGTTTTGTGGTCAACGGGCGCTGCAGCCAATTTGAAGTAGTCTCTGCCTTACCGATGGTGATCTGCAAGGTATGCTCTAACAAGCGCTGCAACCCCATTGTAAAGCCCCAGCCGAGAAAAGCAGCGGCTATCTGGGTATCATACAATGGTTTAGGCAGCACACCGACCAATTGATTAAACAACTCCAGGTCTTCGCTGCCGGCATGGATTATTTTTAGCACCGAACTGGCTTGAAATAATTCCGCCAGCGGCTGATAGTCAGTAATTTTTAACGGATCTATCAAATAACACTGTTGATCATCGCCAATTTGAATCAGACCGGCTATCGGATAAAAAGTATCAACCCGTTGAAATTCGGTGTCTATCGCTATCATCGGTAGCGTTAACCAATACTGGCAGCGCTGTTGCAACTCTTCGTTGCTATTGACGTAAACTGGCTGCTGCGCACTGCGCTCCAGTTGCTGCCAATCGTAATTCTTTTTTTGCATAGTTTACCTAGTTAAACACTTCAGCCTAGCTTGGCCGAGTATTTTTAAATTGCTCGGCGCCCAGCCATGGCGTGGGCCAATGTACCACCGTCTACATACTCAAGCTCACCGCCTACAGGTACTCCATGAGCAATACGTGAAACTTTCATCTCCAATTGCTGCAATTGCTCGGCGATATAATGCGCAGTAGCTTCACCTTCAACGGTTGGGTTTGTGGCCAATATAAGCTCATCCAGCTGCCCCAGCGTCAGCCTGTTAACTAGCTTATCTATCCCTAAATCATCGGGACCAATACCGTCTAACGGTGATAGATGCCCACCCAAAACGTAATATAAGCCATTAAAACCACCCGTTTGCTCTATCGCCAGCACATCCATAGGCGTCTCAACGACGCAGAGCAGTTTCTGGTTGCGACTTTGGTCGGCACAGAGTGGACAGAGCTCCGTTTCGCTTAAGGTTGAGCAACACTCGCACCTGCCCAACTCTGTGACCGCTGTGCGCAGTATATCGGACAACAACAGCGCCGCATCCTGCTCACGCTCCAGCAAATGAAATGCCATACGCTGTGCCGATTTCGGCCCCACACCTGGCAGACAGCGCAAAGCACTGATTAACTGCTGGATTAACGGAGACAATGACATAACTAAAACGGCATCTGAAAGCCAGGCGGAAGACCCATGCCTCCAGCTACTTTACCCATTTCAGACTTAGAGTGTGCTTCAACTTTGCGTACCGCATCATTCACCGCTGCCGCTATTAGATCTTCTAAAATTTCTTTATCTTCTTGCATAAGACTTGAATCAATATTGACACTTTTTACATCGTGCCGACCATTCATAACGATTTTCACCAACCCGGCGCCAGATTCACCATTGACTTCAGTATTGGCAACAGCCTCCTGGGCTTTTTGCATCTCAGCCTGCATCTGCTGTGCCTGCTTCATGATACCGTCCATTCCACCTTTAAACATGATACTCACTCTACTCCTGAAATTTATTGATAGCTCAGCTGAGGTCAATCAACTGGCATAATTGATGAGCGATCTATTTCAGCACTAAACACCGAGACTAATTGCTGCACTAGTTGATCCCCTTGAAAACTCGCTATCGCCTGTCTTAAGCGCTTTGCCCGCAACTGTTCAAAACATTGCCAGGGCGTTTCTCGGGTGCTTTGCTGACTATCGTAACTAACTGTTATTTCTCTATTAAAATACTGACTCAGGAGTGTTTGTATTCTCTCGCGCTGAGTGGTATCCAATACATTTTTTTGTACTTTAGAGACGTTAAATTCTACCCGGCTGTCCGCTATCGACTCCAGGGATAAGTTTTCTGCAATATGCGCGGTCATACCAGTAAAACCTATAGCACCAACCAGAGCAGGCCAGTCATCTAAGCCTAGTTGGGCAAAATCAGTCACCGCTGCATCCAGAAATTGACTGATATTAATTTGGCTGGGAGCACTTAGAGAAACGCCGGCCGAATCTTCTGTATCGTCCACCTGCACTGCTATTTCACTTGCTGCAACTTCAACAGCTGCAGTTTGTTGATAGGCCTGATTCTGATCTTCCCAGGGTGCCAAATCCACCACAGAGTGCCCAGCGACAGGTGCTGGGTGCGACATGTTACTCACAATTGCTGCTGAATCTAAATTATCGGCCTCTTCAGTCGCTGTATTAGTTTTTTTTTCTGCATTTATTGCATTAACAGATGAGCCTGTTATCGGTTCTAGAACTGCTGTCTTAGTATTCGCCATTGGCGGAGTAACTAGCTGATCTACAGATGCAGCTTCAGCAACTGCCGATGGTTCAGCTGCTGGCTGATGGACTGACTGATGATTTTCTGCCATGTCATTAATAGCATCACTGGTAGTCATCTCTGAATGACTTGGGGCCTGTACAGCAGTGACTGCCTGGCTACCGACTGGTGCAGCTTCAGGCATTTGTGCCTGCATAACACTGTTGGTTGCTGTTACTGGGCCAGCCGATAGATCATCTTTTTTTTCGACTGTCGCGGACACCACCGCTAAAGCAACAGTTTCATTACTGCTGCTTGCAATAGCGTTGTCATTAACAACTTGCTCAGCGATCCCAGCTGACACTGTTGTACCCTGCTCAGTATTCGAATCTTGATTGGAGCTGTCTGGCTTCGCATCTTCTAACAAACTCTTTGGCTGCAGATGCTGACTCTGGGCCGGTCTGAACGCCAACATGCGCATCAAAGTCATTTCCAACCCCTCTCGGGCATCGGGAACGAAAGGCAAGTCTTTGCGACCCATCAACGCTATCTGGTAAAACAACTGCACATCTTCCGCACTCAGCTGTTTAGCCAATTGACTCACTTGCTCTTTATCGCCCATGCTGTTGTCCAGAGCAGCAGGCACGGTTTGAGCAATAGCAACACGGTGTAATAAGCTGACAATGTCACCCAGGACATTATTATAATCCGGTGAGAACTGCGCTAAATCAGCGACGTTGTTCAGCAGCGCCAAACCATCTCCAGCCACCAGCGCGATCAATATCTCATAGACCAAACCTAAGTCAATCGTGCCCAACATCACCCGCACATCATTTTCACTGATGGCACCAGCACCAAAGGCAATCGATTGATCAGTCAAGCTCAAGGCGTCTCGCATTGAACCATCAGCCGATCTGGCCAGTAGCCACAGCGCCGCCTCTTCGAAGGGAACCTGCTCCTCACTTAAGACATGCTTCAGGTGTTCCACTATGCGCTGGGGAATCATGTTTTTAAGATTAAATTGCAGACAGCGTGACAATACCGTCACCGGCAATTTTTGCGGATCAGTGGTTGCCAACAAAAATTTCACATGCGGAGGGGGTTCTTCCAAGGTTTTCAGCAGTGCATTGAAAGAGCTTTTTGATAACATATGTACTTCATCGATCAAATAAACCTTAAAGCGACCTCTAGATGGTGCGTACTGAACGTTTTCTAACAATTCACGAGTATCTTCAACTTTGGTTCTGGAGGCGGCATCTACTTCAATCAAATCAACGAATCGCCCCTCGGCAATCTCACAGCAGGCACTGCAAGTCCCACAAGGTTTGGAAGACACCCCCTGCTCGCAATTTAGTGCTTTAGCAAAAAGCCTGGCGATTGACGTTTTACCGACACCACGGGTACCTGTAAAGAGGTAGGCATGATGAAGCCGATTATCATCCAGAGCATTAATTAACGCTTTGAGGACGTGCTCTTGCCCGACCATCTCGGTAAATTGTTTTGGTCGCCACTTTCTGGCAAGAACTTGATAGCTCATAGATGTATGTTACCTAAGATAGTAATTATGCATGGACAATAACAGCATTTTCAGCCCGGAAATCTGAGCCGCTATGCTAACGTTTAAGCTATCGAAAGGCCAATTTTTTGTGGTAAATTTGCACATTTCGCAGCCTTTGCAAACTAAAGTTTTGTGACTGATGCTGTAGGGAATATTACTCAGGCAACTGCAGTAACAGCTGCATTTTATCGAGTTTTTGCTGTGATTTAGCTTTGAAATTTGCCCTGGCCTTAGAGCCTTTAGGTTTAGTCATGTAGTACAACAGTGAACTGCCCTGCTCCGGAGTCAGATTCTGTTCTTGCGCCCACTGAATGATAAAAGTGCAAAGAGTGGTATTTTGTTTATCTTCGATAGCGACAGCGATAGGTTGCTCGAGTATCTCACCCTGGCGAAAGCGCCGACAAATCACTTCATAACTGTAGCTAAACTGAGGGTAAGTATGTTTTTCCTCTTCACTGCGCAATTCAAACCAACCGGTATCTCGTCCGGCATGATAGACCACGGGGTGACTCCAGTTATGGGAACTTGGTTTAAGTGCGTGAAAACAAGCTTCGCGGTAGGCATGCTGAACACTGGGAAGACCAAAGGCATCATTGAGCAGCTGTAATATTTGAATAAATTCCGCGATACTCGGCGCCCAGGCTAACGTTTCTTTGGCGCGACTGACAGCCGCAACCAATTCAGCTTCAGAGTACTGGCCTAAACTTAAGGCCCACTCACGTTTGGCAATACGCATTTCTGATTCAGTTTCAAAACTACTTTTAAATTTATGCCCATAAATAGCCATGAATCGAGTAAAAACCATATTTATTAAGGTCTTAGTTTTCGCAGTTATTTCTACTTGTCGCGCCTGGGTCACTTCGGGCTGAGGATTACCAGCTGGTGTCGTGGATGTCCATGATTGCGGCCGTAATGCGTTTGCGTTTTTCCCGAGTATCTCTTTGGCTGTTTTCATGACGGTAACCTGTCTGCTGTTGTGAACTTAGTGCCTGGTTGCTGCTGGTTTGTTTTTTAACCCAGGCACGTTTTACCCAAGCTAAAAATTTTTGATCCCAGCTACGCTCCTTTTTATTTTTATCGCAATAAAACAACATGAACTCATCGATACAGTTATTGGCAAACTCATGCGGGATATTATTACGGGTTAAGCTGGTATAAAACATGCTCGATGGCTTCCAATCCATACTCATACTTTGCAATTGCTTATTTATTTCTTCCTGCTGGGCAAAGACTTGCTGTAATTCATCACTGGACCGTTTCTTCCAGCCGATGCTACCACCGAAAGAGGGAGCAGGGCCTATCCCCTTGATCACCATGCCATTATTAACCGGTGGTAAATTGCTAGAGTGAAGATCAGAGGTGTTGCGAACAGCACTTGTCTGCTGATTGACAAGGTGCTCTGTTTGGCGCTTAGGCAGAGCTCTGGTTGGAGGCGCAGGAGGCACATTATACACGGGTAGCGAACGGGTTGCCTGCGCCGCAAAGACCGGCTGATCGGCAACTAAGGCAGGAGTTACCACTGAAGCAGCTGGGGCTAAAGGTGCCTGATTTACCTTTTTGTCAGTTTCTACACTGTCGATACTGACAGCAGTGTCTGCGACACTGTCAATTTCACTGATTATTACCTGATTTTCATAACACTTAATTGAGATTGCTCCCTGGCGGTGTAGACTGACACTTAATTGATCGAGCTTATCCTCATGCCAAAAATCTGTCAGAGCTACCCACTTAGCTTTAGATAAGGTCACTTTCATCAAGCTATTGTTTTGACAGCCTGGCGAAGCTGCATCTGCCAGGGACTCTTCTGCACTCGTGTTTAGCAATTGAGTACATAAAAAATACAGTAGCGATTCCTCTACACCATAGCGCCGTGCAAGAGAGGGATAAATTAATAGCGGAATTTCTGGGAAACTCATGGATCCTCAACAATTTATAATTAGACGACAGCAAAGTATAATACTGCTTAATTGACAGATTTCAGCACTGCAGCTAAAGGAATTAACTCAAAGTCTTAGCTAAGTAATATGATCTAAAACACCACCGGAACTGATTTCAGTAATGGGATTATATCAGCCTCAGATAATCTTGTGCTGATTCCTTTGCGTAAACAGACATGTAAATAATTTTTTGTAACTTCTCTGTCCGTTGCAAAACAATCATAACCAACCAGCAATTGACCACTTTAGCGCTCAACCTGGCCGTGCACTGAATGGGCTTGCATCTCCCCTTACCTAGACTGCTACTTTACCGGCTTTTCCCCGCTCATGATACTGCAAAGTTAAAATGGCAATAACGAAAATTCTGTATATAACATAAACTCAGAGTTCAACTGTAACTCTTCTTTTAGTCTCTAAATTTATGCAATCGTCGATTATTACCAGGCGAAATAAATCTTCCCAAATTGTAACCTGCGAAGCCAAAAAGAAGTTCTGAGATTTATCCTCGAACAGCTCCGGGGAGCTCGTTGTTGCTTAGGAATATGTAAACAAACACATTTTTTTGATTAGTATGCGGGCTATATTTTTTTTATGCACTTCATATTTTATAGTTGCTGCCGCTAGTTATATTATGTTGAGGGCACCTTTAGCCCACTTACGCTGTTATAGATCGAGACGAAAAACTACATTTAACATCCTGAGGGTAAGACAAGCATTGCAATTGTGTCTGGGGACATGGAACTCAGCGTATAATTTCACTGTTGATGTACACATGCACAGAAGAGTAGCCGCCTAAATTATGTGTATAAATTCGCCACCTTCTCTTCGGGCTCTAAAGCACTCAGGTGCAGCCATGCTGACACAGTGGACGACCAGTACTTTGCAAGTTCCTGACAAACTAAATAACCGCTTTATAACCCGCCCCAGGGGCTTACAGAAAGGCATGGACTTGTTCGCACACTCCCTAAGTAAAGGATCACTGTAGCAGCGCCTTTACAAAAGCACAGCAGATTTGTTGCTATATCCCCTGATCGGGAAACTAAGCAATAAAAATATCTTCCCGCCAGGGGCTAGTAATGGTCTGCTGTTGGCATGACAAGCAAAGCCAAAAAATGACGACTTTGCTAACTTATTAATTTCATGTACATTTACATCTAATATAGTGTTTGCTGGCGGTAAAATTAGTGCCTGGTTAGTAACAGAAGTCCTGGAGGTGAAACGAATATATGAGTTCTAATTACAAGTTAGATAATAATAGAGATATTGCATCAAAGGACTCGCCAGCTGCAGAACAGGACATGCCGCCGCGCGTATCAAACCAACCTACTCCCCAAGAACTTCGATATATGCTGGGGATACAGCGCCAATTACTGGCAAAGATTGCCAACTGTGACAGCTTAAACTCCATCACTAATACATTGTGTGAAAGCATTGAAAAGATGTGCACAGATAGCTATGCGTTCACCTTGGTCGGCAACAAACAAGACTGTAAATATGCAATTTACACTACCGGGAAAATTCCCAGAGAACTCTACCCACAGTTTCAAGTGAGCACAGGCTTAGCTGATACAGCCGTTAACTGCTCCTATGTCAGCGCCATCAAAATTGCCCAGCCAGTTTTCAGTACAGATGTCTACAGCGACCCTGACTGGAGTGAACACTTTGAACTAAGTCGCAGCTTAACAATTGGCTCCTGCTGGAGTTACCCCCTGTTTGGACACACCAATACCGCTATCGGCTCTATCAGTATTTTGCATAAACATAAGGGTTACCCCAGTCCATTTATGGCCCAACTGTTAGAAACAGCCGCCTATATCCTAGGTGTTGCCATCACCAGCGCGCAGAGCAGAGATAAACTGGCAAAAACTAAAGCGCATTTGCATAACATCACCCGGTCACTGCCTGTTGCGATCGTCCAGCTAAAGCTGGTTGATAGAAAACCACCCAGTATCAGCTATTTTAACCAAGGGCTACTGAATGTCTTTGACTACCCGCTCGGCTACAAAGATGATTTTCAACTTTTTTGGCACCAACTCAACGATGTTACCCGACGGCGCTTACTGCGTAGCTTCTTAAAAAACAATATTAGCAGGAGCAGTTATAACCAGGAGTTTTACCTCACCAATGAGCAGGGAGAAAAAAAATGGTTTTATCTGTCGGCGAGCATTGAGGATAAAAACGATATCCAGCCCTTGTCTGAACCGGAAACTTGCTTAAATTGCATGTTATTCGAGACCACCAAAGAGCGCCGGGACAGAGAAAAGATTGATTTAGCCTGCATGGCGTTTAACAGTACCGATGAGGGAATATTAATCACTGACAGTGAACATAACATAGTCGACCTAAATGCTGCTTATAGGCGTATATCGGGCTATAGCAGGAGTGATTTAATCGGCAAGAACAGTTCTGAAATTTGCCCATGGCAACGCAAAATTAGCCTGGCAACTCTAGCAGAGCAAGGTCACTGGCAGGGAGAAGTAGCCAGTAGACGAAAGAATGGTGAGTCGTTTTTTCAAAGAGTCACCATTAACGCGGTCTCCAGCCAAGATCATCACAACAAGCATTTTGTCTATGTGGCAGCCGACCTCTCACAACTGAAGGATTCTGAAGCTAAATTACTGTTTATGCAACAGCACGACCCCTTAACCGAGTTGCCGAACCGGTTATTGTTTAAATCTCTATTAGAATACGAAATAAAACACTGTGACAAAGACCAGCTAGTTGCTATTTTGATGCTGGATCTCAACCGCTTTAAACATGTTAATGAATCATTGGGACACCGCGCCGGCGACCAGCTACTAAAGCTAGTCGCCAGAAGGCTCAACAACACTCTGGATAACCAATATACCATTGCCCGAATTGGCGGAGATGAGTTTGCTATTTTGTTAACGGATATGTCTGACAAAAACAGCGTGATAGTAATCGCAGAGCAAATAATCAGGGCGATGGAACTGCCTTTTTCCCTGGAAAACTATAATTTTTATACCACTGGCACTATTGGCATTTCGCTCTACCCGGAGCATAGCAGTGATAGTGAAATACTGATTAAAAACGCCGATGCAGCCGTTCATCAAGGTAAAGACAGTCATCGTAACAGTTACCTATTTTACCACTACAAGCAATCGCAAATGGTTGAGTCCTGGGTGCGGATGGAGTCAGCCTTGCGCCAGGCTCTAAAAAACAACCAATTCAGGGTTTTCTTTCAACCGCAAATTAATACCGTCACGGGAGCTGTCAGCGGGGTTGAGACCTTAATTCGCTGGCAACACCCCGAGCAGGGACTACTGACCCCTGACAAGTTTTTACACATATTAGAGGCCATTGGCTTAATGCCAGAAGTGGGTGCTTGGGTCATCGAGCAGGCCTGTTATTACTTATCGCACTGGCGAGCGAAATATGCGGTCGACTTTAAAGTTGCGGTCAATGCATCCAGCCAGGAGTTAATTCAGGGAAATTTGGCTGGGCATATCGCAAAATTATTAGATCAGTACCAAATCCCCGCAGAAAACCTGGAAATTGAGATATTAGAAACCGTGATCATGGAGCATGCAGGAGAAGCAGTTCCGCTGTTAACAAAACTGCGGGACATGGGAGTCAGTTTAGCGTTAGATGATTTTGGCACTGGTAATTCATCACTGAGTTACCTAAAGCAACTGCCGGTGCAAAAGTTGAAAATCGACCGGTCTATGGTTCAGGATATAGAATCTGACGATAAGAAAAACGCCATCGTCGGTGCAATAATTGCGCTGGGCCATCGCCTGGGTATGAGCATCTGCGCTGAAGGTGTGGAGAGTCAGTTACAGTTAGATTTCTTGCGCCGCGAACAGTGCGAGCAAATCCAAGGCTATATGTTTGCCAAGCCAATGATTGCGGCAGACTTTGAAATTTGGTACGAGCAACACCGCAAAGATTAAGACAGAGCAATAGTCAACCAACACCTTGGTCAACGCAGTGTCACTATGTGCTAAGCTGCTGTTCTTTCGTTCACAACCTCAGTACCTTACCCTATGAGCCCAGAAAAAACTAAATCCAGTATAGAAATTCAACTGCTTAAACTGTTATTGATCTGCTCCTTAGGCATGTTCATTGCCGGCATTTCCACCCCTATGATGACCATTACTAAACTGATCTTTTTAGAGAATAGCTTTTCTATCATCTCTGCCCTGCTAGATTTATTTGAGCGAGGTCAGTATCTGTTATTGATACTGATATCAGGGTTAAGTATTGCCCTGCCCTTTTGCAAGATACTGCTACTTGGCTGGGTTTTACACTACAACAACCGCAGTAAAAAACTCACTAAACTGATCAATTTAATACACAATTATGGGCGCTGGGCGATGTTAGACGTACTAGTAGTAGCAATATTATTAGTATCGGTAAAACTTGGCGCAATTGCCAGTGTAGAAGTGCATTTAGGACTTTACTGGTTCGCGGCAGCAGTGCTGCTGACGATGTGGGTAACTCACAGAACCGTTGTATTGATGGATCCAAAAAATCATTGAATAGCTTTGACTAGCACCAAGCATAACCTATTTATATTGCTCGAAAGGGCATTAAAGAACAGCTACTGATCAGTGGCCGCACGAAAAAAAGCGCTGAGTAATCTGCAAAACTCAACGCTTGTGTTGCTCACTTTTAACTATTTTGTTCAATGCCTGCAATCACCCAATCCGCATTTTCAACTTGCATGTCACGGGTTAAATGCCAGGTTTCGTCAAACTCTTTAGCGACCAGAGATGAGTCCTCTTTAATGCGACCGGTAAAGGCAATAGCGGCAACCACAAAGTCTTGCTCTTCTTTAAAGCCGATGAGCTGCGCCTCGACACTGACCACTTCTGTGTACAAATCATCAGCGAGTTGTTCGCGCTCACGCTTTAACTCAGCCAATACATCGGCATTGGTGTAGCCGGCAATCTCGTCCCAATTTTTAGCATCCCAGGCCTGTTGCAAGTTGCTAAAATGCGACTTGGAACCTTTTACAAACTGCTGTTCATTAAACCATGCCGGTACTTGGATCTGCGTGCTGGGCTCAACACTGCTATCCGAATTAGCAGCGAATTCGTTATTATTCATCCTCACTGGGCCCGCTGGGGTAGCATAGCTAGTCGACTGTCTGGCCCGCAGCATGCCGATCACCTTAAAGATCAGGAAACCGCCGAGCGCCAGCAACAGAATATCCATCATTTGAATACCTTCGAAACCACCGCCTAAAAACATTGCCCCTAAAAGGCCTCCCGCCAACAAACCGCCCATCAGGCCGCCAAATCCGGCTTTTTTAGCCGCGGAACTTTTACTACTGCTCGGGCTAGTGCTTTTTGCTGCAGGCGTGGTTTTTTTACTGGAAAAGAAAGACTTACCTATTTTTGAGCCCCCTCCAAAACGTTTCGCCTGCACTTCAGGTACGATAAAACTGGTCGATATTACAGCGATTAAAAAAGCCAACAACATATTGCGCATATTGATAAGATCCTCAAAAAAATTTGCCCGAAACACTCCGCTTTCACCACTTTTGGGATGTTATAGGAATGTTTTTTAGGTTTGGGAAACCGTGAATAAACCCGGTGTATCTCGGGCTTATTCATAGGTTCCTTAGTTTACTGCGCCGCAGTATATCAGTAATTATCGCCAGATAAATGCCGATGAAGATCAAAATTATCCCTATCAAGTGAAATATCTGCATTGCCTCGCCCAACAGTAAAGTCGCCAGCAAGGCACCGAATACCGGTAGTAAATGAATAAAGAGACTAGCCCTGGCGGCTCCGACCTCCGCAACCGCTCTATTCCAAAAGAAATAGGCTAACAGCGAGGGGAAAATGGCCAGGTACATAACCGCAGAACTTATCTGCCAGGTTACTTGAAAACTATTGATGTCTACGTATTGCAGTTCCCAATAAACCAGCGGATAAAGTATCAAGTTTCCGATAAAAATACTGGCCCCAAGAAATGACAAGCCATCCAATTGAGCGGGTTTGTAGCGCAATAGAACTGAATAGATAGTCCAGCAACTAACGGCAATCAATATCCACAAATCCCCGGTATTTAAACTGAAGGCTAACAGCATATCCAGCTGCCCTTTTGCGATGATCACTAACACACCGACAAATGAAAAACACACCCCAAGCAACTGTTTTATAGATATTTTTTCGCTAAAAAAGATCACCGAGAGAATCAACACTAGAATAGGTATCGAGGACTGCAGCAGCGTCGCGTTAGTAGCCGTCGTATGTTGTACCCCTAGATATACCGTAGTGTTAAAGGCAGCCACTCCAAACAGCGATAACAAAGTGATAATTTTCCAGTGTTTAACCAACAGCTTTCGATCGCGCCACAACCTCGGATAAACAAAAGGTAACAGTAATATAAAGGCCAGCGACCAGCGCATACTCGCCATACTGACAGGAGGAAGTAAATCGACCAGCGAGCGCGCTAAGACAAAATTACCCGCCCAAAACAAGACGGTTAATACCAGCAGAAAATACGCCATCGGGACTCCAAATATAGGCTTACAAAATAACAGGGAGAGTGATTCTAGCGGGCAACAGCTATCTGTTAAAGAATAATTTATAGTTTTCAGATATTTATTAGATCGAGCTAACAATAACGATAACAGTTGGAAGTTGGAAGTTGGAAGTTGGAAGTTGGAAGTTGGAAGTTGGAAGTTGGAAG
>JABSQZ010000001.1:540042-676780 GCA_013215505.1 Oceanospirillaceae bacterium
TTATTTTTTAATTTCTATTTTTGATTTTTTTAGTAGTTAGAGGTAAGTTTTAAGTTTTAAGTTGGAAGTTGGAAGTTGGAAGTAAGTTATACTAACCACTTTCAGGTTGTAAATAAAAAAGGGGCTAAAAGCCCCTTTTTAAAAGTCTGAACAGCTATTTAGCTGACTTGCTCAGCGATGATTTTCTGCCAAATTGCCGGGCCAGTATTATGCACTGATTCGCCGTTGACATCGACTGCGACAGTTACCGGCATATCTTTGACTTCAAACTCGTAGATTGCCTCCATACCCATCTCTTCAAAGGCCAGTACTTTAGCACCTACTATTGCCTTAGAAACCAGGTAGGCTGCTCCACCGACGGCCATTAGGTAGACTGCAGAATTGTCTTTAATCGCCGAGATTGCGGCGGGCCCGCGCTCGGATTTACCGATCATTCCCAACAGCCCGGTGCTCTCGAGAATCTGCCGGGTAAATTTATCCATGCGGGTTGCTGTAGTGGGCCCGGCCGGGCCAACGACCTCACCGGCGATGGGATCAACCGGACCGACGTAGTAAATAAAACGACCTTTTAGATCGACAGGTAGCTGCTCACCGCGATCCAGCATTTCGATCATACGTTTATGTGCGGCATCACGTCCGGTGAGCATCTTACCGTTAAGCAAGATAGTCTCACCGACTTTCCAATCTTTGACGTCCTCTGGGGTGATCTCATCCAAATTAACCCGACGTGTACTATCTCCTACTTCAAAGCTCACGTCTGGCCAGTCTTCCAGGCTTGGAGGGGTCAGGATTGCCGGGCCATTGCCATCTAATACAAAATGCGTGTGTCTGGTCGCCGCGCAGTTAGGGATCATGCAAACAGGCAGAGAAGCGGCGTGGGTCGGGTAGTCCATAATTTTAACATCTAACACAGTGGTTAAGCCGCCGAGACCCTGAGCACCGATACCCAGCTGATTAACTCTGTCCATGATTTCCAGACGCAACTCTTCAATGCGGTTTTGCGGACCGCGTTTGCGCAAATCATGAATATCAATAGAACCCATCAAAGATTCCTTGGCCATCACGGCCGCTTTTTCTGCGGTACCGCCTATACCTATTCCCAGCATCCCGGGTGGGCACCAACCGGCCCCCATAGTAGGTACAGTTTTCACCACCCAATCGACGATGCTGTCAGAGGGGTTCAACATTGCCATTTTCGATTTATTTTCAGAACCGCCACCTTTGGCCGCGATCTGAATATCTACTGTATCGCCCTCAACCACTTCATAGTGAATAACCGCTGGAGTGTTGTCTTTAGTATTAGTACGGGCACCAGCAGGATCCGCCAGTATCGAGGCACGTAATACATTATCCGGGTTTAAATAAGCTCGGCGAACACCTTCATTGATCATATCTGTGACAGATATTTTGGCATCCCATGTGACATTCATGCCTACCTTGACAAACACTGTCACTATACCGGTATCCTGGCACAGCGGGCGCCTTCCCTGAGCACACATGCGGGAGTTAACCAGCATTTGCGCCATCGCATCACGGGCGGCAGGGTTCTGCTCTTTTTCGTAGGCCTGATGCAGCGATTGTATAAAATCTAACGGATGATAATAGGAGATAAACTGCAGGGCATCAGCAACACTGCTGATCAGGTCGTCTTGACGAATTACCGACATAAAGGGGCTCCAATACTAATTCTAGTCTATTGCACTTTACTTGCTCAGAGCAGAGTACATATTTTTCAATCACTTAAAATGTGATTTAGCCTATCGAGCAGCACTCTATTACTTTAGCTGTAAAAGTAGCGCTCTGATTGGCGGCTAAAGTATACAGGATTATCGGCACTACCAGGTCGTTCCCCGGCAAATATCCATCAAAAGCAACACTTTGTTTGAATGCCTGCACAAAGGGAGCATTCAAGGCACAGAAAATAAACTGTCGATATAGCCTGTTTGTGTTGGATTAATCTTTGGAGATAGCGTAAAAAAATCTTGCTACTAAAACAGTAGCAAAGTAATCTAGTTTCTTTCAGTCAAGGACCTCTAATGCCTTTACCTATTCCCGGAAGCCAAGTTCGCGGTTCAAAGTCCGGAAAACCAATAATGGCTTTATTAGACTTACTGGGACGAACTTGGTCACTCGGGGTTATTTGGCACTTATCTCAAGGGCCGGCAACTTTCAGGCAACTGCAGCAGCGCTGCGAGCAAATATCCCCAAGCTTGCTCAATACTCGACTGCAAGAACTAAAAATCTTGCAGCTGATCGAGACCCAGAGTGATGGTTATGCTCTGACTGACCAAGGACGTAGCTTGTTCGATATAATCGCGCCTTTAGGTCAATGGTCAAAAGACTGGGCAAAACATTTACCCGCAGGGAGTGAAAGCTAAGATGTCATTGATTTATACAGGTATGCCACTTGACAGGTGTACTAATCAACGCAAAAACAAGGATTGGCTTAACAGTCAATTTAACAGTGATAATACCTTGTTTGCTTTGATCCGCGACGGGGATAACTTTTTCCAGCGCGACAATCCACTGCTCCCTGTTTATCTACGACCTGATCAGTTACCTGGAATCAGTGTCAACAGTTGTGTGTTTTTAGGCAGAGATGAGTCGGTGGCTATTTTTGCACTGGACTGTAATAAATTAAATTTTGCCGAGAGCCAGGCCATTGAACAACTGGGAGTGTGGCGGCAATTGCGGCAACTGGGCTCAGCTTTACCTGCTGCAGATGCCGCCATTCAAGCACTGGCAAAGGGCTTAGTGTATTGGCATCGCACCCACTTGTACTGTGGAAAATGCGGTTGCTTAAGTCAACTTATTGAAGCCGGGCACGCCAGGCGCTGTACCAACAGCGACTGCCGCAACATGAGTTTTCCGCGCACCGACCCTGCCGTAATTATGCTGGTAGAACGCATGTTTGACGACGGTATCGCTCGCTGTTTGCTCGGACGACAACAAAACTGGCCACCCGGAGTGTATTCCACCCTGGCGGGTTTTGTCGATCCCGGGGAAAGCCTAGAGGAGGCAGTCATCAGAGAAGTGGATGAAGA
Source organism: Oceanospirillaceae bacterium (assembly GCA_013215505.1). Taxonomy (GTDB): domain Bacteria; phylum Pseudomonadota; class Gammaproteobacteria; order Pseudomonadales; family Balneatricaceae; genus Rs1. Next base: position 543,087 of record JABSQZ010000001.1, read on the forward strand.
GAGCGGTATCAAAGTGCAAGATGTCACTTATGTCCGCTCACAGCCATGGCCATTCCCCGCCTCTATCATGCTCGGGTTTACCGCAGTGGCGCACACCCAGGAAATTGACGTCAGTAACGATGACTTAGAAACTGCTCAATGGTTCAGTCGCGAACAACTACAACACTTCGCCAGTAAAGAGAGCAGCGATAGCCCGCAGCCAGGTCAATACAAAAGCAGCAGTAGTGATTCCATTTCCCACTATTTAATTCAGGCGTGGAAAAACAGAGAAATAGGCCGTTATTAGTTCAGCCGTGAACAACTACAATACTTTGCCAGTAAAGAGAGCAGCGATAGCCCGCAGCCAGGTCAATACAAAAGCAGCAGTAGTGATTCCATTTCCCACTATTTAATTCATATACTGAAAAACAAACATATATTCCAATTAAAACGCTAAAACGGAAGTAACAGATGAACACAAACCAATACACTATGGGTAGAGTTGAATGGATGATGCTACTGGCACTGTCGCTGCTGTGGGGGTTCTCTTTTATCAATATAAAAAACTCACTGGATCAAATTCCCCCTTTCACCTTGGTGTTTTTAAGATTATGCATTGCCTTTAGCGCTTTATTTCTCTGGTGTCTGATTAGCAAAAAACAGCTGCGCATCAGTGCCCGGGAACATCTGTTACTGCTCGGTGGAGGCCTTCTTTCCTGTGCTATCCCCTTCTCTTTTTTTACTTGGGGGCAGCAGCACGTCTCCACCAGTATCGGCGCTATTTTCAATGGCAGTGTGCCTTTTTTTACCGCCTTTTTAGCGCATTTTTTTATTGGTGGCAGTGAGCGCATGAGCTGGCGCAAAGCGCTGGGTCTGGGGATGGGAATGCTGGGAATTATAACTATCATGGGGGTCGATAAACTGAGCAGTTTTGACCTTACAAGCTTAGGGCAGCTGGCGATGATCTGTGCCTGTTTCTTCTATGGTTGCAGCGGTATTTACTATCAAAAATTTGTGCCAGATCATATAAATAAAACGGTGGTCACTACTTACACTTTAATCTGGGCAGCCGTTGCCATGTCTCTGGTCAGTATTAACATCGATGGTTTACCTAGCTTTGAATATCGTCTGGATGTCTGGCTATCACTGTTTATCTTAGCGCTTTTCTCGACTGCTCTGGCCTACATCATATTGTTTCGCCTGCTGAAGCGGGCCGGCCCCAGCAATACCTCACTGAATACTTTTATCATCCCGGTGGTTGGCATTTTTGTCGGTATCAGCTTGCTCGGTGAAAGCCTTAATTCCCAAGACATATTTGGCGTAGTGTTGATATTTTCCGGGGTGGCAATTATCCGCAATTTTGACTCACTGCTGAAAAAACTGTTTCGACAAAAAGTCGCTTCAACGACTGATAAACAATAGGCCAAGATATGTTTATAGTGTCACTTGAGTATATAAAAGAACTGTCGGAAGTGGAGAGGCACATGGAGGCACATGTCATTTATTTGCAAAAGTTCTACGCGCAAAAAGTATTCCTGTTCTCGGGCAGAAAAGTCCCCAGAACAGGGGGAGTTATCATGGCGAACTGTGCCAATCTCATGCAACTGCAAAAGATTATAGAGCAAGATCCCTTTTATCGGGCCGCAGTTGCCCGCTATCAAATTACCGAGATGATCCCCACCATGACCGCAGGAAATCTAGAGATGTTCAAACAGTATATTTAATCTTCAAGCAGCGGTTAGCTGGGTAACAATGTTGAGAGAACCGTTATAGGTTTTCATCCCAATAGGGTCGGTCGATACCGAAATACTCGATACTAAAATCTAAAAAGGCCCGTACTTTTGCCGGAACATAAGCGCGCTCGGGGTAGAGCGCGTAAAGTGTGGCAGTGGGCATTTGGTAATCTGCAAACACTCGCACTAACGCACCGCTAGCCAAATACTCACTGGCGACAAAGGAAGGTAACCGGCCAATTCCGGTGCCTCTTAGCAGTGCCTCTTTCAGCGCTGCACTGCTATTCACCCGATAGTTACCCGCTACCTTAACTTGCTGGGTAACCCCGTTACGCATAAATGTCCAGTTGTCAGCATTGACCGAATAACTGTACAACAGACAGTTCTCCGCGCTTAAATCTTCAGGTGATAACAGCGAGCTCTGCGGCCGATAATCAGCACTCATACACACTGTGCTACGCAATTGTGTCAGCTCCCTGGCAATCAGAGTCGAATCCGCTAACACTCCGGTGCGAATAGCCAAATCAAAACCTTGTGCTATCAAATCAATCGCCTGATCATCCAGCTGTAAATCAATTTTTACTTGCGGATAACGCTGTAAAAATATCGGGATTAACGGTGCAATGTGTAGCAGCCCAAAAGTCATAGGTACATTAATTTTTAACAATCCCTGGGGCTCCCCCTGCAATTCAGAGACGGCGTCTTCGGCGTTTTGGGCGGCATATATCGCCTGCAGAGCATGCTGGTAAAAACGCTCTCCCGCTTCGGTCAGGCTCAACTTTCTAGTGGTGCGATGCAACAAGCGGCTGCCCAGTTGCGCCTCCAACTTGGTAATACGTTTACTCACCGCGGATTTTGACAGTCCGAGCTCTCTGGCCGCTGCAGAAAACCCGGCATTTTTGGCGACTGCCACAAAAATTGGCAATGCATTGAAACAATCCATATTCATCGACTCTAATTTGTTGAGTTTTTGTCAACAAAGAGTTTACTAGCAGCTATATTGTTGGTCAATGCTCTCTAAAGTAAAGTAGCACTACTGACTTACAAACACGTAAAGGTGATAACAATGGTGCGCTTAGAACATGCCAATTTAGTGCTAATAGACATTCAGCCGGCTCTCGACTTCCTGCTAGCCGCTTTTCCGCACTGGAGGGTTCGCTGGTCGCGGTGAGGGAAACTGGGCCTGTGCTACACGCAGCTGGGTACATGTCGGTGATAACGATTAAAACATTTGCCTGAATGACGGCACCCATGGCGAAATAAGAAACCTCAAAGGGATCTCTCCCGGGCTGGCGCATTTAGGTTTTGTCATTGATGACTTATCAGCTTTGATAGAGCGCCTGACCCACAGCGGTTTCGAACTCGACATCGTAGGCCGCGATCATCCCTATCGCAGCACATTCTACTACTGTGGCCCGGCGGGTTTTCAGTTTGAATTTATCCAATACCGCAGCGACAAAGCGGCAGAGAAAAATCAGTACGGCGGTGAAACCAGCGAACTAACCATCCAAAAAAATAGCGAGGAATAAATAATGAACAACAGACAAGCAGAACTATTTATTGGCGAATTATATACTGCGGTAGACAGCAAAGATCTCAATTACCTGGAAGCGATACTTGCCGATAAAGTAAAATTTCGTATCGGCAATTACCCGCTGATCGATAACAAAATCGCGGTGCTGGATGCCAATCGGCAATTTTTTAGCAGCATTCACTCAATGTCTCACAGTATCAACAAGATCAACAAGATCAATCATAACAGCAATGATCTTTGGTGCAGCGGCAGTGTCGATTATGTGCGCTTAGATGGCAGTGAGCACAGTGCCAACTTTGCCACACAATTAACCATAAATCAGGGAAAAATTGCCGATTACCTTGTATACGCTGATCTCTCTGGCCTGTAATTGAACCAGCAATCCCAGTATTTTAGACCTTGTACAAAAAGATAAATTTAACGTCTCTGGGTTATAGGAGCAGAGCTGATCGATAAAAGCCGAGTGAATATTCACCCGGTTTAATTGATCCACTATGTTGTACGGACTCAAATCCCTACTGCCATCCAAGCGCCAGAATCGGAAAACTGGATAACAATATCAGGGCTACCATCTGCAGAGCAATAAATGGTAGCAGGGTGTGAAGAATATGCCTTTAGGTAATACCCGGTGCTACGGCACTTTTCAGGTAGAAGCTGCGAGGGAAAAGCAGGGACCATAAATGATATCTACATGTCCATACAGAAAACTGCAGCAAAGAAAATGCGCTGCTAATCTAATGGATGATGCTGTGGAAAAAAGTATTAACAGGCGAAAATAGACGGGGGTTTGATCGGGATATTCTCACAGCACAGCCGCAGATCGACGCGGTTTTCTTCAACAATGATGACATCGCCTCGGCCGGCATCTACCGGTGCCAGTGTAGAGATCAGCATATTCCGCAACAAATTGACATTGCAGGATTTAATGACGTAGATGCATCTGCCTGGATTAATCCATTATTGTCCAGCCTCAAAACACCACTGTATGAGATCGGATCAACCGCGGCTCAGCTACTGATCTAGCGCATCAAAAATCACCGATAAGCAGTATTTGTATCGGATTACTCATTGAATTAAAAGCGCGCCACAGCGGGGCAAAAACAGAAACAAAAAAGCCGCGTAGCTGAATGCTACACGGCTTCAAATACTAAGCAACCCAAGGATTTAGGCGCTGTTTAAGCTTCGATTGGGAAAGCAGCTAAGGTGTGCTTAGTCATACGTTTAGCTAAACGCATTACCTGACAGCTGTAACCGAACTCGTTGTCGTACCAAATGTACACTACACAGCTCTTACCACCTTCCGCGATAGTCGCCAGTGCATCTACCGTACCTGCAGAGCGAGAGCCGACAAAGTCAGTGGAAACCGCTTCCGGAGAGATGCTGTAGCCAATTTGCTTTTGCAAATTAGAGTGCAGTGCGGCATTGCGCAAGTAGTCATTCAGCTCGTCTTTGGTGGTTTCTTTCTTTAAGTTTAAGTTTAATATAGCGATAGAAACGTTAGGCGTAGGCACGCGGATAGAGTTGCCGGTGAGCTTGCCTTCCATTTCTGGAAGCGCCTTAGAAACAGCTTTAGCGGCGCCTGTTTCAGTGATAACCATGTTAAGAGTGGCAGCCCGACCGCGGCGATCACCTTTATGATAGTTATCAATTAAATTTTGATCGTTAGTGAAAGAGTGAATAGTCTCTACGTGACCATTTTCTACCCCGAACTCATCGCACAGCGCTTTAAGAACCGGAGTAATAGCGTTAGTGGTACAAGAGGCGGCAGAAATAATAGTATCTTCATCCAGAACATCGTCCTGGTTCACACCCATAACGATGTTCTTTATACCTTTACCAGGTGCTGTCAGTAGTACTTTCTTTGCACCCGGGCACTGCAAGTGAAGGCTTAGCCCCTCCTTATCACGCCACATACCGGTGTTGTCGATAATCAGTGCATCTTTAATCCCGTACTTAGTGTAATCCACTTCTTCGGGGCTGCTGGCGAAGATGATTTTGATCATATTACCATTGGCAATAAGCGCATGGTTCTCTTCATCGACAGTGATGTTGCCTTTGAAAGCGCCGTGTACTGAATCGCGGCGCAATAAGCTGGCGCGCTTCTCTAAATCAAATTTTGCCTTACCTTTGCGCACTACGATTGCGCTCAGGCGCATGCCGCTACCACCACCAGTTTGTTCAAGTAACAGCCGTGCTAATAAACGTCCGATACGACCAAAACCGTACAGCACCACATCAGTGGCAGGCGCAGATTCCTGATCGACACAAGTCACCAATTCAGCGCGTAAAAATGCTTTTAAGTCTGAATGCTCAGCTTGCGCGCGAAATTTAACCGCTAGCTTACCGATATCGATATGGGCGTTTTTTAGCTCTAGCTCAGGTAGGAGATTTAATACTGGAAACGTATCGTCTACAGTGAGTTCTGTGCTTTCAATTTGACGACCAAAACGGTGCGCCTTTAATATATCAATAACAGATCGCTTGACTAGCAGTCGACCAAAAACCGAGGTCTCAACATTATGATCACGGTATAAAGCGCCCACTAAAGGAACCATTTCCTCTGTTAATGCTTCACGTTGTTTCCATGCTGAAAATAATTGCTCTCGACTCACATTACTCTCCAATATTTGGTGATAATTAGTGCGCGCATTATCCCTATTTATATAGCGATGAGCAAACCAAAACGGCAAGACTTTAGACTATATTTAAATTAAATTCATAAACTACTGATTTTCAGTGCTGAACTGACATAAAATAGCGAACTTTAAAAAAACAATTTCGCGGGGACTGGCTTTGACACAACTTGCATTCACCTTACCGGGTAAAAATGCTGATACTAAATGGCTTGGCGGCGTTGCCGGCGCCAGTGCTGGCTGGCTGATCGCCCAAGCCGCCAGTCAACAGCAGGGATTGACTGTGGTGATCTGTAAAGATACCGACAGCGCCCTCACCTTAGAGAGTGAAATCCGCTTTTTCACCCCGGCGCAGCGACTGCAGATACTGCCCTTTCCCGATTGGGAAACACTGCCCTACGATAATTTTTCGCCACATCAGGACATCATCTCCAGCCGCTTGACCACGTTGCAGCAATTACCTTTAATTGAAAAAGCGATTATCGTAGTGCCCATCAGCACATTTATGCATCGCATTGTGCCCTACGATTTTTTAGTTGCCAATACCTTAATATTGAACCGCGGCCAGACCATCAACGCCGACAAGTTGCGCAACCAGCTAGTGGAAGCGGGCTACCGAGCCGTTGACAATGTATTTTCCCATGGCGAATTTGCCTTTCGCGGCTCTATCATCGATTTGTTTCCCATGGGTAGCGAGTTCCCATTTCGCATCGACCTATTCGATGACGAGATCGATAGCCTGCGGACCTTTGACCCTGAATCACAGCGCTCGATCGATAAAATTGAGCAGATTAAACTATTGCCCGCCCGCGAATTCCCACTCACCGAAGACGCCATTAGTTTATTTAAGAAACAGTGGCGCCAGCGCTTTGATGTCACCCCTAAAAAGTGCCCTACCTATCAAGATGTCAGCAATGGCTTTGCCCCCGCCGGCATTGAGTACTATCTGCCATTATTTTTTCAACAGACCAGTACCCTTTTTGATTATCTGCCCGATGATACACTCATCATCAGCGAGGGAGCGCTGGAGAATAAATGCCAGAACTTCTGGCAAGATGTGTTCAACCGCTACGAACAGCTACGCCACGATATTGAACGACCGATACTTGAGCCCAGTGCACTGTTTTTAAACAGCAGTGAATTCATGCGGCATTTAAAGCCCTTTCGCAAGCTGCAGTACAGCAATGAACTAGTAAAAGGTGCCGGTAAAAGTAATCTGCAGTGCAGAGCACCCGCCGAACTGAGTGTCGATGCCCAGAGCACTTTACCACTGAGCGCACTGCAGCAGCACTTAGCAGACAACCCCAACAGCCGCTTTCTTTTTTGCGCCGAATCCGCCGGACGACGCGAGGCACTGCTGGAACTTCTGAGCAAAATTAAACTGGCACCTGCCAGCCTGGAAAACTGGCAGCAGTTTATTGACGGCGATGCACAAGTTGCCATCACTGTTTTTCCGCTAAGTCGCGGCTTAAGTATCCCCAACCAGCTGGAACTGATCAGCGAATCACAGCTGTTTGGCCGCCAGGTATTTCAACAGCGCCGCCGCACTAAAGAAAAAAGCCAGTCTGACTTAGTCGTACGCAATTTAACCGAGTTACAACTCAATGCCCCGGTCGTGCATATCGATCACGGCGTCGGTCGCTACTTAGGGCTAGAGACTATCGTTATTGAAGATCAGGGCAATGAGTTTGTAAAACTCAGCTATGCCAATGACGCGACCTTGTATGTTCCCGTTGCCAGCTTACACTTGATTAGTCGCTACTCTGGAAGCAGCGATGAAATGGCACCTCTGCACCGCCTGGGTACAGAGCAGTGGAGTAAAGCACGGCAAAAAGCCGCGGAGAAAATTCGCGACACCGCCGCTGAACTTTTGAGTATTTACGCCAGACGGGCCGCCCGCAAGGGATTTGCATTTGAATCACCGGCCCAGGAATATCAGCGTTTTGCCGCCAGTTTTCCGTTTGAGGAAACCCCCGATCAGGCACTGGCGATTAGCGCTGTTATCCGCGATATGACTTCAGCCCAGCCTATGGACAGATTGGTCTGTGGCGATGTCGGCTTCGGCAAAACCGAAGTGGCAATGCGCGCCGCCTTTATCGCCGTACAAAGTAACAAACAAGTCGCCATTCTGGTGCCGACGACTTTGTTGGCGCAGCAACACTATGAAAATTTCAGCGACCGCTTTGCCGATTCAGCGATTAATATAGACATAGTGTCACGCTTTAAAACCAGCAAACAGCAAAATGTCACACTGGCACAATTACAAGCTGGCAACGTCGATATCATTATCGGCACCCATAAGTTACTACAAAAAGATGTTAAATTTAAACAATTGGGCTTAGTGATCATCGATGAGGAGCACCGCTTTGGGGTGCAGCAAAAAGAGCGTCTGAAATCTATGCGCTCTGAGGTCGACATTTTGACCATGACCGCCACCCCTATTCCCCGTACTTTGAATATGGCGATGTCGGGAATGCGTGACCTTTCAATCATCGCCACCCCACCAGCACGACGACTCTCAGTTAAAACCTTTGTCCGCGAGTCTGATTCCGCCATCATCAAAGAGGCGATACTGCGAGAACTGCTGCGCGGTGGTCAGGTCTACATATTGCACAATGAAGTAAAAACTATCGACAAAGTCGCCAGAGAACTCGGCGAATTAGTACCGGAGGCGAGAATTGCCGTAGGCCACGGGCAGATGCGCGAACGGCAGCTAGAACAGGTAATGTCGGACTTTTATCACAAGCGCTTCAATGTACTGCTGTGCACTACTATTATCGAAACCGGCATCGATGTGCCCAACGCCAACACTATTATCATCCAGCGGGCCGATAAATTTGGTCTGGCGCAACTGCACCAATTGCGTGGCCGGGTTGGACGCTCGCACCACCAGGCCTATGCTTACCTGCTAACACCGCACCCGAAGTCGATCAGCAAAGATGCCAGTAAGCGTTTGGATGCGATTGCTGAAGCGACCGAACTGGGAGCTGGCTTTACCTTAGCCAGCCATGATTTGGAAATACGCGGCGCCGGAGAACTGCTTGGCGAAGAGCAGAGCGGCCAGATCCAGGGCATAGGTTTTACTTTGTACATGGAGATGCTCGAGCAGGCGATTGAATCTATCAGAGACGGCAAGACCCCCAACTTAGACAAACCGCTGCAATTTGGCTCGGAAGTTAACTTGCATTTACCGGCACTGATACCTGATGACTACCTGGCGGATGTGCACAGTCGGTTGGTCATGTACAAGCGAATTGCCAGCAGTAAAAATGATACCGAGCTCAAAGAGCTGCAAATTGAAATGATCGATCGCTTTGGCTTGCTGCCCGAGGCCACTAAGAATTTGTTTCGCATCACCGCGCTGAAACATTCTGCAGATGCGTTAAATATCATCAAAATCGATGCTGGTGTCGGCAATGGCAGGTTGGATTTTGGCGCAGAGCCGAAAATAGACCCTATAACCTTAGTCAATCTGGTACAAAAGCAACCCACCAGATACAAACTACAGGGAGCCAGCCAGTTAAAATTCATCTTGCCAATGCCGGGACCGCAAGAGCGCTTTAATGCGGTAGAGGGCTTATTAAAAACACTGGCTCAAGGGTAGATTTAGCGGCAGGTAATGCCTACTGATACAGACAGCGGACACAAAAAAAGGCGATAACACTGAGCTGCTATCGCCTTTTTGTTTGCCTGGCGTAACTTAACTGACGCTGGGCATGCAAATCCTGTTTCGCCCTTGATCTTTAGCTTTATACAAGGCCACATCGGCGGCTTTAAGCGGATTGGTCTTAGTTCTGGCAGTGGCTAATCCACCACTAATTGTCACAGAAACCAGCTCCCCGCCTCCACCTGTACCTCTAAGCCCGCGACCTTTTTTGTTGTTCTTGGTGCGTTTTTTACTGCGCACTTTCATACTCGCCTGCTCGACACTTTCACGCACTGCCTCCAGTGAAGCGGCGGCCATTTCTATGTCAGTGCTAGGAAACAATATACAAAATTCCTCACCACCATAGCGGTAGGCAGTACCGCCTTTTACCTGACGAATTTTTTGCGCCACCATCCGCAGTACCTGATCACCGACATCATGGCCATAGGTATCATTAAATTTCTTAAAAAAATCTATGTCTAACATAGCGGCAGTGTAGTTCTTACCTAACTTAACCATCCGTTCATTCAGTGCCCTTCTGCCCGGCAATCCAGTCAACTCGTCTATATAAGCCATGCTCAATGAGCGTTTAAATAACGCCATCAACAGCAGTAATTGATTCAGAGAGACCAGTAAACTCAGCTGCACTTCAGTGACCGGCGGCATTAACAGCAACCAACCGGAGAACACCAGACTGATCAAAAGGTAGGCATCGATCAGCAAATTCTGCACAAACAACTTAACTAATAGATACAAGAAGCAGCCACCGAAGACCGCCAGTGCCGGGATCGAGACATTATGTCCCTCGATCAGCAGTTTTGGCCAACTGATTAATTGATGAAACTCGTCGGCTTTAAATACATAAAGTAAAACCAGCAATCCCGGCTGACAAAAGATAAAAGCGATCCGAAAAAGACCAGTGATACTGTAAGTGCCACGCTCTTTATAAAAGGCAATCAACAACATATTGACCGACATCAACACCAGCGCCAACTGCCGGTAATCACTATTGGCAAAATCTAATTTGAGAAAAGTCCAAACCGACAAACTGATTAAACCGGCAAACAAAATGCGGCTAAAATTAAAAAATCCCACCACTAAAAATAGCAGGCCACTGATCGCTAACGGCAGCCAGGGAATAAAGAAAGACCACTGCTGTGGTATCAGCGCGGTAAAAGGCAGCGCGTAAATAGCGGCGGTAATCAACAGCACTGGGAGTAACAACAGTTTGATTGGCCGTAAAAAATCAGACACAACTTTTCCTTATATAATGTACTAAATTCAGTAGGTTATTAGTTGCACTCAGGCCGCACTGGGCAACGCTTCAAGTGCAGTTTGAGCACTGCGTTATTTTATGTAATTGCACATAAAGAGGCCAGCACTATTGCGCTAAAAAACGCTTTTTATCCCTGTTTTGCCACATGTTTTTAGCCTGTTGCAGTCCGCTTTCAGCGTCGCTACAACAGCCTAATAGCACTAAAGTTGCCGCCAGTGTGCTCAACAGCGCCCCCTCTCCATAGACATGAGTAATGTCCCCGCGCCACAACTGCGCCAGCTTCTGGACATTCAGCTCCCCGTCTTTGACTTCGCGATTAGCATATATTCTCGGCCACAGCTGTTCACTGAGTTGATTGTTCTTTATCCAGCGAATTTCACAATCTGCATCCGGGCGTATCTCAGCTTCGCCGCCATCTCCACGAATTGTTAAGCTATTTTCCACCCCTAATATAGCACTGGTCTGCTGATGCATAGGGGCATAAGCTGGATGAAACACACCATCAATACTGTACTTAGCGCGCAAAGGGTTTAACATCCGACAGAGTGTGTGCACTGGAGAGCGCAGACCAAACAAAGCGCGCATTTCAATGATTTCAGATACTTTTGGCGCCAGCTGGGCGATACCCATAAAGGCAAAATTCTGCTTCTGCAGCTGCTGCTCAACGCTCTCCCAGCTATCACAGTTGGGCAGGGAAAACTGTGCCAGCACATCTTGGGTATAGATACGACCCCCAGTGTGACCACGGGCACCGTGCATAAATACTTTGTAGCCATTTTCTGCCAGCAACAGAGCTGTTAACAGGAACCAGGGAAGATGACGCTTTTTACCCGCATAAGTTGACCAATCCAGGTCTACTGTTAATTGAGCGGGTAGCGGATTTCGCGAGCGCACTGCCTGAATAAAGCCGGCCAATTCCGCTGGCGATTCCTCTTTTATCCGTAACAGCATCAAAAAAGCGCCCAACTGCTCCGGGCGCACAGTATCATCTAAGATCATCCCCATAGCATCTCTGGCCTCTTCTAAACTAAGAGATCTGGAGCCTTTTTTGCCTTTACCTAAAATTCGCACATACTTTGCAAAAGAATGTTCCTGCACACTGAAACCTATCTGTTGTTGAACCAGCGACTATGATAAGCAGCGCACCCGCTGAAAGCAATTTATAGTGCAGCTTGAGTAAATATTTTGCGCTGCTGCAAGCTTGCGTCTTACCCTATGGATTCTCTCTAGGTATAATTGCCTAAAACTGACAAGAGTGCGGATCTGAGAGCACCGAAGATCAGTAAAAATACCGAGAGTCGATAATTGCGCCAGCTGACAACACCCAAGCTTCGGCAAATTAACTGAGCAGCTCTCCTAACAAGACCGTTACATAACCACAGGCAATACTGCATGTCTCGCAACAAAATCCAATTCGGCCGTCCGAAAAGCCGTAAAGTTAAACTTTCCGAACTTATCCTAGATATTGACAACCTCAGCCTCGAGGGCCGTGGCGTCGCTAAACATGCGGGAAAAACTGTCTTTGTCGATGGCGCCTTACCCGGAGAAAGAGTACGGGTAAAAATCACTAAGCAACACAAAAGCTACGATGAGGCGAGCTTAGTAAACATCGAATTTGCATCCAGCGAGCGCATAACAGCAGCATGCCAGCACTACAATCACTGCGGCGGTTGTCAGCTGCAACACTTAGCGCCGACAGCCCAATTGCAACATAAGCAGGATGCGGTGTTAGCACTGCTACAACATATGGCAAAAATTGAGCCTGTTGAAATAGCACCGCCACTGTCTGGGGAGGCATTTAATTACAGACGCAGCGCCAGAATTGGCGTCAACAGACTCAGCCAGAGCGCCACCGCTATCGTCGGCTTCAGACGCCGTCACAGCAGTAAACTGCTGCAAATTTCTAACTGTATCGTACTTCCGCAACATTTGAGCGGCTTGTTCGATCAGTTACGCAGCACTTTAGAACTGATTGAAAACGCTAAGGCCATTACTCATATAGAATACCTGCAGGGGGATGATTGTGGTGCACTCACCTTTAGGTGCAAAGCTACCTTGTCCGCTGACTCTCAGACACTACTGTCGAGTTTGCTGAAAAAATTCAAACTACAGGGCTTCCTCAGATATGACCAGGGCATAGAGCCCCTATCTGGAAATACCGGGCAGTTGAGTTACAGTATCAATGGGCTAAGGTTAAACTTTCAGCCCGGTGATTTTTTGCAAGTTAATGCATCCGTTAATCAACAGATGGTTGACCGGGCAATGGACTGGTTAGCACTGGATGACACAGACAAAGTGCTGGACTTATTTTCCGGCTTAGGTAATTTTTCTCTGCCGATCGCCAACAAAGTGGCTAAGTTAGTCGGAATTGAAGGCCGTGACACTATGGTGCAGCGCGCCACAGACAACGCCGCCAATAACCAGATTAATAACTGTCAATTTTACAGCGGCGATTTAAGCGCCGAGATTAGCCAACAGCCCTGGTTTGCGCAGCCCTACAACAAGATTATTCTCGACCCGCCACGCAGCGGCGCCCAACAATTAATCAAAAACCTGATGCAGCGTTCTGACGCCGGCGAGGCACAGAGCCCCAGCCATATTTTATATATCGCCTGCGACCCGAGCTCTCTGGCACGCGATGCTCAACTACTGGCATCTCTGGGTTATCAGATGCAGAAGTTCTGTGTCATGGATATGTTCCCCAATACCGCTCACATCGAAGCTATGGCACTTTTTTGCAAAGTCAGCGCGCAAACCAAAGCGCGTAAATCCAGCAAGTTGATTCCCCATTGATCGCAGTTATTTATTGTGATGAAAATTTATTAGTGGTCGACAAACCTCATGACTTACTCTCTGTTCCCGGTCGCGGCCCGGATAAACAGGACTGTCTGATCAGCCGCTTAATCGAGCAGGGCTTCCCCAGTGCATTGATAGTGCACCGGCTGGATTATGCCACCTCTGGTTTGCTGGTCGTCGCTTTGAACAAGGCGACCCACAAAGCCCTGAGTAATTTATTTCAAAACAGAGCAGTAGAGAAGAGCTATCAGGCGTTAGTCACCGGTAGCACACACTCTGAGTCTGGAGAGGTAAATCAACCGCTGCGCTGTGATTGGGAAAATCGCCCCCTGCAAATAGTCGATTATGAATGGGGCAAAAAGGCCATTACCCACTGGCAGGTACTAGAGCGAAACGCTGAGCACACCCGACTATTACTGCGCCCCGAAACGGGCAGATCGCACCAGTTGCGCGTGCATATGCAGTGGCTGGGACACGCCATTTGCGGCGACAGATTTTATGCCCAACCTCAGGGCCTGGCACTGGCGCAACGGCTCTGTCTGCACGCTCAGAGCTTAGCTTTTGCTCACCCAGAGAGCGGGAAGAAGATGCACTTTCATTCAGAGTGCCCATTTTAGAAGCACCCTGTCGCTCATCTGCCAGTCCACAATAACTCAGTTTCTTCTAGCACTGGTTTAATTGAAAAAAGCCCTCAGATTGTGAGGGCTGTAACTAATTTCCGATACAGCCTCGAGTAAGTTTTCTCGATCACTACTTTTCGATTAAACTTTTTCGATTAGGCCATAGTCTCGATCGAGTATTTCAATAATCTCAGCTTTTGGATCAGCCGGTACTTGTACCGCTTTGCCGGTAATCGTTTTTGCAATCAATACTGCTATAAGTCTCACTGACTTGCAAAAAAAAGCCCTCAGATTGCGAGGGCTTTAACTAATTTCTTATGCTCTCTATGAAGCAAGTATTCTCAATCAAGTCTTTTCGATTAGGCCATAGTCTCGATCGAGTATTTCAATAATCTCAGCTTTTGGATCTGCGGGTACTTGTACCGCTTTACCGGTAATCGTTTTTGAAATACTGGTATAGGTCTCACTGACTCGCAAAATATCTTCTTCAGAGAGCAAGAATTCTGCGGCCATTGCTGTGCGCTCAGACATTTTATCTTTGTCTAACAACAGCTGCGGATTGGGAACTGACTTAAGCAGCATCTGACGAAACCCCTCTTTAGAGTTCTCCACGATATTCCCCTGCTGGTAGGCCTTAGCATCCCATATTCTCGATGAGTCAGGTGTTCCCACTTCATCGATATAAATCAACTCGTCATTGCCCTGCAAGTCTTTGACGTATCCGAACTCAAATTTGGTATCGACAAAGATCTGCTCAACCTCAGCCAACTGCTCGGTGATTAAATTAAACCCTTCGGTTAACAGCTTTTCATAGAGGTCTACATCCGCATCACTGTTAAATTTAAATGCCTCTAAATTATTGAGGATATTGTCCCTTGAAATATTTACATCATCCACTTCGGGAACATCAGCCACACCGCTAATGATACCTTTTGTCGAGGGGGTAATGAGTAACTCTGACAACTTTTGATTCGACTGCAAACCCTCTTCTAAAGCGATACCACAGAAATCTCTAGTGCCTTTGCTGTAGGCACGCCACATACTGCCAGTAATGTAATTGCGGGCGATAGCTTCAACCATCACCGGCTGCGCCTGACGGACAATCCAGATATAGGGATGGGGTACATCAACGATGTGATTACCTGCCAGCCCAGCTTCATCGAAGCATTTAAACCAATGCGCTGAAATAGCATTCAGTGCTGCACCTTTACCAGGCACCCCTTTCAAATTATTCTCTCCACGCCAGATACATTCAAATGCGGAGATTCGATCGCTGATAATCATTATTGCCAAAGTAGTATCTTCGGCTATTGGGTAGCCTTTTTCGCGGATCAGACGGCTGCTGTCAGCTGCCGTTAGTTTGTACACAGATCTCACTTTGCCACTGTGAACTTTACCACTGACTCTAATGGCCAAATCGTCATTCACATCCATTACTTTATAAGCGCTCATTGGTTCTCCAGTTCTAGATTATCTATAAATTGTAATTGTCTGATCAACATCGGCAGAGCTTTGCGATGCTTGTATATTGCGGCTCGCTGGTAGAATTTTGTACTGCAAACAAAACACCCACATAAAGTGGGTGTCTGTGGAGTGCGTTAAGATTATGCCCTGGGGATACTGTCTTTAATAACCCAGAGTAATTCTTCTGCAGGTACCGAAGGCGCTTCCAGACCTTTTCGATCTAGCACAGTGATAAAGGTAGCATTGCCTCTGTGGGTCAGTCGTAATCTATAACCTGCAGTCAGCTCGTACATGTTGGTGATTGAGTTGAAAAAGCTTTTATTGAAACCTCTGTTGAAGTTATAGACCACTTTACCGCCCAACCATACTTTAAAGCCATCCTGGTTCGCCGGGTGCTCAGGATCGCTCAGGCCAATTTCTTTGCTGGAGCTAACCTGGCCGGTCGCGCTATAACTAACATCATTGCCGGCTGAGTCCAGGCCTTTATCATCATCGCTGCCAAAACCAAGGGATGAAAGGGTTAGAGGCCCCCGATCACCGTGTAACCACTCCAGAAAAGATCGGTTGTCTTCTTCTCTTGGAGAAAGCGAGGTAAAAGTAAGATAAAAAGTCCACGCCTTGCGATCTTTAGTTCCGACATCGATACTGCTGGACACTAAAGATCTATCCACTAAGCTCCAGGCATTATTCATACTGCCGGAAATTTTAAGCGCCGGTTTGCCATTGGCGTTGCGGCCAAACAGTACCGTACCATCACGTTGCTGACGTTTAAAGCTGCTAGCCAACAGACCATTATTTAAACTACCGTTGGTTGCTTTGCTCATAAAGCGCAACAGCTCGTAGAGCATGTCGGTCTTGTAAGATAAGTTCTGCGATTCATTGGTCCAATCGACACTATCGACTTGCTGATCTATAGGGTATCGTACATGCGCCATACTGATAACCGTACGTTGACTGTCTTTAGCATCCCGTTTCAACTGAATTCTGATCTTGTTTTTGTTGTCGCCTTTGACATTTTGAAAAGTGAGTTTTTTAAACCAAGTATCAACCACTGAACTCTGGTTGGCCTTGACAGTAATCCAATCACTTTCAATGGCTCCCTGCTTAGCATCAATATTAGATATACCTAAGTTATTGAACTCCATAAACTGCTGAGCTTTAGGCCAAATAGCATTGATAGGTGCATCGACGATAAGTACTTTAACGCTGCCTTCCTGCTTAAAATTAACCGTCTGCGTACCTGAATCTGCGTAAAAATATTCCGGCCGTTTGATATTGTCGATGGGTGCCGCTTCGGCCAATTGGCGCTGCGGTATATCCATTGTATCTTGAGTTTGCTTAGCCTGTAGGTGCGCGGGAATTCTTAATCGCTGACTTTTCTCTGTTAGTTGATATTCTTTACTGCGATCGTGGATTAATCCACTTTCTCCGTAGAGTGCGTTATCAGATAGAGAGCTGCATCCCGCTAACAAACTGGCGCAGAACAATGTAATAACACTGGCGCTGCGCTGCGATCCACGTGCAAGTAATGCGGGGCCTTGGTCTTGCACAACCAAGCGCTTAGTGATTACTTGAAGAAGATTATTATTATTCATAGGCTGATCTCTCATACATCCTCTAACTTTTTCAGATAGGGCATTAAACATTAAACTAAACAAGCTTACAGTCGAGCATTGCATTCTTTAGCGGTGCACGAAACTGCTCAGAGAGCTGCGTCAGTGGCAATCGAATGCCATTACCCATAAGCCCTAACTGAGCCACAGCCCACTTTACCGGTATCGGGTTAGATTCCGTAAACAATTGATTGTGCAAAGGCATCAATGCATCATTCAACTTTCTGGCCTGTTTGGCATCCCCGGACATTGCCACTTCACAAAGTTCCGACATCAACTTAGGGGCAACGTTTGCTGTCACAGAGATGTTTCCATGACCCCCAGCGAGCATCAGTTCAACCGCGGTAGCATCATCCCCGGAGTACACCGCAAAGCCTTCAGGGGCATTTTTAACTAAAGATTGGTTGCGTGCCACATCACCAGTCGCATCTTTGATACCGACTATATTGGCGACATCCCTGGCCAGGCGCAAAGTGGTTTCCTCACTCATATCGGCAATAGTACGGCCCGGAACATTATAAAGTATCTGCCCAATATCGACGGCTTCTGCTATCGCTTTGAAATGCAGGTACATGCCCTCTTGAGTAGGCTTGTTGTAGTAAGGTACTACCGACAGGCAGGCATCTACGCCTAACGCTTTAGCGGCTTTTGATAACTCAATTGCCTCTTGGGTATTGTTCGCTCCAGTACCTGCTATAACCGGAATTCTACCGGCAACGACATCAACTACCCGTTTAATCACAGCACAGTGCTCGGTTGGACTAAGGGTTGCCGACTCACCGGAAGTGCCCACTGCTACTATAGATTTAGTACCGTTTTCTATATGAAATTCAATCAGCTTATCTAGAGACGACCAATCGACATCGCCGTTTTCTTTCATGGGGGTAACTAGTGCAACAATACTACCGGTAATCATTTTTATCTCCGTGTCTGGTGTCAGAACTCTGGCTGGCACCATAATGCTTTAATGCGCTACTAATAAATTTTTTGCTACTTTTATAAAAAGTCGGTTGTTAACCACTGTAAAAAGTTAACTAAAGACAGCAGCCGCCCTTGATAAATGTTGTGGTTAAAAGTACCACAGTGTTCAGTGGCCGCTATTCTATAATAAAATGTGGGTCAATGAGTAGTCATAGCCTGCATTTTTTGCCAATGCCTCACTCCCTCTGTGTAATTGCGCCTTGTGGAACTTTTACATTGCGAATAAAAGTGTTCTCAAACGCCTTATTCGCTGTACTATGCACCTTTAATGGCACTATCCCCTAAAAATTCATGTATCTGATTTGGAGTTATAAATGACATTATCTGTCGGTGATACAGCCCCTGGGTTCAACTGCAAAAATCAAGCGGGAGAAGAAATTTCTCTCAGTGCTCTGCAGGGGAAAAAAGTAATTTTGTACTTTTACCCTAAGGACTCTACCCCGGGCTGCACTGTGCAAGCATGTAACTTGCGTGACAATTTCGACACTTTAACCACAGGGGGATATGTAGTACTAGGTGTCAGTAGCTGCTCGGAAAAAAGACACAATAATTTCATCGAAAAAAACAACTTGCCCTTTGATTTACTGCTCGATCCAGAGCAACAATTGCAAAATCTTTACGGCGTCTGGCAGTTAAAGAAAACCTTTGGTAAAGAATACATGGGCACTGTGAGAACGACCTTCGTCATTGATGAGCAAGGGCTAATAGTGCAGATCATTAACAAAGTTAAAACCAAAGAGCACTGGCAGCAAATAGGCCAATAACTCGGCCAAGGAGCAATGAACAACCTAAGGAACACCGCATAGACAACTGTATAAAAACACAGTAGCATACGCTTATCCAGCTTTTCGTTAGGTTGAACTTTGTCTTGGCTTATATATCAAAGCTGTTGCTGACAAGATTGCCAATATGATTAGGGAGTTTAAAACGATGCTAAAAGTGGGAAATACCGGAAATGTAATAGCGGCACTGTGTAATGTGTTTTTTCCAGGTCTTGGGCAACTGATCCAGGGCCGGTTGTTTCTGGCTGTCTTTATCTTCATCACTGTTACTGTGGGCTATTGGTTTTGGTTTTTAATCTTTCCTGGGATATTCGCCGCCTTAGTACATTTGTTTAGTATTTTAAACGCAGCAACGTACAAGTCTGCATAATCCGTCGCAGGGCTGCTGGATCAACTTTTGTTCAATTTAAACCCAGGAGAATTTCATGTCGGACACAAGAACAGCCAGCGGTCAATGTATGTGCGGTGCCGTTACTATCACTGCACAAAATATGCACACAGAAGTCAGTATCTGCCATTGCAGTATGTGTAGAAAATGGGGAGGCGGCCCTTTCCTGGTAACCCACTGCGGCAGTGAAGTACAGATAGAACCCGAGCAAAAAGTCAAAAGATACCCGTCCTCCGCGTGGGCTGAACGCGGCTTTTGCACTGACTGTGGTAGCCACTTTTTTTATCACATGCCCGAGAGCAAAGAATACATAGTGCCTATTGGTCTGTTCGAGCAACAGCAACAGCAACAGCAACAGCAACAGATTAATGTCACCAGCCAGATTTTTATTGATGAAAAACCCGACTACTACGACTTCGCCAATCAGAGCAAAAACATGACCGGGGCGGAGATTTACGCCATGTACGCCCCCAAACAAGATTAACCTGTTACTGAAAAACTAAAATCTACCCCCTGAAAAACGCAGCTATTAACTGCCTATTATATTACTGAATCTTATTTCTAAACTCACTTGCCAGCTCACTAACCGGTAAATCTCAAGCTCGAGCTGCTTCTCTATGGCTTTCTTTTTTAAAATTTTTACTTGATCTGCAACCCATTCAACAGCGATTGCAGTGCAGCAAATTTCAGCAAATAACGTCCGCTTGCTGCCGCCAATTTCGTGACTTTGGCCCCATCTTGAGGTCGCCTGCTAATACTTGCACAGTAGTATCGTATTCCATTTACCCTTTGTATTGACAAGGCAACCGGGAGTATTCGTCTGCGCCGGTATATTGTGTTATTAACTCTCGAATCTAAGCATCCATTTCTTTTCGTTAAATTGCTTTACACTGGTCGTTAACTTAGACAGCACACCAACAACAAGGTCCCACAACCTTAGATTTGGTTCTGACACCCGCAGTTGAAAAAACTCTCCGTTTAGTCTTAGTAAAGGTTTAGATTTTATCGATAACACTTTGCAGCTCACTCATATCCCCAATGCTAATGACTCCAGCAGGCACTGCATGGATTTTCAGAGGATCATACAATATCGGTTGCATGCCAGCGGCCATTGCGGCCGTTACCCCCACTAAACTGTCTTCTACTACAACACACTGATGCGGGGCAAAACCCATCTGGGTTGCCGCATGCAGGAATATACCGGGATCGGGTTTCCAGGAATCAATTTGATAGGAGCTGTAAATATTTCCCTCAAAATACTTATCCAGATCGGTGATCGACAATGCACTGTGGATTTTATGCAGTGGTCCACTGGAGGCAACACATTTTGCCAACCGCAAATCAGCCAACATTTGTGCCACTCCGGCACAGGCTTCAAGCTTTTCACTAAACAGCTGCTCAACTAAAGTGCGGTAAGCAACCACAAAATCATCGGCCAACTGGATATTGTGTTCAACTTCAATGCTCTGCAGTATTGTTGCCAGTTTACCGCCACGATACTTATGCATCAGCTGATCAGCGGATTCAACCACCGCGTGTTCACGCAGTTTTATTTGCAGGGCAAGATTACATAAATACTCGCTATCGACTAAGGTTCCATCACAATCAAAAATAACGCACTTGATCATAGTTTCGATTTCCCAGGGCATTAATTAATTTTTTACTCTAATATTAGTACCGCACTTCAACAAACTACATCACCTTAAAAAAACAGATACGGCCTACTAAACAGTTGGCTGACCAACAGTCGAATAGCGATCAAATTAGTTAAACAAGAGCAGAGTATTAAAGCGAGCTAAATTCTGCTCAAACAGACATTTTCATTCTGAGAATTAACTAATCGGGCTAGCATTGCTGCTGCTGTTTGCAATCGAAACATAAAAACTCAATCTGATCCCGGCCAAATAATATCAGCATATTTGTATATGCCTTAGCTGAGCAGCCTGGACAATTATTACAAGATAAAAAAACGCTTGAGTACTGTGGAACATGCGAATAAGTCCCGTATTTTCTCTTCGGGCTCTAAAGCGCTCATATGTGCGGCAATCAACTTGGAATGACGAGTCCTTTCCAAGTTGACTAATCAAACTACCGCGCCCTGCTATCGCTCCTTACCTACGTCGGTGCAGGCAAAGCAGATGATCGCTTTAGAGCGCGCCCACAGGGGCTGACTGGACTTGTTAGCATGTTCCATAAGGTCAGCTAGAGGGGCTGTCGACACTTAGCCGTAATCAGTGCTAATCTGCTGTGACTATGATGTAGTTTTTCGCCTATCTATAGAATAAGATTTATACGCTTGGCAGTTACTCTATCGGACACTAATACCTATAATCAGTGCAGCATTTCTAATTTCTGTAAATGCAGGGTTCTATATTGCCTGGCCTGCTTTGCCACTTTTGCCACTTTTGCCAGATAACTTTAAAAGCAGAACGTCGAGACAGCTGTAATATGGCTCGGTTAAAACGGACGATGAAGCGTTTGTTTATATATGCCTTGGCAAAACCTATGTGATATTCCAACGATTTGTAGCTACCTTTATTTTCAATTCCCTGGAGCTGCAGATTTTTTATCCGGTAGTTGGCAAGCTCACTGTTGACAAAGTACAGGCTGTACCTCTGGTTAATGAGTTTTATCAAGCCTTTGCCGTCGGCGTTAGAGTGCTGATCAATTTTTATAAGCTCAAGACCCTGTTCAATCATTTTCCCTTGGATCTGTTGCAGATAATATTGAGTATTAGAGGGACCAAACACACCGACCACCAGCGCCTCTAGATCAGCCAGTTGTGTATATTTGAAGTCATTTCCTCAAGGCCAAAGAAACTGTATGAAGTAGTAACAAGCGGCACTGAAAAATGAATCCACTCTTTTCTCGACACATTCCAACCCAGGGGAAGATTTCCGTGGACTAAACCTTTCGCCATGTAATCTTTAGCACGCTTATTAGGGTAATAATTAAATTCACATTGCTGTTTCATCTCTACGCATATGAGCTTTGTTAGTTCAATCATGATCCCCTGAGCCCGGCCTTTTTTTTGGTAACTAAAAGGGGCAAAATCCTGATAGGAAAAACTAATTTTAGCACTGAGTTGCTGGCTAAAAATGACTGCTATGACGAAAACTGTTTATTTCATCCCTTTCCTCTTTATAATCTGGATGCAGATTATAAGCTCTATTATCGATCAGCTCCGTGGATATAAGCCCGGCAGGTATACGTTGAGTTTAACGACTAAATCCCCTATGACCCGCTAAGGAGCCCATAACTACAACAGCTATCCATAATAGACCTGTCCGATTTTAATGTTATCCCTCAGTTTAAGCGCTTTGAAGCTGACTCACTCAACAGCAAATGTTATCGGTTTAATCTGCATATGCCAAGGTCCATGCGTATACCAAGCTATTGTGGCCACTACCTGAACTAATTAGCACAACAATCTTTCCTGTAAATAAGTTATCTACACATTTGCTGTTTCATTGTACAGAGCATGTTAATAATCGCAGTAATTTTTCCAGTATCAATGGAGAAGATTCAGCTGCTGTAATTAAATTCGAGCACAAGAATCAGTTTGAATTTTTTAAAAAAATATTTTTGCCCTTAAGCTGTTGCTCGATATCATTATTATAAATAAATGCCGCAAATATAATACAACTTATGGCTGTATTTATATTCTGCACCATTACATTGCAACGATAATAAGTAATAATCAGCGCAGGAAGGAATCCAATAACAAGCATAATTAAATGGACTTAAACAATAATGATCTGCCTCAATAAATTACAATTTGCACTCGACAAACAAGCCCCCAATATTCTCTCAGTCACTACTTTACACGGGGATATTCTACTTTCATCTAGTATGAAACAAGAATTAGAAATAGCCTTAAATCAAATCATCAATACTGAGATGATACGTCAAAAAAAAGAACTGACCGAATTAATGACTGCCGAATTGGCTCTGCTGGAACATCAAAGCGTCGGATAAACTGCAGGCATCGGCCAGGCTGAGATCTGAAGCCTGGCAACATTCAGCCCAGAAAAACCCCAAAATCACTCAATCAAACACTTCTACCAGCGATTGAATTCACTGTTTTCCAGCAGCTGTAGATTGCCATTTAATTTGCTCCTAATATTTGCTATGGGCATAAAAAAAGCGAGAACCCTTTCGAAGTCTCGCCTGTGTCTATTTTCCACTGGTTCAAATCATTAAGCGACCACTGCAACCGCTTTAATTTCACTGTGACTCACAGCTGTTAATAGCGCTTGTAAGGTTGCTCTGGAACTGTCTTCAGCTTGGGCGACGGCGGTAAATTCAACACCATCGATCAACACTTGAATGCAGGCCAAAGCCTGAGCATCGGTACCGCTACCTATAGCGTGTTGATCGTATTGTACAACTTCGATAATGCATTGATACTGTTTGGTTAATGCATCACAGATTGCCTCTAAAGCACCTGCGCCAACACCGTTATAGTGCCTGTCGATAAAGCTGAACTTGGCACTTACCTGATCATCCTCAGTATGTAAGTCATAGCTCTGCAACTGCCACTGACTATCAACGGCTACAAAGTGAGTGTCATAAATAGCTTTGATACTTTTCGGAGAAATTTCTACCTTCTGCTCTTCTGCAGCCTGCTGTACTAACTTACTCAAAGTGCTATGCATCCACTTAGGTAGTTCAATACCGTAGTCGCGCTCAAGTACCAAAGCGACTCCACCTTTTCCGCTTTGGCTGTTGATCCGCACTACCGCTTCGTATTCACGGCTTATGTCTCTGGGATCAATCGGCAGGTATGCAACTTCCCAGTGTTCCAACTGGTGCTCTTTATGGAAATTAATAGACTTGCGGATTGCATCTTGATGACTACCGGAGAACGCAGTGTATACCAGTTCTCCTGCCCAGGGATGTCTTGCGGCAACGGCTAATTCAGTACAGTACTCAACCACTTCGATAATTTCAATTATATCGGACAGATCCAATTTTGGATCAATGCCCTGAGAATATAAGTTCATCGCCATGGTCACTATATCCATGTTACCGGTGCGTTCACCGTTGCCGATTAAAGTGCCTTCAATTCTATCCGCGCCAGCCATAACTCCCAACTCGGCAGCGGCAACACCACAGCCTCGATCATTATGGGTATGCAAGGAGATGCGCACGGCATCGCGCTGTGCCAAGTGTCGGCAGAAGTATTCAATTTGGTCGGCGTAGATATTGGGGCTGGTCATCTCTACGGTGGAAGGCAAGTTGATGATGATACGTTTTTCGTCATCGGCAAATACCGGTAACCACTGCTCTATCACCGCATCGCAAACTTCTACCGCATAATCCATCTCGGTACCGGTAAAACTCTCAGGCGAGTATTGGAAATGCCACTGAGTTTGCGGATATTTGGCCGCATAATCTCTGACTAAGATGGCGCCTTGGACCGCAATATCTTTTATCTGCGCTTTATCTTTGGCAAATACCTGCTGACGCTGCACCACAGAGGTGGAATTATAAACGTGTACTATGGCCTTTTTTACGCCAGCCAAACTCTCATAAGTGCGAGAGATCAAATCTTCCCGCGCCTGGGTTAATACCTGAATAGTGACGTCGTCTGGGATTTTATCTTCTTCGATTAACTTGCGCACAAAATCGAAGTCAGGCTTAGAAGCTGAAGGAAATCCCACTTCAATTTCTTTAAATCCTAATTTAACCAGCAGTTCAAACATTCTGCTTTTTTGTTCAATATTCATCGGATTAACCAGTGCCTGGTTACCATCGCGTAGGTCGACACTGCACCAATCAGGTGCCTTAGCGATGCTCTGATCAGGCCAAGTGCGGTCGGTTAATTTAATAGTTTCAAAAACTTTATATTTGCGATGATCAAACATTTGGTTGCCTACGTTTCAAACGTGAAATTAGAATTGGAATAGATCGCAGTAAACTGCGATCATTGTGCACGCCGGGTCAGCGGGAGAACAATAAATTATCAAAGGTAGTGATAATTACCGTTGCAACTGGTTGGTTGCAACGTTTGAAACTTGTCCTGGGTTTCCTATACGTCATCTGGCTTGTGGCCTTGAACATGCATCTATTATAGGAAAGCCTCTGCGCAATAACCGATCTAAAAAACAGTATATTAGTACATTTGCGCAATAAATCCTAAGAAGATACACTTAAAACATAATTTATTTTGCTAGGGCTGATTCATTAATGAAAAACAACATCAATATTGATCGTTTTGATTTAAAAATATTGCGCGAATTGCAACGAGACGGTGGCTTATCCAATCAGGATTTAGCAGAGAGAGTAGGGTTGACCGCAGCGCCCTGTTCCAGGCGGGTAAAGAGCCTTGAAGATAACGGTATAATTAGAGACCGGGTGATTCGCATCAATGCAGAGGCGCTATCACTGAAGCTATTCGCCATTTTACATATCAGTATGGACAAACATATTCCCGAACGCTTTGCAGAATTTGAGCGGATCATCAGTACCTTTGAAGAAGTGATTGAGTGTTATTTGATCACCGGTCACGACGCCGATTACCAGCTTAAAATTGCAGTGCCTGACATGGACAGATATCACGATATTCTGCTGGGAAAAATTACCCGGATAAAAGGGGTGAGTGGAGTAAAATCGGCATTTATCATGCGCAAAATTGTCGAGACGACCGCCCTGCCACTCAATTATACCTCGCTGTAATTTATACTGTAAAAGACCATGAATAGTGAATCAAAAGCTCTTTGTCGAGGCTCGCGGCTTGCATTAACGGGTTATAAAGTTAATCAACTCTGAATCCAATACTATTTTGAGACAGTATCTATTAACAGTCATAGAGTGAAACAAAACAGCAGCACAATTAGTCTGGTTAAACTAAGGAAACCGTAATGTCATCAATAATTTCTAGAGTCGTCAGTTTACTCATTAGCTTGTGGGTAGCAAAAGTTTTTTTACTGTCTCTGCCCTATAAATTCACCAATCACCCTGATACCCAACACATATTCAGCACTATTGGTCAGTGGATGAGTGATACTATCGCCACAGGCTTAGGCGAGTTTTTCAGCAGCTACGGAGCATACATAGTGGGGTCCGTTGAATTAGTCGCCTCCAGTATACTGCTGATTGCCAGTATCAGCTGGATATTGGCAACAGTGAAAGTGCTAAAAGATGCCTCCTTTTATCGCCTGTGGTATGTGGCAGGCGGGCTGTTGTCCTCAGTGATCATGAGCGGCGCCGCTTTCTTCCACTTGGTTACACCGCTGGGTGTGGAAGTCTTGCATCAGGGAAAAAGTGATGGCGGTTCGCTGTTCTACGCGGCAGTGTCGATTTTACTCTTAGGCCTGCTACTGGCATATATCAACAGGGCACCGCAAAGCGCTGCACAGTAAATTTATAGCTTCAAACCCAGAATTGGCTTTCGATCAATCGGTCTAAATACTGCCTCTGCGAACCCTCCCTACAAGGGTATTTCACAGCAGCTTTACCAACAGGATTTCAATGAAAAAAATTATCATCATTGCCTTCGTTATCGCCCTGGCGATGATTTTTTATCAGATGGGTTTAGATCAATATCTAAGCCTGCAAGGGGTTAAAAATAGCCAGGCACAATTTGCTCAGCTGTATACTGAACAGCCCATTTTTGTCGCCTTAGTCTATATGGCACTCTATATATTTATCACTGCTCTCTCAATTCCTGGCGCCGCAGTGCTCACCTTGGCCGGAGGAGCTCTGTTTGGTCTCTTTTGGGGCACGATTATCGTCTCATTTGCCTCCTCTATTGGTGCAACCTTAGCTTTTTTAGTCGCCCGCTTGCTACTCAAAGATTCAGCCCAGCAGCGCTTTGGGGACAAACTAAAAGCGATCAATCAAGGTGTCGAGCGCGAGGGTGGCTTTTATTTATTTACCTTGCGACTGGTACCGCTGTTCCCATTTTTTATGATCAACTTAATGATGGGTTTAACCCCGATACGCGCTGTCACTTTCTATTGGGTTAGCCAGGTGGGAATGTTCGCCGGCACTATTGTCTACGTAAATGCCGGTACCCAGTTGGGGCAGATAGATAGTTTATCGGGGATACTCTCCCCGGCGTTGTTGTTCTCTTTCATCCTCTTAGGCATTTTCCCGCTACTGGCAAAGAAAATCAGTGGCCATTTGCAAGCCAAGAAAGTCTACGCTCAATGGCAGAAACCTAAGTCTTTCGATCGTAATATTGTGGTCTTAGGCGCCGGTGCCGCAGGCTTAGTTAGCTCTTACATTGGCGCTGCTGTGAAAGCCAAGGTGACTTTAGTCGAAGCCCATAAAATGGGAGGGGACTGTTTAAACTATGGCTGCGTACCCTCCAAAGCGTTGATTAAAAGCGCCAAAGTAGCGCAGTTAATGCGCAGCAGCCAAGACTACGGTTTGCATTATGACGCTTACACCCAGCGCCCTGCCAATTTCAGTTTTAAACAAGTGATGCAGCGGGTACAACATATGATCCGCCAGGTTGAACCTCACGACAGTGTCGAGCGCTACAGCAATTTAGGGGTTGATGTAGTGCAAGGTTACGGCAAGATCATCGATCCATGGACGGTGGAGATTAAAAAGAATGACGGACAAACTCAGCGTTTAACCACACGATCAATCATTATCGCCGCGGGGGCTAAACCTGTTGTTCCGGATATCCCAGGACTAGCCGAGTGCGGATACCTAACCAGTGATACTATGTGGGAAGCATTGGCAGAGTATGATAGCACCCCTGAGCGGATCATATTTCTCGGCGGCGGTCCTATTGGCTGCGAGTTGTCGCAGAGTTTCGCTCGCCTGGGCAGTAAAGTCTGGCAAATAGAAAAACATCAACGTCTGATGCGCCGCGAAGATCCGGAAGTATCAGAGCTGGCCAGAACTGCATTGGAGAAAAGTGGTGTACAAGTACTCACCGAGCACCAGACGCTGCGCTGTGAAAACCGCCCCGAGGGCAAGTTCCTCATTTTAGAACATCGCGGTGAACAGCTGAGCCTCGAATTTGATGTGCTTATCTGCGCTGTGGGACGCACCGCCAGGCTCTCAGGTTACGGTTTAGAAGAGCTGGGTATAGATACTAAAGGCACTGTCATCACTAATGATTACCTGCAGACGATCTACCCTAATATCTATGCAGCCGGTGACGTAGCAGGGCCCTTTCAATTCACCCACACTGCAGCCCATCAGGCGTGGTACGCAGCGGTCAATTCACTGTTTGGCGAATTCAAAAAATTCAAAGTCGATTATTCAGTCATCCCCTGGACCACTTTTATCGACCCGGAAGTCGCCCGAGTGGGACTAAACGAGCAGCAAGCCAAAGAGCAAAATAAAGCCTATGAAGTCACTTTATTCGATATCGGCGAATTAGATCGTGCAATCGTTGATGGCAACACTACAGGTTTTGTCAAAGTACTTACTGTACCCGGTAAGGATAAGATCCTCGGAGTCACTATTGTCGCAGCCAACGCCGGCGAACTATTGGCTGAATATGTGCTAGCCATGAAGCACAACCTGGGCCTAAATAAAATCTTAGGCACTATTCACACTTATCCGACCATGTCAGAGGCCAACAAATACGCCGCCGGCGTCTGGAAAAAAGCCCATGCCCCACAGAGAGTACTCGCCTGGCTAGAAAAATTTCACCGCCGTAAATTAGGCTAAAGCCTTCTACCAGCTGCAAAGCTCTTTGCAGCTGGTGACTCAATCAATTCATCTCTGTACCCTCCATACAACCAACGCCCTAAACCAGCCTCCAGCCCCACACCTTCACACCTTCACACACTCACCATACCCCTACTTACTTCTCATAACTGACGACTAGGCCCTCACGCCGAACTTCTTTCTTCTTACGCCTCACTCCTTTCTTCTTACGCCTCACTCCTTTCTTCTTACGACTTACGACTTACGACTTACGACTGGCGCTGGTCGCCCCGCGCCAATAATTATCCAAAACCTTCCTCAGTGCACTATTATTAGCTTAGCGTCAGTTTTACTGAATCCAAGCCCATCGCGCTGGCGTATAACTAATAACAACAGAAAACAACTTTTTAGAACATAGATAATTACCGACTTCTCTCGCAAATTCATTGCCTTAATATGCTGCCAACGAGTAATATAGCCGCTTATTAGGCTTGAATCTGCAAATAGCACTGGGAACAAGTTGGTAACTACAAGGATACTTTATGCTGATTCGCATCTTGCTTGTCACCACGTTCATCATCAACTGTATTAGTCGCTTTAAAGGCCCATGGCGTTATTTTCAGATTAATGCAGCGCACTTTAACGACCTGTTGGGTATTTACTCAAAAAATGACATTGATGCCAATATCCCCAATACTTGGCGACTGCCACAATCAGTGGATGATGGTTTATTTATTCCCGATACCTTCCCGGTCTTTGTAAAGCCTGAGTGGGGGCAAAATGGTCAGGGAGTAAGACGTGCCGACAACGCTAACGAGCTCAACTATATTCGCAACCATTGCATGAATTCAAAAACGGTTTACTTGATACAGCAGGCGGCAGTACAGAACAGCGAATTTGAAATATTTTACATTCGCGATGCAAATCATCTGCAGCGCTACGCCACTATAAGTGTCACTGAAACCTGCAATACCAGCGGTCAAAAGCTACCCGTTAACAGCGTCAATAATCAACATACCTTTTACAACTCAGTGACACCTAAACTGAGCGGTACGGAACTGGATGATATATGGCGCAGCATCGGCAGCATAGGTCAATATCAATTTGCCCGGGTTGGCGTGCGCGCTGATTCATTGGCGGCACTGCAAAAAGGGGATTTTAAGGTAATTGAGATCAATTTATACCTGCCGATGCCAATTAACTTGATGGATACAAGCATTCCCTTCAGCGAAAAATTTAGCTTTATTAAAAGCAGCATGAAGCACTTGGCAAAGTTACTGGATGTCATACCCAAGGCCCAGACCAGCAAGCCGGTCTTTATCAAAAAAACATTATTTCAACCTAGAACTAAGTGAGATTGTAAATGCTCGGATTAAAACAACGCCTGTACGCTGCTATCAGTAAACAATTCATGTCCGACTGTAGTAGTTACAACTCACTGGAAGTGCGCCGCGGTTGCCGTTCAAAAAAGCAGGCTCGCGATATCTTTGCGGCCAACAAAGTTCCACACGCTAAAGGGAAGATATTTTTTGGCCCTTTAGCTGCACATAAATTTATTGCTGAACACGGCTTTCCGGTGGTCATAAAACCTAATGTCAGCGGTTTTTCCCGCGGCAGCTATTTTCCGATCCGCAATTATAAAGAGCTCTATAAAGCCCTGCTGTTGGCAAAGATTTGGTGGCCGACTACTGTTATAGAGCAGTATTTAGAAGGCAAGAATTACCGGGTAGTGGTAATTGAAGGCGAACTGATGTCCGCGATTGAGCGCTTCCCACCCACTGTTACCGGCAATGGCCGCGATAGCATCCGCCAACTTGCCAATACTGAGAATAAAGTGCGGGAGAAAATGGGCCTGTTTCCCACTATCCATCCTATTTTAGAGTCAGAGCAATGTATTAAACATTTAGCTAAACAGGGGTTGAATTTTGATTCTGTTCCCGCAGATGGCCAATCTATCACTTTGTTTTATCGCATCGCCCTAGCCCCTGGCGGCACCATTAATACCATTGATAAAAGCACTATACCCGAAGAAAACACTCAGTTATTTTTAAAAGTGTTAAAAATGTTTAACGCCAATATTCTGGGCATAGACATTATCATGCAGCAGGGCATCGATGTACCTTTCACTGAGCAAAAATGTATTATGCTAGAAGTCAACTCACGCCCTTACCTTAAAATGCATGACGTGCCGCGCCATGGTATTCGTGAAGACTTAAGCCACTATTACCAAAAGTTAGATAACTTGCAAATCACTCAGTCCGATACTTATTAGCAACATTTTATGACAATCACAGCGACAAAAGTGGCGCAACGGCAGTTTTACTTGTTTGTCTGCAGCCACTCTTTTCTGATCGGCCTGTTTCCTTTCTTTCTCCCTGTTTATCTTTATAAACAAGGGCTTGATATGTCTGAAATCAGTTTTTTTATCGCCGCCAGCGCGGTTGCCTTCAGCACAGGTATGTACGCCTGGGATTTAATTAAATCTAAGCTGAGCCCCAGGGCACTACTGGCGGTTTGTTATTTTTTGGAGCTGGTGATGGTCACTAGTGTGATCTACGCAGGTCCCAAAATATCCGAACAGCACAGTTTGGCCTACTTAATTGCCGGTTGCTATGGTCTGTATCAATGCTTCTTTTGGACCACTCAAAGAGCACTGTTTATCCAGCGCAGCAGCAGCACTAATACCGGCGATAGATACGGAAACTTCCAGATCTTTGTCGTCGTTGCTTTGAAGATTGGGGTCTTTATCGGTGCTTTTTTACTGGAAAATGACAATATCCAGCTGCTATTTATTATCTCACTAGTGAGTATCTTGCTGGGTTTTTTATTGGTGATAAACATTCCCGGGCAGCTGGACTGGCCTTTTATGCAATGGCCCAGCGTCAGCCTGGCTAAAGTTGCCACTTTTAAGGACGCCTACAGATCAAAGGCTATCTTTGCCCTGGATGGATTTTTCTTATTCATCGAGAGCTTTTTCTGGCTGCTGTCGCTGTTTTTAATCCTCAAACAAAGCTTTATGCAGTTGGGTATGATGATCATTGCCATCACGGTCATGCTGTCAGTCGTTTTCTTAGTACTAAAAAGCAAGATAGATAAAATGCCAGAGCAGCTAGTCTATGCATTATCTATCGCTGGTTACGCAATTTCCTGGATATTGCGTGGCAATTTAGATGCACAGCTAACACTATTCTGGCAATTCATCTATCTGTGCCTGATCGCATTCTTAACGGCACTGTTTCGGCTGGCATTTAACAAACGCTTTTATGATCTGGCAGTGCACTACCCAAAAACACCTTATATCCTGATGAAAAGTTACTATTCACAAACGACACTGATCCTATTCTTTGGTTTATTGGGATGGGTATTTATGACCCAGCAGACAATTGAATCACTAAACTTAGGCTACTGGATTGCAGCGGCACTGACGCCTGTATATTTTATCTATAGGACACGGAAAAAGTCGGAAGTCGGAAGTCGTGAGTCGTGAGTCGTGAGTCGTGAGTCGTGAGTCAGGGCTAAAAAGCTGTAACCTACTGCAGCAGATGTCATAACTAGTTCTTATCAGCTTCCACGTTAGCGGGCATGCGAGATAAGGAGTTTAGCGCTAGCACTTTTTAATAAAACCCTGTATTTTTTGGGCATCTTATTCTCACTGTAAAAGTTATTTGAATCTTATGAGCAAAAATACCATCGCCTATCAGGGATATGCTGGCGCCTATTCCCATTTATCTTGTACTAAAGCCTTTCCTAAGATGCGCGCCCATGCCTGTGACAGTTTTGCTCAAGCTATGTTTATGGTTGAACGTGGCGAGGCGCAACTCGCCATGATCCCAATTGAAAATTCAACCGCAGGCAGGGTTGAAGAAATCTATAGGTTAATGCCAAAGACTCATCTACACATTATTCAGGAACATTTTGAGCCGGTCAACCATTGTCTTTTAGCTATGCCCGGCACCCGCATAGAGCAGCTTAAGAGCATTTCATCGCACCCTCAGGCTCTGGCTCAATGTAATTCGGCGATAGAAAGTTTAGGGCTGCAGCAAATCGCCCATTTAGATACGGCCGGATCAGCAGAAGAATTAGCAACCACTAAATCCACTACTCATGCGGCAATTGCCTCTAAACTGGCGGCGCAGCTCTATGGTTTGCAAATTTTAAAAGAGAATTTTCAGGATATTTCCGGTAATACCACCCGCTTTATTATTTTGGCCAAAGAGCGGCAGATCCCCGAGTACCAGAACGACAAAACCTTTATTACGACTATTATGTTTACAGTCAGAAACATCCCCTCAGCGCTGTTTAAAGCGATGGGCGGCTTTGCTACCAACGGCATTAATATGGTGAAGTTGGAGAGTTATATGGCCTCAGACTCTATGTCGGCCACCAGCTTTCATTTAGATGTCATAGGCCACCCGGAGCAGCAACAAATGCAGTTAGCACTGCAAGAGTTAGCGTTTTTCTCCAAAGAAATGCGTGTCATTGGCACCTATCAAGGGCATGCCTTTAGATTTAACGGCACTCACTGAGACTTGGATACATTTTGCAGTTGCAACGTAAATCTCTGACTGTTAATTCCGTCGACAGTACAGCCTGCCACTATCACTACTTGGGTAATCCCTTTGGGAAGTTGCACCCCGGTCAGTGAGCGCGTAAAAGGCTGTTCAGATATATGCGGATGCAATAGCACCCTTTTACCTAGCACTTCTCCCTGCAACGTTTCTATTTGCCACAGATTGGCATAGTGATCCCAGCTTTTATCCGCGTGAGCCAAAGTGACATCAAATCGATAACTACCCTGGCTATTTTCTTGGGCTACTACTTTATCGATAAAAGTTTCGCTGGCAAACGCTTGCGGGTTTAACAACGTCAAACCCATAACTATTGAGACAAATAAGACTTTCATAAACAACCTCGACTATTCAGGTTATGCAACATAAGTGTAACTGTCTCGGGATAAAAGATATTGGACATCTGCCTAAGCTCCCTAGATAATAGTTTTGCAACCTTATTATAGCTGATAAGTTTCTTTCTCTAAGACAAATTTTAAAAGGTAATCAATGAAGTACGGTGTATTAGACAGCTCTTTTTCGGCCGCAGGCGGCGAGTCTGGAATCTATTCCCTGGTGGAAAATTTTTATCATCAAATGGAAACTTTGCCGCAGGCCGAACTGATTCGCAGTATGCATCCTGCTGATTTAACAGAATCTATAGATAAACTGGCGCGGTTTTTATGTGGCTGGTTAGGGGGGCCAAAATTGTACCGGGAAAAATACGGATCTATCAGCATCCCCAGAGCCCACCAGCACCTTAAGGTTACCGCTACTGAGCGAGACGCCTGGTTACTGTGTATGCAACAAGCACTGCTAAATACCGATTATGCCGAAGATTTTCAGCAGTATTTACTCAACCAATTGGCGGTTCCGGCCAACCGCTGTGTAAATGCAGATTAAAGAGAACTTAATATGAGCCAGCCGATAAAAGACCACTCGACACTGATTGGCAAGTGGATGATGTATGCCGCCTGGATTATCGGCATGGCAATGGCCAGTTACTTTTTTAACAACTGGCAACAGCAGAAACACAACCCCAATCAGTATCTTTCCAGTGACACTCAACAGCCGGTGGTTTTGCAGCAAAACAATCAAGGGCACTATGTGGCTACAGGGATGATTAATGATGTAGCAGTGGTTTTTTTGTTAGATACCGGCGCTACGGATGTCAGTATCGGCCAAAAGCTTGCCTCTGAAATTGGCCTCAAAGCCCAGGGAGAACAGCGAGTATCAACTGCCAATGGCGTAATCACTGTCTACCCAACCTTACTCAACAGTGTCAGTTTAGGAGGCTTGCGGGCCACTAATATTGAAGCTCACATCAATCCCTATGCTGATGACAACATAGTTTTATTGGGGATGAGCTTCCTCAAACATCTGATCTTAGTACAACGTAATAATACTCTGACTTTATCCCCCCCCTAGCTATAGTCGAGCTTTGAGCATCTGTTCCAAGTATGGGTTTCTTGTCAAAATCTAGCTTAAGAGTCCCACTGCAGCACCCAGCAATGTACACCGATCAGACACTTTGAATGAAAAATTCTGGTGCGCCCTCTGACTTCCTAAAAAATCATCCTTAGCTATATAGCATCCAATATTATTCATCCAATTGGTTGACTATTTTTATGCTTAGCGTATATTCAACCAAATGGATGAATATACTGATGAACAGAAACTTTCTGTGATTTTAAAAGCGACCAGTGACCCGACCCGGCGCTCACTGTTGACCACACTAGTACAACAGGGCCCGTCACGGGTCACTGAACTGGCCCAGCACTATGATATGAGCCTGAATTCAATTTCTAAGCATATCAAAGTATTAGAAGCAGCAACTCTAGTGACACGCAAAACCATAGGTAGAGTCCACCTAATCCAGGCGCAGCTCGAACCTATTAATGAGATAGATAACTGGTTCAAAAATCTACGATCTATTTGGGATTTACGACTGGATGATCTTGAGACTATATTAAATAAGGAGCATTGTGATGACGGATCTCAGCAATAGCAAAAGCGCTGAATTAACCTTAACTTTATCGCGCACTATCAACGCACCCGTGGAGAAAGTATTTGACGCTTGGCTAAACCCAGAAATCCTGGCTAAGTTTATGCTTCCTGGGAGTGGCATGTGCGAACCTAAAGTGAGTACTGATGCCTTCGAGGGGGGGCGCTTTAGTATTATCATGATCGCAGCTGACAAAGAGCTAGCGCATACGGGTGTCTATCAAAAAATATCGCCGCACAGTCAAATTGTCTTCACCTGGGAGTCAGCTCAATCTATCGATGGCTCGATTGTCACCTTAAACTTCCAGCCCAATGCCAGCGGTACATTGATTGAGCTGCAGCAGGTGAAATTCTACTCCGAAGAGACAAGAGCTGCCCACAATGGCGGCTGGCAGGCAATTCTTGCGCATCTGGATCAATTGCTTAGTACTGGATAATAAATATGCAAAATCAATCCGACCTTAACAGCAATTAAACTCGATAAAAAAGGAATCTCTATGGAAGACTTTTCAAGCTTAAATTGGCTGGCTATTGGTGTAGGTACAATAGCTTCATTTTTACTCGGTTGGCTCTGGTACAGCCCGATACTATTTGGCACTAAGTGGGCAGAAGGTTCCGGTGTATCATTAGACAGTGCCGCTAAAATGCCAGCATTTGCTATGTTTGCTCAGCTGTTGGCGCTACTAGCACTGGCCATGGTAATAGGCATCACAGCGCAAGTTGATGCACTGATCACTGCCATCCTGGCCATTTTAGCCACCGCCTTATTTGCCGCTTCAGCAGGCGGATTTAGCAACAAGAGTCGCTATGCGATTACTGTTGATGTCTGTTACAGAATCGCGGCAGGAGCAGTAATGATTGTCTTTCAGGGAATATTTTAATCTGACACCGACAGGCTAATATTTCAATGCGAGTCGGTGCTGAATGCGCTAAACCTTTTGCAATTTGACAAAAGGTTTAGTCGGATATTTGACCTGAATTTTATCGCCTGTCCCTATCATCCCACCTTTCTCGACCACCGCCATCACTCCAGCTTTACGTACAATGTTACCGGCATCGTCTCTGTCTAATACAGCCCTGGTTAACCCTGTTTGGTAGGCATCTAACTGGGCACAAGGGTTGCGCAAGCCGGTCAAACTGATCACAACAGCGTCACCAATCAGTAATTTTGCATCTCTTGGCAGAGCCAGCAAATCAATACCTGAAGTGGTTATATTCTCACCCATAGTGCCAGGGTCCACCGCAAATCCCTGTCCCCGTAACTCTTCGAGCAACTCGACATGGATTAAGTGTACTTGTCTCAGATTCGGCTGAGTTGGGTCGACTTTAACCCTGGAGCGATGTTTAACGCAGACTCCGCAGTGCGCATCACCGACAATCCCCTCTCCGGCAATCAGCTCAATAGCGTCTACTGCAGGTTTAGAAAATTGATGTTGTCGATTGATACTCAACCCTAAAACACGACTCATGGCAACCTCGCTTATAGAATAAAAGGCTGCAATAATAGCAGTTTAACTAGTATATTTGTATACAGCTTCTTTTTTCAGCTAAACAATGCAACTTGGTGAGTTGAGTGTATTGGGGCTCTAAGCTAAAGGATTAGGTCATGACACCAGGTCGAAAAGGTTTATTGACATGATTGTGACGTTGATTGGATTTATTTTGCGCTAGTAGTTTAACTTTTTTAGCGATTAATCCACGCTTATCTACATGGCATTCAAATTCGACAGTCACACCTACTTTTAAAAACTGACAATTTATCAGGTCAGCCTTATAGACGATAATATCTTTGCCGGTACCGTTCGCCAAAAAACCTGAATCTTTATCGCGGAACCATTTTTTAACAACTGTTTGCAACATTTACTCCTTAGTAAAACGCGGCCGCATGCCACTCTATTAAGTCAACATGTCGAGGGGATAATTGATTTCTGAAATTGGAAGTTTAAGGTTGAACTCTAGTAAGTTCAGCACCGATCAAAAAGATTGGCCGATAGAAATTTAATATAGCACAGATATCTGTTTTTATTGTACTCATAATGCTATGGCCACCATAATAACTGATAAGCCGCTATCTAAAAAGCCCTTGTTAATGAACATGCTAATTAATTCACTATTATCTCAGTTTACTATAAGGATATTCAGTCTGCCCTATGGAACATGCGGATAACTCCGGTCTCTCCTCTGCGGGCTCTAAAGCGTTTGACCGGCAAAGATGACGCATTCGAATAGCCAGTCCTTTTCAAGTTACCTGACAAAGCAGTTCAATACAGCCTCCTTGGTTAATTGACTCATAATCTTGACTGGGTTCTTTACATATCCACTCTGGTACTCTTTCATGCACACAGACGTAGATTGCATGCTCACTTGAAACACCGATCAATAAAATTGGTTTTTTCAGTGTTTAAATTGCAATGAAGCACACAAAAAGTGATAAAATTGCTCAACTTTGATTCTCCGGTCTCTTAAAATCTAAGCTATCGGAACAGTATTTATTGGATAAACATGAAAAAGACCATTGCACTAACTCACCCGAAAATTAAACCTGCGAGATTATTAGACTCAATCAAGCACGATGTGAAGAAATATATCAAAAGAGAACGTAATAAAAAGCTACCTGCCGATGTAGATTACTGGGATTTCGATTGCAAGTACGGAAGTGTCGAAGCTGATGCTAAGACCATCCATCTCTCTGAATTAAACAAGTACATTGATCAGGCGGCTAGCGAGGGGCTAGAATCTTTTTACCTGGAAATTTTAGTCAAACACGGTCACCGCACTGACAATACTGAAAACCCTTGGCAGCAAAATAGCTAAGTATCTCCCGGGGCCTAATTCAGGGGTATAAATACTCCTGAATTAGGCCCCGGAAAACTAAAATAACTGCCAATAGTTGTTGTCTGTATTATTAGCTACTTTCTAAAAACTTTTCAATATCATCCTCAATTGCCTTTGGTTTTGTGGCGCTGGCGTAACGTTTCAGCACTTTCCCCTGCCGATCTACTAAAAACTTAGTAAAATTCCATTTGATTTTTTGGCTACCTAGTAACCCAGGTGCCTGTTGTTTCAGAAATTCATATAACGGTTCTGTTTTATCTCCGTTGACTTCAATTTTCGAGAACAGCGGAAAACTCACGCCGTAATTCGTCTGGCAAAACTCAGAGATTTCCCTATCACTTCCTTTTTCCTGGGCACCAAATTGATTGCAGGGAAAACCCAGCACTACAAGTTGTTGTGTCTTAAATTTTTGGTATAGTGATTCTAGCCCTGCATATTGCCCGGTAAATCCACAGTCACTTGCAGTATTTACAATTAACAACACTTGCTGTTGGTACTGCTGTAAACTGATTTGTTCACCCTTAATTGTTTTAACTGAAAACTGGTAAATTGTATCGCTCATTAATATCTCTCTATCTATGCCGGGTGATTTATCCGCCATAACCAACACTCTGGCATTAATTGTTGGTAACTGAAACAGTACAGCCGTAAGTTCAGGGCGTTACATTAACAAACATGCTAGCGGCGACGGACATAATCCCTGAGTTTGCGAAAAACTAAAAAATACTGACGAATAACCAGTGCTTTTTGCAGTTGCTGACGCTGTTTTTCTGTGAGCATTTGCGGCTGGTACTGCTCAACCAACTTAAGATAATGATACTTTGTTACTTTAGTTGCAATCAGCCACACAGGACTCCAGTTGAAACTTCTTAAGGTCGATCTCTCAAAATCTACCAAAGAGATTTCGCCACAATCATCTACTAGCACATCTCTGATCGGCATGGAGTGACGAGCAACTCCAGCAGCTAACATTTGTTTAACGATCTTCTCCAGATCTATTAGGTTTTGTACCGTCAAACTAGAGGCTGAGCACCCGGGGAGCCTTGATAAATGCAGAGTCGTTTCCCTGTCGACAACAGCCATAAGATGCGGTACATGCGCCAGCTGCTGCAGTCGCAACAGCGACTTTCGCTCTTGATGAAAGCGCTTTAAGTAGTTACTGCTTTTTTTAAAATGCTTGGTAACTAAGTTATCACCAATGCACAGAAACATTTTCTCGGTATTGTAGATATTACCTATAACTTGTTTATTTCCAGACATATCCTTGTCCTCGAGAAAACTGTGTCTAAGCTAGCTTAGGGAGCATGCGATCAAGTCCAACACGCCTCTGGCGTACAGAGCATGTTGAGCTCTAGGCATCGATTACAGGCGGGCTGGTTGCCTACATGGATGTAGGTACTAAGACTTTTCATGGAGTAAAAAAGTCTGTGCCCGGCGAAAATCGATACCAACGAGATCGAGATGCTCTGTACGCCCCGAAGGGTGGGCTTATAAACGGCTAACTACTTTGTCAGTCAGCTTGGAAAGGACCCGTCATTCCGCTACGCTGCCGATCCGGTATCTACGTGCCCATGTTTATGGGTATTAGCCGTTTTTAAGCCCACAGAGAAGATGTTGGACTTAATCGTATGCTCCTTAGATATACTTTCATGCTACTAACTATTCACAGCTCGCTGTTAATAAAAAGCTGAACGGTCACTCTATTCAATATAAAATCATCTTTTACCCATTCAGTATAGTAAAAATTATTTAATATACTCGTTACCAGTGATAGTTTTTTAAAATCCGCCGTCACTGCCTTAGATTGCGATTTTATCTGATAAAACATACAATTAAGTTCGTTATTTGCTTGCTGGGCTTACTCACACTTATGCAGTTATCTGAAATTTATGCCTAACACATCCATTCAAAGAGTAAAAATTGCTTTTTTGCAGGCCATCATGGCGACCTTGCTAAGTATTGCTATAGGCTTCTCTTTTAAAATTTGGTTAGCTCAGTGGGTAGCCAAAGCAGATTTGGCATTGTTCCACACGGTTGTTGATATTATTTCTCTGTCATTAATTCTGATGACTGGCTTTCGCTCTTCGATGATGATCAGTTATGCACAAACGAAAAATGACCGGGATATAATCAATATTTTTCGCTTCAGTCTCATTCTGATGGTGCTGCTTACCTGGGGAGTTGTACTCCCTTACATCAAGCATCAATTACACATCGATGTAGGATATTTCGAATTAGTCGGTATTATTTTAGGTTTAGGTCTAAAAGTATACTTTACTAATTTAGTGGCGATGTACCGTCTCTATCATATCTCTAATAAAGTGACCTGGCTTGAACCCTTATCTAACCTATTGATGTTCTTGTCTTGTCATTATCTGTTAGGCTTTAGTCCACTGGCATCGTTATTTATCGGTTTAACCTTGTCATCTTTAGCCATTGCCGGCTACATGTTTAAACATCGGCGAGAACTTATTGCCACCCGGCCGTTAGCATCCGTGCAACTCAATCCCGCCCTGGTCAGCTTTGTAAAAAAGAGCTTTACCGCATCGCTGGAAGCCGGCGCCAGTATATTAATGATTTACATCGCGATCTTACTCACTATCCGCCATTTTAGTATCGACGAACTAGGAGATTTCCAAGTCGTTGTAAGGCCTGTTTTCACTTACATGACTTTACTGTTTGTCTTTCCTATCTACCGTTATGTACTGCCGGAATTGGCTGTTTGTATACGCAACAATGATTATTTACAAATACAAAAAATTAAACGTTGGGTCTATAGCTTAGCGCTGCTAGTCGCTGTTAGTTTTTTGTTGTTAATGTTATTTTATTCACAACAATTAGTCCTATTGCTATTCCCCGAACAATATATTGGCGCGGCTCCTGTGTTGCTGCACTTCTCTCTGTTTTTCCTGTTTATGATGCTCAATGCCTATCAACTCGCCTTCATAAAAGCTCAAGGTCGTTTTACCGAGAGTTTGATCATACGCATTAGTGGTATCCTGACTTTGCTGTCCTCCTTCTATCTGTACAGCCAATTTAGTGATCATATACTGGCCATCATCAGTGCTCTGGGTACCGGCTACCTGATGATGTTTCTACTTTCAAGTTTGCTTGAAAGACAGATTCTCAAACAGAGATTGCAAAGCTGCAATGTATAAAGCAATGTAAGCTGTGATTATCTTGCCAGGATGAAATCCAGCGCAGCCTGTACTGCTGCAACTTGTGCCAGTATGCAATTTTCATCGTTGACCTTAGGACTGTCCGGATAAACTTCTGTGGTGGTCGCATATTTGGCATCGGCAAAACCACTGCAAAGACCCAGCTTTTTAGTTGGGTAATTAATCACTCCGGGCTGTGACAAGCTGGCACCGATGATACAGCCATGCTTATCAGCTGGGGCAATATGAGTAACTTTAGACACCGCCTCAATAATCGTTTTTTGGAACTCAGCACAAGGATTTTGTTGGTCACCCACCAGGTAAAAGCCGTCGGGAATTTCTGATAACACAGTCTCCTTTGCATCTCTGGCATCCAGTGCCGGCATAAATTCACTGTTATCGGTATCTGTGGTCTCATGCAGGTCTATGTGGAGCAGCAAAGGAGCATTAAGTCCAGCAACCATTTGCATAAGGGCAGCCGCTTCATCACTGGGACTCTCGCTATAGAATGATCGATTAGGGTCTACGCAATAGGGATTCCAGCGGTTAATCGTCTCGTAACCCCAAGGGCTAATGCAGGGAGCCACCAACAGATTAAATTTTTCGCTGTACTGCGCTGCGCTGGTTTCTGCAAACCTTATGGCGCCCTGGATCCCACTCGTCTCGTAGCCGTGCACTCCCCCAGTGACCAACACTGTCGGCTTGGCTGTACTGAAATTTTTACTCTTTAGCACATACATAGGGTAGCGACTTTGATCGTATGACAGCGCTCCGTATTGTGTCACATTAAAATTGTCAGAAGATTTTTCAATTTTACTTAAAACATCTTCTTGATAAGAGCGTTTTATACGCTGTTTATCCAGCCAGGCTTGTCTCTCTGCAGCGCCCCATATTGGTTTATTAGAGGCTTTTGATTGGCGTTGATTATCACTCATAAGTTAACCTAATCTTTTATTTGCATACTGTTCGGATAGAGATAATAAATCCGTCATTATTACCACTTTATTTGCTGCCTATACTATCACCCTAAGCTGGAGTTAAGACACCGCGAATTCAACGCTGTTGCCAACCCAAGCAAAGTTTGTTTTAATTTGTCGGATAAATGGAATGCCTAAAGCTGACTTGGGAAATTAATAGGAGGAATTTTTATGTATCTCGAACAACTCGCTTTTGCGATTATTTTATCTGACAGAACAAACCAGTGCACATTTAGATAATGCGATGAATATCACACTGGTATCTACACTAAAGTTATATAAGACTTACCCCATAGCTTTTTAGCTCATTTCTTTATTCATCTGCGTTATTAACTTATCAACGTTAATAATTCGCAGGGCACGCCCCTGCTAAAAAAAGATGAAAACTATGACTGCATTATTACAACTGATTAATATCTCCTTTTCCCACGGGCAGAAAAACTTATTCTCTGGTCTCAATTTAAATATTAACAAACGGGATAAAATTGGCCTGGTCGGCGAGAACGGCTGCGGCAAAAGTACTTTACTCAATCTTATCAAAGGAGACTTAGAACTAGAAAAAGGTGAAATTCGCCAACCCAACGCGGTGTCCATTGCCGTAGTAGAACAATTTTTGCCACAACCGTTAGTCGATTTAAGTTTGCTGGATGCTGTAATCGATGTGTTGGAGGCAGATGAACAAGTCTACCATGGCTGGAAAGCGCAGAGTCAGCTGATGACTTTAGGTTTTGGTATAGAACAATTTAGCATCAAAGTCAGATTTTTAAGTGGCGGTCAGCAAAATTTATTATTAATCGCCAGGGCCCTGCTGCAGGAGCCCGATTTACTATTATTGGATGAACCAGGCAATCACATGGACATTTTGGCCATGAGTCAACTGCAACATTTTTTGCGCGACGATTGCAACTGTGCATTTATGATTATTTCCCACGATCAATACTTACTCAATAACGTCTGTACTAAAACGGTTTTTCTACGCGATAAACAGTGCAGTAAATTCGAGTTAGCTTATGCTCAAGCCAAACAACAGCTGCAGCAACAGGAACTGCAGGCACGACAGCGACTGCAAATAGAGGAAAAAGAAATCGCCAGGTTAAAAGCGACTGCCAAACAGTTGGCTATCTTAGGTCGTGAAAATGATAACGATAAATTATCACGCAAGGCAAAGTCTATCGAAAAGCGTGCCGAGAAACTCGACGCCAGTAAAACTCACACTGTTCAAGAGTCAGGTTTAAAACTGAAATTTGCTAATCAGATTCTTCGGGCCAAGCAAATATTGAGCATCGACTATTACCAGGTGATGACTCCCGACTTAAGTTCAGAATTACTTTGTATCGAGCGATTGATTATTTCTCCTGGTGACAGAGTGGCTTTTTTAGGGGTCAATGGGGTTGGAAAATCTTCAACCTTAGAGAACATACGAAGGGCCTTCCATCAGCCTCGCGATTGCTCTGCTAAAATAGGCTTTCATGAAAAAACCCAGTTGGGGTACTACGACCAGGAATTACGCCAGTTAGATCAGCGCTGTTCACGTATCGACTGGCTGAGAAAATTCTGCAGCGCCTCTGAAGAGCAATTAAAATCAGCATTAATTAAAGCGGGCATTAGCTATCAGGAATTTGATCGCTGCGTCGCCAGTTTAAGTGGCGGGGAAAAAGCTCGCATGATGTTTATAGCTTTTGCACTGAATCAACCCAATTTATTGATTTTGGATGAGCCAACCAATCACATTGACTTGCAAGGTAAACAACAACTGACGGAACAA
Source organism: Oceanospirillaceae bacterium (assembly GCA_013215505.1). Lineage (GTDB taxonomy): Bacteria > Pseudomonadota > Gammaproteobacteria > Pseudomonadales > Balneatricaceae > Rs1. The sequence goes on from JABSQZ010000001.1 coordinate 587,439, forward strand.
TTAATGTCCTCTGGAGCTACCTTACTGATCACCAGCCACGACCGATTTTTTTTGCAGCAAATTGCCACCCGTTGGCTGTGGATTGACAGTGGGAAATTGCGAGAAGTCAATAGTGACGAGCCTTTCTATCAGGCACTATTTAGCCCTACGAAGGCGACAAAGCAGACCAATATCGCTGATATTAATCTCTGTCCCCTGCTGCTAACTGGACAAGAAAGTGAACAATTAATCTTACAGCGTATCGATATGTTAGAGAGAAAATTGCAACTAGATCAACAACAAAAGCCTAAACGGCAAAAACCACGACTGCAGCAGCAATGGCAATCAGAGTTAGATCAGTTGTGGCAGAGCATAACGTAGAATTATTTAGTGTTATACCCTGCTGCTTGACATTAAGTCGAACCCTTTAGGGCTCGGCTTGGCACGCTCTGTCATCACAGAGCAAACCTCATTGCTATTGCACAATTTAAAAACCTAGTCTTAGCAGCAGAGTTGAGCCATCGACAATAATGACAATTTATCCTCTAGATACCATACCCCGAAAGTGACCAGAACAGTATACTATTGGGGCCTGTGCAGCATTGCCAATAAATGTTTCCAGGTGATATCAATATTCTTTTCAGGTAAGGGTTTTATGTATTTATTATGACAAGTTTCCATGCGGCCCCAGGACTAAAAAATAGGCATTTACAAACCTTGTATGCAACCTTTTTCAGAAAACTTGCACAACCTGAATTTGAAATTCAACGGTTTGAGTTAGACGACGGTGACTTTGTCGATTGCCACTGGCACTGCAAACCCAACCGCGAAAGTACCACTCCTATTGCGGTACTTTTTCACGGATTGACCGGCTCCTACCGCTCCAGTTATATACAAGGCATTATGCTGAGCTTACAAAAGGCGGGGATTTCCTCGGTATTAATGCATTTCAGGGGTTGCTCTGGAGAATTAAATAGAACTGCCCGGGCATATCACAGTGGCGATACCAGCGACGCTAAAGCCTGGATAGCTGCACTTCAACAACAATATCCCAACAGTAAATTATTTGCTATCGGCTACTCTCTGGGTGGTAATATGTTATTGAAATTACTCGGGGAATATAGAGACTCATCCCCTCTTTGCGCTGCCGTGGCCGTCTCTGCCCCTATGCAGCTGGAAATAAGCGCCGCTACCATGCAACTCGGCTTTGCCAGAGTTTATCAGCAACATTTATTGCGCTCACTTAAAAAATCTCTGTTGATTAAGTATCAGTACCACGACTACCAGGCTCTGATAGGATTGAGCCTGCAGCAGGCAAAAAACATTAACAGTATTGAGCAGTTCGACGATCTGTACACAGCCAAAATTCACGGATTTACAGATGCCAATGACTATTATCGACGCTCTAGTGCCAGACAATATTTGACCTATATCGAAACTGAAACTTTGATTATTCAAGCTCTGGATGATCCCTTTATGACCCGGGCTGTACTGCCTGTCGCAGCACAATTACCTACTGCTGTCAGCTTAGAATTACAACAACAGGGTGGCCACTTGGGGTTTATCGGCGGTCGTTTATGGCGACCACAATATTGGTTGGAACAACGTATCAGCGACTTTTTTTCAACTCGGGGATAGATCACTCATTAAGACAACTACCCTTAAGAATAGCAATGACGGCTTTGTCCTTTCATCCAACTAATGTTTTAGCTTGACGAGCTGCAGCTGGATGTCCTCGGCACACCGCAGCAGGGCTGTAAGATGCTTCTCAACAACTTCAGAGCAACTCAATTGCATTCTATCCCAAACTAAGTTTAACGCCCCCAGCGGCACTTGAGGTCCATTAATAACCACTGCAATAGCCATCGAAGCGGTACTGTCTTTAACAATCTGCGGGATATAATCTGTACTTTCCCGCTGAGTATAGGCGTGCTTTTGAAAACGCTGCAACTCCTTACCCCAGAGTTTTTTCTGTAAATAATCCCGCTCTGCAAAATCAGCATTTTTTAATAACTGCTCATATCTCAGAGTAAAACTTAGCTCTGTATTAGCAAACCAAAAGGCACGTCCCAACGCTGTCATCGACAGCGAAGGCTGATAACCTGTAACATTGATATTTATACCCTCGCTGCCTCTTGGGCGAGTTGAATCTATTATGGTTAGAATCCCCTTGTCATCGAGCAGCGCCAAATCCGCTACTAGTCCGGTACTTGTACTCAGCTGTTGTACTAAGCCCATGCTAAGTTTGGCCATTAATTGGCCGTTGCTAAAATTAGTGGCTAAAGGCATTCCAATCCAAATATAGCGCCAATCATTGACTCTTTTGCGTACCCAGCCCCGGTGGATTAATGTCTCTAAAGTGCGCAGTATGGACTGCTTAGTAAAACCAGTGGCAGCCGCTAATTCCTTTAAGCTTAACTGCAGGCGGTCTTGTAAAATTTCCGCCACTTGCAGACCACGATTCAAGTTTTGATTGAGCTCCGACATTGTCCGCCTCTGTAACCTTGATATACGATAAGGGGCATTATAACAAATTTAATTTTTGTTCCGCCACACGGAACTTGACCTTGATTTTAGCTGCAGCTGTGGCTAATATTTTTTGCAGTAATTCACTCATTTTCAGGGGATTGTTTTGTCAAAAAATATCTTATTTATCATGTGCGACCAACTCAGGTATGACTATTTAAGCTGTTACGGCCACCCGCACTTGCACACTCCCAATATTGATGCACTCGCTGCCAGAGGGGTGCGTTTTGAAAATGCCTATGTACAATCCCCTATCTGCGGTCCCTCCCGCATGAGCTATTACACCGGCCGCTATGTACGCTCTCACGGCTCGACTTGGAACGGCACGCCACTGCGGGTTGGCGAACCTACTTTAGGTGACCACTTAAAAGAGCTGGGGGTGCGCAACGTACTATTGGGAAAAACCCATATGCGTGCCGACACTCAAGGATTAGCGCGATTGGGCATAGACCCTAATTCCGAGATAGGCGTGTTTAACTCCCAGTGTGGGTTTGAGGTCTATGAACGCGATGATGGACTCCACCCTGATAATCACTCTGGACCCGGCCCTGCGTATAATAAATATTTAAATGCTAATGGTTTCGACGGCGACAACCCCTGGCAGTCCTGGGCCAACTCTGCTGCAGGCAAAGATGGCGAGCTATTATCGGGCTGGTTAATGGAAAATGCCGACCGCCCAGCTCGGATCCCCGATTACTATTCAGAAACACCTTATTTAACCCGGCGCGCCATGCAATTTATAGACCAGGCCGATGACACTCCCTGGTGCCTGCACCTGTCTTATATCAAGCCGCACTGGCCTTACATGGCACCAGCACCCTACCATAACCTCTACACTAAAGAGCATGTTATAGCACTGAATCGTTCAGATGCAGAGCGCCAGCGAGCCCATCCCTTACACCGGGCTTATATGCAACATTTTGTCTCGCAAACCTTCAGCCGCGATCAGGTACGCGATAAAGTCATCCCCACTTATATGGGCCTGATAAAACAAATCGATGATCAAATGGGTATTTTGTTTAATCATTTACACCAGCGTGGTATCGCCGATCAGACTATGATTGTCTTTACTTCCGACCACGGTGATTACCTGGGTGATCACTGGATGGGTGAAAAAGAATTGTTTCACGATGCTTCAGTGAAAGTACCGCTGATCATCTACAACCCTGATGCTAAAGCTGATGCTACTCGTGGAGAGAGCTCTGAGCAGCTGGTTGAGTCTATAGACCTGGCACCAACTTTCGTCGACTTCATGGGCGGCGCTCCGAAATACAACATTCTCGAGGGGAAGTCGTTACTGCCACTGTTAGCGGGTGAGAAGAAGCTATTGAGACAATATGCATTCTCCGAGTACGACTACTCTATGCGCAAAGCTAGCACTGAGCTGCAGGTAAAAGTCGCCGATGCTCGTATGGTTATGATCCGAGATGCTCGTTATAAATATACTTATGTGCAAGATATGCGGCCAATGTTGTTTGATCTCATTGCAGACCCACAAGAGTTGCAAGATTTAGCCACAGATCCTGAATATGCGCCTATCTGTGAGAGGTTCAGCCAGGCATTATGCCAGTGGGCACTGAAACACCACAACAGGATCACTATCAGTGATCAGCAGATTGATGACAATCGCAATCGTGAAGTACAGGCGGGAATACTGATTGGCTACTGGGAGCAGAAGGACTTAGATCAGGCGCTACAACAAGGCGAAGATTTGTAGTGCGATGCACAGTTTAATAATTGCCCGTACCCTAGCCACAAAAAAAGCGGCCTAAGCCGCTTTTTTAAAAGGTATTACTGTTACTGGCTATTTCCAGCCAGTAATTTCCTTCAGTGCAGAACCGATCTCAGCAAGAGAGCGAACTGTTTTAACACCCGCATCTTCAAGAGCGGCAAACTTCTCATCGGCAGTACCTTTACCGCCTGAGATGATTGCGCCAGCGTGACCCATGCGCTTACCAGCAGGTGCAGTAACACCGGCGATGTAAGAGACAACAGGCTTAGTGACATTCGCTTTGATGTAAGCTGCAGCTTCTTCTTCCGCTGATCCGCCGATCTCACCAATCATTACGATTGCTTCAGTCTTAGGATCGTTCTGGAACTTCTCTAAGATATCGATGAAGCTAGAACCAGGAATTGGATCACCACCAATACCTACACAAGTAGACTGACCAAAACCAGCATCGGTCGTCTGCTTAACAGCTTCATAAGTCAGTGTACCTGAACGGGAGACGATACCAACTTTACCCGGCAAGTGGATGTGACCAGGCATAATGCCGATCTTACATTCACCTGGAGTGATAACACCCGGGCAGTTAGGACCAATTAACGTCACACCTAATTCGTCACACTTAACTTTACACTCAAGCATGTCGATTGTAGGAATTCCCTCTGTAATACAAACGATCAACTCCAGACCTGCATTTGCAGCTTCCAGGATTGAATCTTTACAAAAAGGAGCCGGTACGTAGATCACTGTCGCGGTAGCGCCAGTTTCCTTAACCGCTTCTGCAACAGTATTGAAAACAGGAAGACCCAGGTGAACACTGCCACCTTTGCCCGGTGTAACACCACCGACCATCTTAGTTCCGTAATCAATCGCCTGCTCTGAGTGGAAAGTTCCCTGTCCGCCAGTGAAACCCTGACAGATTACTTTAGTCTCTTTATTGATTAAAATAGCCATGCTTAGTTGCCCCCTGCAGCTTTAACAGCCTGCTGAGCTGCATCTGTTAAGCTAGTCGCAGCAATAATATCCAACCCACTTTCAGCGAGTACTTTCGAGCCAAGCTCAGCGTTGTTACCTTCAAGACGAACAACTACTGGTACTTGTACTCCAACTTCTTTAACCGCGCCAATGATACCTTCTGCGATCAAATCACAGCGGACGATACCACCGAAGATGTTAACCAATACTGCCTTGACGTTATCGTCAGACAAAATGATTTTGAACGCTTCGATAACGCGCTCTTTAGTCGCGCTGCCACCAACGTCCAGGAAGTTAGCCGGGAAGCCACCGTGCAGTGCTACTATATCCATAGTACCCATTGCCAGGCCTGCGCCGTTAACCATGCAGCCGATTGTGCCGTCTAGTGAAACGTAGTTAAGTTCCCAAGATGCCGCGTGCGCTTCGCGCTCGTCTTCCTGTGAAGGATCGTGCATTGCTTGAAGATCTTTGTGACGATACATTGCGTTGCTGTCGATAGAAATTTTAGCATCTAGACAGTGCAAATTACCTTCGTCGGTGATTACTAGCGGGTTAATCTCTAGTAGGTCTAAATCTTTTTCGACAAACATTTTTGCTAAGCCGAGGAAGATTTTAGTGAACTGCTTAACTTGAGTTGGGTTAAGACCCAATTGGAAAGCAAGCTCACGCGCTTGATAAGGTTGTGCGCCAGTAAGAGGATCGATAGTCGCCTTAAGAATTTTCTCAGGAGTTGCCTCGGCAACTTTCTCGATTTCAACACCACCTTCTGTAGATGCCATGAAAACGATACGACGGCTTGAACGATCTATTACAGCACCCAGATATAACTCTTGAGCGATATCTGTGCATGTTTCTACAAGAATTTTGGCAACTGGCTGACCATTTGCGTCAGTCTGGTATGTGACTAAGTTCTTACCCAACCACTGAGCGGCAAATTCTTTTGCTTCTTCGGCAGACTTAATCAATTTAACGCCGCCAGCTTTACCGCGACCACCTGCGTGGACCTGAGCTTTAACCACCCACATCTCACCGCCAATTTTCTGTACAGCTTCAGCAGCTGCTTCCGGAGTGTCTACTGCGTATCCTTTAGATACCGGCAGACCATACTCAGCTAACAATTGTTTGCCCTGATACTCGTGAAGATTCATGCGTATTATCCGTGTATTTTCACTAATTTATAGACTTCGAGAGCATCGTTGAAGATTCCCAATCTATTACCTGCTACAAAGCAGTTAATAGCAAAGTCTGCTTACAGGTTGCAATAACCTGTTTTTTGCTCCCAAGCGTAATACACAGTCCGAACTTAAGTTCAGAGCAGGCATTACCGACGGGGAGCCCATCAAGTGGCAGAACACCCCTTGAAGTTATTGCCCTGGCTAGTTCAAGTCCCAAAAAATCGGTAACTCTCTGTAACTAAGGCGAATTATGTATTTCTTCGCTCGACCTGCACATAAGCACCAGCAAGCCGAGCGAAGTATAGCAAATTTTCAGAAAATAATTAACCTAGACAAAGGTCAAATATCAACGTTTTTTACGATTGGCGATATGGATGGCGTGACCATCAACCGCTAGCGCCGCTTCGTGCACTGCTTCACTGACTGTTGGATGAGCAAAGCACATTAACTGCAGGTCTTCAGCGGTAGAGCAGAATTCCATGGCTATAGCGCCCTGCGAGATTAACTCAGAGGCAATAGCCCCGACCATATGCACACCCAGTACACGGTCTGTCTCTTCATCGGCGATGATTTTAACAAAACCGTCAGTCTCGTTAGAGGCCATCGCACGACCAGAGGCAGCAAATGGGAATTTGCCTACTTTGATCTTAACGCCTTGCTCTTTAAGTTCCTGCTCAGTTTTACCTACCCAGGCCATTTCCGGATGGGTGTAAATGATGCTGGGGATGACATCGTAGTTCATCTGCGCGTGGTGACCGGCGATGATATCGGCAACCATGACCCCCTCTTCGGATGCTTTGTGTGCCAACATAGGACCGCGAACTGAGTCACCGATAGCGTATACACCGGCAGCAGCTGTTTTACATTGAATATCAACTTCGATGAAACCGCGCTGATCTAATTTAACACCCGAGTCATCGGCTAACAGACCTTGAGTTTGCGGACGGCGACCAACAGCGACAATAAGCTTGTCGACAGTAATTTCCTGCTCGCCTTTAGAATCTTTGTAGAAGACTTTAACTTTACCATCGACAATCTCGGTACCTGAAACCATAGATCCCAATTTAATATCTAGTCCCTGCTTTTTCAGCAGTTTGGCACCTTCTTTAGCGACGTCTTTATCGGCCACAGCCAGGAATGAATCCAGAGCTTCCAATACGGTAACTTTAGTACCCAATCTTGCCCATACTGAACCCATTTCCAGACCTATTACACCCGCACCGATAACACCCAATGTCTCTGGTGTCTCGTCGATGTTTAAAGCGCCTTCATTGTCCAGGATCAGACCTTCAGTCAGTGGTGCTGGCGGGATGTTCACTGGAAGGGATCCAGAAGCCAGAATGACGTTTTCAGCATCATAAACTGTCACAGTGCCATCAGCAGCTGTCACTTCAACTTTTTTACCGGATAACAGCTTGCCCATACCCGCGAGGGTTGTCACACCATTTGCTTTGAACAGACCGGTGATGCCTGTGGTTAAGTTGCCGACTATCTTGTCTTTGCGGGCAACCATTTGCTTAACGTCCATAGTGACGTTTTCAGCACTGATACCATGTACCGCGTTTTTATGCAGGGTATCGTGGAATTTATGTGTTGATTCTAATAGCGCTTTGGATGGAACACAGCCAACGTTCAGGCAGGTACCGCCAAGCACAGTAGCGCCTTTGTCGTTGACCCACTTCTCAACACAAGCCGTCTTTAATCCCAACTGTGCAGCTCTGATTGCCGCTACATATCCGCCGGGACCGGCACCAATTACTATTACATCAAATTTATCAGACATTGAGTTTACCTGGTCTTATACGGCGGGCTTGAATAGCACGCCCTTAAGTAAAAAATGAGGGAGCTGCTGCTCCCTCTGAATCGAATTATATATCAAGTAGTATGCGAGTTGGATCTTCGAGCAGGTCTTTGATTGCAACGAGAAACTGTACTGCTTCTTTGCCATCACACATACGGTGATCGTAAGAGAGCGCTAAGTACATCATCGGCAGAATGACTACCTGACCATTGACCGCCATCGGACGTTCCTGGATTTTGTGCATGCCCAAAATAGCTGTCTGCGGTGGATTTAAAATCGGTGTTGATAACAGCGATCCGAATACACCACCGTTGGTGATAGTGAAAGTACCGCCGACAAGATCGTCAAGACCTAACTTGCCGTCGCGACCACGCATACCAAAATCGCGGATAGTCGATTCAATTTTAGCCAGACCCATGCCATCAGTATCACGTAGTACCGGAACCATCAGGCCGCGCTCGGTGGAGACTGCGACACCGATATCCTGATATCCATGGAAAACCATATCATTGCCGTCGATCGAAGCATTCACTGCTGGATAACGCTTTAGTGCCTCTGTGGCGGCTTTAACAAAGAATGACATGAAGCCCAGGCGCGTGTCGTGAGTCTTCTCGAAAAGATCTTTGTATTTTTTACGCAGCTCCATGATAGGGCCCATGTTAACTTCGTTATAAGTCGTTAACATCGCGGCTGTTTGTTGTGCTTCCACTAGGCGCCTGGCAATAGTGGCGCGCAACCGGGTCATAGGGACGCGTTTTTCAACTCGCTCACCTGCTGCTAATGGCGCAGCCACTGGAGCGGCAACTGCTGTTGCAGCGACTGGTTTAGCAGCGGCTGAGTCGATGAAGTTCTGCACGTCCTGCTTAGTGACACCGCCATTTTTGCCGGTGCCTGTTATGGCAGAGGCATCTAATTTATTGGCTTCGATTAACTTGCGAGCCGCCGGGCCCACTTTGTCTTCAGCGCTTTCATCGGCACTGGCCGCAGCTGCAGTTTCCGTTGGCGCTGCAGCGGCGGCGCCCGCCTCAAAGGAGGCGATCACTTGGTCAGACAAGACAGTGTCGCCCTCAGCTGCTAGAATTTTTACAATAACGCCGTCGGCAGGTGCTACCACTTCTAACACTACTTTGTCTGTTTCAATATCAACGATCAAATCATCCGCTGAACATGCTTCACCTGGCTGCTTGTGCCAAGTAGCCACTGTGCCATCGGCAACAGATTCTGGAAAAGTAGGTGCTTTAATTTCGATGGACATATCTGTTCCTTTCATAAGCTCAAATAAGCTACTTACGCTGCGCAAGTAGCTGCTCGATTAACCGTTAATGGCATCTTCAACAAGAGTTTTTTGTTGTTCTAAATGTACTGACATATAACCTACAGCAGGTGCGGCGGCGTGTGGGCGGCCGATACCATGCAATTTCAGGTTAGGGTGGCTTTTTTCCAACACGTTGCGAACGCGGTGTTGAGTGCTGTACCAGGCACCTTGGTTCATCGGCTCTTCCTGACACCAGATCACAGATTCAAGATGTTTATAATCTTTGATTGCATCTAAAAGATGATCATCCGGGAATGGGTAGAGTTGCTCAATTCTGACAATAGCGACATCGTCGCGTCCAGTTTCCTGGCGATAATTGTACAGATCGTAATATAACTTACCGCCACATAAGACCAGACGTTTGACCTTCTCATTCTCAAGGTTCTCAGTCTCAGCTAGCACGGGTTCAAAAGTGCCTGTTGATAGAGCCTCAATCGGCGAGGTAGCCTGGCGGTGACCAAGCAAACTCTTAGGTGACATGACAATCAGCGGCTTGCGCAGCGGTCTGACAATTTGCCGGCGCAATAGATGGAATATCTGCGCAGGGGTCGTTGGCGTACAGACCTGGATATTGTGCTCGGCGCACATCTGTAAAAAACGCTCCAAACGCGCCGATGAGTGTTCCGGGCCCTGTCCTTCAAATCCGTGCGGCAACAGCAGTGTCAATCCACAGAGTCGCTCCCATTTCTGCTCGCCAGATGTGATGAATTGGTCGATAACAACTTGAGCGCCGTTGGCAAAGTCACCAAACTGCGCTTCCCAGATTACCTGCACATTCGGCATAGTAGTGGCATAGCCGTATTCAAACGCTAACACCGCCTCTTCGGAGAGGAAGGAGTCATAGAGCTCAAACGTTGGCTGATCATCAGAGATATGTTGCAGTGGCGTGTAATCGCCGCCTAGAGCTTGATCGTGTAATACCGCATGGCGATGCGAGAAAGTGCCACGGCCAACATCCTGACCGGTAAATCTAATCGGGAAACCTTCGGCTAACGTCGTGGCATAGGCCATTGTTTCAGCGAAGCCCCAGTTACATTCTATTTCGCCGGCGGCCATTTTCTGACGATTATCATAGATTTTCTGTACTTGACGCTGCACCACAAAACCTTCAGGTACCTGGCTGAGCTTATCACTGAGCTCTCTGATCAGTTTTATATCAACGGCAGTATTGCAATCAAACGACCACTCCAAGCCCAAATAGGGCTTCCAATCGACAAACAACTCTGAATTTGGTTTCATTACTAACGCTTTAGCGACATGCTCACCATTTTCCAGTGCAGCACGGTAGTCTTTTTCCATCGCTTTGCTTTCAATAGCAGTGATTATTCCATCATTGATTAACGATTCAGCGTACAGTGTTTTAGTGGTTTTTTGCTTTTTAATCGCCGTGTACATACGTGGCTGAGTACCGAAGGGCTCATCTGCCTCGTTGTGCCCTCGACGTCGGTAACAGACAAGATCTATAACCACATCGCGTTTAAACTCGGTTCTGTAGTCAATGGCTACTTGAGTGACAAAGCGCACCGCTTCAGGGTCATCGGCATTTACGTGAAATATAGGTGCCTGAATCATTTTAGCGACGTCGGTACAATATTCGGTGGAGCGGGCATCTTCTTTTCTGGAGGTGGTAAAACCTACTTGGTTGTTAATCACTATGTGGATAGTACCGCCGGTTTTATAGGCGCGGGTTTGCGACATCTGGAATGTTTCAGTGACAACCCCCTGGCCTGCAAACGCAGCATCCCCGTGAATACTCACAGGTATTACGGTGGTGCCATCCAGATCACCGCGGCGATCTTGACGGGCACGTACTGAGCCCTCAACTACCGGTGCTGCTATCTCTAAGTGGGAGGGATTAAATGCCATCGCCAAGTGAACTTCACCACCTGGAGTATTAACATTTGAAGAAAAGCCCTGATGATATTTAACATCGCCAGATTTATTCAGTACCAGTTTTTTGCCTTCAAATTCACCAAACAAATCAGCGGGTTTTTTACCAAAGATGTTAACTAAGGTATTTAATCGACCGCGGTGAGCCATCCCTATGATCACTTCTTTAGCGCCGTTTGCTCCGCCGCGCTGGATGGTCTCGTCCAGAGAAATAATCAGCGCTTCAGCACCTTCTAAACCAAAGCGTTTAGCACCGGCAAAGCGAGAACCCAAATATTTTTCCAGTCCTTCAGCCGCAGTTAACCGCTCTAAAATGTGAATGCGATCTTCTTTATCCAATTTGGGCTGGCCACGGGTTGGCTCAAGACGATGCTGAATCCAACGTTTTTCGACAGTATCTACAATGTGCATATACTCGGAGCCAATCGAGCCGCAGTAGGTCTTTTTCAAGTCACTGAGTATATTTCGCAAGGTTGCAGCTTCAGAGCCAAATTGAAGAGTGCCCTGGGAAAAAGATGTATCCAGGTCAGCGTCGCTCAAATTGTGGAATGCGGGGTCGAGATCGGGGATAGCATCTCTTTGCATCAAGTTTAGAGGGTCGATCTTCGCCTCTTGATGGCCACGCACCCGATAACCGTTGATCATCCGCAACACCAAAACTTGCTTGGCCTCGTGCTCAGCCGAGACAGTACCGACTGCGGCAACACCCTGAGAGCGAGCTGTTTTTGCGTATTCTCGAAACTGCTCTCTGATCGGCGCTAACGCTACGTCAACTACATTTTCGTAGGAAGCATCAGGTAGTTGGTCAAACTCTTTGCGCCACTCATCACTGACAGCGCCTGGATCTCGTAAATATGTTTCGTAAAGTTGCTCTATGTAGGATAAATTCCCACCGTAAAGATGAGCATTTTTCCACAACAACTCCATCATGCCTTCTTGCATTAGCTGACCACCCTGAATTTGCAGCCCGATAAAAAAGTATACAAGTGATGCCCGAAAACCTATTGAAATTCAGCTCTCGGAACAACCCCTTTGTCGCTCTTTTTGCGGAACTACTGTCGTTTTCTTTAAATTACCTGACAAACCGTCGTATTAATTGGCAATACGCGGTGCATTGTACGCGTTTTGTGACCGCCTTCACACCGCTAGAAGTCACCTATCTCATCTATTTTTAACGCTTTATAGCAAAGCATTAACCTCAAGTTCGCTATAATCGGCATTAACACCTAAGGCTGTTGTATTTTTTCTTCAGTAACAAATCCTAGGATGTAGCAAAATTGCATAATAAATTTATATATTTCACTACAAATACGGCTAAAGGCACCGTGATTTCGCCTGTGAACCAAATCATTTATTAGACAACATGGGTATTAGAAGAAAAATTTATATACCAAATTAATATAAATAAAATAGAAAATAGTCTAATAAAATTTGCTGACTAGAATATAAATTTTAATCACATCAATAACTATAGCCTCTTTTTGAAAAAAAACTCAGCAGACTGCCACTTTGCCATCAGGCGATTAAATTCAGCGACAAGCTATCTATCGGCGGCCTTGGATTAAAGGATCGACCCAAACACCAGCAGACACAAAAAAGGCGCTCAAAGCGCCTTAAAAAATTGTCTGACTATGTCGCTCTCTGCAGCAACATATTGCGGATTTTGCCAATTGCCTTAGTAGGATTTAACCCTTTAGGGCAGACACTGACACAGTTCATAATCCCGTGGCAGCGAAACACACTGAATGGATCATCAAGATCTGCAAGCCGCTCAGCTTGAGCAGTATCACGCGAATCTGCCAGGAAGCGATAAGCTTGCAGCAAACCTGAGGGACCGATGAACTTGTCCGGATTCCACCAGAATGACGGACAGGCCGTGGAACAGCAAGCACACAAAATACACTCGTACAAACCATCCAGCTCAGCGCGCTGCTCCGGAGATTGCAGACGCTCGATCGCCGGTGCTGGCTGGTCATTAATCAGATACGGCTTGATCTTTTCGTACTGAGCATAAAACTGAGCCATATCAATCACTAAATCGCGGATAACTGGCAGACCCGGTAATGGACGCAGCACTAACTTGTCTTTTTTAACTACCGCCGATAGCGGAGTAATACAAGCCAGGCCATTTTTGCCGTTCATATTCATGCCGTCGGAGCCACATACACCCTCGCGACATGAACGACGATAACCCAGCGAAGGATCTTTGTCTTTTAACAGTTGCAGCAGATCCAACACCATGATGTCTTTTCCACCGGGGATATCTATATGGATATCCTGCATATATGGAGCATCATCCGCTTCAGGATTGTAACGATAAACACTAACTAACATCGTAGCGACCTCTTAGTAAACACGAATTTTAGGTGGAAAAGGCTTCATGGTTTTAGGCGCGAAATTGACCGCACGCTTACCAATTGTCTTATCATCCGGAAAGAACACTGAGTGACACAACCAGTTCTCATCATCACGAGAATCATAATCGTTACGCGCGTGTGCACCTCGCGACTCCTTGCGAATTTCAGCGGCGATGGCAGTTGCCTCAGCCACTTCCATCAAGTTTTCCAACTCTAATGCTTCAATACGCGCAGTGTTAAACGACAAACTCTTGTCGTCAAGCGCTAAGTTTTCGACCCTCTTGCGCAACTCTCTTAACAGCTCAAGTCCTTTCAACATGCTCTCACCGTCGCGGAACACACCGAAGTACAACTGCATAGTACTCTGCAGATCTGTGCGCACTTGCGCAACACTCTCACCACCTTCACTGTTGTTAAGACGATTCAAACGCGCCATAGCAATTTCGATATCCGCATCGGTCGGATTAACTGCTTCATAGCCTTCACGCATTTGACGCTCAATTTCAATACCGGCAGCACGGCCAAATACCACTAGATCGAGCAGCGAGTTGCCGCCTAAGCGGTTAGCTCCGTGAACCGATACACAGGCAACCTCGCCACAGGCAAACAGACCGCGGATAACCTTGTCTTCACCGCCATCTTCTTTACTCGGTGACAGCGCCTGACCTGCAATGTTAGTCACAACACCGCCCATCATATAGTGGCAAGTCGGAACCACTGGAATTGGCTCTTTAATAGGATCGACAGCCGCAAAGGTACGCGACAGCTCTAAAATACCCGGCAGCCGCTCTTCAAGAACATCGGCACCCAGATGATCAAGTTTAAGCATAACGTGATCGCCGTTTTCACCACAGCCCCGCCCTTCCAGAATTTCCAAAATCATCGAGCGAGCCACGACATCGCGACCGGCCAAGTCTTTAGCGTTCGGAGCATAGCGCTCCATAAAGCGCTCACCGTCTTTGTTAATCAGGTAGCCACCTTCACCGCGACAACCTTCAGTGACCAGCACACCCGCACCCGCTATGCCGGTCGGATGGAACTGCCACATTTCCATGTCCTGGCAGGGAATACCTGCTCGCAGCGCCATACCGACACCGTCGCCAGTATTGATCAGTGCATTAGTAGTGGATGCGTAGATACGCCCTGCACCCCCTGTCGCCAGCACCGTCGCTTTGGCTTGTATGTAAACTGTTTCGCCATTTTCAATGTTGATAGCGATACAACCTACCACATCACCCTCGGCATTTTTAACTAAGTCAACCGCATACCACTCGTTTAAGAAGGTAGTACCCGCCTTTAAGTTAGCCTGGTATAAAGTGTGCAGTAAAGCATGCCCGGTTCTGTCTGCCGCCGCACAAGTGCGGGCAGCCTGGCCGCCTTCACCAAAGTTTTTCGATTGACCACCAAAAGGCCGCTGATAGATGCGCCCCTCTTCGGTACGCGAAAACGGCATGCCCATATGATCGAGTTCATACACAGCTTGTGGGCCAATTTGGCACATATACTCGATGGCATCCTGGTCTCCGATGTAATCAGAGCCTTTAACGGTATCGTACATGTGCCAGCGCCAATCATCATTGGGATCAGAACTTGCAATAGCACAAGTAATACCGCCCTGAGCGGACACTGTGTGCGATCTGGTTGGAAAAACTTTAGTGATACAAGCAGTATTTAAACCGCCTTGAGCCAGCTGTAGTGCCGCGCGCATGCCTGCACCACCACCGCCAATGACGATACCGTCAAATGTTAGTGTGCGAAGATTACTCATTGTTTATACACCCCAGATAATATGAATAGCCCAAGCAACGTAGACAAACGTCATTAAACCGGTAACGGCTTGAACTAGAAAACGCAGACCTGTCATCGGAATGTAGTCAGTTGTGACACACCATAAACCGATCCACGCATGGGCGGCGAAAGACAACACTAATAGAAGTGTGAAAATTCGCATTGCTGTGTTTGCAAACAGTGCTTGCCACTGCTGGAAATCCACATCTGGATTAAGTAATAAAAATCCAACTATAAACAAAGTGTAAGCTAGCAGTACTACAGCAGTGACACGCTGAATCATCCAGTCGTACAATCCGCTTCGTCCGAAGCTAGTGACATTAGTTACCATACCCAGACCCCCGCCAATACAATTAATACTCCGGAAATTACCAGAGCAGCTTTTGCGGCTAACATGCCACTTTCAAGCTCTTCGAAGTGGCCCGCATCCATAAATAAATGCTTTACGCCAACAACACTGTGATACGCCAATGCCGAGAGAAGCCCCCATGCGATTAACTTCGCAAAGATACTTTCTTCAAACATGGTGATCGTTTCTTGGAAACCGGCCTCTGATTCTAACGACAACCCCAACGCGTACATCATGAATACCGCACCAAAAAACAGTGCTATTCCCGATATACGATGCAGAATTGAAGTTATTGCCGGAAGCGGCATATGAATGGTGCTAAAATCTAAATTTACTGGTCTTTTTTTATTCACGGCTCATTTCACACTTGTTATGGTTTCAACGAACAAGATTCTGGGACAGGTCTTGTATTTAATAGATACTTTGCCAATCCTTCTTCGTGGCAGTAAAAACTGCCGCAGCATTATAGCGACTTCACTGTTGATTCACAACGCACAGCACGCAACTAGCTACATTTTCTCAATATTTTAAGCGCTAAATCTCAGTCTGCATATTAGACTAATGAATAATTGTACAATATTTAACTTCCGGGCAGAATATGCCTTGGATTGATTTTAAAGAAAAAAATGAGTAACTCTTTTTAAACTGGCCTTAAATGCTCGCATGGCCCGAATACATGCGCATACCAGCCAGCCTGACAGCAACTTGAACACAAAATATCAGCTTGTTTTTGTTGACAATCTCGGCTTAATCCCTATATTTGGGATCCGAATTACTAATCTCACCTAATAATTGTAGTCAATTAATCTATAATTATGTGACATAGATAATAAAATTACTTATTTTAAGGAGCTTTCTATGACTGATAAGATCGCACGATTAAAGGTTGACGGTTATGATGGCGAAATCGAATTACCGGTATTTTCTGGTACTGAAGGCCCGGATGTCATAGATGTACGCCCACTCACCGGACACGGTTTATTTACCTACGATCCTGGCTTTGTCTCCACAGCTGCCTGCGAATCAAAAATCACCTATATAGATGGCGCCAAGGGGATATTGCTACACGGCGGCTACCCGATCGAACAATTAGCCGAGCATTCAAGTTACTTAGAGACCTGCTATTTACTGTTAAATGGTGAACTGCCAACTGCCGAACAACTTGAAAAATTTGTTAGCACAGTAAAAGGGCATACCATGGTGCACGAGCAAATGCATCATTTCTTCCAGGGGTTTCGTCGCGATGCCCATCCCATGTCCATCATGGTCGCAGTAGTCGGCGCGCTTTCTTCCTTCTATCACGACTCGCTGGACATTAATAATGCCAAACACCGTGAAGTATGTGCGTTCCGCCTGATTGCCAAGATGCCTACTATCGCCGCGATGTGTTACAAATACAGCATCGGCATGCCATTCCAGTACCCACGCAATGATTTAAATTACGCCGAAAACTTCTTGCACATGATGTTTGGCAACCCCTGTGAAGAGTATCAACCTAATCCGATACTCTCCAAAGCTATGGATCGCATTTTTCTTTTACATGCTGATCACGAACAAAACGCCTCAACCTCTACTGTGCGCTTAGCTGGCTCTTCAGGTGCCAACCCCTTCGCCTGTATCGCTGCAGGTGTTGCAACACTTTGGGGGCCCGCACACGGCGGTGCCAACGAAGCTGTTCTGAATATGCTTGAAGAAATTGGCGATGCCAAAAACATCCCGGACTTCATCAACCGCGCCAAAGATCCCGAAGACAGCTTCCGCTTGATGGGCTTTGGTCACAGGGTTTATCGCAACTTTGATCCACGTGCCAACGTGATGAAGCAAACCTGTGACGATGTACTGGCCGAACTGGGCATCACCGATGACCCAATGCTTGAAATAGCTAAACAACTAGAGCAAATAGCCCTGCAAGATGAATATTTTGTCAAACGCAAACTCTACCCGAACGTTGATTTTTACTCGGGAATCATCTTGAAAGCGATAGGCATCCCCAGCAGCATGTTCACCGTTATTTTCGCGCTGTCACGCACCATCGGCTGGATATCCCACTGGAATGAGTTCCACTCAGAACCCAATAAAATTGGCCGCCCGCGCCAGCTATACAAAGGCCCTAGCGCCAGAGATTACCCTAACAAGTAATCAGCGCAGCATAAAAAAAACCAGCTACCCAGCTGGTTTTTTTAACTTCCAACTTCCAACTTCCAACTTCCAACTTACGACTTCCAACTTTATATCTTACTCACATGCACAAAAGTATCATAGTAAGCCGCCCCATCACCTATATCCGTTTTGCTGGTATTGCTAATCAGCGCATTCACCGTCTGACCGGTGGCACTGCTTGCGCACCAGGCACCCTTCTCACAACAGAGTACACCGACAGCCACAGCATCGGTAATATTGGCACGTAGCTGCACATTACCCAGATTGTTAGACACTAGCACCAAGTCTCCATGGCCAATTTCCAACCGCTGTGCATCCTGAGGATTTATGTCCAGTAATTCAGCAGCATTTCTACTGCTACCACCAAATGAGGCGTTAATACGTCGATCCGAGGCCGGACTTAGTAATATAAAGGGCGCGGTTTTCTCCACAGCCAGGTAATTTGGCAACCCACTTTTATACTTTTCCTGAAGCTGCTGCGAATAAAATTCAATCTGACCGCTCGGAGTATTCAGCTGCTCATCAGACAGCCAAGTGCGGCTGACATCTTGCATACTGATGACTTGATCTGTCTGAATTTGCGAGGCATTTTGCACGGCATGCAGATCTTTGTGCAGTGTAAATGCCTGGTCAATTAACTGCGCATCTGTATCGGTAAAAGCCGCATCGCAGAAACCAAACCTTTTCGCCAGGCGCCTAAATATCTCAGTATTAGGCAGCGCCTCTCCCACCGGGGGAATCACCGCCTCTGCTCGTTGCAAATAAGCATGACCGTAAGCAGAAAATATCTCCTGATGCTCGAAGTGACTAGCTGCCGGTAAAATCACATCGGCATACAACATACTGTCATTCATCTGCAGATCACAGCCGACAATAAATATTTGTTCCTGAGACAACGCCTGGCGCAGTTTATTTTGCTGTGGATGGGTAGCCAGCGGATTGTGATTGTAGATAAACAGCGCACCTATTGGACTTTGCATATTACGGTCCAATAAATGATTGGCAACATCCACTATATTAAAGACCCGGCGTGGCTTTGCTCCAGGTAAATCAGCCTTTTGCTGTAATTCTGCACTGGCTTTGAAAGCAGCCCCGTAATTGCCGAGAATACCATGCCCACACTGCCCAATACTCCCCAACAACACCGGCAAAACTTGAGCCGCGCGTATTGCCGCTCCACCATTTCTGCTGCGCTCCAGACCCACGCCGATACTTAACGCCAGCCGCTGCGTGGCTCTACAGTAATCGACCAAGCGTCTAAAATCATCATTATTTACCCCACAGCGCTGCTGCAGATCAATGTGCAAATAGCTTTTTGCATGTTGCAGGTATTGATCCAACCCTAGCACTGCATACTGGACTTTATGGGTATCAATGACCGCTTCTGCGACCAGTGTAGCGACTAATTTCAACGCCAGAGCGACATCCGAGCCGGGAGTAACCTGCACAAACAAATCCGCCTGCCTGGCAATTTGTGTACGCCTGGGATCAATAACGATTAACTTGGCACCTCTTTTGCGCGCGCTGTTAACAACCCGCATCAAGTGCAAGTTTGTGACACTGACATTACTGCCCCAAATAATAATTAAATCTGAAAATTCAACCTGTTGCACAGGCATTCCCTGAGCATTACCAAACATAGACTGATAGGCCAAAGACCGAACCCCGCCACAGAGCGGCGATCTGTTTAGCTCACTGGCACCTAGACGAGAGAAGAAACGTCGATCCATGGAACCACCTGCCAACTTACCGTGGGGCCCGGCGTAATTTAGCGGCAATATACTCTGCGCACCCTGCTTATCAATGGCCTGCTGCAAGCCTTGATATACCCGCTCTATGGCATCATCCCAGCTTATTATCCGATACTTTCCACTGCCTCTTGGCCCGGTACGCAGCAAGGGCTGCCTAAGACGCAGCTCCCCATGTATAAAGTCCGGGTAGTATTTAGCCACTTTTGTACAGACACTGCCGCGAGTAAATGGATTGACTTTTGAGCCGCGCACTTTTATGATTTTATCGTCCTCAACAGTCACTCTTAAACTGCAAGTATCCGGACAATCCAAAGGGCAAACACTGGCTAGCTCAACTATTGGCTGGTTTTTCATTACAATCCCTTATATTCAGTAAACTGCGGCCGGTGAAAAGCCACACAAATGTGCTAAACACAGAGATTACCGGTAATTGTGGATTATAATAAGACCCATTTATTTTTAAATCACAGACCCACTTGCCAGCTGTGAATACCTATTGCAGATACCCAAACCCTCGACCTATCAAGGAGCAGAACTAACAGGATCTTATCTGTAACTATTAGGCAAAGCTTCCCCTCTTTTGATAAACCGCACTGGCCACTAAGTTAAACTTTTGCTGCTCTAATACTAACTGCTCAGCTTGTCCTACGAACAAATAGCCACCGGCTTTTAACATTGCACCCAACTTCTCAATTAACTTCTGCTGCGAATCCCTGTTAAAATAAACCATAACATTGCGACAGAAAATAAAATCAAACTGCCCCTTCATTGGCCAGTCACTCATTAAGTTCAGATACTTAAAACAAATCAGTTGTTGCAGCTCGGGCCGCATCAGCACCTTACCACTGCGATTACCCACCCCTTTCATGAAATACTTATGCACCGATTGACGGGATAACATGCTAATTCGATCTATATCATAGACCCCAAACCGGGCCGCCTTCAGGACTGACGCATCCACATCTGTTGCCAAAATTTTTATGTCCAGATCTTTAATGTTTAGCAGCGAATCAGCCAAAGTCATGACAATTGAATAAGCTTCTTCACCGTTGCCGCAGCCCGCAGACCAACCTCTGATTTGTTGTTGGCGGTTTTCTCTTAACCTGGGAAGCATTGTTTCAGCAATAAAATCAAAATGTTGCTGCTGCTGATAAAAGGCCGAGAGGTTAGCCGTCAACACATTTACAAACTGCCTGAGCTCGTTGGGATTAGCTTCTATGTAATTAAAATAACTGTCATAACTATTTAGCTCAAGTGCGCGCAAACGTCGTACCAGCCTATTGCAGGCCATGTCTTTTTTGTGATCTTCGAGCAAAATACCCGCGTTCTCGTACAGATCCTTTTTTACTTTTGAAAAATGCGCTTCAGTAAACTCGAATTCATCCTGAAAATTGAAAGCCGACTTCATGTAACACCACCCCAAATAAACTTGATAAACACACCTAGCAAACCCGACCCAGACCTTTAGCTGTTAACATAGTCGCTTGTTGAGCGCGCATTGGACATATTTTGAATATCTCCTAAAATAAAGATAGTAGTAATTCAATCAAACACCAGAGCTACAAAATATATAATATGCATTAACAGCCCTGCACATATTCGTTTAAAGGCGCTGAAAAAAGCCAGCTTGTCGCAGTAACACTCCTGCCAGAAACCCTATCTAAGCCAAACCAGCACAGGTATAATCGGCTTTTTTCACTTTCGTTTTGGCAGGATACACATGACCGTTCGCACCCGTATAGCACCTTCCCCTACCGGCGACCCACACGTTGGCACCGCTTACATCGCTCTTTTCAATTTAGCTTTTGCTAGGCAGCATGGCGGAAAGTTTATTTTACGCATTGAAGATACCGATCAGTCGCGCAGCACTAGCGAATCAGAACAGACTATTTTAGATTCGCTGCGCTGGTTGGGATTAGACTGGGATGAAGGTCCGGATGTAGGCGGCGAATATGGGCCTTACCGTCAGAGTGAACGCAGAGATATTTATGCAAAGTACGCCCAGCAGTTACTCGATCAAGGGAATGCATTTCGCTGTTATTTAACGGCCGATGAGCTTGATGTTATTCGCAATTCGCGTCGTGAGCAGGGATTGCCTGCCGCTATGCATCAATCTGCATTGACACTGAGTGACCAAGAAGTCGCTAAACGCCAGGCAGCCGGTGCACCTTTTGTGGTGCGCATGCAGATTCCCACTGAAGGTAGCTGCGAATTCGAAGACATGCTGCGCGGTAAAATTGAGATCGAATGGTCCATGGTGGATGCGCAAATACTGCTTAAATCCGATGGCATGCCCACCTACCACTTGGCTAATGTTGTCGATGACCACTTGATGAAAATCACCCATGTATTACGTGGCGAAGAGTGGATCAACTCTGCCCCCAAGCACCAACTACTGTATAAATACTTTAACTGGAATATGCCAACCTTGTGCCATATGCCACTACTGCGCAACCCGGACAAATCCAAGCTCTCCAAGCGCAAAAACCCTACCAGCATCTTGTATTATAAACGCATGGGTTACCTGCCTGAAGGGCTATTGAATTACCTGGGCCGCATGGGCTGGTCAATGCCGGATGAGCGAGAGAAGTTCAGTCGTGCCGAGATGTTTGAAAACTTCGACATTCAGCGAGTCTCACTGGGCGGACCTATCTTCGATCAAACCAAACTCAGCTGGTTAAATGGCCTGTGGCTAAGAGAGAACCTGAACACGGCCGAGTTTGCTCGCGAATACCAAAAATGGGCCCTGAATCCGCAATATCTGATGCAGATCATCCCGCTTATCCAGCAGCGGGTAGAAACATTTTCTGATGTTGCACCACTGGCAAGCTTCTTCTTGTCAGGCATGTTAGACCTAAACGAAGAAGACTTTAAACACAAATCTTTAGAGCTTGCTGAAATTCGAAAGATCTTGCAATTCACCGTCTGGAGCTTAGATACACAGACAGCCTGGGACAAAGATTCGCTCTACACTCTCCTCAAACAACTGGCGGATACCATGCAGCTGAAGATCAGAGACTTGTTGTCGCCATTGTTTATCGCTATCGCCGGCACCAGTCAGAGCGTCTCTATAATGGATTCAATGTCGATTCTCGGCCCGGATATGAGCAGAGCACGACTCCGCCACGCTTTAAACATCCTCGGCTCCCCATCGAAAAAAGAAGCCAAGCGCTGGGACAAAGAATACAAAGCCCTACAGCCATAGAAACTGTTTGTACAAAGCCCGCTACAAAAGACTGTAGCGGGCTTTTTTAGACACTATATTCAATCAATCCGAAGATAATTAAGGGGTTGTCTTTTTAATGTCAAAAAAGCCAACTTTGCTATTGATTTTAATCTCGAATATGGCAGAATACGCGCCTCCTTAGAGATGATTATCCAGATGGGGCCATAGCTCAGCTGGTAGAGCGCAACGCTGGCAGCGTTGAGGTCAGGAGTTCGACCCTCCTTGGCTCCACCAATCTTTTCCAATCCAGGCACTTTATACCTCCCCGCAATCGATTTAACTTTTTTAGAGAAAAACTCTAAGAAAATTTTTTCGCATGAAAAAAATCCCAGCGTTAACCGGGAACTTCTAGATTCCAACTGGAAAATCTTTTCATACTCATCATCAGCAGCAACGGCACCGCCAACGACAGCAGCACTACCGCAACCGCAATCGGCGCCGACAAATCACTCTGCTGAACCAATACTATGATGACAGAGGCCCCCACCATCTGAATAAAGCCCAGTAGCGCGGAAGCCGTTCCCGCCCTATCCGCAAAGCCCGCCAACGCCATACTAGTTGCAGGACCTAATAACAGCGACAAACCCATGCTCAGAAACATAACCGGCAACATGAAGGCCAGCGCAGCTAGCAGTTTATGGCTAATTACCAACAATTGAAAACCGATCAATAATGTAGCTGCAAACATCATCAAACAGAGCGCCGCAACTACCATTTTCCTGTTGCCGAATCGACTGATCAACAGCGGCGCGACAAAACAACAGATAATACTAGCGCCTGCATTTAAACCAAACAGCACACTAAAAGTGGTTGCAGACACCCCTAGATGCTGCATCAGCCAGATCGGCGCATAGCTTACATAACTCAAGATTCCCGCCAGTGCAGACATGCAACACAGCGCATAGAAGATAAAATACCTGCTGCACAACACCGGTCGGTACTGCTGCCAATTATAGAGCCTGCCAGATTTAGCAACCTCGGCCGAGGCCATTAATGTTTCGGGCAGAAACCTCGCCACCAAACACAACACCAGCAGTGCATAACTTCCCATAAACACAAAAGTGGAGCGCCAGCCAAAAGACTCGGCCAGCGCACTGCCAAAAATAGGTGCCAGCGCCGGGATCACACTAAGCACCCCATTCAAATAACTATACACTTTACTGCTGCGCTCATAACTATAAGTATCGCGCACTATACTAAAAATAATCACCGAAATAGCACAGGCAGCAAAGCCTTGCAGCATCCTGACCAGTTGCATCATCAATATATCAGCAACCATACTGGCAGCAAAACTTGAGAGCAAGTACAGAGCCAGCCCCAACAATGCAACAGGCCTGCGCCCGTATCTATCAGCGAGAGGACCGACAACAACCTGCCCCAATCCCATAGCCAAAAAGAACAGCGAGATAGTTGATTGAATCTGACTATTAGAGGCCTGCAGCTCCCCCGCCATTTGCACCACAGATGCCAGATAGATATCGATAGCCATAGGACTCAACACCACCATGGTCATCAAAAGAGCTAAAATATAACGTTGCATAATACTTAATCTAGAAGAGGAAAAAAAAGAAGCACATATCAAAGATATGCACAAAAACAGGCAGCGCTCATACAAACATACAACACCACCTCTCACAAACTTACGACTTACGACTTACGACTTACGACTTACGACTTCCAACTTCCAACTTCCAACTTCCAACTTCCAACTAATCATCATGCTGCCTAAAAATCATCCTCATCAAACACTTCTTCAATCACACCATCATCAACCGCCAGCTGCCTCAGCCCCAGATAAGCATCGCGAATAAAGATATACTCATCACCGATGATCAAGGTTTCATATTTAAATAACTGAGCACGGGCATTTACTGCCCTTATAATCAAACCGCGATCACGGGTACTGGCATCATCAACATAGCTCCAGGCATCCAGTGGCACAAAACTAGCCGGTGCATCCCGCAAAGTACTGGGCCCAAAAAACGGCAACACTACATAGGGGCCCGATGGCACACCCCAGGCTCCCAGAGTCTGACCAAAATCTTCGTGATTCTTTTGCAAGCCCATATGGGTAGCCACGTCCAATATCCCGGCCAAACCTACGGTAGAGTTAAAAATCACCCGCGAAAAATCAACACTGGCATCTTTAAACTTAAACTGCAGTACATTATTTACCATAGTGCCGACATCACGAAAGTTTCCGAAAAAATTACTCACCCCGGTTTCCACAATATCCGGCGCTATTGCCTTGTAACCTTTAGCCAGCGGATTAAACAACACAGTATCAAAGGCTTTATTAAAGCCATACACCGCCCTATTCAATCCCTCTAATGGATCCGTTAGCTCTTCGGCATTAACATTAGCCGCAAACAACATACACAAGCCAACAATACAGCATTTAACTTTTTTCACTTAGCTCTCACCTTCACTTACCTACTTCCATTTCAGATATCCTGAATTCTAGCACATGGCAAAACTACTGATGCAAATTTTTGACAAAAAAAAAAGACTCCCTAAGGAGTCTTTTTTAACTTTTAAACTGAAATAATCAGATTAGAAGTTGATGTTGTAACGCAGTTTAACGGCATCTTTCTTACCAGCTGCTTCAGCATCTACATTATAAGAGATAGCTGCAAAAGTTACAGATGCATTTCCGCCTAGAGCGTAAGTCGCATCAAATGCAACCATTTTCTGCTCAACAGAACCAGTCTCAGTTGACTCGTGCTGTAGCTTAAGAGTTACCTTATCGTTAAGCGCGTAAGATCCGCCAATTGCGTAGCCTTTAGCGTCGTCACCAGTTTTAGCTTTCTGAGTTGAGTAACGTGCACCAAGATTGAATCCAGCAACCTTACCAGAAACAGAGACACCGTAGTTAGAATCGCCTTCAGAAGCAGGAACAGCAGCTGTTGAAGCATTGGTAGTAGTGCTGTCCGGAGTGAATGTTTCCGCTACAGCAACAGTATCAGCTGATTGACCAGCACCTACAGTAACGCCCCAGTTGTCTGCGTCGTAAGAAACAGAAGCACCGAAAGCGTTGCCTGCCTGTCCGTCAGAAGTATCAACGTTACCCATACCTACAGCAAATTTAAGACCGTTGTAGTTAGCAGATTCGAAAGAGATACCACCAGCAGAGAAACCAGAGTCCATGTGTACGAAAGTACCAGAGTACAATCCGAATTCAGTACGGTCTTCTACGCCTTCGTTAGGGTTTCCACCGTCACCCATAACAATCTTACCGAAATCGCCAGAAACATATACAGTAGACTTGTGGATGTTTACAGATCCGTCAGTTGCTGTAGCGTTAGTACGAATGAAGTAACCAGCTGTTAGGCCGCTATCCATTGTCTCTTCGCCTTTAAAGCCGAAACGGATACGAGTGATGTCACTAACAACATCTGTAGCATCTTCTTTAGTGATATCATAACGGATCTGACCGAAAAGAGTTGCGTCTGCTTGAGCAACCATTGGTGCAGTCAGTGCGCCAGCTACTGCTAGAGCGATAATTGACTTTTTCATGTAATTTTTCCCCTTAAATATTCATTTACTAGTAGTGAATTTTAGTTCTAGTTTTCTTTTAGTGCGTTATCCGGCTCGAGTATAGTCGGTAACGCCCTAGAAAAATACTATAGTTTTAGAATAATTTAAACACCTGACAAACGTTTTTATTTGTATAAGGGCATTTATATTCAATTTGTTACTACAACATCTAGAAGATAGATAATTTGTTGGAAACTTTCAGCTATCACTATAAGTTGTTGTTTTTGGTTTGCGGCATTACAGCATAAGCACAATAACAGTGCAACCTTTTAAATAAGTTCCCATTATTGGTATATATTTTTATTATTGCCCTTAAAGGTCTATTTCACGCCACTTCTGCTGCATTTTTTTCTCGGACACACTCTGATTAGTGCCCAGCTGTTGCGAGAACAGTGAAATACGATACTCTTCAATCAACCAGCGATATTCTGCTAATTCAGGGTGTATTTCATCGCGTCCCAGACACTGCTGAATTTTATCCTGCAAGCGACTTTCCATGGCGTTTAGCTGCCCGGATAACAGTTTCTGCCTCGGCAGATCCCGCTGATACTTTTCCAGGCGAATTTGCATGCTTTTCATATATCTTGTGTATTGCTCTAACCTGTACCACGAGATAAGGGATAAGTAGTCTTTGGCAAACAGTCGATCCAACTGCTGTTTCATATCCGAGACTACAGTGATAGTGCTGAGCAATTGCGACCCGGACAATTGCTTTTGCAGTTGATGATATTGACGATGCAGCTGATGCACTCGTTCGGCTATTTTGCCCAGCCAAAGGCTGTATTCAGCACTGCTTTTGACCTTGGCTAAACGAGCCTGATACTCAGCCTCAGTGCGCGGCAAGCTCTGCTGCAGACTCAACGCTTCTCGCAAAGCGAATGAATGAATTTCATTTTCAAGTTGTTTTTTGGTGAATTTTTTTCCAACGAACAAGGTGCTTTCGGTAATTTTGGGGATGTTAGCACGCGGCTTCTTTAACACTGACACTAACGCTAAGCTAGCCAGTTGGTTGATGGCAGTGATACTTATACTGTCCGCATAACCTTTTTGCATAGTTAAAATCAGATCGACTGTCTGCCCGTTTTTTTTCAATGCCGGCCAGGCAACAACCTTAATACCGCCCTGTTTAGTTTCGATAGTCTCAGCCAACTCACCGAAGTTCCAGCTACTCAAGCCGGTTTTACCCCAGGCCTGAGTTCCCTGCTGTTGCAATTCTGTGTCGACCAATGTGGCATATTGATCGTAGAGTGACTCGATATCCCTACTCTGGCTAATCTCTTTGGCGTCGTTGTCGATCAGCTTAATATTGAACTGTAAGTGTTTGTCCAGTACTGACTGATCAAACTCACTCACCTCAAGCCTAACTCCGGTCATGCGCAGCAAATGATGGCACAACTGCTGTATTAAACTGCCATTGGCGAAATTGGCACTTTCTACAAAGGCGCTTACGTAGTCGGGGATAGGCACAAAATGCTTGCGGCGCGCTTTTGGTAGCGACTTTAACAGTGCGATGCAGCGCTCTTTAAGCATTCCTGGTACCAACCACTCCAGGCGTTCTCTGGAAAACTGTTTCAGCAGCGCCACCGGTAAGTGCAGTGAGACACCGTCTTCGTTAACTGTCGGATCAAAATGATAGCTAAGCTCGAGCTTTACCCCTTTGTATTCGAGCTTATTGGGGTAGTCGCGCTCACTGACATGTTCGCTGGAGCGCTGTAAGACATCAGACTGTTGAAAAAACAGTGCTTTGGGCTGGCTCAGTTCCAGCTGTTTGCGCCACTTTTCAAAAGCCGCGCCATTAACGACCGGCTGATCATGCAAACTGGCAATTTTTTGCGCATAAAAATCATAGAGGGTGTCTTCATCGACTAACAAGTCACGCCTTCTGGATTTGGCCTCCAGATGTTCAACCTCTGCCAATAACTGTTGATTGTGCTGAAAAAACGCCGCTTTAGTATGATAGTGCCCTTCCACCAGGGCCGAGCGGATAAAGATTTCCTGGCTCAATCGCGGATTGATAGCCCCGTAATTGACCACGCGCTTCTGCACTATGATCAAACCGAACAGTACCACTTGCTCGTTAGCGGTTACTTGCGCACGGCTCTTTTGCCACTTGGGCTCCAGATAGCTTTTCTTTATTAAGTGCTTAGCCAGCGGTTCCAGCCACAGCGGATCAATTTTTGCCGCAGTGCGCCCATACAGCTTAGAGGTTTCCACTAACTCACTGACCATCAGCCACTTGGCCGGCTTTTTATACTGAGTGGAGCCTGGAAAAATCAGAAAACGGCGATTGCGCGCGCCGAGAAACTCTTTATTTTCCTGTTTAAAACCTATATGACTTAGTAATCCGGACAACAAAGCAACGTGTACTGCCTGATAACTCGCTGGGGTAGTCTGCTCTTTATAGCCGAGCGACTTACAAGCTAAATGTAATTGGCGGTGCACATCGCGCCACTCACGCATGCGCATAAAATTCAAAAAGTGTTTGCTGCAATATTTTCGCAACTGACCGGAAGAGAGTTGCTGGCGTTGCACTTCATAGGAGTGCCACAAGTTAACAAAACTGACGAAGTCGGAATCTTCATCCAGGTACTCACGATGGCAAAGATCCGCAGCCTGTTGTTTATCCAGTGGACGCTCTTTGGGGTCCTGCACACTTAAGGCACTGGCGATAATCAACACTTCCGCCAGGGAGTTTTGCTGGTTGGCTTCAATAATCATCCGGCCGATGCGCGGATCTACCGGCAGCTTAGCCAACTGCCGGCCCAGTGGGGTCATGCTTTTTTGTCCATTAACTGCCCCCAGCTCTTCCAGCAATTTAAAGCCATCGGTGATAAAGCGGCTATCCGGCGGATCGATGAAGGGGAACTTGGCGATATCGCCCAATTTCAAATTGAGCATTTGCAGAATAACGGCCGCCAGGTTAGTGCGCCTGATTTCTGCATCGGTAAACTCGCTGCGACCGCTAAAATCTTGCTCAGAGTACAGTCGAATACAAGTGCCGGGAGCAATTCGACCACAGCGTCCCGAGCGCTGATTGGCACTGGCTTGGGAAATCGCCTCTATCGGTAAGCGCTGTACTTTAGACCTGAAGCTGTAGCGGGAGATCCTGGCAAAGCCGGTATCTATCACATAGCCGATGCCCGGTACTGTCACTGACGTTTCCGCCACGTTAGTAGCTAAGATAATCCGCCGCGCTGACTGTTGATTAGTTTGAAATATCTTATTTTGCTCACTGACACTGAGTCTGGCGTACAGCGGCATGATCAGAGTATTGCGCAACTGTGCTTTTCTCAAGTTCTCTGCCGCCTCTCTGATCTCTCGCTCTCCGGATAGGAAAATCAGAATATCCCTGGGTGCGTTACTCGCTGCCTGTCGCTGGAATTGTGTTATTTCATCAACGGCATCCAGTATCGCCTGAACTTGCGTTACTTCTTTATTAGTAGCAGTTTCTTGCTCGCCATTGGCACTGCCGCTTTTTTTCTCGCGTAACAGTGGCCGGTAAAGCACATCCACCGGATAGGTCCGCCCGGATACTTGCAGAATCGGGGCGCTGTCAAAATGTTGGGAGAATTTCTGCAAATCAATAGTTGCAGAGGTGATTATCAGCTTTAAGTCCGGCCTTTTCGGTAAGATACGTTTGATATAACCGAGCAGAAAATCGATGTTCAGACTGCGCTCGTGCGCCTCATCCAAAATCAGTACTTGGTATTTTTCCAGTAGCGGATCATGTTGTGTTTCCGCCAGTAAAATGCCGTCGGTCATTAACTTGATCAAGGTTGCATCACTGACTTGCTCAGTGAAGCGCACTTGATAACCGACTTTTTGCCCCAGTGTTGAATCCAGCTCTTCAGCAATTCGCGTGGCAACAGTGCGCGCCGCTAATCTTCTTGGCTGTGTATGGCCTATCAGGCCGCGGGCGCCGTAACCTAATTGCAGACAAATTTTTGGCAGCTGGGTAGTTTTACCCGAACCGGTCTCTCCGGCGATGATGATCACCTGATGGTTTTTAATCGCCGCTGCTATTTCATCCGCGTGTTCTGCCACAGGCAAGTCAGCCAGAGTGACCTTGCCAATAATCGCCTGCTTCGCAGCAACTTTGTGTTGCGATTCACGTAATTGTTGCTCAATTTGCTGCAACATTTGATCCGTCGGCTTATTCTGTCGACAGCGCTGCTGATATTGGTTGATTTTCTGCCGTATTTTGGAGTAAATCTTGGTCTCAGAAAGATCCAGTTGGTTTTGTAAATCAGCAATAGCAGTCAAAATCTAATCTCTAAGTAGGCACAAGTTGCAGGTAAATTTATGGCTAAATCAAATGGAAAATTAATAGCTCAATTAAAAGGTAAAGAGAAATAAGTGGCGAGTATAAATCACAACGGGCAACAAACCACTAAAACTACAGCTTTTAGTGGTTTGTTGTTAATCCGTAGGGTTATTTTACGCGAACTGCTGGTTGACTAGCTCAGCCAATTTGAAGGTAGCCAGTTCACCGACGGCGATTTTCTGCCATTGCTCGTCATGGGTCAGAGGTTCGGTGGCGATGACTGTCACTTTGTCGGTAATTGAGGTTTCGTTAAAGAAATTAACACTGATATCACAATCTTTAAGCCTTGCCTCTCCAAAGGGAGCCTGGCGAGTAATCCATGAGAGTTTAGTACTATTAAAAGCCAGCAGTAGCTCCGACTCCGCTAACAACATGTTGAAAACCCCGATCGCCCGCAGTTTTTCACAGCACTGGTGGATAAATTCACTCAGCGGTTGCTGATCTTGGGGTTTAGTGGGAAATTTGTTGCGCAACTGATCCATCAACCAGCAAAACGCGTATTCACTGTCAGTGCTGCCCACCGGAAAGTAGTGCTGTAACGGCCAGTCAAACAAACTTTTATCTAACTGTCCATTGTGCGCATAGGTCCAGATATAGCCCCACAACTCGCGACTAAAAGGATGGGTATTTTCCAAATTGACGCCGCCGACATTGGCCTGGCGGATATGGCTGATAACCAATGTGCTTTTAATCGGGTGGCTTTTAACAAATTCTGCAATTGCTGAGCTGACACTTGGGTCGGGGTCGTGAAAACTGCGCAGTCCTTTACCTTCATAAAAGCAGATACCCCAGCCATCACGATGCGGGCCGGTACCGCCACCGCGCTGCATCAAGCCACTAAAGCTAAAGCAAATATCGGTGGGGACATTGGCACTCATGCCTAATAACTCGCACATATTAAAATTTCAACTCTAACAAGGTAGTGTTCTCATCGACAACTTTAACCTTTGTCTGACGGGAGATCTCATCGGCACTGTGTTTATCTTGCTCAACTGCAGACACTGAATGGTTAACTTGCTGTTTGTCGCGGCTTTGCTGAGGCTTGTGTACAACGGCTGTTTGATTTTTAGCTGGCTGCGGCTTCGACTCTTTAAGCACTGTCGCTTCACTCACTACTGAGGCCGATTTTACCTTAGTTTTTTTATTGATTTTTTCCGACAATGAAGAAATTTTCTTACTCTGTACTGGCTCTGTCTGCAGTTTTTTGGCCTCAATGGCCGCCGCTTTTTTGTTGGCTTTTTTGTTACTTTTCAGTTCGGGTATCAAAGTAATTTTATCCGGCAAGTCACCAATAATATCCAACTTAGGTTTATCTATGACAATTGTCTCGGCCAGTAAGTTATCGGCACCGCTCTCACGTCTCTCGCCAATAAACTGAGATTTCGAATCCATGGTCAACTCAACACTGACTATGTTGGCGACTACTCGTCCACCTGCAGCAATATGCAGTTGCTGACAGTACACTTCCCCTTCCAGCAACCCACACACAGTGATATTTTTGGCCCTGATAACACCGTTGACCTTACCACTTTTACCAATAGATACATTTTCTACCGAAGTAATGTTGCCTTCTACGCAACCATCGATATGCAATTTACCAGTAAAACTCATCTCACCAGAAATTTTGTTGCCTTTGGCAATAATCGTTAATGCTGTACGTTTTGATTCAGAGGGTACAGATTTTTTAAAGAAGCCCATTTAACTGATTCCACTTTGGTAAATATGCGATCAAAATTTGCGATATTCCACTTCACAAACTCCTCAGGATTTATTGCTTTGGACAAATATAACAGCTCATAGTGAAGATGCGGACCGGTAGATCTTCCGGTATTGCCACTCTCAGCAATTTTTTGACCTTTGTGTACGTATTCACCTACTTTTACCAGATAATTATTAAGGTGACTATAGCTGGTTTCAAATCCAAAATTATGCACTATTTTTATATACTTGCCACTGTAAGCACGTCTTTCAACGGCCTGCACTACACCGTCAGCTGGCGCATACACAGCCGTCCCTTTGCTGGCTTTATAATCTATACCATTGTGCATGGTGCGGCTCTTTTTAATCGGATGGTAGCGCATACCATAGCCATCGTTAACTCTGATGGCCTTTATCGGCAAACCGTTGGGAATACTATTGAGTAAAAACAACCGCTGTTTAGTGAGTATAGACAACCTCTCAAACCTATCTTCGTTATCATTTTTCGGCAACTGTAAATTGAGCATTTTCTCCAATTCGTCCAGACTCTTGTCTAAGGCCGTCAAGTTGCCGTCCAATGAGGCGTTTATCTTTTCTATCTTAATATTCTCAGCTTGTAATCGGTCACGTTCCTGCATTGTTTGTGAGAGTGAATTTTTTAACCCCGGGATGCTACCAGTGTCAACTTTCAATTTATCGCGCTCATTGGTAATAGCGGACAAAGTATCACTTAAAATCTCAATGCGACTATTTTCCAGAGCCAGCTTATCTCTCTGTTGCACTACCTGATCAAAAACATCACTGAGCTGGCTCAGTTCTTTTTTGTATCTCTGCTGGGTGCCTAATAATGTCGTGTATTGACCATTCAAATAGCGATGATTTTGTTCTAATTCAATCAAATCTGTACTAGTGCGTACTAATAGCCAATTACTGGCCACTAAATAGCATATGACTACCGTTAATATTGCCAAAGTAACATAGCGTGCTATTTTACTCATCGAAAATTGTTTTGACCCTGAACCCGTCGTCAGAGTAATGACCATATTTGTTTTCAAACAACAATCCTAAAAATTCTGCTATAGCTAATTTAATAGCTATCATTCACTTTGCTAAATCCTTTTGTTATGAGCCCCTGCTGGCAATACCGAGCAGAGGCAATATCTTCGCTTACAATCAACCACTAAGCGGTTTTTTCACTCAATCCTTTTAAAAACCTCGCACATTTTAGTTTAGTCGGGGCGGAAACACATTAGTTTTTCAACAAAAACTACTGTTTTTATAAACACAGCGAAATCAACAACCCATCCTCAGCCCATACGGTTCGGGCCATTTCATTCATAAACAACAGAAATCAAACAAATAATCCGCTTTTTTGCACATCTACAAACAAGCCCCGCGCCGTTTACCCGACCGGAGCTACTGTCAACTCACGACTCTCGACTCTCGACTCTCGATTCTCGACTCTCGACTCTCGACTTCCGACTTCCGACTTCCGACTTCCGACTTCCGACTTGCAACTTGCAACTTGCAACTTGCAACTTGCGATTGTCACTTAACCAACTTATAGCAAGGCACATATTTTTCATGGTCGATTTTCATGCGTTTCTGCGCCACAAACGCACTCAACAGTTTATCCAGTTTTTCCATCAATTGGCTGTCACCCGATAATAGAAAAGGCCCATGATCTGCAATCGCTTTTACCGCCGGCGCTTTAACGTTACCTGCAACAATACCTGAAAGTGCCCGGCGCAGCTGCGCCGCTAAAATATAATCTTGCTGATTAGCGTGCAAATTCAGTTCGGCCATCGCCTGATGAGTCGGTTCAAAAGGTATCTGAAATTCCGTCGGGATATGCAGCTGCCAGTTAAAGTGGAAAGATTCGCTCAGATCTTTTCTGTGCTGATACACCGCTTCCATATTCGATTTCATCGCCAGGGCAACCGCCTGTGAATCATTGACAATGATCTGGTACTTTTTACTGGCCTGCTCACCGATAGTCGCCTTGATAAACTCATCAACTTGCTCGAAGTAGGCTTCAGAGCCTTCGGGTCCAGTAAAGATTAAGGGGAAGGGAATATCCTTATTTTTCGGATGCAGTAAAATCCCCAGCATATATAATATTTCTTCAGCGGTTCCCGCTCCCCCGGGAAAAACGATAATACCGTGCCCCAGACGCACAAAAGCTTCCAGCCTTTTTTCTATATCGGGAAAGATCACCAGCTCGTTAACAATCGGGTTAGGTGATTCGGCGGCGATAATACCTGGCTCAGTTAAACCTATATATCTGGCATCTTTTATACGTTGTTTTGCATGGGCAATAGTGGCACCTTTCATCGGCCCTTTCATTGCCCCGGGTCCACATCCGGTACAGATATTTAACCCGCGCAGACCCAATTCATAACCTACAAGTTTTGAATAGTCGTACTCTTTGCGACCGATAGAATGGCCTCCCCAGCACACCACCAAATTCGGTTTGACCTTTGGTTTAATCGCATCCGCATGTCGTAAAATATTAAAGACACTGTTAGTCAAACTTTCCGTCAGAGGCAGGTCGGAACTTGTTTGATCCACTTGCCCGCCAATATAAAGCAGATCTCTGAGCACCGAAAACAAGTGTTCACGTATGCCTAAAATAACCTCCCCATCAACAAAGGCATTGGTGGGCGCGTTGATTAATTTTAACATCACACCTTGATGTTTCTGCTCGATTTCAATATCGAAGTCTTTAAACATATCCAGTACATCACTGGTACTGTCGACTGTGCTACCTGTATTAAGCACTGCCAGTGAGCACTGGCGAAATAAACGATATAAACTATTTGTATTAGTGCCCTCTTGAAGCTTAGCAACTTCAAACGGAGAGAGGGTATTTAAACTACCTAATGGCTTGGTATCGGCGGAAATAAATTTTTGTATTGTCATAACTCTGATACTCCCTGAAAATAATCTTAGGCCAACCATCTTGTCAGCATAAATTGGAAAGAAATGGATCTTTAACGATTCCATTGCTAAGACTATTTTCTACAACAGTTTTTGTAACAGCCGCAATATGCAGTAGATTTTGTAAATTTCAATTGCAGCAAAATAGATAAATTATTAATGCATTGAATACTTTAAGCAAAATAGTTTCATCTACACTCAATATATTAGGTATAGCACAGCCTAGCAAGCGCTATACAGTTGTGGCAGTAATAGCCATACACAGAGCAGCTTCAAACCTGTTTGCGACAGACTCATTAGCTGGCTTAAGGAGAAGTTACAAATTAGCGCTATAATGAATGCAGTTATGGAACATGCAGTTGCAACTTTAGTCGGTAATTAACACATAGACCTTCCAATTTGCTGCTCTGGTCATATAATGCAGGCCTGTAAGCTATTAATCACAAAAAACATAGTTTTTAAACTCCAATAACAACCAATTATCCTGCACTTTTACTGTTTACATGAAGCTTGTCAGCATTGTTTTTATGGTAGATGAATCCCAATATATCGGGCTTGCGGAAAACAGCTCTAAGCACTGCAACTATTGGCTAACAAGTCTAATACGTCATGCTATAGCAACTTATTTAAGCAACCCCTGGCTAATTCCAGCTTACCCAGCAGACCAGCGAGTGGGTATACAGCATAAAAAGTGTTTCATTTCAGATGAAACTGAAGAGGTGAGAGAGTGATGTCTAACAATAAATTCGATGTGCTATTAGTCGGCGCCGGAGCGATGAGCGCTACCTTAGGTACTTTGCTTAAGGAGCTAGATCCCAAACTGAAGATTGGTATAGTCGAGCGCCTTGAGCATGTGGCTAACGAGAGTACCGACGGCTGGAACAATGCCGGTACCGGCCACGCTGCCTACTGCGAATTAAACTACACGTCTGAAGACGAAAATGGTGACATTGACATCAGTAAAGCGCTAACTATCAACGCACAGTTCGAAGTATCGCTACAATTCTGGAGCTATCTGGTAGAACAGGGAAAACTGCCTCAAGCTGAGTCATTTATTAACCGCACCCCACACAAAAGTTTTGTCTGGGGTGAAAAAAATGTGCAGTTTTTACGCAACAGATTCGAAAAAATGAGCGCCCATCACCTCTTTGCCGGCATGCAGTTCACTGAGTCCAAACAAACAGTTGAAGAATGGGTACCGTTAGTGATGCGTGGCCGCGATGTAGACATGCCGATTGCAGCGACCAAAGTAGAACACGGCAGTGATGTCGATTTCGGTGCCATTGCCCGCAGTATGATAGCCCAATTGGCGAAACAGCCGGATTTTGAGTTAATGGTAGGCCATTCAGTAGAAGACCTTGAGCAGCAACAAGACGGTAGCTGGAAAGTTACTCTGGAGCCCAAGGGGAAAAAAGCATTTTCTGTTGAAGCAAAATTTGTATTCTTAGGTGCCGGTGGCGGGGCCTTGCCACTGCTACAAAAATCAGGGATACCTGAGTGCGATGGCTATGGAGGCTTTCCTGTCACAGGTCAGTGGCTGGTTTGTACCAACCCCGTCATCGTCAGCCAACATCATGCTAAAGTATATGGTAAAGCGGCGATTGGCGCACCGCCAATGTCAGTGCCGCATCTGGATACGCGCAATATAGGCGATACTGAAGCACTACTTTTTGGTCCCTTCGCTGGCTTTACTACCAAATTTTTAAAGAAGGGATCGGTCATGGATCTGCTGGGTAGTATCAAGATGGATAACATTAAACCTATGTTTTCTGTGGGCATGAAAAACATGGATTTGACCAAATACCTTATCAGCGAAGTCTTTCAATCTGATACCGAGCGGATGGACGCGCTGCGAGAATTTTACCCTCTGGCCAAAGACAGTGACTGGTCACTGGCGAATGCCGGTCAAAGAGTGCAAATAATCAAAAAGAATGAACAGGGCGTGGGCAAACTAGAATTTGGCACAGAGATAGTCTCTTCAGCAGACGGTACTCTGGCAGCCCTGTTAGGTGCCTCCCCTGGAGCCTCAACGGCTGTTCCCACTATGGTAGATGTCATCGAGCGCTGCTTCGGTGCACAACTCAATGGTGATAACTGGAAGCAGAAACTTAAAGAAATGATTCCCTCGTACGGTGAATCGCTGATTGAGGATGCTGAACTGGCCAGGAAAATTCGCCACTACACCCAAACTACCTTAAAACTGATTGATTAGACTCACCGTGTCTCTGCGGGTATATCACTTTGACGGGTGACATACCCAAAAACTGTACCCCACTAATCAACATCAGTTACTGACCTAACTGCAGCCGCTTTTATCTATATCCAGGCTAATTGTTTTGTTTATTGTCCGCCGTTTTTTCTGGGACTAAATCTACCCCTCCCTCGTGGTAGGGATGACACTTAAGTATCCTTCTTCCCCCCAACGCCATACCCTTCAGCGGACCGTGCTGCTCAATCGCCTCTTTGGTGTAGCTGGAACAACTGGGATAAAAGCGACAATTATTACCGAGTAGCGGGCTAATCCCGTACTGATATATTTTTATCAATAACAACAGTAAGCTTTTCAGCAGTTTACTTAGCCTGTCGGCAAGTGAAGATATAAACAAAACAAAACCCTTTATTGCAGTACTGTACAGCTTAACTTTTTAGCTTTTTAAAGGCAAAAAAAATCCCCGAAAAGCATCGGGGATAGATATTATTCCAGACTGCACAATACGCGAATTAATCTTGCTTGTGCAGATGAATATCCATTTGCGGGAACGGAATACTGATTCCGGCCTGATCAAATCTGAGCTTAACTTTCTCGGTGGTATCCCAGAGTACCGGCCAATAATCAGCGCTTTTTACCCAGGGGCGGACGATAAAATTAACACTGCTATCGGCCAGTTCTGAAACAGCGATCACTGTAGCTGGCTCTTTCAGTACCCGCTCATCTTCCGCTATTATATCTGCTAATAACTGCTTTGCCTGGCGTAAATCAGCCTCGTAGCCTATGCCAAAAACCATATCCACACGACGGGTTTCTCTGGCTGAGTAGTTAACTATTACACCCCCGTATATCGCACCGTTAGGAACGATAACCGAGCGATTATCTCCAGTGCGCAACAAGCTATTAAAGATCGCTATATTTTCTACCACCCCGGAGACACCGGCGGCATCAATAAAATCTCCCTCTTTAAAAGGCTTGAACAACAGTAGCATCACCCCGGCTGCAAAATTTTTCAGTGAATCCTGCAGCGACAAACCTATTGCCAGTCCCGCTGCACCGACAATCGCGATAAGGGATGTAGTATCAACTCCCAATTGATCCAGGGCAGCCACTATTACCACTAACAACAGCACCGCATTACCGATGGACAATATGAAATTCACTAACATAGCGTCCATTTGCGAACGGGTTAATACCTTGCGCAGTAAGCCTATAATCATCTTTATGACTATTTTACCGACAATAAAGATGGCAATCGCCAACGCTATATTGACGATCCATGGTAGTACATACTGATCAAACATAATCCATTCCTCTCCTTTTAAAATAGCTGCCCTTGTATAGCAAGCCTAAATCTGGCCGCAATTATAAACGCTTGATTGAATATTCATCAACGTTTATCAATGCTTAGAGCTGTTTTCAAACTCTTTTTTAATCTATCACAGTGCTGCAGTTGCCTTAACGTTTCTCTGTCTGTGAACGGCTACAAAAATAGCCTCGCTATTGAGAGGAGCAACTGAATTAAAATTTTTAGCATGCCGATGTAGCTTGCGCAAAATTACGTTAAGCTGTTGCTGTTATTTACCCATTACTCATTACTCATTTGACGAAATCATGAAACAAACTATAAATTGGCAGCAGCGCTGGACCGACAATTCAATCCGTTTTCACGAGGGAAAAGTGAATAAGTTCCTGGCTAACTATATTGATCAATTTGCATTAAACCCAGCTGCTACGATTTTCTTTCCGCTGTGTGGAAAGAGCTACGATATGCAGTGGTGCATAGATCGGGGCTATAAAGTAATAGGCGTCGAGCTCTCAGAAATAGCAGTGCAAGATTTTATCAGTGAATCCAAGATCGGCTTTGAAAAGCACTCTACCGATTCATTTAATATTTACCGCTCTGAACATATTACTTTATATCAAGGGGATTATATGGGCCTGACGGCCGCTGATTTAGAAGGCTGTCAGTTAGTATTTGATCGAGCGGCTATCATCGCCATAGAGGCTTTTAACCGTCGCTCTTATGTTGAGCAATTGATTTCAATCATCCCTAAAAGTACCCCTATACTGATGATCAGCAGGGAATACGATCAGCGCAGCAGAAGCGGCCCACCATTTTCTGTGCCCCTGAGTGAGATTCAGCAACTGTTTAGTCCCAGTTATCTGTGCCGTGTTCTCGAAGATGAACAACTGAGCGGCGCAGATGGATTACAAGTGCTGCAGCGGGCATTAATCATCAGCTAATTTTATAC
Organism: Oceanospirillaceae bacterium; assembly: GCA_013215505.1. Taxonomy (GTDB): domain Bacteria; phylum Pseudomonadota; class Gammaproteobacteria; order Pseudomonadales; family Balneatricaceae; genus Rs1. Next base: position 627,420 of record JABSQZ010000001.1, read on the forward strand.
ATCACTTATGCTATTGATCTGCTCAAAAAGTAGCGACTCGCTTAATAGGCAAATAAAGTGATGACAATTTATAGCCAACGGTTAATTCGCCCTTAAACACTGTATTAATTAACAGTATCTTTACAGTGAATTATCATCAATTATTTGTTGAAATTCACCCAGTCAAGTATTGACAGCAGATAATCATAGCAGTGATAAATAGTACTGATCAATTTAGAAACAAATCGCTGAACACCACGGTTTATAAGGCTTATAGAGCGTCTAAATAAACTGTCTACAAAGTTATCCACACTATCTGGGGATAACGGAGCAAAATATTTTTCTCTGCGACTTTCACTGCATAAGTTTTTTCCAGTAGCATTACAGTATTCGATGCCAGCCACAGATAGGCATAGACTTTAACCCGGTGCCATTAAAACAATTTAAATATAAACTCTTGTATGAATTATCCCCTAGCGTATTCAGCTAAAAGCATCTAAAGTTAATTGAGTGGAGCAGAGTTAAAGTGCAGCAAAATTAACCCTCGGTCATTTATTCTATTTTGCTGAGAAAAAAGCCTAATCTACTGATGTTGCTTGTTCTTCGACACTTAAACGTCTAAAGTGTAAGCAATCGTGAAAACCTTAATTATAGAGAGATACAGACAATGTTAACGATGATTACCCTATGCCTGCTTGCTGTGATACTAGTGCTGGGTCGACATGTATTTTCTCCTCGACCTAAAATGCAACCCATTAAAATCAAAGTTGAGAAACCTCTTGGAAGGCGCAGAGATTAAGGTAAATCTGCATTTAATAAAAAAGCGCGAAGAGCGCTTTTTTTATGTCCGAACTATCCTCTAACTAACGACTGACATGCCAAATCTTATCCGCTAAACCGCTGGTCCTCACAGTGGTCCTGGCCACTGCTTGTTTAAGCAGCGGCAGTAGACCAAAAAAACTAAAGCGCAATTTCGCCCGGGTTATAGCGGTATAAATAAGCTCCCTGTTGATGACTTTGGCACTTTGCGCCAATAGCAGCATCACGTGCTCGAATTCTGACCCCTGACTCTTATGCACTGTCATGGCAAACACCGTTTCATGTTGTGGCAGCCGACTAGGCAACACGCCGCGCAATTCTCCGGCCTGCTCAAACCACACCTTTAGCTGGCCACTGTCTTGATCAATACAAGTAATGCCGATGTCCCCGTTATAGAGTTGCATTTGGTTGTCATTGCGGGTGACCATGATAGGACGTCCGATATACCAGCGATTATCAGACTCTTTGATGGCCATCTTCTCAAAGTATTGCTCTAACTGCAGGTTTATCTGCTCGACCCCAAAATCTCCGACCCTTAAGGCACAGAGGACTTGAAACTGACTAAATGTTTGTAACAATTGCTTGGCATCTGAGCATTTCGACTCAATCAAGCTTATATATTCGCTATAGCCAGTTAAAATACTTTGTAGCCTATGTTCAGCACTGCTGGTGGGGACTAACACATGGAGATCGGCATAATCTGCCGACAGCACGTGCTCTAGTGCATCTACATCGCCATTATTACAGGCTTTTGCCAAGGCACCGATGCCGCTATCGGCTGAGAATCGGTAGCTTTTTTGCAAAAAAGCCAAGCGGTCGGCAAATGGGTACTGGGAGTACTGACTGTTAGCAAAGCCACAACTTTTCGCCAGCATCTCGGATTGCTGCTTGGAATAACAAGCTAACTGCGGCACCGCACAAATATCGCCCAACACACTACCGGCTTCGACCGATGCTAATTGATCTCTGTCCCCTATCAGTACTAAACGGGTCTGATGAGAGAGTGCTTCGACAATGCTCGCCATCATCGGTAAATCAATCATTGACGCTTCATCTATGACCAGTAAATCTAACAACAGTGGATTATCACTATTGTGGATGAACTTTTTTCTATTAATTCTAGTGCCCAGCAGTCGATGTAAGGTTTTTCCCTGCTCGGGAATCAGTGCTGTGACTTCTGCGGATAACTGCAGTTTCTTTTTCGCCCCGGCGATAGATTCAGATAATCTGGCGGCCGCTTTTCCTGTAGGTGCCGCCAATTGAATCAGCGGTCGTCGACCCGCTAACAGTTGATTCTCGACATAGATCGCCAGTAGCTTGGTCACTGTCGTGGTCTTTCCGGTACCCGGCCCACCACTGATAATACTAATAGGGTGACTGGTGGTAATAGCTGCCGCTATTCGCTGCCAATCTGGTTGCTCTGCACTGCTAAAATATTTGTCCAGTTGTGTTTTCAAAACACCGACATCCAGTGGCGCACTATTGAGCATTGGCACCGCCAGTAACTTTGCGGCAACTTTGCATTCATATTGCCAGTAGCGATACAAATACAGCCGGCGATTATCTATCACCAGCGGTGTCAACTTAGTGCCGTCGCCGATCAGCAGCTGATCTGACAGCCGGCTGTTTGCGACAAGTTCTGGCAATAGCATCCGCTGTGCTAACAGCTTTAATTGATCCGGCCAATGGGCAATAATCTTGGCCAGATGATCCAGCTCTATACAGACATGTCCGTCCCCTAACTCACAGCTCAGAATCGCGCTTAGCAATAACTGAGTCTGAGAACTTTGCGGCAACTGCAATCCCAGCCACTGGGAAAATTTAAGATCAATCACTCTAATTAATTGCTGTTGCTGCAGTTCGCTTAACAGTTGTTGCAGGTTATTATCTGAGTTCATACACCCTCCGAAAATAACTGATCTAGCCTTTCGATGAGTATTTTCTCCGGTTTGCAATAAAACACTCCAGTGTCTGAATTTACATCCATACCGCGCAGAAACAGGTAGAACACTCCGCCTATGTCCCGCTCATAATCGTAATTTGTCAATCGGCTGCGCAACAGCCGATGCAGCGCGAGTGTATAAAGCACATACTGAAAATCATAGCGATGGTCTATCATCGCCAATTCTAAAGCCTCAGTCTGATAATCGGTTAGCTGCTCACCTAGAAAGTTTGATTTGTAATCGACCACATAATACTTATCCTTGTATCTCAAGGTTAAATCGATAAAACCTTTTAACATCCCAGACACTCTGCTAAAAGCCAGCTCCCCGGCGCGTTTTGCCAGTGGGTCGTAACGGGCTAATAATTGATTGATTGCGCTACTGTGAATCTCTTTAAAAGGCAGCACAAACTCCATTTCCACCAGCCGATCATTGACCTTAATTTCGCTCAAGCTAAACCGTTGCAGAGTCTTTGAATCTACTTGATCCCGGTGCTTGGCAGTAGTTGCCAGCAGCGGAACTTGTAGCGATTGATAGACAAAATCAGTCAGGCTAGGCACCCAGTCTAAATCATAACCCGTCAGTGGCAGGCGCTTTTCCAGGACTTGTTGAATCGGTAATTTGTCAGTGCAGCTAAAATCAATATCTTCGTAGATACTGTGCAGGAAAGTCCCCGCTACCGCGCCTCTGGGAAAATTAAAAATATTTTTGTCGCTGCTAACCGGCATCAGTTCTTGCTGTTCAGAGGAAACTTCCAAGTCCAATTTGACACTTTCTATCAGCGGAGCATGTTGGGCGTCCCTGCTCAATGCAGAATAACTGGTCACTCGCCATTGGTAGTTTAGCTGGCGGGAAAATTCTTGTACTTGCAAATCCCTTGGGCTAGCCTGGACGGGTACTACTTCAGCGGCAAACAAATCCGCCTGAGCTAAGTCGATACTGGCACTGCCAATAATACTGATATGCTGATTCTCTTCAGCCAGCAGCAGCAGCGCCTCTGACTGACCTATATCTTGCAATTGTACAGTTTCACCTCGCTGTACAATCGAGGTTAATAAATAGCCGATGGCGGTTTTTTGCCAGACGCTTTTATTGCGTAAACAGACATCCGCCATGCCGATAAAGCAACCGTATACAGCTCGGGTTATCGCCACGTATAACAGCCGTAAATCTTCCGCCAGCTGCTCTTTATCAATTTCCTCGCGGTGCTCCTTAGCCGATAAATCAACGATCGCCTGACCTGAATTATCGTGATACAGCAGATTAGTACTTTGACGATAGCGACAGGCAAAGGGGATGTAGACTAAATCATATTCCAGACCTTTAGATTTATGGATAGTAATGACCGTGACCCTGGCTCTGTCACTGTCTAAGCGCAACTGCTGTTCTTGGGTTTGGCTAGATGGCTGCAACCTTTTATCTTGTAAAAAACGTATCAGAGCTTCATTAGATTCTAATTCTACGCTGGCTTGCTGCAGCAATTCAGCCAAGTGTAGAAAGTCAGTTAAGCGTCTCTCTCCTTGCACATCTCCCAGCCAGCGCTTAGCCAGGGTGCGTTGCTGTAACAATTGATGCAACATCGCCAGCACTCCATTGCGCCACCAGATCTGCCGATACTGAGAAAACTCTTCAACCAGCTGCTCCCAGGCGAGTTCATCCTGGTTTAGTGAAAACAGCTCAAGGGCATTGAGTTGGAAAATCTCGGTGGCGATAGCCGTTCGTAAGTAACGCTCATTACTGGGCTCATTGACAGCTTTGAGAAGATACTGTAGCTCTCGTGCCAAATTCAAACTGTAGACGTTGTCGCGGTTAGACATGAAAACTGAATCTATTTGCAGTTGCTGCAGTGCTTGTTGCACCAGCCCCGCCTCCCGCCTATCGCGAACCAACACTGCTATATTCGCGGGGCTCAACGGCTTGTCTTTAAGCTTACCGCCCAGCAACATACGCTCAATCTGAACCGCACAAACCACTGCCAATTCTTTTAAATACTGATCGTTATTAACACTGTTAGTGCTTTGCCAAAACAACAGCGCCGGTAGAGCCTGTCCCTCATAAGTCAGATCTGCCACTGATGATTTTGCCGCCTGCACCGGATAAAAGGGAATATCCTCAGAGTAAATAAAGGCGGCCGGGGAGCGCTGAAATAGGTGATTAGTAGCACTGATCATCCCCTGCGAGGAGCGCCAGTTAGTCCCTAAGGTATAGTGCTTTAGCACTTGCCGACGCGCCAACATATAAGTAAATATATCGGCGCCGCGAAAAGCGTAAATTGACTGTTTAGGGTCGCCAATCATCAATAGCCCCAATTTTTCACTGCTACCCTCTGGGCCAGCTGGCGATTCACTGTTGCTTTGGCCAGCGCCGTAAAGCTGGTTAAAAATAGAGTACTGTTCAGGATCGGTATCTTGAAACTCATCGATCAGCGCGAAGGGATACTGTTTCCTAATCGCCGATGCCAGAGCAGTGCCTGTGTCTGAGCACAGCGCTGCGGCCAGTTTTTGTAACAAATCATCAAAACTAAGTTGTTGAAACTTATATTTCTCAGCTTGCATATTGTTGCGCACAGCGATCAGTGCACGGCAAAAAATCACCGCTTTAAAATCTATCTGCCGGGCACAAAACTCATTGATCTGCTCAAATATTGGGTGCTGCGGCACATCTTCTGTCTTCGCTTTTATTAGCAGCTGCGCACTGGAAAATTTCTGTAATTCTTTAAACGGCGCTTTACCGCCCTCGGCAAACAGCGTCAATTTTCCGTACCAGAGCGGTAAGTTTTTCTTGCTGTAACTGCGCTTATCAACGGATGAATTTTGAATCAACGCCTGCAGATCATCGCTCGGATCAGTACTGCTGAGAACTTGCAGCAAGGCCAACCGTAGCTGCTGTTGCAAGCATAAAAATTCGCGCCACTGCTGTTGCAAATCAAAATCGCTGTAGTCAGGACTCAACTGCAGGCCACTTAAACCCAGGTAGCCACGAATTTTAGTCAGTAGTTTATCTGGGGTGGGGAAGCAGCCGAGAATTTCCTGAGCAAGATCACTGGGGCTCTCGTATAATTCACTGCGCCAGTAATCTAATAATGCCTGCCTGACTAAAGCGCTGTCATCACTTAATAGTTGCGCATTAAAATTGGCACTGGATTCAAAGGCATGCTGTTTCAACATGCGCTGACAAAAACCGTGGATAGTAAATACCGCCGCCTGATCCATCTCCGAGGCCGCATATTCTAAATCCAATACCGCTGCCTCGTGATCCTGATGTAATGCCAGTAGCTGCTGGATAAAGGGGTCGTCACTGGCATTGAGTACAAATGCCGTGCGCGCTTCCTGTATACGGGCGCGAATACGCTCGCGTAGCTCCTGTGTCGCAGCCTCGGTAAAGGTCACCACCAATATTTGATCGACGGTGAGCGCTTGCTTGCGCCCCAAACCCAATAATAGCCTTAGATACAGGGCCGCCAATGTATAAGTTTTACCGGTACCGGCACTGGCTTCAATCAGTGCCTGGCCGGTTAAAGGCATTGTAATAGGGTCTAACAGCTCAGGACCGTCATCCTGCGCTGCTGTGGGCTGATCATGCTTAGCTGGCGCACCCTGCAGCGGGTTAAGTTCAGTGGTAACTTTGTCTGACTGATCCATTAATCGATCGCCTCTTCAGTGTCTATCACTAAGTACTCACTAAGTGGTGCTAATATGTCATTGTTTAACAAACTTAATCCACTGGCGATATCCTGCCATTTGGGGAAAACTCGATGAATGTAAGGGTCGTTAAATAGATTGTAATTTTTCTCTAAACTCTGCCGGGTCTTATCCTGATCTTCACCTTTGTATAAGGTCCAGCCCAAATCCGGCAGCCAGGCCAACGGCTGTACTAACCCCTGCCGGTAGATAGCGATTAAAGTGTTTAAATAGTCAACCGCACTTTGTTGCGGCAGTGGCCGAAAGTGGAATTGCTCATTGATCGCCCGGAAGTAAGTCGGGTGATTGCAGCCATTAGCACAGGCAGCTAAATGGGCAATCCAAGTGCTGATATAGCTCCTGCCACTGCTATTAGCGGCACTGAACTTCACTACCCCTATATCATACAATGGCTCTATCCAGCCCTGTAGTTGTAGGTTTTGCAAAGATAAATCAAAAGCCAAACGGCGTAATTTTCCACTCAACAGTGGCTTTATCTTCTCGGCAAGCTCAACGCCATCGTGCAAATTTTTAGCTAAAGTTTTATCCCCTGCCACCCCTAAAGGCATCAGGCCACTTTGACTTAAGAACTGACTGTAACTTTGGGTATCCTTATCTGACAGAGCGTGCCTGAGTAACTGATCTCTGGTGATGTAATTGTCCAGACCACTCAGGGAAAAAGGCTCCTCATCGTCAATAACGGTTTCTTCGTCGACAAAATTCACTTGCAACTTGTGCACAAAGAAATAGCGAATCGGCTGCCTGTAAAAATCGATCAATGCCGATAACTCAAGCTGCTCTAATGGGCCCTGTGGCAAGGCTTGTAAAAAACTATTCTGCTGCAGAGATTGAGCTTCCAGTTCGGCGATAGGCAGCCACTGCCTGGCATAGCTAAACAGACCTGCAGATTGATCAAAATAGCTGCTGTGATAAACGCTCAAAGGGTGTTCAGTGGTCAAGTGCTGCATTAACTGCCGACTCTGCAATTCAACTTGCAACAGCGGCTCCAGGTTTCCTACTGCGCTGCCATTAACCGACACCTCAGCAGAATCATCCAGAAAGTATGCTTGCTGCGCGTATTCAAATAATTCACTGATTAACACTGAGGGGGCTCTGTGGCTGTTATCGGCAATAGAGCGGCCAACATAGCTGATATACAATTGTGATCTGGCTGAGAGCATCGCCTCCAAAAAAAGATAGCGATCGTCATCCCGCCTTGAACGGTCCCCTTTGCGACTGTGCTCGACCATTAGATCAAAGCCCATAGGGGGAACTGATCGGGGATAATCGCCGTCATTCATGCCCAGCAGACAGACAACTTTAAAGGGAATAGCACGCATTGGCATCAGCGTACAAAAATTAATCTGACCAGACAAAAAGCGTTGTCCTGAACGCTGCTCTGATAAACTCTGCTGCAGATAGTCCAATACGATCTCGGCGGCTATCGGCTGCTGATAATGAACTTCCTGTAAGGTTGTCTGTAACTTTTCCAGGCTGGCATAGATAATTTCCAGAGCCGCCAAGTCACTATCATCCGGTGCATACAGATCGTTGAGTAATTGGTTAAAAAAGTCAATCCAGATATCAATGCTACAGGTTTGCTGAAATTGCTGTTTACACAGCTGTAACAGATCGACAAATTTGTACAACTGTCCCAGCACGGCGGCGTCCAGCCCTTCAATTTCGCTGTAGGGAGCAATACCTTGCCAGGTCTCATCAACATCACCCAAAGCGAATCCGGCAAACATCCTATCCAGTCCAAACTGCCAGCTATTTTGCGAGAAGTCAGGCAGCGATAGTTCTGCTCGGTTTTGCCCATCCAGCCCCCATTTAATTCCCGACTCTAAGATCCACTGCCGCAGCTGCGCAAATTTCCCTTCATCTAATTCGAAACGCCGTAACAGTGCCGGTAGTGATAACAACTCCAACAGCTGCGAAGCCCCATACCGACTGGACGCTAAACTTAGCACACTGAGGAAATTGGCGATGATCGGCGATTCCTGCTGGGCATTTCTATCTGAAATAGAGAAAGGTAAATAAGTAGCTGCGCTGGCTTGACCAAATACCGCCTCAACAAAAGGACTGTACAGCGAGACATCCGGCATCATCACTATGATGTCTCTAGGTTCTAGCTCCAGGTCACGCTCTAACATGGACAATAATTGATCTTGTAATACTTGTACTTCACGCATAGCGCTGTGACAACTGTGCAAGCTGACAGATGTATCATCCGCACGGATGGCCAAACGGGCTTCATCGTCACTCGCCAATGGTTGTTGTGAATCAACATTGCACCTATTGCGCAGCGATAAAATATCGCTTTGCAGCGATTTCAACAAACTACTGTGGTTATCTTCGGTGAATAGTTGTACCTCAGGCAACTCCATCTGCGCCAACATATACAGATAGTCACGCCCCAACTTACCCATAGAAGCCAGTAATGGATTGCCCTGTTGATACAAATCCAGTTCTGTAAAGTGCTGATTGTCGCTATTCTCAGTTTGCTTCTGTGCTCTTTGCTGTCGCGCCAATTTACCCAAATAGCGCCGATCGACAATATCACTCCAAAAGGTTCTGCAGGGGTTGGCCACCATTAAGTGAATATCACAGCGTTTGCCTAAGGTCACTAGTGCCTGCAAGTAATTCTCAGGAAGCGCTGAAATTCCAAACACGAATAAGCGCTTGGGTATATCGCTATCGGGGGCACTGGCTATAGCCTGGATAAAAGCATCAAACATATTGGCTCTATGCCAGTGTGGCAACTTGCGATCACTGGTATCGGCCACCAGAGCACGCCACAAAATGGGCTGCCAAAGCTGCTCAGCATCAGCCGGAGCATTATCGTTACGCTCCCACTGGGCGATCCAGTCCGGGCGATAAACTAAGTATTGGTCAAACAAGTCGGCAATTTTTTCGCACAGCTGATACAGCCTGATCGGCGCTTCATCGCCTGCCAGATAATGCTTTAAGGTATAAAAATCAGCATCGGACAAATGCTCAGGTAAAATCCGCATTAACGTCCAGGTCATACTTTCTTTGCTGTAGGCCGATCGCTCAGGCACATCCACCAGCAATTGGGAAAAGGTTCGCCACAAAAAACTGGCCGGCAGTGGAAACTCAATATTGGCGGCAATCGTTAAGCGCTCGGCCAATTCTAACTTCAGCCATTGCGCCATACCCGGGCTTTGCACTAATATCTGTTCGGCGCAAAATGGGTCGCTCAGCGGCTCGCGACGAATCATCTCCACTAAGACATCGCGAAGTACATCAAGAGCGTTGGAGTGATAAACTTTTAGCAATAAGTTACCTGCAAATATTAAGGGAGTAGATAAACTCGATACGGCTCAGGGACATACCCGATACCCATCGCAGGCGTAATAGTGACCCATCAATGCTCGTAGCTAGCCATCCGCAACGATAGGTTCAGCTTTATGAAAACCTTCCTCTGTGGTCCAGTAATCTTTACCCATTTCTACCTTCACAACGCCTGGAAACCTTTTATTAAGATATTCCACCGCATCCTCTAGTGTCTCTATATCGCACAACATCACACCACCGCGTTCGTTATCGGTACTAAAAATAAAACTTTTCACAATAAAACCTTTCTATAATGCTTCTGCATGCACATCACATCGTCTCTGCGTTCGTTATCGGTGCTAAAAATAAAACTTTTCACAATACAACCTTTCTATAATGCTTCTGCATGCACATCACATCGTCTCTGCGTTCGTTATCGGTACTAAAAATAAAACTTTTCACAATAAAACCTTTCTATAATGCTTCTGCATGCACATCACATCGTCTCTGCGTTCGTTATCGGTGCTAAAAATAAAACTTTTCACAATACAACCTTTCTATAATGCTTCTGCATGCACATCACATCGTCTCTGCGTTCGTTATCGGTACTAAAAATAAAACTTTTCACAATAAAACCTTTCTATAATGCCAATCATATTGTCTCGGCGGTTGCCATTTTACGTGAGAAGACCCAGACAACCAAGATAGAAATGACCACAACTACAATCATTAGCAAGTTCATTTTAGTCCAGCCAATACTCGCCTCTAGCCAGCCAGAGCTAAGCGCCGAAATAGTCACCATTGAAAAAATTATAAATTCATTGGCAGCCTGACTCTTAGCTTTTTCATGGGGCAGATATGCAGAAGTCACCATATGAGTAGCGCTGATGAACATAAAGTTCCAGCCGAGGCCCAACAATACTAAAGCACTCCAGAAATGCCATAGACTCTGACCGTGAAAGTTCACAGCGATGCACAATAGAATTAATACAGAACCAGACTGGATAAGTTTAACCGGACCGAAGCGCTGGATTAATTTTGGGGTGATGAAGGACGGCAAGAACATGCCCAATACGTGCCATTGAATAACCCAGGCAGAATCATTAAAGGTAAAACCATGATGATCCATTGCCAGTGGGGTGGCAGACATAATCAGGTTCATTGCCACGTAGCCAATAGTAGCCGCCACCACCGAGAGCACAAAGATTGGCTGACTTAAAATTTCTATCAAAGGTCGTTGCACCTTGGAGCTGGCACTACTGTCAGCAGGCTCTGGGAAGTCCGCACGAGTCAACAACATAAACGCCAGTATGTTCAGTCCGACCACACCTAAAAATGAGCCGGTAAAAGGATAACCGCTAATCCAGTCTTTACTTTCAACAGCCAGAGCCGGACCCAGAAAAGCGGCCAGCACCCCGCCGAGCATCACATAGGAAATTGCTTTACTTTTGTCAGCGATCGCACATGATTCAACGGCGGCAAAGCGGTATAAGGTACCAAAGCCTATGCCTATACCGAGCAGAAATGAACCGGCACAAAAACCGGCAAAACTGTGCAGCATCAGTGCGATTGAACAACAGATGGCGCCGCAAATCCCCAACAGATTGCCCAGATAAAAGCCTTTGCGCCTACCCAACTTACTCATTATTAACGACGCCGGGATAGTGGCAGTCATTAAGCCAACAAATTGCAGCGCCAGCGGGAAAGTTATAAAGGCGTCTGATGGAGCCAGGCTCTGACCTATCAACGCCGCCATAGCAATAAGCAAAATATTTCCGGTACCCAGCAATGCCTGGCACAGCGAGAGAATGACGACAGTTTTATTCATATAATTAGTGACTACTCTTATTATTTAAGGGGGGTTTAATAGCGTTGTTGCTGGCGATCAGTATTTTTCAGCTGCTAAATCATAATAATTCCACTGCCAAAAATCGACATATTATGTTACAAATTTCTATTACCTGGCAATACTAATTCGGCTAATAGTTGTTATAAAGTATTAATTTTAGTGATACTTTATAAACTAACGGGCATTTTTTCAGCAACGATAAATGTGAGCTGCTGTATAAATTTACTTTGGTCGATTTATTGACTTTAATCAGTCACCTAGATTAACTTATGACAAAGTAACATTTTAATTTTTTTCTCAAAAAATTATCAAAAGTCATTAAAATAATGTTCTATAATTAACTTACGAAACCAGCTTAATCGGCACGAGACCCTACAATGAATTTAAGTAACCTATTAGTTGTTTTAGTAGAGCCATCAAAAACCCAGCGTTCCATCATCAGAAAACACTTGGCCTTTTTCGAGATAAATGAAGTAGAAGAATGTCTCTGTGGCCAGGAAGCGCTGGATTTTATGGCCTCGCAAGTGCCTGACATAGTAATTAGTTCTATGCATTTACCCGACATGACTGGCACCGATATTGTCAGCAAAATGCGCGACAACGATCTATTGCAATCGACCACCTTTTTATTAATTTCCTCGGAAACTCACTACCGATTTTTGGAACCGGTACGTCAGGCGGGCGCTATTGGTATATTACCTAAACCTTTTACCAACAAAGAGCTGGGAAAAGTATTACACAGCACCTTGGATTATATAGGTGATTACGAGAGCGAATTTGGCGACGAAGAATTTGAAGCCTTAAGCGTGTTAATTGTCGATGACAGCAGAGTTTCGCGTACCTATTTCAAAAATATTTTGAAAAATCTTGGGGTAAAGTCCTTAGTCGAAGCCGAAGATGGTGCCGAGGCATTAGACATATTCCAAAAGCAACACTTCGATTTAGTAGTGACCGACTACAACATGCCCAATGTCGATGGAATGGAGCTTCTGGAACATATCAGAAAAGACAAAAAACAACCTGAAGTACCGGTGATGATGGTGACTTCCGAGCAAAACAAGGCTTCCCTGGCCGCCATTGAGAGCGCCGGGGTTTCTGCGCTATTGAAAAAGCCGCTCTCCTACGAAGTGATAAAACGTATAATTACTGAGTTAGTACTCAACTAAGCTGATTCAAACTGCGTTAGCAACGCTCGCTGAGCCTAGTCGATTCGAATGACTAGCGCTCAGTAAGCAAGCGCTGACTGTACATCAGCGCCACTACCCCCTCTAGGCATAATCAGGCAATAGACTTTTCAGTGCATCAGCTTTTATGACGAATTTCATAACACTTGTGTATACGACTATTGCGCCTAAAATCAGCATCGATAGTGCGCTCGGTAATTTCCACAATCTCAAAAGCTGTCAGCAATTCATAATCGAGTTTAAATTTACGATAATTGTTGGAAAATATCATCAACCCATCGTGACGCAATAGCCGCATGCAAGAGCTTATCATGCGCACGTGATCACGCTGCAGGTCCATCACGTCTTGCATGCGCTTGGAATTAGAAAAAGTCGGTGGATCCAGAAAAATCAAATCATAGGCCGGACGCCGCTGCTTTTTCAGCCACTGCAGACAATCTGCCTGGATAAAGTGATGATTACTATCATTAAAGCCGTTCATCGCCATATTCTTGGCCGACCAACTCAGGTAGGTAGCCGACATATCGACACTGGTGGTCGACTTGGCACCGCCAATACCTGCATGCACAGAAGCCGAGCTAGTGTAGGAAAACAAATTGAGGAAGTCTTTGCCTTTTGCCTGCTGCTGTATTTCCAGCCTGATCGGCCGGTGGTCTAAAAACAGCCCAGTATCTAAGTAGTCTTTAAGGTTAATTCTAAACCGACAACCGTGCTCAAGCACTTCGAAAAACTTGCCTAAATGCCCATGTTTTTCGTATTGCTGGGTGCCACTTTGACGCTTGCGCTGCTTTAGCACTACCCGTTTTGGGTTAATTTGCAGTACTTGCGGAATCGCCGCCATCACGTCTTTTAAACGCTCAAATACTTTCACTTGATCGATGCTTTTTGGCGCGGCATACTCTTGCACGTGCACCCAATCCCCGTAGATATCTATCGCCACGGCGTACTCCGGGATGTCAGCATCGTAGAGCCTATAGGCATTAATCTGCTGTTTTTTACGCCACTTCGCTAAACTTTTAAGGTTCTTCTTTAAGCGGTTGGCAAACATTTGTCCGGCTTCACTCAAGGGCTCTAGTTCAGCGCTAGGCACTTCTGCATCGGTGCGCTCGGCATAGATATGGTAGTTAAACAACTGGCTCTCCAGTGGCCCATTATTTAACTTGTAGGTTTTATCTGGCTTAAGTCCTATCACCTGGCAGAGTTCCGGATTACCGGTAAATACTGAGGCTTTCCAGCCTCGGAATTCCTTCTTTAACTGATCGCCAATGCTACGGTACATAAACATCAGTGTCGAACTGTCACCTAAGCGCTCCCCATAGGGCGGATTGGTAATCAACAACCCTGGGAAATCGTTGGGCGGCAACATCTGCTCAACTTTTCCGGCCCGGTATTCAATCAACGCATCCAGGCCAACATATTTACTATTTAGTGCGGCATTCTCCAGCACCCGGGCATCGATATCAGCGCCGATGAACTGTACATCATTGTCTTTCAGACCTTGGGTGCGGCGCTTTTCACCCTCTTGCAGCAGATTATCCCAGAGCTGCTGATCATGTTTCTTCCACTGCACAAAGCCCCAGTGTTCACGATCGAGGCCCGGAGCGATATCCGCCGCCATCATTGCCGCTTCAATCAATAACGTGCCAGAGCCACACAGAGGATCGAAGACTTGCTTAAATTCTGTTTTCATTTTCGGCCAGCCGGCTCTCAATAACAGGGCTGCCGCTAAATTCTCTTTCAGTGGCGCTGTGCCGGCAAACTTGCGGTAGCCGCGACGGTGCAGGCTTGATCCCGAAAGATCCAGCGAGACAGCTAAGCGGCCACGGTATAAATGGGTGTGTATGCGGATATCCGGGGTATCTTTTTCAATCACTGGACGCACGCCAGTACTCACCCGGAACTGATCAACAATAGCGTCTTTCACTTTTAAGGCGCCAAAATGGGTATTGTTAATAGCTCTGGAGCTACCGGTAAAACTGATCGCTAAAGTATTGGTAGGCTCCATATGCTCTAGCCAATCAATGCTCTGAATAGCGTCGTAGAGCTCCTCTACAGTTTCTGCATTGCCGCTTAGCAACGGCAATAATACTCTGTTACCTACTCTGGACCACAAGCAAGCGCGATAGGCGTGCTCCAGTTCACCTGAAAACTCTACTCCGACAGCAACTTGCTTGACGCTTTCTGCTCCGAAGCTTTCTAGTTCAGTAACTAGAAGTGGCTCAAAACCTTTTGGACAAGTAGCTAAAAACCTATGTGACATTAATCTGTACCTATAAGAGTGCTGCTGACTTAATCAGCACTCATGAGAATTCTAAAAAGTTAATTACATCAATCAGATGTAAATTCATTCATATTTCTAAAGCAAAACATGATTTTTTTTCAGTTATTATCAGTTTTAATAAATGAACTGTAACTTACTGAAACTACGCCTATATTATATTCATAGCGGCTATCAAGTATAAAACAAGCGTTTAAAAACTGACCTAGCTGTATTTTTTTTGCTATAAATAACTAGCTTAATATCTCTTTGTCACAAAAAAGCTAATAATTTTAAGTGACAAACTGAAGATTAAGTCTAGCACTCACTTATGCATTGTGATGCAAAGTAAAAAAATATATTCACTAAAAAACACCACGGAGCGAGCTGTAACTATCTACTACATTATCTAATCAAAAGACATGAGGCTATAACATGAAGAGACAAAAACGCGACAATTCTTCTATTTTATTTTCCAGAGGATTTAGTGTCGGCCTATCGGGTAAATCCAAAGATCTGTGCCCGGTAAACTCTGATGAAAAACGCAGTCAGTGGCTCGGCGGTTGGCGCGAAGGACGTGAAGCGCACTGGGATGGCATGGGAGGTGTATCAGCCATTCAGGTAACCCCAGCGATGCATTAAGTCCAAAAATAAAACGAGGCTTTCTGTTGAAAGCCTTTTTTATTGCCGGGTGCAACTTATTATCAGCGCCCTGGTAAAGACTGTATGGCCCGCACCGACTCCGCAATCAAGCTAGGTCCCTTATAAATAAAACCTGTGTATATTTGCACTAAACTGGCCCCAGCTTCAATTTTCTCAGCGGCATCAAAGCCTTCTGAAATTCCCCCGACACCTATAATAGGCAACCTGCCCTGTAACTCGCGGGCTAAAGTGCGGATCACGCGGATAGATTGATTGCGTACCGGCGCTCCGGATAAACCACCCGCCTCATGTTGTAGCGGTGAATCTTCTATCCCCTGACGCGACAAGGTTGTATTGGTGGCAATAACGCCATCCATCTCATAAGTCTTCAGAGAGCTGGCCACCATGGCTATTTCTTCTTCGGTCAAATCCGGGGCAATTTTTACGGCGATAGGCACATATTTATCGTGTAACAACGCCTGCTTCGCCTGCTCATTTTTCAAAACTTCTAACAAACTGTTTAGCGCCTCGCCAAATTGCAAAGTACGTAGCCCCGGCGTATTAGGCGATGACAAATTGACCGTAATATAAGAAGCTCTGGAGTAGACCTTACGCAGACAATACAGATAATCGGCATTCGCCTGCTCATTAGGAGTGTCTTTATTTTTACCAATATTAATGCCTAATATTCCTTTAAAGCGCGCCTTATCGATATTGGTTAACAGCGCATCGACTCCGTCGTTGTTGAACCCCATCCGGTTGATAATAGCGTTGTGCTCGGGAATTCGAAATATCCGTGGCTTGGGATTGCCCACTTGCGCCTTGGGAGTGACGGTGCCCACCTCCAGGAAACCAAAGCCCATATTGGAGAGGCCATCAACAGCTGAACCGTTTTTATCTAATCCAGCCGCTAATCCCACCGGGTTAGGAAATTTAATACCCATCACTTCCACCGGGGCATAGAGCTTTTCAGCTCCCAGTAATTTCGGTAGCCCCAATATAGCAGCCAAGTTCATGCCTTTGAGGGCCAAATTATGTGAATATTCGGCATCTAAGCTAAACATCAGAGAGCGGGTTAATGGATATAACATATGAATTCAGGCTACCTTAAAATTTCGCACATTATATGTCACTGCGACAAATTTTTATAGGCGTAATTTTGCAGCCTTCAGATCTTGCTGGACTGTGCAGATAATTACTTGCCCAATCACTAAAAACAGGTATTCTATTTCTTAATCTCAGATGGATTCCTGGATTAATACTATGCAAAACAAGTTATTATTGCTCATTGTTGGTTTATTATCTTTCAGTACCTGGATTGATTTTATCAGCATCCTGACCTACGTAGGTTACGAGTTGGCACTCTCGCCTATGGGAGTGGCGCTAGTGACTATTTCTATGCTGGCACCAAAGGCAATATTCGCTAAAGTTTTTATTGCCATCATTAAACGCTACAGTGCCAAGAAAATTCTGCTTATCTCCACTGCCATCAGAATAGTTTGCACATTTTCGCTAATCTGGGTGGAGAGTCTGCCGCTATTATTAGTCATCTTACTGATACGTTCATTTACCATTGGCTTTTTACAGCCAGTTACCGTCAAACAGGCAAAATCTTCAATTGCGCAATTGGGATCAAACTTTGCCTCATCGTTAAACATGATCAATACACTGAGTAAAATTGTCGCCCCTGCGGTTGGCGGTGTTATCGGTATTTACTTAGGGGAATCCGCCGTGTTTATACTCAGTGCCATATTAGGTTTAACAGCCTGCAGCGCTATCCACTACCTCCCTGAACAACAGCCAATCCAGCCTCGTGAAACCCAGTCACCTACAGAACAGATACGGGAATCAGCTGATGATTTAAAGAGGATATTGACCTTACTGGGAGTAGCCATTGTCATTATAAATGGGGTTTCAGCAATGTTTACCAATATGTTGCCCTATGTCTTTAACTTCTACGACGTACCCAAGATTGCTTTTTCTCTGGCGATCACCGCCTCGGCGCTGGCCGGTATATGCTGCAACTTATATATTCTAAAACAGTCTCCCAGTGTTAGCAGTTTTCCCGTCAAAGTAATATTTCAGGCATGGATGGCCATCGCAATCAGTTTAAGCGCACTGGTTGCATCACTGACTTATCCGGCATTTTCTGTGTACGTCATTTGTGTTTGTTTTTTTCTGGTCTCTCTTTTTCGAACCTATTACGAGGTCTATTTAAGCACCTATATCTATTCTTTAGATACCGAGCTGTCTGTTAAATTCACTACTATCAGGCAATCTCTGGCCTCCTATGCCGGGATTGGTATTACCTTGTTGGCAGCCGTTAGCTTGACCAACTATAGTCCTATATTTTTCATGTTGAGCATTACTTGCTCATCAATTTTATTGGCAATAATTTGGCGCCTCAACTGTCGTCAACTCATTAACACTCTCTAAGCTATTATCAATATGTCCTGCATCTCCCCGTCCGATCGGTCTTACAGAGGCGCAGCGGACTGGTTCGCATCTATACTTAGTTCAATGTTAGACTGCGCCAACCAGCTTACTGCTACAGTATTTTTGCTACACTTTTATCACTAGGCGACATTGATGTTTAAATATTTCGAAGGTTTAATTGCTCCTTTTCCAGACAGCTCAAAAGCGCAGCCGCCCAATACTCTATTGGCTTTTTGCCGACACTACAGCCAGGGCATGGAAAAGTATCTGGTGGTTATGGCACTGCTCACTGCCACGCTGGCCATAGGTGAAGTATTTCTCTTTAGCTTTATGGGAGACTTAGTCGATTGGCTCAGCGGCAGACCTGACCCGGGCATACTGGCAGAGCGCGGCAGCTATTTCATCGGCATGTCAGTACTGGTATTAATCGCTATGCCGATATTGATCTTGCTGCATACCACTCTGATCCACCAAAGTATTTTGGGCAATTACCCGATGGCTATTCGCTGGAGCATGCACCGTTACTTGCTAAATCAGAGTATTGCCTTTTATCAGGACGACTTTGCCGGTAGATTGGCCACTAAAGTCATGCAGACCTCACTGGCAATTCGCGAGACCTCCACCAAACTATTGGATGTCTTTGTCTATATTATCGTCTACTTTACCTCGCTGCTGTTCCTTATCGCCCAGGGAGATGCACTGTTTCTGGTGCCGCTAATATTCTGGCTATTAAGTTACATTTTTATCCAGGGGCATTACATTCCCAAATTGAAAAAAGTCTCAACTAAACAAGCTAACGCCAGGGCTGAAATGACCGGCTGCGTGGTTGATAGCTATACCAACATTGCCACTGTTAAACTCTTTTCCCACACGGAACGTGAAGAAGCTTACGCTAAAACCAGCATGGATAATTTCTTAGAGACAGTGCACCAGCAGATGCGCTTAGTCACTAAACTCGGTTTTTTTGTCCAGTACAACAACTTAGTCTTAGTCTTCAATATCTGCGCTCTGTCTGTATACCTTTGGCTTAACGGCAGCGTCAGCGCCGGGGCCATCGCCATTGCAGTCAGCTTATCGCTGCGTTTAAATGGCATGTCACAGTGGATAATGTGGGAGATGAGTTCACTGTTTGAAAACCTCGGCACCGTGGTCGATGGTATGAACTCTCTGTCCAAACCACAGAGCGTCAAAGACTCTGCCGACGCCACTACTCTGACAGTGCAGCGCGGCGAGATTCAATTCAAGAATATTCACTTCAACTTTAATAGCCAACTGTCGCTGATTGAAGACCTCAACTTAAAAATAAAAGCCGGTGAAAAAGTCGGATTGGTGGGGCGCTCTGGTGCCGGAAAATCCACTTTGATTAATTTATTGATGCGTTTTTATGATCTGGAGTCGGGGCAGATATTAATAGACGGCGTCGATATCAAGTCGGTGACCCAGCAGAGCCTGCGCTACAATATTGGCATGGTCACCCAAGATACTTCACTGCTGCACCGCAGTGTCAAAGACAATATAATGTACGGGCGCCCCGACGCCAGTGAACAGCAAATGTACAACGCCTGCAAACAGGCCCAAGCCCATGAATTTATCTTACAACTGAACGACCCTAAAGGCGGCTCCGGTTACCATGCCCAAGTGGGAGAACGCGGCGTAAAGCTCTCCGGTGGCCAGCGCCAGCGCATCGCCATCGCCAGAGTACTATTAAAAGATGCACCTATCTTACTCTTGGACGAGGCAACCTCGGCATTAGATTCTGAGGTGGAGGCCGCTATCCAGCAACACTTACAGCAGTTGATGCAAGACAAGACGGTTATCGCTATCGCTCACCGCCTCTCGACTATCGCCGCCATGGATAGATTGATCGTCATCGATCAGGGGAAAATCATCGAACAGGGAAGCCACAGAGAACTGTTGGCGAAAAAAGGTGTATACGCACAACTCTGGGCCCATCAGAGCGGCGATTTCTTGGGCGAGCAGTAAGTTAATCGGCTGCTATGCTCTTTAGCAGCCGTCAGTATTTAGTGCTCTACCTGCTTGCGCTCTTCTCTGGGGGTAATATCATAGTGGTTTTTATAGGCTGTACTAAAGTATGAGGCACTGGAGAAGCCGCACAGCAAGCCAATTTGCAAGATAGTTTTATCGCTCTGCCGCAGTAACTTACGCGCTTGGGTCAGGCGCAACTCAATGTAGTATTTAGCCGGTACATTGTGTAGATACTTTTTAAACAACCGCTCTAAATGTCGTCTCGACAACTTCACATGATGCGCCAGATCATCAGTGCTCAGCGGCTCCTCTATGTTTGCCTCCATCAGCGTCACCGCTTCAATTAGCTTCGGCTGGTTAGCGTTAATTCGCGATTTTATCGGTATCCGCTGCTGATCATCAGAGCCGCGGATGCGCTCGCAGACAAACTGTTCAGAGATAGAGGCCGCCAGATCCATATTTTGCTGTCGACCGATTAAAAATAACATCATATCCATAGCAGCCGTACCGCCACTGCAGGTATAGCGCAAGCCGTCTATTTCAAATAGCCTGTTGGTCACTTGGGTGCGGGGAAACTCTTGCTTGAGGTTTTCGATATGCCACCAGTGAATAGTGGCACGATATTTATCCAATAACCCGGCGCAGGCCAGCACATACGAACCGGTACCTATACCGCCTATCGCCATCGAACTGCCCGCTTGCCTTTTCAACCAGTCGATAACAGCTTCATTGCCGGTACGAGCAATAGGACTTGCGCCGCAGATAAACACTGCATCGTAGAAAGGCAGCTCCTTCAAACTGTGCTCAACTTGAATCTGCACCCCGCCACTACTGGTCACCGCTTTGCCGTCATGACTGATCAGCGACATCGAGTAACAGTTTTCACCGCTGATCCAATTGGCCATCCGCAGCGGCTCCAGCGCTGATGAAAAGGCAATCAGCGAGAAGTTCGGCAACAGCAAGAAACCGTAACGCAGCTCCCCCTTAGTAGTTTTTTCTATTTTACTCATGCGCAAACCCAAATCTTTAAAAATAACGGCACGAAAATCACCTTTTACCGACGTTATTTTAAACTAAATCCGATAAAATGGCATTATTTTCCAACTCTATGTCGCTCTAATTAAATTTCACCTCTAGCTTTCCCCACACAGTGCGCTCATACTTAACTCACCGAATTTGAGATCAACCAACCCCTCGACGGTAGGTTGAATCTCGTCACTGCTTGTCGTCGCTGTAATGATGAAAAGCATGTTCAATGATAGTAGTAATATTCTGCTGGCAGCAATCTTAAAACGGCTATTGGCTAACACTTAAGGACTAAAAAAATGACTAAGAAAAGCGTAGACCGCGCAGTTTTCGATAATGTAATGGTACCTAACTACAACCCACAACAAATGGTGCCTGTACGCGGTCTTGGTTCGCGGATCTGGGACCAGGATGACAATGAATACATCGATTTCGCCGGTGGTATTGCGGTTACAGCTTTAGGTCATTCACACCCGGCACTGGTGAGCACTTTAAAACAACAGGCTGAGAATTTGTGGCACTTAAGTAATGTTTTCACTAACGAGCCGGCCCTGCGTCTGGCGCAGAAGTTAACCGAAGCGACTTTTGCCGATAAAGTGTTTTTCTGCAACTCTGGTGGTGAAGCTAACGAAGCTGCTTTCAAACTGGCGCGCAAGTATAGCTACGACAATTTTGGCCCCCACAAACACGAGATCATCTCCTTTGAGCAATCCTTCCACGGTCGCTCTCTGTTCACTGTCTCCGTAGGCGGGCAAAAGAAATACCGCGAGGGCTTTGAGCCAGTGCCAGCAGGCATTACCCATCTGCCTTTTAACGATATTGAGGCGCTAAAAGCGGCAATTTCAGAGCGCACTTGCGCCGTGGTAATGGAGCCTATCCAAGGTGAAGGCGGTATCATCAATGCAGACCCTGCCTTTGTTAAAGCCGCGCGTGAACTCTGCGATGAACACAACGCCCTGTTAGTCTTTGATGAAATTCAAACCGGCGTTGGTCGTACTGGCAGCTTGTATACCTACCAGCAGCTCGGTGTCACCCCAGATATATTAACCACGGCAAAAGCCCTAGGTGGCGGATTCCCCATCGGTGCTATGCTGACAACCGACAAATGTGCCGGCAGCCTGAATTTCGGTACTCACGGCAGCACATACGGTGGCAACCCGCTGGCCTGTGCAGTCGCCGAAGTGGTAATCGATACCATTAACCAACCGCAGTTACTCTCTGGCGTGAATGCCAAGCGCAAGTTGTTTGTCGACGGTCTTGAAGCGATCAACACCAAGTACGGTATTTTTAAAGAAACCCGTGGTATGGGACTGTTAATTGGTGTTGAGCTGATTGAGAAGTGGCAGGGAAAAGCGGCGCTGTTTATGGCTGCTGCCCGTGAACAGGGATTGATGATGTTGGTGGCCGGACCTAAAGTTTTACGTATGGCTCCATCGCTGATTATCCCAGATGAAGACATAGCCTTAGGCCTGGAAAAGCTAGATGCCGCTATCGCCAAAGTACTCGCCAGCGAAAGTTAATTGTACCCTTACTAACCGCACAGCTAAGCCCCACCGTGGGTTTTAGCTGAGCAGTTGCTGCAAGTATTTAAACTATCCAGAGTTTGCCGAAGATTATCTCTGCGGCAAATTCCAACCCGCCTAAACCAACATTTCTATTTCTGCCTACGCGGCGATGCAGTAGTCAGTCATGCAATAGGGACACCATTATGTCAACCACAGACCTCAAAGATAGCGACTTCGCTCCCTGGCTAGAATGGATCGATGGGCAATACCAGCAAATGCTCGAACGCACTATCGAGTTATCACATATCAACTCCGGCAGTTTCAACCCCGAGGGGGTAAACCAAGTCGCAGCAAAACTGATCGAATACTGCCAGGTGTTAGATGCCAAAGTAGAAATTTTACCGGTTGCTCCCTTTAAGCATATCGACAACTCTGGTGTTGAAAAAGAGTTGCCCATGGGCAATGCGGTGCGACTCAGCAAGCGCCCGGATGCCGAGTTACAGATATTCTTTTGCGGTCACTTAGATACTGTTTTCCCGCTGGACTCGGATTTTCAAACCACTCAATGGCTGGATGACGAAACCTTAAACGGCCCCGGTGTTGCAGACCTTAAAGGTGGACTGATGGTGATGTTGACCGCTATTGAAGCTCTGGAGCGCAGCCCCTTTGCCGATAGAATTGGCTGGGAGATTCTATTTAATCCCGATGAGGAAATCGGCTCTCAAGGCTCAGCCGGATTTATCGCCGAAGCCGCAAAAAGAGTCAATCTGGGAATGATATACGAGCCCAGCTTCCCGGATGGAAACTTCGCTGGCGCCCGTAAAGGCAGCGGCAACTTCAGTGTCATCAGCCGCGGTAAAACGGCACACGCCGGGCGCGAACATCACTTGGGCCGCAATGCGGTACGCGCCATGTGTGACTTTATCAGTGCTCTGGACGACTTGAACGGTCAACGCGCCGGGGTCACTATCAACCCGGCATTGATAGAGGGCGGCGGCGCCAATAACGTAGTACCGGATATGTGCCTGTCACGTTTTAACATACGTTTAGAGCAACCCGCTGATGAGCAGTGGTGCCTGGATAACATTCAGAGCATCCTCGATGAAATTAATCAGCGTGACGGTATTTCTATAGAGATGCATGGACATTTCGGACGCAAGCCTAAAGTACTGACCCCAACCAACGAGAAGCTTTTCCAACTGGCCTGCGACTGTGGTGCACAGCTCGGCTTGGATCTGACCTGGCTGCCAACTGGCGGTTGTTGTGACGGTAACAACTTAGCTGAGGCCGGCATCCCCAATATAGATACTTTGGGAGTACAAGGTGGCAAAATTCACTCCAGCGATGAATACCTGAAAGTCAAAAGTTTAACAGTGCGGGCAAAACTCAGTGCCATGCTGTTAATGAAACTGGCCACCGCTGAAGATTTGAGCTGGTTAGATAAAAAAGCGCCGGCTAACTAAGATGCTAGTTGTTCGCCCCGTGCGCTTTGACGACCTGCCGGATATTGAACATCTGGCGGTCACTGCCGGAGACAGTATGACCACCCTGCCTAATAACAGGGATCACTTAGCGCAATTGATTAACACCACCCAGCAATCACTGCAGCATTGTGTCACTGCACCCGCGGGGCAAAGTTACCACTTCGTACTAGCGGACAGTGATAGCGGTGAGTTACACGGGATTGCCGGAATTGAAGCTTGCGTCGGCTATAACAGCCCTTTCTACAGTTACCGCTGTGACCAGGCTGAACATGTCTCAACGGAATTACAAATCCAGAATACCATTGCCACACTGCGCTTGTGTCAGGACTATGAGGGAGCGTCCAGACTCTATACTTTCTTTTTACCGAGCAAAAAAGTCGGTCCGGAGAGTTTGCGATTATTGTCTCTGTGCCGGTTGATGTTTATCGGTCAGCACTTGCAGCGCTTTAATCAATTATTGATTCTAGAGTTGCAGGGAGTGTTAGACGCCGATCGAAAATCTCCATTTTGGCAGGCACTGGGCCAGCATTTCTTCGACATGGACTTTCATCGGGCCAATTACTTAACCGGTATTAATGCCAAGGGCTTTATTGCCGATTTAATGCCCCGCTACCCAGTCTATGTACCACTGCTTAGCGAGAGCGCCCAGCGGGTTATGGGCTGTGCGCGCCCGGATATGCAACCGGCACAAAAGTTACTCAGTGCCGAAGGGTTCTCTGAGCATGGCTATATCAGTATTTTCGATGGTGGCCCCACCTTGCAGGCACAGACCCAACAACTGCGGAGCATCGCCAAACAGTTTGCCATTAAGGCGCTCATTGCGCAGCCAGCAACTGCAGCTAATAACAGCAAGGTATTGATCAGTAATACTTTATTACAAAATTACGCTTGTATCTACGCCGAACTCGACTTAGCCGATATTCGTTTAAGTGCCGCCCAGGCTGAGCAACTGCAGGTAAGCGATGGCGACATTTTATATATTTTGCCGCTGGCAGAAACATAATTTAATAATTTATAGGACGGGAGATTCACTGATGATGGTCATACGCCCAATTGAGAGCAGAGACGGCGAGGCGCTAGCCGAGCTAGCCAAAATAACTGGCCCGGGATTTACCTCTTTACAAGACAACAGTGAAGTGGTCAGCAACAAACTTACCACTGCACTGGCAGCTTTCGAGCAGCAAGACAAACGCGGTGAAGCCCTCTATCTGTTTGTCTTAGAAGACCTAGAGGAGCAGAGAATAGCCGGCATCTGTGCTATTGAAGCCGCAGTCGGCCTATCCGACCCCTGGTATAACTATCGTATAGGTACTTTAGTGCATGCCAGTAAAGAGCTGAACGTCTACAACCAGATGCAAACTTTGACGATCAGCAACGATCACACTGGCTATTCAGAGCTGTGCACTTTATTTTTGCACCCGGATTATCGGCACTCCAAAAACGGCCACTTGCTGTCTAAATGTCGCTTCATGTTTATGGCTGAATTTCCGCAGTTGTTCCATGAAAAATTGGTTGCAGAGATGCGTGGCTACTCCGATAAAGACGGTATATCACCCTTCTGGGAAGGTCTGGGAAAACACTTCTTCTCGATTGATTTTACCACTGCCGACAAAATGTCTTCTATCGATAAGGCATTTATCGCCGAGTTGATGCCCAAGTACACTTTGTATACTAATTTACTGCCTGAAAGCGCCAGAGATGTGATTGCCCAGACCCACGAAAACACTATCCCGGCACGTAAATTATTGGAGCGCGAAGGTATGCGTTATACCGGCTATATCGACATTTTCGATGCCGGTCCCACTTTGGAAGCTAACGTCGATGACATCCGGGCGATCAAAGACAGCCGTTACGCCAAAGTAAAAATCACTGATCAGCCCACTACAGGCGAGCTGTATCTGGTCAGTAATACAAAATTTGAAAATTTCCGTTGCACTATGGTCGCTATTGGCGAGATGGGCAATAACTTAATAACGATGCAAACTGAAACCGCCCAGGCACTGGGTGTAAGTGCTGGCAGTACCGTACGTATTGTCCCACTAGTCGCACAAAAGAGGTAACTGTATGTCTAATTCCGTATTTATTGATGGTGTTTGGAGTGATGGCCTGGGGGCTGCACTGACGTCATTCGACCCAGCCACCGGTGATGTTTTCTGGCAGGGAAACTGCGCCACTGAAACTCAGGTCGATCTTGCGATTAGGGCAGCTCGCGCTGCTGCGCCGGGCTGGGCCGCTACTTCACTGGCGCAACGCTGTGCTATTGTTGAACGCTTTGGTGCCCTGATTATTGAAAACAAAGATCAGTTGGCACGTCTTATCGCCCAGGAAACCGGCAAGCCGTTTTGGGAAACTAAAACCGAAGCCGGTGCCATGGCCGGAAAAATCGGCATTTCTATTAAAGCCAATGCCGAGCGCACCGGGGATACTGAAACCGACATGGGTGCAGTAAGAAGCACCTTGCGGCACAAGCCACATGGAGTCGTGGCGGTGTTTGGCCCCTACAATTTTCCCGGACACTTGCCCAACGGGCACATAGTGCCGGCTATCATTGCTGGCAATAGCGTGATCTTTAAACCTAGCGAGCTGACCCCAAGAGTCGGCATGTATATGGTTGAGCTATGGCAGCAAGCAGGACTTCCCAGTGGAGTGCTGAACTTAGTACAAGGGGAAAAGGACACCGGTATAGCGCTTGCCGGTCACAAGGGGCTGGACGGCTTGTTCTTCACCGGCAGTTCTAATACCGGTGCACTGCTGCACCGCCAATTCGCCGGACAGCCAGAGAAAATATTGGCACTGGAAATGGGCGGTAATAACCCACTGATTATTGGTGAAATCAGCGATCTGCGCGCTGCGGTCAATGAAACTATCCAATCGGCATACATTACTACTGGTCAGCGCTGTGTCTGTGCCCGACGTCTGTTTGTACCTAACACTGATCAGGGCGATCAATTCTTAGCGCTGTTGTCCAGTGCTGTCGCTGAGATAAAGGTGGGTAGCCAGTTTGCAGAACCAGCACCTTTCATGGGCAGTCTGATTTCTGAACAGGCAGCAGATAACATGGTATCGGCACAGAACAATCTAGTAGGATTAGGCGGCCAGGTATTAGTATCACTGCAGAAACTGCAACAGGGAACAGGTTTAGTCAGCGCCGGACTGATAGATGTCTCTAAGATCAACGATCTCCCGGATGAAGAACACTTCGGACCGCTGTTACAAGTCATTCGTTACGATGAGTTTAGCCAGGCAATCGTCGGCGCTAACAATACCCGTTTTGGCTTGGCAGCTGGGCTGTTTAGCGACAGCAAAGCGCAGTACCAGGAATTTTATCAGCACATCAGAGCCGGCATAGTGAACTGGAACAAACAGACCACTGGTGCCAGCTCAGCGGCTCCTTTTGGCGGTGTAGGTGCCAGTGGCAACCATAGAGCGAGTGCTTACTACGCCGCCGACTACTGCGCTTACCCAGTAGCAGGTATGGAAACTGATACTCTGGTTATGCCCGAGACACTCTCCCCCGGTCTGTCTATTTAATTTCAAGTTAGCCGCCAACTTCAATGTTTGGCGGCGCAGAAAATTTTTAACCAGTGCCATCTCAACGGCACTTGTTTTTGGAGTCTAAGATGAAAGCGATTGAAGCTAACTTTGACGGTTTAGTGGGACCTACTCACAATTACGCTGGATTATCATTTGGCAATGTCGCCTCACAAAAGAATCAAGCTAACCAGGCCAACCCAAAAAAGGCAGCACTTCAGGGGCTGACAAAAATGAAAGCTCTGGCGGATATGGGCCTGGTACAAGGAGTACTGGCACCCCAAGAGCGTCCGGATATTCACACCTTGCGCAAGCTGGGGTTTAGCGGCAGCGATGCCAATGTATTGCTCGAAGCTGCTAAACAGGCACCGAGGATATTGGCAACTTGTTGTTCCGCCTCCAGCATGTGGACCGCCAATGCCGCCACTATTTCACCCAGTGCCGACACCGCGGATCAGAAAATACACTTCACTCCCGCTAACTTGAGTAATAAATTCCACCGCTCTATTGAGCACCAGGTGACTGGACGTATCCTCAAGGCGACCTTTAGCGATGAGCGGCACTTCGCCCATCACGATGCACTGCCCAGCGTCGATCACTTTGGCGATGAGGGGGCGGCCAATCACACCCGCTTTAGTCACAACTACGCTGAGCGCGGTGTGGAGTTTTTTGTCTACGGTAAACACGCTTTTGACAGCAGCCAGCCCGCGCCGAAAAAATACCCGGCCAGGCACACCATAGAGGCATCCCAGGCGGTAGCAAGATTGCACCAGTTAGATGCAGAACATGTAGTCTACGCCCAGCAAAATCCCGACATCATAGATGCGGGGGTGTTTCACAACGATGTGATAGCGGTAGGTAACGCCAATATTTTATTCTGCCACCAACAGGCATTTTTGAATCAACAGCAGGTCAAAGCACAGCTGCGACAGAAGATGGGCGATAACTTCCATATTATTGAAGCACCCAGCTCCCAAGTCAGTGTCGAAGATGCCGTGACTAGTTATTTATTTAACAGCCAACTGCTATCGCTGCCCTCTGGTAAAACAGTGCTGGTAATACCCCAGGAGTGCGAGAACAACCCGGCGGTTTGGCAGTACCTGCAAGCTCTGGTGCAAGGTGACAGCCCCATTGATGAGACTTTAGTCTTTGACTTAAAGCAGAGCATGGCCAATGGCGGCGGCCCGGCCTGTCTGCGTCTACGTATCGTCATGAACGAAGCGGAACAGCGCGCTGCCAATCAGGCGACCTTTATCAATGAGCAACTATATACGCGCTTAAACACTTGGGTAGAGACACATTATCGCGATCGTCTGAGTGAGGCGGATCTGGCGGATCCACAACTGTTGAGCGAATCACGCAACGCCTTAGACCAGCTGACACAAATCCTCCAGCTGGGATCTGTCTATCCGTTTCAGCGCTAACGCAGAGCATAAAAAAGCCGCTGCAACCGCAGCGGCTTTTTAGTATATTGCACAGTTAACTGGCCAAATCAGCGCTCAGCTCTGCCAGCGAGCTGTAATAATAGTCAGTCAACTCAGGCCAGCGCTGCTGATCTTTGGCAATATGTACCGTGGAAGTACCCGCTGCCCTGCCCGCCTCTAAGTCAAACCTGAAGTCCCCGACCATCACCGCATCCGTCACATTAACTTGCCACTGCTCTAACAGCTGGGTCAAGCCAACAGGATTAGGTTTGTGTGGCGCCTCATCCCGGCCAATAATATAGTCACTGTCAAAGTGCTGTGCTACGCCAATCGCCTGCAGTGAGAGCAGCGCCATCTCTTTTGTATTGCGGGTAAAAATTCCCAGCAGACAATTTTTATCCACTAGTTGTGCCAGCAGTTTTTCAACCCCAATTGCCGCCGATGCCCTGGCCGCGTAGTGAGCCTCCAGCTGATCGAGTTTTTCAGTTAGCAGTATACGCTGAGCACCTTCCGCCTCTGCGATAGTCTGCAGTATATCCGCGTTCTCCTCCATTCCCAAGGCACTCCGCATCTGCGCAAAGTCGTGCACCGGGTTGGTCAGTGTGCCATCCAGATCGAAAACCCAGGCGGTTTTACTGCGCAATCTATGACTCATATAAACTCTCTCATGGGTTACTGGTTTTTCCTGAATCCGCTAACAGCTTTAAAATATTATCAATCTTCTCTTCAAGCAGTTGTAAACGGTCTTTATGTTGCTCACCACTGGCATCTTCTGCTATTGCCCGCTCCAGATTGGCCAATATTAACTGATTGTCCTGGACATTGTGCAGTAAATTTCTGGAGCGTTTTTTACTGCTGTCTGTCAGTTGTCCAATGCGCCCAAATGCCATCTTTAGCTGTCTTTCCAGCTGTTCCATACTGGCGCTGACAGTCATTAATTCAGTGTTTAAGGCACCGCTAATTTCATTCACTTGAGTTTCAAGTTTAGTGGCGACCCCTTTAAAACGATGATAGAACAACTCAGCTTCAGCTTCCAAGAAAATATTTAGCATTTCACTGGGGTACAGTGCCCGGTTGCGACCCTGAGAGCGAATACTATATTCGCCGCGCGAGTTACAAAATGGCCGGTGTTGATTGGCGGGGATTTCGATGCGCATGATCGGCAGCTGTTTTAGATTTTCCACATACACATGTACTTCTATGCTCGGGGTACATTCCAGTGCTTTGTTGACCAGCGCCAGCCGCGCTTTATCGTCGACACTGCAACCGACCACCCTGCCACGCTGCAGCCCGGTATCAGACGTGTATTCGTCGACGCCTAACAGTAGCGTACCACCGTCTGTTGCGTTGGCAAACGCCACAAAATCGCTACTTTTGACCCCAGAAACCTCCCGTTTAAAGTCTACCGCTAAGTTTTCATTGGCGGCGAGCATTTTTCGGGTTCTGGCAGTTAATCCCTGAAATTCTGTTTTTGCCATAAATAACCTGAATGCTGTAGCCCTGTCATTATCTGTATCTTACTAGCAAAAATTAAATGGGCTGAAACTGGAGCGGTGATTATTGATGTTTAGCCGCCATACACTGTGGCAGCTAATTGGAGAAATAGTGTAAAGGCTGACAGCTATTGAAAACCAACAGCTGTCATCTGGGAGCAGCCGCCCTACAAACAGGACAGGACTGGAGGTCTAGGCATAAATGGCATCGTCAAAAGGATCGATAGGTGCCTCTAACATTTGGTCATCAGTATGATACAAAACCCGGCCTTCAAATCTTAAGCCCTTGGCGGCGAACCAGCGCTCGGCGCTTTCACGGCCCTCCTCTGCATTACTTTTTTGCATACTGGCAGTGATCACCCGATAAAAATAAAGACCAAACAGACCTGAGGCGACTCCCATAAAATACGCGGAACCCATGGCAAAAACTACCGCTACAACTGCTGCTATCCACACTCGGCTGGCCTTGGATGTTTTAAACTGCTCGTTGTATTGCTGGAATAAATCGTGAAACTTGATATAGCGACGAAAATTCTGTTGTAAATCAAACTTGTCATCATTAGAAATTGTACGAGCCATCATTTTATCCATGTTAAATTTATCAATAACCGCAGCACTCTCTGCTGCAATTTGTAGCTTAGAATGTCACTTCGCCAGCGTATATTTCCCGGTAGCTAAAGTTGCAAACTCTATAGATTGACCTTAGCCTAAGATACTAGTTCTATCAATCTTCTTAAAAAATATTTCCGCTGTGATTGGATATAATCTGCGCCTGCTAAGTTGCCGGTTGGCGAACATAACAAATCGCTAAGCATAGCGTCACAGCGGGGTTGCCGATTTAATTATGCTAAACTTTTACTCACCACTTCAAAGACATCCGCAGATAACTCGCCACTGTCCATAATACGCAGTAACTGCTCACGCATTAACTGTTGTCGCACTTGGGTATAGCGACTCCATTTTGAAAGCGGCCCAATTAAGCGCGATGCCAACTGCGGGTTGGATTTATCTAAAGCGATAATCTGATCTGCCAGAAACTGGTAGCCACTGCCATCTTCGGCGTGGAAATTAACCTGGTTCTGCATGCAAAAAGCAGCGACGACAGAGCGAACTTTGTTGGGATTGACAAAATCGAAGGCTGGATGTTGCATTAGCTCCTTGACATTTTCAAGTGCTCCCGCTTTAGGGTCGCTCGCTTGAACCGCAAACCACTGATTCACTACCAAAGTATTTTCAGACCACTTGTCGTAGAACTGCGCTAACAGTTTAGCGCCGGCATCGACAAAGTTTGAATGCGCAACTTGCACCAGAGCTGCCATGCTGTCGGTCATATTGTCGGCCTCCTGGTACTGCTTCAATGCCAATTCCAGGTAGCACTCTTTCTCCAGCGCCATCAAATAACTTAAGCTTAGGTTCTGCAGTTTTCTTTTGGCAATGCCTTCGGCGCTTGGCTGGTAGGCCTCCGCGGCCAGGCGGGCACCTTGATACGCTGCTAAAAACTCTATTTCCAGTGCCGCAGCTATACGCTTGCGAACAAACTCTCTGGCACGGTGAATGTTGCCGACTTCAACTTCATCACAGAGCTCTGCCAGATACAGCTCGGAGGGCAGAGTCAGCACTTGTGCCATCATTGCTTTATCCAGCGACCCATCAGCTAACACAGCGCGGTAGGCGTCTATCAGGCAATTATCCAGGCGTAATTCAGCACCTTGCTGCAAACTTTTTACCAGCTCCTGAATAATATCAACACCTAGCTTTTGTGCCGCCTCCCAGCGGTTAAAGCCATCACTGTCGTGACTGATCAAGAACACTAACTGTTGACGCGCATATTGATAGTCTAATTTCACCGGAGCGCTAAAACCCCGCAATAGTGAAGGCACAGGTTTAACCGGAATGTTGTCAAAACTGAAAGTCTGTTGCGCTTTAGTCACTTCTACCAGTGCGGTAGTAGTGCCGGCCAAGTCAATATCATTGCCGCTTTCATCCAGTAGCCCCAGGCAAAATGGCAGGTGGAATGGCAGTTTCTCACTCTGACCAGGCGTTGCTGGACAGCTCTGCACGATAGTGATGTCATAGCGCTGACGCTGCTCATCATAGTTATCGGTAATAGTTAAATGCGGCGTTCCCGCCTGGTTGTACCAGTTTTTAAATTGGCTTAAGTCTCGCCCAGAAGCGTCTTGCATGGCACTGATGAAATCATCGGTAGTCACAGCCTGGCCATCGTGGCGCTGAAAATATAAATCACTGCCCGCTCGAAATTTTTCCGCTCCCAGCAAGGTATGTACCATGCCTACGACTTCGGCGCCTTTTTCATACACTGTACGAGTATAGAAGTTCGATATTTCGATAAAAGAAGCCGGGCGGATTGAATGCGCCATTGGCCCCGCATCTTCAGAGAACTGACCGGTGCGTAAGGCCTGCACACTTTCAATACGTTTAACCGTTCTCGAGTTCATGTCCGAGGAAAATTCAGCATCGCGATATACCGTAAATCCTTCTTTCAAACTCAGCTGGAACCAATCTCGACAGGTAACCCGGTTGCCGGACCAGTTATGAAAATATTCATGCGCCACTATGGCTTCGACTCTCTGAAAAGTCGCGTCAGTGGTCGTTTGTGGATGGGCTAAGACACATGATGTATTAAAGATGTTTAAACCTTTATTCTCCATAGCGCCCATGTTGAAGAAATCCACAGCGACAATGTTAAATAGATCAAGATCGTATTCGCGACCAAAAACCTCTTCATCCCAGCGCATAGATTTCTTCAGTGAAACCATTGCATAATCTAGCTTATCTAAGTCTTTTTCGTCGGCGTAGACTTTCAAAGTGATTTTGCGGTCCGACATAGTCACAAAAGTATCTTCAATGTGCGCTAAATCCCCGGCAACTAAAGCAAACAAATAAGCAGGTTTTGGAAAAGGGTCTTCCCAGGTCGCCCAGTGACGGCCATCTTCAAAGTCGCCTTTTGCCACTTGATTACCATTAGAGAGCAGTACCGGGTACTCATTCTTATCGGCCACTAAAGTGGTTTCGAACACTGACATCACGTCAGGTCTGTCCATATAAAAAGTAATGCGTCTGAAGCCTTCCGCTTCACACTGGGTACAAAACATTCCACCGGACCGGTACAGCCCTTCAAGAGCAGTATTCTTATCCGGATGAATGATAGTGATCACTTCCAATTGCAGCTTATCGTTGAGACCGTTCAAGGTTAAACCTGTGTCATCTCGCTGATAATCCGCTGCAGCGAGTTCCACGCCATCAATAGCAATTTTTTGTAATTCTAACTCGCTGTCACCCTGCAAAAATAGATCGGCGCTTTGATCCCTGGCATCTGGGTTACGTCTCAAGGTTAAACGCGCAGTCACTTGGGTGAACTCAGTCATCAATTCAAAATGCAGTTGCGTCTGATCAATCAAAAATGCGGGTACTTGGTAATCTTTTAAATATATAACTTTAGGTTGAGACATGAGTTGAACCTCTAAACATAAAACTGTTTTTATAAGGGAAAATGTGAATAAATCGAGTACCTTCTCTGGGAACGCTTTATCTTCCAGAGTATATGTGTCGGCATTTTCCTCAGCCACATTATAGAGTCTAACCATCAATATAATCACTACTGTTTAATAAAAAAGCACAGTTTTCTTACTAAAACCTGAATATAGTCAAAATCTTCACTGAAAAATATCGCAGGCAAATAGCGTTACCGAGACAACTTAAAAAGTTGCCTCTATGGGCGGGTACAACAGGCGAGAAGTTTGTGCAAGAGACCGCCCAAAGGCGGTCTAAAAGGAGGTAGCTAAGAAATTAAGCGCAAGTGCCTATTTCAATGGCGTAAGAAGTGTATTTGCGTAAATTGATCACACCGGTATCTAACATTAAATACTGGCCTTTTATTCCCTGTAAAACGCCGCTGATTTTTGGCGTTTTATCCAGGTTATGTGAGCTGATTTTGCTCGGGTATTCAATCACTGGATAACTCAAACTTTGTACTTGCACACCCGTGATTGGCACAATACTCTGCAAGCCATGTTCCGCGGTCAGCTGTGCCAGTTCTGACTTGCAAGTTTCCATCAATTGGTCACGCATTGCCGGTAAATCAATGGCTGTGATCTCACCTTTGAGCATCTTTCGCCAATTGGTTTTATCGCTGATATGCTCGGAGAAAATTTTCTCCACAAGACCAGACTGCTGTCGGGTCTTCACTCTGAAGATAGGCAGCGCTTCCACGGCACCTTGATCAATCCAGCGCGTCGGTACCTGGGTCGCTCTGGTGATCCCCACCTTGACACCTGAAGAGTTCGCCAGATAGACGATATGTTCATTGAAACACACCGTTTTCCCCCACTCTTCATCTCTGCAGGTACCTAAATGGAAGTGGCATCTATCCGGGCTCATCATACATAGGTCACATTGCGGCAACTTTTTAAAGCAGGGAAAACAGTAACCTTGGCTGAAGCTTTTTTTGGTTAAACGGCCACAGTGACTACAGTGAATTTCACCCAGGTTTTCCAGATATATTTCCTGGCCTATAAGCTCATTCATCAACAGCGGTTGATCGTCTAACTCTAAATAATATTTGATCGAATCGCTTAATTCGGTACGCATTTTTTGCATAGTACCTGTTCTAAGTATCGGCATAGGTTCTTGTCACACCTGTATTTATACTCTCAATTATTGAGATATTATTGTTGTCGGAACATGCCGATAAGTCCGCTGAAAAATTCAGCAGCTATTGGCATGTAGCCAAGCTAGCGGCTCAAGCTAACTGTACTACTGTATTATTATTGACCTGCATTAATGGAATTTAATCACCTGCTCTTGCAGTGGGTCGACTCCTTTCATCGTGCCGTCTTCACGGCTGCGGTCGATGAAACCAATTCTATCCTCTGCAGGCAGGTTCTGATCATAGTGGATCACTGCACGCAGACAAATTTGCAGCTGATCAGCAGACATTTTTTTGCCATCCGGCCACTTTCCCAACTCAATCGCTGTCTTGATTGCCTGATGCATTTTCGGGGTCATCCGCGAGATTAGCTCTTCGTAATTCATAGTTGGGACTCAATATTTTTTCTTAAGATATTCATAAACAACCCTTAATAGGTTATCTACATAAATTCAAAATGTTTAGATGCGCAACAGGATGTGAGCAAACAGATGCATAAACCCGCACTTTACTCAGTGCAGTGGATTTTTCGCAGCCGCACTTGCTTGGTTTTTTTAGTTAGCATTACGATGCGACTTTGCTTTGTTAATTGCAGCGAGAACCAGTGCAGCTACTAGTCCTGCAACTAACCCGCTTAAGTGTGCGGTATTGGCAATGTCTCCAAGACCGAGTTGGGTTAACAATCCAGAATAGCCCAGAGCTAAAAAGACCAGCATAAAGCCCATTAACGCATTGGAAACTACCGACAGCTTTTTATCAGCCAGCTTATCCCACAGCCAGGCGTAGGAGATCAAAGCGTATACCACACCAGAAAGGCCGCCAAAATAGGGTCCTGAGACTAAGTATTGGACTATATTTGAGCTTATAGCGGAAAATATTACGATATAAAGCAGCACCAAACTCTTCTGTTGCTGTTCAATCACAGTGCCAATTACCCAAATCCATAGCGCGTTAAAGATAAGATGAACAATACTAAAATGCATAAATATAGGAGTAACGAAGCGCCAAATTTGCAGCGATTCCAGCGACTGATTCAGAGAGTTATAGCCGCCTACATAATCAAAATCTGTGATACTCAGTAGCTTTCGCAGTTCTAAATTTTGCCCAAAATCTATGCCCAAAGTCAGCAGCAGACTTGCCACTAACAACAACATAACCAGCGGAATTTTTTTAAAATCAACCGCTCTGCTGTTATTATCAGCCGCGTTGGCGCTAAGACCCGTTACTTCTTGAACCAGTTCAGCATTAAATTCCCCACCTTGCTGCCAGTGCTGATACAACTGGGTCACCAACTGCGCGTTATGTTCATTTTCCACTATCAGAACCTGGCTCTGCTCAATAACCACCCGGTGGAGAATTTTCATCTTCCATAACTGCTTAGTGAAACTACTTAGGTCAACATCTAACGGGGCACTGAATACTACAATCATTTTATAAACTCACTACTCACTACTTACTACTTACGACTGACGACTGACGACTTACGCCTTACGCCTTACGCCTTACGCCTTACGCCTAAAACCTTACGACTCAAACCTCAGTACGTACATCGACACTGACAAATTTATCAGCCTGTAATACCGTTTCAAAATCGTATCTATAGGCGACCAACTTGCCAAATTTGACTGCACTATAATCCAGGCAGGCGATATTGCCGGTCAGTGGTGCCGGTACGCCTTCACACCAGTAATGGCCGATAAATAAGGTTTTTTCATCGTCTGGGTAATAGTACAAATGTTCTTGCTCTTGCTGCGACAAGACCCTATTCACCATATTAGTAGGTAGTGGATCAGGTTGAAACACAACATCCCCATAGAGCTCCGGGCTTTTTTGCCAGAATTTAGTTCTAAAGAAATGTCTGACAAATCCATCACGACAGGTCATCGTCTCATTGTTCGGCAGTCTGATTTGCGTACCGCGTAATAACCTGTCCATCACTGTCCACTCAAAAGTATCTCGTACCGCTGAATGGTATAAAAACTCTGGATTAATGGTATTGCCGCCCGTGGCTGTTAGCATCTGTGCAATAATTTCTTTGTGCCAGCAAGCATGCACAACTCTAAAACTATCAAACTCAAGGAACACCGGTAACTTCATCATCCAACGGTAAAAGTCTTTTTGATCTCGGGGGTGGTTTGCCAGCTGGTCTAAGGTTTGCTGCAAAATACGCTGATGCCTGGAGGTGTGCTCTCGCAGGTAAGGCATATGTACAGACTCTCCGGAAGTACTGTAACTTAAGTAGTTATATTCATGGTTACCCATCACAATATGGGCATTTCCGGCATCGACCATATCCCGTACTAAATGCAGGGCCTCACGGATTCTCGGTCCCCTGTCGATAATATCGCCCAAAAAAACCACTTTGCGCACGGGGTGAAAATACACTCCGTTACGCTTCGAATAGCCTAACCTTACCAGCAATAGTTTTAGTGCTAAGGCACAGCCGTGCACATCACCGATAATATCGTAGCCTTGAGCATCACAGGTTTGAATCATGATTGCGAACTCAAATTGCGAGCAGTGAGGCCGGCACTCCAGCCTAATTTCTCGCGACAAGTGCGATAGAAGTTATACCCTTCTGGATGCAGTAGTTGCAGTTTGTGCTGATGTTTATTTAGCTTGATCACATCTCCTGGTGCCAGGTTAATGCTAACTTGACCATCACATGAAACCAGCGGATAAGTTTCGTTCTCTTCGCTGATAATGATTTTTAACTCACTATTACCATCTACTACAATAGGCCTTGAAGACAAAGTGTGCGGGAACATAGGCACTAACACTAAAGCATCAAGCTTAGGGTGCATAATAGGCCCGCCACCTG
This sequence comes from Oceanospirillaceae bacterium, assembly GCA_013215505.1. Lineage (GTDB taxonomy): Bacteria > Pseudomonadota > Gammaproteobacteria > Pseudomonadales > Balneatricaceae > Rs1. The sequence continues at coordinate 665,442 of JABSQZ010000001.1, forward strand.
AGAGCGAATACGCAGTTGATCCAGTGGGGGTGGCCACGATAAGTCCATCTGATCTTTGATTGTAGACATAATCGTCACCCACAAACAGATCAAATTCAATCATTTTGGTTGCTTTACCGGGGTGTAATACCATATCGTTGAGAGCGTCCGCCTCGCCGATTACCTTGCCATTTCTGGAGACTTGAACCTTTAATAAAAACCGATCTTCCTGAGAGTACTTCCCGGCCAGTATTTCAGTAAACTTCTCCTCAAATTGGTTTGGAGATATATCCGTTAAAAAACCCAATTGACCTCTGTTTACCCCTAATACAGGTACGTCACTTCTGGCTAACGCCCTGGCGGCACCCAATAAACTACCGTCCCCACCTACGACTATCACCAGATCACAGAGATCGCCCATCACTTTTTTCTTACAAGTTTGTAGACCGTGCCCGGGCATTAGATCGGCAATGCGGGAATCTAAGATAATATGAAACCCCTGGGCGGATAAAAAGCTGATCATATTCTTTAAAGTATCTACAACTTTTTTACTGCCTAACCTACCAATCAAACCGATTTTGCGAAATTTATCCATCAATAAGTCACCTGGATTAGAGAATATGTGAATATGTCCGATGCGCGCCTAAGTGTGTACAACAAAGATACTGGGCTTGTTCGCACCTTTCTTAACTAGCAAAGCTCAGATTATAGAGTAAAACAGAGAACCCAGATAGGCGCTGGACAAACAATTATTTTTAGAATTTTCTAGCTTTCAGCAGCTGGCTGCTATTAAAAATAAAGACTAAGGGGAATTATTTGAATATAAGACTCAGCCACTTGAAAGTGAGAGTTATTCTTACTGCTAAGCACATCATGCATCCGCTTAATAAACTGATGCATGTGAACTTAATCCAGGTTAAAGCCTCTACGCCCCTGCAGGCCACCTGAGTGCAATAACGCGATAGCTGAGCCCGGTATAAAATAATCATCATGAACTAATTCATCAAACCTGCGCCACATCTTTGCAGTGTAAACAGGATCCAGCCGTATCTGGTGTCTTTTTTCCAACAGCAGCATTTGCGCTAAATGTTCTGCTTTTGCTTTGCCGTAGCCGCCGTAGTGCCCATTTAGATCTAAGCGCCAGCCACAACCGGCACTGGCACCGGCGCGTTTGAGTAGCGCATTGATATCAGTTTCTAAAAAGCCTGCACCTTTTAACACCGGTATCCCAAGTATCGAGCGGGTACTGTTAGCAGTTGCTATTAACCCTGCCAGCGTTCCACCGGTGCCACAAGCGGCCACCAAGGTATCAATTTTTGGCAGGGAACTCTCGATTAAGCCCATCAATTCCCCTACACCCGTTAACGCATCTATGTTCGAACCACCCTCGGGGATTATAAAACTATTCGGATACTCAGCTTCCAACTGTTGTAAAAACTCAGCTGTAGATTTTTCTCGATACTGTTGTCGCGATAAACTCTTTAATTGCATCCCCCAGCGACTGGCATCTTGCAGAGTTTGATTATCTTCGCTCCACTGACCGCGGATGTAACCTATAACAGGCAACCCTAAACTTTTAGCGGCAAAAGCTAACGCGTGAATATGATTGGAGTAGGCACCACCAAAACTGATGACTTGCTGGCAATTTTGCCGCTGCGCTTTTAACAGTGAATACTTTAATTTAAACCATTTATTGCCGCTCACTTCCCGGTGTATTTTCTCGGAGCGAATTAAATATACGGACAAATTTTTGTCGCGATACAAAGCACAATCTAACAATTGACTGGTAAGCGTTAATGATGAGTGAAAATCCATATATTTGGTCCAGAAAAACAGCAAAGATATGAGAATTGTACAAAAAAAAACAGAGGAATATCAATAGGGACTAAGTGGTGGGAGTGGAGAGGTTCGAACTCCCGACATTCGCCTTGTAAGGGCGACGCTCTCCCAGCTGAGCTACACTCCCACTGTACTTGGCTCNCTATCATTACACTGAGCACTTCTAGTGTAATTTTNNTTACCTTTTCACTAACCAAGTTAGTGGCGGAATGGACGGGACTCGAACCCGCGACCCCCTGCGTGACAGGCAGGTATTCTAACCAACTGAACTACCACTCCACATGGCAAAACTTCTAACTTACAACTTCTAACTTACAACTTCTAACTTACGACTTAAAACTTTCTTATCAGTGGTGGGAGTGGAGAGGTTCGAACTCCCGACATTCGCCTTGTAAGGGCGACGCTCTCCCAGCTGAGCTACACTCCCACTGTACTTGGCTCACTATCATTACACTGAGCACTTCTAGTGTAATTTTTATTACCTTTTCACTAACCAAGTTAGTGGCGGAATGGACGGGACTCGAACCCGCGACCCCCTGCGTGACAGGCAGGTATTCTAACCAACTGAACTACCACTCCACATGGTAAAACTTACGACTTACTACTCATGACTTGCTACTTGTTACGGGCTCTTAACCCGCGACCAGCGCTTACGGTGACAGACAGTCATTCTAACCAACTGAACTACCACTGGACATGGTATAAAACATTCTCAATTTGAGCAAAATAGTTTTGCCTCAAACCGAGGTGCGAATTCTAATTACTTTCTCTGCGAAGTCAAACCATTATCAATAGTTTTTTACTTTAATTCACAATTTGTACAATCTACAGCCAACTGGGCTAAATCTTTGTCAGATTCTTGCATTCAGCAAAAAACTAGCTACTCATTTTATAGCCCATCGTAAAGTCTTTTCTATCTATAAAACTTGCAATGCACACTAGCGTTAAAAGGCGCAGCAAAACCCAGCAAATTGTATTTCCCTTTGCTTATAATTTTCAACTCGCTATCCTCTATGTCTCTTTTCTTATCTATATAGACGATAGCAGCCCAGACATATGACAACTCCAGACCAGAGCAACAACAGATCCAGCAATCTGGATCAGGTATTAAACAAATTCATCGACAGCTGGTGCCAGCATCAGCGGCAACATTGCCAGCAACCTTTAAGTATTGAATACGACAGTCAGTGGCTTTCAGATTGTTATATCGATAGTGACCCGCTAAAAGATGGCGAGCAATGCCAGTGGCAGCCGATAAAACAGCAGCACCAGGATATGTTCAGCCGATTAGCAGATGCCCTCAATGAAGAAATCCACCCTGACATAGTCACTTTTTATTCCAGTTACTGGTCTGCACACTTGGCAGCCACCAGCGATGAAGGGGATTTAGAGTTATTACAAGTGTGGAACCAGGAAGATATGGAAAGGTTGCGTAGTAATTTACTCGGCCACGCTCTGGCCAAAAGAAAACTCAGGCAGCAACTGTCATTTTTTGTTGCCCTCACCTACCCCGATGAAGGTATGTTATGTGTGCACAATGATAGTGGTGAAGTCTGGTATGAGATGCCCGGTAAAAAACCTATCCGCAAGATTGCCGACTCGCTTACAGAATTTCTCAGCCGGATAAAACCCGCTGTTAACGATAATTAAGCGGTTTTACCTGAGGTATGCATCCACATACCTCAGGTAATTAGCTATTGACCCGAGTATCTCGGTTCAAATCACCAGCCAACGGTAAACGCCAATAATCTACTAATGTGACTATAGGGCATTCCGGATTCCTGATGCCACTGATTAAATGCTTGTTGTGTCGCCGCCAAATCACGCTTAGAGGTTGGCTTTTTATCCACTATGTCCTGTGCTTTGAGTGCAGCAACGACATCATCGGTCAGTATAAAAGTATCTTTACCGATCAAACGTAAAAAGTAACCTCCGGAATTCCCCCCCAAATGTGACCCTTGTTTCTTCAATTCTGCCCAGAGTCCGACAATATCATCGCAGGGCCACTGAGCCACAAACTTGGCAAAACTACCGTATTTTTCGATGTACTCTGTCACCATATAGGCATTTAAACGGGTAGACTTTATCTTGCCCCAATGCCTGATTATTTTATCGTTTTGCATCAGATTTTCTAATTGCTCATCACTCAACAACGCGACTTTGTGAGGATCAAAGCCAAAGAAAGCTTTTTCAAACTCGGGCCATTTTCCATCGACTACTGAATGCCTTATCCCCGCTCTGAACACTCTGCGCGACAAATTGGACAACAAAAAATTATCACTGAGCCCTGCTATCTCGTGCTCTGTACGTACTAAGTCAAATCTGGACTCTAACTCTGTCAGCCCTACCCGATCGACGACATGCTCATAAATCCATTGATAGCTTTTCATTCCAACCTCTATTGTGACACTGATAAAGACGCACAAATATAGCAATAAAATCAACAGCCGAAAGCTTTTTCTTACTCTGATCTTACTTTGCATGTACGTTTTTAATCAGCATTATCAGAAATTCACCGCCAAACAGTGTTTTTTAAATTTATTTCAAAACAGACAAAAGCCCTTGTGCAACACTGACAGCCTAAAGCACAACTATAAAACAGCCAAGCATGCAGCAAATTATTCTAATTTAATCATTACAGCAGAATATTTTCCTGTTTAATCTATTTTTTCGTAAATATTTACTTCTTTACTTCGAGATACAAGAAAGTATTATGCCACTTCATGCAGCAGCGGCAATTATTTCTAATTCTTCTGTGCTTTTATATCAGCTACCAGTCACGGACTATGTAATGCCCTTTATCAAGAAATCCAAAAAGCTTAACAATGTTTGTTACGACATCCGCGGACCCGTACTGCAAGAGGCCAAACGCCTTGAAGAGCAAGGGGCCAACATCATCAAACTCAATATTGGCAACCCCGCACCTTTTGGTTTCGATGCACCCGAGGAAATAATCCAGGATGTCATCCACAATTTGCCTTCTGCCCAAGGCTACTGTGATGCAAAAGGTTTATTTTCTGCACGTAAAGCAATAATGCAGGAGAGCCAAAGACAGGGCATTGCCAACGTCACCGCTGAAGATATCTATATTGGCAATGGTGTATCTGAACTGATTGTTATGTCAATGCAGGGGCTTTTAAACGACAGCGACGAAATGCTTATACCGGCACCAGACTACCCGCTATGGTCTGCTGCAGTTAGTTTGGCGGGCGGTAGCCCGGTGCACTACCAATGTGATGAAGATAATGACTGGCTACCCAATATCGATCATATGCGCAAGTTAATAACTGACCGCACTAAGGGCATCGTCGTTATCAACCCCAACAACCCCACTGGGGCACTCTACCCGGACGCGGTCCTGCTCGAGATCATCGCCCTGGCACGCGAGTTCAAACTCTGCCTGTTCGCCGATGAAATTTATGACAAAATCCTCTACCGGGGCGCCGTACACACCGCGCTTGCTTCACTGTGCGAAGATGTTCTCTGCCTGAGCTTTAACGGACTTTCCAAAGCGTACCGGGTGGCAGGTTTCAGAAGTGGCTGGATGGTCATCAGCGGCCCGAAAGAGCTTGCCAGAGATTATATTGAAGGCCTGGATATGCTTTCAAACATGCGCTTGTGTGCTAACGTACCCTCTCAACATGCCATTCAAACAGCACTCGGCGGCTATCAGAGTATCAATGAATATATTGTCCCTGGTGGCAGGCTCTATCAACAACTCGAGACCGCACACAAATTATTAACGGATATTCCCGGGGTTAGTTGTTTCAAACCTAAAGGAGCACTGTATTTATTCCCCAAACTGGATCCACAAATTTACCCGATTAAAAATGACGAGAAATTTGCCCTGGACCTGCTGGTAAAGCACCACGTGTTAGTCGTCCAGGGAAGCGGATTTAACTTAGAGGATAGCCAACACTTTCGTATTGTAATACTGCCATCAGAAGAACTACTGACGGAAGCCATCGGGCGAATCGCGCTATTTTTAAAAGATTTACGAGAAAACAAAGCATAAAAAAAGCCCGTGATAGCAATATCACGGGCTTTTTTATGATCAGAATCCACAGCGGCAGCGCTTATTACTAGCCAACGTTGCACTGCGCAGCGACTGATCAACTACGCTTGATAGACTTCTTGCGAGTGCTTTTCTTAGCGCTACTTTTTTTGCGGGCATTAGCAGCAGCACGTGCTATGACTTTACCGCCAGAGTTTTTAACCTTAGGCGCAGCACTTTTTTCTGTAGCTGTAGAGCTTTTGGCCGCTACTTTCTTGCCATTGGCTCCAGCAGTTAACTTAGACTTCTGCACATAGCGGAAACCTTTTTTCTTATCTTCCGCCGGCACTAATTGCCAGTCAGCTGTACCGATAAGATCTTCGCGCCCCATATCGGTTAAGACGGTACGCAGCCTGTCCCAGTTCTCTTCATCGTGATAGCGCAACAGTGCCTTTTGGGTACGACGCTGTTCATACTCTCTTGGCACGTACAACTTCTCACTCTTATAGGTCACTTTTTTCAGTGGATTACGTCCCGAGTGATACATAGCAGTAGCTAGTGACATAGGCGAAGGATAGAAAGTTTGCACTTGATCGACCCTGAATTTATTCTTCTTCAACCACAGTGACAGATTCAACATATCGTCGTCTTCACAGCCGGGGTGCGCCGCAATAAAGTAGGGAATTAAGTACTGCTTTTTACCTGCTTCTTTCGAATACTTATCAAACATGCGCTTAAACTTATCGTAAGTGCCCATGCCCGGTTTCATCATCTTGTTTAAAGTTTTTTCCTCACTGTGCTCGGGGGCAATTTTTAAATAGCCACCAACGTGATGAGTCACTAACTCTTTAACATATTCCGGATCTTCAACTGCCAGGTCATAGCGCAACCCAGAGGCGATAGCTATTTTATGCACTCCAGGAATTTTACGTGCTTCACGGTACAACTGAGTCGTTTCACTGTGATCAGTTTTCAGATTATGACAAATAACCGGATACACACAGGAGAGTTTACGACAGGAAGATTGTATTTCATCACTGACACAGTTGAGGTGATACATGTTTGAAGTCGGACCACCTAAATCGGAAATCATACCGGTAAAGCCCGGCACTTTATCGCGGATCTCTTCGATCTCTTTTATCACTGATTCTCTGGATCTGCTTTGAATCACACGCCCTTCGTGCTCGGTGATAGAACAGAAAGTACAACCGCCAAAACAACCGCGCATGATATTGACAGAAAAACGTATCATGTCGTAGGCCGGAATCTTACGGTTACCGTATGAGGGGTGTGGTATACGCTGATAGGGCAAGCCGAACACAGCATCCATTTCTTTAGTGCTCAAAGGTATCGGCGGTGGGTTAGCCCAAATTTCTTTAGTCCCGTGGCGCTGCACTAGCACTTTGGCATTGTGCGGGTTGGATTCTAAATGTAGCACTCTGGATGCGTGCGCATACAGAGCAGAATCTTTAGACACTTTTTCAAACGACGGTAGCCGTATATAAGTAGTATCTTTATCTAAGCGCTGCTTGCCTTTTAATGGCTCGGGGATAATCCTGATAGGTACAGCGACTGCTTCTTCAGGCTCTGCGCTTTTTGCAGAGGCACATTTTTCTTTGTCTTCAATATAGTTGTAGGGGTTCGGCATCTCTTCAACCGAACTCGACCAGTCAATGCGACTGGAGTCGACCTCGATATAACCGCCGGGCAGCACATCACGCAGTACTACAGTGCCGCGCAGGTCAGTCAGGTCTTTGATGTCCGCACCGTTCGCCAGCGCGTGAGTGACATCTATGATGGCACGTTCAGCGTTACCGTAGAGCAAGATGTCGGCACCGGAATCGATCAGCACAGAACGCCTGACTTTATTACTCCAGTAATCGTACTGAGCGATACGCCTTAAACTGGCTTCAATGCCCCCGATCACTACCGGCACATCTTTATACAGTTCACGGCAGCGCTGTGCGTAGACAATAACAGCTCTATCCGGACGCTTGCCTTCAGCACCATCGATAGTATAGGCATCATCGTGACGTACTTTTAAATCAGCTGTGTAGCGATTGATCATCGAATCCATGTTGCCAGCAGTGATTCCGAAGTACAGATTGGGTTTTCCTAAAATGTCAAAATCAGCGGTATTCTGCCAATCAGGCTGCGAGATAATTCCCACTCTAAAGCCCTGTGCTTCCAGTGAGCGCCCCATTACCGCCATGCCAAAGCTTGGGTGGTCGACGTAGGCGTCACCTGTCACTAGGATAACATCACAGCTATCCCAACCCAGGAGTTCCATTTCACGACGAGAGGTTGGTAAAAAGTCGGCGGTTCCGAAACACTCGGCCCAATAGGGCTTATGCTCGAAGAGATATTCTGCAGTTCTGATCATTGAGGCTACACAGTAAATTATAATATTTGATATTGTCCGTCCTAAAACGCAATTGCGTCAGATCCGGGAAGGACATTAGGCAGGTTTACCTCAACAGCAATCTAAACGGCTATTAAAGCAACGGCGTATTATCCCAGAAACGGCGCACTATTCCCACAGCTTTTCTGCGCAAAACCTCTATTGAGCTGCAAACTATCGCTATCCTTTGATACTGCTGGTGTTTTTTTGTACAGTCACTTTCTTAATGCAGCCAAATAGAAAGATTTTCTGCTTTTAACAATATTATTTCTCTATTTTGCGGTTACTGCTACAATGCCTGACAGCCAATTTATTAAATAAAAACAACTCTATCCGCTAACCAATGAAAATTATTTTACTGCTGGCCATCAGCTTATTTAGTCTATCTAACGTCAACGCTGCGTCCGTCACCGTATATGCCGCGGCCTCCCTAACTGAACCTATTGAAAAAATTGCGGCCCACTACCGGCAACAATATAAACTAAAGATCATCACGGTTTATGCTGCATCATCCACTTTAGCCAGACAAATTAGCCGCGGTGCCCCCGCCGATATTTTTATCAGTGCCAATCAACAGTGGATGCAGTATTTAGTCACTCAGCAGAAAATAGTCCCCGAGAGTCTGTCTCAGTTACTGTCCAATCAGCTGGTTTTAGTGGCACCGGTAAATAGCCCGCTACAGAGCATCGACCTGAACAGTGATTTAGATATAACCACTGCGTTGCAAAAAGGACGACTGGCGACAGGTAATACTGAACATGTGCCGGTGGGTATTTATGCCAAGCAAGCCCTGCAAAGTCTTAACTTGTGGAGCGCCGTCAAAAGTAAACTAGCGATGGCCAATAACACCCGCGCCGCCCTGGCATTTGCCGAGCGCTCAGCTGTGCCTTTGGCCATTGTCTATAAAACCGATGCATTGTCCTCGACTAAAGTAAAAATACTGGCTACTTTTTCCGCTACCACTCATCATAAGATTCACTATCCATTGGCATTAGTTCATAATAAACAAGCCGCTAAAACAGCTGCTGACGACCACCAGCTGAGCCTGTTTTACCGCTACCTTAAATCTGCCACAGCCGCTGAGATATTCCGCCAATATGGGTTTACCACTTTAAACAATGTTAACTGAATTCGAAATTCAAGCGATTACCCTGAGCCTGAAAGTGGCCTTTAGCGCGGTCAGCTTCAGCTTACCCTTTGCCATTTTCATTGCCTGGCTATTGGCCAGAGGTAATTTTTATGGCAAACCGCTGCTGGACGCGATAGTACATTTACCTTTAGTGCTGCCCCCAGTAGTCATAGGTTATTTGCTGTTAATTGGCTTTTCGCAACAGGGCCCAATAGGCGCGTGGATGATTGAATATTTGTCCATTGATATCAGTTTCAGCTGGCAGGGAGCGGCACTGGCCAGTGCTATCGTCGCTTTCCCACTGATGGTCAGAGCCATTAAACTGAGTATCGAGGCGGTGGACAATAAATTGGAGCAGGCAGCCAGCACCTTGGGCGCCAACCCTGTTAAAGTATTTATCACTATCACTTTACCGCTGATAGTGCCCGGCATTTTAAGTGGGGTGATTCTCGCTTTCGCCCGCAGTTTAGGTGAGTTTGGCGCAACTATTACCTTTGTTTCCAACATTCCGGAAATTACCCGCACTATCCCACTGGCCATGTACAGTTTTATCCAGACCCCGGGAGCCGAACAGCAGGCACTGAGACTTTGCTTAATCGCCATTGGCATCGCCCTGATCGCGCTGATCGGTTCTTACAGCTTAGAGCAAAAAATGCGCCGCCGAATTGCCCATCGTAACTAACCGGGAAAGCACAGCGATACACTATGAAAATCAAATTGAGTAAGCAGCTGGCCGAATACACCTTAGAGCTTGATACCCAGATCTCAGCCACTGGGATCTGCGTGGTGTTTGGACGCTCCGGAGCCGGAAAGACCACCTTGATCAATATGCTGGCAGGGATTGATACTCCGGACTCCGGAAGTTTCAGCATAGCCGGGCGCTATTTTTACCACAGCCAACAAGGTATCAATTTAGCGGTGCACCGCCGCGAAATAGGTTATGTGTTCCAGCAGGCCAGGCTATTTCCGCACTTAAATATCCAGGCAAATTTAAAATACGGCTACAGCGCCAAACAAGATCCCGACGCTGTTTTTTATCAGAAGATCATTCAACTATTGCAACTGCAGCCCTTATTAAAGCGCTATCCTACAGATCTCTCGGGTGGCGAGATGCAGCGAGTGGCGATTGGCAGAGCACTCTTACGCAAACCTAAATTGTTGCTGATGGATGAGCCATTATCTTCACTGGACCTGCCACGAAAATTAGAGTTACTCCCCTATCTGGCTAAGTTAAATAAGCAATTACAGCTGCCGATCTTGTATGTCACCCACTCTCTGGATGAAGTCTTATTTTTAGCCGATGAAATGCTACTGTTAGATCAAGGTAAAATTTTGTTACAAGGGGATGTGGAATCAGTCTGGAACGACCAGCAAATGCAGCCCTGGCTTCAACAAAATCAGTTGAGCGCCATTGTCCACGGCAGTATTTCGCAGCAACATCAAGACTATCCAATGACCGCTCTGGATCTGGGGGCCCAGCAGCAATTGTGGGTTAATAAAATTGACAGCCCGCCGGGCACTCATGTACGGATTCGAATCTATGCCAAAGATATATCCCTGACTTTAAGCAAGGCGAGCAGTGCCGAAACCAGTATTCGCAATATTTTTGACTGCTCTATCGCAGCAATTGTGATGGGCGAGCAAAACGTGAAGATCAAACTGGCACTGGCCGACAACTTTCTCTGGGCCGATATTACCTTGTGGGCATTTGATCAGCTAAAATTACAGCTACATCAGCACCTTTACGCACAGATAAAAGGAGTCAGCATCAACAATACTGACTGGGCACTCCCACAACACTAACCAACCCCTATTTGTATTTTGAACTCACGACTAGTCTTTTAACTTACGACTGGAGCACCGCGACTAGCCTCTAGCCTCTAGCCTCTAGCCTCTAGCCTCTAGCCTTTAGCCTTTAGTCTTTAGTCTTTAGTCTTTAGTCTTTAGTCTTTAGTCTTTAGTCTTTAGTCTTTAGTCTTTAGTCTTTAGTCTTTAGT
>JABSQZ010000001.1:676880-888005 GCA_013215505.1 Oceanospirillaceae bacterium
CTTTAATGTTTTGAAACTCACGACTAGCTACTTACTACTTACGACTGTCGCCCCGCGACTACCTCCAGCGCCTTTGACTGCGACCCGAAACCCCGGCCATCTTCACCAAACCCGCCCTGGTATGTGCATGACAAACCGCAATTGCCAATGCATCGGCAGCGTCTTCCTGGGGAAGTCCGGGTAGCTTTAGCATTCTGGCGATCATGTGCTGCACTTGCGATTTATCTGCCCCACCATTACCGACCACCGCCTGTTTTACTTTGCGCGCTGCATACTCGTATACCTCCAGGCTCTGTTGAGTAGCAGCGACGATAGCTGCGCCCCTGGCCTGGCCCAACTTGAGCGCAGAGTCGGCATTTTTAGCCATAAATACTTGCTCTATAGCAAATTCTTGTGGCGAATACATTTCAATCACTTGAGTAACACTGGCAAAGATCTGATTAAGCCGGTCAGCCAGATCACCATCTTTCATGCGAATGCAGCCACTGGCAATGTATTCATTTTTACTGCCGACATTATTGATAACGCCGTAACCGGTAATTCGTGAACCGGGGTCTATACCAAGAATTATCATCTATTCAATCTAATCCGATAAATTTATCTTTTGCGTAACAGCCAATCACTTAACTAACCATAACTTATAAAAGCATTAATTCGCAGCGAGCCCCAAAACCCCGGTTAAGGAACCAGTAAACAAGCCCCTTAGGGTAAGCTCTTATGCAACTAACTATTTTAGTTTACATAAACTCTTGGCACTCTCTTACTAACACCGGTAAACAGTGTGTATGGGATAGTCGCTGCTGCATTAGCAACTTCTCCGACTGGCAAATTATTGCCCCACAACTCTACCTTAGAACCTATCTTAACATCGACTAAACCACTCACATCGACACTGACCATGTCCATAGAAATACGACCGGCAATTTTGGCTCGCTGCCCCGCCACAATAATGGGTGAGCCATTCGCTATATGCCGATCGTAACCATCGGCATACCCTATGGCAATAGTGGCAATTGTGCGGGGCTGATCACAGACAAAACTGGCGGCGTAACCAACGCTCTCGTTCAGAGCAACTTCTCTGATAGCGATAACTTCAGTACTAAAGCTCATTGCCGGTTTGAGCTGGTCAGCATTTTCATGTGCCTGTGCAAAAGGAGAGGCACCGTACATCATCAAGCCGCATCTCACCCACTGCCGGTGACTGGTTTCAATCGCTAAGATTGACGGTGAATTCGCCAGTGATTGCTCGGCATCTAAGCCTGCAACAGCCTGGTCAAAATATTCAATTTGCCGCTTAGACATGTCATTATCAAGCTCATCTGCGCAGGCCATATGTGACATAATAACGATCTCAGCCACGTTATCCATAGCAGTCAACTGTTGATAAACACTTTGTATTTCAGACCCATCTAAGCCCAATCTGTGCATACCTGAGTCGAGTTTCGGCCAGACATTAATTGGCCTAGATAGCTTGGCATCGCGGATCAGCTGAACTTGAAAGGTACTGTGTAGTGCCGTCCAAAAATCATTTTCAGCAATCACCGGTAATTCATCGGCGCTGAAAAAACCTTCCAGTAACAATATCGGAGCACTAATGCCATTTTCTCTGAGCTCCAGAGCCTCTTCAATGCAGGCAACACCAAAAGCACTGACTAGTGGCTGTAGTCTCTGTGCCACTACAATTGCCCCGTGACCGTAGGCGTCCGCTTTTACTATAGCGATGGCCTTGGCGCCTTTAGCCAGTGACTTAGCTAATTTGAAATTATCTTCTATCGCCGATAAATCTATTACCGCTTGTGCCGCTCTTGCCATTGACTACTATCACCTTAATTGTACGCCCCAGCCAGAATAGTTGTGTTACATGCAAACAAGCCCGGCGCTCCTCTAAAGCTTTACAGCCCGCCGAGAAACAACTGAACGTATTTACCTGATCCCAACACCTGGCAGAAAAAATTATTAACCAACCACCATGATGGCTTCGATTTCAATATCCACAGCTTTGGGCAGTGCTTTTACTTCATAAGCCGCTCTGGCTGGGTACGGCTGTTTAAAGTAGCGCGCCATGACTTCATTTACTTTGGCGAAGTTACCCAGATCAGCCATCAGAATAGTCAGCTTAGCTATATCATCCATAGAGCCACCAGCGGCTTCTGTAATCGCTTTTAAGTTTTCAAACACTCGCACAGCTTGCTCTTCAAAACCACCTGCTACGATTTCCATTGTCTGTGGATCTAATGGGATCTGTCCAGAAATATAGACAGTGTTGCCAACTTTTACTGCTTGAGAATAAGTACCTATAGCTGCAGGAGCCTGATCAGTTGAAATAACACTACGATTTGCCATGCTCTATTCCTTGTATAATTTAACTATTAATTTTATTTCAAAAAAGCTTATCACAGCTGTACAGTAGTTTTGGCTGTTAATTTGTTAGCCAAGCTATGTTACCTCTGATTTTGAGAAGTCGAAAATACAGGGCCAGACCAACTATTACAATAATTTTCATTTAAAAAAAATGCTCCGATAAATACAATGTCTATTTAACCTCTTGCCGCTTGCCAGCCCAGCTTATCAACAAAACTTGAAAATAAAAAATTTGTTCTCTATCTGCATATCGACCATAGGATATGCCAGAGATAAGCTTAATAGATAGAGTTATTTATTGTGTTTTAGTTAAAAATTAGGTTTAATTGTGCCTTACAGAGAGCAGATGGATCTGATAATTCTTTCTAAAGTTTTACCTGGCAATCACCCGGTACTAATAATATAAAAGACTTGTAATACTATGCGAAAACTTGACCGAATAGACCGTAACATCCTCCGCATTCTACAGAACGATGGCAGAATCTCTTACACCGAACTGGCTGATAACGTCGGCCTGTCGACCACACCTTGTATTGAGCGTGTCAGAAGACTAGAAAAAGAAAAATTTATCGAAGGTTACTACGCCCGATTAAACCCCAAAACCTTGGGTTTTGACATGCTGGTCTTTGTAGAAATAGCACTTTCATACCAATCCCCCGATGCTTTCGAAACTTTTAACGAAGCGGTAAAGCTGCTGCCTTATATCCAGGAATGCCATTTAGTCTCCGGGGATTCAGATTATCTGCTTAAGGCGCGTATCCGAGATATGTCAGAATACCGCGCCCTACTCGGCGAGATGCTACTCACTTTGCCCGGTGTTAAAAACTCCAAGAGCTATATCGTCATGGAAGAAGTCAAAGAGGGAGTTGGCTTGCCTATCAAGGCTTAACAATACCCGATTAGACCGGCAAAGCCTGTAGTTTTCAGGCTTTGTTTTCCCCTCAATCTTGTTCCTCTCTGCTCTTACACCTCTGTTAGCTATTAGTTAAATTGCGACAATTAATGAATTTAAACTGATCGTTTTTCAAAAAATCATCCTTTTAGCGACACAATATAAGCATCTAATTAAAAAGCATCTTTTCTGTTACCTTTAGGAATAACTCCTATGTTTCTAAAGGATTACTTCACGCACAATAGCTTTATGGAGAGTTAGGAAGGATCCTAAATTTTTCCAGGAATGGAAACTCACTTACTGCTCAAGGATGATGCAGTATCGGCAAGGATGTCGAAACTAGGTCTTGCAGGGATGCCTTTAAGACCGAACCCGCTATAAATACCAAAAAGACTGAATGGATTCTTTGTTTTCCCCGCAAAGGAAACAAACGCTCTACTACTCAGGGCAGAGTAGTAACGGCAAGGATGTCAAACCAAGATCTTAACAAGGACGATATTAAGATCGACTTTGTCAGAAATGCTGCAGTAAACCTTAGCCCAGGCTAAAATTTACTGCAGCAAATCCAGCAACGAACCATATAGAGATAGAACGGAATCTATATTTTCCAGGAATGGAAACTCAATATGCTACTCAAGGATTGAGTAGTATCGGCAGGGAAGTCGAAATCAAGGGCTCTGAAATGGATAACATTCGAGCCCTTTTATTTTGTTTGTCATTTGTTAATTATTTAGGATTTTGTCCTATGTTTTTGCACTGATGATTAAAGCATTATTGACCCATGGAGAGTTAGGAAGGATCCTTTAAATCTCAGGATGAGAAACTCAATATTACTACTCAAGGATGCAGTAGTATCGGCAAGGAAGTCGAACACAAGGGCTCACATATGGATATCATACGAGCCCTTTAATTTTTTAATCCATTGATAAATTATTAAATTTAGCATTAACAGCCAATAAAATGCACTTCAGAAAAAGACTAACAGCTTATGTACCGCAGTGTTTTATAATGTCATTACAGTAGCTGCTAGCATTGGAGGAGAGGTTTAGAAGGATCTGAAAAAGTCCCTGGATGGGGCCTCACATGCTACTCATGGACGCAGTGGTATCGACAGGGACAATCGAGAGCAAGGGCTCACATATGGACATCATACGAGCCCTTTTATTTTGCCTGTAATTCTTGTTAGGGCTGCTAATTAGCACAGCACAACTGCTCATACAAACGCGAACCAAAAAAAATGCCTATATCACTATAGGCATTTTTATTGCGGCTAACACCGGCCATTTTTAATCATCGCCAATGCCAGCCCTTCGGCACTGTTTATAACTTAGCTAATAACTGCTCAAGTTTAATTTGATCGGCAACAAAGCCATCGATACCGGTCGATAATTTCTCATTGGCCATCGCATCACTCTTTAACTCACTGGCGAATGCAGCTTCATCGATACTCTGCGCCGCTCTGTCTGAGGCCGCTGATTCAGGGGTCAATTGGCGCTCTAACGGCTCCATTAACTCATCCAGCTCCTGCATTAGCTGCGGGCTGATCGTCAGGCGATCACAACCTGCCAGCGCTTGAATTTCGCCGATGTTTCTAAAGCTGGCACCCATCACAATGGTCGAATAGTTATTGGCTTTATAAAAATTGTAGATGCTGGTCACTGACTGTACACCCGGGTCATTGCTACCAGAAAAATCTTTCTCTGGGAAACTGGCCTTGTACCAATCTAAAATTCTGCCGACAAATGGGGAGATTAAAAATACCCCGGCATCCGCACAGGCTGCCGCTTGACCAAAGCCAAACAGTAAGGTCAGATTACAATTGATACCCTCTTTCTCTAACTGCTTAGCAGCTTGAATCCCCTCCCAGGTCGAGGCTGTTTTGATCAGGATACGTTCATTGCTGATACCCGCCTGGTTGTACATATCAATAATCTGATGCGCACTCTTTAAAGTGCCTTGCACATCGTAGGAAAGCCTTGCGTCTACTTCAGTAGAAATACGACCTGGAACAATTTTTAAAATTTCCAAACCAATCAACACTGCCAGCTTTTGCGTCATATTGGCCAGTATTTGTGCATCGGAGCCACCTTGAACACGCGCCCAAACCTTAGCTTCATTCAATAGTGGCGTATAAGCGGGTAAGGCACTGGCTTTTAATAACAGTGAAGGATTGGTAGTGGCATCCACAGGCGTAAACTGTTTGATCGCGGCAATATCACCGGTATCTGCGACAACTGTCGTAATTGCTTTTAACTGTTCTAATTGACTTGCCATGCTCTTCTTATCCTTATTTATAAAAACGCTTCTACCCTGGCAAAAGCTTCATTTAACACATTAATACCAGCATCCTTCTTGTATGCCTGTTCACTAATAACTCGTCTAAATTGTTTGCCACCACGCATACCGTGAAACAAACCTAGAATATGCCGGGTCACATAACTCAATGGCACGCCAGCACTAAGCTGCTGTTCAATGTAGGGTAACATGTTTTGTAGCACTTGCTGCCTAGTTATCACAGTAATATCTGCGCCGTAAAACAACTGGTCGACCTCGGCTAAAATTGCATAGGGATTGTGATAGGCCTCGCGTCCGATCATCACCCCATCAATATGCTGCAAATGCTCTTTAGTCTCGGCAATGGTCTTGATGCCACCATTGATAATAATTTCCAGCTGTGGGAAAGCACGCTTTAATCTATACACTCTGTCGTATTCCAGCGGCGGTACATCACGGTTTTGCTTAGGGCTTAGCCCTGCCAAAATCGCTTTGCGCGCATGTACGATAAAAGTACTACAGCCTGATTGCTTTACTGTCTCAACAAATTGATGCAACAGCTCATCAGAATCCAGATCATCAATGCCTAATCTGTGTTTTATCGTCACCGGAATACTGACTGCATCACGCATCGCCGCCAAACAATCTGCCACTATCTGTGGATGGCCCATCAAACAGGCGCCAATCATATTGTTCTGCACTCTGTCACTGGGGCAGCCGACATTTAAGTTAACTTCGTCGTAGCCATAATCTTCCGCCATTTTTGCACACAGGGCCAACTCTTGCGGATTACTCCCGCCCAACTGTAGAGCGATAGGATGCTCAGATTCGTTATAAGCCAGATGCCGATCTTTATCCCCATAAATCAGCGCCCCGGTAGTCACCATCTCGGTGTACAACAAAGTATTGCGACTAATCACTCTATGAAAGTGCCGACAGTGTTTATCTGTCCAATCCATCATAGGTGCAACGCTAATGGTTCGATCGACTGTATCTGTTGATTTTACTGCCTTTGAGCTTGTTTCTACTACTGTTTTCAAAATCTGTTATACCGCTTGTTTAAGACTGATTTACTAGTTTTGGGTATATCGCCACGATAACAAAGTACACAACAAGTGCTGGAAAGCACAGGTACAAAGCCGATATACGCATCCGAAAAGGAGGCGAGATTATACACCGAGAATTACGAAGCTTCGAGAGAAAACGTTTAGCAGAAGACTGGACTACGGATAGAGAAGTACAATTGCAAGGGCATGTGAGCTTGGAAAGATCAGATATCAAGCGATTACTGTCGGTGAGATCGTTCTAGCGTTACATAAATCAATCGAGTCCGCTGATGGTTTTGGTCGTTCTAAAGCATTTGATTTAAAGAACTGCAAACATGTCCGATGGCCGATCTGGCCGCAGTTTCTATTACCGCAAAAGATTTAATTGCCCATACACATTACAGGAAAGAAATCGGCGCAGGCCCCTACGATTAATAACGATTATATTTGGCTCTCTGGCGCTTTCAAAGCAATACGGACCAGCGATGGAATACCCTTAGATTTAACTGTCTTTGAGGATGCTAGGGTAATTCCAGCACTGCAATGCATGTCATAACAAAGTGACCAAAGCGGTTTATCACTTTGGTCGACCAATGCTCGCAACTGGCGGGCAGTGTCAAAACAACCAACAACCTCACCACCTGGTGTATCGCAGTCCAGCATGATGCCCTTTACTTCAGGATCACCTAGGGCTAAAGAAAGTTGAGCAATAATGCCGTCATAACCGGTCATACCGCTATAAGGGCGTAAACGACCTAGCTCGTGGGTTAAACTTCCGCTGATTGATATCATTGCTACGCCATCAACAATTTCATAAGGACGTTCCCGATCACGACCTGGGGCGTAATTAGTGGCAGACAATCGGATTTTTTACCTGTTAATTGCCGCCCATCAGCATCCATTAAGGTATGGATATTTTTGTGGGCAGTGCTTAGCTGCTTCCCCCATGAGTTTATATGTAAACGCCCTACCCTTTGGCATCATAGAATGATATGAATTGAGAACAAAAAGTCGCCGCAAACGTACTTAGAAGACACTGCTTTTTGATATTGAAATGGTGAAGAGGCGTTTATAAGGCGCGTGACAAATAAAATCACATCTAACAGCTTGATTTAACTCAAAAATAAAATCAGCAGATCCCATCCATCATTTATTTCTTACAAATAAACTGGCTGCTATTCACAACACATAGCAGACATTCATAATGTCTTTAATGCGAGGGTCATGAGAACAAGATATGCGCCTAGACGTATAGGATTTTAGCCGTCGTTACCCGCTGATAGATGTGTTAGACGATAGACGGATCTACCAATACCTCGGACAATCAGGAGTTCGAAGCCCAATGCAACGAAAAGTTACTATAAGATCAGATGCACTTTTTATTATTGAACTTACCAAGCAAGAAACGCAGGCATTCCCACGAGTTTACATAACAGTCCTTGGTGAAGAATTCAGCTTAGATAGTTTCAATTTTGGCTGCTCTACTGATTAGAACTCCAGCATTAGATGCCTGATACAGAGGGCGTGTAGGGATAATCGAGGGATCCACAATACGTTGAAGCCAGTGTTTTTCTTGCAATATCTTGATTGATTGAGATAGTGCACGATCGGTGATTTCACCCAAGTGGATTTTTATATCAGTGAAGTGCCTGGGATCTTGACTGACTGCCAAAATAGGAATAGTCCACGCTCGCCTGAGGATAATTCGATCATGTTGCTCAGGCACTGCTCTTCTTATTTTTTCAGAGAATATTGCAGCTTCCACTCCTTTAGCTGTTAGCCTGAATTCTGGCCGAAGGGGATGGCCATGCCCCGGATTTCTTTCTAGCAACCCAAAATCAGCAAGATGGCGCAAACTCTGCGCAAGCGCAGTTCGCCCCGCACCAGATGCCGATATCAATGATGCCTGTCGTCCTGGTGTTCCCATATAGAGTAAAGCGAGGATTTCCAGCGACCAGGCTCGTGATGTTATCTTGACAAGTGTATTTATGTTCATTTAATATAGTTTATATATTTTACATACATAAGGAAAGACTTATGCCGACAGTTTCATTGCTCAATACCATTACAATTGCCATATCTGTTCGTGATAGACATGCTAGCGCGAGCTGGTACAAAGATAGACTTGGTTTTGAGCTTATTTACCATGCAGATGACGCTGGTTGGAGTGAACTTCGAACTAAAACGGAGGGTGTTACGTTAGGTCTAGGTGAACAGGCAGAACCTGCTCCAGGAAATTCCGTTCCGGTGTTTGGTATCTCGGATATTGACACTGCACGGATAAACCTTGAATCCGCGGGAGTAGTATTCGATGGAGCTACCGAAACTATTGAGGGTATGGTGAGCACGGCTACGTTCTACGATCTCGACGGAAATGCCCTTATGTTAGCTCAAGATTTGACTGGCGCTGGTTAACTACATTAGTGTGATCATTGGATAACCAATCTTCAGTATGAATTTTTTGGTGTTCCTACACTATTCTCTAGTTAAGACGGAGCCCCATATGATCGCTTTTGGCCGTTTACCGCCATAAACTTATATGTGAACGCCCTACCCTTTGGCGTCATAGAATGACATCAATTATGAGTAAAAGTCGCCGAAAACGCACTTAGAATGGACTGTTTTTTAAGATTGAAATGGTCGCGAGGCACATATAAGGCACATGAACAACAAATACCTATGTAACATACTGATTTAACTTAGTAATATACTTAGCAGATCCCATCCATCACTTGATCTTGATGTCAGACATGGCGGCTCTTTGACACAAAGTGGACTTTTTAGATCAGCAATTACGCCCAGCTCAATCGCGATTTTGACACCGCGTAAATTGTCGATTGCAGCTGTTTTTTAGGCCTCGGGCTCGTGGCAAACCGCTTCAATGTTGTGCCCGTCAGGGTCAATTACGAAAGCTGCATAGTAGTTCGCATGATAGTGCGGGCGCAGACCAGGCGGACCATTGTCCTTGCCACCCGCTTCTAGAGCTGCGCGATAGAATGCTTCGACTTGTTGCCGATTCTTGGCAACGAACGCCAAGTGAAGATGGGCGGGTTTTCATCGACTTTATACAGGCAAAGTGAAACTTCACCTTTTGGATGGTAAAGCTCGACACCGTTCGGCGGCCATTCCGTGGCGCCCGTTACACCGAGCGGTTGTAGTGCCTTGACGTAGAATGCTTTGCTCGCTGAATAGTCGCTGACGCCGAATTTGACATGATCAAACATGATTTTTCCTCAATTGAGTAGGCCTGTAGATATAGAACTTTGGAATGTTCATGGATTGGCTGTTAAAGACCGACAGTCGTCGAGTGCCAGGCACTGAATAATTTACATGATCAGCAGAAATTAGTTAAAGGTATGGGAAATGGATTAAGCTTTTTTTTGCTTCAGACGTCGAATCAAAAAAATGATGTTCTATTTCAGCTTTAGTGTAACAACGGCTCCACTGTTCTTTTATCAAGGATTTAAAATAGACATCCTCTAATATTAAGAAAACGGCTTTTAAACCTCTTTTCTTTCTGTTTATGAGAGCGGCTGTCAGCAATTTTTCTACTTCAGGAGTGAATAAACTCAATTGATGCAAGGTAATAATTTGATTCCATTGCGAGACTTCAAGCTGCTGGATACAGAACTCTACGGATTCAATGTAATGCTTGGTCACCCCATCACTAAACGGTCCAGTCGCGTCAACAAATAATAGATTAGCTTCAGTTTCTATCTTAAATACGCCATGCTCTTCAAATTTCATTCAACACCATGTTTGTGTAATTCATTCCTTGAATTACAGTCATTTAATAGCAATAGGTATCTAAACATCAAGTGTATAAAAAAAGTACAGCTTTTCGTGGATATAAAGATTATGTAAAGCTAAACATGTAAATGCATTAATATGTTTGGAGGTACTTAGAAAGTGCTTCATCACTGGCAGTGAGAATGTCCGTTCTGGGCCGACAGTTGTCATCGCTAATCGAAAACTCAACTCTTGCAAGTCTGCCTGGGTAACTGCAAAACCTGACACATTGAAGTCACTCGTTCAGCACTAACAAGCGAATCAAATAGGACTGGCATGTACCTTAAGCGGGTTTTAACATGTATCTTTTGACCTGCAAAAAATCGAACAAAGCAGCCCGTCATAAATATTATTAAGATAGTCGAAACACAAACAAGCAGACGAAGGATGATGATGAATAACCCATCTAGAGTTTATATAAAGGACTCAAAGTTCCACTAGTGTTTCTTTTTAAACATGCGCATTTGAGTTGTTCTAACATCTGTACGACCAAGAATTTTTTGTACTGTACGTTTATCAGAGATCGATTTTAATAACTGAGTATCTAAATATTAAGTGGGTCAGAATGATCCCATATATTCATTTTTTTGGAGTTACATATTATTATATTGAATTTACTTAGAGACTTTGTTGCTTTCGACAATTGCCATTAAAGTTTTTTTACGCTCAAAATTTTCCTTTGTCCATATCTTTTCACAATCATAATATTCATTCACCGCGAGACTACTTGCTGGCAAATTAACCCATGGTTGCTTTGTCGATGTAAAAATATGAACATCTGGCGGCAATTGATCAGGATCGTCAAGCGTGCCAACACGTATGAATCGGATGAGTTCTTTTATCCCACCCATAAAATAATTACTCCAAACTGCAACTTTGCATTTTGGGCAGCGGGCGATTACTTGACCTTTACCACTGGGAGAAGGTATCGACTTTTCAGTGACATCGCCCTTGAGAAGCTTTACGTTCACGGCTTCAAAGAGTGCATTCAGGGCAAATGATGCCCCTGTCTGCCGTTGACACCAACGACAGTGGCAGCAATGAACAATGAGCGGTTTTGAAGTTATCTGATAGCGAACATGGCCGCAGGTGCAACCACCTTCTAACGGTTTAGTGAGTGAAGTCATTATTTATGGGTTATCCCTGATACATTAAGCCCTAATTTAATAAATAAGATAGCATTGGAGTCATCGCCTTAATATAGAAAATACGATTTACCCTATAGCATAGTAGCTTTTCGCTTCTGTGCTATTCAAAATAACATTGATCCACGCTGTTATCTCTCATGTAATGCACAACTGAAACCCCTTTTGTTTAAATTAAATATTGTGCATATTTCCCACCAAATTTTGGAAGAAATAGGAATTCGAATAATTCCTGATAGGTTTATATAAGAATTCAAAGGGGGATTGATCACGTAAACTATTGAGTAAATCACGGTGCTAAGGCAAGTGCTAACGGTGAATGAGGGTTCAACTTCTTGGGCTCATTGATTATTAGGGGGATTATCCAAAGGTAATGAAAACGATTGCTTTAGGCCGACAGCTGCCGCCAATTTGAAACACTTCGCGCTAATCAGATTCACTGATCAAGACTAAGCGGCTGTTCTGAGAACGCGAAAACTGAAACACTTCTAAGAATAACAAAACCCAGTACTATGGTGATTTAACGGGGCAGATACTGCAAAAAAACAACCCCGATTAGGGTATAGCGTTGCAGCTAAATAACCTATTTCCCTCCGGCCTAAAAGAAATCTGGGCTCTTAGTGGCAGAAAATGACTGTGAATTCAATGGATCAGTAATATCGTTAGCGCTAAAAAGCCATGCTTTTATCGCCATTATAACGAAAGCGTGTGCTCTGTCAGAATCTAAAACTAATTATTCCCGAAAAATAAAGTGCTTAGACGAATTTAAAGCACACGCTTTCATGTAATAGTTAAGTCGATTAATCCGTTAGTTGCGGGCATGCTATTGCAAAATAGACCTAGCGGGGTTGCCTGCTACCCTATCTTCAGAGCGCACATCTTTGGTGACAACAGCTCCTGCTCCAACAACCGCCCCTTTACCAATAGTAACGCCAGGTAAAAGAATTGCACCGCCGCCTATCCAAGCTTTATCCTCTATTACGATAGGCTTAGCTAGCTCGTCACCAGCGGCTCTGCGCTCGCTATCTAAAGAGTGCGCCGCCGTATAAAGTTGTACTCTGGGACCTAGCATTACATCATCCCCAATAGTAACGTAGCCATTATCCAGTATCATTGCCCCACTGTTGATAAAACTATTTTTACCAATGCTTAAGTGACAACCGTAGTTAATTTCCAACGGTGGGTTAATCGTGCTGTTCGAGCCTAAGTTAATTCCCATATCTTTTAGAATAGATTCGCGCTTCTCTCGAGAAGGTTCATTATTGAAACGCTGGTATTTGGCAAAGGTATTATCTCGCATTATCTGTAAGTCAGGATCAAGGCAATTATAGAGTTCACCTGCGCGTAGTTTTTCCAGTTCATTCATGATGTATCCCTTTCAACAATACCTCTATCTATCGATTTGCCGCGAATTATAATGAAATTTTAAAGTAAAAAAAATGCTTTGTCCGGACAGTTTTTATGACTAATACAGCCAATGTGTCAGTCATCAACGTATTATTTAACTAAGGATTGAGTATGTTGCAATGACCGCTATTGTTTCGGTTTATAGGATATCTGCCATCACAATATCAGTCGTATCTGCACAGCTAGAAAATCAGCCTGGATAACCGCAGGGGCTGTCATATTGCAGACATTTCAAAAGACCTGGTGAAAGTTCTTTTCAGAACCAAAAAGGTACTATATGGATACTATATGGATACTATATGGGACACCCACTTTTTAATTAGACCTCTCATTTAGTCCGAATCATCTTCGTGGATACTATATGGGACACCCACTTTTTAATTAGACCTCTCATTTAGTCCGAATCATCTTCGTAATATCACCCGACAAAAGTAGCTTAAACCACTGATATAAAGACTATCTTAGTATAAAGATATTTTATATTAAACGTCACTAACGGTTTGGCACTTTTTAATTAGACCTCTCATTTAGTCCAAATCACCTTCGTAATATCACCCGACAAAAGTAGCTTAAACCACTGATATCAAAACTATCTTAGTATAAAGATATTTTATATTAAACGTCACTAACGGTTTGGAATCAAGCGTCTTAGAAACAGACAATGTCTAGTAAAAATATAGATTGAGTATAGCTTGCAGAGAAGGAAGGATGATCGCTTGGTGAATGTATGCCAAAGCTAATTAATGGCCGCGTCTGGCCGTTTGCCGTCAAGCGGGATATGTGTAACTAGGTGATATTTGAATCTTAGGTTTTTTTAACTAGTATTAAAATGTTAGGCATATCGACATTGGAATATGCGAGAACCAGATGAAGTATCCAAAGGAGCAATGATGAAAGGAGTCATCGCACTACTACTTTCAATGTTACCAATAACAGTACAAGCTGAAGTGAATATACGCGCACATTACGGCGACTGGGATTATTTTAAAGACAACACAGGCATGACATACACTACTGATGCAGAAGGCAACCATATCGCGTTGATAGCAAAACTCACCTTGGGTGTGATGACGGTACAAATCATTGAAATATTTGCTCCTCGTTGTACAAAATCAATAACTGGTAGGGTGAGGGAAGCATCCCCTATTCGGATCGGAAAGCAATGGATGAAAGTACAGGAATACTGCACAAATCACGGATCAGTGACTATTACACCTTTTATGCCGCAAACAAATCAGTATTTTACTCAGTTATTGAAGAGTACGAACTCAGTTAAGCTTTACAATTCAAAAGATGAGTACTGGATAACGTTCAGCGGAAAAGGCTTTACCAGGATATACAAAGCTATTATGGACAGAGCACCAAAGAACGTTCCTTAAAATTCTAGAGTCTAGGAAAAAGGTCGCTTTGGCCGTTTCCTGCCATGAGCTTATATGTAAACACCCCAGCATTTTCTCATCATAGAATGACTTGAATTGAGAACAAAAAGTCCCCCCAAACGCACTTAGAAGACACTGATTTTTGGTATTGAGATGGTAACGAGGCAGATGAAAAATCAATCAATATATAACAGACTGATTTAATTTAATTATAAAATTAGCAGATCCCATCCATCATAGGTGCAACGCTAATGGTTCGATCGACTGCGCCATTGATTTTACTGACTTTGTGCTTGTTTCTACTACTGTTTTCAAAACAGTTATACCGCTTGTTTAAGACTGATTTACTAGTTTTCTGTATATTGAGGCGCATAAAGGCGCATGTTTTCGAAATGGGCCTTTTCAAGTGCCTCATATGCAGATGAGTATATGGCTACAATCACTAAGTACAAAACAGGTTCTGAGAAAGCCAGATATAGAGCCGATATACGCATCCGAAAAGGGCCAAACTATACACCGAGAATTGCAAAGCTTCGAGAGAAAACGTTTAGCTCAAGAGTGGACTACTATCCAAAACTAGCCACAGCATTTTTTGTATTTTTTACCGCTAGCACAGGGACAAAGGTCATTACGCGCGGGTGTCTTCTCAATGGTAATAGGACTAGGTTTATCAATAATAGCGGTTAATTCATAAATATTTTCTTCAGCCGTTTCATCAATAATAATATTCGCCACTAGTTGATGTTCACTAACCAATAACTGAATGTCAATTTTTCTTTGTTCGCTGGTAACAGTTAACGTTAGGGGCTGCTCTGTTGTACCCAGTCGAACATCACGATTTGTTTTGTAGCCTGCATTTACATGGTTAAGCCGCGTATGAATACGACCCTTGTAATATAAATCATGCATGTATATTTCCTCAACACTCAGTAATAAAAACAGCGCAACGCGCAAAAAACGGGCGATACTACCCCATGTTTACCCTTGAATGAAATATTTAATTCATAAATTAGCCCGATAGTAAGTAATGATAACCAGCCACATTCCTCTTAAAACTTAGCAAAGCTCAATGATACGATTGCTTGCGTAATAGTTTAGAGCGATAACTTAGCCTGCGATAATTTGTGTTTTATAAAGTATTTTTGTGATTTTCGATCAATGGAACCCGACATTGATTTTAGGTTTCAGTGGTATCCGTATATTCAGGGAATATCTTTGAAGATTATTTAATTAGGAAAAATTTTTGCGCTAAAAGCCGTGCCTTTTATCCAGCTGACATTTATCGCTTTGGCATAGGCACGTAACCGATCACAACAGCCCATCGCACGGCTAAATCGATTCCCCTTCGGCTGCATTGCTTTAATCCAGCTATCTTCATCTATACCTAGTCTGCAAAGTATTGGAGGTAACTCTTGTTTTATTACTCCACGTTTGTCATCTCTGATGGCACGGCCACTCCAATCAACAAGTAACAAATAATCTGGAAAGCTAAAGGGTAACTGCGACTTTAGGTATTCCCCTTTGCGTAAAAATTCTTTCAGCTGGATGTATTCGACAGACGACTCGACAACCATAGTTGGCCGTGTGGTTAAATGCCTTTGATCAATACGCTGTTTAATCGAAGTATAATCCGAGTCTTCAGGTGAGTTCGCCATCTGCGCGCGTATAGGGTTTAATTCAACATAGGCCATACAAGTTAGTAACGCATGCTCATCTAGCAGTGCCTGGCTTTTGAACCTACCCTCCCAGAACCGCCCTTTACACTGGTCTTCAAAGTTCGAGAGCCTTGCTACATGCTCATTCAAACAGCGCATAAACCAACTGATATCTTGCAAGCGCCGCCGCCATTTTTCTACAGTTTCAGTGATTAAACTTAGCTGTTCTTTAGACAGCACTTCGCCCGCGATAAACCTTTGTATCAAGTCTGGGCCAGTGAATAGATACATCCAGCGCTCGATTACTTCATCATCAGTAATTTCTTCAGCTAGATCTTTATTTATATACAGTACTAAGTGGTAATGGTTTGACATGATGGCGTAAGCGCAAATATCAATACAAAAGGTCTTATCCAATTCAACCAGGCGATCTATCACCCATTGGCGTCGGTGTTCAAAGTTACGATTACTGTAGCTATCATATCCGCACAAGAACGCGCGGCGTACACATCTTGCGATACAGTGATAATAAGGAGTGTCTTCGCAGCAAATCTGCTGTTCGCGGGCACGAGTCATAATTGCCTCCTACTCAGGACTGCAATCTCTGATTCTTTTAAATAGGGAGCAATTAGATTACGCCACTACTTATTAAGTTTCAATTAATACGCGGGTATCCTATATTTTCGCGCCTCCTATATTTTCGTTATTGAATCTAGGCTGAGTTATATAGCACTAGAAATGATAGATGATTCAGTCAAAAGTCTATCGGGTAAAGAGCTTGAATCGTATTTGAATTCTGAATAACACATGATGTAGTTAGTACTCGTACTAACAAGAAAGCTACAAAAAAGGTGATTGGCAATTGACGGTATCGGCCAATAGCGGCCTGACAACCCTTTTAACAACCTACCAACCAATTCAATATCTTCTTTTGAATCATGCCTCCAGCTTTTGAATATGTGGTCACTAACTATGAATATTTTTGAAATGTTACTTTGTGAAAATCCCGATTAAAGGTACGACTATATCTCATGGACAAAATTTCAAACCTGATATAATTTAACTTAATAAAATTATTATTCCTGATACAATTTTATGAGGAGAAAACAGGATGAGACTCGAAAGAGCTACCTGTATTAAGCCGCTTAATCCAAGTTTTTCAAATCTTCTTTCCCAGGCCCGATGCTTTTTGCTATCAATGCTGATTGTTCTCTCAGTGTCTATTGATCCCGCAAAAGCCGATACATTTGCACTCTCACTAACAACTGGTGACGGTTATGTGCCTTTTTCAGGTATTGAGCTGCCTCAGGGAGGCATGGCGACTAGCCTTGTGCTCAAGGCCTTCGAAAAATCTGGTTATTTTGTTAAAGAAATCGAATGGACACCCTGGAAAAGAGGCTATATGCTCGCACAGAAGGGCCTATATCATGCGACATTTCCCTATGGTTGGACCGCAGAGCGCGCAGAACTTTTCTATTATTCGGACTCCTTCTTTCCAACGAGAGGCTATGCTTGGTCGCGTATTGGGCCAGCAAACGCTTTAACTAGCGAGGAAGACTTACATGGGAAGGTTCATTGCAACCCTCAAGGGTATGCCGATTTTGGGCAAATAAAGGAGCTTATGGATCGAAATTTACTTAGCCGTGAGTCACCCAAAAGTATGCAGGCTTGTTTCAGCATGTTGCAGCTAGAGCGGGTTGATTTTGTCGTGGCAACGCCTAACAATACTATGGATGCACTTTTAAAGGCTGGTATATCGCCAGAAGAGGTTCAGAAATCTAAATTTGTTGTTACAGAAGTCCCGCTTCATGTGATTGTATCCAAACAATTACCAAGAGCTCAGCAAATAATTGATGCCTTTAACAATGGATTGAAAATACTCCGGGGAAACGGGAGTTATGAGGCTCTAATAAAAGAATTTAACTGGGCCGAATAAATGAACAAGGCCATTTTTCAATGTAGAATTTGATATCTCCAACGCAGTAATAAAGAACTGCATTTTTTATCTATCAGACGTTATAGGCAGTGATTGTATCTGGTCAGCACCCCGTTTTCCAGACGCTTATTGGGTTCTGAAAACAGCTTTCATCAGCGCCTTTGAACCGGCAGCTTAGTGTTGTAACCCGACATCGAGCCTAGATCAATAAAGGCGGTGATCATAAGCTTTTTGTAAATTCTGCATGCATTCTGACCGAGCTAATGACAACGCCTCTAACCAGAAAGTCCTCTCCTTCTCTTAGCTGATAGGTGGAGAATCCTTCAGCTGATGAGATGA
The DNA here is from genome assembly GCA_013215505.1 of Oceanospirillaceae bacterium. Lineage (GTDB taxonomy): Bacteria > Pseudomonadota > Gammaproteobacteria > Pseudomonadales > Balneatricaceae > Rs1. The sequence continues at coordinate 695,104 of JABSQZ010000001.1, forward strand.
GTCTCTGGTGCTTGATGTCAATTTTCTTGCAAACAAAGTCTCCGTTTAGATTGGCTACAATAATATCGCCATTCTTTACTGCAACAGCTTCCGAAACGATTAATAGATCCCCTGAGAAAATACCATCTCCAGTCATGGAGTCGCCTTCTGCAAAACAGAGATAGGTTGCTTCAGGATGCTGAATTAGTAAGCTCGATAAATTCAGGCCCAGTTCTTTATATTCTGTCGCTGGAGACTCAAAGCCTGTCATACCGCATTGAGCGCGGGTGGTAATTATTCGTAACATGGAGAAAACCTATACTGTATTTATATACAGTATAGTAAGTTTCTTTCCATGATCAAAGAACGATTTGCATATACTCAATAACTGGAACTGCCACCGCCGTCACTCCCGTCGCCCCTGTCTCCGCCAGACATCCTTCGATCGGATTCTCGCTGTTTGTTATCTGCAATTAAAGCTTCCAGTAGAGGAACCGCCTGCTCTTTTGGTAGTTTGAAGGAATCTCTACCTGAGGTGGCAATTGTCGTTTCATTTGCTTGTAAGCTAGGTAACCAGTTTAATAAGCTACCATATATTACTTTTTTTACCTTAGGCCCATCCTTTATCTGCAGGCAAGCTTCACCTGAGGGGCTGACTCCACATAATTGTGTTGGGGAAAAGCTAGAGCCCGGAGTGACGTAATAGGAATAGATATCAGGATTAGGTTTTAGCTGCGCAGTGCAGCCGATTAAGGTCGATAAAATGAGAGCGCCAAAAATCTGTAGTTTATTCATAAATCACATCCTGTGGGTCTTTGAGAGCAACCGCTCTGTCACAAATACTCAGTTATTGATTATTAGACATGAAGTAGTTATCAGCGCATTGTTGAATGCGTTTACTACGCCGTCTAGGCTCAGATAAATTCCACTTTATAGCAATGAATATAGACCCATAACTGATGTTTTTGTTCTATCTTCACAAGCTAATATTGCTTATAAATGGATCACGGGCACAAGTGGTTGAAATGCGCAGGTTTTACGTTCAAACAATTAGTGCCTGGAGCTCAGATGTCCCTTTTTCCTGTATCTCAGTAATCACTGGATCGATAGCATCAGTATTGGTCACAGCGCTTAACTATGCAGATCGCCGGAGTTAGAAAATTCATTTATCAGCTCTTTAGTGCCCTCAAGCCTCAACCAATCAGCAGGTTGCTTGGTCTTTTTATGCAACCTTGGGTTTAGAGCAATGTGTGTTTTATGAAACGCATTCAAATTAAAACGGCCTTGATCATCAGTATGTATTTCAATACCGGCTATAACTGGGAACTGGATTACATTACTGCTGATTAGTACCTACTTTAATTTTGTGACTTGTCACTATTTTTCGACTCAAGACATTCAATAACTTCCGCTATTCTGTGTAGCCCCATAAAGATTAAAGGACTAGTCGAATTATGATTTCACTACTGTCCGATACTGCTATCAGGATCTCTTGATTCAATTGCGGCTCCAAAGTTATTAAGCCAATGCAGTGGGTTAAAACTCATAATCGCGTTTCTTGTAAATGCGCTACTTCGATCAGACTCAATAGCCTACAACTTATTGTTGAAATAGCTAAAGATGAACTTAGCTTCGCATCTCTAAATTGGGTGGTTTAACTTCTCTTCCTAATTCCAAAAAATGAATTCTCTTATTCCAAATTTCGATTGGGTACTTCTCAAATCCTGACCCATACTCAATATGCAGCTAGTAGAAACCGCCTAATGGATCCCCTTATTCATAGCGATTTGTACCTTTTGAGCTGGTCACTTCTGGGGTCGCTGATCTCCAGGGGTGGCCAATCCCCGACCCTTTATTCTAAAACTCATTCAGTCAGACCCAACACAGTTTTAACCACCTGCTTAAGCTTTGGCTACTCCTTAATTGTATGGATTAACATGGACACCTAATAAACCTTCCTGTTGTTATTACCACCTTCCCCTTACTGAAACCGTCGCTATTTTTCCACTCTAGACAATCCAATAGACTCCTATACTCTGTTCATCCCCCATAAAGATTAAAGGACTAATCGAATTATGATTTCACTGCTTTCCGATACAGCTATCAGAATCCCCTGCTTCAAATGCAGTTCTAATGTTGTTAAACCAATGAAGTGGGTTAAAAGTCATGATTACGTTTCTTGTAAATGTGGTACTTCGATCAAACTCAATACCCCTCAGCTCATAGTTGAAATAGCTAAAGATGATCTGAATTTCGCATCTTTCAATTGGTCGGTTTAACTCAACAATCAAATCGCCTTTTGAATACCTAAGATCACACACCAACCCAATATAGTGACGACACATGACCTCTATAATTTATAAACTCAAGTACATCCGGAAAGCTCAAAATAAACCCACAATCTATACTTCTAATACTCCGGTTTTAGTCGGTGATATTATTGAAATTGAAGCTGACGATTTACGCCATGTGTCTAAAATCAGAAAACTCATATTCGGTGATCAACTGGTTCTTTCTAAATCCTTGGATTCCAATGAATTGGCATACCTATCAGCTATTAAGGAAGGGGTTCTGAGAGGATGATCCAGCCTTACAGTTCGCGATTACTTAGCATCAATGCTCTAACTCGAATCCGGGAAAGGAGTTACCTGTGACGAAGCGATAAAAAAAGCATGTGATCTGCTATTCTTTAACCTTTAGCGGGTAGGGGAATAAATCTGACCTTAACTGGTTAGCTGTTACTTTCTGATGAACAACCTCATAAATGAGTAGGGCATACTTAGACGGACTCTGTTTTTGCCTAGTAAACCGGGGACTTATCACATGTCGTTGCATGGCCCATAGATGCCGTCTTAATGGATCTGATAAAGGGTAATGATAGCCCGATAGCATTTAGAACACTTGGCGGTTATTATTGCTTTTTGAGGTTTTATTCCCCACTACTTACAAGGATCAACAAAAGCCCAAGGGTACCCTGAGATACAAAGCCGTAAATGTAAGTTAGCTGCCTGGCCTCCCTTAGCCCCCTGTTATTTATTAAAAATGACCCGACATATACTCGTCCATACGATTAACGCTATATCCACCGTTATGTTTTTGTATATAGAAAATGCGCTGATCATACCCCGATTTCCTGGAATTACCTGGCAAGGGTACATATTTATAGCGTGCGTGAGCAATTATATTAGAGCCTGAACCCTCAATACGTATTTTTTCTAATCTGTCTATTTTGAACTTCCCTGCCCAAGTACTCTTGTTGTTGTAATATTTTAGTACAGCACTTTTTATGGCACTTATATCTGGTTCTTGGCTCTTCTTGCTTTCACTACTTCCGACTGAATTACATGCCCAAACCTGATTTCCACAATACTCTCCATTAGACCTTTGTCTGCATTCAGTATGTGCAATATTGTCTGCTAATTGCTGTGTACTTGCCTTTCCCCAACCGTATGAGGTATCTGCTTCACCTTCTATAGCTCGATATGCTCCGCATTTGTTATCCCCTGATAGCTCTAAAACTATTCTACAATTATCCTTTTTACTTCTTCTTATACATTCAAACATTGCACGATTATTTGCGGTTGATTGAGTAGAGTAATCATATGACCAACCGAAATTGAAGCCATTGCTACGATCGACTGCTAGAGAACCATATTTCTCATCAGCAAGCACAATTGTGCTCATAAATGGCAGGGCTATTATCGTGAGTATAATATATTTCATGGGAGCCTCCTTCCTTGGATAATTAAACTGGCATGAGCTGTGCGATTTTTAACCAATACTGACAGATGTTACTGTTATTAACTAGCCAAAATATTTTTGTTGTATAGCATCAATTGTTGGGGCATTGTTCTTCGCAAGTACATACAGAACTATCGAATGTATTTTTTGTATCGGTACGCCCTTAGAGTATTTAAAGTTGAAGATTAAACGATGGCTAGAACAATCAGAAGACCTATCTCAAACTGGGTAAATTGCAGTTACTGGCCGATACTTGGTATGAACTTACATGCAAACGCTGTTCCTTTTGACCATCATATGCTGATAAAAATTAATACCAAAGAACCCGGGAAAGGCACTTAAGAGGCACTGTTTTTTTATAGAAATGCTGACGACGCACATATAAGACAGATGACAAATAAAACACCACACAACCATTTGATTTAAACTGAATATATACTTAGTAGATCCCATCCATCATTTACCTTAATCATAAAGTACAAGTGCACGACACAAAGTTGCCAATATTCTCTCAAGTCCTGTCCACTTTACTGTAGTCTTAGGAGAAGCCTGAGCGAACGGGCAATATGTTGTTTAGATGCCTGATCAACGCGGGAAGTCTAACAGAAGAAGCTCGACATCCAGAGGGTACATCATGTTACCCGTGATTGGCATGTCGATAGGAGCACTATGTTTAAGTGGAAGTTTTTGGTCTTTATCGGTCTCAGTTATTTGGCAACCCTATCTTTCGCTGACAATAGACAATTATTATCTATAGGGGCAGAACACTATCCGCCCTATGAAATGAAAGAGCCTATTCAGGGATTAAGAGGCTTCGATTATGAAGTCGCCATAACAGCCTTAACGCTAGTGGGATATCAAGCCGAAGTCGATTTTTTACCCTGGAAGCGGGTAGTACAATATGCAAAAATGGGTAAAGTAGTAGGGATGCTTTCTTGCTCTTATAGAAGAGAGCGCGAAGAGTTTGTTATCTATTCTAATCCGATTAGCGAAGCGGTAAGGGGCTACTATGTGCGCAAAGGATTTGATGGACCAAAACCCTTTGTCTTAGAAGATGTGAAGGAACAGCGAGTGGGTTCTGTCACTGCCTATGGGAGTATTAAAGAACTCCAGAGCAACGGATTTAAACCTGTTGCTGCAAGAAACACTGAACTGGCTGTATCAATGTTAGTTAGGAAGCGTTTTGATTACCTCTACCTGGGCCGACAAGCTACGGATTTCGTGATTAAAGAATTAGGGCTTGCAGATCAATTAGATTTCTATCCCATCTCCAGGAAGGATTATTATCTTTGCTTTTCTAAAAGATACCAGGGTATTAAACCTATCGTTGAGGCTTTCAATGCGGCTCTCTTGGTTATGAAGAAGAATGGGACTTATCAAGCTATTCACGATAAGTACAAATAGTATTTGAAGGCAATATGTTTTGCATTTTGTCTTCTGTAGGCCGTTACCCATCATCACCAACTCTATGAAACTCCCACCCTTTTGGGCAACATATACTGACATCAGTTGCTTATGACACTGACCGTAAATCCACTTAGACAGGTCTTTTGAATTTAGTTGATGGCGAGGTATTTCAGAGACAAAATTTAAAATAACTATTTGATTTTAATATAATACAAAACGAGCCAAGCCCATCTATCATTTAATTTTTATCGTTCAAATATTAGGCATGTAACAACGCTGCCAATATTCTCTAAGGGGAAATACAGTCCCCCCACAACCGTCCTCTGTATAGTCCTCCCATTTTAACCACTGCAATTAAAACGAATTTTTACGCTGCTGCGCGTAAATTAGATTTAGTTCTGTATTTTCTTCATATTACTACCTGCTTTACTGTAGTCTTAGGCATAGAAAAGCTAATGGCTGATATGGTTTTTAATGCATGATAGCCGTAAAAAGTAATACTCAATAAACTCGACATCCAGACAGTAAATCTTATTACCGGTCATTGGTATGTCGATAGGAGCGCTATGTTTAAGTGGAAGTTTTTGGCCTTTATCGGTCTCAGTTTATTGGCGACCCTATCCTCTGCTGACAAGGGAAAACTGCTATCAATAGGAGCAGAACACTATCCGCCCTATGAAATGGAAGAGCCTGTTCAGGGGTTAAGAGGCTTCGATTATGAAGTTGCCATGAAAGCTTTGACGTTGGTGGGATATGAGCCCGGAGTAGAATTTTTGCCTTGGAAGCGTGTCGTGCAATATGCAAAAATGGGGAAAGTAGTCGGTATGCTTTCTTGCTCTTATCGAAAAGAACGAGAAGAATATATTATTTATTCTGATCCGATCAGCGAGTCTGTACGGGGCTTCTATGTACGAAAAGATTTTAGCGGACCAAAACCTATTGTATTAGATGATGTAAAAAAACAGCGAGTGGGTTCTGTCGCTGCCTATGGAAGCATTAAAGAGCTTGAGAGCAACGGATTTGACCCTATAGCAGCTGGCAATACCGAACAGGCAGTATCAATGTTGGTTAAGAAACGTTTTGATTACCTCTACCTGGGTCAACAAGCTACAGATTTCACTATTAAAGAATTAGGGGTTGCTGATCAATTAGATTTTTACCCTATATCCAGGAAGGATTTTTATCTTTGTTTTTCTAAAAGACATGAGGATATTGAACCTATCGTTGAGGCTTTCAACGCGGCCCTATTTGTTCTGAAGAAAAATGGGACTTATCAAGCTATCCACGATAAGTACAAATAGTATTTGAGGGCAATATGTTTTGCATATTGCCTTCCCTACTGTCCGAAAGGGTGTACTTTTGATAACGTAACTAACTCTTCTCTAACAGCCGTTAATCGACTTGAGTATATCGCTAAACTTTTTAAACCAAGCAACAAACGTGATTGAACCTGAGAGAACCGATTATCCATGTTTGGAGCCCACTCATGCTCTACCCCCTACATTTTGGATGATTGCATGTAGCGGCAACCAGGTAAGGTGACTATTTTTTGCTGCATAACCTTTTAACAGCGAAATAGGATTACTTCCTCCAGCAGATGCTGATATACCAATAGCAAATGCTGGCTTGTGACCCAAAGGTAAACCACTAGCTGACCCGCTGGCGGTTAATAACAGTAAGTTAACGAGTGCAGGAGGAATACAAAAAAAGATCAGCCAACCCGCACTAGCTACATTCTTTAGAGGCAGTAAGCTAAGTCCATTGCCCTCAGCAGTGGCTTCTTGAGCATGCATGCTAATCTCCGGAAATTAATGACTCTTATCTAATCCACTAAATTTCTAAAATCAGATGTAGAAATTAATTGTGTATTAATATATCCACTCTAGTAAAAAGTATATTCATAGTGCTAATATTTTGACTCTTGTAGATATAAATTATTGAACATATGTACATGTTCATAGATACATTTCTTGTAAATAAGTAGCGTATATACCGGAAAAATTTACTCACTACTCTCTCTTGCGGCTATAAAACTGCCGGCCCCAGGAGCATGTAATATTTTTGAAAGATGTAACCATTTTCTATTAAAGTAACGCAATCCACGGATGGAAAGTTACTTAAGCTCTAAGCCACTTAGGAAGATGATAGAACATTATAAAAACGGATAATAATAATGAATGATATCAGAAGCTTACAATTCGCATTGGATATGCAAGTGCACTACATTGAAGATGTCTATTCCCTACACGGAAAGATTCCACTTTCAATGGACATGAAAGTCAAATTAGGTGTGGCTTTGACCATCATTATCGAAGACGAAATCAACCGCCTAAAGAAAGAAATGATCGCTCATATCAACAGTGATATCGATGAGATAAAAAAGCTAGCGTAAACATAATACCGATGCGATTAAAGCTCGATTGGCAATAGTCCTCAAGTTTTTAACACCCGAGTACCTACAACTAAATACAAGTTTCTCAGGGCTCTTTGCACCCACCTCTAAAATACACAGCGACTTACAGCAACATTAAATCAACGCTATTTTGCCTAGTAATTTGCCAAAGCTCGATCAATAGCAAGGTATTCTGATCAAGGCACAGGTATTTAAAAGTCACTTGTTTGATATTACAATGGCAAACCGATAAACGCACCCTGACCGGCAGTTAACTAATTAATTTACCTAAATATATTAATTTCTAGCGACTATCCATTATAGGCCCAACGCTAACGGTCTGATCTATTCAATCAGCTGCGTTAACAGTACTTGCAGCTGTTTAACCGTTTTCTAAATCACATATTCTGCTGCGTTTTTGGCTAGCCATTGACAAGTTATTTTGTCATCTAGAAGCTACCTGTCCCGGTACAGCCATTAGCAAATAAAGCACCCGCTAGCGGGTAAAGTTTGATTCAATTCTCTGGCAGCATTCTTTAACCCGCCGGGCATTGCTGCAACGATGTCTGGCTATATTGCAAGGAGGTAATTGCAGTTAGCTGATACTTTCAGTTTGATTGCACTTCAATAGCCAGCCGGGCAACTCAACTCTAGATAAGCAAAATGTAGACCAACCAGCTATGCCGGAAATTGGAATTGTATGTTTTTTATGCTATTAATGCCTTTCGTCGATTAAGGCCCAACTCCTGGATTGGGCATAATTTTCTGCGCAGATATTATGTGGTCCCTCCCAGTTACAAAACATAAATCTCTGCTAGTCTGTTACTTGAAGATTTTTATTGGGATGAAAACATGAAATTTAAAGCAAGTATTCTTATATTGCTTGGGCTTTTCACTGTGCAGCCTGCTATTGCACATGATGAAAGTTCGAGTATTAAAATATACTGTGAAAAGAAATGGCCTGGAAATTTCAAATTGACCACCCATTGTTTGATGCATCAGAAAAAAGCCCAGCATAGCATCCTCAGCAAAGCTAAGTTCATCAATCCAAACTTGTTAGCTCACTGCCGGGATAAGTGGCATCCCGATTTAGAACTGGTGAATTACTGTATCAACCAGCATTTTACCCAGCAGCTGGAAGTACAAGCTGAAATCCTCGCCAAAAGTCAGCTGCCAACGGCAATCTCCAGCACGATAATGGCTCAGTGTAAGAATAAATGGAACAGAGACATCGAAAAGGTAAACTTCTGTTTAAACCAGCAACTGTCAGCCTATAACAGTACCCAGTAATATTTACTCAGTACTGCTTTGGGCCATCAGTGCCCTGCTCCCTTTTACACCCAACCAGCTTAAGCTAGCACTGTTACAAACCGCCAACTCATCTACTATTATTACTCTTAAACAAACTCAGTAAAGGTATTCCCCATCGATATCGAAAGCTCTAAGCGGATCGCTGCGGATATTCTGATTGCGCAACTGACTGCGACTCCTCTAAATAGGTCCGCGGCAGAAATCAGCGCTGACTTGCAAACTATTTACAATCAAATCAAAAACCGCGATCAGCCTGAAGGCAACACAAGCTCAGTTAACACCCCCTTTTAAAAGCTGATCTCGGCTATTTAGGCTGTAAAGCCAGCGCTTGGCTCGCACTGATTAGTGCAGCAACAAGCAGAGCAACAGAGGTGGACTGGCAGCGGCTAGAATAGAGGAGTAATGCAGCACTTGCTCTGCTTAAATGCTAGCAAATTAGTGGAGCTAATCAGTGATGGAAAGATAAGCCGGGTGACCGGATTTGAAATAGACATTCCCGATCAATCCATTGCGAAGCAAGGTCTGACCTGGCGCTAAAGTGTGGCCGAAAACCTGCGCATCTGGCTCTGCCATTGCAAAGCAGAATTTGATTGGATAGCAACTCTCGTTAGTCATCAGGAAAATATCGGCAACCGAAGCCTGTACCCAATTATTGTCGCCTTTACTGCTTAAGTTCCTGGTTAACATCATCTTCACTCATTGCTCGTTACTTAGCTCTCTCTTTCAAGCATTACAGATAAGCAAAAGCTACGCTGTTTGCACAAATCGCTATTCAGTATGCAAACAATTACTGATAATGAATATAGGAAAAATCGTAATTCTGATCTTTTTTATGCCATGAGAAAAAATCAATTGCCCGGCACTGGCGCTGACATAACAGCAGCGCCAAGCCATGAACTAAGGAGCATCCGATTATTCCACTCGTGCTCTTTACTAGGGCGCAACTCACCGTGGTCAGTAATTTGCGCATTGCAATTTTCCGACTAAACTTAGTTGGCAATAAAAAGCGAGCGAGTCAACAAAGTTAACATTGATGACAAGAAATGGACTTCAACAATGAACGATCTCAAGCAATTACAATTTGCCCTGGAGAAACAAGCGCATCATATAGAGTCTGTCTCTACCTCACACGGGAATATCCCCTTGTCAAAGGAAATGAAACAGCAACTGGGCTATGCCTTGGCTATCATTATCGGCAACAGTATTAAACATAAAAAGAAGGCATTGATCACCTATATCAACAGTGATATTGATGACTTTAACAAATAATAGGCGCATTATTGATCAATGAGCGATGCCATTGAGGTCGCCAGCAGTTTACAGAGCACTCCGAAATCACGTCATCGACTACCGACATGCTGCTTGCCTGTCCAAGGCGATAACAATGGTCTCGGGATGCTCTGTCCCCCCATGCCCGGGCTACAGATGCCCACTTTTTTGCTACTTTCAGCAATGAACAGCCTCTTGTTTTGTCTGCTGCGCAGCTAAAGATTGCAGAACCCCCTAACAAAATAGCGGGCATTCACATAACCGAAAATGTACCTGCTGATGGTCATCATCTGTTGTCCGGTAATATACCGCCATCCCAGTCAGTAGCCGGCCCGCGAACAATACTAAATCCGCTATTGGTGAGAGTTATTAATCATTGCGCTGCTAAACCTCTGTGGGGCTATTAGTAGCATTAATGGGTTGCTGGTTAATGATCAGCATATTTTGCTGGCTGTTTCGGTTATGCACGCATTGAATACAGCTTTATTCGACCTCGACATCGTCTTCTCTGGCATCTACACGAAAAAACAGCAGTGCAGCAATCACTGTCAAGGCTATTGGGGTCGCCACAAAAGTACGCTCCTGCAGATCGAGAATTAATGCAAACCCTAGCAGTAATACAGAAGTCACTGTTTCATAGAGACTTGCAGCCGGCAAATTTTCTCGCATGGGTTTTCTCCTTTGCAACACAATAGTATCTGCTTGTTTGGGGCAGGTAGATTTACAATTGGATAATTTCATCAGCGCAGGGACGGAAAAAGCAGCGCTACTAGCAGTTTAGCTAATGTTTCTGCAATCGCGATCAAATAACTGCTATTTTTAGGGCGTTTTTGACTGCCGAGTTAGCTTCTTGCCTCTGCTGAGAAAGACGGTGTACCAGCAGCTGTTTTTTTTATTTTTTTTATTTTTCTTTTACCAAAAATAATCCGCTATTGTGACTATTTTTCAGGCCGGTTTTCCGCGTTCAAAGAATCCAGCTGAGCACAATTTTCACACTGTAAAAACTGATTGCAAGCGGCTTTTATACTGGGATTGTGCTGTGTTTCAAATATTATCTACTGGAAAACATACACGCCTACTGCGGCGACGGATGGGTCTTATGCGGCTGTAATAATTAGCCCTTGTCAGCGTTTTGCGACAGTTGATAACTGCTATTTGTCACCTACGCTTAATAATCCAACACCCACCTAATGGAGAGCCCAATGTCTGAACCTACCAGTATCTTGATTACAGCGACCTTACATGTCGCCGCTGCCACTGTTACTAAGCTCATGGAAAAAGAAATTATTTCCCTGGATGATGCGCTATCTATATTTAAAACCACTTCTTACGCGGTGGAACACGCCACCAAAGATTCACCGCAGCAATCTCGCAAGTTGGTGCTAAAACTCCTGAAAAATCAAGAAGATCATTGTAAATGGCTGGCCTTAGAGCTAGAGCTAAAAAATAGTCCTTTCCACTAGCCAAGATAATAATACGGCTGCGGCATTTACAGCGACAGAGCATTGCCATATCCAGCCAGTGACTGCAGAAGCGGTGCCGGCATGGGTGGTTGGATGGCCAGGAGATCGGGGTACCCTGCCACTGTGCGGGTAAACCCGACAGTGGCAAAGTTGCCACAGGAACTGGATTAATAGAAAATGAATAGTATTCAGGCAGTTTTTCCTCATTGCAATATTCATCGGGTTCCCTGCAAAGACTTAACACTGCACTTTAGTGCCTGCAGCACTAGCGGCATTCGCCACTATTGCAAAGCGAAGAGTACAGATAAAAAAACCGCCAGTGAGCGGTTTTTTTTAAGGCTGGTATGTCACGACTATACGCAGTACCGCCAGTTGAGCGCACTCCTCAATGACCCGGAAATTTAGCACTCAGGCAGCTAATTGCAGTGCCTGGCGGCGCTGAGCTCAAACGGTAAATTCGTGAACGATATTCTTCAATCTCTCCGCCATTTCCGTGACATTCTCTGTAGCTGCAGTTGACTCTTGCACTGACAGCGCATTCTCTTCGGCCAAGGTATTTAACTTAGTGATATTTTGATTAATATCTTCAGAGACATCGCTCTGCTCTTTGGCGGCGTAAGCTATCTGGGTATTCATGTCGTTAATTTCCTTAACGTTTGCAGTAATGATTTCCAGGGATTTACCCGCTTCAGTCGCGCGTTCAACACTGACTACCGCTTGCGAGCGTCCGGTTTCCATCACTTCTACGGCGTTTTTTGCACCTTTTTGCAGCTTCACTATCATCTCTTCAATCTCTGCGGTGGACTCCTGGGTACGCTGTGCCAGTGTTCTGACTTCGTCGGCAACCACTGCAAAGCCTCTGCCCTGCTCGCCAGCACGGGCAGCCTCAATGGCGGCATTCAGTGCCAGTAGGTTGGTCTGTTCGGCAATAGCATTGATGACATCGACCACCCGGCCGATGACTTCACTGTCCTCGCCCACCTGATTAATTGCCACTGAGGCGTTTTCGACCCCCTGCGCCAAAGTCTCTATCGATTCGATAGTGCTCTGTACTACAGATTTACCCCCCTCTGCCTCAGTGTTGGCTTTTTGTGCGGACTCTGAAGTTTGCTCTGCTGTCTGTGCCACTTCCAGGACACTGGCGGTCATTTGATTGACGGCGGCCGAGACATGCACCATTTGGTTTTTTTGCTCCACTATGCCGGCACTGGTTTTACCGGTGCTGGCCAGTAATAGCTGTGAAGATGCGACTAACTGGCTGGAGGATTCGTTCATATCCGTCACCATTTTCTGCAAGTTGCGGCGCATGGTGCGCAACGCCTCTTCCAACTGTCCCAATTCGCCACTGCTCTGTACTTTAATGGGCTTGCTTAAATCCCCTGAGGCGATAATTTGCGCAGTTTCTACCGCTGTCGCCAAAGACGCAGTAATAGAAACGATCATGAAATAAGAAGCAATTAATGACAGCGCACCTATCACAACCGTTAACATCGACAGGGTGGCGAATGCGGCCTTCTCATCATTTTCTGCAGTGGTCGCCGCCCGCTGGGTGAAGTTTTCCAGCTCCTCCAGCAACCCCTCCAGTTCATGATCCAGCTCTTCCTCTTCGACTTCGACTATCTCCGCCTTGACTATCGCCTCGTGTATCTGGCCCTCGCGGATTAAATCAAATACTTCGATGGCGTGTTTGACGTAGGTTTTGTGCTGGGTTTCTACTAAGTGCAGCAGCGACAGTACATGGCTGTATTCATCGGTCTGCTCTTTGGTGTGTGCCAGATCCAGGCCTCTTTGCGCGAACTCTTCTCCGAGCAAGACCTTTGCATCTATATTCTCGGTGAGGTCATTAAAGTGCTGTACCGCCTCATTAAAGTGTTTTTTCGCACCCTTTTCTTTACCTATTTCCTCACCGTAGCGCAGCGCCCGTTCAAAATTGACTGCCTGCTCTAACTGATTAATAGTGATAGTAGAGACTATATTGGTCATGGGGATATGTTCTTCAGCTATCTCTACCAGCTCAATGCCTATGTTATTCATCTGCAGCAGTGAATAGCTCATAGAGCCCACTAAGGCGACAAACATCCCCAGGCTCATCAGCGTCAGCTTTAGTTTTATCGACATAAAGGTAAATATATTCATCTTCTGAAACTCCATCGCAAGCTTGCCCACACTGCTATTTTCACAGCAATCGGCAAGTGAAACGCTCATTTTCAACAACAGCAATAAAGATAGATTAGAGGATTGAGACAGCCATTCATCAACGCGGGAATCATTTAAAGCAAGTTCTAAAAATGATGCACTAGAGATAGTAAATAATAGTCAGGTCACTGGCAACTGCCTGCCCTAAGAGCTAAACCTATATTGTTAATTAGTAGAGGGATTTTCTAACGGATCAATGAAAATACGATTTTTGCTGAGATTTTAGGCGCTAGGGGTTAGTTGGAAGTTGGAAGTTGGAAGTTGGAAGTTGGAAGTTGGAAGTTGGAAGTTGGAAGTGGGAAGTTGGAAGTGGGAAGTTGGAAGTGGGAAGTTGCGAGTTGCGAGTTGCGAGTTGCGAGTAGTGAGATAATAGCGGCTGTGGGTCGCGGCTATTATCTCTGGGGGCTTTAGATTTTAAAGCGGCTGATCATGGTTTGTAAATTGGTTGCCATGCTTGCCAGTTGTGAGGTTGAGGCACTGCTCTCTAGCACTGAGGCGGCGTTGCCCTCGGCCAAGGTATTTAACAAGGTGATGTTTTGATTGATTTCTTCAGAGACAGCACTCTGCTCTCTGGAGGCGTAAGCTATCTGGGTATTCATGTCGTTAATTGAATTTACCGCTTTGGTAATAGTCTCCAGCGACGCCCCAGCCTGAGAGGCGCGTTCGACACTTTCCTGAGCTTGGCCACGGCCTTTTTCCATCACTTCTACGGCAATCTTGGCGCCCTTTTGCAGTTGAACAATCATCTGTTCAATTTCAGCGGTGGATTCCTGAGTACGCTGTGCCAGTGTCCGCACTTCATCGGCTACTACGGCAAAACCCCTGCCCTGCTCACCGGCACGGGCGGCTTCGATGGCGGCATTTAATGCCAGTAGGTTGGTTTGCTCTGCGATGCCATTGATGACATCTACGACCCGGCCTATAGCATCACTGTCCTGCCCCACTTGATTGATGGCATCGGCGGCATTTTCTACCCCCTGAGCCAGTGCCCGGATAGAGTCGATAGTCGCTGTGACGACGTTCTGTCCCTCAGTCGCCTCAGTATTGGCCTCTTTGGCCGAATCCGCAGTAGTGCTGGCATTTTGCGCCACTTCTAAGACAGTCGCCGACATTTCATTGACCGCGGTCGCCACCTGCAACACTTGATTCTTCTGCTCTTGGATACTGCTATTGTTCTCTTCAGTGATGGCGGTTAAATTCGCCGCCGACTCCGATAAGCTCAGCGAGGACTCGGACATTTCAGTGACCATGTGACGAAGGTTGTCACGCATATGTAAAAGTGCCTGCTGCAAACGCCCTAATGGGCCACCCTGATCGACTTTGATTACAGTGGTTAGATCCCCCCCGGCAATTTTTTCCGCTACCTGCATCGCCGACAGCACCCCATTGGTGATAGAGCTAACGATAAAATAGGCGGCGCCAATAATCGCGAGGACCGCAAGCACCACAAAGATCAAGATAGTGGTCGTTGCAGCACTTTCTTCGCTGGCAGCCGAATCTGCCGCCGTCTGGGTAAATTTAGCCAACTCCGCCAGTAGTGTTTCAAGTTCGTGGTCGATATTCTCCTCTTCCACTTCTACCTGCTGCGCCGCGACCAGCGCCTGGTGCAACTTATTCTGCGCGATCAATACAAACACATCATCGGCGTGTTGTGCGTACTCACGGTGCTCTTTAGCGACATTTGACAGCAGCGCTACCACATGTTGGTACTGGCGAATTTCGCCAGCCTGCTGCACACTAGTAGCACCTTTGCGCGCCAACTTCGTCCCCGCCGCTATGTCTTCATCAATGGCGTTGTTGTACTTCTGAAACAGCCTGATCGAAGACTTAAAATGTTCTATGGCATTATCTTCGCGACCAATTTCGGCTCCGTAACGCAGTGCTCGTTCAAAGTTAATCGCCTGCTCAAGTTGCTTAACAGTAATTTCTGATACCGCATTAGTAATTTCGATACCCTGAGAGATTTGCTTAAGTTCTGCACCTATTACTTCCATCTTAAGCAGTGCAAAGGTCATTCCAGCGATTAAGGTCAGCAACATACCCACACAGAGTAATGTGAGTTTTGCCTTAATCGACAATTTAGAAAAAAGATTCATCGGGTTTTGTAACTCCTGAGGGCTTAGGGAATAGATACAATAAAACAACCAGTGCAGCTGCAGGGCAGCTCGCTACATTACTGTTGTTTTTAAAAGAGTTTATTTGTTTTACATATCGGCAGGATGCTAAAAAACCAAACCTTTAGCACAGGATATTTTTATACAAAAATGGTATTTGTTGCTGAATCAAAAATTAACAGCATATTTACCCTAAATTACTGACTTTGATAGTATTTATACCTAGTACATTTTAACCAAAACTCACGACTTACACTTCCCCCCTTCCAACTTCCAACTTCCGACTTCCGACTTCCGACTTCCAACTTCAAGTCACACCCCCTCCCTCTGCAACAACCCATACAGCGTTATGATGTCGGCCAACTGCTGCTTATCAGGGCTTTTAAGTATTTTATACACTGACTTTTTGGGACCGTGCAACCTGAGTAATCCTTTCCCGGCACTCGCCAGGGCTTTGGCTATTTTTAGCTCTTGTTGGTTGGCACTAATTTCAAACCACTGTTGGTATTGATGGGCGCTCTTTCTGCTGCTGAAAGCCAGCGGTGGTGATCGCCATAACAGTTCATCTGCCACAATACTGTAGGCATTAAAGTCCATCTTTTGCCTGGCAGTATGGCTGACTTTTAACCGCAACCACTGCCGCTGCTCCGATAGGCCGATAATCAGTTTAATGTCACTCTTGGCCGCAGCGATTTTCGGGGCAATCAAATAACTGTTATAGAGCTCACTTTTTTCGATATGGGTATGCAGTAACAACTCGCTGATCTCAGCTTGAGCCGCGTATTTGCCACTGATGTCGCGAAGATATTGCAATTGTTGTCGCTCGATAATGGCGCCATTACTCAAAGTGTAATAAATGCTATCAAAGCTGCTGTACTGCGCCACTATCTGAATCTCTGAGTTGCCGGCAAGAGGCGTTGGCTTAAAATTCTGTCCCAGTGTCACTAAGCTAATTGGCGATGCCGCACCGTACTTGCCTCCCACGCTTTGCATTGACAAGAAAAAATATTTATCACCATTTTCCATCACCACCGGATAAAACTCGTAACTTTTGTGGTCCGTTTTGCTCGGCACACTGCTATCAAAATAACCTCGCATCCCCAAGAAGCGCAGATAAGGTAATTTATTTTTACAATTAAGATTAACGGTATTCTGACAGAATTTCACATAACCGCCTCTTTGCAGAGCGCTAGGTTTAGACTTTAAGACAAAGACTTCTTTGCCATTGGGATTAAATATAGGCTGGGCATCGGCACTGTAATAAATAGGATCCTGGGGAACAAAGGTCGCCTTTTCTATGCTGATAAACTGACAGCCACTGTTAGTGAGCACTAGTGCTAACAGGACACATAAACCCAAACATCTGCCGTAACTTTGCATAACTTACATCCCATGCGAATAAAATCACAATACTGAAACATAACATCAAGGCGAGTAAGCTTTATGCTGAATCTCAGTCTTTATATACTACTTAACGGCTAGCGCAAGTGAGCCAATCGCCAGAGAGTATTCTCCCCAGATTAATGTCTATTATTAACAAACAAATAAACGAATAAAGCAGATAGATAGCACTACTGACCAGCAAGTGAATGATAACTCTGTGTTGTGCAAGCTCAGTGACAGTGGCTATTACTGACGACAGAAAATCATCACTAAAGGCTCGCTCTCAACGGTGCCGTTAACGTTAACTTGGTAGCGGTCGGGAACATAATTTTTGCTGTTCGGCCCTAAGCTGATGCAGCGCAGCCCCGCTTCGACTTCCAAAATGTCGTTGGTAAAACCAACCGGACTGCCATCAATCCATACTTTTCGATAACTGGGGAAAGTCACTTTAACGTATTGAACCATGCTAACTCCAAATGCATACCACTAGGGAAGATGCGCTTCAACTCGCTATCTTCATCTGCAAACTGCTGCCGGGACAGGCCTGAAAACCATTTGATACGGCTACTGCCAAGGCTATTTTCTTATCAGAGCATTGAATACTAACCGATTTATCTGCAGATGAAACTTACTTGAAGATTTATAAGAAAAATTCCTAGAAATGCTGGGTCGCTCAAAGAGAAGAGAAATACCTCAGGCACTCGCTGAGCAGGGTCATGCTCAGTAGCGAAGATGCCAGACAAAAATACAAAATCACCGCTCTGCTTCGTTTAGTATCCAGATAAAAGCCATAGCAGATCAGATATACGACCGTAATCACCGCGGTCAGATCCAGCATTGCCCAGGTACTAAATTGCAGATAGAGTGCAACCCAAAGTATCTGACTTCCCAGCACTGTGGCGAAAATCAGCGCCAAAGTAGCCAGCACATATTGCTCTACGGCTTGTTTTTCTCCACGTAAGATAGTGATCCGACAATAACTGAGGATACTGAGCAGGATAGTCACTAAATTTACAGATAGCCAAACTGACATGATAATTTCTGTCATCCTTGAGAGAAGAAATCGGCCAATTAATCGCCTAATCGCGCAATAAAGCGAGGCAATATAACAGCCAATTCAAATAATATTCAGATTGAGTTAATTTATTAGAGATAAACTATCAGAAATATCAATTGTTATCAAACTAATAGCTAATTGCAGCGCTAATAACCCCCAATGCAGATGCGCAGAGTTCCCCTCGAGCTGCTCTGGTCCCTGGGACCCCAGCAACGCCAGAGATAGTACCTATAACTAAATCCCAGCAGCAGTCACTTTCTGTCGCGCATTAGCACCGCCATTCGCTGCACTGCAGCCAGGATTCTCGGATACTGCCCCCCCACTCCGGTCCCTCTGGTATCTACACTGTGCCTTCACCTGCCACTGGGAAGTCATCGTAAATGCCGCATTGCCAGGGGTGGTAATCGGGCCCTTCAATGGAGAATTCCACATAGGGGCCGGCATTTTAATCGCACCCATTAAATGCAAGGTAGATATGTCACTAGTGACATATTGGCTGCGTGCGGGGTATTAATTTTACCGGCTTTTTGCGCCATTTCCGCGACCCGTATTGTGCGCTCGATACCGCCCATTTAACAGATATCCGGCTGATAGATATCGACGCTGTCTTCATCTATCAGCCGCGCCCATAACGCCAGGTTGTTGTCTTGTTCACCGCCGCTGATTTCCAGGCTCAACGCCTGGGTAACTTGTTTGCTCCAGTCCACTCCCAGTAAGGGCAGAGCTCTTAAAAGTGACAGGCCTGGATTATAGAAGATGATTATGACGGCTAGCTATTCTATCAACAGCAACCTCTGCCGACCTTGTGTAAACAGCCAATAGAGAACAGCTAGTGGCCCGCAGAGCCGAGGAAAAAGGCATCTTAGGACGCCAATTAAGTAATTACTGTACCGGCCCGATCGCCGAGCGCGGCATTGTACTTGGCTACGCCTGTACAACCCCAGAGCAAATAACAGTCGAGATTAAAACTTTGACGCGGGTATTTTCACAACTGCAAAAGCCAGCTGGCACTGACAGTGCGACACAGAGATTAATCCACAGTCATATTGCAATGTTAATTAGCAGAGCCGGTAAATGCCCGACAGCTAGCGACCTTTTGGGTATCTTTCTAGCGGCGACATAGCGCAACATTTTTATTAAAGGCATCTATAAAGGAGGGGTGTTTTGCAATAAAAGGGTGTGAGAAATACACACCGAGCGGTTTATCTTTAATCGTAAACACTTTTATTTTTTGTCTGGCTGCTGCGTCAGTTAGAATTTTATCCATCACATAGTTATTGGCGATTACTGCATCTACTCGCTTCCTGATCAGTAATTTATAAAGTCCTTCTGTATCGACAGGCCGCGATGTGACATTAAAATTATTTTTCTCTAACCAATAAAGCATATTCGATCCGATAAAGCCTGCCACTGTTGCTTTTTTTTTAAAACCCGCACGATTGGGAGCCAGGGAGTTATTTTTTAATATAAACCACTGCCACTTTTGCTCCGCAATGATCCCAGACATCAGGGCAAAGCTGTCTCGAACTTCATTTTGTGATGCCGCAAAAAAACCGTCCACCGCCCCAGTTATAACGGCGCTTTCCGCTCTTTTCCAGGGCAGTACAGTAATACGCAAAGGAATACCCATGCTCTTTAGAGAACAGCGCACGACATCAGTTGCCACCCCGGAAAAATTACTGGCAGTGGTATTATCAGTGTGCCGATTATCCTTAAAACAACCGTAGGGACAGAGATTATGCGTTGCTAATATAATACTAAGCGGCGGTTTCGCCGCCAGATAATGGGAAAATAATAAAGTCAGCAAACAATATATTAATTTACTTCTCATTGTGACTTCCGATATTTATAAAGCTATAGAGTAAGTAATATACATATACTCCACTATTGGACGTTTTCCTAGTAGCCCAGAAATGCGCACCAGTGTGTGCTATCTCTGATATGCAGAATTCACCTAAATCCAGACTCTGCAGGAATGCAGATGCAGCTAAGGGCGATAACCCCTCACTAAAATAACAGACGGCTGCAACGGATAATGTCCTGCTGTCGTCCAACCTATTGTGACTCTAATCACTATCCAGTCACGCACTTGTTAGCATATTCCCTAAAACATTACCCTTCGATTTTACGATAAAAATTCATACTGACACTTATTGTCAGTGGGGTGACAGCATAATAGCGGCGACATCAATAAGGAAATATATAATGATTAAACTGTACAGTTTTGGCGAAAACTTTTCCCTGATAGACCCCTCCCCTTTTGTGCTGAAGGTAGATGCATACTTGCGCATGGCCAATATTGAATTTACCACTGTCGCCAAGCTGGAAAACTTAAAAAAAGCTCCCAAAGGTAAGCTGCCTTTTATCGATGATAATGGATTGATCATCGGCGATTCACAACTGATCATTGAACACTTGAAACAACAACTCGGACAAGATTTAGATAGCCAGTTAACAGCACAGCAGCGTGCTGTTAGTTATTTAGTGACTAAATCTTTAGATGAAAATTTGTATTTTATTCTGCTGTACTCTAGGTGGTGTCGGGATGATAGCTGGCCGCTTATCAAACAGGCATTCTTCTCCAAAATGCCCTTTCCTATCAGGCTAATAGTACCTAATATGCTGCGTAAAAAAGTGATAAAAGGGCTCTACGGACAAGGGTTAGGACGCCATAGTAATAGCGAAATCCAGCAGATGTTAAGGCAGAATTTACAATCGCTAAGTGATCTACTGGCCGATAATCAGTATTTTTTTGGCGATCAACTCAGCGCATTAGATGCCGCCGCATTTGCTTTTCTGGCCGCCTTTATCCTGGTAGATATAGATAACCCTTACAATCGGATCGCCCGCGAATACAGCAGTTTAGTTAGCTATTGCGACAGAATTCAGCAGCAGTTTTACGCAGAGCAAAGAAACGGCTGACAACAGCCTGGCAGCTTTTTTTAACCCTAGTCATAAGGATGGCAACGCAGTATTAAGGACTGCATTATGGACAATATTGTGTCGCTAAGATTTTCTACTTTTTACCGCTTTCCAGTATATTAGTTGAATAATACCTAAAAAAACGACTGCTGAAAATTCTCTTCAGTCGCTTTATTCAGCCGCTGGTTTATACTTAAGGGAATCTGTTAACGCAGGCCTATGGTTCTGATGAACACGTCTCCCCTATACAAATACCGCCCCGTCAACAAACTTCTGATCGAATCTATCATCAACCGGGAGATATATTTTTCTTCTCTGGGCAATCTCAATGACCCTATAGATTGTCAGATTGATATCAGAAGATCCTTCGATATTGCTATCCATAAAGCATCGGGTAAACAGCAAAAAAATCTGAAGTTTTATAAAGGTGCTATGGAAGGGTTTATCAGTGCCGTTGAAGACAGAATTCAAAGTTTTGGCATTTGGTGCGGTTCTCTGGAGCCCAATAATTCGCTGATGTGGGAAAACTATGCTGATGAACACCGCGGAATATGTCTGCTCTACGCATTCCCCGGAAATATTATCAAAGCTAATGCAGATGCTCTTATTGGTATCCACCCTGTTGAATACACCGATAACCCCATCGTCAACTGGTTAACGAATAATGCAGACTTGGTCCCCAGCCTGAATTTCAGCGAATTTCCAGAATCTCTGATCGTCAAACTGCTAACTTCAAAAGATCAGTGTTGGAAATACCAGCGAGAAGGCCGGGTAATTTCCCTCAACCCTGGGTCGAAAAAAATTGCTCAAGCCCGGCTGCAGCAAATCTGTTTTGGCCTAAAAACGCCAATACGGGACCGAGCGCTCGTGGTCAGAATATTAAAACAGCAACAATATGAAGTAAGCATTTGTAAAATTGTCAGAGCTAAACATGATTTTGGACTCGCGCTAAAAGAGCTGACCGACAAAGAACTGTCACCTCTTTATTAATAGCGGCACTGTGGTTGCTATGTAAATTGCAATTGGCGGTCGGGTTCAGCGCAATGCGATTATTTGCTGAATTGATCAACAGCCCCATTACCAAAAATTGTTAAGTAAGTTTATGCCGGATAAATTCAACGCCAATGTTATTAAAAATTCCTATATCCCTTAGAAATAAAGTTTTATAAAGTATCTAGCGAGTATTCAAGTATTGATCAATAGCATGTTAAAAGTGAAAACCGCCTATAAGAGCGTCATTGTTTTGGCCCTTCTGTGTTTATGGCAGCAATCATCTGCTCACAGAGAAGACGAAAACATCGTTCAATTTAGAACGATCGCCATTACCCCCTATGGATTTGAAAGAGATTCCGCAGCGGCGGGTATTTATTTCGATTTGGCGAACTTACTACTGCGTGAAACCGGATTTAGATCTGAACACCATATTTACCCGTACGCGAGAATAATACACGAATTAAAAACCGGGCAAACTGATCTAACCATTATGTTTAAGTACCAAGAATTAGCAGATCATGTCATTTATATAGCGCCTCTACCGTCACTGAGAAATGTGGTGATTGGCCTTAAAGATGAGCATTTTGAATCTATTAGCGCTTTGCGGGGAAAAACCTTGGCCTATTTGCGCGGTGCCAGCTTCAGCGAACAAATAGATAATGATCCGCTCATTGTAAAACACCGCACCGCAGATTTTCGTCAAGGCATAGAGATGTTAGCGAGGGGCCGGGTTGACGCGGTGATTGGCCCGATGCAGCCTATCTTAAGTGCCGCTGCTGCAATGGACAGAATAAATCTGTTAGGCGAACCGCTAGTGGTATCTGAGCGCACCCCATGGTTACAAATTTCCAAAAAAAGTGTCTTTAGCATCTTCATTACAGAGTTCAAAAATGTTTTCAACAGCGCCTTAAGGCGTGGTGAGTTAAAGAAACTGCAACAAAAATATGCTCCGAGTAACTTAGAGACAACTCAGTAACAATTCAGTACCACTTGCTGAATTTTAATATACTCAGCAGCCGCTGCTGTTAATGCCCAGCTTCCCTGATTATCTCTGTGTAATAATGGCCGCAAGTTCCATAAAATCCTCCACGGCTGAAGCCAACCAGGCGATAAACCCCACCGCAGGGATCGGCAGTTAAAATGTTACTCAAATAACTCCATTAAGCAAGATTGTTCGGGAAGTGCATTAAGGCAATATTTCCTGTAACTCTGGTAATATTTGGCGAAGACCATCGACAATCAACTCAATGTTGTCTAGCTTATTTTTGGTTTTCTCGCTAAAACGAATATAAATACTAAATTCGGGTTTGGTCAGGTCTGAGATTTCTTGAAATTTGAGGCTCATAGTGTAGATAGACCCGGGATCTTCTCTGTTCGATATTGCCAGGGCACTGACTAATTCAATTAATTTTTGATCGGCAAGTCGTACCAATTTTGTTTCAAATTCTGACCACTGTATTAGCTCCCCTTCAAGGGCAACCAGTTTTGCCAAGTTTTTTTCCAGCTCTGACACTGGTAAATATGTTGCTTCAGCCACCAACATCTTTGGGCCTCTTTCTCATGGACAGTTATTTGTTGCAGTCAAATTAGCTTTGATCAATTAATGATAATCTGTCTGATTAATGATAGTTCAAAATAAAATCAGCACCGCTTATTTGCTAATTATTTTTGGCTGCTATGACCCTATTTATGGGCTGCAGAGCCGGGGAACTTGCAAGCAACTCCGGTAAGCCTGAGGCTGACAGAGCATTGCAAAATTCAGACATTATATCCAGCTAGGCATGAGCGACAGACATACAGGCTGCCTACATGGACGTAGGTACTTAGACTTTGCCTGGAGCAAAAAGTCTGTGCCTACATGGACGTAGGTACTTAGACTTTGCCTGGAGCAAAAAATCTGTGCCTACATATATGTAGGCACTAATACTTTGCCTGGAGCAAAATATCTGCTGGTAGGGGTGATCGTATCATCCAGTAAATGCGGCGGTGTCTCAGCATTAATAGGACGGTCATTGAGCAATGTTAAACCGTCTTTGCCGTTGACTGTTTCCTCACCGGAAAATACGACCGGTACGAAGCCACCTGGCATGTCTCTGTGAAATGGGATAACACCGCCCAGTAAGGCTCCCATGGTTGCCAAACCAGCTCCTCGCAAAAAGCCTCTTCGGTCCGGGTAGGTTTTCCTGCCATAAAACGCTTGATCAGCTTGCTGTGGGTCTTGCTCAAAGAACTCATTCAAACTATCAAGTTGTTGTTATTGTTTGCTTTTTATTGGTAGTTATTAATTTCCATAGCCGCAAGTATTTTCTTAGGTCACAGTAATAACGAATCAATCTATGGCTTTATTCCCCCGCGATTATTTATTTTTTACCTTCAAGGAAATACCCATTAGCACAGCGCTGTTGCTCCAGGGCTGTCAATGGGCTCTTCTGTCCCACCACAGTCTGCATCTGGGTTCGATTTTTAGCGCAGCCGTTTAGCCACATTTAATCCGCGGTAAGTCACTCCATCGAGTGGTATAGTGCGGTGATAAAAACTCTCTGCGCATGGCAAACTTTTGCTCAATCCCCTGCCCTGCTAGATGCAATGTGCCGCGCCCATACTTACTGTTAATTAGATCCAGGCATTGCATCAATTTTGGGTCGTCCTGGGATGGATTAAACAGATCGAACTGCACACTTTTGTTATCAGCTATGTCCAGCAAGCCGACACCGCAGCGATAAAACCTTACCTCCTTGCAATAAATGCTACTTAGCGCTGCACTGCAGGCCGCCAGAAACATCCTGCTGTCGCTGGTTGGCACTGCAAACTTATGAAATACCGATTTTTTATAGTAGCCATTGGCATCATGAGGTGAGCTAGTGGCAAATATGGTCATCGCTTTAGCAGTACCGTTTTGCTTTCTTAATTTAGCGGCAGCTATTTCAGCATGGGTGGCCAGAGCAAACTTAAGTTGATCAGGGTCCATGATCCGCTGGCCAAAACTGCGGGTGCTGTAAATCTCTTTCTTGGCAGCTCGCACTTCATCCCAGTTGAGTTTTACTACGCCATTAAGCTCGTACACAGTGCTTTCGATTAAGATAGAAAACTGTTTGCGAATAATACCGGGCTTGGCATTCGCCAGTTGCAAGCCGGTCATAATCCCCAGATCGTTTAACCTGGCACCTATCCTGCGGCCAATGCCCCATACATCGGTGACCGACATTTTTGCCAAAATAGATTTACGAGCCCCTTCGCTATCTATCACCGCAACTCCGCGATAACCCTCGATCTTCTTCGCCGCGTGATTAGCAGCTTTTGCCAGCGTTGGCGTTGCACCAATGCCAACGCCAATCGGCAAGCGCACTTCTCTCCAAACACTGCGGCGAATATTGCTGGCATGTTGCTGCCAGCCCTCCGCTGGCACATAGGCACTGTGCAAACCGTAATACAAAAAACATTCATCTATAGAATAAATATGACTGTGTGGTGCAAATCTACTACAGACTGTCATTAAGCGCTCACTGAGCTCTGCGTACAGCTCATAATTGCTGCTACGTACGACTGCATTCACAGCTTCCAATTGCTCACGCACCTCAAAAAAAGGCACAAATTTTTTACCTACACCCATTTTTTTGGCGATACCGCAAGCGGCACAAATACAACCGTCATTGTTGGTTAAAACCACCACGGGTCGCTTGCGAATACTGGGATCGAAGACTTTTTCACAACTCGCATACATTGAGTTGACGTCACAGAGAGCGTACATAGAGAGGCCATATATAAAATAACAGGGCTATTTATGCTACATTTTAACTGTATATATGTACAGTAAAATAATATATTGACAGAGAAAGCTCTGAGCCAGATCATTGCAACTAGAGCACGAATGCTCAGAGGTGACTTAACCTTAATCTGTAACACCTACCGCACTATGGGCTATCAGAGCACGGTTGTGTCGAAGTCCTGTAACACTTTTGCAGTATTAGGCTAGACAAAATTCTTATGCTTAAGGCTAATTTAAAGCATTCGCAGAACTTGCTCAGCTTTACTAAAGCTGATGATCGATAACTAGATTTCACCTGCACATTCAGAGCACTTTAAGCTGCTGCTACACCGCTGAATTGGGGCTCTACTGGAAAAAAATATAGCGATCTTGTTATGCACCTCCATAATCCTTCTCTAGGTTAGAGGTCAAACTGTCTAAAACTGCTATTGCAGACAAGCCCTATATCATTCCGTCACGGCCTAAAATATTATAGAAATTATTAAACTATTGGATGCTCAGGAAATTGACACCTAAAAGGTAGTCGCAGTACTGGGCAAAAACGTCTCTCTGTATTCAGCGATCTTGGCAACTGCCAATACAGGGCATTTGCTGGAAGCGAAAAAGTATCTTCATTGAGGCAGCCTTTAATGCGTATAGGGTTTTAGCAAAATGCTAACGATTTTACGGCTACTGGCACTACTGGAGGATCAGATCCGTGCCAGTAGAAAACAACATTAAACGACTGCTTCCGGCACTCTATTTCATCGGTATATCTGAGACAGACGATCCAAATACGGGAAACTTACCTGGAGCGCCCGGAATGCAGAGTGTGACTTAAGTACGCAGTTACTCACCGAACATTCATCTTAAGGATAACCCTTAGTTTGCAAGGGACAATTTATTGGTAAAT
Organism: Oceanospirillaceae bacterium; assembly: GCA_013215505.1. Classification (GTDB taxonomy): domain Bacteria; phylum Pseudomonadota; class Gammaproteobacteria; order Pseudomonadales; family Balneatricaceae; genus Rs1. The sequence continues at coordinate 721,989 of JABSQZ010000001.1, forward strand.
AAGCAGCTATTAATCTGTCTTAGAATTACTCGCTAGACACTGCCAGTCATCTGCATGGCCCGCTTAATATTTCTTACCGCCCTCTGCTCTGTTTTCCGGCCTGTGGTCCGCGCGCTGGCTGTTGTATTTAAGTTTTTCTAGCATCGCCCCGCTCAGGTCCAGGTTATAAGCCCCTGCAATATCAAAGATACGAATCAGGCAATCGGCTAGTTCAACCTCAAACCCTTTGCGGTGTGGTAGATGATCATCGTTTAAGTCTTTGCGATCCGCTTCCATAGCTTCTGCCAGTTCGCTGACACAAAGCATTAATAACTCAGCTCGGTTGCGCTCTATCTGCTGGCCTGTTTTCGGATCCTTCCACCAGCCCCGTTCACTTGCTAAGCTATGACAAATATCTTGTAGGCTGTTAGCTGCACCTTTAATTTCGCAATCCAGGCTATTGTTCTGTAATTTTTCAGTTTGATTCATTTTATTCTCCGTACTCGGTTGTTTTTGTTATCTCTGAATCGTCCCCTGAGCTTTGCATGCCATGGCTTATCAAAGCTGTTTTCACACTCCGCAATCCGCACTGGATTCATTGCTGGCGGTGTCAGGAGACACTCTTGGGTAGGCCTATAAGTTTCAGCCCTCTCTCTGAAAGGCCTCACATATAGTTGGATAATCTCTGCAGTTTGTGACACAATTAAGCTTCAGTTAATAGAAGTCCGCTTAGGGGTTAACGCCCTATTGATAGCGGTTTTTTATTGCCTGAAATGGCTGCTCTCTGGGCTCAGTAACCTAATGAGAGTGGCCGCCTGTTTAATTTTCTTGTTAGTATTCGTAGCTTCTTACGACGCTAACAAGTGCCAAGTTTACGACTCTGAATAAGCTAAAAATTTCTTCTGGTCTTATATTTACCTGCATACTTTTTAAAGGCTCAAACCTAGTTATGATTTCCCTGCTTGCCAATACAGCTATCAGAATCCCCTGTTCCAACTGCAATTTCAAAACCATTAAACCAATGAAATGGGTTAAAAGTCACGCGAGAGTTGACTGCAAATGCGGAACTTCAATCAGCCTCAACACCCAGCAACTAAAATCTGAAATAGCCAGAGATGAACTGTGCTTTGCATCCCTCAGTTACTCGGTTTAACTGCAGTTCTGAGCATGCTCTATTTCCAATCAGCTAGATCCAATGGCTATTTTATTTAAATTGTCACGTTTTAGACACACTGATAAAAAATGCCTAACTCCTTTACTATTAAGGCTATCAACAACCGAGTAAAGGAACTACACATGCTCCCCAAATACATATATCGCCTGGAGTACATAACGGATAATGAAGCCTATCATCAGACCATATACACCGCCCTACAGCCAGTGGCGGTAGGAGACCTGATTGAGACAATGGAATACCATGCAGTTGTTGCTGTTATACATTCCTTTGGCTCTGATGACGAGCCACAGACTGCGCTGCTGCTTTCAGATGGTGGCCAGTCCCCCCAAGAAGCTTACCTGATAGCCCAGCAGGCAGGCCATTTGCCAGCAGATCGATGGCCTTCATTGCCAATCTCCTAGCAGATATTTTGCAGCCAAGCCGATAACAGCTCGAGCTACAAGCTCTGACACTAGGGCATATGCCTGAGCCCAATCAGCTACTGGATCGACGTTAGAGTGTCTAGTTTGATGTCTGACACTGTATCAATGCATACTCTTAACTGTGCTCATAAGAGCTGGCTGTCGACTTTCTGTTGATAAATTTTTAGCTCAATACCGGGCACCGCTATGTAGTAAAAACCACAGCTAAGCTTTGGTTATTGCAAAATATTTTTTTTCTCGCACCAGCCTATCGTACTCTTCAAGCCTTATTATCTGTTTTTTTAAACAAGCGACACCCGCCTCCCTTCTTAATATGTAGGATTTTCTGGGTACCTTTAGATAATCCGCGACTTGCGCTTCTGTGACGCTGTGCTTATTCGCAATACGTAATCGGGATGCTGCCATAACGGCTGCCAGCTGCTGTGTTTTTAGCTGCGGGATCAACCATTTTGCAAAGGGAAGGCCATTTCGCGCTTTAGGTAAATAAGCCATCGAATAAAGCATTTTGTCAACTGCACTACCATGACTCGGCCTTTGGTGCGCAGCACTAAAAGTTGCGTCAAGTTGTTGCCCCTGGAGGCATGACCTCTGTTTGCTACAAGGCGTCGCCAAGCTTTCTGACCGGTAGGGCGCAAAATATCTGGCAACAGCTGGCGCAAAAAGATGAGTGGCGTAGGTATCAATTAAATGTTCTATTTGCGCTTTCATATTTTCTCCTGACTCCGGCGTTAATCTAATTTTAATCTGCCGGTATTGAGGGTTTTAATGTCGCCAATATGGCCTCTCTTTTTGTGTTTTATGCTTTGCTTTGTAGCTATCGATTTGGCCGTCCTGCTGTTGCTGCAACTTAATCGAATTTATCACCCGCCCCTGTTTATTGATGATATTGCCGGTCTTAAAATCCAATACGCGGTTGCCATCACAAGAACCACACAATAAGTTCAAGCATTCCTGTTCAACGGCCACTGGATGGAATTAATTCTCTATTACTGGGGTTATTGAATGCGGCATTTCTCCCTCAAACCTAACCTCTGCATTTCGCTAACAACATTATCTGACCGATAACTATCTTGGCCATTTTGCATACCCTCCAAAAAGCCTAAAATATACTTTCACAGTATTGAGGACACAACCGCATAAATTACCCAGATCGATATCACCGAAGATAAGCCGCACAAAAATAATAGCGTGGTGTAGGATTTGCTATTTGCTATTTGCTTTTCTCGCAAATGTGCTGAAGAGTTACTAGTGTATGATTGCCGATCTTCGGGCAACTGTTGCGGCGAAAAGGTCCGGTAGGATTTATGCTCTAACATTTGATTTTCTCCCAAGTATTGCGACGATACACAAAACTGGCAAAGCAGCATTGGCTTTATCTGTATCGCTTAACCCTTTGCAGGGCGTTAGCCGGTGAAATAAAAAGCATCCTCTTTGATTTTTTACTGCCCTTTGTATGGCTGTACTAAAACGATGCACGCCATGCTGAGGAGTCGGTGTTTCTATGCAGACAAGCAAAAGATATGCCAGCATCATAAGTAGACGCGTGATTGTGTAGGTTTGAGGAGTCGAATAATGGCCGTAACTGATTGCTAAGTGCCGTTAGCATTACCTATGCCTTGAGCAACAGGCTGCTGATCTTTCTGACGTAGCATCTCCTGTTGAAAACCGTTCTGCTGTGGGTTGTTCGCATTTCGTGGTACAGATTGCGGCGCATTTCGCGAATCAGGAATTTGCCGTTCACTCGCCACAACTACTGTCGTACTACGCTGCTAAATATGTACCCTGTTGTGTCAATGCTTCACAATAATGGCATAGCCCTGACGAGCGCAAGCCCCACCCAGTATAAAGACCGTGATAGTAGTTTTTCATCGGGGGAACCTGAAAATTCTGCCAGAAAAAACCTCGTCGAGGCGAGGTTATTTTGTTGTTCAATAAACGAGAAGCGTAAAGGCTACAACGCTTTTGCTAGAGTAATTCTAAGGGCTATTGAGTGACTTTTCTGTATTGATGGCTGTTGCAGATTGAGCCTTTAGCCTTTAGCCTTTAACTTGACCACTTCAACCTTTAACCTTTAACAACGGGAATCAACCTGTTGGATAGCCAAATATAAAATAGACATATCCTATACAGACCGACCAAATTAAAAGCCTCATCAACTGTGCTTTGCGACTTGATACTTTTCTTACTATTTCTTTTATTTGACCCTGCATCCATTACACCTAATAAATCATTCAAACCCAATCGATTAATCTGCGGCATCACTGCCTTCTAATTCAGCATCGATCCTGCATTCCTGACTTTATCAACACAGATGCATATTTACTATCCATTTTACAAACCAAGCAATCTGAGAGCTAATTTTTAATAATCAGGGCTTAATTGCTATTTCCCTAGGAAACACTCAATATTATTCGGAACATTTTCTAATTATGTGCTGTTTATTTATTCTGATTCAATCGCCATTTCATCAAGTAACACTGAAATTTTTGTTAATGATGATTCATCAAACATAATTCCAACCAGCATATGACCATTCTCAAGCCGATTATTTTTAACATGTGCAGTGATGATTAAGGGCTCATCCATACCCGCAATAGTCATTGCTATATGAACAGGACACTTTTTGACACCACTTTTGCCGTTGCCCGGTTTAAATGAAAATTGGCAACCACGGGCAGAGATATCGACTATATAGCCACCAATACAATTACCGGTTAATCTATCAACAGATTTATACTGTGAAATTTGCGCGGGTAGATGAGTTTTTTTACGCTGATGTGTTCGTAGTTGACGGTTTTCAATACGCGTAGGGTAGTTTAAAAAAATCAATCTATTAGGCGCGGATAACACTTGCTGTATAGTCGTTGAAAAAGCCACACATTCACCATTTAGCCCTTCAAGAATAAAACGAACAATGACACCGACCCCTGAGAGAAGTAGATCATTATAATCGCCGGGATTTAATTTACTGGGGAATTTAACCAGTAAATAACGCCCTAAATCGATACCAATAACAGTAGGTTTTATTCTCACGACACTTGAGCCGCCGAGCTGCAGGTCAATCACCTTGCCCGGTTTTAGTTGATTTATAAACTCGTTTATAATTTTGTTATCTAGAACCATAATTGCTAACGTCCTCAAAATTTTTTATCAATATTGCATTAGCAACATATGAAATTCAATAGCTTAGTTAATTGTTTTTACTGCATTTTTAAAACAACAGTATGAATATTCATATACTATTCATTCACCATTCATTCAGTACAAGACCCAGTATTGATGCTGCCTATATTTTAGCTGGGGTGTCAGTTTTTTAGAGGACAACTGTGTATCTTATATTATGGTAATTTATGGGTTACTCGAATAAGTCCCCCAGGGAAAATTCAGAGGAAAGCGATGTCTCTTCATAATTTATGACTTGATTTTGAAGTCACATGCGATGCCAGATAAATTTTTCGTGAAAATACGACACTGTTTCCTGCGCGGTAGAAACAAGGGGCATGCAAACTAGGTAGGTGTTTATATTTATATCTGAATTTCAACTCATGAATTTATAAGATTCACCCCAATTAGTGATAACTTCACTCATCCAGAAAATTCACTAAAAATACAAGATTACTAGAGGCTATAAAGAAATATTCAAATCTAGTGATTCTTGAGAGCTTAATTTTCGGCAGGATTGCCATGATTGCCGTTCTCACAAAAGGCATAGCTCGGACGAGCGCAGCCTCACCTGCAGTTTATTAACCCCGTCAGCAGCTTTTCCATCGGGGATTATCAAATTTCAGGCATAAAAATGCCCCGTATATTTGGCGGGGCTGCTTTTGAGTTAAGATTGGCAATATATATAATTGAGTAGTACTTGTTGCACCGATAAGTTTGAATTTCTAACAGCAGCTAAGTAAATGAGCGACTGGCTGCTTCACTTGATTATTGTTAAGCCGCGCCGGACCAGTTTACTGGGCAATACAGTCCCGCTAATACACTGCAGCCGAATAGGATTTACTGATCTCTCTGGGCTTCAGGGCTGTCATTAATCGGCCGGGCAGTGGTCCTCTCTAAAAGTATTTGAAATTAAATTGAAGCTGGAAAGTGGCAACCTTGGATTCATCGCCAAAGGGCATTAATCCAACACTCAACTTGACCGCGCGATGACCAAAGGTCAGTGCGGGTAAAATAACGAAGGGAATATCAGTGCGTCTCTCGTAACCGCTAATCAGGAAAAAATTTAAGCTGGGCGCGACCGTCCAGTCACCAAAATAGAAGTCTTTGTGCCAGTTGACCCCGGCGTATACACTGTCTTTGTTGTAGCTGTTTTTAAACCCGCCGACACGTAAATCCAAGTTATCCTTAAGCCCGTAGCTAATCCCCAGGCCTGGGTTGGTCTCGGTGTATTTATGCGCAGTGCCATTTTCAGTGTAAGTACTTTTACCGTGTCTGGAAAAGCCATTAATATCTAAAGTGATCTCCCCCATCTCTAAAGCAGAAGCACTGCCCGCTAGACAAAAAGCTAATGCCCCATAGAGTAACTGATATCTCATACTTAAACTCCCTAGTTTGATCGCACTATATTTAATGGAGTCAGAAAATAAGTGCTTCATAAAAATGAAAATCCCTTTCCAACGTTTATGCCTACTACCACTCTGATTGACAGCCAATTCGAACCATGCCCAAAATCTATTCATGTCTACTGAAGATAACGAACGTTTTCGGGGATAACTATAGATATTGGTCTTTCATAAACTTGAGCTTGCTCTATCTGATATTCAGTTATCTTTGCCATCTTCTATTAATTACGATTGCCGATCAGTTCCCTATCAGCTGTACAGCCTTTCAAAGTGCTTTGTATCTATTTCTACTATCTGACTAATTTATATACAAAACAGTATTCGTGCAAATGAATATAGTATAATTAATCCCTTAACTATTAATAACTCAATCAAAAGCTTATACAATTTTGAGTTGCGCGAACTTAAACACAGTGTTGGAATGCCTTCTTGTTAGCCCGCGAAAATCCCACATCCATAATTCAAGTTCAATTTGGAAATGACACGCTCTTCATGCGCTCTCAGCAGGCGCAGGCTGCCAACATCATGTTGTTGTTATCTCATGAATTTATAGGAATGCTCTATAAGCATTCAAGATTTGTCACTGTGCAATTTACCAGCCTTACCCCAATGTTCATCATCAAAGTTTTGAAAAAAGACTGTGACGGCTTCTGGCTTCAACTCATACGCCTCTTCAAAAGCCTCTGTGATGCGTTTTAATAAAAGCTGCCTTTGCGCTTTACTGCGTCCCGGGGACTGCTGAATAGTAACTATCGGCATGGCAAATTTTTCCGTCAAGGGTGTTTTGTTTATAGGCTGCTATAGATGAAACATAGCAGTCTAATAGGAAGCTAAAAAATAACGAATTTACAGTATCGCTAAGTCTGGGTAGCCCAGTTATCAGTGTTAGCGTCATTCCCAATAGATACCGTCAGGCTAGCGCTGTCATGCATCTAAACGTTAAATGCACAGTAACAGTCGTTTGTCTGGTTAATTCAAGCATGAGAATATTGAGTTAGAAAATGGCAACGAATAGACAAAGGATAGCTATTGCCCTCCCCTGGTTTGAGACTAAATATCAAACACAGAGGAGGGTTTTTATTCAACTGAGATTATTTACTTTTCTTATGGAAGGGAAACTTCAACCAACCTAAATGGAGGCGATGGCTTTCCACAGCTTTCAGGTGCACACCAAAAGTTGCCCCCTTGCGCTTCTACAATCCAAGCACTTCCATTGTGGTAAGCAAAAGTTGCAATGCCATTTAATCCGTCGGAAACACGACTCACTTCACCCTTGTGCTCAGTTTGATTCACGTGAATGATCGACATACCACCTGATCCACCTTCTGCAGCAGCCAAGGTATTAGGCCCTATTAATTTAAGGCCGTCTGGTCGTCTTAAATCTTTTGATAGTAATATCTCAGCTGGTACTCCTGAACCCCCATTAGATTCAATGGGAATTTGCCACAGTGAACCGACTTTTTGATTAACCACATAAATTAAATCTAACGAATTATCGACATCAATCCCATTCAAACTCCATTGATCAGCACCTAATGCAGAATCGTTGATCCATTCAACAAGTTTTGTTCCAGCGCGAGGTAGTTTTAGGATACGAGGACTCCAGGAATCCGTTACATACAGTGTCCCTTTCTTGTCCATAGTCAAATCGTTACAAAATCCTCCTCCGGGTAAATCAAAACTACCTTTGGCTGCGCCTGTTGTTAAATCAAATGCTTTTACAGCAGGAGGGTTAGTTCCCATCAAATTGGAAACTCCATATCCGAGATGCCCAGCATCTGAAGAACAAGCCCATAATATGTTGTCTGTTTCATCAACATAGAGACCAAGTACTGAAACAAGCCCATTCGAACCCGCTTCGATAAAGGGTACTGCCTTATTGGTTCCAGGCAGGGCTCTTGAAATGGAACCTTCTTTCATACTCCCTATGTAAAATGTGCCATTGCTTGAAACAGTAACCCCTTCAGGAAAGGTATGTTCCTTAGGAAGTTCAATGGTCGCCGCAGATGCGGTTGCTGTTAAAGATATTGCCAAAGATGTGATGGATACTATTTTTGTTAGCTGTTTTAACATGTCATCTCCCTTTAATGTTTAAACGTCAGTTGGGTAAGTTTTGGGTTTCCCCATCTACCAATCATTTGTTTCTTTATAAAGTCCTTCTCTCATAATTGAAATAAATTTCACTATGTGATATATATTTCAATCAAAGTAATATATCACGCAGTGCTAAATATCTCAAGATCAAACACCTATCCAGGACATTGTTTAGCTCCGTGGACACTCCCTGTGGGACTGAAACGTTCTCTTCATCTACTCATTAGAAGGTTTTTTGCTGTACTTAAAGTTCGGTCCCTGCCTGCTCAAGTCAGAGCTAAGACACATATAACAAGGTAATGACGGTTATCAAGCTGATTGATCTAGGCCTATAAACACCGGGTGATTTGTTTCATAGACCCATCCCCTAAGTTAAACAGTTTCATTCTCGGGTCTACTGACCCAATACGGCCTCTTCGTCCTGGTTTCCGCATTAGAACAAGGCGACAGGAAGGTATTGCAGGGCTAGCAGCGTGAATAAAGTTGAATTCTTTTAACTTTTTATAATCGGACTAATAGCAGTTTTAGTTCTGGGGTTTGTGGTTATGAGTTTGTTTGTAGCGGCTAGAGCCAACTTAACGGCGGAGGTTTGTATAAGATGATTTTGTACTGCAGGAAATATTATTAACAGGGAGAGAAATACTTGAACGCATATTTAGTACTTAGTTTTAAAGGTAAGGCCCTAGGGAGCATCACATCATCGGGGTTAACGCGCGAAGAGACACTTGTTAGAGCCGTGGCTGTATTCGGGCCTTGTCGGATTAAAGAAGATAAGTAATGGCGGTGAAGATGCGCTCGGGATTACTCATCGCTGCGCTCTTCGACCTGCGGGATTATCTTTGCAAGCTCCGATATTGGCTCGCTTCGCTCGGCTCGAACCCTAGTGTGATTATTTTTTGAATTTTATCAAATTCCATTTAACACCGATAATAATAACAACAATATATCAACAACTTAGAAAAAATACAAACGCATAGAAAAGATATTTAATGGTTTATACATGTGACGATTTTGCCCCAAAAACGCCCCTAATAAATCTTCATAATGCTATTCAGACTCTCCTTTTTCAGTCACATATCTCTTCTTTTTTCCTATATACAATCCAAAAAATTCATTTTATGCTTCATATCCCTCATACAGATTAATGGACTAATCGAATGATGATTTCACTACTATCCGATACAGTTATCGAATCCCTTTCTTCGATTGCGGCGCCATGATCGCTAAACCAATAGAACAAGGTGATTACGCATGACCCCTATAATTTATAAACTTAAGTACCTCCGCAAAAGTCATAAAAAACCAGGCACCTATACCTCTAATACCCCTGTTATAGTCGGTGATATTATTGAAATTGAAGCTGACGATTTACGGCATGTGTCTAAAATCAGAAAACTCATATTTGGTGATCAACTAGTTCTTTCCAAATCCCTAGATTCCAATGAATTGGCATACCTATCAGCTATTAAACAAGGAGTTCTGAGAAAACAGCCGGAGAATCGTGCCTAACTAATAGGTTCAGTAATCTGGTTATCTGCTCAAAGCAACCCTAATCATCAGTATGTATTTCAATATCGGCTATAACTGGGAACTGGATTACATTACTCATGATTAGTACCTGTTTTAATTTTGTGGCTTTTCATGTTCAGGACACATTGACAATTGATTTACTATTCATCTACTATCGAGGTTCTCACACCAATCCGATAAAGGAATTACGGATGACTTCTATCACTTATAATCTCAAGCACATTGGGAAGGACCCCGTAGGTTCAGAAACATATACATCTAATATGGCTGTTAAAGTTGGCGATGTAATTGAGGTTGATAGTGCCGACTTCCACTATATTTCTAGAATCAAGGAGCTTAAATCAGCCTATCAACTTGTTATTTCAGAGCCCTGCAACACCTATGACATGGCCTATCAATTAGCAATTCAGCAAGGGTTTCGGCTCGGATAGAGATAGTTTTTTGCCTGACGAATGCGTTCAAAAATACGCTTACCCGCTTCAAACCACCCTGCTCATCAGTAGGTATTTCAATACCGGCTATAACTGGAAACTGGATTACATCACTCATGATTAGTACCTGTATTACTTTTGTAACCTGTCACGCATTGGACACACTGACAATTGATTCAGTATTCATTTGCTATCAAGTCCCCACATCATCGAGCAAAGGAGCGGCGGATGGCATATACCACTTATAAACTCAAGTACATTGAAAGATCTCGTAATAAGCCAAAAACCTATACTTCTGTTAACTCTGTTGTTGCTGGCGATGTCATTGAGATTGAAACTGGGGATTTCCGCTATGTGTCTAAAGTGAGGAAACTGGTATTTGGTCTTTTACTTATTCTTTCAGGCTCCCTTGATCCCAATGAAAGGTCATCTCTATCAGCAGGTAAGCAAGCGTGACTGAAAGGATAAATAGGCCTTCATGTCTAACTAATGCGTTCAGTTATCTGCTTAAAGCCGCCCTGGTCATCAGGGCGTATTTCAATACCGGCTATAACTGGAAACTGGATTGCATTACTGATCATTAGTAGCTGTTTTAATTTTGTGACATGTCACAATTTTCAGACTCTAGACAATTCAATATCTTCCGCTATTTTGTATAACCCCATAAAGATTAAAGGACTAATCGAATTATGATTTCACTGCTATCCGATACTGCTATCAGGATCTCATGCTTCAATTGCAGCTCTAAAGTTGTTAAACCAATGAAGTGGGTTAAAAGCCATAATCGGGTTGCTTGTAAATGCGGTACTTCGATCAGACTCAATACCCCACAACTTATCGTTGAAATAGCTAGAGATGAACTTAGCTTCGCATCGCTAAATTGGGCGGTTTAACTCCTCTTCTTGATTCCGAAAAAATGAATTCTCTTATTTCAAATTCCGATTGGATACTTCTCCGATCCTGACCCATACTCAGTACGCAGCTAGTAGAAACCGCCTAATGGATCCCCTTATCCATAGCGATTTGTACCTTTTGAGCTGGTCACTCCTGGGGCGTTGATCCCCAGAAGTGACCAATCCCTTTCCTTTCCCCTAAAATCTAGTACCCCTTGAAATACTGGGGATACAAGTGAACTCTATAATTTATCAACTCAAGTACATTAGAAAAGCACCTGAACACCCTAACACCTAGACCTCTAATACCTCCAATACCCCTGTTACAACTGGTGATATTATTGAGCTTGATACCGGCGAGTTTCGCTATGTACCCAAAGTCACCAGAGGTAAATTAGCGAAACAACTTTTCTTTTAAAACCAATAAATTACAACAAGTTGAAATTTATACCAGCGATATACGCAGCAGACTCTGAAAGGACAGATAGAGCTTCATGTCTAGCATCTGCAACAGTAGCTGGTTCGTCCCCCTGCATGTTTTCAGCAACGCTTTTGCTCTTGGTTGGTCATGCATTGTGGACATTCCTTTACTGTATGGATTGACAGAATTTGTGGCTGCTAAAGTGCTAACTTTGTGAAATGCATTAAAATTTAATTGGCCCTGCTCAATAGTTATTTTTCAATACCGAAATATCGGAAATTTGACTATATTCGTCATGATGACCTCATGTTCTAATTGCGCCGTGTCACGCTTTGGACACACTAAAAATTACTATCAAAGCTTCCATAACAATCAGGCACAAGAACTACGTATGACCTCTAGAACTTATAAACTTAAATACATTCACGATGCCCTTCACCACCCAAAATCCTTTACCTCTAATACCTCTGTTACAACCTGCGATGTTATTGAGGTTGATACTGGGGATTTTCGCTATGTGGAGAAAATAGAGGAACGTGAAAATGGCTATCAACTGTTTCTCTCAGGACCCTTGGAATCCGGTGAACTGGAGTATCTATCATCGATTCGACAAGGGTGTCTGATAAAATAGAAAGAGCTTCATGTCTAGAATCTGCTTCAGCAGTTACTGTGTTTCCCTGCATTTTTTCAAGTAGCGCGTCTTAGTTGCGCAAGAATTTTGGGTCTTCCTTTACTGTATGGAATCACATAGGTTGCGACTGATTAAAGACAAGATTACCGGCTACGATCTAACAACTGCCTGAGATGGATATAAATCAGGCCTCAATAGCTTCGCTGTTACTTTATGATCAACAGCCGCAGCTATTCTCAAAGACGCCCTGGCTGATGCTGTGGTTAAAGTTAACCCTGTTACTCTAATAGAGAATAGAAAGGTACTCAAGCAAGCGCCAGACCCATTCACAATAGCGAAAATTGATAGGATCCTGGCAACCAAGACTCGCCGGCCACAAGATTTACTGATGATGAAGTTTGCCTTCTGGACTGGGGTTAGAGTGTGTAAGCTGATTTCGATTGGGTGGGATGATATTGATTTAGACCGAGGCATTGTTCGGATTAAGAAAGCCCATGTTAAAGGCTATTACAAAGTACCTAAGACACGCGGATCTGTGCGAGAAATTGAGCTATTGCAGCCGGCTATTGAGGCTATTAAAGAGCAGAAAGTTAATAGCTATATTATCCCTGCTATAGAGATAAGAGTTATCCAGGAAAGTACCAGAACGGTTGACACTGAACTATGGCGTCCGGCTTGGCGTAATAGCCTTTATGGCAATGCACACAATAGTGATGGGGCTGTTCGTGATAGATTCTGGAAACATCATTTAGTGTTATCTAAAGTGAGATATAGCGGGCCCAATCATGCCAGGCATACTTTTGCTTCACAGTTGCTTTCAACAGGGATGATTTCTAAAGATTGGACCGCTCAGCAGATGGGCCACACTAACACCAAGATGCTAGATGACCACTATGCGAAATGGATACCAGAAGATGCCCCGCCGATGGCAGATATGGTCAATAAGATTATGGGGTTCTTAAGTAGAGGCCACTCACAGAAACGTCATGTGCAATAGCTCATTTTAGCAATGTAATTTCTAATCTTAAACATAGCCCCCCTGTCCTGACTAGACACATTGCAGACATTTCAAAAGTACTGGTGAGCTGCGTTTTTGTAACTAAATATGCGTTAAAAAACTAAGCTCCCACCACATTTAGTTATATTGCATAATGATTTTTAATAAATTGCCATTTTCTTTCATTATGGCTAGCTCTTGATTAAAAACCGAAACAAAGGACTGCCACTTTTTATTAAACATAATTCTGAACTCATAACTGTTTATTTCCTTCTTTGAGATATAAAATTTTCCCTGCATAGAGGGGTCATTTTTAATGATCAATTTGCCCACACGCTCTTCCACAACCGCACATTGACTGTGGCCCTTTAATATTTTTTTCAACATTAATACCTCACCGATAGCGACTGTGGTCCGTATCTTTCCATTGTCAAAAAATGGCTGCAACCGAGGGTAGAAATAACCTAAGTTAATGCCAACCAATTTCCCAATCAAATCACTAGGTTGAGTATATTTTATCGGGGTGTGACTGGGAGAAAAAAGCATATCTTTAACCACGACTATTACATCACTAAATATAAAGTCATCTTGATTAGAAACCCACTCTTTAGCACTGGGAGATGCGTCGAGAGTGCCTGCTAAAATCCCCGATTCAACCCTGTTTTTAGGGATCTCTACAGAGTTAATGACATAGTCATATTTATTAGCGATCACCTCTAAGACATCAACGATGATACCCGAAGCTTTTCCTGTCGGATTAGAAATCATATAGGGGGGGTAGCCCCCTTCAGAAATGTTTAAAGTAATAGATTCATTGGCAGTAACAAGCTGTAGTGGCACAAGAAAAAAAATCAAAACAGCGAGAGCATTCTTCATAAATCCTTCCTTATCAACTATATACTTTGGCTTAGTTATTGGGAAATCATCCGCTTATGGACGACAGTGGTTGAATGCCAGCCACATCAATGTACCACTACACAAGCCAAGTATAGTTAATGACAAGTAAAATAGGGACAAAGACTAAAACTTGAATATATATCGAGTGAATACGGCATTAAAGAATAATGGGGATGTTGAAATCCATACATTAATTTCTTTAGCTGCGAATCTATAATCCCTCGGGCCCAATGCGGTATGACAGGCTTTAAGTCTCCAGCTGCAGGGTACAAGCAATGAGCTCTTAATTTAGCCAGTTTATTAATTCAGCACCCTGAGGCTAGCTATGCCTGCTTTGGCGAAGGTGACTTCATGACTGGAGACGGTATTTTTTCTGCTGATCTGTTGATCTGTTGATCTGTTGATCTGTTGATCTGTTGATCTGTTGATCTGTTGATCTGTTGATCTGTTGATCTGTTGATTGTTACGCAAGCTGTTGGGGTAAAGAATGGTGATATTATCGTCGCCAATCTAGGATCTAAACGGCTGCTTTGTCTGCAAAAAAATTGATACCAAGCACCAAAGGCTAATCTCGTCAGGTGCAGGATTCTCCACCTATCAATGACGAGAAGGTGATGATTTTTTAGTTAAGAGGGTCGTTTTTAGCCCAGTTGGAATGCATGCAGAATTCACAAAAAGCTTATGAGCACTGCCTTTTATGAAAAGGGCTCGAAGTCGGGTTATGACACATTGCAGACATTTTTAAAGGCTCTGGCGAAAGGTGTTTTTAAAACCAAATAGGTGTCTAGAAAACTACCGACGGAGTATATGAATCAGCATTTACTTTGTTTGTAACTTTTTACGCTACGACCAACTAGATCTTAGCTTTTCAAGGTCTCGTTGGCCATTAACATAGGTTAGCTTAAAAAAATCAATTGTAAGAGGCCAAGGCTCATCGTAAGAATATGCTTCAAGCATTTTTATGATTCCATCTTCTACATACAATATAAAGCCAGCTCCAAAATCTAACCCCTCTATATCTGCATGAACATCACCAATTCTAAATTCTAAACTAGAATTAGTAGCGCTTGCTTTGCAAGATTGGGGGACAACTAAGTTAGTGAAGAAACCGACACCAGACAATTTACGATTTTCCACACTAACTAAATCTAATTGCGCTTTTAGATTTAAAAGGACACCATCTTCTCCATCCAGTAGCATTTTTAAGACGTCTTTCTCTAGCTTAGTAAGATTATTCATTTGAATGCAGTACCTATTTTAACAACATCATCAACTACATTTCTTCTAACAGTCACCGTTTCACTACCGACTTTTACCATCGCTTGCAACCAAGGTTAATGGTTAGATACTACGTCTAGAATCGAATCAAACCACGCAGTCGATCTATCATCTAATATCACGTCCTCAATATCCCTGCCAACTTGGCTCCTGATTTGAAGTACATCAAGATCATCTTCAAAGCCAGAAATAACAGGCTCGCCAAGATCTAGGCATTTAATGACCATAACATTGCCTAGATAATTAGTTCTAATAGTAATTATTTCGTGCTCTAGAGAAGACCAAACACCACTATCTGAATCATCAGATAATATTTCAATTAGCCTGTCTGAACACTCCATATTTAGAGGGAAAATAGAAAATATTTTCTCCTGTGACTCTGGATTCCAAGCTAACAAAGAAGCAAAGAACCAACCGGTCCGGTCAGTAATGGTAATCAAACCAGTCACTACACCGTCATACCAATCTATGACTTTTATCTTATCAATTTCAACTCTGTTAATCAGGGCAGGTTTCATCGATAAGTAGTCCCCCAGGACAATTCGAATAATCTTTAGCGCTCAAGCTCATATTCAATGACTCTTAGCTCATATTTTTCATCCAGCTTAAATCGGATTAATAACGTAGTTTCATATATAAGTCTGAAGTTACCAATATTGGGCGCCATAGAATAAATTATTTTTTCATCTTCCACATATGAATTTACCAACTTGAGGCCAGTCAAATACTCTTCGATTTGCTCTTTTCCTGAACCCACAGGTAGTGAGGAATTCATGGTTGATTTAAAAGTTTCCAAACTATTCATAGTCACTTTTCTATCATCATTGAAGCAGCCTGTTGTTAGCAATAAAGTTAGACATATAAAGCTGATGATTAATTTATACATAACGTTTGGCCTACATTCTGTCGATGATGAACAGGTTTATAACACTTAACTTAATGTCTGCAATTGGCCGATACCGTCATCTAAAATAATTTCCTTGTTATGCCTCGACTTCGCTAAGCCATCCATCGAACCAACTATATGGTAATTTAACTTTATCTAAATCCATTTTTTGAAGCTCATCCGTGCTGTAAGTATTTACAAGGAAAAGGTCCCATTGAGTTTCAACATCAGCTAAGAGGCATAATAAATTCTCTATACCTTCAGGAGCATCAACATCGGAATATTGATACCAGAATTTTTCGCACCACTCAGCGATCTGTTTGTGTGAATACAGTGATTGATATCGGTCAGCCCCTGACTTTAATAGCACCACAAAGTTTTGCTTCGTGAAATCTAATTCTATTAACTTACTTAAAATCATAGCGAGAACACCGTTTATGCATATTGCTCCATTGGACTTGCATCAAAATTATTCACACTCTTTTCAATATGGCAGCTATTGGCCGTTAAGCGCCAGTGAACCGCATGAGTTGACACATAGCGGCTGTTTAAGAACAGGAGTTAACGCCGCCAACAATCGTTGGTTTCTGACTACTTAAATTGGTTTTCATATATTTCATTATGGTGGCTAAAGTGCTTTTCAAACTCATCAGATGATACTAGCAATGCAGTAACTTCAATTGCTTGTTCCCCTAACTCTTCAGATAGATCCTCAATGGTTACCATTTCGCACTGAACTTGCTCATTAGTAAACTGGATGAAGACCTTAACAATACTGGTTAGCTTATCTTTGTCATATGTTTCGCTAGGAACCAACTCACCCACAACAAAACCCATCGGAGGATCTCCGCGCTCGAATTTAGTTGTTCCTATAATCTTATTATCACAGTGAATTTCGTATACCAATGAAACCTCCAAAAGCAGCTAACTCCTTCATAATACTATTTTTATTGATGCGGCGCTGCAAAGTGCTAAACAGCTGGAACAGCCATATTTCAAAGACGTATTAAACGTTAATGACTGATGAATGACAAGGGGAGATCAGAGGATAGATACACAACGTAGAATGTCTCCTTTTGGCCGATACCGTCGTTTGCCAATACATCAATTTAGCTAATCTGATCCTGTCGGAGTGGTTAATTTACTTGTTAATATCTCGCTCTCGGAAACTCTATTGGCTCACCTGTGACCTCAAAATTTTCTGAATAAATATACCATTCTGACCAATCATCGACTTGCCAAAAACCATCGAAATGAAACAATCCATTTTTATGTTTTCCGTGCATTACTTCATCTATTGGGGCGCTTGGATTGGGGTGGCTGATTGGCGATTTGTCATTATGCCAAATAAGGGCATTTTCAGATTTCACTTTCTTGAAAACAACTTGGGCATTTTTTAACTCAATGATATTTCCATTAGCTAGAGGGTGCTCTGGTGTAACAATGACAAAATCAAAATTAATTTCAATACAATCACCCTCTCTCTTCACAGATTCAACTGAAGCATCATGAAAACTCAATTGATTGAAGTTTTTCAATATTTTCATATTTTTCTTCTAAAAGTTAATTGATGCGGATACCAACTATTCGAAAGCTGCTATTAATCAACTTTAAACATTTTGTTAATGATTCTAGTACGTTAACAGTAAAAATAGGATCAATCAATTCGGTGGGGTTATAGACAAACAGAGAGTCGTAATTTCGAGTCTAGTGGAACGGCTAATGTCTGCAATTGGCCGTTAGTCGTCATAGCTCTCGTCACAGCCAAAAAACGCTCATGTGCCTGTGATTGTTAGCTCTTGAATATTTGTTTATCACCGTACTCAAAAACCGCTATTTGTGCTGATGGTACTACTGCAGATGCTGAAAAAATATATTCTACAATTTTGGCAGAAATACCGGACTCCAATAGTTCATACTCGCTTTCAGGCATATCACTATTTGTAGCCTCGAAGATTGTATTTAGCACCTCGTCACATGTGATTTCAATGCCGCATTGATCAATTCTATACGGGGTGCTGCCTAGTGATGGGAAAATCAACACCCTGCCGGTATCATTCCAGAGTTCAAATCTAATCGTATCCCAGCTGTTAGTTTGATGCTGTGACACTAAGCTCTCAAAACCAAGTAGAGCCTCACTTATAAGACCTTCAATCTCAGCGATAACTGAGCATTTTTTCCGATCAATTAGGATATCTGACATTTGGGTAAGCCTGAATGAAAGCTAACAGAAGCTGATTTTTCCAGGATCTGTTCACCAATATTCTCCAATGAGTTAACCACCAAGGTAGGGCTTAGCTCCCAATCATCGAACAACGCTGCTCCACTGCGTTTTAACCAGGCTGCTTGCATGCCAAAATTAAGGGCACCTATCACATCGAAAGGGTTGCTGGATATTAACCAAGTCTGTTCTTTTGTTGCAGCGCTGCGTTGTAAAAAGTAATCATAGACAGCAGGATCTGGCTTAAAGGTCTGCAGATCGTCAACACTGACTACGTCTAGCAGGTACTGTTCTGTGTCTGAAGCCTGCAGCAACTTACGCACTGCGACTTCAGTGCCGTTGGAGAACGCATAGGGATTAAATTGATTTCGATCCAGAGCGGAAAGACCGCTAAGGGTATCTGAAAAGGCCGGTAGTTCTGAATACAGCGCTAGTAATTCAGATTTTTGCTCTGTACTCAGATCCACTTGATGTAGCTTGCAGGCATATTCCAGAGCACTGCGGGTACATTCAAAGAAAGGCAGATAACTTTTCATCAGGGCGCGGCGAAATGAATATTCCAGCTGCTTTTCACGCCAGCTGTTTGAGAATTCCTGTGCTTTATCACCGACTAGGACCCCAAGTTGCTTTACAAGTCCATGGGTATCAATCAGAGTGCCATATACATCAAATGCCAAAGTGATAGTCATCATTGTCTCCAAAATCTGTGCAAGCCCTAGCCAGAGAGTCTGACAAGAGTTTTGAGTATAAAAAGTGCTATAGCCGCTTGTTCAAGCAGCGAAGATAGCACTTGTACCAGGCTACGGTAAATTATTAGATTATTGGGTAGTAAAAAACCATCCAGAGAATTAATGAAAACTGCCACAATGTCTGCAATTGGCCGACAGTTGTCATCGCTAACCTAAGACTCAGCGCTTGCAAGTCAGCCTGGGTAACGGCAAAACCTGACGCTTTAACAGACCTGGTAACAGGCACTTTGACAACCAAGTATGCGTTTAGAAAACTAGAGGCTTACCAGTTCATACTATTATCCCTCATGCATTTTTACATTCCAATTTGGAAAAACATAAGTTCTATATTTGCCGGTTATTGTAGGAAATGAAAAGCGGTATATTCAGAGGTTATTAATGAATAAGTATCATTAATAATAACAATCTGTAGGGATGCTAGATATGAACAAGCTGATTGAAATGGAGATATTTGTTCAGGTCGTCGATGCTGGCAGCCTGGCAGCTGCGGCCAGGAGTTTACGCCGCAATCCATCGTCGGTGAGCAAGATCATCAGTGCACTTGAAGATCGAATGTCGGTTCGTTTGCTGACACGGACGACACGCAATATAACGCTAACCGATGCAGGAGGAGACTTTTTTGAACATTGTAAAGCCATTCTCATCAACATTGACGAAGCAGAAGAAGTTGCTACCACGTGTCATAGTGAACCAAAAGGACGGTTGCGTATTATTGGTATGAATGCATGTTCACCCAACATTATTCTCCCCTTAGTCGAGGGATTTCTCAGTCGTTATCCTAGCATCCAAATAGAGATTAATCAGGCTGAGTATTTCCCAGATATGGTTGCCGCTGATATAGATGTAGCATTGCGTATAGGCGAGGTTACAACAAAGGGGTTGGAATGCGTGAAACTGGCACCCAGTCGTCGCCTGATTTGCGCGTCGCCTGTATATCTCGCTATCTATGGCACTCCCCAGTCATTTGCCAGTCTTACCGATCACAATTGTATTGGTTTTAGTGCGATCCCCCAAGTCAACAATTGGGAACTCAGTCGCGATGGAAGAACCGAAAAAATTCAGCCTTCAGGAAATTTAGTAGCAAGTGATGCAGAATTAGTTCGCCAGGCTGCGCTGTCAGGTTGAGGAATATGTCAGCTCTCAGACTTCATCATCGGCCAGGACATTCAAGATGGTCGGCTGGTCATACTGTTCCCTGAACAACTGGACATTATAACAAGTAATGTTTGCGCGATTTATCCTCGGAAGAACAGGACCCCGAGCAAAACGCTGGCCTTCGTCGAACATCTAAAAGAACAATTATCAATGAGGCAGATTGAATGAATACTCCCAGAAAGCCTCTAAAATTTAAAATTCCCTCAACAGCAACAATATCCGCAATTGGCCGATACCGACTGTTGCCAATCATTGGTTAAACGCTGGCTTACCGTAGGTAACTGACTCATAGCTGCCGTTTTAACGGACCTGATAAATGGCACTTTGAGAACCAAATACGCGTCTAGAGAACTGGGGACTTATCAAACACACCCTTCCTTCTTGATACTTTTGCTAAAGTCGATGATTAGAGATTCCGCTAATGCTGTGCCCGCTTCATATTCTAAGGCGTAATTTAGGCATATCAATCTCCTACCTTCTGCGGATTCGGTATTGGTGCTAGGTCCCGGAAGTTACAGCTTCCGTGGTCTAACTTTTTCTACTTTGCCTAATCCAGAAGCATGCTACCTTGGTTCTAGATTGAACTGTTGGTATTGTTTATTGTCTGTATCCATAATAGGTGATAAATTTTTCAGTGACCAAAAAAATTATTATTTAACATCAATCACTTGAAAAGTTATTCTATTAAACATATTGTGCTGCTCAGGAATTAATTACGTCACTTCAGAGGTGATCCTATTAAATTTTTTGCGATATCATTAATTGCCCTTTGCTCACTGCCGTGTTTTTCAGTCGCTCAGGAAACAGTAAAACTAGCTGTGGAAGATAGCTGGCCTCCTTACGCTGATGAACAAGGAAACGGACTATCAAAAGACATCATCCAAAAAGCATTTGATTCTGTAAATGTAAAAGTTGAATTCGTGGCGGTACCATATGCCAGAGCTTTACGCATGGCAGAATTTGGCAAGGTGCACGGCGCGTTTAATGTAACGAAACAAAAAAGCACTACAGATAAATTCTATTTTGGTGAAGTGCCCATTTTACAGGCACCTGCATCATATTATTATCCTGCTGCATCAAAACTTAACTTTACTTCCGTTGCAGATATTCCTAAAGGAACCACTATTGCGTTAATTATTGGTTATGAGTATGGTAATGTTTATGAAATATACAGAAGCCGATTTGATGAAGTAAGGGTTTCAAATCAGAAGCAAATCATTCAACTTCTTATTAGAAATCGTGTAGATGTAGCTATTATGTTTGACGAAGTAGCAAAGTATAAATTGGCTGAAATGGGGCTAAGTGTCAATGCAATTAAAAAAGGTCACATCAATCATATAAGTAATATTTTTGTGGCTTTCAGTAAAAAGAAAAATACTAAAAACTTAATTAAAAAGCTTGATGAAGGCCTTCTAAAAATCAAATGAATTGGCTATCTGAATTTTCTTTCTTAAATTATCACTGTCAAGCCTAGATTCCCACAACAACCGACACACTTGGTAATAGACTTGAGAGCCAGCTGGCCGTAGGATCTGGCCGACAGTCGTCATAGCTAACCGAAGAGTCAGCGCTTGCAAGTCAGCCTAGGTAACGGAAAACCTGACACATAGCTGCCGTTTTAACGAATCGGAAAAAGGCATATATGAGTCTAGAAAACTATGCCTTATCAGTATTTGGAAAAACCTGGTCTTTACCTAATGTTTTAGCTTGATATAAACATTTGTCTGCGATATGGATTGCATCTGATATGTTTTGCTCCGGGCCCAATTCACTGATCCCCATACTCACGGTTAGTAATATGGTGTGATCTTGATGCTTGATTTTTATTTCCCGGACACTTGAATGCAGTTTATTGGCCAGTTCAATTGCATTGCCCAGCGGGGTTTGCGGCAAAATAAACAAAAACTCTTCACCTCCCCATCTTGTGACGTTGTCCTGTGCGCGTACTTGTGATTTAAACAGATTAGCCAGTTCAACCAAAACCATGTCGCCGAAATTATGACCATAGCTGTCATTAATAGTTTAAAAATTGTCGACATCACACAACATCAACGATAATTTTTCGGGCGTACGTTTGAGTTTAATTTGTTCCCGTTCCATTATCTGTAATCCATCTCTGCGGTTTGACAATTTGGTTAAGGGATCCAGTTTGGCGAGCTGTTGGTACTTTTTGCTGAGTTCCAAGGTATATTGGTAAGAACTGTTTCTGGAATATTCATAGAATGCCGACAAAAATGTCACCGTTAAATACGAATACAAAATACGCAATTTAAATTCGACGGAATAGTCGGCAATAACTAGTGGTTCACCGGGGGTAAACATCAAAAAACTGATGATAAATACAAAGATCCCAATCTCTGCCAAACCCCGTTTAAAACCTTGAATAGACAGGGCAACCGGTGCGGTCATGAAAATCCAAAGTGGACCTGTATTGTCAACGCCGCCGTCGTAAATCAAATAAACCATTAAAGCGAACAGCGAATAAACGATGGCTCTGCCGCAGGATCTGATGTTTTGGCTGTTTTTGTGGACAATAAAGGAAACAAAATAAATGATACTGGCACAAGCCAAAACCAAAGCCAGCAAATGAGCCTTATTCAGTAGTGCTGCAATTGACATCAATCCTGTTATGGACAGGCCAACCAGTGAGAAAAGGTTAATAACAGATATACGATGCTGAGCTTCGTCATATACATTGGCGCTAAATCCAATTTTAAAGCGGTCAAATAACCAGTTTAGAGTCTTTTTCATTCTTTAGGGAACAACCATTTTTCGAGTTCAGATAAAATCTGTAGTTTATTTTTCGCTAATATTATGTCACCGCAGTTCCAGTGGCAATGTCTAGGCAAAAAATCAGTCTATTTAGTGTCCCTGATGCCGGACACGGAACCAGTAGGCAAATTGCCGAACAGGCTTGTTTTTTATGATCTGATTAGGAACTCTTTTTTTCACTGCTGCGTAGATGGATAAATTTGAATGTATAAATGAATGAGATAACATAAAAAGCTATTGAAACAAGCAATGAAAGAGTCTGCAATTGGCCGACAGTCGCCATAGCTAACCGAAGACCCACCGCTTGCAAGTCAGGCTGGGTAACTAAAGCCATCGCTTCGTCTTCATCAAACATCATAGGTTGCAGTTTAAAACCAGACACTAGGGTATAACTGCCATAGCGAACGCGTTCGCTCATGATGGGTATCCCAAGATACTCCAGCGCGACAATATAACGCCATAAAGTACGGCAGTCTAATCCAAGTCGGGCCGATAGTTCAGCACCACTTAGACCTCCATAATTTTGCAGTAGTTCAGGAACCGCCAAAATGCGGTTTGTTTTTCGAGCCATAAGGCAAATCTAACTAATTATTAATAATAGGACAGGTTTCGCCCTATATGATAATTATACTAGCATCACTGCTGTTATTCGAAGTAACAAATTGATGCTGTAAAAAAGGAAAATAAATGAACTCAATACCCCAACAATCAAATGCCGCCGATTTTGATTTTTTTATCGGTACGTGGCAAGTCAAACACCGAAAACTCAGACACCGCTTAGCAAAATGTTCGGACTGGGATGAATTTTCTGGCACTACAATTACTCAAAAAATTCTCGGGGGTGCTGGCAATTTCGATGATAATCGACTTGATATACCACTGAAGGGCTATTGCGCCGCAACGATTAGAACTTATAACGCAAAAACGGGTATGTGGTCTATTTGGTGGCTGGACGGTCGACATTCCGATCAACTTGATACTCCCATGAGAGGCCAATTCATCGACGGCATTGGAACATTCTATGCTGAAGATACATTTGAAGGTAAATCGATCAAAGTGCGTTTTCTATGGACAGTACCCACCACGGAAATTCCACGCTGGGAGCAAGCGTTTTCGGAAGACGGGGGCCAAACATGGGAAACCAATTGGATTATGGATTTTAATAATACCTTTTAGTAACTTTCTGATGAACCCATTTTTGCGACTATTTTTATGGCGCAGTAAATCTACTGCGCCATTTGGAGCATGATATATGCTGTTATACGGAAGTACGGACTCAGGTCATTCATACAAAGTGAGATCTTTTTTACTGTTATCCAATACACCGCACCAATATAAGTGGATTGACCTAAAATTACCCAGATCTAAACGTGGCACCAATTTTTTTGGTGCCAGTAAATTTGGAGAAGTTCCGGTATTGATTAATCAGGATCAGGCTTTCTGCCAATCTAACGCGATCCTAATATATTTAGCCAAACTAACTGGGCAGTTTAGCGGGGTAGCCAATAAACAATCACAGGCTATTGCTGAATGGCTTTATTGGGAAACCAATCGCATAGGCTTTAGCATTCCAAATCTTCGCTATGCCTTAAGCACGGAGGATCAGCCACAAGAGGTGTTGTTGTATTTGCGCAGTAGGGCAATTTGCGACTTGCGCGAATTAAATAACGCACTCTCGGCTCAGGATTTTCTATTGTCCTGTGGCCCAACTATTGCTGACATTAGCTGTTCGGCATATTTATTTTGGCTAAATGAGATTGCCGTTAACTTAGACGATTATTCATATATACACTCTTGGCTGGGCAAGATTGCAGCCCTTCCAAATTGGGTTCATCCTGATGATTGTTTATTACCACTGATCGACTCATGACCAGCTTATCGATGGCCGTGAAAGGAGTCTAAAGAACATAAGCCATTTTCAATCCACGTTAAAATAATACAGTTCGGACTTAGTGTCTTAGATTAATTTTTTGAGAAAATAGTTGGATAAGAGGCATTCCCTCATTTATCGATTTGTACCCAAACTGACATTGGAAAAATGTATCCCCAGCATTAAACAATATTGTATTAAAATATAGTCTCCTATACCGCTTAGGAAGCTAAATCCAGCTTGAAAATTCAAACTTCAGTGTCCGAAGCAGGCCTATAACTTGGTTTGTCTGCCGCATCAATATATCAAGCCATGGCCGCTTTTGGCCGATACCGACTATCCCCTGTCATTGGTTAAGCGCTGGCTAACCGCAGGATCTGACACAGAGCTGCCGTTTTAAAGTCTTAGACGAAAGGAGTTCAGAGAATTAAATATACGCCCAAAAAGCAAGATGACGAGCACTTTCAACCCTCCGGAGCTCGAGTATATTTCTACTCACTCGGATTGAAATTTGCTATGTGGCGATTCACTATCTCACCAAAAAACTCCCGATTCCCACCCCTTTGTTATGGACTTGTTAAATCGTAACTTCAAAAATAAGTTTAATACATGTATTTCATTTTAAGGCTCAACAGTAGATCGCAACTAATCTACTTAACACCCTTATCTACCTCAATATCTTGATCGGGATAATCAGGGACAGGTTCAGATTCTGCTTGCACCGCTCGATAAATTTCTCCAGAAGTAAAATACGATCCTGGGCGAGGGACAAACTGTCTCTTACTTCGCGGTCGATATTTGCGAATTCCGCTAATCTGGATAACACTAAACACTCCAAGGATTGCGGCCCCAAAAGCCAAGGTGTCGAAGAGTCCTATTGGTCCATAATAACTGATTGCCCCAGCACTTAGCATAGGCCCTATCACGGCTCCTATACTGTATGCCACAAGTAGGGCCCCTGCTGTTTGCATACGCTGGCCATTACCCGCCCAGTCATTCGCATGTGCAGCGGCTAATGAATATAACGTAAAGGCTAAACTTCCGTAGAGAAAGCTGCCTGCCAGCAGCGCCATTAATTCATAGTTATGCAGCACTTGCCAGCGCATCAATAAACAACTGCTGACTACCAATGCAGTAATTAACACTATCACTTTACGCCTATCAAAACGGTCAGATAATTTGCCTACTGGTGTTTGTAAAACTAAACCTCCACAGATTCCCAGCGACATAAACAGCACAATTTCATCATTAGCTAGGCCTATTTTCAACGCAAATAATGGCCCTATGGAATTAAAAGATGCTCCAAGGAACCCCGCGCACATCGCACAGTAAAAGCCTACGGGGGTTCTTTTTAAAGTAGGCAGAAATTTCATAGGCTGAAGTGGCTCGGGAGTAGGTTCCGCGTTGTGGGTTAATGCAACGGGTATAAGACATAGTGAAAAGCAGATAGAGGACATTACAAATAACTGATAGCCTCCTACTTCATGTAACAAAAGTAATAATTGCGCAGCACCAGCACCTAAATAGTTAATTACCATGTAGACAGCTAGCAAGCTACCCCGGTGTTTATTGTCCACCCCTGTGTTCAACCAACTTTCTGTCACCATAATTAGGCCTGCCATTGCAAACCCAGTCATTACCCTAAACAAAAACCATGCTATAGGATCAATCCAGAGCATGTGGATTAAGGGGATGATAGAGATAATGGATGCAAGCACACTGAATGTTCGTATATAGCCTACACGATTTACAATAGAGGCACTGTAGCGAGCACCGAGGAATATTCCCACGTAATAGCCACTCATAATCAACCCTGTGGTAGTTGTTGAAAACCCCTCGAGAGAACTACGTAAGCTCAATAGTGTCATAAACAACCCACTACCCAGTAATAGACAACCATAGCTAAGTAATAGTGCACTCACTTTTTTTAAAACTTGCTGCATATAGAGCATTCCCTTGTTTATTTTCCTTATCTACTAAAAGAAAAAACTCACCCTAAAGGTTATTTTAGAATTACAGACTAGCTATAGACCTCAAATAAACTAATTTGCCAGCGGTGTTCTTGTGGTCGAGTAATAAAGTTTCATACCAAGTATTAAAGTATCATACTGAGTAATATAGTTTCATACTGGATGAGTACTGTTCGTGCTTACAAGTGTCTGCAAATGGCCGACAGCCGTCATAGCGAACCGAAGATTCAGCGATGCCTGCCTGCCAGCCTGGTTAACGACAAAACCTGATACAAAGCAGACAGAGGCGCTAGGGACTGACAAGGCCCTGATCGCGCCTTAAATATTATCTTTAATATTTTTGCTCCGGTTTAATTCAAAAACTATATTCCAAACTAATTTGGCCATTAAAGTAATTTTCTTTGTCGCTGTCGCCAAACTCCACATCTACCAAAAGGGCTAAGTTATCTTGCTCGGCTATTCGTAGATTTATACCGGCAAAGCGGTTATTAACACTTCCATCACCGGCATTAGCATAACTAAACTGATTACCGGTAAGACTGACCTGCGTATCATCATCATTACTGTGCCTTGAGCTCATACCCAATCTAAACTCAACCTCACTATTATTATTCAGTTGGTAGGCAGCTGCCATTTGTGCTCTTGTTGTCAATACGCGTAATGTACGGCTATCGACCTTGAGGTTAGAGTTAGTAGTGCCTTGTTCTTGGTAACTATCTAACCATGCCATAGAGTAGTTAATCGTGGCGGATGGCCGCCCAGTACTTGAGTGCGACAGTTCTCGATGGCAGACATGACTTTCAGTTGTGCCAGAGAGATATGCCCTGCATGTGTAGAACGCCAGGCTTTACCATGGGCACGGAAGATATCAGCCACTTCCAGAGTGGACTTGGACATAACACTGGCTTCAAGTTTGCTGTTTTAAGGCATCTAGTGGGCTGCGTACCTCACTGAGCAATGCTGTTGCCACTTGCGCATACAGTGCCGTTGTCTCCAGCTTTTTATGCCCTAGCAATACTTGAATCACCCGAATATCGACTTTGGCTTCCAGTAAATGAGTCGCGAAGCTGTGCCTTAAAGTGTGCATCGTAATGCGTTTGCTAATGCCGGCAGCAATGGCGGTCGCTTTACAGACACGACTTAATTGTCGGGTCGATATGTGCTGAGTAAGATTAGCCCTGGGAAATTACCAGCCAGCATGCAGGATCCTTTTCTTCGCGTGGGCGAAGCACCACCAATCCCGTAGCTGTTGCAACAATACCGGAGAGAGCAGTGCGTATCTGTCTTTGTGTCCCTTGCCCTGAGTCACGCGTATGGCCATGCGCTGGCTGTCTATGTCGCTAATTTTAAGTACCACAATCTCACCAATACGCAGCCCTGAACCATAGGCGATACTCAGTGCTGCTCGATATTTTGGCTGTTTAATGGCAGCCATAAAGCGTGCTATCTCATCGCTATTTAAGATTTCAGGTAGACGCCTGGGGACTGGAATTGTGCTCATTTTTGCCAGTATCTTGTCTCGCTGTAAGGTCACTTCAAATAGAAATTTTAAGCCTGTGATAGTGGCATTAATGGTGATGGCGGAGACGCCTTGAGCAGCAAGCTGTAACTGAAACAGTCGTAGCTCTTCAGCCGTCGCTGTAGCGGGTGAGCGTTTTAAGAAACGCGCTAACTTGAGGCCCGCATTAACGTAGGTTCTCTGTGTTTTAGGCGCGAGTTTACGCATAGTCATATCATCGATCATGCGCTGACGTAGTGGGCTAATCAGTTGAGTGGGAATACTCATGCTATTTACTCCTATCTTAGACGGGGCATTCTGCCCCTGTTCTAGGATAAGAGATTGCTAATAGGCTTGGGTAATATGGAGGTGTAGAAGTTGGCACCATTACCGCGATAGCGGTTTAGTCCATTGGCCGTGAACTGCCTCATGCAGTCCCAATGTAAAAGACGGAGGTTACTCTAAGGGGCTTTAAGATTTGGAGCAAGAATCTGTGAGGTCATTTAGGTTCCAGCGCAGCCGTATGGACCCTCTGGTTACCTAGAACCACACTAAGCCAATTTTAACCATCATTTGCCCACTTTTTACCATCAATTTGCTGAGTTCCTTCCTGACCGTAGGAAACACAAGCCTCCTCATTAAACGCCTTGTCCGTTCATTTAACCTGTATACCCAAAATTTCCAATTGAAGGACTTGTCGACTTTGGTGGAGGTTGTGATCTTTTTACTGAATTGGTGTTAGTGGCAGAATATTAACTGTAATCGACACTGAGGCGTCAAGGACGGTTGGTGTCTTCGCCTTGACAGATGATGGAGCAGAAGAGGTGTGCGCTAGGTACTACTGGCTAGCTGTGGCTAGATAGGAGTTGTAAGTAAAGTAAAAAATGTCAGGTAGCAAGCTTAGCGTTTGCCCAGAAATGTCCAATATGATTACGACATAATACTATAGAACATATATAAAGTTATAAGAACTATCGAGATACTTACAGTTGCATCAAGCCACTCTAGTTTATTCATCGCTTATCCTCCATCAGTTCTTTATCCTGTAATGCCTGACTGAAATTCTTTTCAGCAAACTTAAATATAGTTAATACTTTCCAAGAAATAATGGAAGAAATTGGGATTTTCATCATTCCTAACTGGCTCATATAAAAAGCAGAGGGGAACTGGTCATGAAATTATGGGGGATTACCAGTGGTAATGAAAGCGTCTGCAATTGGCCGGTACCGTCGATTACAAATCACAGATACAACGCTAGGTAATCGAATCCTGGTACTGCCAGGTCCTGACACATAGCTGCCGTTTTAACGTACCTGATAAAAGGTACTTTGAGAACCAAATATGCGTCTAGAAAACTAGGGACTTATCAATAGTAAAGTTTGTTGATGTCCAATATCTCTCATCAAAACATTAATACATGACAATTTGGAAGCACTGACATTTTTACAATGACTATTATTGTACGAATCAAATTGGGGTATAAAGATTTTACCGAATGGTAAGCTTCCAGAAGTCAAACTAATAATGTACTATTGATTCAATTAAAACAGCATGTTAAGTAAAGAAATCAAACTAATCTCCTGGTTAATTAAAATGCTAATCACGGAATTTCAATCATTCCAAATCAGCATGTATAAAAATTTAGAATAGGGATAACAAACATGAACAAGCTGATTGAAATGGAGATATTTGTTCAGGTCGTCGATGCAGGCAGCCTTGTAGCTGCGGCCAGGAGGCTTCGCCGCAATCCATCATCGGTAAGTAAGGTCATTAGTACACTTGAAGATCGACTGGGGGTCCGTTTGCTGACGCGGACGACACGCAATATAACGCTAACCGTTGCAGGAGGAGACTTTTTTGAACTTTGTAAAGCCATTCTCATCAACATTGAAGAAGCAGAAGAAGCTGCTACTGATCGCAATAGAGAACCACAAGGACGACTGCGTGTTGTTGGTATGGATGTATGTTCACCAAATATTCTTCTTCCCTTGGTCGAGGGCTTTCTCACCCTTTATCCTAGCATCCAAATAGACATTAATCAGGCAGAGTCTTTCCCAAATATGGTTGCCGCTGATATGGATGTAGCATTGCATATAGGTGAGATTACATCAAAGGGGCTAGAATGCGTGAAATTGACACCCAGTCGCCGCCTGATTTGTGCGTCGCCAGAATATATCGCAACCCATGGACCTCCCCAGTCATTAGCCAGTCTTGCAGAGCACAATTGTATTGGGTTTATTAGTGCGAGCCCCCAATTCAACAATTGGGAACTCAGTCGTGATGGACAAACCGAAAAATTTCAGCCTTCAGGAATTTTAGTCGCCAGTACTGCTCAGTTGATTCGCCAGGCGGCGCTGTCTGGTTGGGGAATATGTCAGCTCTCAGATTTCATCATCGGCCAGGATATTCAAGAGGGCCGGTTGGTCGTATTATTCCCTGAACAACTGGACATTATCACAAATTATGTTTGTGCGATTTATCCTCGTAAAAAGAGGATCCCGAAAAAAACACTAGCCTTCGTCGAATATCTAAAAGAACAATTATCAATGGGCCAGATTGAATGACCATCCCAAATAAACCTCGAACATTTTAAATTTTATTAAGATCAACAATGTCTGCAATTGGCCGACAGTCGCCTCATGACCCATACTCCGGAACTGACAAAAAGAAACATTTCAATAAGGTTCATATTTAGTATATGCCTATTCAAAAACTGGCTCCAATGAATCAAAAAAAGATATTAATTTGGTGGGTAGGTTGTTGAAAGAGATGGTACATATTTTTAATTTTCTTGAGAAAAAATAATATAAGGCTGCCAATCCGTATATTCATTATTCCACTGGCCTGCTATTGCTTTATACTTTCCATATGCCTTGAGATTATTTATGCCTTCTTGCAGCGCCTTATCGACCATACCGTTCTTATTACCCAATTTGAACACTGCCTTAACTTTAAACATGCCAAACAAGGTTCTTCGAATATTTGAGAGCTTCAATCTTCTTATAATTGGGTCGATCGAGTTTTCCGCAAATATAAATCCGTCTGCACGACCTCTATCTATCATTCTTATAGCGCTTGTTAAATCAAATACTGCCGTAGTTGGGAAGTCAAATAATGCCTGGTGGGCCCCATCTGTCAAAATTTTATAATCGCTAATCAATTCAATATTTATCGGAGGTTTATCAGCCCGTGTATATAAAACAAAAGGTAGCTTCCAAAAAGTTGTATTTGATAACTCGTATTTTAACTTTATTTTCTTCGCAAATGGACTTTCTATGATAGGAAAATGAAAGTCATGATTTCCCTTGATAGCATTATATATAGATCGCTTAAATGGATATAATTCCAACTGAAACTTAACTCCAGCGGCCTTTAGGATACTACTTAAGGCTGCTGGAATAGGGGCTGTAAGTGAGTCGGAGCGTGACGGGATGATGGCCACTGAAACTTTAATTGTGTCTGCAAAAACACTAAATGATGTTAAGAATAAGAATATAGGGACGAAACAAATTCTCATTATGCTCTCCTTAAACGATTGTTTTTCAATCGAAGAACAATATCTTCAGGCTATTAGAACCACGAAATTGCTTAGTTCTACTATTAGCCACGGCATTGCACTGTCCTTATCTATGATCCCATAATGTTATATTACTCATCTTCGTCCAATAAAAAATAGTCTTATATTCTCTATACCGGCCGCGTTTAAGTTATCAGAGATAGCTCCTACTATTCACCTGAGGTCTTGCATTTGGCCTCTGTCCACTATTGACCGTTAGCGTAGATTGACAATGGTTCCTACCACACTAGATAATCAGCCTAGGGAACTGGAACATCTGACACACAGCGGACGTTTTAACGGACCTGATAATAGGCACTTTGAGAACCAAATATACGTCTAGTAAACGGGCTTCTTACCATGGTGTTGCTTGGGCCAAATTAGATTTATTTCTATGTCTCACCTTCAATGCCACTGCTATGATTACGTTAATGTCTAGGTCATAAATACTAATAGAATATATGTTTTATTGGGTTCAGATACTGACAGGAAGTATATCGAAATTAGTACGAACTACGGCAGGCACTTTATATTTTCCATCCATAGCATGTCGATTGGGGTGGCAATGCTCGAGTGGAAATTATTGGCTAGTTTCAGTTTAATGACAGCCCTATCTCCGGTCGATGAGAGAGGGATCGATCTATAGCAGCTGGACACTATCCCCCGTATGAAATAATAGAGCGTAAGTTAATTCAAGCAGCTCTTAACTGACTGTCCGTGGAAACGGGGTAGAACCATCTATAAGTGTAGGGGTTATAAGATGAACCTATTCTTCTTTAATAAGATCGTAATCACTATCGGTTGTGTTGTTTGCATATTTTTCAATGTTCATACTAGCGCTAGTAACCAATGCATAGGGGTTGTACTATCCGGCAGCAGCAGAATTAGTGGTGATTTTTGGGGGCTACTTAGCAGTGGAGCAATGGCTGCTGGTCGCGAGCTGGGTGTCAAAATCCATCTGCGTGGTACTTACGATGAAAATAACCTCAATGGACAAAAACTTCTGATTGAATTGATGCTAAAGCGTGGGTGTGGGGGCTTAGTGATTACACCTAACTCAAAACTTCGCCATTTGGATGTGACACGTCTAAAGAGCCTGGGCATACCTACGGTCTATATAGATAGAAAGATGGATGGTGATGTGGTCAGTGTGATCAAAACAAATAACTTTGCCGCGGGAGAATTAGCTGGCAAAGAAATGGTAAAAAGGCTTAAAGGCAGTGGCAGGGTTGCCATATTTAGGCTATCCCCCGACATTGTTTCTACCAGTGCTAGAGAAGCGGGTTTCATCAAACAAGTGCGGGCTGCTGGTCTGAAAATAGTGCTAGATCAATACTTGAGTGGCGGTATAGGCACAGGTAGGGTCATTGCACAACAAGTGCTGCAAGAAAGAGATGACATAGACGCCATTTTTACCCCTAATGAAACGACAAGTCTAAGTGTGCTCAAAGTATTGCAAAAGCTTAACAGAGCTGGAGAAATAATGCACATAGGCTTTGATTCCAACAAACATATGATTCAGTCGCTACGCAATGGTCACATGCAAGGATTTGTGATTCAGAGACCTTACTTGATGGGTTATATGGGGGTGAATACAGTATATGACGCGATGCGAGGGGCAAAAGTAGCACCTAGTATTGAGACCCCGGCCTCTTTTATTAGTATCGAAAATATTCATGAGTTAACGGGTAGTTCGAATATGGAAGAAAAGGGTGCTGATTGAAACAGCGTTTTGTTTGCTGCACAACATTGTAATTAAATTAGGTTATAACTGCATTGTACTTCGCATAAGTGTTAGCACAGAAAAGTGTATTCGATAAAAGAGGGATCACTTGATAGCCTAATTATAAATAAATCCATTTTGCAAAAAACTTCCTTGGTTAAATATAACTAATATCTTGGATAAGCTAATGTCGTACCCTCTACTGAATGTATGTAAACCTAATAGTGGAAAAAGTTGCTGGCTGAAATATAGAGGATAATAGCCGCTCTTGGCCGACAGTCGCCATAGCTAACAGAAGATTCAGAGCTTGCAAGTCAGCTTGAGTAACGTCAAGACAACACATAGCAGACGCTTGCTTCTTGGCGATAGCACCTCAATTTGGCGTCAGTTTTAGCGAGTTTGATCATTTTAAGAGCCGAGCAGCATTTCATTGTTCGTATTAGTGTCATTTGCTCGGCTATCAGTAGGGAAAACAGAAAGTGCTCAGTCTCGTAGATTATCCAATCGAGTTACTTCCAGGGTTTCCGCTTCAAGGTGTGAATCGAGGCAGCGCCCGAAAAGCTTCAATTTCCGGCTTGCCTTCGAAATCACATTCGGACTCTCGGTATAGCCAAAAATCGCCATATAGCGCGACCGCTGACCTTCCACTGGCGTTACCCGATGCAAGGCATAGCGACCCTTAAAGATTTGCAGATCTCCAGGGTTCAGTGGTAGAGCGATTACATCCTTTTCCCCTCCCTCCATAACGGCGGCGACGGCATCATAATTTTCGGACTCAGCATTTCGGATGGCGGGAGCGTATTCGAAAACACCGCCGCCTGTGGATTGTTGCAGCATCAAGGAGATGGTGAATTCATTGGTGTCGAAGTGCCAGGGAAAGGTTTCGCCGCCCTCCTGAATGTTGATCAGGTATCCCGACATGGGGTCAGCATAGTGGTATAGCTGTTTCAGTCCCAGACAGTCTCGTACGAAATTAAGCAGTTCCATTCGCGAAAAAAGCCGATCGACCCAATCACCTTCGGCAAAGCGATCTCGGCAAAGGAAAGCGTTCTTACGGTAGTGGAATTGTCGAACCGGGTGTTCATCTGGCAGGGTTTCATCGTCTTCCGATAAATAGGGGTTTTGCCAATCGGCGGTCTTGTCCACCTGCGATAAACGCTCGACGACTTCACCGGTCATTGCAACTAAAGCCTCAGAATTGATGAAGGCTGGTAGCCTCGCACAACCGGTTTCGGCGAGCTGTTGCCGGCAGGATTTAACCAGATTGGCGCGCACCGGGTCGTTTGGTTTGTCGATAGGGTAACGCTCGAGGTCGAAGAATACTCCAGGACTTTCCTCGGCGATTGCGCTTGATTTTTGCTCTGCTATCATCTCATGCTCCAGTCTATCTTAAGTTAATAGAGGGATCAGGTAGGTGGCATCAAACCACTTCACGTCTCGCTGAAACCCTCGTACCTATGCTGTTCGAGCACTTGTTAATTTCCGTAGCCCTCCAACGATTGTGTTACCATGGCATAGTAATGATGAATGAAAAACTACGCAAACAACCAATATCGAGTCAAAGGCTTAGAAAAACTACAAGGAACGAGCTGCAATGAAACCGACGATCCCGCCGCCTAACTGGCTTAGGAGTTTTGAGGCCGCCGGTAGGCTTGGAAGCTTCACGGAAGCCGCTACGGAACTATGTGTCACACCTTCAGCAGTCAGCCAGCAGGTACGGCTCCTGGAGCACCATTTGGGGGCGAAACTCTTTCTTCGTCTGCCTCGGGGTCTGGAGTTGACAGATCAGGGAAAAAGTTTTCTGCCCGCCGTTCAGGGCGGATTTAGTTCGATCACGCAGGCTGCTGCCGATTTATTCGATTCTGCGGGTTCGAATCTTGTTGTCTTGCGCGTCAATACATCCTTCGCTTATTGCTGGCTGGCAAATCGTCTCACCGATTTCCAGGCCGCCAATCCCTCGATTCAGCTCAGAATTTACCTGACACACTGGCCGGAGGACACAGATTGGGAGGGGTTGTCCCTGGAGATTCGCTATGGGGATGGCAGGTGGGCGGGATTTAAGTCTGATCGCTTGACCGAGGAAGAAGTTTTCCCTGTTTGCGCTCCCGAGATTCGCAACCGGTCTCCTCGCTTCAAGAGTCCGTTAGATATCCTGGGTCAACCGTTGTTACACACGGTCGGCGAAGGCGACGGCTGGAATCTATGGCTGGAGGCTGCGGGTGTCTCGGGCCAGGCCATCCCTCGGGGGTTCCAGTTTGATAGCACGGGCATGGCCCTCGCCGTTGCCGCGGCAGGTGGTGGCATTGCACTTGCAAAAAGTTTTTTGGCAAAAGAATACCTAGAATCAGGTCAATTAGTCGCCCCCTTTAATATTTCTGCAATAACCGGAAAAGGCTATTTCCTCGTCGCACCTGCGGATCGAGTCGAAACGCCCGAGACTGCCGCATTTCGCAGCTGGATTATGGAGAATATTGCCTCAGGTAGTCATTAGTGTACTTGGGGTCGACTGGTCAGGTTATTCCCTGACCATTTGAAAATCATCACTAAGTATATTTGCGCTAATCCCCCCATAAAAAAGATCGCATTGCACAAAATTCTGACCTTCATAAAATATCAAATAAAACAATTATCAATGAGCCAGTTTGGATGACCACTCACCGAAAACCGCGAGTAAATTAAATTTCCTCAACACCGATAATGTCTGCAATTGGCCGATAGCGCCGCTTATCAATCACGCTAACAAATCAGTTCTTTGTATTTTCTGTATTGGGTTTCAGGCTATCGTAATATTGATCTAAGATCTGATTTATTTTCCTGATCTCTTTTGTATCATTGTCCTCTATCAAATAATCTAAAAAATTATTTAGGAAACGATAGTCATCATCATTGTCTATATATCCTTTCAGCACTATACACTCAGCTTCTTTTCTCAAATCAACCAAAGGTTCATTGGTACTCATAATTATAAGCTTGGAAAGTACACTTTGGTGATAGGAACTTAGGTCACCAACCATTTCTGCTAAGTCCTTTTTGAGTATTTTAAGCCCTCCAAGGTTTCTCCTTTTGTATGTAGCTTCAACAATGGCTTTGAAATTTGACAGCATATAGGCAGCGCTATTATCGACTTCTGAAATGTATTCGATTACTGTTATGCACCACGCTCTATGGGATTTAATCTCCGCTAACCTTTTTATATTCTTATCCATTAGTAAGGTCCTATAACAGAAGACATTTCAAATATTACTTGAACGTTACGGTTACAACTCCGGCGGCAACATACTGCCGAACAAAGCAACCAAACTTAAAACAACGAACAGGATCCACCATGAGACGAAGGTGCCTTTGGTGTACATCGGCTTGCGCCTAAAAACAATACGTGCCAGCCATACGATAAAGAAAGGAAGCAAAACATTCATTAATGAGCGGCCAATTATGAAGCCCCAGTCATAGGTAATATTTCCTTCATTAGTAACTATTAAACTGAGTGAAATATAGGTGAATGCGATACTTATTAATAGCATCACGCCAGCATTGATATTTATTGCTTTATTCATAGTTCAATTGCCCTTTTAACTGCCCATTAAGCCGACAAGGGCAGTATTTAAACACCACTTAGTCAGTTTATTATGCATAATTAAATTCCATTAACCTAATATTATCACATATATTCAGTTAGTTAGAGCTATAACTGGTGATATGAGACGGGCATTATTCTTCATAATAATTATATATTGGAATGTATATGTGACCCGACAAAGGTGAGGAACTTCCACTGTAGTAGTGTAAGTTTTTAGATATCTGGAATGACTGCTTTTGGCCGACAGTCGCCATAGCTAACCGAAGATTCAGCGTTTGCAAGTCAGCCTGTGTAATGGCAAAGCACATAGCTGCCGTTTCCGTTATAGCCATATGTTAACTTTTGAGTCCACTTTAATTTCGGGGAATTACCACCTAGTGGGCCTAATCCTGGAGCCAGTTTAAAAATGATAAGAAATACCTAATTGTATAGTCTCTTCATCATAGTCATAACTCTCTGTTGTGTGAGGCCCCACAAAATTAGGATTGAAACTTTCAGTCGAGTATTCAGCATGCCTATATTCTATACGTGCTGATAAGTTACTTGTTACAAAGTGCTCTAAGCCCAAACCCGTAAGCCAACCTTTGTTCCATTCTCTATTTGAATCAGAATCTACTGTAGGTATTAGGTCTGTAATTTTTCTTTGGATTCTAGCAATAGAATAACCACCCAACACATATAAAAGTGTTTGATCATTATTGAGCACATGACCTAAACGGCCTTTGATAGATGCAGACTGCTCCACTTTTGTTGA
Organism: Oceanospirillaceae bacterium; assembly: GCA_013215505.1. GTDB lineage: Bacteria > Pseudomonadota > Gammaproteobacteria > Pseudomonadales > Balneatricaceae > Rs1. The sequence continues at coordinate 760,038 of JABSQZ010000001.1, forward strand.
TACTGGCCAACTTGTGTTTAGCACACCAAGTTCTTTTTGAAAAGATGAGTAATCAGCATCTATATAGTTATAGTCAACTTCTATTCCTAACAAAACGTTATTATTAAAGACGTAGTTAAAGCCAGCTGTTAGTCCAAAGAACTCACCCTCAGGTGATGTGTCTTGTGAAAAATCATTTTGGACCCCATGATCAAACTCAAATCCTTGATCATCACCGTTAGCATAACCAATTTGCAGACCTAAATAAGGACCAGAAAATTGACTCTCAGCGTATACTGAACTCATAGCTATAGTGCAAACCAATGCAACGAAAATTTGTCTTAATTTCATTTAAAAAATTACCATGATAAAAATATATAGATGCATGTACTATAGATCCGTACTTTTGTAGAGAATAAACTCCATCTGAATTTCTAGCGCTTCTCTAATCACCAGAATTTTCCCTTTTAGCAATAATCCCTGTTTCATTACCAGAAAGGCTTTGTGCGGTAGTTTCTAGTTGACCAGTAACAATCGTGAAATCAGTCGCGTAAGCGGGCATTGATAATAGTAGAATAAATCTAAAGCTTGATATTAGTTTAATGGCTGCTCGCAACAACATAACTTTTACCCTGAAACAAATTGGGAATATATTCGCAAAGAAGAACGGACGCATAATAGTTGGCTGCATTTGTTCTGCGTTAAGATAGCCAACTATTTAATCCTTATGCATCCGCACCTGCGCCATACCCTCTGCGCTTTAACTCAATCATCATTCCAATATCTAACAATGGCCGAGACGGCATCCATTTGGGAGAAGGATACTTGATGACATCTTCGAGTAATTGATTCGAGTCCCCCAACGCGAAATCAGCCAAAGCAACCCCCATCGCACTGCCCTTTGATATTCCTGATCCGTTATAACAACCTGATGCATAAATACGCTCCCCTAACTTGCCAAAAAAACTGGTAGAATTGCGGCTCACACTAAGCACTCCCTGCCAGGTATGTTCAATAGTTAAGTCTGCCAGCATAGGGAAACGTTCGCGCAACCCTGTTTGGTGTATCTGCTTGTTCGATTGCATTTGTTGCGTACTGTATGGCTCTGCTGCTCTATAGGACGCCGTATTGCGAATTAAGATACGATGATCCTGGGTATATCGCAAAGTGGCACCCATGCTATGCAGTGAAATAATCCCCCAATCGCTTGGATCACCCAAAGCTGCTTGTTCTGCGCGGGTCAAGCGACGGCTAAGGCTGCTGGTTAATGTAAGCGGTATCGTGTGCACAGGGTATGGAGCCATGGCATGCAGATAGGCGTTACCTGCTAGAACCAGTTGTTTTGCAATAATGGCCCCTTCTGGACAGTCCACATGAATTTTTCCACTATGATCAGAAATTTTAATGGCAGGAGAATGATCAAAAAGAGCCACATTATCTGGCAGGCTACGACTGAGACCGCGGACAAGAGCTGCTGGATTCAACAACACATCACCTTTTGTCCAAATACCGCGTTGATAGTAGGGTATCCCTAAACGTTTTGATAAATCCTTTCCAGATAAGTCTTCAAATTCCACATCGGCAGCTTGCAACCAACTAACGAAATCATCAGCTGATTTTGTAGTTGAGTCTTCGGCCCCACAGTTGTATCTCCCAACCTCCCGCCACTGACAGCTTATCTGGTAATCATCTACCAGCTCACGTAATGAATTGATTCCAGCTTGGTTAATCCTATTTATGCGCTTAAATTCTGGTAGTTTATCGGGGTGGAATGAAGATCCAAAAGTGGATGTTCCGACGGCAAAACCTGAATTGCGAGCCGAGGCTCCCTCGCCAATCGCTGCAGCATCTAAGATGATTATTTTATCATTTGGTCTGGCTACCGCCATACGCCTGGCAAAGGCAATTCCCGTAAACCCCCCGCCAATTATCACCCAATCCGCAGAATGGTTTCCTTCTAAAACAGGAAAATTCTCACGGGGCCCAAGACATTTTATCCACCCACATGATTGGTCATTACTTGGAATTAATTTTATTTGTTTTTCCATTTTCCATCTATCCTGCTTGTATTGTTATCACTGGCAGTTTCCTAGAGAAACGAACCCATTGAATTTTTGATATGTGGACAATATAAATAAACAGTACATAATGATAATGAAATATTCAGATAACCTCATAACCAAATAGAATGCAAATGAAATTAAAACAATTGCGCTTATTCAATGAAATCTACGTAACTGGCTCCCTGACTACAGCTGCTGGGCGTCTATTTATCAGCCAGCCCGCTGCTAGCAAAATATTGGCAAATCTTGAACATGATGTAGGTTATAAATTATTTCATCGTAAAAACGGCAAGCTTCAAGCAACCCCTGAAGCCAACCTTCTGCATGAAGAGGTACTAAGTGCCTTGCAACATATAAACCAGCTTGAGGACAGTTTTCGTCGGGCAGGTAGAGGTGCACGAGGAGAGATAAAAATTACCAGCATTCTAGGGCCAGCCCTTGGTTACCTCCCAGATTTAATTCGGAGATTCCAACTAGAGCATGAAGAAGCACACATTATTCTTGCAACTGGCACCTCATTGCCTATTCGAGAGATGGTTGCAACCGCAAAGATTGATATAGGAATAGCTGATATTGGTCTACAGTCGAACCGATACGATATGACGGCAGTCACAATGCGCTGCAATTGTGCCTTACACACTAGCCATCCACTAGCAAACCAGCCCTTTGTTACACCTCTATTGCTGGGGGCTATAAATTGGATCACCTATGGGAGCGAACATGAAACAACCACTCAATTAAAGGCAATCTATAAAGAACAACGCATTGCCTTTCAGAGTAATTTAACAGTACATTCAACTATAATGGGGTTGGGCATGGTGGAAATGAATATGGGAGCAGCTATCATTGACTCGATGAGTAGCAATCATTTTCAGAGAAATATAGGGATTCAATTTCCCAATGTAAAATTGGTTCCATTTAAACCGAGAGTCTTGGAAACAGTCGATATCATCTCGCAAAACTCTCGACCTATGTCCAATCTGACCACACTATTTCTAGCAAAACTACTAACAGAGATAAAAGAGTTTAATAACATTGCGTAACTGGCTCAGTGACAAATGGACTAGCAGGAGCATTCAGTCTGAAATGCTTCTTTTGTGACTAAATATTTAGTATTGAATGAGCAGACGAATCTCCTACAAACCCTTTCCCATACTACAACATTTTAAATTGGCCTTTTGAACATGTATATTACTTCAAAAATTTTAATCCTGGAGTAGGTTGTTTTCATCGATTGAAATCCCTAACAGGGTAATCCCCCTTATTAACTAAAGTCAAAAGTATAAGTGGAATGGCCGCTTTTGGCCGATACCGTAAATTTACTATCACACTACATATGCTAACTAATCAGTTCTAGTACCAGGTTGTACTTGTCACCTTGTAGACGTTTTTAAAAATGATAACCATTGCGACCTCTTAGTTAACTTCGTTAGCAAGACATCTTGAATAATTAAGAATCTGTTGATATCCGTAACCCTTTTTTTCACTTGATATTAAGTGCAAGTCAACTAGTGGATTTGTATCACTTGTATCCATAAGCCTATACACTGTCATCCATGAATTACCATCTATTCTCATATTATGTAGATGTCTTTCATCTTGTCCCCTAAGTGTTGCAGGATTAGAACTAACTTCACCTAAGTACTCTATTGCCTTTTTAATAGTACCCCCTTTTTTGTTAGGCTTGTCAAATGTTGGAAGCCCAACTAGTTCTCCAACGTAACTTGCAATAACTAAGTCACCTAAAGTTTTGTTTTCTAAAAATAGATCCCAATTATCCATAATCACACCAGCAAGTGGACCTTTGTAATGTTGGTGATACTTTCCATCTTCAGGAATCTTTTTGTATTCTTGCAAAAGATCTTTGTAACCGTCTTTGAAAATCTTTATGTCATGAGTTACATAACCCCATAACATATAAGCTGCGGCTGCCTTTGAAACAGTATCAGGCCACCTATGACGTTGCTTTCTACCACCATTTGCATGGTGACTATAGTGACTGTGTTTATATAGAACATCGCCCCATTTTACAATTTCTTCTCTTTGCCCTGCTTTCCAAAGACCCCTATGATCCATAAAGTCCATAAAGATACTTAGATTAATAAGCACCATTGTTTGTGCATAAGCAACACTAGAACCGCCCTTTACCCACCTGTTAACAGTAAAGTAACGTTCTTTAGCGGCATTTACCAAATATGGAACATATTCATTAAGGAAGTCATCTTTTTGGTATGCTTTACTTTCGTCATATTCTGCTTCAAGGTAAGTTGCTATAGCATGATTAAAACCTACTGCAAAAAACGAACTTTTTAGTTTTCCGTTACCACTAGTATGATCTCCACCTTTTGGTGTTGCATTCAACTTGGTATACTTTGTAGTATATAGTTGTCCACCTTTGCAAAATTTATTGCCTTCATATTTAAACAAAGGACTCGGTGATATGTTGCCTGATTTTGAAGCAGTAAACATATCTTCTACTAATGAATAGTCTGTATTATCTGTATTCCAGAAAGCAAAAGAACTTGTACTAAAGAAAACCGATAAGACTAATGGTGCAATAATTTTATTCATCATATTAACTGTATTAGATTATTAAATTATTAAATTAATCTATTAATGTAGCACACTATAATGCACTTTATTGAAATCTAATCACAGTTTATATCTTGCATTACAGAGAAGGGTAACAGTAAAAGTAGCCCGTGAAATGTCAAGAAAAGTGCATATTTCATTAATATTCATTGATTGGTTTAGGTGTATCTGCTTGGCCATCTTTACTGTTGGATCATCAATCGATTTTCTATAAAAGCAAAAAAGAGTTTAGATATACTGTCTAGTAGCTTTTTCAGTTCTGGTGAATCGTATTCTTTGTCACAGATTAGAAAAGATACCTGATAATTACTTCCACCAAATAGCTCCTTTCTCACAATCCATACTCCCTATTAACATCTGGGTATTTTTAGCCTCTTCATTGGCAAACATTCGATACATAGAATGACCGCTTTTGTTTAGGTTTATAGGATATCAGCCAGCACAATATCAACCTTATCTGCTCAGCCAGAAGCAGATGTCTTATAAACATCAAAGGAGGAAACTGCGGGACGTTACTCAGAAGCTTGTTTTGCGCTGCAAACTATGGGGATTTGAAGCGTTTTCATATTGCTGAAATTGCTAATTACCTCCGCATCAACAGGATCATGTCACTCTCATCCATTACTTTTACTCCTTTTTCCCTTCTAATCTGCTAATTTTCTAGCCAATTCAGATATTTACTAGACCAGACACGCAGTTCACTCTCATCGTGATTAGTCGGTGAAGTCGAGCGTTATTATACTCCCCCTAACTGCATCGGTAAGGCTCGCGCTTGCTGTTTTCGAGCTAATACTTCAATGATAATCATCGGCCCTCCACAATCTGGGCAGTAATAGGTACTGTCTTTCGGCACAGCTGTTTGTGCGCTGTGCTCGGATATCAGATCTACTTTTGATTCAGTCACAGCTAATAGCTCTCGAGCACGTGCTAAGTTCTTCTTGCGCCTGACGTTGGCAATAAAACCGTAGTGGCGAATGCAGTGAAAACCCCAAGGTAATACATGCAGTAAGAAGGGTTGCAAAAACAGTCCGGTCGCCAGGCTCATGAGCTTATGGCGCTGTCCGCCTTTTAATCGGTAATCCTTCCAGCGAAAGCTGACAGTCTCTGCATTGACTGACACCAGGCGGCTGTTGGCTATAGCAACTCGGTGCGTGTAGCGCAATAAATAGGCCAGTACAGCCTCGGGTCTGGCAAAGGGTTTCTTCGCATGCACCACCCATTCAATGTGTTTAAGTGGATTGATCCATTTACGAAAGACTCTTCTTCACGCAGAGCTGTATGCTCGCTGAAAAATTGCAATTGCGCATGCAGCCGGCAAAGCTTCTGCACATATAAACGCCTGAACAATCGCGATAATACTCGCACTGGCAGGAAGTATCCCAGGCGACATTGCACCCAGCGCTCGCCATCCAGAGAGACTCCACCCCGGGGACAATGCCGTGTACATGTGGATGATGCGTCAACGCTGATCCCCAGGTATGTAGCACAAAAGTAACCGCAAGCTTCGCCCCTAACGCTTTGGATCAGCGGCGATAGTCGGCAGTGTTACTGCCGCTGTTTGCAGTAACAGGCCGTACATCAGCTTTTTGTTGCTGTAGGCTAGCGTCCTGAGTGGCCCGGGAAGGGTAAATACCAGATGATAATAATCGACCGGCAGCAGCTCTACTTGCCGGGCCTCAAGCCAGCGCTTAGCGGAACTTGCCTGACACTTCGGGCAGTGCCGGTTGCGACAGGAGTTGTAGGAGATCAGCTCGTGCTGGCAAGACTCACAGGCAGCAGATGACCACCCAGAACTTGGGTGCGACAGTCCTCGATAGCTGTCATTACTTTCAGTTGTGCCAGAGAGATATGCCCTGCATGTGTAGAACGCCAGGCTTTACCATAGGCACGGAAGATATCAGTCACTTCCAGAGTGGACTTGGACATAACACTGGCTTCAAGCTTTCTGTTTTAAGGCATCCAGTGGGCTGCGTACCTCACTGAGCAATGCTGTTGCTACTTGCGCATACAGTGCCGTCGTCTCCAGTTTTTTATGCCCAAGTAATACTTGGATTACGCGTATATCGACTTTGGCCTCCAGTAATTGAGTCGTAAAGCTGTGCCTCAAAGTATGCATCGAAACACGCTTACTGATACCAGCGGCAGTGGTGGTCAATTTACAAACACGCCTTAGCTGTCGGGCCGATATGTGCTGGTTGATGTTAGCCCTTGGCATGGGCAAAGTGCCACCAGTCCCGTAGCGGTTTAGTCCTTTGACACATAGCTGCCGTTTTGACGGACCTGATAAAAGGCACTTTGAGAACCGAATATGCGTTTAGAAAACAGGGAACTTATCAGTGAGTAATAAGATGGACTGCTCCTATTAGCCATCTACCAGCGATCATGATACAGGTGTTATCAGCTGACCAGCTCACTGAGCATTATTCTTAATTCACGATAACTGATATCGTATTTTCCATACCGGCGAGTCGTCCAAATTATGATGTAATATTGGAAGAGAGATGCTCAGGGAATTGGACATTACATCGAGTATGCCCTATCTGTAACAAAGCCCGAATTCAAGTTTTAGCACGACCCCGTAATACGATCATGTTATAATTTATTTGTTATCAAGTCATGTCTAGTGGCATACAGAGGTACTGTTCTATCTATTATAAAACACCAGATGGGACTTGAAATAACTAATCCTTTTTACATTGTCTACAACTATCCAGACACCGGAGATGTTGTAAAATAGACACCTGCTAGGATAGGATAGAATATTGATTTGCAAACCTATGTTCTTGAATTTTCTTATCGTTACAACCTTATTTCTATGGGCAATTCCCTATAGTGATGCCCACCAAGTAGATGCCATCACTCCTATACAATGGCCTGAAAAAATCACACCAAAAATGCTCTTAGGCAAGCGTTTGTTTTTTGATAAGCGCTTATCAAGGGATTATGAAACGTCTTGTGCAAGCTGCCATCAATTTGAGAGAGGGGGTAGCAGTTTTGAAAAACGGCCTATTCAGTATTCTGGAGAACCTACAAAACATAACGCCACATCAATATTCAATTTAACTAAAAATTACAACCTTGGTTGGATAGGTCAGTTTGCTTCAGCTGAATTTCACCTAAATAACTTAATTTCAGAAAATAAAGAAATGGGTTTATCTTGGGAAGAAATTGAGCAAAGAATCAAGCATGATGCCGAATATGTGAAGCTGTTTGCTAAGGCATTTACAGGAAAAGAGGTGGGAGGATATGTCACTCGAGAGAATATCAGCCAGGCTATCGTAACTTATGAACATGCACTGACAACACCTTCCGCCTTTGATCTGTATTTACAAGGAGACAAAACAGCTATCACTGAACAGGCAATACAAGGCTTCGAATTATTCCAAGATTATGGTTGTGTGTCTTGCCATCAAGGGAAAAATATCGGTGGAAACTTACTTCAGAAACTAGGGGTTTTTGAAGCATATCAACCAAGTGCTTCGATTGAAGATCGTACGTATTTAGGACGATACAATTATTCTGGTAAAAATATAGACAGGCAAGTTTTTAGAGTACCTTCTCTGCGAAATGTTGCTTTAACTTCCCCCTATTTTCATGACGGCTCTATAGTTGATCTAGAAACAGTGATTAAATTGATGGCTAAGCACCAATTAGGAAGGAACTTGACTAACGTGGATATCGCTCGGATTGTCGCTCTTGCAAAGCTTAAATGGTATACCGCATCCAGAGTTAATACCGTGAATCAATATTTCAAAGTGATGCTGATAAGTGTAGGTTTCGTGTTGGTAATGGGGGGGCTGTATACTTATTTTGAATTTGAAAAAACATCTCAATTTCAGCAAAATAACAGTATTCATTCTTATGTCAACGAGATCGAAAAATTGGATGCATCCCTTGATAAGCAAATTTTGCTTATCAATAGTTGGTATTTCAGTAATTATGACTCTGTCAATCAAGTGTCTAGTAAATACCAGGAGTTACTGGACACGCCCCCGTATTTGCCAAAGAAATTAGAATCTGTTCTGCTTGAACTGAACAGGCAGCTAGCAAGTAAGACTGGATTAATTGAGCAGGTCAAATCGAATAATGCAGTATTACGCAATTCATTAAATTATTTGCCTGCTTTAACAAATCAAATAGCTTTATCTCTCGAGGTAGCAGGTGAACAAGAACAACTTACGAATGTGCAAATTAATGTGTATAAACAATATATGTATCGGCTAGCATTTCAAGGAATTGCTAGCCAAATTATTCATCACAGAACTGGAATAAACGAGAAGATTCCGAGCCTTGCAGATTTACCGGCAGAAGTAATTGTTTTTTGGAAAAATTTGAATGTCCATATCAAAATGCTTATCGAGGTTAAACAACTTGATAAAGATTTACATGAACAGATAGAACAAATCGAAATGAAGAACAACATTGAATTACTAGCCGGTATGTTTTCTGAGTATTTAGAAGAATCTGATAAACAGCTCAAACAATATCAAAGCTGGTTTGTCGGGTATTTATTTATTGGGTTTATAACGATAACAGGATTCTTCATTGCACTTAGATACTACAATCACCAACATAGGAAATATAAAAACGAGACCTTAACTGATCCTTTGACAGGACTGGGAAATCGTAGAAAGCTTGATAAAGCCATGTCTGTTTATGTTGACCAAGCCAGGAAATCGAAGACGACAGTCGGTGTTTTTTTTATCGATCTAGATGGATTTAAAAATGTTAATGATACTCTAGGGCATAAAAAAGGGGATCAGCTTTTGCAGCAAATGGCAAAGAACCTTGAATCTTCTTTGCGTCTAAACGATTTAATTACTCGAATTGGAGGTGATGAGTTTGTAGTCGTTGTTCCAAATGCAAATATAGAAGCTCTACAGCGGATAGCCGATCAAATATTGGAATTATTGACATTAGAGATAGAGCATAGTGATGAATCGGTACTGGTCAGTGCCAGTATAGGTATTAGTTGTTACCCTATTGACACTGAGGGGGCTGTGCAGCTAATCGAGTATGCAGATGAAGCTATGTATCAAGCAAAAGCGGATGGAAGGTCTTGCATCAGATTTTTTATGGATATTTAGTAAACCAATTAAGGCTTTCCGGATAATCGTCCAGAAATTGGATCTTGTGAGAGCCTGGAATCGCTTCCGTAGCCGAGTCTGTAAAGTCTCTTAACTTTGCGCTCGGTCGCGCCTGAGCACTCACGCAAACAGCTGTAATGCGTAAAGTACAATACTAAAACACACACTTTCAATCAAAAGCGTGTGTTTTACATCAATAAGAAAATGACCGCTTTTGGCCGACGGTCGTCATCGCAAACCGAAGACTCAGCGCTTGCAAGTCGGCCTGGATAACGGCAAACCTAGCACTAAGCTGCCATTTCAAAGGCTCTGGTGAAAGTCAATTTGAGAACCAAATAAGCGTCTAGAAAACTAGGGGTTTGTCACTCTCCATATGCCTGCCATCCCTTTGAGCACTTCCATGTGCCTGATAATCCTTTTGTACACTTTCCATGTGCCTGACAGCCCTTTAGAGCACTTCCATGCTCCGACAATCCTTTTGTACACTCTCCATGTGCCTTAGGGGACTTAATTATAGTTCTAAATATTTGATTTAATAATGGTTAAAATTGGAATGCTAATTGTTCCTAAGGGTTCATATGAAAAATTTAATTGGATAGTGGTCATACGAACTATGGAGGGAATTCCGGTGCCAAGGTAAGCGCTAGCGGTGCGTGATAGTTGAAGCTCTTAGACTAATTGATTATCAAGTGGACCTTCCAAAGGTAATGGAATGTCTGCAAATGGTCATCATCGCTAATCGAAAATTCACCGCTTGCAAGTCAGCATGGATAACGGCAAAACCTGACACTTTGAAGGCATTCTAAATGCTCTGGTGAAAGGTGTTTTGAGAACCAGATATGCGTCTAGAAAACTAGGAACTTATCAGTGTTTCTTTCGGACTATGAGAATGACAGATATTGGCGCTGGTGGTGCAGATGATACACCAATCAATCTCCAATTGAGTACCACAGACTCTGGTCTTCTAACAGGGCTTTTGTCTCAGGGCTCAACTGTGGATTAGCTAAGTCAAAAATCAGTCGCTGAGAGATATTGGCTGCGCTAAAAATCTCTTGAGTGATCGGGTGGTTGTACAATAACCGATCAAAAGAGCCGTCTGCAATGGCTATTTGCAAGCCGGATTTTATGCGCTGTTGAAGTGCTGTATTGTTGTTACTTACAAAAAAGAATAATGGTGATGGGTAGCGCAATAACAGTTTTTTCTCTACCACTAGGTTTTTATCTTTATTGGTGATAATTTCATGCCATGGCTCGTGCACTCCCCTGGGGAAATAATCGAACCTTTTGTGTTGCAGCAGAGAGAATAAACTGATGTAACTTTCCGCTGTGACTACCTCTAAGCCGTTGGCTTGTAGAATCTTCGTATCAGACCAGTGCGGCCCTTGCCCGGCCGTTAGTCTCCTCAGCTGCTCTAAACTATTTATTACCGAAAAACGCTGCTGTTCTCCCTGGCGGATAATAAAAATACGGTAACCTAGTAAACCTTTAAGCAGTGGTATTCTGATGGGCAGAGCTTTGTTTTCGCGTTCTATTGAGGCCATAGCCCAGAGCACGTCCAGCTCGCCACTGCGCAGCATTTCAAAGGCGCGTTTTCTATAGGAAATCCGCTTGAACGGTAGCAGCCTAAATTGCTGATACGCCTGGTCAGGAATGGTCTTGCTAAGTGCTAATTCAAGCAGTTCAACGTAGTAAGTTTCGCGTAAATCATTGCTGGTATGCGCCGTTGCTATATGACTTATTGTCAGAGTGTTCGCACTGCAAATTGTTGTTATAAATAAGAGCACTACTGTCTTGGCAAAAAATTCCATTATATTACCTCATTTCAATAATGACGCGGAATTTGACACTCAGAAGATAAGCATACCCCTAAAAAAACAATGCTATTAAAATTAGTGTTTATGACTATAGGTTTTATAGTTTATTCGGTCCCTGAAGAGCAGTCATTCCTACTCATTCAGCTCCGTCTATCCTCTAAAAACATCGAACATATTCAACTCCCTCAATACCAATAATGTCAGCTATTGGCCAATACTGTCTATTGGCAACTTGGACCAGCAATCGCGTTATCAGCTGCTCTTAACTGACAGTCCCTGGAAATGGGGTAGATCCAGGTGCGAAAATTGAGCTTAAAGCCATCACACTTTTGAAAAAATCATAGCAGCCCTTGATGCGGAATTCGAGCCTTGGCAGCCCTATTGAATGCCTTGGTAAGACATTATCAAACTACTTTTCCCTATCTTTTCCTAACTCGCGCTAGAAATTACCGCCAATAATTCTTACTATGGAATACGCTCATTAACCACATTTTTCTTAGCGGAATTATCAACATGACAAAGACACGCTTTATCCCTCTACTCACCCTATCAGCAGTACTTATGACAACTGGCGCTCAAGCAGACCAGGTTGAAATTTCCCTTGTGGATAATCTCGATGGCTATCTCGATAGCTACTGCTTAGATATTAAAGGTGGTGGCAAAGACATTAATACATCTAAAGGCCTACAAGTACATACTTGTTATAGTTATAAAGGCGCACTGGGCAAAGACCAGATTTTTGACACACTCGAATTCGAGTATGAGATGCTGTATCTGCCAAAGTTTGATGTGTGTGCAGAGCTGTCCCACCTATCCGTGGGATCCAATGTAGCGCTTGCGACTTGCAACAGCACCGCTGAGCAAAGATTTACTTTTTCTGGTAATGGCACTATTACGTCAACGGTTGAACCAACACTTTGTTTAACCGCATCACTGGATACTAAACTCGGTAGGAATGGTGCATCTAAGCACCAAATTAAAGGTTTAACACTTGAAAGCTGTACCGTTGATTTGGCACAATTTCAAACTTGGCAAACAAATAGCCAATAGCGTTCAGACAATACTGGGGAAAAAATAATAAAATAGTTACAACGGTAATCCTCCCTTATTAACTGAAGTTAAAAGTAGAAGCTTATATCAGAAGTGGCCGCAATTGGCTGACAGGTGCCATAGCTAGCTGAATATTCATTGCTTGCAAGTCAGCCTGGGTAACGGCAAAACTTGAGACAAAGCGGACATTTTAACGCCTAAAGCAGCGGCGCCACTTGCGGCGTCCTGCTGGCTTTACTTGGTATATTTTATTTTTCCGTTGAACCAAACTAAACCAGTTCCCAGAGTTGTCTATGCCCATAGCTTCGACGCCATAAAGCTGTTCTGTAGGTGGCTGGATAAATTCCACTCCTTTAGCCACAGCTCTTCGTACGTTTTTTGGCAATTTTAGTTTCGAAAACGCCCGCTCTAAATGCACCTTCTTCGATTAAACTTCGTATTTTTTCGGCAGAGCCTTTGGTGAACATCGGTCCCTTTTTTGGCTCTGCCAATACCAGCTGAAGTTGTGATTTAGATTTCGGATATACAGTTAGCCATCGAAAACCTCCTTCCACTTTCATGTCATCACCGACCTCGAAACCGAGTTTGTTTTTGTAAAAATCAAGAGCTTCGTCCTGATTAAGTACATATATTGTTGCATACGCTATGGATGTGATCATCTATATATACCCAGTTGTTAATTCATCTTTATTTTATAGAAATAATCAAAATGATACTTCTCCAATATTGCTCAATTAGCCAATTTGCCCAAAAAATGGTACGCATAACATGCCGGTATAGCCTGCGAGGGAAAACAGTATGCTTCAGTAGACAAAGCCCAAAGCTTACGACGATATAAAGTAGGTGCCATACCAACTTGTTTTAAAAACAATGAAGAAAAGCTACCAAGACTTATGTAACCCACTTTCTCGCAAATTTCTGAGACACTCAAATTTTCCGTAATAAGCATTTTCTTAGCTTTTTCGACTCTAAGCCGAATCAAAAATTCGTTAGCCGTTTCTCCATAAGTATCCTTGAAAACACGCAAAAATTGATAAGGGGACATATATGAGTACTTTGCTATACCGGATAAGCTGAGCGGTGCTTGATAATTATCAGCAAAATAATCCCTGCCAGCATTCAATCTTTCAAATTTATAGTTCGTAGCCATAAAATATACTTCTTGATCCACGTAAAATATAACAGCTTAATAGTGCGCTGGCGCATTTACGTGAAAATGATATTCACTAAATTCAAACCAACACTTTAATTTAAAAGTACTTTATATATTGTAAACTGTAGTTTTTGAGCAGGCTCACTTTGTGGCAAAGTGCGCCATGATTGTACAAAAAACAATCTCATAATATGACCCTCGCTGATACACTGTATATACATACAGAAAATATGGATTAAATTTTGACATCAAATTGGGTGATGTCAAAATTAATAACAAACTGATCAAACTGCTGTATAGGCATGGGAGCACTATAAAAATAACCTTGAATCAAATCACAATTATGGGCAATAAGAAAATCCCTCTGCCCTGCCGTTTCCACACCTTCAGCTACCACCACCATGTCGAGACTATGGGCCATACTAATTATTGTTTTCGCGATAGCAGCATCACGCTCGTTGTTTATAATATTGTCAATGAAGGACTTATCAATTTTTAGAGTATCAACAGGATATTTTTTAAGGTATCCCAGAGAGCAATAACCGGTACCGAAATCATCTATTGATAAACCTACCCCCATATCTCGAATGGTACGGTAATCGGTATTACCCTGCTCCTGATTGACCATTAGTGTATTCTCGGTTATCTCCAATTCCATCAAGTTTTGATTCACAGCATATTGTTCAAACAAATCAATCAGGTGCTGCAATACCTCGCTGCGCATAAACTCTTTACCTGATACATTTACTGAAATTTTTAATCGCGGAAAGCCCTTTTCCTCCCAACTAAGAATTTGACGACACACTTGTTCCCGCACCCACTTGTCAATCTCGATAATTAAATCACTTAGTTCTGCTATTGGCATAAACTTAGCTGGAGAAATCAGACCCTTTTTGGGGTGGTGCCATCGGATCAATGCTTCTGCACCACAAACTACCCCTTTTATCGGGTTGACCTTAGGCTGGTAATAGACACTAAACTCATTATTTTTTAATGCTTCTTTGATATCTCTCTCTACTTCTAACTGAACACGGGCCTGCTCATTCATGCTCTCAGAATAAAACTTAAAGCAGTTACGCCCGGTGTTTTTAGCCGCATACATGGCGGTGTCAGAATTGATGATAAGCTCCTCCGGATTCTTACCATTTTCTGGGTAGATGGCAATGCCAATACTGCTGGTGACTTTAAAAGACTGTTGCCCCACCCAGAAATCATTTTCAAATGCAGCGATAATTCTGCGAGCCAGTGCTGTTAAACTGTAGCTATCCTCGACACCCTCAACCAGCACGACAAACTCATCTCCCCCCATACGCGCAAATGTATCACTGTCTCTAAGCAAGCAGCCAATACGTTCGGCAACCTGAACTAACAATCTATCACCCGCGGAGTGACCACAGTTATCATTGACCTTCTTGAAGTCATCCAGATCAAAGTACAACAGGCAAAATCTGTTTTTATGACGAATAGCCAAGCTAATTGCGTGTAGAACGTGCTCAATTAACATGCGGCGATTATATAGCCCGGTCAAGGGATCGTAGGTCGCTAGTAAATAAAGTTGTTTATTACTCTCCTGGAGTTCTACTGAGTGAGAACGCAGCTTGGAGAAAATCACATATCCGACGCTAAAGAAAATAAGCAATATAACGCTGGCTGAAATAATTCCGGTATACAAGTCATCACTGACGAGTGTTTCAATACTTTTTGCCGGCACTTGTACTTCCAAAATACCGCGCACATCTCCTATCTGCCAATCAGATTTCGGAGTATCAGGATGTGAGTTATGGCACTGAACACAACCCTGCTGCATCACATCGGCAGTCGCGTAGCGCAAGATACGGTCGGATCCACTGCCCTCAAATAAGTAAAAAGGCTGATCCGGTTGCAGGCGTAAGGCTTGCCATGCTTGTCGTTTGAAATTGTCTGTTAAACCTCCCTCCTCTCTCCAGGAGAATGGATAGGCGCTATAGAGAAATGATTTAGAACCATCGCTGAGTAAGCCAATCCTGTTGCCCAAAATCATGCTCAAAGTTGCTGGCAAAGGTATTGCACCTTTATACTTTTTGTAATCGTGAGTGATTTTCAAGCCTTGACGCTTAGCGATGGACACGACTTCTTGTGTATACAGGATACGAACCTCTTTCAAGGTTGTAGTCAAAGATTCGGCTTGGAGTAGTGTACTGGTATTGGCCAGCCGGGAGTATGACTGGAATAAAAACCAGGCTGTTAAGCCAATGATGATAAAAATAGACAGTAAAAAACAACATAAAAATTGCCAGTTGTCCGACAAGTTCAGATGTACGGCGTATTTCGATCTGCTTTTCATTCCAGACCAACAATGTCGATGCAGCAGAGAAAATAAGTTGTGCGATACCCTGCCAAACCCAACAAGAATATAGACACATTACTGAGATACGTAATGTATAAGCTACCAGGCTCATTAAGAGTGAAGCAATTGTAGTCTTCTCGAGAATTTTCAAATGCGAAATTTATCACGGAATAACTAAACAATTTTTTTTCCTGCTTCATTCACATTTGGATAAAAGTTTTTCAATTCAGCGATAGCAATGTTTGAAATAGCCGATGCAATGTAAACTAAGCAAGGTAGGAAACCCATTTTCATGATTAACCTCCTTGATACGAAAGTTATATTCAGCACATAACGAGATTTTAGAAAAATTGCATTTTAACCCCCTAAATTCCAAATTATTAATCGCCTAACCTGATCGCACATTATCTTGCTATGAATGTGGAAAGCCCCTGTAAGCAGTCTTCAGTGTTGTTGTGGAGTTTGAGGGAGAGCTTTATATTTTAAATATCGGCTCCGATTTTAGTAACTATGATGGTAATTTTATGTAGGTAACTTTCGTATATAGTGCCGACAAGTTTATTTTTTTGGACAACCAATAGTTTTATCAACGGCATTACTCAGGTAATGCTTCGCCGCCAGCATTGTCTGGATCGCTATGGCATATAAGGATCACACTGACTCTCACGAAAGCACTACGGAAAATATATCATCCAAATCTAGTCTATATATAATGGCCTGTGTATTGGGATAATAAGTGATTTTGGCCGATATCGGAGATTGCCAATAACAGTTTTAATGTTAGCTAATTAACTAGGATTACAACATCACTTGACACAGGCTGTGTGAAAACGCTCAGTTCTTGATCCTAATAATTCACTATATTTTGCACCTGGGTGTGTTTTCTTAAAAATTGTTCTTTAAATATAAAACGTAATAAATATTAGGCAGCTATCGCCATCACTATCCCGTTTACATCTAAATACTGATCGTCCGCTTCATATTTCTAACGAATTCATGCAAACCCATTTCAAATTTTCCTTGTGTAACTGTGGCATCTCGAAGTAATTGTGGCCCATCCATTTTTCATCAAACCGAAGGGAGTGTACTGGAAGACTTACAATCTCTGGCCACTATTTATTGACCACTACCCCCCTAATAATATTTTATGTGTTTCACCTAAGTGGCTAAATATATGGCTCTGGAGCAAGAGTAAACCTTAGATTGATACAGGCATACTTGGCAGACAGACCCAGCGTAGAGTAAACCAGACTGCGTGTTCACGCGGATGTCTGGCCACGCTACCGAATATTTAAATATCCAATAAGTCAGAGGATATAAGAACTACTCCAATATCCTCACTTCAAATTCTTAAGTAGTATTTTTCCCCTTAAATCAATGGATCTTAATGGGGTTTAATATTATGGGCAATGACTATATGGCCAGCTTTTTCTGGCGTTTGATTATTCCATTAATTGGTTTTTTGATAATTTTAAGTGTTGTTATGCATTTTCTTGTCCCTTCTATGATGAATAGAAATGCCGAACAAGAAGCAGTTAATACCGGTATCAATATCGTTAATCAATTTACCCAGTTACGTGGGTATTACAGCAAACACGTGATAAAAAAAGCCCTGGTAGCAGGCATGAAACCATCGATTGAGCACGAGGGGGTTGATAACGCTATTCCCCTGCCGGCAACCATGATCTATGACATGAGTGATGTCCTTTCCAGCGGAGATATTAACCTTGATCTCTATAGTGGCTTCCCTTTCCCCAATAGAGCATCCCGGCGCTTAGACAACTTTCAGCAACAGGCATGGCAACAATTAAACAAACAGCCAGATAAACCATTCACCAAAGTTGAAGAAACCACTCAAGGCACCTATGTACGAATAGCTGTCGCCGATAAATTAGTGGCCCAAGGTTGCGTTGATTGCCACAATTCACGCCCCGACACCCCTAAAGATGACTGGCGCTTAGGCGATGTCCGTGGGGTATTAGAAGTTAAAATAAATATTGACAGTCAATTAGCTGCCAGTGCAGCACTGGGCTGGAACGTTGTTAGCATTATCATTATTTCTTCAATCGTTTTAGTTATTTTCTTATCTATCATCTATAGAAAAAGGATCAATTACAGATTAATGGCGATCGTTAAATCCTCTGCTATTTTGGCTGAGGGGGATCTAACCCACAGGTTAAGAGAAGAAGGTCAACACGAGGCGGGGCAAATATCCCGCAGTGTGAATAAGTTTACCGAGTCCCTGGGGAATGCCTTATCAGAAGTTAACGCATCATCTACGAGTGTCTCTGATACTGCCTCGTTATTATTGGACTCTTCACATCGGTCCACCGTTAGATCACAAGATCAAAGCTTGAACACAGAGCAAATGGCTACGGCGATTAGCCAAATACTCGCTTCATTAACCGAGGTCGCACAAAACGTACTGCTAACTAAAGATAAGGCCGAGGATGCAAACAAAGAAGTCGTAAATGCTAACCAACAAGTATCGATAGCTAATGACTATATTACAAATTTATCCGGTGAGATTTCCCGCGCCAATGACATTATCATCAAATTACAGGAGAGCAGTGAAAGTATTGGCAGTGTTGTTGATGTTATTCGAGGAATTTCTGATCAAACCAATTTGCTGGCACTGAATGCAGCTATTGAGGCGGCCCGTGCTGGTGAGCAAGGACGCGGTTTCGCCGTTGTGGCGGATGAAGTCAGAACTCTGGCCGGTCGGACTCAAAGTTCCACAGAGGAAATCCAAGACATTATTACCCAGATCCAAGCAGGGGTCCAAGGTGCGGTGCAGGCTATGGGGGAAGGCTTAGATACCGCCAATACCTGTGTTGAACAAACGGCTCGCAGTACCAAATCCTTAAAGCTGATAACCAATGCGATCACTGTTGTTACAGATAATGCCAATCAAATAGCAGCTGCAACTGAAGAGCAAACGATAGTGCTTAACGAAATACAGCTTAACTCGGCCAGTATAGCTGAGGCCGCAACCACCGAACATCAGGATGCGATCAACAATAAGCAGGAATGTGAGAAGCTTGAACAGTTTGTTCAGCAAATGCACGCATCTCTGGCTAAGTTTACTCTTAAGTAGGGCTTACTTTGATGTTAAAAATATCCAGTTCTGTAGCTGATAATAATTGTGGGCCAATGATTGAAAGGGAGTTACACAAAATC
This sequence comes from Oceanospirillaceae bacterium, assembly GCA_013215505.1. Classification (GTDB taxonomy): domain Bacteria; phylum Pseudomonadota; class Gammaproteobacteria; order Pseudomonadales; family Balneatricaceae; genus Rs1. The sequence continues at coordinate 779,282 of JABSQZ010000001.1, forward strand.
ATTTACAGGCTCTGTTTTTTGCCCTCAATTATTAGCTTGTTGTGACTGCAATTTAAGCCAATTAATCGCACTGGTTTTATCGTTAAAACTTTTGGCATTTTGCGAACTTCTTGCCGGAGTTCTGTTCTCTAAAATTGCTAAATATGTAGATGAATTTATGACTAAAGCTTTAGCGACCATATTCTGACTATTTAACCAGATATTACATTCATTAATTTTTTCAAAAACATCAGGGGTCCCTCCTTCCGTTTCCAAATAATCGAACAGTAATTTAAATTTTTTTTGACTGAAGCTTTCAATGACAGACTCTAATTCTTCAATTGCTTTAACAATTCCTTCGCTGTTAAACGCCCCAACAGCTTTAACAGTGATTATGTCACCATCAACCGAAATGAAATATTTACCATGCTCTACAGCCATCATATACCTCTGAAGTCGTAACGCCCGGATCACCGTGCAAGTTTTTGGTTGGCAGTTTACGTTCTCTAGAAAAAATACAGGGCATCCACATCTAGTCCTTATATTATAGACTTGCTATCAGGAAACATGGTTTTTTTGGCCTATCGCGACGATGAGTAGTCACACCCCTTTGCTAGTTAACCGGCGCTGATTCAGTATTTTTGGCTACTAGACAGTACTTAAGCAAGCCCACTTTTAGCAGCTGTACGGCTATCTAGATTTATTTACTACAACTAATAATTAGCCTAATATTAATTCACTGTCCAGCATTACTCATTGGTTTAACTCAGTGCCAGTCTCACTTTTCTATATTCATCCGGGTTAATTTCACCTTCGACCGGACATTTTAGTTTCCTTCATCTGGACAACTCCTCTACAGCCCAGTAGATTCGCGAGTCCGTAATTTCACCGTTTGTAAGTCAGCCTGGGTAACGGCAAGAGTTGACACTGAGCAGCCCTTTCACCCCCCCGGTGAAAAGTGTTTTCAGAACCAGATAGGCGTCTATAAGCTAGGGGTTATCCTAGCCGGTACCCTTGCTTAATTGCTAATAGATATGCCAAATCATGGGAATTACAGGGTTCTGAAATACCAAGTTGAGTGCCAAATATAAGACTCCTGATTCTAGCCACATAACGGAAATCGCCAGTTTCAATCTCAATAACATCGCCAACTCTAACAGAGCCATAGGTTTCTGGTTTTTGGTTTTTGGTAATCTTTTAAATTGAATTTGAGTCTATATCTAATTAAGGCCATGGGTAACTCCAATATTGGGTGGGTGTTGAGCTTTAATATTTGTCTGGTTGAGACAGAATATACGGAGATACTAAGCGTGCAACTCATTCAAATAGATGATTTTTTGATAAATCGGAATAAGAAAATTGCCTTCAGATTGGCGGGAAACTCTGTCAGAGTGTAATGACTGCAAAGGGCCGACATTCGTCGTACGCCAGACACATCAATTAAGCAGGCTTAGCAGAAATCCGTTAACGGTTGTCGACTAGCGAAACGGGTAAGGCTTTCTTTAGCTTCAGACATAGAATCAAAAAAATGATGTTCTATTCCAGCCCTAGTGTAACAACGGCTGATTTGTTCTTTTACCAAGGATTTAAAATCAACATCAGATATTATTATTGAACAAAATTTCAATCCTCTCGATTTTCTTTTTATGATATTTTTTGTAAGAAGATCTTCTGCTTCAGGTGTGTACAAACTCAATTGATGCAAGGTAAGAATTTGATCCCATTGTGAGGTCTCAAGATGATGAATACAAGACTCTAAAGCATCGCTGTAATGTTCAATTAGCTCTTCATTGAACGGTCCAGTCCCGTCAACAAGTAATAGCTTATCTTCAGTTTTTATCTCAAATACGCCATGCTCTTTAAATCTCATACGGCACCATGTCTAAATAATTCATTCCTTGAATTTCAGTCATTTAATAGCAATAGGCGTCTAAACATCAAGTGTGTAAATAAAGTACAGCTTTTCGTGAGCATAAAGGCTACATAAAGATAAATATGCAAAGACATTAATATGTCAGTAGATACTTAGAAAGTGGTTTATCCTGGCATTGACAATGATCGCTTTCGGCCGATACCGTCTACTACTTATTACTGGTTTATCGCTTCTATTCTGGGGCGAGCGAGAGCAAGTTCATAGCCCACCGCGTATACAGTCTTTGGCGGACTAGCCCACCAAATATTTTAACTTAGGTAACATCCTCTTTTGGGGCGCGCTGTAAACTTCTCCAACTGAGACTGCCCCATTTTTCAAATAGAAACCTTCTGCATCGGGATCGGATACTATAAAAAATTCACTTATACCTAGAGAGCTGCACTCTTTTAATATATGTTCAAAGGTAATATTTCCATGTCCCAACCCAATCGCTTCCGGTAACAACCAGAAGTGATCTAATTCATCGACATCACCTCTGGTTAACGCATAGAAACCGATAACCTTCGAATCCTTAGTTATTAATTTAACGGTATTGTTTGAAATATAATCACTTTCAAATTTGAGATTAGACCGCCAAATTTCTAATTGCTCACCTGTGTATCCCCAGTAACCTTTAGACTCAATTAAGATATCTCTAAGTAAAACATTTTGATTCGGCTGGGCTTTTACAAATTCAAGCAAATTAGTCACCTAACAGTTTAATACTGCGCATTGGCATCTGTAAAAATACGAGCTGCGCGTTGTGGTAAGTCCTTCCAAATACATACTGTTGAAAGAGTTATTAGATTTTAATGCATAGTAAATATGCATAGATTATTAGAGACTTGGTGTACATACGCAAAAGGCCGCTGTTGGTCGACGGCCGTCGGAGCTAACCGAAATTTCAGCGCTAGCAGCGCTGCCTGGATAACCGCAAGAGTTGACACAAAGCGGAAATTTTATGATGAAAGTGAATACTCAGAATAACTGAATAATATAATTTGAGCATAATCGCTAGACAGCATTGATCATTTTCATATTAATCGATTTTCTTATTAGTTTTGTTTCGCCGACAAAGCCCATATTCCAGCAGTTGAAAGCAACGACCCTCCACAAAGATTAAATATACGTTGAGTTTTTTGTGAGGACAAAAGCTGCTTAGCTTTACCAGCAAACACAGCATATATTGTTGCATTTAGAGAGGCTAAGGCCACAAATGTCATTGCAAGCAGCCAAAGCTGATTCGTAACTTCTGCACTTGTATTTACAAATTGAGGTAAAAACGCAATAAAGAAAATAATCCCCTTAGGATTCAATGCTGTAACTATATATGTATTGGTAAATAGTTTCCAATTCGAAGTCTGTTCTGCACTTTTACTCATAGCGGGCGGCTTAACTCCTGCCATAAATAGCTTTAAACCTAAAAATATTAAATATAGCCCTCCAACCCACTTTACTGCTTGGAACCAAAAAGCTGATTCAGCTAATAGAACCCCCAAGCCAAGTAAAGAAAGGGCAAGTGCCGTAGAATCACCAAGTGCAACTGCCAATATTAAAGGGACCTTTGCTTTATACCCATGAGACATAGAATAACTTATCACTGTAAGAATGGTTGGTCCTGGAATACTCAGTAATATTATTGATGCTACGACAAATGTAATCCATATTTCAATGCTCATAAATGCTCCGATGTAAAGTTAAAAGTTTGGTAGTGAGACCTATCATTTACGTAAAGTGATATTCACAAAAATACAAACCAAGCTATTAACTATAATTTGTCTAAATTAGTATATATAGTTAAAATAGGACAATACGTACTTAGAATCAGTCAGTTCATGTCAAAAAAATTATTTACACATATTCCATTGAAACTTCATAAATTACCGGAACCAATTTTCTATCAATTGCGTTCAATGCCCGAAAACACAATCTATGTTCCCCATCAACACCTATGGGGGGAGTTTGTCTATTCCTTTAGTGGGACATTAGAAATGCAAGCAGAAGGTAGTGAGTTTCGTGTTCCTCCTAGTTATGGATTATGGCACCCACCAAATACAGAGCATCATGGGGGTAACCGCCAAGCTTCATTTCACTGTTCAATCTATATTGACCAGGAACTAGCTGCCCAACGCAAGATGCCTGAAGAGACTTGTGCCTTGATGGTTAATCCAATGCTCCGAGCGATGTTAAACCATTTACGGCTCAACCCGCCACGGTCTATTTATGCATTGGAGGAAAGTAAATTATTAGACGTGCTTTTGGATCAATTGGCCATTGCTCCGATCGCTGGTAGTTACCTTCCTGATTCCAATGATCCTATATTAATTAGGGCTCTAATGTATTTGAAAGATAACCCTCATGATAATTGCTCACTTAAAGAATTAGCGGAACATTTTGGGACTTCAGAGCGAACCTTAGCGCGTAAAGCGCAACGTGATTTAGGCATGGCGTTGAGTGAATGGCGTCAACGTCTGAAAGTGATGCGGGCCATTCCGATGTTGCAAGAAGGAGCAAGTATTGAAAGTGTGGCTTTGGATCTTGGCTACAGTACAGCTTCCTCTTTTATCGTTATGTTTAGGCGCTTGCTTAATACAACCCCTAATGAATATCGAAAAAGTGGTGGCTAAGTTGCATAATGTTATTATGTCTGCTTTTTGCCGATAGCGTCTCTTGCCTGTAGTGGTCAAGTAAAACTGGCCACTACCTAGCCTTCAGAGTGCTTGTCAAAAAGGGGTTCTCAAAGAATGCCTTCCCTCTCAAAAATCACCGAATCCCCAATGCTCTGGGTAAGAGATATAATCAATACAAACAAATTCCAATTGCTCCAATAAACTCAAATAGAGAGTTTTCTCTTTATCATCCAGGTCTTGGTGAGCTGTAATTCTGTTGTGTATATAGCGCAATGCAAGTTCAGAATTGATGTTTATCATTCTGTATTACCTGCGAATTGAAATTTGTATCTCCTAGTCCCAGAGAAATTGTATGAGTCTACTCAACAAACATTGTATTTTTGTTGCAGCAACGTAAATTGGAAATACTTTGACAGACAATCTAGATAAACAGACACAGGAAAAACCTGCTAAGAAAAAAAGGGTAGACCTACAACATTTGCCGTTAAGAGTTCAAGTACTGACAGATCGCTTGCCAGGCGAGGACGGCTTAAGTACATGATTGAAAATTCCTCTCCTAGGGGTTGGAATATACAAGTTTGCCGTACCGTATTAGCAACGGACAAGTACACCAATTATCACGAATCGGCCCTCATTCGATAGGCCGAGATTAAAGATATCGTTGCTGCAACGAATTTATTAACTTAAAGCTCGAAAAAACGATCTTGATTGTGTACTCCCAAGGTCAAAGTCAAAGTCAAAGTCAAAGTCAAAGTCAAAGTCAAAGTCAAAGTCAAAGTCAAAGTCAAAGTCAAAGTCAAAGTCACCTTACCATTACACTGGCCCAATTTTTAATGAAGCCGTGGCATATAAATACCCAGAAACAAACAGGGCGGCACCCCATAACATGCCCCAAATACTCGCATAGAATGAAAAAGAAGAGGGTGAGTAGTTTACCTGAACAAATGCCATCGATAAAAACAAAACCGTTGCCGTCATTGCAATATACATAGCTCATCTGTACTCACACAATGCAAAATTAATGCCTTGGCAATATTGACAAAGAGTATTGTTGTAGGCTCTTTGTGATCTGCATCTTTCACATGTTATTGACGAAAAAGTGCTACCTACTTGAAATGAATTCTGTTTATATTCAGAACAGACCAAAGCAGACAATTATGGAAATGAACCAGATACAATTCAACAGGGGCCTTCAGTCAATTACAGAGTACAAAATCGTAAACATAGGGTTGTAGTCGACCATTTTTGTCTATTCGACTGATGAAGAGAAATGGCAACCGTTATCCTGTAAGCGAAGAGGGCTAATACTCTTTAAAAGCATTGATTCAGCATTATTATTCGCAACTGATCTTGGTTTTAATGAAGTCATAGTCGATGAATTAGATGAGCAAGAAAGTAGCCTCTTTAAAGGACACTTTAACTTGCGTGTTAATTGAATTGTTTCGCGGTTTTGTCAATGAATATCTCTGCCTCCACTTCTAGAAGGTATATATCCCTGCAAACATCCCTTTAGAATAATCAAATGCCAATTTGGATTTAGAAAGGCACGTTATCCTGGCCTGGCAAAGAATGAAAACAACCTGGCGGTCCTGTGTGCTTTGGCAAACATTGTCAGATTGTGTCAGTTGATGACACACTAAGATGAATTCGTCTAAAAGACTGCAAAGCACATAAAATCTGACATTGACTAGTTTTTTGTGTTTGCTCTAAATAGGCTAATAATGGATCACAACCAGTTCGAGACATACACAGGTCCTTAATTTCCTTTTGTCCCCCTCCCGTTCGAAATCGCAATTTTTTACATCGTTCACCCTTCTAAGAAACAGGCAGCGCACATGCTTATGACTCTTATATCATTTACTATTTTTATATATTCAGTTACTGTTCATTTTGCCTGATCATAACAAGGGAATGAATATGATAAATAAAACAATGATGGCAGTAGCTATTGGATTGGCGCTAAGTGGCTGTGAAGATGGCGGGAATGGAAGTTCTAGTAGTAGCGTTGCTATTGGAAGCGGGAATGGAAGTTCTAGTAGTAGCGTTGCTATTGGAAGCGGGCAATTTAAAGACAGTAATACTTCGGGCATTAGCTATGAATCAGGTGGAAAGTCGGGGGTGACCAATGAAAATGGCGACTTTAGTTACGAGATAGGTAAGGAAATCACTTTTTCAGTGGGTAATGTGGTTTTAGGCAAGTCCATCGGTAAAGCCTTAATAAGCCCTGTAGATTTAGTGGTCGGGGGTAACAGCGATACTCTAGCAGTGAAATATATTGCGAGTTTCTTGATGATGCTGGACACTGATCAAGATGCAACGAATGGAATCACTATATCCACTAATGTGCAAGACATTGCCTTTAATTGGCCTCAAATTAAGTTCACTGCCCGGCATTTTACCCGGGCTCTAAAGGGGATAATTCCTCAAGTTAACGATGCTAATGAAGGTATCTCCCACAGCTTACCTACTGCCGACATTGCCAAACGACATTTGGAAAAAACTTTGCGTTGTGCGCACGCCGGCGCTTACTACGGCAATTACACAGGGGCTAACAACGGAAATTTAGCTTTTATGATCAGCGCAGATAACGGTAATGTTACCGGATTATCTTACAGCGTCCCCGGTAACGAGTTAACCGAGCTATCTAATAACACCGCCATAAACCATGGCCAACAAGTGTCCTTTGCTGCTGAAAACAGTTCTAAACAAGTGATTTTTGAGAGCCAGTTCGATTCGCTGCAGAATGTATCAGGTGATTGGACAGATACCATCAATAATCTCAGTGGCGCTTTTAGCGTCACCAGAATGGGAGGCGCTATTGATACAACGTATCGCTATACCGGTAGGTATATTGGCGATGAGCACGGCATGTACTCTATTGATCTTGACAGCTCCAACAAATTAACCGGGGTCGCTTATAATATAAAAACAAACCAATTATGGACTATTAGTGGTAACCACAGTGGCGAAGACTTTATTGCAACATCCTCTAGTGGCGCCAACATCAGTGGTACGCTTAATACTGCAACCGGCGCGCTATCGGGGAATTGGTCCAATTCAACAATTAGCTATTCGGGTACTTTCACTGGCAGTGGTTGCCAGTTAAATTGAGAGACCGGCAGATACCTTTTAGTGGCAAGCTAAATGTATCGCTATTTTATTTCAGCTTTTGTGAAGATAAAATCAATGGCCTCAACTTTCTAGGTATTACATTCGCTACCCTATCACTTTATTGGGCAACCTATGCCAAATCATAAATACAGTGATAAGAAATACGATTGTGACCAGCGCTGAGCCCGTATAGCTGCTAGCCTCAACACCCTAGATATTCACGCTCATTCCTCCTAAGGTTGCATCTATGCCAATACCCAAGTTACGGCGGAAATATTCAACGCGAAAGCGAAAGCGAGGGCATCATGGCCCGCCTGCATTACCCGGATTTGACTGGCCACAAATACCGCCAAATGAGCACAACCCTACAGCCCTATCACTAAGGTTAGTCTTTAGGTCAGCTGGAAGATATGGTAGCTATTGGCCGATAGCGCCTCTTATCTACTTGTTAAACAGTTTTAAGTTGCCTGGAGCCCGCTCTTCGAATTTTGGGAGATCATCGGAAATATCATACCAATGAGCCTTAGAGCCCACGAAAATATGTGACTCTGGCTTTATACCGGGGTCTCCTTCAACTGTTCCGAGTGTTACAGAGGTGATTTTACCTTTTTCGGTACCTGCTAATGTCGAGCCACAATCACTACAAAAGCACCATCCACCAGCTGGCGTTTTTTCGTATACCTTTACCAATTCTTCTCCAGAGATCCAAAAAAAATCACCTGGATCAAATCCCGCATAAGTAGAAAATGCTGCTCCGTGCTGACGTCTGCACATAGAGCAATGGCAGTGATCTGCACCCAATAGCGTTCCTGTGATTTCGTAACGAACTTTGCCGCATAAACATCCACCTGTAATTGCCATCTCCGTTTCTCCCATACGCCCTGTTAATCCTTCCAATATTAGCTGACGTCAAAAATAGAAGCAGAATGACTGCACAGAAAACAAGTGAAACAGGCCCAATTAATAGCAATGTTTTTATGCTACTGACCAGTCTGCTTCATCATTAGGTCAGGCCTAAATATCAGGAAAGATAACAATTTTTGGGTAATATCAACAAGTACCAATAACCGTTACGCAATCATTTTTACGGCCTCGACAACCTTGGGGGAATCCGATTCCTATCTGCTTAGGAAAAAATTTTATTAACCATTACAGACAAATCGAGCATTGAATAATTCCCATAGTTACTTGAAATTTCAGGTAATGATATTGATGCTATCGTATCCAACAGAGTCTGGATAGTTGTTTAATTAGCCAATTTTTTTAAGTTGATCGATACTTGTACCATCAATAAACAACCTGTTACGCCTAACCCCAGACCTATGCCCATCCATATACCTTGTAAATGAAATGTCTGCATAAAATACCAGGCAGCTGGCAGGCCCGCCAATAAATAACCTACGCCAGTAATCAGCGCCGGAGCAAACACTATTTTCATACCACGTAAGATATTTAACCCCGTTAATTGCCAGGCATCCACCACAAAACAGGCGGCTGCCACTAACATTAAACTGGGTAAAATATCCACCAGCTCAGCAAATAATGCATCTCCAGGCCTGGCAAACCACTGCGACAACCATTCAGGGTTAATGCTGAACATCAAACCTATCACTACACTTGATGCGGTTGCCAGGATTAAACCATGGCGCGCGACATTAACAATGGCCTGCTTATCTCTGGCACTACCGTATTGATTACTCACTAATATTGAGGTTGCCTGAGCAAAACCATAAGAAATGCACCAGGAAAAACTTAAGATCTGCAAGGCAATTTGATGCGCGGCAAGAGATACCACTCCTAAAGTACCTGCCATCAAGGCTGCACCGGAAATCAATCCAAATTCAGTCATAGTGGCCAAGGCAACAGATATACCGATTAATAATAAGGGTTTAATAGTGGATAGTTTATATTCAAACCATTTAGCCCAAGGCCTGTACTGCAAAAATTTCGGTTGGCGAAATAACCACACACCGTAACAAACCGCCATCACCCAGGCAGCTAATGAGGTACCATAACCGATACCAACAATCCCATAATCCAGCACAAATGCGAACACGTAGCTAAAAACAATATTCAACAGAACAGTGAACACCGAGGCCCATAACACCGAGCGAGGAGAGCCAAAGGCCACCGCCAGTCCACGAAACACCACGATCAACAAATTAGGTAGCATCGACCACTTTAACGCATGCAAATAAAGCATACTGGTAGCAACGATTTCTGCAGGTTGTCCCATCATTAACAACAAGGTCGGTAACAGATAAAATAACGGTAATAGGGCGATACTGATCAGCACGGATAATAAAATGGCACCTTTTAAAATTCCTCGAATTTCACCAGTATTATCAGGGTTATGCTGTTTTTCACCATGAGCTATTGCCAGTAGGTTAGTGACCGATCCAATCAGGCTCATGACAACAACAAAAATAAAACCAAACACTGAACCAGCAAGACCTCCAGCAGCCATAGTAGTGACACCAATGCGCGCCATCATCCAAATATCTGAAAGTACCATTAATTGAGCGACTAGCTGTGAAATGATCAAAGGTACTGCAAATTTAGCCAAGTGTTTCACGTTTATCCCCTCATATTGTGTGAACTTATAGTATTTCAATCAAACTAATGGAATGTTCACTGGTTTTCAAACGAGCAATATGCCATTCTGGGATGCATAAAACTCATGCCAGTTATTTGACCCGAGAAAACCATGCAACGTCATGCACTTAAGCGCCACTACAACCTGCCTCATTCTTTAAACACATTGCGAGTGTTTGAGGCGGCCGCCCGATATTTAAGTTTTACCCATGCCGCAACCGAACTCAATGTCACCCAAAGTGCGGTTAGCCGGCAGATCCGACAACTCGAAGATAATCTTGGTTTTGCCTTATTCAACCGCTTGCATCGGGCTTTGGAGTTGACCAGTGAAGGTCAGGAATTGTCAATGCTACTCTCGAGACAATTTGGAGAACTAAACCGAGCAATTTATCAATTGGCACCCTCGCTGCAAGGTGAGCTTAAAATCAAGGTGGAAACCAGTTTGGCGGCGCGTTGGCTAGCCCCTCGACTACATAAATTCAGAAAACTGCATCCAAATTTACAAGTAAATTTAACGCTGGCCTGGTTTCAAGCTGGAGTGAATATCAATCTGGACAGTGGTGGTTATGATATTGCACTCTTTGGTGAAAAATACCCTGATTCTCGTTATGCCAACAATAGTTTGCGCTGCGAATATATGGCACCGATTTACCATCCTGCTCTATGTGAAAATCAACAAGTACTCACTGTTGCGCAAGCAATCGACAAAGTACGCATCCATCCCACTCAAGACAGATCTGACTGGCAACACTGGTTATCATCAACTGGCAATAGTGACCAGAGCCTGGATAAAGGCATAACTTTTAACAGTTTAGACTTAGCTATTATTGCAGCCACGGCCGGTGAAGGTGTTGCAATGATGGATTTGATGTTGGTACTGGATGAGCTGGAAAATACCCGTTTGTTGCTACCTGAACGGGTACATATCACGCAGAGCCCCTGGCAGTACTACTACTATGTTGCACCTGAAGCCAATGCCACCGATGATATTAACGCATTTATTGCTTGGTTATATGAAGAATTCAGTCAAGATCAACGCCGACTTTTTAAACTCGCGAGTGAAAATGGCTGGAATATACCGAAGGTTAGCAATAGCCAATAGGCAACCTTATTGCCAATTAAATACAGATACTTTCTCATCTAGATCTGCTTTGAAATTGTACGATAAAACTCTTCTTTTGACTTCATTTTTTAGGGGGGAGCATACATAGGATAGATTATTACCTTTGCTTTTCTAAAAAATAGGCCGGGATTGTACCCATTGTTAAAGCCATTAATGCGGCTCTATTAGTGTTGGGAAAAAAGGGGACTTATCGAGCTATTCACGATAAGTATCAATTGAATTTTAGGGCAGCTATGTTTTGCATATTATCTTCTTTTGGGCGATACCTTCGAGTGCATACCCCAAATGCAACGCCAGCTAATCAGTCCTGCTAGCGGCGGGAACTGACATATATTAGCCATTTTTAATTACTCAGCTATTTTTACTCTTAAAAGCCCCCTACTCGAATACTTTATATGCTCAATGCCGGTACCGATATATGAAAGCAGCTGTTTACTGTAAGTACACCAGCTAACAAAAATGATTGGTTGCTACAGTAATTTTTAGGGTTGTTATCTGAACGTTCATTCTCCATTGGATGAACAGAGTGTCGACCTTCGACTATAAAGTCATCTGCCAGGAAAACGTATCGATTTGTATCCATATAGTTAATTTTGAAAGTAACCCCTACCCCTATGGACGCACACTGAATAAGCACCAGATGTAAATATTGAACCAGCAAATACAAAGTCCAAAACTAGCTTACTGGTTAAATGCGGCTATGCTGATAACTGATTATTATTTACTTTTGTTCCGCCGTCCAATCTTGAGAACCTCAACTATGCTCGGGTTAGAATTTATAGATAAGAATACCGATCTATTGATGGCATTAAATGCTGATTATAGTTACTGGGTTGTATTAGCTTCTTATATTGTTGCCTGGATAGGTGCCTATGCGGGTTTATCTACTGTTCCATCTATGCGTCATACCGAATCTGTCACCGCCAAGCGGATATGGATGTTTGGCGGCTCTATAGCCATGGGATGCGCGATATGGTCAATGCATTTTGTCGGCATGCTGGCATTTTCATTATCGGTTGACGTGTATCATAATATTCTGCTCACCGCATTATCTGTTGTTCCTGCTATTGCAGCGAGCTCTATCGCCTTGTTTTTTATCGAGCGCGATAATTATCACACCTGGCACCTGATCGCAGCTGGCACTATTCTAGGGGCGGGCATTGGCATCATGCATTATATGGGTATGGAGGCAATGTACGGTAATTTTACCTTAGTTTATCATCCCTGGATTTTTCTCCTGTCTATCATTGTTGCTGTGGTTTTAGCGATTATTGCCCTGTACGCAGGGAAATTTAAAGCTAATTCTGCGAGGACATTAAATTTCCAATTACTACGCTCTGCTGCTTTAGTGGGCGCCGCTATTACCTGCATGCACTACATGGGTATGCAAGCATCAACTTTCTTGTCCATTGACAACCTTGCTCAAACTCCAACCACCACTTCTCACGTTACTATGACTATCATTTTAGTTGCTTCAACCGTTTTTTTATCGACCTTAGCGGTGGTCTCTAACATTATCCATAATATGTTTAACAAACTCACGTTGGCCAAAGCAGAGGCGGAAGCTTCAACCCAGGCAAAGGCAGAGTTTTTAGCCACCATGAGTCATGAAATTCGTACCCCCATGAATGGTGTCTTGGGCATGCTAGATTTATTAATAAAATCAGATCTCGATAAAAACCAACTGCATAAAGCAGAAATTGCCCGTTCTAGCGCTAAATCGCTATTAGTGTTACTGAATGATATTTTGGATTTTTCCAAGGTAGAAGCCGGCAAACTCGATTTAGAAATATTACACTTTGACCTGCGAAGTTTGTTGATAGAGTTTACTGAATCGATTGCTGTACAAGTCGAAGCCAAAGGTTTAGAAATCATTCTTGATATTACTCGTATTGAACATTCTATGGTTAAAGGAGACCCGGATCGCATACGGCAAGTCATTGCCAATTTAGTTACAAACGCAATAAAATTTACCGAAAAGGGCCACATTAGCATTAGGACGGAGCTGCTTGAGGATAAAAATACAAATCTAATCTTTTGTTGTTCTGTGCAAGATACCGGCATAGGTATACCCGCAAAAGCTATTAACAATCTTTTTCAAAAATTTACCCAAGTTGATTCTTCCACCACCCGTAAATATGGCGGTACAGGCCTTGGGTTATCCATCGCTAAACAGTTATGTGAAATGATGCAAGGCACGATTTCGGTTACCAGTATCTTAGGTGAAGGCAGTTGTTTTAACTTTAATATTCTGCTGGCTAAAAGTAACCAATCCAAACAGGTTATCCCCTCCTTCGATGTGAGCAACTTATCATTATTGGTGATAGATGATAATGCCATCAATCGAGAAGTATTTAGGGGTCAATTAGAGCTTTGGGGGTGCCATGTAGAAGAAGCAAGCAGTGCTAGTGAGGCGATATCAAAACTGCAGCGGCGCTGTAAAAACCAACAGCCTTTATTTGATGTGATATTTGTTGATATGCAAATGCCTGAGATGGACGGTGCCACCTTTGCCACAAAAATACGAAGCGATCCGCGTTTTAACCAACTCCCCATGGTTATGATGACATCCCTATCAACACAGGGAGATAATAAATATTTTGCCGATCTAGGATTCAGTGCATATTTTGCCAAACCTGTTACCAGCTTGGATATTTTAGATGCGTTAGCAATAATCAAATCAGCTCCCAGCAATACTGACTTTTCTCAACCTCTTATTACCCACCAATATTTGGCGTGTTTGTCTCATGAAAATGATGACTTATACAGAAAACATCAAGTGAGTAATAACAGTGCAGAGATGCCGTTTTCCTGGCCAACTGATGTTAAAGTTTTGTTGGTTGAAGATAATAATGAGACCCATCGAGATCAAATGCAGCAACAGTACAAAATATGGGGTTTCACCCACACATTAGTCACCAGTACCAAGGCAGCGTTGGCAGAGTTAACCTTAGCATCGCAGGCAAACACACCTTATACCCTTGCTATTTTAGACATGCACATGCCCGAAACGAGTGGTTTAGAGTTATGCCAGCAGATACAAAAAAACCCACAATTGGCGCAAACTAAGTTAATTTTGGCATCGACACAAGCTCAGCCTGACGTTTCAGCGCAAATGAATGCAGCAGGGTTTTATGGCTATATTTCTAAGCCCATCAAACAGCCTGAATTATTAGACCTTTTACTCAAGGTTTCAGCTGTGCGAACACCAACGCCTGAATTTGTAACTTCTCAGCCCACTAAAGAGCCTGTGCAATTTAATGCGCATATTTTAGTCGTTGAAGACAATGCAACCAATCAACTAGTAATAGAAGGGTTATTAGGTAGCTTAGGGATAAGCGTTGATTTGACCGGTAATGGTGAAGAAGCCATAACAGCATTACAGAGTACTACCCATCATGATTTGGTCTTTATGGATTGCCAAATGCCGGTGTTGGATGGTTACAAAGCTACGGAGAAAATACGTTCAAAACAAACAAGAGTAACCAACAGCGCAATTCCAATCATTGCTATGACGGCTAACGCCATGCCTGGCGACAAAAAAAAATGCCTGGAGGTTGGCATGGATGATTACTTATCCAAACCTATAGAGGCAGAAAAGGTGATCTCAATGCTAAGAAAATGGCTACCTGAGCCAACTAGAGCTGAAATAAAGTCAACTCATCTCCAGGACGATACAATAGCAACCCAAGACCACACTAACACTGAGGTTGTCGTTTTTGATTATGAAGACATGGCCAAGAGGTTGATGAACGATCTCGAGCTGATGAAAGCTGTTGCAGAGGTTTTTTACCAAGATCTGATTGAGCAAATAGAGGGTCTGAAAGTCAGTATTAACGACAATGATGTCACCCAGGCCGCTGCCATTATGCATCAAATAAAAGGCGCGTCAGCGAATGTGGGCGGTAAAGTGTTAAGTGCTTTAGCCCTTGAAATGGAACTAGCGGGCAAAGCAGGTAATATTAATGGAATACTGGAGAACATTGATCAACTTGAGCACAGTTTTAACACCCTTAAAGTAGCGATGGAGCAAGCACTTTCGTGAAGATACTGGTTGCAGAAGATGACAAAACCTCAAGGTTAATTTTACGTAGTGCATGTACAAAATGGGGCTACGATGTCATCTGTGTAGAAGACGGTCAAGCTGCATGGGACTTAATACAGGGCAATGATGCCCCACAATTAATGGTAATAGACTGGGAGATGCCGCACATGAGCGGTATTGAGCTCTGTCAGCGTATTCGTGAACAATTTCCTGATAATCCACCTTATATCATCTTGCTAACCTCCCGCGATGAAACACAAGATATCGTCGAAGGCTTGAAAAAGGGGGCTAATGATTACATTGTCAAACCTTTTAATATAGACGAACTGCAAGTAAGAATCTCGGTGGGAAAACGGGTTTTGCAGTTACAAAACGAATTACATAAAACCAATAATGTCTTAAATATCGAGCGCAGCATTATTGAAAACATTATTATTGGTATGAATGCTGATGCACCCTTCGAGAATGCTTTTCTTCGTTCTATACAATCCCCGGTAGAAAAAACCTCAGGTGACATTCTATTCGCTGCAACTTGCCCTGACGGCAGACAACATGTGTTTTTAGGAGATTTCACCGGCCATGGTCTTACTGCTGCATTAGGTGGGCCAATTGCCTCAGATGCCTTTTATAAGATGACTTCAAAAGGTTTAACTATGGCTGAAATTGGTGATGAAATTAATCTACACATGTGTACCAAAATGCCGACAGGGCTATTTCTTGCAGCGATCTTACTTGAAGTTAATCCTCAGAGAAATTCAGTAAAGATTTGGAATTGTGGCATGGAAAATATTTTATTTTTTCGAAACAATACTTTTAAAGAAATTATTAAGTCTACCCGACCGGCTCTGGGGATTATTAAAGACAAACTAGATAACGTATCGACCTTCCCCTTTCAAGCTAACGATAAGTTATACGCCTATTCGGACGGCATTATAGAAACAGCCAACCCAAGCAATGAAATGTTCGGTCAAAATCGCTTAATTTCTAGCATAAGTGAAATGTTAAGCTATAACAAAAATATACAAAAAATTCATGACGATGCCGATGCCTTCAGAGAGAGTAAAGTCAAACTTGATGATATTACCTTAATAGAGTTGAGCTGTTAAACCTGAGAGGAATGACAATATTAGTCACAGATGAGGCTATTACCCATCATTAAACTGTGCGGTTACGAGGTAATACAAGATGAAGATGCCGAGCAGGCATCCGATAATCCAAGTTCAGCAACAAATGGCCGTTTTTGATCGATGCCGTCGATTTGCTAGCATCAATAAAGCAGCCTAACCAGCTCCAGTAAGCTAAACCTGACACAACATACTTTACGAGACTCCAGGCTCATTGGGCGTTAGTTAAAGGTAAAGAGCTAGAGGAACGGTTTATCCACTCTTTTGCATTAGCCATCGAATCAAAATACTGATGTTCTACTCCAGCACTATGGTAACAACGGCTCATTTGTTCTTTAACCGAGGATTTAAAATCAACATCCGCTAATATTACAGCGCAATAGATCAATCCTCTGGATCTTCTTTCTACCAAAGTCTCTGTGAGACGGTTTTCTGCTTCAGGAGTAAATATACTCATTTTATGAAAAGAAACAATTTGATTCCATGGTGAGGCCTCAAGCTGCCTGATACATGACTCTAAGGCTTTATTGTAATACTTGACACTCTCTTCATTAAACGGACCAGTCGCATCAATAAATAGTAATTTAGCTTCAACACTTACTTTAAATACGCCATGCTCTTTGAATATCATTAAAATCAAAACTCCATATAACTTCCTAAATTTAAATAAATGGACAACGATAACTAGCTACCGTCAAGTATGTGCAGAGCGTAAAATTTTTTATCGGCACAAATGTAGAATAAGCCAAATATGTAAATATGCAATAAGTCAAATGTGCAAATGTGTGAGAACGTAAAAAGAAAGTGAGCCATTTGGCAAAGAGAATGGCCGCTGTTGGCTGATATCCATTTCATGCCCCCAGTGCTAAAGAGTACGGATCTGTTAAGAAGTCGATCTGTTTACTGCCTGGGCTGTTTTTTATTGTTAAAGGCCCATTCTTAAGGCCCATTAGCTTATTTTTTGAATACCCCTAATATTAATACTGTATTGGACGCTGCCATGCATATAGCTGTGCAGCACAGGTTCAACATCCTTGCATAGACGAGACCCATAGGAGTATGTCAATTTTCAAGTCCCACTTCCTGAACTAAATTCTATGCACCCCTGCACTTATCGTTATTAATGCAGTTTTCGATTAACACAGCTATGTAACCGCGTTGCTCTATTGCATGCCAATCAGTATCAGTATGTTTTCTTGCTGCAAAAATGTAATCCCGGGGAAAATACCTTTGACTATTTGTTCAGGCGATGTGCGCAGTGTTTAAACAGCGCCGAGACGCAGCTTATATTAGGTTACAAAAAGTATATGTTTTCAAATTATCTAATGTATTCAAAATATAACAGAGTAATTACAGATATTTATTTCTTATTATGCAGCACAGTTATTGATAATTTCTGGATCGATAGCTCTTATTAAAATACAAATATCGAACGTATTTTCTAAAATAAAAACGATCGGCAAAAATTTTCTATTGACTTAGATAATGAAGCATATATGCTATTTGTAAATATTTAGAAAATTTGTTTCATTTTTTGTGATTGCTTTGCTGTTGTATTGACAGGGATCCGGGTCTCAAGTGCCACGGCATCTACTGAGTGTCGCCAATTTTATCGCGACGCAAAAATCTTTTATATTACATTGGTTTAGTTAAATGCCAACAACGATATGTTAATAGGAGAATGACATGTTACAAGACACTACTGTTCTTTCTAAACAGGCCAGGCAGATGCTGTCAGGAGAAGGTATTGTTGCCGCGCTAGATCAGTCAGGCGGTTCTATCCCGAGGGCTTTGAGACTCTATGGTGTGATCATCGGATCACATAATAGTGAACAGGAAATGATAGATGAAATCAATGCTATGCGTAGTCGGATTATTTCGTCCCCCGCTTTCGTTGCAGAGAAAGTCATTGGGGCAATCATTTTTAGACAAAATATGCACAATGAAATAGACGGCAAACCATTACCACAAGCGTTATGGGAAGATCGCGGCATCGTACCTTTCGTCAAAATTGATGATGGTCTTGAGCAAAGAAACGAAGATGTACAGCTGCTCAAGCCAATAGCGGATATGAAAAGCAGACTGCGAGTAGCCGCAGATTTTGGTTGCTTCGGTACCAAGAAACGATCCGTCATCTACAAAGCTAATCCTGCAGGGATAAACATGCTGGTAGCCCAGCAATTTGAGTTAGCTAGCGAGATCATGGCGAGTGGCTTGGTTCCGATCATTGAGCCTGAAGTAGATATCGACTCCAGGAGCAAAATCGAAGCCGAGAATATTTTGCGCGACCAGCTATATGCTCAGTTGAATTCGCTGGGGGAAGATCAGCAGGTATTGCTCAAACTTTCGATCCCCACTTTGGATGGATTTTATGATGATTTGGCCACTCATCCCCGTGTATTGCGTGTCATGGGACTCTCTGGTGGTTACTCAAAGCAAGAGGCATGTGCGCGCCTGGCCAGACAGGACAAAATGATTGCCTCATTCAGTCGTGCGCTGGTCGAGGGCTTGAACAAACAACAGAGCGATAGCGAATTCAACGCTACCTTGTCGACATCTATCGACCAGTGCCGCCAGGCATCTATCTGATGGCACTATTTTCACTGAGTGTGAAAGGTGTTTTTGCAACTATTGCAGCGCAGAGGAAGTTGTAACTGTAAGGATAAAGTGGAGATTTAAGCCTGACAATAGCCGCTTAAATTACAGAAACCTAAGTGGCATAAAGGGAGATGGCAGCTTTTTGAAATTGTCGATCAAGCAAACCTAAGGTGTAGCAGAAACATCAAAAAGGCCTCTTTTGGTCGATTGCTGACTTCGACAGCCCCAGTTTTGGGGCACTGTTCCGTTTTGTTACTTTTACATGACGGAGCCGCAGTCACATGACTGCATGATCGATTGAATCATCGATATGTTTTCTATCTTTGGTAAATTTTAAAATACTGAGGAGAGTTAGCACTGTGTTCAGTTGGTTTGTTTTTACTATAAAAATAATTAATAAACTTCAGGAGAAGATATGCAATATTTTATTAAACCATTAGCAGTTAGCTTAGTCACAATCGGATTAATCTGTGGCCAAGCCGTTGCCTCCGAAAAGATTGTAATCAAATCAGGAGACGTGCATGGCGACGGTTACCCCACTGTCGAAGCCATCAAATATATGGGTGGTCTTTTAAGTGACTGGACTGACGGTAGAATCAGCATCAAGGTTTTTGGTGGTGGTGTACTGGGCGCAGAAAAAGAAATGGTAGAGCAGGTACAAATCGGTGCTCTTGAAATGGCGCGTGTCAGTGTAGGCGTTGCAGGACCGATCGTCGACGAGTTCAATGCATTTAACCTGCCGTTTGTCTTTAGAAGTGCCGATCATATGTATAAAGTCACGGAAGGTGAAATCGGCACCGAACTATTAGAAGGACTTGATAAAGGTGGATTAGTCGGTCTCGGATATATGGATGGCGGTTCACGATCTTTTTACAACAATGAGCGAGCCATTACTAAAATTGAGGACCTTGCAGGATTGAAGATCCGTGTTATGGGTAATCCGATCTTTGTCGATATGGTAAATGCCATGGGTGGAAACGGCATTCAAATCCCTTTCACTGAAGTTTATACATCCATCCAAACCGGTGTAGTCGATGGTGCCGAGAACAACCCTCCGACCTTGATTGAGCATCAGCACTGGAAAGTTGCCAAGCATTACACTCTGACCGAGCATCTAATGGTGCCTGAAATCTTCGTCTTCTCTAAGAGAGTATTCGACAAACTTTCCGACGAAGACCAGGCTTTGATTCGTAAAGCTTCCAGACTTGCAGTACTGAAGCAACGTGAGCTTTGGAAAGCAAAAGTCGGTGTTGCGGTTGAAAAAATGCAAGCGGCCGGCTATGCCATTATCACTGATATTGACAAAACCCCCTTCATTGAGGCGACTCAGGACGTTCGTAACAAGTACGGAGCCAAGTGGAAGTCTTTGATGGATAAAGTTGCTGCCGTTAAGTAATCCGCTAGTTTCAAGATCAGGCTATTGAATCATCTAAGCCCTCCCCTTTGTATTCTTCGAATGTGGGCGGGCTTCTTTTGTATCATCACTAGTAATGGCTAAAAGTATGTTTAAACTTTTCACTAAATTTTTAGATCTTCTGCATTTCCTCTGTATCGGGATTGGAGGAGTTTCCATATGCGTCATGTCTATCATCATCTGCTGGGGTGTTTTTACCCGCTATGTTTTGCAAGCAGGCTCTTTCTGGCCTGAACCCGTTTCCATCTTTCTCATTATTCAATTCACCTTTTACGGTGCCGTTGCCTGCTATCGGGAAGATCAACACATTGGCGTGGCCTTTTTTGTCAATAAACTGCCTATGAAACTGCAAATCGTCCAGCAATATGCTATTCCGATCCTCATGGCGGCGATTAGCCTGTTCATGTTGATTTACGGGATCGAGCTGGTTGCGATCACCCTATTTCAAACCTACCCCGATTTTGAGTTTATCAAGGTAGGTGTTGCCTACTCTCCAATCCCTATTAGTGGAGGGATTATGTTCTTATTCTCAATCGAAAAAATAATTTTATTAACCCTTAAAAATAAGGAGGCGGTTTAACATGGGTGGCGATTTTGAAGCAATATTACTGATTGCAAGTATGCTGGGCCTGGTGATGTTGGGCCTCCCTATTGCTTATGCGGTAGGACTTTCAACTATCATCACGGTATACGCTTTAGGACTTCCCCCTGAAGTCGTCTTATTGAAACTCTCCGATGGCGTGGACAACTTCTCCATGCTGGCAATACCTTTCTTTGTATTTGCCGGGGCCATTATGTCAGAGGGAGGGATGGCAGTACGTCTGGTCAATTTTGCCAATATCTTCGTCGGTTTTATCCGTGGCGGGCTCGCTATGGTGAACATTTTAACCTCGATGTTTTTTGGCGGAATCTCGGGCTCTTCGGTTGCGGATACCACCTCTATCGGCTCCATCATGATTCCTATGATGAAGAGACAAGGCTACGACGACGCCTTCTCGGTCAATGTGACCATTTCCTCTTCAACCCAGGGAGTGATCATTCCTCCCAGCCACAATGCGGTGATATACGCCTTCGCAGCGGGGGGTACGGTCTCCATTGCAGAGTTGTTCATGGCGGGAATTATTCCGGGAATCATGATCGGTGTAGCATTGATGGCCTTAGCCTTTGTGATTTCACTGCGTCGTAATTACCCCAAAGGGGAGATGGTCCCGCTGCGGGAGGCAGTTAAGGTCTCAGGGCAGGCTTTCTTAGGGCTGATCACAGTGCTGATCATCGTCGGTGGTGTCATCGGTGGGGTCTTTACTGCCACCGAATCTTCCGCTGTCGCGGTGGTCTATGCCTTCATCATTACCTTCTTCGTTTATCGCGATTACAAATTCAGGGATTTTCCTAAGCTTTTGCATAATGTTGTCAAGACGGTCTCCATTGTGATGATCCTGATTGGTTTTGCCTCAACTTTTGGCTATCTCGTGGCCTTGATGCAGATTCCGGAAAAAATAACCGAGCTGGTGCTGTCAATTTCTGACAATAAATATGCCATTCTTGCCATGATCAACGTCATGTTGTTGGTCTTCGGAACGGTGATGGATATGGCCCCTTTGATCTTGATTTGTACTCCGGTGTTGCTGCCCTTGGTCGTGGAGCATGCAGGCATGGACCCTGTGCATTTCGGCATTATGATGATGATGAACCTCTCGGTGGGCCTGATTACTCCCCCGGTGGGCACAACTCTTTTTGCCGGTTGTGCCGTAGGTAAGGTCTCCATTGAAAAGGTCACCAGAACAATGTGGCCTTTTTGGTTGACCTTAGTTTTCATGTTGCTGCTGGTGACCTATATCCCACAACTTACCTTGTGGATGCCACAACTGTTGGGCTTTCGATAAAAAGTCCTCTTCTCCGGGCAGTATAATAATCAATTTATGATGCTGCCCGGTATTAGCAAAGCCATTTCAATTCAGTGCAAAGCGCATTAAAAGCTTTCTGGATGTTATCAGCTCCTGTGTTTTACCGCTAAATCAAAAGGCAAGCCTGACACTGTCCTTGTTTCGTCTAGCGGGCTGTTTGCTTACTATCAAGTACCTTTATCTCAGCAGATCTGATGCAAAATCCTGCTAAGAAGGCACCTATACAAGTCCAGTGTGAGCGGCCACATAAATGGAGCTTTCCCCAAAGAGAACAGCTTGTTAAAGCTCTTGTACATAGGCATACTCAATTCCTCTAAAAAAACAAACAATACCTGTGGAACATGCAAATAAGTCCGGTATCTTCTCTGCGGGATTGATTGTTTATTCCCTTTAAAAAAGTAAAGACAACGCTCTCGTAACTGACTATATTTTTCGCAGATCTGCAGAATACATTGTTAACATTTAATAACCTGACACAAAATCTGCAGCGCTCCCATATATTGGGCTGTCAGGTAAACACCCTTCAACTATTGTCACTGCATTAGGTTTTTCATGACCAGTACTGCCATAATTCTGATTTTATTTTCAACTTTATTACACGCGGGATGGAACATGTACAGCCGCAAGTTCCGTGCGACTAGCAGTTCTTTTGCTGTCGGCGGACTCGCTGTCTGGATTCTATTATTGCCCTTCTATCTATATTTTATAGCCTTAATGCCCGATGTTAAGGTTGAAAATTTTTTACTGGCCGCTTTGAGTAGTCTATTTCAAGCTAGTTATTTTTATGGAGTAGTCAATGCCTATAAATACGGAAATTTATCTCTGTCATACCCGCTATTGAGATCAATTCCAATTCTGATGGTTTTAGTTTATGTATTTGTATTGGGTGATATTAATACCATATCTAATTATGCAATTATCAGCAGTCTGCTAATTGTCTTGGGCTGCATATTGCTACCCATGCGCCATTTAAGGGATTTTAAGCTTAAAAATTATGCCAATAAAATGTTTGTATTTGTTCTTGTCGCAGCACTGGGAACAGCGGGATACTCTATCATTGATAGCCTAGGTGTTAAGTTACTGGCTGAAAATTCGCCGAATTCCAATATCATAATGGTGTCATTAAACTATATTTACTTACAAGTGCTGCTTACCAGCCTATTTTTAGCGGCAATTTCCATGTCTAAAAGTGAGTATAGAAAGGAGTTTATGACTGTCATTAAACATCAGAAGCTAAGATGTATGAGCATAAGTGCAATGATGATGATGTCCTATGCACCTATTTTGCTGGCAATGACTTTGGTCAGTAATGTTGCTTATGTGGTAGCGTTCAGGCAGGCGAGTATTCCCATTGCATTTTTATTGGGAATTTTCATCTTAAAGGAAGTGAATTATGCGATCAGATGGGTATCGATTTTATTGATCGTTATTGGCCTGGTGATAAATGCAGCCTTTTAAATGTCAGTGGCGCGACATTTGACTCAGATACTTTAAGCTGTTTACAGCTGGCCTGAAATAATATGTCTCTACATATCAAAACAATAATGAGATGAGGCTATTTTTATTTAGTTGATTGAAGCACTGGTTCTTGTAAATATGCTTCTCTTATATAATTAATAAAGCAACGAACTTTTAAGGGGATGTAATTATTCTGTGGATACACGGCGTTGATAGGAAGTTCAGTCGGTATAAAATCTTCCATTATTGTCAGTAAATCGCCACTGTCTAATTGAGGTTGAATTAACCAATTTGGCATAACAGCAATTCCAATACCTGATAAGACACATTCTAGAATGGCATCACTGCTATTAGACTGCATTGAGCCATTCACTTGAATACTGACCTCTTCTCCACGATATAAAAAATGCCAAATGTTAATGGTCGCTAGGTTTGTATACACAAGGCAGTCATGGTCTTTAAGATCATGACGATCGTGAGGGATTCCCTTTCTTTTTAAATATTCAGGGCTTGCGACAACTACCCGTGGGCAGCCACCTAACTTTCTGGCAACTAAGTTAGAATCGGCTAAGTGACCAATTCGAATGACCAGATCAAACCCATCATTTAATAAATCTATTTTTCGGTCAAGAAAACTTACTTCAATACTGATGTCTGGATAAGTTTTCATAAATTGTGGTAGATAGGGAACAACATACTTTCTGCCAAATGCAACAGGGACATTGATTCTTAAATTTCCCTTTGGTTTTAAGCTGTAGTCTTTGGTCTGTGCTTCAGCCTCCTCTACTTGATTTAAAATAGATAAACAATGCTCATAATAGTTAGTGCCGATCTCGGTCAACAACACTTGCCGGTTGCTTCTAGTTAACAACGTTGCTCCTAACTGCTTTTCTAATGCAGACATCTTCTTACTAATTGAAGATTGAGTCATAGCCATTTCCAATGCCACAGCAGTAAAACTGCCCAATTGGATGATGCGCACAAATATTTTCATGCATGTTAGCCGGTCCATATCGCTCCTCATATTCCAATTTAGAACTCATAGTATTCCATGTCTTGTATTTATTTTCCACTTTGGAATGCACATACTCACATGCACACCCATTAAAGCTAACGAGACTAAAAAATGAATAGTTTTAAAAAATACACTGAAGATAATTCACCCCAAGATTCGGCCGGCATTCTAGCGACGGTAAAAAACAACTTCGGATTTCTACCTAACTTAATCGCCCATATGGCCGGGTCTGCGGTATTAGTAAAATCCTATATTGCAATAGGCGATTTGTTTGCTGGCGGGACATTCAGTGCTACCGAACAGCAAGTGGTTTTAATGACCATCAATCGTTTTCACGAATGTAGATATTGCATGGCGGGTCACACTATGGTTGCGGAAATGAGTCAGGTAGATATGACTGCGATTACTGCCATTCGTGACGACCAACCTATTGGTAATACTAAATTGGGGGCATTACGCGGCTTCACGTTAGTAATGGTTGAACAACGAGGCAAGGTATCCCAAGCGCAGCTTAATGCATTCTATGAGGCGGGTTACAGCCAGGAAAACGTATTGGAGATCATTGCCGCTGCCGCTTATAAAACGATGAGTAATTTCACCAACCATATTGTCGGCACAAATATAGATGGTGCATTTGTCGACAAAAAGTGGCTACCGATAAACGAACGCTAAAGACCAATACTAACCCGTTATATAAAACATTAGATACATGTAAGAGGTACCAAAAATGCGCAGTAACAAAATTAAAGCCGGGGATCTATTCCCCTCCATTCGTCTCAATACTTTAGCTGATGGTGAACTTGAAATAGCTAAACCACTTGAGGGTAAAGATTGGCATATGGTGGTGGTGTATCGTGGCAAACATTGTCCGATCTGTACTCGCTATTTAAGTCAATTAGAGCAGATTAAAGATAAATTTAACGCCTTGAACATTAGCCTCGTTGTCGTATCGGCCGATTCTGAAAGTAAAGCAACGGCTCATAATCAAGAAATGGCGCTCAGCTTTCCGGTGGCTTACGGTTTGTCCGTTGAGCAAATGCAGCAGTTGGGGCTGTACATTTCTCATCCTCGTTCTCCCCAGGAAACCGATACTCCGTTCGCAGAACCCGGAATATTTGTCATCAATGAAAAAGGCCAGGTGCAAGTAACAGATATTTCGAATGCACCTTTTGCACGGCCAGAGCTAGCAACTTTGGTGGGGGGATTAGAGTTCATTCGCAATCCGGCTAACAATTACCCTATACGTGGAACGTTTGAAACATAGGATTGAAATATTCCATATGTGAACTCAATTTTATATGAAACACCTAAAGAGCAACTAAATGAATAACTCACTTAAGGTATTAATCACCGCTGCCAGTACAGGATTTGGCCTTCAAATAGCACAAAAACTTGCCAGTGATGGCCATCATGTTTTTGCATCTACGCGCGTTGTTAAAGATAAAAATGCTGATGCCGTCCAACAAGCATTCTTAACCGATATAGGTTTAGGTTCTTGGAATAAAAAATAATTCTTGTCAATTTGAGGAAACAATCATGTATTCAATAAAAAATAGTTTTGTCTTTGTCGTTACTTGTCTGATGTTATTTATGAGCCTAACCGCTAACGCAAAACAAGCTGAACATATCACTAAAGTCGCAGATAACGTTTATGCTTACGGTAATCCTGCAGCAGGATATACCTCAATGTTTATCGTCACTGATGAGGGGGTGGTGGTTTTAGAGCCGGTTAATTCAACTCACTCAAAGCTGATGTTCGAAGCAATCCGCAGTGTTACCGACCAACCCATTAAGTATCTGCTGCACAGTCATAACCATTGGGACCATTCTGGTGGCGGTCAGGTTTTTCGAGATCAAGGTGCCAGTATCCTGGCCCATGAAGAAGCAGTTGCATGGATGCGCGCCAATCCACACCCGGATATGGCCTTACCTAATCAAAGTTGGAGCGGAAAACGCAAAGATATTCATCTCGGTGGTACCACAATAGAGCTCCATTATCTGGGTATGAATCACGGGCTAGGCATGACAGTGTTTAGATTGCCTAAAGAAAAAATAGTGTTCATCGCCGATATCGTCACTCCCGATCGTTTGTTATTTACCATAGTGCCAGATTTTAACATTAAGCAATGGGTACGTAGCTTAGAGGAAATTGAAGCAATGGATTTCACAACCGCAGTTTTTACTCACGGTAAAGTAATAGGGTCGAAAAAAGACGTTGCGGCTAATCGTGAATTTATTCAAGATCTTCGGGGCGCTATTCACGCTGAATTTAAAAAAGGCACTAACCCTTTTATCATACCTAACATTATCAAATTGCCAAAATATGAAAGTTGGGCAATGTATGATGAGTGGCTAACAATGAACGCCTGGAGAATTTTGTTAGATGATCATATGGGTCCTTTTCCCTGGAGAGCAGAAGATTAAATGTTGAATGCTGGTTGATGATGCTGTCTTCCCCCGTCTGCTTGAAGTTACCACTTCAATCATCATGCCCAGCTGCAGAATTCGGGAATAGGCCAGCATCCTTTAGTGGCATAACCTTAATTGGTACAACCTAGACTTGGGAATGAGAATAATTCATCTCCACTTCTAAAGCAGAGTTTGTGCCCCCCATATAAGGGCGACTCCAACAGATAGTTCTCTGTGGAGGGGCTATAAAACGCTTTGTTGACGGTGCTAATCGATCACCCTCACTGTTATTAACGGATATATTAGATAATTAAATGCCCCTAGATAAGCCAGTGCGGGAAACTAGAAACAGTCTATCTGAATCCTATGTATTCTAACCGACCTCTCGAGCAAGAAAGATAATCACTGACTAAATCACAAAGAGTATTATTAACATCGATTATCCCCATTTGCTGATTTGGCTTCGTCCCTGATTATTCAAACCCCTGTTTCAGTGGTCTCTGTTGCTCGCTCTGTGTGAACTCTTGATTTGCATTGTGATTGCCGGTGGAACAGCTAAAGCATCGGTGAACCCAATAAGTAGCTAAAGGTCTGTGCATGACATCAATCGTTGATTCAAAATAACTTATGGCACCATGAATTGTTATTTTTTTGTCAATCAGCTGTCTGCGCTATTAGCACATAGCGCGTTTATCTGGGTCCTCAGAATCGATAATACGGTATTTATTTCCGTAAACTTTGTTGAAAAATATCAACTACCGGTTGAACAATCGGCGTTGTTTTTAATAGCGATAAACGATATTTTTCAAATTTGTCTGCAAACAGGTTCTCATTATGCTGCAGATAGCTAAACAATTCTTCAGGTGTGATAGGTTTACTGAAGTAATACCCTTGAATAATGTCGCATTCTTCGGCTGACAGAAAAGCTAGTTGCTCTACTGTTTCAACCCCTTCGGCAACCAGCTCTAAGGACAGTTTTTTGGCAATAGCGATGATCACTTTTGTAATGTCCTCATCGCACTGATCAACGCCAATATCCTGGATAAAGCTTCGGTCTATTTTTAATTTATCTAGAGGTAATTTACGTAAATTATCAAGAGAAGCGTGCCCTGTGCCAAAATCATCCATTGAAATATAAACACCCAATTGATGAATTTTCTCCAATTCTTCAACTAGCTTATCGTAGCTAGTCGACATCGCTGTTTCGGTGACTTCTATTTCTATTTGTTTCGGCGAAATACTATGCTTTTCCAATTGTTTAACTAAGGTATTATAGAATTTATCAGTGGCTAACTGGCGCACAGAAACATTCATTGAAACGATGATACCTTCAAAATTAATCAATTTATTCCATTGCCCAACATGCCGGCAAACTTCCTTTAGCACCCACTCTCCCAATTCTTCAATTTGACCAGACTCTTCTGCTATCGGAATAAACTTATCCGGGCTTATTGCTGCGCCCTCCTTAGGATGCCAGCGCAATAATGCTTCACAGCCAACAATATTATTTTTACTCAGTGAAACTTGTGGTTGATAGACTAAGGAAAGCTCTTTATTTATTATTGCCTGTTGTAACATCATTTGAATATGTTGCTTTTCTTGTACTTTTTCATGCATTCTTGCCGCAAAAAACTGGTAATTATTGCGCCCTTGTAATTTGGCACTGTACATGGCGGTATCTGCAGATTTAAGTAACTGCTCCATCGTCATAGATATCCCTTCATAAGAGGCAATACCAATACTGACACTGACGTTTAATTTCGTTCCCTGTATATCCATAGGCTTATCTAGCTTGTTCAATATTTTTTGTGCTACATTCGCCATGCCATTCGCATCATCTATGTCGTAGAGTATGATCGCAAATTCATCCCCTCCCATGCGCGCTACAAGGTCTCCCTTCCTAACACTACTGCGGAGCATGGAACTAACATTTTGCAGCAATATATCGCCAATATTGTGTCCGTATTGATCATTCACAAATTTGAAATGATCAAGGTCGATAAACAATACCGCCAGCGATGCACCTGAACGCTGAGTCCGAAAAATCAGTTTATCCAAGTTGTCATAAAAGTAAGCTCTGTTTGCCAGGTCAGTCAGTGAATCATAGTTAGTTAAGTAATATAATTTTTCTTCATTGTCTTTTCGCTGGGTGATATTTTGAAACATGACAACACCACCGGTAGTGCAGCCATTTTTATCAATGGCGACGTCGCTGGTAAATTCTACGTAAAAAGGGCTGCCTTTACTGGTTTTCCAGCGTTCATTCCCTGCCCCCCCCCCTTCACCCTGTTTAATAATACTCAATAATTTACGTTTATTCATGGCAGCTGCTAAGGATGAGCCTTGCGTTTTAGACTGTTCACCCTCTAGCTCTGAGAGAAAATAATCCTGTAAGTTACTCTGCATTAATTTGTCATGTTGAGTATCCAGAAGTTCACAGGCTTTAGGATTTGCAAAGGTAATGATACCTTGTAAATCAATGCCTAAAATCCCTTCACCGGTCGAATTAAGTAAATTTTGAAAACGCGATTTTCTTTCATCAACGTCTATTCTTGTCTGTATTGATACTCGGTGCAAACGGTCCAGCTCAACAAATTGGCGTACTTTGTTGATGATCACTATCGGCTCTATCGGTTTTGTTACATAGTCGACAGCCCCTGATTCATAGGCTTTATTTTGAAGAAGATTATCCCTATCACCTGCCGTTATCATCACGATAGGAATATGTTTGAAGCGTTTATTGCTATGAATTAATTGCACCGTTTGATAACCATCCAAACCGGGCATTTGTACATCCATCAGAATGACCGAAAAATCGTAATTCAGTACTTTAGACAGGGCACTTTCGCCTGAATCGGCATGCACAATATTAATATTAAGTGGGGCAAGAATCATTTCAAGTGAATATCGATTAACTTCAAGGTCATCCACAATCAATACATAACTCTTGTTACTCAATTCCATAGGCCTTCCCTGAGCAGTTGTGATCCTAGTATAGTCAGTAACTCTACTTCTGCTCTAAAACGACTCTAATAAAGGAATAATAAAGGATTGGTTATTTTTGCCTCTGATCAAGAGCGAGCAGATAGGTCGCAATATCTGCTAGCGCTAAGATAGTGGCTGTAGGGACGTCTGAATAGCAGCTCTTGGCATTTCACTCGATTGAGCATCAAAAGGGTCTTGTACAAGAGCTGCGCCGCCTACGGCTACAACCTACTCCAAGCCCAATGCGCCATCATCATTTTTTCCCGTTAAAATGATGGCTAAGCAAGCTGATCGGTAAATATCTGCTGCACTTTCGAACAATAGGTCAACAGAAGGCCTGCTGTAATTTACTTTGTCATCCCGTGATAAGCTGAAATAAGCCTCTCGCTCTATTAATAAATGATAGTCAGATGGCGCAATATAAACTACCCCGGGACATATAGGTTCTTTATCAAACACCCCTTTAACTTCGATATTGGCGTGGATATTGAGATGATGGGTTAAATAGTCACAATTATTGGCGCTGCGATGCTGAACAACGGCTATTGGTAAACTTAAATCTGCGGGTAACTGAGTGATTAATAAATGCAGGTCATCGAAGCCCCCGGTTGAAACGCCAATGACAATACACTGAATGTCAGTGGCTGATTTATTCATAATCTTTATCAGGATTTAATTTTTTTTCGATGAATTGAATGAGATTCTGAAAGTGTGATAAATCTATCTTTTACCATTGAAAAACGAATGTTCTCTTTATTACCTAAACACAAAAAACCTTTAGTGATAGTGCTTTCATTAAATAAATTTAAGACATGATTTTGTAATTCTTTATGAAAATATATAAATCCATTTCGACATATAATCAAGTTCATTTCGCCAAAAACACCGTCTTTAACTAAATTATGGTAGGCAAAGGTAATGGAGTTCCGCAGTTCTTCGTTGAACATAATCGCATCATATTACTCGGTATAATAATCATTAAAACTATATTTTCCACCCGATCTTATGTAATTTTTATTACTTTCTTCGATTCTTTCTACACTATAAATTCCCTGTTTAGCAATATCTATGGATTTATTATTGTAATCCGTGGCATAAATTTTAGCTCTACTCAGTAAGCCTGCTTCCTTCATCAAGATGGCTAACGAATATGCCTTTTCTCCCGTAGCACAGCCAGCATGCCAAATTTTAAAATAGGGATAGGTATCAAGTATTGGGAAAACAGACTCAATCAAATCGGCAAAAAATTCTGGATTTCGATACATTTCCGTGACGGTGACCGATAATTCAGACAAAAATCGATTAAAGACCTGCTCATCATACAAAATACGCGGAATGAGCTGGTACGGCATATCCAGCTTCTCTTTTATTAATAGTCCATTGATTCGCCGTTTCAAACTAGACCGTGCATAGTTGCTAAAATCATAATCATAGCGCAGTCGAATCGCTTCGAGTAAGGTATCAATCTCAATTTCTGCTATTTCTGTCAATTCCATAATTTCCTCTTATGAAATCGATACTTTTAATAAGGCAAATAACTCTTCCATTTTAACCGGTTTATTTAAGTAGTCGTTTGCCCCCGCCTCTAAACATTTAGCTTTATCTTCAGCCATGGCTTTTGCTGTTAGCGCGATGATAGGTAATCCATGGTATTTATCTTGGGCACGAATTTCTTTCATCGCCTCGTATCCATCCATCACCGGCATCATAATATCCATTAATACCACTTCAATATTGTCATGTGCATCTAATGCTTCTAGTGCTTTAAGACCATTTTCGGCAATAATGACATTCAGTCCCTTTCCCTCTAATACCGTAGAAAGGGCAAAGGTATTACGTAAATCATCATCAACTAACAGCACAGTGCGTCCGTCGAAAAAACTCTCATCGCTGTGCAGCATTTGAATAGCTTGACGTTGTGAATCTGGAAGTGACAGCGGGGTTTGATGTAAAAACAGCATTACTTCATCCAGTAAGCGCTCGTTAGAGACTGTCCCTTTACGGATTATTTTATTGGTATAACGATTTAGTTCTGCGTATTCTTCTTCAGAGAGCTCACTTCCAGTATTGATCACCACAGCAGGTGATTTATCTGTTCTGCTTTCATGCATTTTTTGCAACAGTTCCTTACCAGTAATGCCGGGTAAGTGCAAATCCAAGACGATGCAGTCAAATTGGATTTGCTTCATTAAGTCCATAGCTTGCTCAGCAGAATAGGCTTCAGTAATTTCAATACCGTCATTTTCTAACAGCAACTTTATGCTATGACAATGGTCTTGATCATCATCGATGATCATAAGTTTCTTCGGCTGACCACTGAGTATTTCATCAAATACAGTAAAGGCTTTATTAAGTTCTACCGCCGATGTTGGCTTTTTCAACACCCCGATAGCGCCATGATCCATAGCATTTTCCAGCTCTTCTCTGGCTGAGATAACATGCACTGGAATATGCCGGGTAGTTAAGTCAGATTTAAATAAAGCCAATACTTTTGACCCATCCATATCGGGTAATCCCAGATCCAGAATAATTGCACTGGGTAGGTATTTTGCCGCCAAGTGCAAAGCACTTTTTCCATCGCCAGCCACCAGCACCTTGTAACCTTTATCTTTAGATATGCCTATTAACACACTGGAAAAATCTTTATCATCTTCAATGATTAATACGGTTTTATCACTCGGTTTTATCACGTTTCTATCATCATCGATAAATATAGGCAGAATATAACCACTGGTTTCAACGGCGGGTAAGCTTAGTGGTGTTATTGTCTGTTCTCTATCCTGATGCAGGCTGTTGGTCGATATGCTTGATGAGTCAGAGATAACAGGTGCTAAACTAAAGTGGTCAAGATTTGTATTTCTATTGCCATGCTCACCATCATTCAGCAGCGGTAAATACACACTAAAGGTACTGCCCTTTTGGTATTCACTAAAGATTTGCAGTTCACCGCCCAACAATCGACAAAGCTCTTTGGAAATGGTTAAACCCAGGCCAGTGCCACCAAACTTACGATTAGTCGAGCCATCAGCTTGTTGAAATGCTTCAAAAATCAAGCGTTGCTTATCTTGTTCAATACCTATGCCGGTATCGGTGACACTAAAACCAATACAATTTTGGCTATTTAAATGTTTCTGTTTAAAGACTACATCCCGATCAGGCAGAAAAATACGGAACACAACACTTCCTTGCAGAGTGAATTTAAAGGCGTTTGACATTAAATTCTTCAAGATTTGCAAGGTGCGCATTTGGTCTGTCTGGATGGTTCTAGGTAAATCAGCAGCCAGTTCACTGATAAATTTAAAATCCTTATTCTGTATTAAGGGTTCAAACTGTGAACAAATACTGCTTTCAAGTTGATTCAGCTCAATATTTTGTATTTCTAATGTTAACTTACCGGATTCAACCTTGGATAAGTCTAAAATATCATTGATTAAAC
This sequence comes from Oceanospirillaceae bacterium, assembly GCA_013215505.1. Classification (GTDB taxonomy): domain Bacteria; phylum Pseudomonadota; class Gammaproteobacteria; order Pseudomonadales; family Balneatricaceae; genus Rs1. Next base: position 813,020 of record JABSQZ010000001.1, read on the forward strand.
CCAGCAAATCTTGTCCGCCCCGATGAATAATAGCGGCTGATTCTAATTGCTTGTCTGTTAGATTTCCCTCTTTATTTTTTGCCAATAACTCTGACAGTATCAACAAGCTATTTAAGGGTGTTCTTAGTTCATGAGACATATTGGCGAGAAATTCTGATTTATATTTACTTGAGACTTCTAACTCTTGTGCCTTACCTTCAAGTTGCTTTTTCGCCCGCTCAATTTTTATGTTCTTATCTGATATTTCCTGCTTTTGTTGTTGTAAATACGCTGTTTTCTCTTCCAATTCGGCATTCGATGCCTGCAATGCTTTTTGCTGTGATTTTAGGCTGGCTTCCGACATGCTGATGGTTTTTGTCTGTTCCTCAAGCTCTTCATTAGAGGCACGTAACTCCTCCTGCTGCGCTTGTAATTCTTCGCCACTGCGCTGCGCCTCTTCGAGTAAGTCTTGCATCCTGACACGATCATGAGCACTGTTAATTGCCATGGCAATACTCTCATTTGACCGCTCTAGTAACTCTATAGCCTTGTCATCAAACTCGCCAAAACGACCTATTTCAATCGCCCCTTTCACTGAGCCTTCTAGCAATATAGGTGACACCATTAGATTATTAGGTGCTGCTTGACCAAGGCCTGAATTGACACTGATGTAATCATCCGGCACATCAGAAATCATGATGGTTTGCTTCTCTTTAACTGCTTGTCCGACAATACCTTCACCTACCGCAATTTTATTGGATAAGTTTTTACGCCGTTGATAGGCATAACTACTGACTAAACTTAAATTACGTGCCTCGTCTGCCAGATAAAATACGCCGACATGAGCACCGGTATATTTAGCAATATAACTAATAACCTGTTCGGTCAACTCGTCAACAGTCTTTTCACCGCGCATTGCATTGGCGAGTTCTGCTTGTCCTGTTTTAATCCAATCTTCCCGTTGGCTTTTATTAATCACATCTCTGATGTTTTTGGTCATTATCGACAGCGATTTTCCTAATATATCTCTCTCGCTTTTGGGTTGAATATCAATAGAGTAATTGCCTTTAGCAATTTCATTGGCCTGACGTGTTACCTGATCAAATTTATAAATCATTTGGTTAATTGATTTTGCCAATAGATCTTTTTCACTTTGTTCTGGTACTTCCACAGAGGTATCACCTTGAGAAATTCCATCTGCAACTTCGGCAATATTTTTCAAAATTTTAGTCATGTTTTGCAGTGCTATGCCTAATCTGTCATGTTCATTTTTCGGCTGGATAAATTTACTGTAATCTCCTTTAGATAAAGTGTCTGCTACTTCAACGAGCTCTTCTAAATACGCTTCATTATCCTTTATCTCTGTTAAGTCCCTAATGATGCCAGTAAATAATTTCTCATTTCCAATCAGGTATTCACTCACTGATAAATGAATAGGAAAGGTGCTGCCGTCTTTTCTCAGGGCGGTTACTTCACGCCCCTTGCCGATAATTTTTTTATTCCCGGTTCTTTTAAAATTATCTAAATAACCATCATGCTCACTATGATAAGGTTCTGGCATCAGCATTTTTATGTTCTGACCTACTACTTCTGCTGGCTGATACAAAAACATTTTTGTGAAAGATGGATTGACGGATTCTATGATGCCTTTGGCGGTAATGGTAATGATAGGGTCAAGGGCAGAACTGATCAGAGACCGGGTCTTTTGCTCGGATATTTCCCGTAAACGCTCTGCTTCTTTTTGCGCGGTTAAGTCCCTGACTATGCCGGTAAATAATTTATTATCGCCAATCAGATATTCACTCACTGATAAATGAATAGGAAAGGTGCTGCCGTCTTTTCTCAGGGCGGTCACTTCTCGACCCTTGCCGATAATTTTTTTATCCCCTGATCTTTTATAATTATCTAAATAACCATCATGTTCACTATGATAGGGCTCTGGCATCAGCATTTTTATGTTCTGACCTACTACTTCTGCAGGCTGATACAGAAACATTTTAGTAAACGCCGGATTGACGGATTCGATGATGCCTCTGGCGGCAATAGTGATAATAGGGTCTAGGGCAGAACTAATCAGTGCCCGGGTCTTTTGCTCGGATATTTCCTGTAACCGCTCAGCTTCTTTCTGAGCGGTTAAGTCCCTGACTATGCCGGTAAATAATTTATTATCGCCAATCAGATATTCACTCACTGATAAATGAATAGGAAAGGTGCTGCCGTCTTTTCTCAAGGCGGTCACTTCTCGGCCCTTGCCGATAATTTTTTTATTCCCTGATCTTTTATAATTATCTAAATAACCATCATGCTCACCATGATAGGGCTCTGGCATTAGCATTTTCAAGTTTTTATCTACTACCTCCTCGGACTGATACAAAAACATTTTAGTGAAAGCTGGATTGACTGATTCTATGATGCCTTTGGCGGTGATGGTAATGATCGGATCAAGGGCAGAACTAATCAGTGCATGGGTCTTTTGCTCTAAAAGCTCTTGTAAACGTACAGATTCTTTTTGATCAATCATCTTGTCAAATTGTTCTGCTAAACTCTTTAACTGAGCAACTGTTTCACTCTGTTGGTTACTAAATTCAAATTGCTCAAAGTCGATGTTTTTCCAGTTGCCTGAGCTGATTGCAGATAATGACTGATTTAGAAACTTTTGGAATACTGTCGATGAGGCCACAGCGGACTTCCCCCTACTAATAATTATTTTTATCGGATTATTTTCTTTGAGTAAAAAAAGTATAGAAGTGGAAAGGATATTTTCCAGTAATAGACAATCATTTCTAAGCTGTGATTGTCCTTTGCTATGTAGCGCTGAGAGACAAGAAAGTTATATCCTGCTACAAATCCAGAGTTGGCTGCTAGTTATTGAGTTCTAATAAAATTTTTATTATATTTGCACAACAGCAATGTACTTTTCTAGGACAGCTCAACCGCTAACTTAGCCTCACTAATTTACCTGGGATTAAAACTTGGGAATGTATAATTGCGGTTCAACGAGAGATACAACTTTGGAATGTATAGTTGTGGTGCAAAGCGAGATAAAACTAGTGCCATCACCACAGATTAATCGGCGATACCAAAGAGGGTATATATTGCACGAATTGCCTTCATAAGGGGTGAAAAAGTTTGCGGCAGATCTTGCCGCTAAGTAAAAAATCGAGAACTACTCTGTTTCCTGAAAAACAGTTATCTGTGATTATTCAAACCACTGCTTGATGGTCTCTGCTGCTCGCTCTCTGTGAACTTGCTTGATATGCATTGCGACTGCTGCCGTGGCTGCAATTAGAACCGCTAAATCATCGGTATATCCCACCAGCGGCGTAATGTCAGGAATGGCATCAATCGTTGACACAAAATAACCTAACGCGCCATAAATTGTTGTTTTTGCCCACACAGGTGTCTGTGGATCACGAGCAGCGTAGAACAAGGTAAATGCCGGTTCCAGAACAGTTACCCCTGCTTTTTTTGCATAATTTTTGGTTTTCTCCCAAAAACTCTGCTCGGTATATTCTTTTTCGAACTTATTTTCTGACATTGAGGTCCTTTATTCTGGCAATTAACAACATAACGTTCAAAGCAGGTTTCTGATCAATTTTCCAATATACGCTCTGCATGAACATGCGACCATTAGCAAAAGTTAATCTGTAAAAAAATCACTGTATACCGCACCTTTTATTATTAAACGTTAACCTTTAGCGAATGACAAGAGCTTGACTGCGCAACTCTAGTGAGAACAACAATGACTGCTTTTGGCCGAGGCCGATAGCGAACGCATGTCCTTGCCAAATCAAAGAGTCTGTACCTGTCAGGTGCTGGCATTTGCCATACATCAATTGGTGCATATGGAACTTTAATGAAAGGCAGCGTCATGATAGCCAAGCCCGGTTCTTGCTGATCATTTTGATCGACTGTTAAAGCGGGTCCTCGAAGTTTGGCTAATTCAATAGCGGCTGCTTACTAGTAGGTTTACCAGCCGGGTTGATATTAAATGCAATATTTACCAAACAACTAGCTGCCTTTATAATCTTTAGCAGAAAGTTATAGATCGACACTCCCCTAATTCCCATTTGGCACTACCACAATAGCAAATATTCCTTTTTGTTTGAAACTAATCTCAAATCATGTATATTTATACAGCCTGTATATTTGATCAGCATAAAATTCTTAAATATTCAATAGCTTGTGTGCTGACAGAAGAGTTGAAAATTGGCTATAGCAGTTTTCGAAAACGCATAAATCAATCAACAAAACCCACTTATAAGAAGACATTAAATGATAAAAATTTCAGTGAGCATTGACGTCTCAGACTTAAAAAAAGCAGAAGCTTTTTATGTTCAAGCCCTTGGCTGTAAGAAAGTGCGTGACCAAGGTTCTAATATGGTGGTTCTCTGTGTAGAAAACTCCGATATATATCTGCAAGAAAAAGAATCTGGATCAAAGCCCCTGGCATCAAGCAGTGTTGTCCGAGACTATGAGCGTCATTGGACACCTATTCACTTGGATTTTCTGTGTGAGAATGTCGATGAATGTGTAGCAAAAATTCTCAAATTTGGCGGTGTACATGAAGGCGGAGCAAGTGGTGACTGGGGTTCAATTGCTTACTGCGCAGACCCTTTTGGCAATGGTTTTTGTGTGATTAATGAATGAATCAGCAATCGGGATGAGTCTGGGATTCATTATAAGTAGCAGTCTTTATTGATGATATGAAACACCTGAATAATCAGGATAGGTGTCGAGCAGCCGACGCCTTATCACTGTGTTGAACAAGGCCGGTTGGCGTTGAGCTTTTAAGCTTTTCATGCCGAGCACCCGTCTTAGTATTGTAGGCAATTCTTTGGTTACTTTGTAAACCACAGTCTCAGAGTGCTGGTCTGTTAAGACCGGCTGAGCCGTATCCACCTAGTTTTAAAAAAGCATTGACAGAGGTAGAACAAACACTCTACCCTGCATGTAGAACATATATTCTACCTGTGGGATAATTATGCTTAGAGCACAAATTGCCGCTAGTCTGGAAGTGGCATTCAGTCAATATGGTTTCGCTGAACCGAGCGTTGCCCAGCTCAGGACAGCCTGTAACGTCAGTCTGCGAACGCTATACAAACACTATCCATCCAAAGAGGCGATGATAGTGGCTGCGCTAGAGTATCGTCATCAAAGATACCTGACATTTCTGCTTAACCAGCCATCTGCGGCTGGCGTTGAAGTTGTTTTGCATATTTTTGACAAACTTGAACAGTGGATGATGGAATTTGCGCCACACGGCTGCCTTTCTATGAACGCTATAGCCGCCTTTCCCGACAACCCATTTATCAGCCAGGCAGTTAAACAACACAAAAAAGAAGTGCGCCGATTCTTGGGCCAGCAAAGCTCGAGAGAAGATCTTGCTACGGCTATTTTTTTACTGCATGAAGGTGTATCCAGCGCATGGCCTGTGCTGGGTCGCAGTGCGGTCACATCTGCTCAGGCAGTACTACGACAACTTTTAGAGGAAAACTAATCATGACCACTATTGCAAAGACCATGCAGGGTATTCAACTTATCGGTCATGGTGGCCCAGAAATGCTCAAATACCGTGATGATATTCCAGTTCCGATACCCACCGAAAATGAAGTACTGATCCGTGTCTCTGCCGCTGCTGTTAACAATACTGACATCAATACTAGGACAGCCTGGTATTCTAAAAGCGATAGCGGTAGCTCTGATGCGAGCTGGTCGGGTAGTGCTCTGGCTTTCCCTCTTATTCAAGGCGCTGATGTCTGTGGCACTATAGTGGCTGTAGGTGATAAGGTCTCCACAGAGCGCATAGGTGAGCGAGTCCTGATTGAACCTTGTCTTACCCAAGCCAAGGGTCAGTCACTGAATTCAGCCAGCTACTTTGGCTCTGAATGTGATGGAGGGTTTGCGCAATATACGGTGGTCGCTGCCAGGCACGCCTATGCAGTGAATAGTTCTCTCTCAGACATCGAATTGGCTTCATTTCCCTGCTCTTATTCAACCGCTGAGAATATGCTTAGCCGAGCGATGGTTAGCTCACGGGACGCAGTGTTAATATCTGGCGCCTCTGGAGGTGTTGGCTCAGCGGCAATTCAGCTTGCCAAAGCTCGCGGAGCTTATGTTATCGCCATCACCAGTCCCAGCAAATATCAGCAACTGCAGGAGTTAGGTGCAGATCAAGTCGTATCGCGAGATGATGACTTAGTCAAAATTCTGAATGAAAACAGTATTGATGTAGTGATCGACCTGGTTGCGGGGAAGCAGTGGCCGCAATTTTTACAATTGTTAAGATCAGGTGGTCGATACGCAGTCTCTGGTGCGATAGGCGGAGCCATGGTTGAGTTGGATGTCAGAACTCTATATTTAAAAGATTTAAGCTTTTTCGGCTGTACTGTGCTTCAACCTGAAGTTTTCCCAAATTTAGTTAACTACATCGAGCAAGGTAAAATCAAGCCAATTGTTGCGCAAACGTTTCCACTGCAACAGATAAATCTTGCTCAAGACATTTTTTTGAAAAAGGCCCATGTAGGAAAAATTGTCTTAACAGTAGACCAACAATAACGCGGTAAATTCTGCAAACGGGCATAAAATATGCCGCTATGATATCTGCAAAAAATCATAGCCCTCGTTTACCTGAGCTCTGTTTCATCTCAACTATTACAACGGGGCTATTGTTAAAGCCAATAAACATCTTATTATGCTGCAGAGCCCCCGTGATCCAAGGTTAACTTTGGCTTTTGTTTAGGAGTGGCAAATACCTCAATTAAACAAGCGGCAATGATCAGCACTGCCCCGCTCCATTCAATGGCCGTCATGCGCTCATCAGGCAAAAGTATGCTGGCGGTGATCACAGCAACAAGCACCTCAGACATCATCAGCAGCCCCACTCGACCAGGGTTAATAAATTTTTGTGCCCAAATGATAGTCAGTACGATCGGTAAGATTGCCAGTATAGAAACCAGGGAAATGATTGGTAGTACCGACACAACTTTTGCCATGCTCAGATAGTTCACCGAACTTACTAAATAACCAATCAATGCAGCTGCCAATACCGTCACAGTGAATTGGCACAAAGTCATTCCCGCCAGAGGCACGCTATCAAAACGCTTAATCATCGCAGCGCCAATTGCCCAAAATATTCCAGAAAAGAAAGCTAACAGATCGCCAATATTCAGCGGTTCTGACCCATTGCCAGAGAGGAGTATTGCCATTCCTGATAGGCCCCCGACAATGGCTAACCAACGAGGCCAAGCCGCTTTTTCTTTTAACCAAACAATTTCAATGATAGTGGCCCAAACTGGCGTCAGATAAAAAAGCAGTGTTGCTCGCACTACCGAGGAATAGACCACGCCAGAAGAATACAAAGCAATGCCTAAACCAGTAAAAATGCCGATCAGTAGAGCGCGTCCCCAATAGCCCCGGTGAAGTCTCCATTGTAGCCCTACCACCAAGATCAATGGCAGCAAAGCAGGCATGCTCAACAAGGCCACCGCTGAGGTCCCATCCACACCTTGCTGTTCCAAATACCTTAGTGGAATCCAATAAACACCCCAAAATGCAGCCGCAATAAAAACAGCAGCAGACGCGGTTCCGGGACTGGAAAATTTTAGCAACACTGACTATCACCTCTCAAACAGAATAATATATATTGTTAATACTGCCTGTAATTTAATACATCGACATAAAACAGTACCAGCCCATTGTATAAGGCTTTTTATCGATGCGGAATTCATTTATTATTCTATCTTTATTAACATTTTCTAAATAAAACTATGATTCGATCACTCCCATCACTGAACACCCTAAGAGCTTTTGAAGCGGTTGCCAGGCACTTAAACTACCACACAGCAGCACAGGAGCTACGCGTCACGCCTGCCGCCGTGAAGCAACTGGTTAGTCGGCTAGAGCAGTCCATGCCAATGCCTTTACTAAAGCGCAAAGGCAGAGGGCTAGAACTGACCTCAGCAGGTCTGGCTGGCTTAAATGATCTTTGCCTGGCGATGACCTATATGAAGTCTGCTGTAGAACAGATGCGCCAGGATCAAAATTCAAAGCAGCTTATCATCACTGTTGAACCGTCTTTTTCCAGCGCCTGGCTAGTACCTAAGCTCGCACATTTTAGGAACATCCACCCGGATATCAGTGTGCTGATAGATTCATCCCAACAATTGGTTGATCTTGAACGAAGTAACGTGGATATAGCCATTCGCTATGGCGCTCAGAGCAACAACAAGTTAGTGCAGCACCGATTATTTAACGACCAGATTATCCCCGCATGCAGCCCTGTTGTCGCCGAGTCCCTTCCCTCTAGCAGAGAGCTGACAGACCTTCTATCCACTTCGTTAATCCATTGGGATACAAGCCAGCTCGAAGCAGCGGAGTCCAGCCGACAGTGGTTTGTTTGGAAAAACTGGCTGAAACACTTTGGGGTAGAAAATATTGCCACCCGGGAAGGACTGCATTTCAGCGATTATAACCAGGCCCTGCAAGCTGCTATTGCCGGGCAAGGTGTCATCCTGGTCAGTGAGCCCATTCTTATCAATCTATTTCAGACAGGATTGCTAACGAGTCCATTTCGAGAAAAAGCTAGCCCCAATATTGGCTATGACATTGTCACTACCAGAGAGGCTGTGGGGCGAGCGGAGGTACAGGCATTCGTTGATTGGATTCTCAAAGCTGTTAAAGACGAGCACAGCCATGCTTGAAATAAAGCAGTGTAAGACCCGATCAAAAATACCTCGATCCCAGCCCTTCAATTAACTCTCTTTGCTCTTTGATAATATCAATCAAAAATTCTCGACAGACACGCACCCTTGCCGTGGATCGTAAATCGATGTGACTCAGCACCCACACCCCCCAGCTAGAGGGCGTAAGTGATAAATCCAGCCGCCGTAGCTGAGGCTCAGCGTCACCTACATAGCAAGGTAACCTGGCAAGCCCTAAATTGTTTTTCACCGCTTCCATCATCGTCATGATTTCATTCGCCCTTGCCACGACACGCGCCTGCGAAAAATGATCGTTTACCCACTGCGGTGTTTTACCCTCGTGCTCCCATAGGACGAGCTGCTCTGTATGGCGTTTTTTCTTCAAGTAACTGGCGCTGGCATAGATTCCATGCTGCAGAGGTAATACTTTGCGGCCAATTAAATACTCCGGTGGATTGGGACTCAGGCGCAAGGCAATATCGGCCTGACGACTGGCTAAATCCGCAAGACTAGTGGAGCTAAGTAATTGCAGATCAATGCCCGGGTACTGGTCGACAAAACGCTCCAGCTTGGGGGTAATTAAGCGTGAGAAAACGTCATAACTGGCCGTCAGTTTTAAGCTGCCGCTCAACTGCGCATCCATAGCAAAAACTTCTCTATCGGCCACTTGCATTAGCTCTTGCATAGCCAGCGCATGGGGCAATAGATTTTCCGCCACTTGGGTCATGACATAACCGCTGGGTAACCTATCAAACAAACGGCTGCCTAATTGTTTCTCCAAGGCGCTAACTCGTCTCGCTACGGTCGTGTGCTCTACAGATAATGCACGGCCAGCGCCACTAACCGATCCCTGTTGCGCCAATGCCAGAAAATAGCGCAGATCATTCCAGTTCATGCCTTGTTGCATCGCTTGTTTAAGTGGTTTCTGCTGCATGGACAAATCGACTCATCTCATTCGTGTGCACAAATGCACACGCCAAGTGCTTTTCGTCGTATTTTACAGGAACAACTGCACAGTTAGTATAAACATCATTCCAGGCAGGCAAGTATGTAGCCAAGTCGGAAGTCGGAAGTTGGAAGTTGGAAGTTGGAAGTTGGAAGTTGGAAGTTGGAAGTTGGAAGTTGGCATTCAACAAACCACAACACTGCTTAAGTAAAGTTAAGCGATTAAAATTAAAATTTGGAGTCAAAACATGCAAGCATTTGTATATACAGAAATTCAAGCCTCTGTCCCGTTCGAGCAAGCACCCTGGAGTGAGATAAATAAAGCGCTGAAACAGCAACCGGGCATCATCAACAAAACCTGGTTGTCTGGAGTAGGCGATTTATCGGTCGGCGGTTTTTATACCTTCGATAGCGTTGAAAATGCCCAAAAATTTGTCACTGATTACTTCCCTACAGAGGCCCGCAAATTAGGTGTAGCACAAAGGACACTTATTTTTGATGCGCTGGTAGTAGCACAAGCGAGCAAAGAAATGGATTCCGTGCATTTTGGCGCCAACAATAAACAGCAGCCTGGGGCCTACGTTTATACCGAAATTCAATTGTCTGCACTGCCATTTGATAACGCCCCCTGGCGGGACCTAAATCCAGTGTTAAAACAGCAACCCGGTATCTTAGCTAAAACCTGGTTAAGCGGTTTACACACGGGGACCCCTGGAGGTTTTTATGCTTTTGATACTATTGAAAATGCCAGAAAATTTGCGATTGACTACTTTCCAGCAGAGGCAAAGCTATTAAAGGCTGCATTCACAACGCGGATCTTCGACGCCAGTGTCGTAGAGCAAGCGAGTCGCGAAATGCACTCTCCCTTTTATGACTAGATTATCATTTAACACCAGCACAGATGCTGACTGAAGATCAGACAAATCTATCTCAGGGGCTCGACTTAGGGCCCTTCATCCCTATATAAACAGGATTAAAATTAATGATCAGCAATACCAATAAAGAGTCACAGGCAATCCCTTCACGCATTCTGCACACTATGTTGCGTGTTAGTGATCTTGATCGCTCTGTCAGCTTTTATGAAAACACTTTAGCGATGCAGGTGTTTACCCGAGAAACCTTTACCTAAGGCCGTTTTACCTTGGTGTTTATGGGTTAGGGTAATTCAGCTAATAAACCATCTGTAGAACTGACCTACAATTGGGATCAGGATGATTATCAGCACGGCAGCGGATATGGCCATATTGCACTGCAAGTTGGTGATATCTATGCGCTTGTGCTCGTTTAGTAGACAAAGGTGTCAACATTTTGCGTGCGCCGGGCTCAATGAGTTACCAGGCAGATGAATCCGCTAATAGTGATACTATCGCATTTATAGAAGATCCTGATGGTTACAAAATTGAGTTAATACAGGCTACGTAAGCTATTGTTGGCTGCCTGAGTGCAAAGAGTGCGTTTCTTAACTGGCTACATAGATTCGCGAATATAGGCAAAAACCTGGACAATGAGCAGACACACTCTAATGCTAAGAACTGTTTTTATATTTAATTACAACAATTTGAGATATAAAACTGACACTTCTGGAAGTGTAAATCTGGAATATTAGTAACTTTCGCATGACAAGATTCGCGACTGGCACCTGGCAATTGCATCACTAGTAATTGCACCTGAGGCGCTTGAAGCGGACCTAATCTATTAAGTAGCGAAGCCTTAATCCGCTGCATTTAAAACCTTTGTTCTCATAGAATTTGATAGTCCTGGGGCTTTCGTTAGCTGGAGGGCTACCCACTTCCAGGCGCTTCCAGCCTAACTCTCTACCCTTATCAATAGCGGATCTGAGCAAAAGATCGCCGACTTTTGCTGAACGATACTCAGGTTTGACATACAGTTCTGATATTTCACCAAACACCCCTCCCGCATAGATGGCAGCACATTCGTGCAGCGTAATAACAGCAATATTGCTATCATTATGTCTTACAAAGAAAGCCCACATTTTTCCTAAACTTAGTAGCGATTTTGCTATCTGAGCCAATTGCATATTATCTATTGCCGCTGCGTTACCAGGCTCTAGCTCAACTAACAGCTCCTTAACCAACTCTGCTACTTCTTCGAACTCATTATCCCCAGCTTCAGTTATTCTCATATTCTGTATCGCCCCTTAGGTCCTGAAATTTCATATATTTGACTAGGCTCAACTCGCTAATACAATTAACGCAGTACTGGAGGGGGCAGCCAAAAGCATAATTGCTAGCATTGAAAAACTAACGGCTAAAAGCTTATTACATTGCATTAATACCTCCTACAATCTCCAGCATACACACCCCAGAGTGACTATGATGGGATATCCATATCTGTACTTAGATATCCTAAGATAGCTGAAATGAGAAGACCATATGCCCACAACACAGAACTGAAATTTGCAAGATGCTGTGGGGCCAGGGGCCGCGGCTAACCAGTGACAACATTTTTTTGCGTTGACTAAGTTTTTTGCGCTTCGCGCGCGTAAGCCACTACATTTTCAAATGCTACTTTAAAATACAACTCGTAACTATTGCGCTCAACATAGCCTAAATGCGGCAAGGCCAGTACATTAGCTAGGGAGATTAATGGATCCGTTGCTGCAGTAGCCGGTTCAACCTCATAAACATCTATAGCAGCACTTTTAGTCTGTTGCTGTGAAAGCTCCAGGTACAAGGCGCCCGTTTCAACCAGCTCGGCACGACTTGTGTTAACAAATAGCGAATCAACTTTCATTGCCCGTAAATCCGACTGAGTGACACAGCCTTTAGTAACATCATTCAAACGCAGATGCAGTGTTACTACGTCTGATTGTGAAAAAAAATCTGCTTTATTTTCCGCACTGTAAAAACCATCCCGGTTTGCTTTAGCACAAGAGGCTGCACTGCCCCATATCATGACTTTCATACCAAAGACTTTAGCGTATTGAGCAATGCGCTGACCGATTTTACCGTAACCCCAAATACCCAGCGTTAATCCCTGCAAGGTTCTCCCCAAGCCAAGTGAACCCGACTGCTGCCATTTGTTTTCCCGTAGATTTTCCGCGTACGCGGGGATATTTCTCGAAGCGGACATGATTAGCGCCCAACATAACTCTGCAGGGGCAACGGGTGAGCCAACGCCCTCTAGTACATCCACACCATACTTTTTGCACATCAGTGGATCTATGTGGTTGCTGACTTTTCCCGTTTGACTGATAAGTTTTAAATTGGCCAATTTAGACACTAATGATTCACTAATCTGGGTGCGTTCGCGAATTAATACTAAGACCTCTACCTCAGACAGCTTTTCAACCAAGACAGCTTCAGGATAAGTCTGGTTGAGTACCTTTATGTCGTGACCTGCTAATATTTTGAAACAATCCAGATCCTTAACAACATCTTGATAATCATCCAATACTGCTATTTTCACTTAACTCACCTTGTTGTTATAACCCATTATTAAACCTAAGTGACCGTACTTAAACGCCCCGTCTGTTCGTGATGTCGCCCTGATTTTCTTGAATCGCAGATTATCATAGATCGGCAAAGAATTAGAAAAGTATCTGGCAGTATCGATCGGCGAAAATGTTCTCAATCACTGTTACCGAAAACTTGCTCTTTAAGCTGGGACCTCAACCAGGCAACGGCCGGATCATGATGTTGCCTGGTATGCCAGTATTGATAGACAGTGAAAGGCGCAAGATCAACCGGGGGCTGAAAAATTTTCAAATCATATCGCTGCAGATAACCAATCGCCATACGAGCAGGCAATGTCGCCAGATAATGATTTTGTTCCAGTACTTGTGGAATAACTGAAACATGTGGGACCCGAAGCACCAAGTTACGCTTTAGCGAGCGTTTAGCCAGCGCAACATCCACATTGCTACTACCCTTGCCCTCCAGAGAAAAAAGCACATGAGGTATTTCACAAAACTGCTCGAGAGTCAGCTGGTCTTTCACTAGCGGGTTTTCGCTACCGACTAAAGTGACATAAGTATCTTCAAATAATTGTTGTTGGTACAATCCGGGGCCACTCAAATCCGTGCTAATAACTAAATCTGTACGCCCTGTTCGGAGCTTTTCATAAGCGCTGGTGCGATCAATGTGCAGGGTCCTGATAGAGACATTTGGCGCGGTTTTTGCTATCTGTTGCATCAACCCGGGCAGTACTATTGCGCCATTATAATCCCCCATCATCAACCGGAAGTTATGCTTAGACGTTCCCTCAAACACAGGTCCTGAGGCAAAACAGTCCCTGAGGCTGGACAGGGCATCTGTCACTACATTGATGATCGATTCAGTGTAGACAGTGGGTAACATGCCATCAGCAGTTCTTACAAACAGAGGATCGTGCAACTTTTCACGCAGGCGGCGCAACGCATTGCTGACAGCTGGCTGGCTAAGGTTCAAACGCTCCCCCGCCAGGGTTAAATTGCCGTCGTTGTAGATTGCTTCAAACACCAAAAGCAAATTAAGATCTATACCTTGTAAATTCATAGTATGAATAATACATAATAACTAAAATAAAGTTACTAAATTTTGGTCGAATATTTACAATTACTCATCTTTACAGCAATGGGTCGTATAGAAGATGAAATTGGTAACTTTTGCGCACCGAAAAAATCTGCGCAGCTATTTCGAGGGTGCTCTTTCAATCAGCCCGTTAACGATGGGCGTAATACCTTTTGGCATCATCTTTGGAGCCATTGCATACGATCTGGGTATATCGATGACAGCGACAGTGGCGATGTCTGCGATTGTCTTTGCCGGATCTGCCCAGTTCGTCGCTTTAGGCATGTTGGCCGTTGGCAGTGGACCGCTACTGGTAATAGTAACCTCAATAATCGTCAATTTGCGGCATCTGATTTACTCTGCCTGGCTTGCTCCACACCTCTCTACGCTGCCGCCTCGTTGGCGGGCACTGCTGTCTTTCGGTTTGACGGATGAGGTGTTTGCCATCATGAGCCGACACTACAATAATGATAAAACCAGCAATAGCCATTGGTTTTTTCTCGGGGCATCATCCGTGTTGTGGTTCTGCTGGACTTTATCTTCACTGATCGGTCACGCCATGGGTTCTGGGTTTCCCGCTCTTAATGAAATGGGGTTAGAAATTGCAATGCCGTTAACTTTCGGCTCCATGGTGGTAGTGATGATTAAGGACAGAGCCACGCTGCTGGCCACCTTCATCGCCTGTATTAGTGCCTATCTGGGAAGAGATCTTCCCCATCAACTGGGTCTTATGTTGGCCACAATACTCGGTATTGCCAGTGGCTACTTGGCAAGTCGCTACCAGACATCATCAGGAGAATCACCATGACCAGTATCATTGTCGGTATGGCTGTGACTGTGTTCGCTATCCGCTACCTATTTATTGGCCTGGCCGGTCGCTACCAAATGCCAGAGCCGATTGAGAAAGCGCTGTCTTTTTCTCCGCCAGTGGTGCTCGCGGGTATTGTTGTGACAACAATTTCCACGATGCTTGAGGTAAACGACGATTCACAGAGCATGCTGGTGATCTTAACCAGCCTTTTTACTGCGCTTGGGTTAGCTTTATACACAAAAAATCTATTGTTAGCGATCAGTTCGGGAATGGTGCTGTATGGCACCCTGAGCTTAATAACAAACTAATCAGTTACTGGTAAAGCCTTTGGCAAAGGTACTCTATATAAAGTGGCAGACAATTACCCCTATCAGGCTAAAGTGTAAACTAGCGTTTAAGCGCAATTCTAGTCCAGCGGGCTTGATCGAAAGCAGAGCGCAACTAACCCAATAGCATGCAAAGCCCCGCAGGCTGAGCAAAGAAAAAATCCGCAATGAAATAGACACATCAATATAGACCTGGAGTCTGAAATGCATCATCAATACCGCGGAGTATGCGCCTGTGGCAATACACGTCTAACCATCGAGCTGTCCAAACCGCTCAACGCCTATACTCCCAGGGCTTGTGATTGTGAATATTGTATGGCCCGCAATATCAGTTACCTTTCGCATCCAGAGGGCATTTTGAGGATTCAAGTAAGCAATCCTCTGACGCAGCAACAACAAGGTTCCAGGCAGGCGACCTTTCACCACTGCTGGGGATGTAATGAGCTGGTACTGGTAACTTGTGAGATCGGCTCTGTGCTACAAGGGGCGGTGAATGCCGCATTACTAGACAACAGCGATGCACTAAACAGCCCGTTACCAGTTTCACCTAAGTTACTTGAAGCCGAGGAAAAGCTGTCTCGCTGGGACAGCGCCTGGATGAAAGTGATCTTTGAAGAATAATGTCAGCCTGCATAGCATTGATAACTAAAATACATTTCCATGCTGGAGACGCTCTGCTGCCAGCCAATGGCACCTTGCCCATTCTCAAGACTGTTCTGCTAATGATTGAGCTGGAAAAATGTGACTAAATACTCCAATATCGAGCTGCATCTTCCAAAACATTCAGAAGCTGCAGAGAACAGCACCAATGCAATTTTTTGGGGATCAATCCAGGATGACAAATAAATACCCTTTAAGCCCAGCCATGGCTGAATTTGTGCAAAGCAGCGAAAGCTTTTTCCCGGCGCATATACTAGCGCAGGGAATTGCAGCACAGAGAACCGCCTACCATGCAATGACCAGTCATTTTGCCAGAGTTCAACCACAAACTGTGACTTGCCACGACCAGCAGCTTATGGGAGTCAAGATCCGACGCTACCAGAGCCAACAGACAACCAATGCACCGCGAGTACTCTTTGTGCATGGTGGCGGCTTTTACCTGGGCTCGCTGGACAGCCATCACAGTTTCTGTGCCCAGCTGACACATGACTCTGGCTTAAAGATCATTTCGATAGATTATCGATTGGCGCCTGAAGCCCCATACCCTTGCGCATTAAATGACTTGATGAGTGTCTATCAAGAACTGCTGCAGGAAGATCCAAGCCCCCTATTACTGCTCGGTGATAGTGCCGGGGCAAACCTGATCGCCGCTTTAACATTACGCTGTCGCGATAATTCAATTACTGCCGCTGTGGGTCAGATACTAATATACCCAGCCCTCGCCGTGCCTGGAACTCTGCCATCTCATCAGCAGTTAACGGATGCCCCATTACTGGATAGTGCCAGCATTAAATTTTGCCTGGAAAACTATGTCGGTAATTTCAATGAAGAAAAAAATCACCCAGCTGTAAATGGGTTAACAGATATACCCGCCAGTTCACTGGCAGAAATAGCTCCCTTGTCTGCCCCGTCATTAGCCGCTCTACCCCCGGCATTGATATTGGCAGCTCAATTCGATCTACTGGTCGATGATGCCCGACAATACCACCAGCGGCTATTGCAAGCGGGGGCCAGTTCAAAACTGACAGTGATTCCCGGTCTGGTGCATGGCGCCCTGCACGGTATTGGCTTAACGACTGAAGCTAACCAACTTTATCAGGCGGTATGTTCTCATTTAACTGACTTGTGCTGGATAACGGAGTGAGCAGCGAGAAACAAGTAGGAAGTTGGAAGTTGGAAGTTGGAAGTTGGAAGTTGCGAGTAGCGAGTAGCGAGTAGCGAGTAGCGAGTAGCGAACTCAATTCAATAGCAAAAATCCTCAGCAGTCACTCAGATTGACTGCTTTGGCTGCTCCCTGGTATAGAAATTTATGCGTATACTTAGAGGGTTACAAAGAGGTGACAGGGGCTGTTTGCAGATCCCTTAACGTGGAGATTAATTTTTATAACAGCAGGTAAACTCTGGCATATGAAAATAATTGAAAGGTTGTTTGCATCATTCATTACTAAAATTCTAACATTTATTGTGCATTGCTTTTACACCATTGTAGAAAGTATTGCAGATCTGCCGCTGGTATTTCGCGGCATGATACTGGGGCCCGCTCTGTTAGTATCAGCCATCAGTCTCTACCAGTGGATCGAAATAGAGTTTCCCAGCCGCCCTGTTGCCAATATTAACAGCGAGCGCATTCAGCACCCTAACTATCACAATATAGCCACCCATGCCTTAAAGAAGTTTTCCTTGCTGGCGCCCGCGGATAAAAGCTTAATCATCAAAAACCTGCAGGAGAACCTAGTGCCATTAGAGCAGTGGATGGCTCATTTTCAAAGATCAGATTATCTGCTGATGTGCCTAGGTGAATCACATACCCAGTCGACCCGCAAATTTCTCTCGGAGGCAGTATTAGCAGAGCATAATTTTGATGCACTCTATTTGGAAGCAAACCCACAAGAACTGACGGCTATCTATAAAAGACTCTATTCAGCGACTGATTATTATCCACTATTAGATGCCGACATCCTGCAACTATTGCGCAGTGTAATCAGTAAAAACCCGGATATTAACATCCATGCAATAGATATAACGGATCAACAAGTCGATTATAAAGTTCCCGACAAACAATCCCGTGATGATTTTATAACGCTTAATTTTTTAAACAATTTTACTTACACCGGTCGCAATATAGTGCTTATCGGCGCTATGCACTGCAATGATTCAGCGCCCTGGTTTTATGCAAAAGTGAAAAATGCATTTACAAAAAATGTCACTAAGCCAGTGACTAATGTTCGGATATACGATGAACACGAAGAGGGAATAATTGAGGCCTTTGTTTTTTTCCTGGATCAAATAGGCTTAAAACAACAGCACTTCGTAATCGTTAATGCCCAACGGTTACCACCCCAAATAAAACAGTGGTTCCCTTTAACAACGCTATTTTCCTTTGACCTCTTCGAAACAGTCATTATTTACCGGCAGCAACAACAGCAAACTAATAATCTAAGCTCGGCTATTATCTTAGGTTATTAAACAGTCTCCGCTGCATTATTCTGCCGTGTAATCAGCGTATTATCAGATACAACCCCATCATGCGCCCAGCTGTGGTAAGTGCTCCCGGGCGAGCCTATTATGCAGCAGAATTTAAGCTTGCAGCATATTCTAGAAACCCTTCTTCAATTGCGGGGAAAATATCTACAATTTCAAAATAGGGAACCGTATAAATCTTACTGTCTCGTAATGCATCCATTAAGAAATAGTAATCTTGAATAATCTCTGTTTCGTAGAGGGCTATATCACATTGTCTGATAATTAATCTGGGATCTAAGTTTTGCACTGCCTCGAGTTTTGACTGATCGCGTCCGCAGATGATCACGGTATTATTTTTCACTAGCTCAAGCGCTAGCTCCCTGCCAATACCTGAATTACTACCGGTGATTAACACTGTACTATTTTCAATTTTTTGTCTGTTCATGCCCAATTCCTCGACTAAGTTTCAAGGGCAATATTAAACACTGGCCAGATCAAATCCTTAACCTAAGTTAAGATTTTCATTTTTTTCTAGAGAGACGATAACTTATTTCTGATTCGCGATAACGCCACTTCCGTGATACCCAGATAAGAAGCTATCTGATAGTTGGGAATTTGCTCCACCAGCTGGTCATACTCCTGCAGAAAAATTAAGTAGCGCTCGGTCGCTGAACACATCAACAGCTCGGCAATGCGCACGTCTTTTTCTAAGGCTAATTTTTCAAATATGCGCAAACACAAATTCGCCCAGCTATTATGACGATTATTTAACTGTTTTAATTGTCGGTAACTGATGCTCAGGCAGACACAGTTGCTCAGTGCCTGGGCGGCAAACGTTGCCGCACTGGCATCAATCAGGCTGGGCAAACTTGTGATGGCACAAAAGGGCTTAGCGAACGATTTATTGCGCTCTTTGCCCTCAGGGCTAAGAAAGTAATACCTGGCGAAACCAGAGATCAAAAAACGCACTTGATCACCTTGCTCCCCCAGGGCAAAGATCTGCTGTTTTTTGACGTATGTTTTAAGCTCAAAAAGATCTCTGGCCTCTGCCCATGCCCGATCGTCCAGAGGCTCAATCAGGTTAAATGCCACTCGCAGTTCATCTAAAGCTGACTGCCTGATATTGAGAGATGGTTGACTAATCAAAATAATACGACTCAGAATTTTTCCACTTCGATTGACAGACATACTCAACCGACGGCTCATTTAATAGGCGCTGAAATTATTTAACTATATCTACATCAGTGGCAGACAACACCACAAAACAACAGTCTGTTCCCTGCCTGTCCGACAGAGTCAATGATCGAGTTAGTGCAGTTCCCTAGGGACTTTCAGAGCATCCCAGCACTTAATCACATTAGCGACAACAAATTTCAATTAATATAGCAAAAATACAATCTCAGGTGTAACAGCAAAGAGAAGTGAAGATGCGTATAAACTGACGGCCTGTGCACAATGCCACACTGCTTGATTAAATACCCATAGAGTGCAGCTTTGACAACCAGCCTACAATCTCCGCAGTCATGCCCATTAATTGACTCTCTTTGCAGCAGATAAGCGAAGAGCTACTACAATTAATGCTATATCACTTTTTTAAGGGCTTCTTCCATGAGTGCAAACACAGAAAAGCGAGCTGACGATCTTGAATTTGAATTAAATAGGCTGGTTGAACTTACTGATAAACTTCGGGCTGACAGTTCTATTCTGACAAGAGATTTACAAGAGGAAATTATCGGTTTATTAATAAGTACCAAGGCTTCTAAAGATAGCTTGAAAGTTTCAGAAATCAGAGATGAGGCTGTCCGAGTACTCACCAAAATTTCAAGTTAATCGACTCTCCATTAAGAAATTCTCTATCTTAAAAAATGTGTATCTGCTTACTCTGCCTCATTTTTCAATGCACTTCTTGATATTGTCTAAAACAACCCCACTCAATCAATGCAGCTAATTAGAAATAGACTTAACTTTGCTTATTAGCATGTCCCTTAGCCAATGGAAATATCTTGCATTGTAGTTAGCGAACTACTAGCTGAGAAGCTAGATTACTGCACTCTCCAAGGGGCACTCGGTAATTGCTGATGTCTGTCTGGAAGCAAAAAGTTATGCGTTCTACATAGAGGAGCGCAACTTTGCACATAATCGCGCACCTCTGTGTATTGAACCAGCATAACCCCTTTATTTACGCTGTAAATTCAGTTTATTCTTCTACCTTGGTATTGCCAGAGCGAGGCGTGGGAATAGAAAGCAACACGCCAAACTCTTTGGGAAAATCAGCACTTACACGGGCATGTACTGCCCCTTGCTTGTCATAAAACTGTGCCCTAGGTGTGAGAGGCATGATAGCCTCATGCCAGACACCTGGATCAATACAAACCCCAAAGCTTCCGTCACAGTAGAAGGCTACCCAGTCCTGTGGTTTCATGTCATCCCCGGTATTTGCCAGAGCGATAATAAAAGGTTTTTTATCTAATGGGTAAAATAACTGCCCGCCATCGGGATGATAATTAGCGTGCCACATCAAAAGTTTGGATCGATCAGGGTTGGGATTATCGGCGCTTGCATTTTCTGGGCTAGTGCTCCAACCGAGAATATATTTGTCATCGACAGCTTTGTTTTCTCCGAATAAGATATCCCCCTGCCAATAAAAATCAAACAGTCCTTCTTTATAGCCACCTTCATCACCCGTTCCTATGTCAAGGGAGCGCCAGCCAGAAACCGGCCAGGGAGTAATGGGCACCACGTGGTTGGAGTAGTCGGTGACAATGGAGCCATATCCAGCAAAGCTCTCCTGTGAGGCCATAATTAGTGGGACCTCGTAACTAGGCAAACCTCTGGGCACTTTGGGGTTCATGTAATCAATGGGTTGCATATTGTTACCCGACATAGTTGGTCTCCTGATAGATCTAATCTATACATCATAGAAAGCTGATTGCTTATGGCTAAGGAACGTGAAACAAGTCCACTACCCCTCTGGCTTATTGATCATTGCACTGCGTTTGCAGCCCGATCGTTTTATAGCTGGCAAAGACAATGTAGGACTTATTTGCCTGTGAGATAAAATACCCTTTGACTTATACATTAATCAAATTAATAATTTTGTTTATTTATTACAAATGGATTATAGAATCGATGACCTACTCGCAACTCAAAGCTTTCCATGCCCTGGCACAGGAAAGAAATTTTCACCGAGCTGCTGAAAAGCTTTTCCTGACCCAGCCCGCAGTCTCAATCCAGATCCGCAATTTAGAACAGCACAGCGCCAGGATTTTATTTCGTCGAAGCGGTCATAGCGTCGACTTAACCGAGGACGGACTAGCGTTGTTCGAGTTAACTTGTCAGATGTTCGAAGTAGAAAGTCGGGTTCAGAGACTGTTCACTGCTCCTGATGAGCGCTTATCCCGTACCATCCATCTCGGCGCTGATGGTCCGCATGTGGCGCTTGATCTCATCGAAGCTGTGACCAGATGTACCCCCGACATACATTTTCGAGTCACACTGGCAAACGCCGATACGACTAAAGAGAACCTGCTAGCACTTAAAATCGATGCTGCCGTCATGGCATATACTAAGGTGGATAGTCGCTTTATAGCCAAGACAATCTCCAAACAAGATCTTATGGCGCTGATCCCCACCGGGCATGCACTGAGTGAACACAAGAGTGTAACTATAGAAGAACTTGCCCCTCATCCATTGGTGTTTAGGGAACCTGGTTCCAACACCCAGAGGATCGTCAATGAGGCTTTTTCAAGCAGCGACTTTCACATCAATACTGCGTTGGTGATGGGTAGCCGTGAAGGAGTCAAAGAAGCGGTAGCGCGTGGTTTGGGTATAGGTTTCGTTTTTGATCGTGAACTACCTCAGGACTCAAGGTGTGTCGGCGTTAAAGTTAAGGGCTTTGAGAGTAGCAATGCAGATATGCTGCTTTGCCTGAAAGATCAACATAAAAACCCGGTCGTTAAGGCCTTATTTGACGCAGCCAATAGTGACGATTTCTGATGCTGCAACAGGCTGTATTTTAGGGACTTAAATCTCTAACTTTTCCGTTTTGACAAGTAACCAGAGGCAATCAATATTTGCTGACAGGCCCTAAAACTAAAAAAGGGCGTACTTTTTCAAGTATGCCCTTTAATGTGCTATTCGTTTTCACTCATAGCTTTTTTTGCCCAGAATGCTGCCCGGGCTATAGCAATTTAGATAGCTACAATGTTTTCAGCTTGCGGGCCTTTCTGGCCTTGACCTAAAACGAATTCAACACGCTGCCCTTCAGCCAGGGTCTTAAAGCCGTCGCCGGCGATCGCTGAGAAGTGTGCAAAAACATCTGGACCAGACTCTTGCTCGATGAAACCAAAACCTTTAGCTTCGTTGAACCATTTGACCGTACCAGTAGTTGTATTAGACATAATATTATCCTGTATTTAAAAAAAGTAAGTTTGCCTATAAAGGCATTTGTAGTTGTAACTGACTGAAATATTGTAACACTTGGAAACTACAGGACGAAAAATTACGTAATGGAGACTTCAAACAAGAGACTTTCTTTCTAGCTGCGGGCACTATATAGAAGACCCTCAGCAGGGTCAAACTATTTGTACGTTTTTTAAACAATATGGTTTTTTGTTAGCCTCCCTTTGCTGTTATCAGCACCCCGATATATACATAGCTCTGGCACTTCGAACGGGTTTGTAGCTTCCATAACCATGAAGCTGCTTATAGGTAGCTCAAAACCACCAATTATTAGTGATTTTCCCTGGTTAAGCTAAGATATTTGCCCTGGCAAAATAATGTTTTATCAGCTGATGAAAGCGCGTGATATGTATAGGTTTTTCCCCAAGAAAACGATGCACCATATAAAACGGCCACTGCCGTCCGGTATAACCGGGGAACACTCTGACCAATTCGCCAGTGGCAAAAGCTGTCTGCAGAGTAAATTCAGGCAGTAAACCTATGCCCATTCCAGCGCTGATCATTGCCAGGGTACAGGGGAGTGTATTAGCTTTAGCAAAGGTTTGCAGTTTCGGTGAGCTGTTATTGAGCAGCGCTTTTTGCAGCGGTGAATCCTGATGATAGACCGACACCCCAGCTTGCTGCCAGGAAGTACTGATAAATTTATGCCGCTGCAGATCGACTAAAAGACTGACATTGGGGTGCTTTTGCACATAACTTGCTGAGGCGCAAAACACTTCACCAGTGCTACCTATGGGCATCGCTCTATAGTTACTGTCTTTTAATTCTCCGGCATAGATAGCAACATCTAAATTGTGCGCAATCAGATCTTGTACTTGATCAGTCACAACTATATTTGGCTCTAACTTAGGGTATTCCAGACACAATTGTGACAGCGCCGGCAGCAAAATACTCTTTTCGCAGGCGTGCGGAATGGTCAGGGAAAAGCTACCGGAAGGGGTTTCCCGGGTTTCGGATAATTCCGCCAGCGCCAGCTCCACTTGGTCAGACAGTAACTCACAGCGACTCAATAACTTTGCCCCAGCGGGGGTTAACGACATACCTCGGGTGTGGCGAGATAGCAGTTGCTGACCTAATTGCTTCTCCAGTCTTGTTACTTGCTGACTCACCGCAGACTTGCTCATCGCTAAGTGTTTTGCGGCGAGTGTGAAAGATTGCTGGCGGGCAACTTGACCAAAGATAATGAGGCTTGGCAACAATTTAGCATTGTTCATAATATTAAACAGTCAGTTAATTTATTGGGTATTGTTTAATTTTTGATGATTTTCTATGCTGTGTCAACTGCACAACCCCTTAGAAACACTTTAAAAAAAGGAATAACTATGTCTGCTTTAATTATTGTTGATGCCACCCCCACTGACAGTGAACAACTCGCTCTGTACAGTTCAATGGCTGCGCAAACCCTGATACCTTTTGCCGGAGAATTTATCGCAAAAGGTCCGATAGAAAGTTTACACGGCGAAGCTGAGCACGCTATCAAAGTTGTGATTCAATTTCCCGATCGTCAAAGTGCGCTCAATTGGTATCAAAGCGCCGCCTATCAGAAGCTGATCCCCACCCGCGATCAGGGCATGGATTCAAGATTTCACTTAGTGGGGTAAGATTTTCCTGCAGCCGCTATGCGCAACTGGTCGGCTTCGAGCTATGGCAATCGGAAATTAGTTCTAGCCGATCAGGATTGACTGTCAGAGGTGTCTACAAGTAAGGGCTGATCACCTGCATAGTGGCATCGACCTGCTGCTGTTTCTCACCGGTCGGGGCCACATAGTCGATAGCGGCAACCGCAGCTTCAACCCCTGCTGTTTTTGCTATCATCCAGGCCGCCAGGTAAGACGAGGCCAAACAACCTCCCGCTGTCGCAAGATTACCACTGGCCACCAGCGGCTGGTCTAGTACGTCCACCCCTGCCTCTATTACCCAGGGCTTAGTCGTTAAATCGGTACATGCTGGAAGGCCTTGCAATAAGTCGAGTTTTGCCATCAATAAAGTACCAGAGCACTGCGCCCCGATAATCTGGCGCTGAGAGTCCAGTTTTAGCCGTCCCAGGATGGAGGCATCCTCTGCAATATCACGGGTATAGATACCGCTGCCAAACAGCACTATATCGGCTTGGTTGGCAAATTCCAGTTGCTGCTGGGCCATCACTGTCACACCGTTCATACTGGTAACTGAAGCTGTAGGGCAAGTTATTTGTACTTTCCAGCCCTGCCCTCGCATGCGGTTGAGAATGGCGGATGCGATAAATGAATCCAGTTCGTTAAAGCCTTCAAATGTCAAAATTGCTACTTGCATCGCCATACCTATCTCAAAGAAGTTATCTGGACGCTGACTAATAGCATCTAAGGCCTTTAGATAACAGAGCTTTTTTTGACAGCATACGAGCCAGTAGCTGCAATGAGCGGCTATTGCGCAGAAAATCACTCATGTTGCCATGCAAATCCCTGCAATGTCCCATGTTTATCCCAGCAGCTTTGATCACTGGCACTAGTCCCTGTTATTAATGATCAGCTATTGATTGTTGTCGACGATAGGCACTGAGGGTGACCTTTATATGTTTTTAAAAGCGTTATAAAACGTACCTTTAGAATTAAAAAACCGGCATCAGCAATATCTAAAACCGATCTGGCAGGGTGAGCCAGCAACAATTTAGCGGCCCCTTCACTCGCAGAGCATTGATAAAACCATAAAAACAACTGTCTTTAGCCACATTCAGTGCTGCCGAGACCGGATGCAGACTAAAGCCACTGGCATGCGCCAGATCACTCACTGAGAACTGGTTATTTAAATAGAGCTGCTGCTCGGTGACTAACAAGTTCAACTGTTGCAATATTATTTTGCTACAGTCTATATCCTGCTACTGCCGGTCGACCTCAGTTGCTGTCGTTAACGCATATCCCAGCAGCTGGGATCTCTATGGTCAGTGAGTACCTGAGCGCTAAAGTTATTTTTAAACAGAGCATAAAGCCTGCCAATGCAATCCATAAATTAGCATTGGAATAGCTCTCATATTCGGGGATAAGCCAGCTAAGATTACTCGTTTCATTGTCTCACCTACGTATTGATAGTTTCTAAAACTATCAATACGGCGGTAAAGAATGCGGCCAGCTACTTAAAACATATGTCCATATTCTTAAATAACTAAAATAATCAAATTGTTATGGACAATGTTTGTTGCACTTTGAATTTGCACTAGAATCATACCGCCGTACAGCGAATTAATAATTCGCGGGTAAATTTTGTTGGTTGGGCAGTGCTAAACTGGGAGGATGGGGGGAATTACGCTGTTTCTGAATTGACCAGTAAATTATTACGTTTTATCTTAGCGGCGTACAGTGCCTGGTCCGCTTTCACATACAACTGATTACTGCCAATCATTAATGCACCTTCAATGATCTGCGCACCTATGGAAACGCTGACATTATCACAGACATCGCTTCCTTTATGTTCAATATTCAGTGACTCAATTTTAGCCCGCATTGATTCCAAAAACTCAATCGATTGATCGTAATTGGAGTTGGTAAACAATACCGCAAATTCTTCGCCGCCTATGCGAAAAGCGTAATCAGCTGGGCGGGTCAAAGGCGCTTGGATAGCCTGGGCTACTTTTGCCAAGGTTCTGTCTCCAGCCGGGTGACCATATTTATCGTTATAACTCTTGAAATAGTCTATATCTATGATGGCTAAGGTCAGTAACGTTTTATTGCGGTTGGAGATTCTTACTTCTTTTTCTAAAATATCATCAAAGTGCCGACGGTTGTACAATCCGGTTAAAGTGTCAGTTAAAGACAGCTGTTCAACAGATTTTTTATCGGTGATATCATCGATGATATTGGTATAACTTTTTACTTTAAACTCGGAGTCTAATTCCGGGTGTATTACTGAGTGTATCCACTGAACAACCCCTTCGTCATCATAGCGACAAATATCCCCCTCCCAGATTTTCCCGGTAGATATCACCTTAATAATGGCTGTGCGCCTATTGGTATCAGGATCATCGCCAATAAAAAAATTAACTTGTTTGCCTATCACTTCATGTTTCAACAAGCCTAAGTGGCGACATAAATGATTACTGATATCGATCACTGATCCATTGATGTCATATTTTGCCATCATTATATTTTGATCGATCAAATACATGCGCTCCTGTACTGCGACTTGACGCTCTTTTAGGCGTCGCACCGAATAAAAGGCAAAGAAAATCGAAAAGATCACCGCCACCGCTAATAAACTGGAGATGATGTTAAAGGCGTCTTCCTCTGATTCCAGGGCATTAGCCAAATAGCTTTTTGCCTGAGCATCGGCAAAATCAATCAGCGTTTGAATTTCCTTTTGGATAAAAGCTTCGTATTTCTCTTCAGATGCATTGATTTTTAAGCGCGAGGCAGCATCGGCGTCACCAAAGTAAATCACATCATCGCGCACGCTCTTCCAATTGACGAAGGATTTATAGGCAGACTGAATGTCTTCTCTGCTCCCTAAATAACGCTCGAATATAAGTTGGAAATTATCCAGGATGGCATGTTCTCTATCATCGACCAGATCGGCAAATTGACGAATCTTTTTGTCGTCATCTTGCACTTCAATGTTGTGCATAATCTGCTTCATCGACTCTAAATCAGCATTGATTCGGTGCGCTGCATTACTCACCGCATAAGAGTTTCGGTACAGTTTATCTGCCTGAGAAGCGATAGAGGTTAAGTAGGCCAGGGAGAAAACCCCCTGCGCAATCAGCAACATAATTATCAATGCGAACACGAGACTGACGTTAGCTGATCTATTCAACACAATAGCCTCCTTTCTATTTGTGTCTGGATTTGCGCACATTATACAGAGTAATGTTAAATTTATAAACGCATTCTAAACACCCCCGGCAAATTGATCCAGCCAGCATTCAGTAAACTTCACACTGCAATCGACATTGAGGGTTACAGTTTCCAATAGATCTTGTCCCCGGGTTTTTTACCTATCCTGCATACATACAATGGGATAGCCACTGTAAACCTCATACATCAAACGCCTTTATAACAACTAAAAGTGGCTGCGCAGCGTGAAAAGTCCTGATATTAATAAATCAGTAAGATAACCACGCTAGCCAATATCAACCCCATGCCAATATATTCCTTAGACGATATCCTTTCGTTAAAGAAAAAATAGGTAATCAGCAAGGTGAAGATAAACTCTATTTGCCCCAAAGACTTAACTAAAGCAGCATTTTGGTAAGTCATAGCGGTAAACCAACCAATTGAGCCAAAGGCACTGGTGGCCCCGACAAATGTCGCCAGTGGTAAGTGTGCCCTGAGTTTTTTAAATTGCTGCCGCTCTTTGTAACAGAGATAAACAATGCAGATTATGCTCTGTAAAATCACCATATACACTAAGGTAAAGGCTGCATTTAACATTAATTGATCACCTAAGCTCAAACTCGCCTGGCGCAACCACAGTGAAGTTATAGCAAAGGCAACTCCCGACATCACGCCGTAGAGAATTGTCTGCTTTTCGATCGGCTGGCCTCTTTTGGGCACACTGACAATTAATATCCCCAGTACCCCTAATACCACTGCCAGCCATCCAAATGGCGACAGTGAGGCGCCAAAAAACATTGCCCCTAAGATCGCCGTTTGCACGGCTTCGGTTTTAGCAAAGCTAGTGCCTACCGCAAAGTTCCTAAAAGTTAAAACTTTGACCAGCCAAAGTGTTGCCAATATTTGCGCAACACCCGCACCGCTGGCAAATATCAGAAATTTTGAATTCCCTGCTGCAGCTGCCAGATAATTTGCCATTTCCTGATCACTTAAGTAATACAAATAGGCCAGCGCGAACGGCAGTCCAAAAAGGTAGCGGACTAATGTTGTCGCCATGGGCGATATATGCCTGGCAATGCGTTTTTGCCCCGCTGTGCGAACAGCCTGCATCAACGCGGCGAACAAGGTAAAAGCAACCCAAATTTCCATCGATATTCCTCACTATAATTGCCGCTATTATCCTGCAGAGGCAGCTATTAGTATATTGATAAAAATTTGTGATATGGATTCCAGATAGGAAT
The DNA here is from genome assembly GCA_013215505.1 of Oceanospirillaceae bacterium. Classification (GTDB taxonomy): domain Bacteria; phylum Pseudomonadota; class Gammaproteobacteria; order Pseudomonadales; family Balneatricaceae; genus Rs1. Next base: position 841,921 of record JABSQZ010000001.1, read on the forward strand.
AGATAAAAAAACTTGACCCAAAAGTCAGGTTTTAGTCTAATTGTAGATAGAAGCACGCCTAACAGCCCGCTAATGGCCGATTAATATCCGTAGATTATGCATTAATCGACAGCCATTTTGCTTTAATCTAATTATAAGAAAGGAGAGCGAAGTGATCGAGTTTCTGCTCCATAATGACAGAGTTCAATTGCAGGATATCAACCCCAACACTACGGTACTGCAGTACCTACGTGAACACCGTCAACTCACTGGCACTAAAGAGGGCTGTGCCTCAGGTGACTGTGGTGCCTGCACAGTAGTCATTGCGCAACTGGATGAGCAAAACCAATTGTGTTATCAAAGTATCAACGCTTGTATTACTTTGATCAGCGCACTGGACGGAAAACAATTGATCAGTGTTGAAGATTTGCAGCAGCAACAGCAGCTGCACAGCGCACAACAGGCAATGGTTGATTGTGATGGTTCACAATGCGGTTTTTGTACACCTGGGTTTGTTATGTCGCTGTTTGCTCTGCAAAAAAACTGCAGCAGTTACGACAAACATAAAGTGCAGCAGGCACTGGCGGGAAATTTATGCCGCTGCACCGGTTACCGAGCCATTGACCGGGCAGCTGCACAAGCATTAAATGACAAGGTTGTAGATCATTTTGATCCTTTAGTCAGTAGCACCAGTAAGGAATTACGAGAGATCAAATCCTCTGCGGCTGATGGCAGCCACGCCGCTTTAAATTATCAACAGCAACTGTCGCATATACCCAAAGATGTAGCCTCACTGGCGCAATTGTTAATTGATTATCCTCAAGCCACTTTAATTGCCGGCGGCACCGATCTGGCCGTGGAAATCACCCAGCGTGCTGCACAATTTTCTCATCTGATTTCGGTTCAACAAGTTTCCCAATTACAAGAATATCGAATTACTGATCGGCACATAGAAATTGGTGCAGCGCTGTCCCTGCATCAGTGCCAGCAGTTATTAGCCCCCTATTTTTCCGATTTTTCCGAGCTGTTAGAGCGCTTTGCCTCACTGCAAATTCGCAACCAGGGAACCTTAGGTGGCAACATTGCCAACGCCTCACCTATTGGCGATGCTCCCCCTGCCCTAATTGCTTTAGATGCCACACTGGTATTGCGCCTAGGAGCCGATAGCAGAGAAGTAGCAGTGGCGGATTTTTTCCTCGACTATCGTAAAACGGCGCTGCAGCCCAGTGAATTTATAGAAAAGATCCTCATTCCACTACCCGTCCAAGCGCTCGACAGCCAATGGGCCCTGAAAATTTACAAAGTCACTAAACGTTTCGATGATGACATTTCGGCGATTTGCGCCGCTAATTTTGTACGCTTAAATAACCGCGGCGAAGTTGTCGCTATCAGGTTAGCGTACGGCGGCATGGCTGCTGTTGCCAAGAGAGCGAGCAATACCGAAGCTTCGCTATTGGGACAGATCTGGAGCCATGCCAACATTGAAAAGGCCGTTACTTGTCTGAGCAAAGATTTCCAGCCGCTGTCTGATTTTCGCGCCAGTAGCGATTACCGATTGTTAGTGGCAGAAAATTTATTGCGTAAACTCTATATAGAAACTCAGCATATGAGCGCTGGCAGTTCTCAACCAGCACCGAGTCAATCTATTCAGACGAGGATCTCTGATTATGTCTAATCGCCAGCTCGATAGCTTGAGTCACAGTGAAATGCTAGAAAAAATACGTTCTGAAATCAGCTCCGGAGTCGGTAAAAAAATTGCCCATGAGAGCGCCGAGCGCCACGTTAACGGTGAGGCCATCTACATAGATGACAGGCTAGAGTTCCCCAACCAGTTGCACTTGTACCCAGTGTTAAGTGAAGTAGCCCACGGTCTGATCAAAAATATCGAATTGCAACAGTGCTCTGCACTGGCGGGTGTGGAGCGGGTTTTTGTCGCTGCCGATATTCCGGGGGACGCCGACATAGGTCCGGTGCTGCCAGGAGATCCACTACTTGCCGATGAAAAGGTACAGTATGTTGGCCAGGTGATTGCCGTGGTCGCTGCCTCATCCATGGAAATAGCCAGGCGCGGCGCCAGTTTAGTTAAAGTGGAGATTGAAGAACTGCCCGCTATTTTGGACGTTGTACAAGCCCATGCACTACAGCACTATGTGATGGATCCGCACCGCCACAGTATCGGTAATGCCGAGGCGGCACTGGCTAAAGCGCCAAACAAACTCAGTGGTGAATTGCACATAGGCGGCCAGGAGCACTTCTACCTGGAGACTCAGATCTGCAGCACTGTGCCTACTGAAGAGGGAGGCATGTTAGTTTTTGCCTCCACCCAACACCCCAGTGAAGTGCAAAAGTTAGTCGCCCAGGTTATTGATGTGCCACTGAACAAAGTAATGGTCGATATGCGACGTATGGGCGGTGGTTTTGGCGGCAAAGAAACCCAGGCAGCCCAACCCGCCTGCCTCGCAGCGCTAGTGTCAAAACTTACCGGCAAGCCCTGCAAAATGCGTTTGAGCCGCGAGTTGGATATGCGCATGACCGGCAAACGTCACCCCTTTGTGGTGCAGTTTGAAGTAGGCTTCACCGATCAGGGTTTACTGGCGGGACTGAAACTTGACTTGCTGGCGGACTGTGGCTACTCACCGGATCTGTCGGGTTCAATCGTCGACCGGGCGATGTTCCACAGCGATAACGCCTACTATTTAGGCAATGCCGATATTACTGGCTATCGCTGCAAAACCCACCGCGCTTCCAACACCGCCTACCGCGGTTTCGGTGGGCCCCAGGGAATGGTCGCCATAGAAAATATCATGGACCAGATTGCCGGTTCTCTGCAGCTCGATCCACTGTCTGTGCGCAAACTCAATTACTATGGCATAGATGAGCGCAATATTACTCACTACGGGCAGACCGTCACCGGTAATCTACTGGCAGAGATGACCGCAGAGTTGGAGCAGAGCTGCGAATATTCTGCCAGACGCCAACAGATTGCGCTGTTTAATCGCCAGCAACCTGTGATGAAAAAAGGTCTGGCGCTTACCCCGGTAAAATTTGGTATCTCTTTTACCGCCACTTTTCTCAACCAGGCTGGCGCACTGGTACACATTTATACTGACGGCAGCATTCATTTAAACCACGGCGGCACAGAGATGGGCCAGGGACTGAATACTAAAGTGGCGCAAATCGTCGCCGAGGAATTCCAGGTCGATATCGATAACATCTATATGTCAGCCACTAATACCGACAAAGTGCCCAACACTTCACCGACTGCCGCCTCATCGGGAGCGGACCTGAACGGTAAAGCGGCGCAAAATGCCGCGCGCATTATCAAAGCGCGACTGTTAGAGTTTGCCGCCAAAGAGTATCAGCTGCCAGTAGAGCAAATCACCTTTGTCAATAATCACGTCAAACTGGCCGATCGGGTGATCAGTTTTACCCAGTTGGTGCAACAGGCATACTTTGCCCAAGTCTCTCTTTCCAGCACCGGTTTCTATCGCACTCCAAAAATTTTCTACGATCGCGATGCCGCCTCTGGTACCCCTTTCTACTACTACTCTTTCGGTATGGCTTGCAGTGAAGTGATTATCGATACTTTGACCGGTGAGTACAAAGTACTGCGCACCGATATTTTGCACGACGTCGGTGACTCTCTCAATCCGAGAATCGACATCGGCCAGGTGGAGGGCGGATTTATTCAGGGCATGGGCTGGATGACCACAGAAGAGTTAGTCTGGAGTGATACCGGCAAACTATTAACCAGTAACCCTATGAGTTACAAAATCCCGGCGATTACCGATATACCTAACGACTTTAGAGTCAAACTACTGGAAAACCGCAAAAACCCAGAGGACACTGTGTTCCATTCGAAGGCCGTCGGGGAACCTCCCTTTATGCTGGCTATCTCTGTATGGTGTGCCCTGAAGGACGCACTCTCCAGTATTGCCGACTACAAGCACCAACCAGTACTAAACTCCCCGGCAACTCCTGAGGCCGTCCTCTGGGCGGTTCAAAAGATGCGCAAACAGTCAGCGGATGATCATTGTGAACACTAATTGGACAGCAACCTTAGAAAAGCTAAATCAGCGCGGCCAAGCCAGTGTCTTAGTGACAGTGTTTGCCACTAAAGGCTCCACCCCCAGAGCCACCGGCAGCAAGATGTTAGTGTGTGATAGCGACAGTTATTACAGTATCGGCGGTGGACATCTAGAGCATCAGGCGATGCAGCTGGCACGCCAAATGCTGGCGGTCCATGACAGCCAACCGTTGATTAAAAGCTTTTCTCTGGGAGCCAGTTTAGGCCAATGTTGTGGTGGTCATGTTGAGTTGTTATTCGAAGCTTTTTACCCGCCCAGCCAGACTGTAGCCATCTTTGGTGCCGGACACATCGCCAAGGCGTTGCTGCCAATTTTACAGCAGCTTCCCTGTCGCACTCAGTGGCTGGACAGCAGGGCTGAGCTATTCCCCAATGAGATCTCCTCTAACTGCCAAAAAATTGTCAGCACAGACTTAGTGGCCTGTGTAGAACAGTTGCCCTCAGACAGCTATATTCTTATCATGACCCATAATCACCAACTCGATCAACAATTGTGTGAAGCGATACTGCAGCGCCAGCAATACAGCTTTATCGGCCTGATCGGATCCGATACAAAATGGAAAAAATTCAAATTGCGTCTGGCCCGCAAAGGCTTTAGTCAGCAGCAGATTAATGACATTTGCTGTCCTATCGGCATTCCCGGGATCAAGGGAAAACTGCCCATGGAAATTGCTGTCAGTGTCAGCGCCCAATTTATCAATTATTACAATCGGCAACAGCACAACTCGCCGACTGTTGACCACCACCTGAGCCAATCGCAGCACATTGGCAATATATCATCTATTAGTTAAGAGAACCCAGAATGAAAAAAGCAGCTATCGCTCACCGCAGTGCGATCTTACACTCACTTGGAGATCCGCATATCAGTGGTGTAGAAGACTCCTATGAATACTTCGCAGATGGCCTGCTAATCACTGAGCAGGGGAAAATAACCCACTTGGGAGATGCCACTGAGCTGCTGGCACAGTACCCTGATATCGAAGTGCGACAACACCTTAATAAACTGATCGTACCGGGCTTTATCGATACCCATATTCACTACCCGCAAACCGGGGTAATCGCCTCTTATGGTGAGCAGTTGTTAGACTGGCTGGAAAATTATACTTTCCCGGCAGAAGCTGAGTTCAGTGACCCACAGCACTGCAGCCGCAGCGCAGAGTTTTTCCTCGACGAGCTGCTTAAAAACGGCACCACCACAGCCCTGGTATTTGGCACTGTGCACAAAAGCTCTGTAGAAGCATTTTTCCAGGCCGCGGATAAACGCCATTTAAGGATGATTGCCGGCAAGGTGATGATGGACAGGAATGCCCCTGATAATTTAACTGACACCGCCCAGAGCAGCTACGATGACAGTCGAGAACTAATAGAGAAGTATCACGGCAAAAACCGCTTGCACTATGCTGTTACTCCACGCTTCGCACCCACCAGCACCCCGGAGCAATTGCAGTTCGCAGGGCAGTTATTGACTGAATTTCCCGATTTGTATCTGCACACCCACTTGAGTGAAAATAAAAAGGAAATTGAATGGGTGGCGCAATTGTTTCCCGACAGCAAAAGCTACCTGGATGTCTACGACCAGTACAATTTGTTAACCCCAAGATCGGTTTTTGCCCATGCCATTCACTTAGATGACCACGAGTTCCAGAGATTAGCTCAGTGCCAGTCAGCGGTAGCCTTCTGCCCTACTTCAAATACCTTCCTCGGTAGCGGTCTGTTCAATTTAACAAAAATGCAGCAGCATAAGGTCCAAGTGGCGCTGGGAACCGATGTTGGCGGCGGCACCAGCTTTTCGATGTTGCAAACCATGCAGGAAGCTTATAAAGTCTGTCAGCTTTCAGGCCAGCAGATAAATCCTTTCAAGGCTTTTTACCTGGCGACACTCGCCGGGGCTCAGGCATTGCAATTGACCGATAAAATTGGCGACCTGAAAGTTGGCACTGAAGCTGACTTTGTGGTCTTAGACCTGGCGGCCACACCGCTGATCAATAATCGGATGCAAAGTGCCCGCAGCATCGAAGAGCAACTGTTTGTATTGATGATTCTTGGAGACGACAGAGCCATTGCACAGACATACAGCTTTGGTGAGTGCGTTTACCAGAGCTAATAAGGCAACACTTTATAATTAGGAGCAACATGTCCCGTATTCGTGATAAGAAAAGAACCGCCATCTTAAATGCCGCCTGTGAAGAGTTTGCCAATCATGGCTTTGCAGGGACTAAGATCGTCGATATCGCGAGTAAAATAAACTTGCCTAAGGCTAATATTTATTATTATTTTGAAAGTAAACAAGTACTTTATCGTCATGTATTAGACAGTTTCATCCAACCTCTGCTGATGGCTACGGCACCTTTTGATCAATACGATCACCCGGCAGAGGCGCTCACTGACTATATCAAACTGAAAATTGAAATATCCAAGAACCATCCAAACGCCTCTAAAGTATTTGCCAATGAAATCCTCCACGGTGCTCCGCACTTACCTGCAGATATCATTGAAAAACTCACTCAGCAAACGAGCAGAGCGAGTGAAAAATTACAGCAGTGGGTCGATAGGGGCTTAATGGATGACATAAACCCACTGCATTTACTGTTCAGTCTCTGGGCATCTACCCAGACCTATGCCGATTTTAACTGGCAAATTAAACTGCATTTAAAAACAGACTGTATCAGTGAACAAGATTATACCGATGCCACTGAGACCTTAATTAAAGTCATACTAAAAGGTTGTGGTGTGGCGACGCAAGTGGCAAAATAGAACATCTGCATCATTTAAAAACGAACGATTATTGCCATCCTTAATATCGCTCGCATAATTCTCCAGAATGCCCAATACAGCTAATCATTAAAAACCCCATATAATTAGACAGTTAAAAGGAAATTAACTCAATCTGAAGTTTAAGCCACCATGACTGAAAATGAATTTTTCACCCAATTAGAACACTTGAGTATCGCCCAGCTGGGCACTTTACATGAACGTTTAATGACTAAAATCAACAATGTCAAAAAAGAGTCTAGTAGCAGAGCAATACTGGTGGGAAAAGCCCTGCCCAGCCTACCTTCAAATACCGCAAAAGTATCTGAAATGGCAGACAGTCTAGGTTTAGACTTGAGTTCACTAATGCGTGAAATAGCCCGTCACTAATCCCCTGATTGCAGGCACTTAGCGAACGGTGCTATGACCTTTAAACTGTGACATCAACTGCTATAATTTTCTATAGCCCCGCTTAAGGTGTAGCTATACGATACAACACTTTGTCATGGTAACCTGTAGTGACTGAAATAACCCCACTGAGCTGTTGATTCAAAGCTTCAGAGTGAGTGTCGCAAATCAGTGGTCGCCCCTGCAGTTCATTCAATTTAGTTTTGGTCGCCAGCAGTTGTAAATTTTCTTTGCCTACCCGCTCTAACAACTCCACCGACAGCTGTTGGTTACCGCGGCCCAATATATGCCCCTGACCACCTATAATGGTAATAATGATCTTGGTTGCAGCGTTTTCGGTTAGCTGCAATAGTTCATTGGCGGTACAATCTGCGGCGACTAACTGGCCATTTCTCACCAAATCAACACCCAATAAGGTGTTATCTAGCCCCATCTCCTGCATCACCGCCTGTACTGTTGTGCCTGAACCTATCACATAGTAGACATCATCCTGCATTTGCTCAACGACATCCGCTGCGATATCTGCGATTACCAGCTCTTCAACTTCTCGCCCCGAGCTCTTTACATTTTGCAGATAGCGATGCTCGCTGGGTACTTGTAACTCGCCGTAATATTTGGCGCTGACCCTGCCGGCCCTAAAGGCCTCTTCGTCAATATCGCGAACTTCCTGATTGGCCAAAGTCAGCATTTCCCCATCGACTAGCATAGCGACAATTTCACCGGCGGCTTTAGGAGTAATAGCATAGACCCCGGAGTGGATCTTCACTCCGGCGGGAATGCCCAACACTGTGATGTGCTCAGGTACCACATTGGCAATATTTCTGGCGGTACCGTCACCCCCGGCAAATAATAACAAGTCGATATTTTCCCCAATTAAATCTTGCACTGCGCGCTCAGTATCAGCAGCGGTGGTACGCCCGGAGTCTATTGCCCCCACTACCTTGGTAGTAAAGCCCAACCTATTGGCCACATCTGCGCCCATCTCTGCCGGATATGTGACAATTTCTACATTTTTATCTATCAGTGCCTTCAACGCTAATTCAGTGCGCGTCGCAGCCATCGCCTTGGCACCTAGCTGCAGCGCTCTCGCCACAGTCTGTGCACCATCACTACCTTTAAGCGCAACACTACCGCCTATCCCGGCTAGCGGATTAATTAACAGCCCCAACTTAAACGCTCTGTCTTCACTCATCAACATATCCCAACTACTTAAAAATGTTTAACTACTTCCAACTTCCGACGTCCGACTTACTACTTCCGACTTCCGACTTCCGCCTGTCATTTATCCACATAACCCAATTTGACCAGAATCTCTTTGTACACGTAAGCGGCAATTAACACCTTGGCCTCATCTTCATTGTCCTGAAACTCCAGCCCGTGCAGCACTATGCCGGCGGCCGAGGTTTTAACGGACCGCAGGATCAGCGACGTTAACAACAGCTGGTCAACACCGGCTATTTTTAAGCGCATGGTGACAAAGTACTGATCTCCCAACTCCCCTAACACTTGTGGAGCCTCTATTCCCAACCCCTGCAGGGAGACGTCAGTACAGTAGACCATATTGGGTATTTCAAAATTTTGCCCGCGCTGTTGATCCTGGAATTCGATCGAAACCGGCAGCTGCAGAGCAACTCTAGTGTTCTTGCGGATGTTACTAACGTCAAAACTCACGGGGTAAGCCAAATGCCAATATCCATAGGGCTCGGGCATTACCTTCATCAGCCTGGACATAAAAGTACAAATCCGCCCCTGCATCATGATATGTACTTTCAGCATTACTCCCTCTAGACTCTTGGCACTGTACCCCGCGCTTTTACGGGGTGCGCTGACCAAAATCGACTTACCCTCGATAAAGCCCAATAACTCCAAGGCAATTTTTCTCCTCGGAGATAGCATTTCTATCACCACTTTTGCGCCGACGCTCGGGTTAAGTTCTTGTAGCGATTGCACTGATGTTGCGATAACTCTTTTCCTCTCTACTCTAAAAACATTGCGGGCATTGGTCGGTTTTCCCGTGCTTATTGCCAATTTGAAAACCCAAACTGCAGAATCTGTAATTTTTTACTGTCGCTGATAGACCCACCGATCGCCAGTGAGGAAAACTCTCTGCGCACCGGATAATTTTTGCGCAGCAGATCAAACTCACGGCGCTGGTCCGGGCCGTGCAAAGTGGCCCGCAGAGCTCTGTCATCGCGGTAGGGGTCGTAAAGCAAATTTATAACCCCAGTCGCATTAGCCTGATCTGTCAACTGCACACTAGTGATGCTCGCCTCAGGCAAGAATTGCTGCAGGCTCTCTTTGCAATCGACTTGTAAATAGTCAGCCAGAGCTTGCTTGAGCATAAAAGTACCGCGTAATTTACCTTCCAGGCTATAACCGGCGATGTGCGCGGTGGCTATATTGACCATTGCCGCCAGTTCTCTATCTACTTCAGGTTCGTGTTCCCAAACATCCAGGACCGTGCGAACATCGCTTCTTACACGTAAAAATTCCAACAAATCATTACCTTTGATCGCTGGTCCTCTTCCCGCATTCAACAGTATTGCGCCAGGTTTAAGCATTGCTAACTCGGCACTGCCCAGAAGGTGTTGAGTAGGCCAGGGGCCGCCCTTAATCAAGGGAGTGTGCAGTGCGATAATATCTGCCGTTTGCAAAGCCAGCGTTAGATCACTAAACCCGGCCTCGTGCTCCGCTCTGGGCGGGTCATTTAAGAGTAACTGTTTCACACCCACCGCTGTCAGGCGACTGGCTAAACGGGAACCGACGTTCCCTACCCCAATGATGGCCACTACTTTATCTGCAAGACATTCATTACTTTGCTGCAGTAATTGCATGATACAGCTAAGATCATATTCCACCACCGCATCTGCGTTGCATCCTGGGGCGCTGGCAAACTGAATATGCTGGCTCTGTAAATAGCTTTTATCTACATGGTCGGTACCAATAGTCGCTGTACCAACGAACTTCACCGGGCTGTTGGCTAACAGCTGTTGATTGACTTTGGTGACGGATCGCACCAGCAACACATCAACATCGACTAGTTGTTCTGGGGTTAAGGTGCGTCCATCAACCCGTGTTATAGAGCCAAACTGGGCGAACATCTGCTCTACTGCGGGAATATTTTCATCTGCGACTATGTTCAAATCGAATGGTTTCACTGCATTTCCTATCCAATATTACTGGCTAACTCTGACACTGTTATTTAAATGACTCTGGATTTCCCGCTGTCATCGATAGCGACGAAAGTAAACCTGCCCTCAGTCACTTTTAAGACAGTTTCACTGTGATGCCGCTGTACCCATACTTCAACATGGATAGTAATAGATGTTTTTCCATTGCGCGAAATAGTGCAATAACAACTCACGTCATCGCCGATGTAAATAGGCTTGTGAAAAGTCATCGCATCAACGGCCACTGTGACAACCCGGCCCTTTGCCTGCTGCGCGGCAAAATTTCCGCTGGCAATATCCATTTGCGACATAATCCAACCGCCAAAGATATCGCCATCGGGATTCGCGTCAGCTGGCATTGCTAATGTTCTCAATGCGGGTATGGTACTCGGTAAATTTGCCATGACGGTATTGCAACCTCGAAACGCTGTACAGTCAGATTGTGCAGCTATAGTTTAAAAAGCGAATTTTAACACTTAGCTTCACAGTATCCATTACTTATAGGTTTTTTCTGACAGTTCTTTGCGCCAAACCGACAAACCTATTAGAGTAGCTGAAAATAATTTTTCAGAGGCTCAATATGAAGCAAAATCCTATACTGGTTGAAGTGCTAAGAAATTCTGTGGTTGAGTCATGCCATAGAGGCAGTGCCGTGGTGGTTAATGCCCAGGGAGACGTGATTTATTCGGTCGGTGACTACGCCCGAGATATCTACCCCAGGTCTGCGCTCAAGCCGCTGCAGGCAATTCCGTTGCTAGAATCAGGTGCCGCTGAAAAATATAATTTATCAGAGCGTGAAATTGCCTTGAGCTGCGCCTCTCACAATTCTGAAGCAATCCACGTAGACACCGTTAAACAATGGCTCTCCAGACTGGATTTAGACACTTCGAACTTGGAGTGCGGAATCTCCATGCCCAGCTATCAAAAAGCCGCATACGCTATGGTAGCTGCGGCGCAAGAACCGACTAAAGCTCATCATAATTGCTCTGGAAAACATAGTGGCATGCTAACTCTGGCTAAACATTTATTGCCAGAAGTGCAAGGTTATAGCGCCCACCCGCACATAGTGCAACAAATTTGGATGAACACCCTCTCTGAGATGATTGACGCCGATGTCAGTAAAATGCACTGGGAGCAGGACGGCTGTGGCCTACCCGCTATTTACATGCCAATGCAAAAACTTGCCTACGCATTTGCACTGTTCTCTGAGCCAAACCAGCAGCCGGGTGCCAGAGGCATTGCCATGCAAAAAATCTTACAAGCAATTGCAGCTCATCCAGAAATGCTGGCGGGGTCTGAGCGCTGCTGCAGTGCTGTTATCAAAGAAACTCAGGGCCGTGCTATCGTTAAAACAGGTGCAGAGGCCGCTTATGCGGGTGTTATCCCAGAGCTAAAATTAGGCTTTGCGTTGAAAATTGACGATGGCGCAACCCGCGCCAGTGAGGTGGCACTGGGTGCACTACTGAATAAAATCGGCGCCATAACTGCGGCTGAAAACACCCGGTTACAGGGCTTTTTTCAGCCTGAAATCATCAACTCGTTGAAATCTGTCACCGGGGAAATTCGCCCATCGGCAATTTGGAACTAGCGAGGCAGAGCGGGATAACTGCAGTTATTACTGTAGTAGGTGGGCGGCTCAGTGACCGCCGCCGTTATTCTAATTGCAAGCTTGAGCCACTGGATTTTTCCTTCTGAGACGGCTTTGGCACAGGATGCTCTTGCACAAGCTGTTGCCGCTGTGCGGCGTCGGCATGTATCTTGGCAATGATTTGCGGCTGATCTTGCAATAAAACAAGCATTTCATCGACTTTGATCGGTTTAGTATAGAAATATCCCTGGCCTATATCACAGTTATATTGTTGTAATAGCTCTATTTGATCCATGTCTTCAATACCTTCGGCGACAACTTTCAGGCCCAGTCGATGCGCCATTAAAATAACCGACTCGGTCAGCGCCGCATCTTTGCTTTTGCTGACCATGTCCATGATAAAGCAGCGATCAACCTTTAAGGTACTGACTGGAAAACGGGTCAGATAATTCAGTGAGCTGTAACCGGTGCCAAAGTCATCGATACTTAGCGATACCCCAAGCCCCAGTAACTTGTTTAACACCGGCATAACCACATCAAAACTCTCAGCCAACAGAGTTTCAGTGATCTCTAATTCCAAGCGCCAGGGCTCAATCTGTTCGACATCTAATACTTTTTGCACGATTGAAACTATGTCGTCGTTGTTTAATTGTCGCATTGACAAGTTAACAGCCATCGTCAGCGGCTGATCAGACTCTTTTTGGAACAGTTTTAAATCTCTGACTGCCTGATACAAGGCAAACTCGCCCATTTTATCAATGGCGCCGATGGTCTCAGCCGCACTGATAAATTCGTCCGGACCGACGAACCCCAGCTTGGGACTCTGCCAGCGCATCAGGGCTTCGAAACTGCATACCGAATAATCAGAAATTTTATTTTTGGTCTGATAGACCATATACAGCTCTTCATTATCCAGGGCTGCACGAATTTCTGCTTCTAATTCCAGCTTGCGACGGTTTTTTGCCTCCAATTCATCATCAAAAAAACTGTAGCGATTGCGCCCAGACTCTTTGGAATAATAGAGTGCAATATCTGCGTTTTTCAACATAGCCGCCTCATCCGAGCAATCTTCCGGAAAACGGGCAACTCCCATACTCACTGTCACAAAAAGTTCTTTCCCCTCTAGAGATATCGGGTTGGCTACTACCTGCAATATTTTTTCGATGATGGCAATAATTTGATCTTTGTGCTCGTATGATAAAAAGGCCAAGAACTCGTCGCCACTCATATGGCAAGCTGTACCTTCTCTGTACATAACTTGCCCTAAGCGGCGCGCAACAGTTTGTAATAGCTGATCCCCAATGGCGTGACCAAATCTGTCATTGACTTGTTTAAAGTTATCGATATCCAGATAAATCAACGCCACTTTCTCTTCTGATTTACGTGCTTGTAGCAGCTTTTTCTGTAGCAGAACCGAGGAATTTCGCCTGTTCGGCAAGCCGGTCAAAGAGTCAAAATATGCCTGTTTATACAACCTGGCTTCCGCCCTTTTGCGCTCAGTGATATTCTGCGTGATGATGATAAAGTTATCTTCAACTTCTTGTTCCACCACCATTTTACTGATTGAGAATGAGTACCACTGCTGTTGTGATTCGTCACAGCGCTCACAGTACCAGTTTTCCCCCAACTCCAGGGCGACTAATATCTTCTCTAAATCAGCTTTCAGTAAATTGTGCGGACTCGATTCAACCAGCACTGAGTTGGCTTCTATCTCAATAATCTGTCCACTGCCATCCAGTAATTTACGGTTGGCGTACTCTGTCACCCAATTGCCGTCTGTGACTATTACACTGCTAGGACTCTGTTCAATAGCACGGGATAATTTGCTAACGTTGTGCTGAGCTTCGAACTTTTCCTCCTCGAATAAATAAGCGCGTTTGATACTCAGGCGTAATGCTAACCAGCCCATCAATGTCACTACTAATACAATTAAAGCAGCCAACTGCATCCGGCTAATCCATTCACTCCACAAGGTTTTGTAGTAAATTGAAACAAGTATATAGCCATTAAAACTGGCTACTTTCTGCACCCCGTAAAAGAGCTCTCCGCGGCTAGTCTGAACATTACCTAAGCTGGTGCTGACATCATCGACCAGTGAGATAGCCGAGAGTAAGTTTGGTGCTAACCTAGGCGTACTAAAACTCTGTAAGAAAGATTTTTGTTCGGGATAAGAGGCGTAAATATGGCCCTGCGAATCGCTAAACAGCACCTGCGCTTTATCCAGCGTAACTGCAGCTTCAGTCCAGACTCCATCTGGGCCGATCAGTTGGAATGCGGCGACTAGATAGCCGGCGATCCGATTTTCTGAGTTAAAGATGGGCACTCGCACCGGCAGGTAATGATCTGAAAATGGCTGGGGCCGAAAGGGTAATCCTATCGAGGACAAACCATTCTTTTCCTTGGAGAACAGATGTCCCCAGTCTCTGCCACTGTATACTCCATCAGATATAATAACTTGATTTTCCCGGTCTAAAATCGCCACCGCTTTCAGCTGCTTGCTGACTGCAGCTAAGTGTCGAATCACTTCCAGGGAGGCATTTGAGTCGATATTATCAATATCCAGTTTTTCAGCAGTGGTCAGTAATACTTCTTCTTGAAAGCTGAGAAATCTGGACATTGATTCAGTCAGAGAAAGGGATTGTGGCGCTAGTGTGTTTCTTGATTCGATGTAAAGACTGTTCCAAATACTGAAGCCAGCAATGATCAGTGCCGACAACATCACGGTCACTAAACCAATATACAAAGCCCGAAACCAACCACCCTTCTTATTTCCAGGGTTTTTGGGAAACATTTTGTTTGCCTGTGCCACTGCCGCATTTTTCATCTGAAGCTAAATCCGTTTATCACTATATAGTTAATATTAGAGTATTTTTTCTAATCGACACTGATATGACAATACATTAATACTACTGACGCTCTGCTCAAGCATTGGCAGCACTGCCAGCTGTAGACGCGCAGCCCCCTTTCCCTGTTTTAACGGAGTGCGGATATTTTTTTGCTCCCATAGCTGCCTGCTCAAACTATCACTAAAGTTTAGCTCAAACTCGGCTTTACAAGACACTTCCACTAAAGCGGAACTGCTGGGCCCTTTTACTTCCAAGTCAATATCGAGTACACATCCCTTGATACTTTTCTTATCTGTTGATTTTACACAGTGTAAATCGCTGTTAACCGATTTTGCAAAAAATTGATTTTCAACGAAAAAATCAACTTTTTGAGGGTTTTCTTCAACTGCAGATGCAACTGCAGTGCTGGGCTCTGCCAGCTCCAAAGCTAACTTGGTTTTTTCAACCCAGCCGACAATATCTTGGTCGGTATCGCGAAATTTAACTTCTGCCCATTTGCCTTGCAGCTGTAGTACTTGGATATGATCGGCCTTATACAGCGAGTGCAGAACTTTTGCATCGACACTGGGCTCCTGATAAATATTCACTGGCTGCACTTCGATTGCATAGAGTTGTGAAGCGGTGGCTATATTGTTCAACAACAAGCCATGAAATAGCCACAGATAGAGTATTTTTCTAAGGGGCAACAGAGCGCTGCGCATATTACATTTTATCTTAATAAACTGAACCATAACACCATTAAATCTTTAAAAGCATAGAGTTATAAAATAGAAACGCAGTCCTTTGGCTATTTCAAACCCGTTGCGTATTTGCGCCAGCTACTCCAGGATTATTCCCGGCCAAAAGCACTAATGCAGCTATTGATACTTAGCAGCATGCGATGAAGTCCAATTCGCCCTGAAGGAAGGACTTAAAAACGGCTAACTACTTTGCCTATACGGATATAGGTATTGGGGAATAACAGGACGCGATAGACTTGTCATTGCGCTGCCCTGGCTCACCTGTCAACATGCCCCCGTTTATGGGCATTAATCGCTCCCAGGTCAGCAGAGAAAAGTTTGGACTTAATCGCATGCTCCCCCACCTATATTAACTGCAACAAAAATAGCTAGATTGCATTTCTCAATTAATAATACTGCTCCCTTTCATCGCTTTCCTGCAATAGAAAAATTCTTTTTTAAACAGTAAAATCCTCACCCCTAGGTGCCTTTTGCCCAAAACAATGGCACAGTGCTGTCACTAACAACTGAGTACGCAGCCCCAACCCTTGCACAATTAACAGTTTTGCCTGAGCACAAACCCTTGTTTTGAAACGGCAACTGATGACAGCCCCACCTTCTAGATTATCTGCACTAAAGTGAAACTGATGACCGCAAGCTCTGGATAAGATCCACTCCAGGGCTTGAGGCTTAATTTCTACTTTTTCAAACTCAGCTTGCTGCTGCGCAGTGCGTCCATCCGGCTCATACCAATAGCCGTAGTCTTCCAAGTGACGCCTTTGCGCGCCAGCTACTAACCAATGGCTTATTTCATGTAAGGCACTGGCAAAAAAACCATGCGCAAAAATAATTCGGTTGTAACTGACATCCACATCAGCGGGTAGATACATTGGCTCATCTACACCCAACAGCAACTGGGTGTTTTCTGCCTCTGAGTATAGCCGATTAAAGACAGCTAATAGTTTCGTCAGTTTCTGCTGCTCCAGCTCTACTTCAGTAGCCCCTTCTCGCAGGCGCTCAACATTGGTAAATTCCACTACTGATAGACTACCCACTGTTTTTTATTCAACCACCAAGTTTCACCGCTGCGCTGGTCAATTCTGGAGGCAACATAGCCTTTTTTATCTTGATCGGCACGAATTAAATGTACATCGTACTGGGATATCGGTAATTCCGCAGCTTCTGACAGGGAATTCCAACCACTGTTGTCAGCCAACCAAGTTTCACCGGTTTGACGATCAAAACGTATTAACACCCACTGTTTGCTGGCGGTATAACTTGAAACTATGCCAAAAGCACCGTTTGGCGATGGTGAATATTCTTCCAATCTTTGCAGTATAGTCTTTAGCGATTGATCTGCTGGGGGCTTTTTCCCTACTGGCTTTTGCTCAGTCCCAGTTTGTAGATCGCTCTGAGATGCTGCATTTTGCATTTGTGTATTAGCCACTAACAGCTGAGAATTTTTTAAAATGGCATTGGTATCGCTACTTAGCTTAATGACTTGTTCTTGCAGTGCGGTAATTTGTGCCTGTAAACGAGACAGGCTATCCGGGGACGCTATTTGATTACTACCATGATGAGCAACTGGGGGAGCGGCAGGCGCTTGGGCAGTGATTTGATCAGGAGTGCTCTGTTGCCCTGTATTCGCTGTGCTATTGGCTTTGTTAGCTGTTGCCGTACACGCCAGCAAAGTAACAGACACTGTACTAACCATTAGTAACTTAATCATTTTCACGCAAACCTCTCCCTCTCTATAAAATAATATTCTGTTGCGATTGTACAGCAAGCTAACGGCTAAGTAACAGCCGGATTTGCTTAAAATTAAGGAGTTAATTCACAGTTTGGCAGTCAGTTTATGTTAAAATCCGCTGCCTTTTTGATCTTTCAGGATTAACCAATATTTTATGCAGACAACTTTGACCTTAGAGCGTGCCAGTTTTACATTAAAACGTTTTCCGATCAGAAGAAATGAGCCGCTGCAAGCCTGGGATGCCGCGGATCAGCTAGTACTGAACCACCTGGCTGATCAAATCGACTGCAGTGAACTTAGAGTGTTGATTATTAACGATCAATTTGGCGCTCTTAGCGTTTGCCTGAGCAAGACGCAAGTGAGTATGCTAAGCGATTCCTATATTGCCCAACAAGCGACACTCGCTAATCTGGCACTGAATAATTTAACGCCCGTGAAGATGATCAATTCCACCGAGCAGCTCAGCGGTCAATATGACTTAGTCATTATTAAAGTGCAAAAAAGTTTGGCACAGCTGGAAGATCAACTGCATAAATTACGTCAGCATCTGCACAGTGACAGCCAAATCATCGGTTGCGCTATGGTAAAGATGATCCACACATCGACCTTGAGTTTGTTTGAAAAGATCATAGGTCCGACTAAGACATCGCTGGCAAAAAAGAAAGCGCGACTCATTTTTAGTCGATACGACAGCGAATTATCTGTGGTCGCTAACCCCTACCCACAGAGCTACCTTTTAGAGCAGAGCGGATTACAAATACTCAATCATGCCAATGTTTTTTCCCGGGCAAAGCTAGACATTGGCTGTCGCTATTTCATTGAGCACCTTCCCTCCAGTAAGGAGGCCATAGACATTATAGACTTGGGCTGCGGCAACGGCATTGTCGGTATTATCGCAGCACAGCGAAACCCGCAGGCACAAATTCATTTTTATGATGAATCTCATATGGCGGTCGCCAGCGCCAAGTTTAATTACCAACAGGCATTTACCAATAAGTGCCAGGCAACTTTTCAAGTAACTGACTGTCTAGGGGATAGAGAAAAAGCCAGTGCCGACTTAATTCTTAATAATCCGCCCTTTCACCAGCAAAATGCCATCGGTGATTTTATCGCCTGGCAGATGTTTAGCCAATCCTTTCAGGTATTGAAAACGCAAGGTGAGTTGTGGGTCATAGGTAACCGACATTTAGATTATCAAAATAAACTCAAGAAGATTTTTGGCAACGTTCAGCAAGTCGTCAGTAATAAAAAATTTGTCATTCTAAAATCAATTAAAGAATAAATGGATGAATTAGCACTATCGGCCTCAGCTTGTAAAACTGGCAGTGTTATTTATCATCCCTCAACGATAACTCTCTTTATATCAACAGCAATAATTGCAAAGGGCAGCAAATGAACAACCAAATACCAGCAGCAGAAACCGGTATCAAACGCGTATTAAAAGCCACTGTATACTCCTGGCAAGGTATCCAATATGCCTGGCAAAATGAAGCCGCCTTTAGACAGGAGACGGTGCTTTTTATCATCGCCACTGTTATCGCCATTTTCAGCCCTGTGACAGCCGTTGAAAAAGTATTATTGATCGGCAGTGTCGGTATAGTTATTGTAGTGGAAATTTTAAACTCGGCGATTGAAGCTGTTGTCGACAGGTTCGGCGGAGAGTTTCACCCTCTCAGTAAAGCCGCCAAAGATATGGGCTCAGCCGCTGTATTTATCAGCTTGTGCCTGGCGGGTATCACATGGCTGTTAATTTTTGTACCGGTCATTACTCAGTGAGACATTTGCGCTTTGAGCGGCTTTAAAACCTCAGTTTTAAACGCTACTAATTCAATTTAAGATCAACCGATAGAAACAACACAGACAAAATTATGCCTATTACTCCAGAGCCATCAAGCTCTCGCAAGAAACCTTTCAGCCTAAACTTAGTACAATTTTGCCTGGGTTTCTCAATACTGTTAGCTGCGTTATACAACCGGCCACTGTGGAGGATTGTCAGTGCCGAATTTTCTACCGACAATTTTGCCGGTCTGTTAAGTTTCAGCGCTTTCTGCGTCTTCCTGGTACTGATCTTTAGCTTGTGTTTAACCTTGGTTTTCTTCCGTTACACTGCCAAGCCTCTGGCACTACTGCTCATTATCAGCAGCGCCAGCGCCAGCTACTTCATGTCAAATTACGGCATAGTCTTTGACAAATCGATGATTCAAAACCTGCTGGAAACCGATCTCGCTGAAGCACAAGAACTACTAAATATCAGCATGCTGGGTTATTTTTCCTATTACGCTGTAGTGCCTAGCTTAGTGATTTTGTGGCTGCCGCTTAACTATCATCCGCCACTGAAAGAGCTGAAATTTAAATGTATTTCTGCACTGGCATTTATTAGCTTAGCAGTACTGATTACCGCCGCTTTCTATCAAGATTTCTCTTCACTGTTTCGCAATAACCGGGAGATGCGTAATACTGTCGTTCCCTCCAGCTTTATCTACTACACCAGTCGCTATTTAAGCGGCGCTTATGCGGTGATGAATATAGTCGCTCAACCTATTGGCGAGGATGCTGTACAAACAACGACTAACTCCTCTAAACCTAAACTGACTATTTTAATTATTGGAGAAACTGCCAGAGCGCAAAATTTCTCCCTTAATGGCTATGCGCGAGAAACAAACCCTAAACTAAAACAGCAGCAGATATTTAATTTCAGTAATACTTTTGCCTGCGGCACCACCACGGCACTTTCATTACCCTGCATGTTTTCGCTGTATAACAAAAGCAACTTTAGTACCGAAAAGGCTGAGGCTCAGCAAAACCTATTAGACGTATTGAGCAAAGCGGGGGTTAACGTGCTCTGGCGCGATAATAATTCAGGCTGCAAAGGGGTGTGTGAAAGGATAGAAACACAGCCGGCTCAGACGTACCGAAATGAGCAGTACTGTAATCAGCGCGAATGCTTTGATCAGGTCATGCTCAATGATCTGGATAGTTACTTAAGTGAGAAACAGGGTGATGTTACTGTGGTATTGCACCAAAAAGGCAATCACGGACCCGCCTATTACCTTAGATACCCTGACAGTTTCAAACAATTCACTCCAGTCTGTACCACCAATCAATTGCAACAATGTCAGCAGCAGAGCATCGTTAACGCATACGACAATGCGATTCTCTATACCGATCACTTTTTATCGACAGTGATAGACTATTTAAAGGATCGCCAAGACCAGTATCGCGGTGCCATGTTGTACATGTCTGACCACGGCGAATCACTGGGAGAAAACAATCTCTACCTGCATGGTCTGCCCTACTTCATCGCGCCGGAAACCCAGACCAAAGTCCCGTTTATTCTCTGGCTTTCCCAGAGCTTCAGCGACAGCGACAAACTGGACCGCCAGTGCATTAGCGCTAAGCAACAGCAGCGGATGTCCCATGATAACTTGTTCCACTCTATGCTGGGTCTATTGTCTGTGCAAAGCAGTGTCTACGATCAGAAGTTAGATATGTTAGCCAGTTGCAGAGACTTGTAAAAACCTGATCGATTGTCCACTATGGCGCAGATGCACACCCTATCTTTTGCACTGCGCCGCTTTACTGCTTTAATTCTATTTCAACAAAGACAAATGGGTAATCGTTGGCATTGACGACATTGTGCTCTACTCCAGCCGAGCGATAATATGAAACGCCCTGGTTTAGATCCACTATTTTTTCACCTTCACTGCTTTCCAATAAGAGCTGACCATCCGTTTGCGGAACCACCACATAGTCTAAACCGTGCTTGTGCCAGCCGGTCTCTGCATTGGCTGCAAAAGTCCACTGGGTCACAATCACACGTTCATTCTCCAACTGCACAAGGGCTTTTGCTCTGTCTCTCATTTCAACTCCATTGGTTTAGGGCAGATACGCATCTTCACAGTGAGTGAAAAAGCGCTGTAATGTACGCCAGGCTGTACAGGACCGGCCCTTTGCAGATTTGCTTACATGTCGCAATGCCGACCGCCATCGCACTGTTGTGACTAAGACACTTAAGCTAGCGACATTCTATGGTTTTGTATAGAGCCAGATTGTTGATCTGCAAACACTAAACTGGCCTTAAAAAGAATCTTCCAAATTGATTACGCCGCCCAAACACCTGCTGTAACTCTCTAGGCTTTCCCGGATACTGCGCTGCCATTTGCATCGCTCTAACTAGTTACAATAGATAACTTTTTTAGTCGCAACCCAGATCATCGAAAAACTGCTTAACTCAAAATAAATCATTGCTATATAGTGCGTTAATTAGAATATTTGTTAAGCAACTGTTTAATATATCGGCAGATAGCTTACAATATGAACAGTTTTAAGTGCGCAGCATTTAGCTTTTATAAACGTCTGTTTTAAAACTAATTTGTTTTTCCAGAGTTAATAACAGAAAATCAAACTTGGATGAATCAGCTACATTCCATTGAGGTTATAATGATCAAAAAAATACTTATAGCACTGGTTGCCTTTACCCTGATCGGCTGTTCCGACGAACAAAATAAGCAAACCACTGCCTCAGCAGAAAAATCTGAAAATGTATCGGCTATCACTTTTGCCGCCCCTGGCGATACGACCTTACTGACGATCACCGGTGCTATCACACAATTCAACAGTGAAAATGAACTGCAACTGGATCGCAGTGCACTGCTTAAGTTGCCGCAAGTGACTATCAGCACCACCACTCTCTGGACAGATGGAAAAAGTGAGTTCAGCGGCCCCCTTCTCAGAGATATTCTCGCCGCTGCAGGTAATTCTGCCAAACTGATCAGCGCCATTGCAGCAAACGAGTACGCTGTGGAAATTCCGCTCAGTGATACTCAGCAATATCAGGTAATCCTGGCTCTGGAAAAAGACGGTAAAAAATTATCGATCAGAGAAAAAGGTCCTCTATGGGTCATCTACCCCTGGTCAGATCATGAGGAATTAAGGCAAGACAAGTACTACTCCAGGTCAATTTGGCAGCTAAAAAGAATCAATCTACATGATTAAAACTGGCTCCAAAGTACTGTTATTGTTAACTTCCATACTGCTGGGAGTTATTGTAATCAGTATGCTCAGCTCGTATTTCTTGTTCAGAGAAGTAAAAAGTCTGCAGATCAGTCACGATCAAGTAGAAAAAATTCTGTTTCTGCGCCAGTACGAATATGAGCTCATGCGTGCCTCCAAGGCTTTCAGTGAAGCTTACCCACAACCGCTAGGGGATCAGAGCCAAAAGGCTTTCGACAACTGGTTTAACGTGCTCTGGAGCAGAGCACAAAGTCTCAATACCGGCATAGTGGGTAAAGCCGTCGGCATAGGGGGGTTTGACTATAAACAAGCGCAAAACGCCTTGTCGGAGATTGATAACATTCTCTATTCAGCTACAGAGCTGAATACAGAGCGGATATTGCAAATAAGAGAACTGTTTGCCTTACTAACCCGTACTTCACACCACTACCAGCAGAACCGCGACTCCCTGTACCGGGAGGTAGAACTAAAAAAACAACAAACCATTTTTAGCTACTATCGCAACTCATTTTTTCTCAGTTCAATCACTCTACTGTTTGGCTTTATCGTCTCGGTGTTTTTATACCGCAGTAATAAAAGCTTGTTGGATATGCGCTCT
Source organism: Oceanospirillaceae bacterium (assembly GCA_013215505.1). Taxonomy (GTDB): domain Bacteria; phylum Pseudomonadota; class Gammaproteobacteria; order Pseudomonadales; family Balneatricaceae; genus Rs1. The sequence continues at coordinate 864,830 of JABSQZ010000001.1, forward strand.
ATGCTTGAGCATAGGGTAGCAATGCGTACCCTGGCTCTGCAGGAAAAAAACCTGCAACTGAAAAACGAAGTCGCTGAACGCTATTGTGTCGAAAATCAATTAGTCAGTAGTCAGGCACAAATTCAGCAAGCCAAGGAACAGGCGGTACATCAACTAAATTTTGATCCTCTCACTCAACTGGCCAGTCGGGTGCTATTCACTGATCGCTTTAGTCAATCGCTGATCAGAGCTAGCAGAGAAAAGAGCAAAGTTGCACTGCTATTCTTAGACTTAGATCGCTTTAAATACATCAACGATACTTTGGGCCACACTGTCGGTGACCAACTATTAACAAAGACAGCCAAGCGCATTACCCTTGCCCTGCGTCAAGGAGACACCGCGGCACGCTTTGGTGGCGATGAGTTTGCCATCGTCCTGCCGGGCATCAAAGGCATCAAACATGTAGAACATGTGGTCAGCAGAATTCACCGAGAACTGAGCGAGCCTTATATTTTAGAGGGGCAGGAGTCCTTTATTTCCGCCAGTATAGGCATCGCCATCTTTCCAGATGACGGAGACACAACCGAGATTTTACTGCGCAAAGCTGACAATGCAATGTACAAGGCCAAAGATAAAGGCCGAAATACTTACCAGTTTTTCACCCAGCAGATGGAGATAGAATCAAACAAGCGCCGGATACTGGAAGCCGCCTTACATGTAGCAGTCAAAAACAAAGAATTTAGCGTACATTATCAACCTATCATCGATATGCACGACGGCAGCATTAAAGCGGCTGAGGCACTTATCCGCTGGCAGAATAAACAAGGTCAACACGTCTCACCCGCCGAATTCATTCCGCTCGCCGAAGAACTGGGGTTAATTGTCGAAATCGGCGAGTGGGTATTGCGTACCGCATGTGAAGAGGCGGTTGCCTGGCAGCAGCAAGATGGTAAGTCGACAATTCTTTCAGTAAATTTGTCTTTCCGGCAGTTTCAAAACAATGACATTCCTAAGACTGTTGCTAAGATTCTGAATGAAACCGGCCTCAACGCAAAATGTTTATCTCTGGAAATCACTGAGGGCGTGTTAATGGTCGATGACCTGTTGATCATGCAACAACTGCAGCAACTACGAGATTTAGGGATAGCACTGGCAATAGATGATTTTGGCACAGGTTATTCGTCACTTAGCTATCTGAAGAAATTCCCCATCAATGTATTAAAGATCGATAGGTCTTTCATTCAGGACCTGACCACCGATAACTCTGATGCGGATCTGGTCAGAGGTATTATCTCGCTGGCGAGAACCTTAAAGCTGACGGTCATTGCAGAGGGGGTAGAAAACCAGCAACAGGCAGATTTTCTGATGCAAAATGACTGCCAGTACACCCAGGGATTCTTTTACAGTAAGGCCCTGCCAAGTGGCGATTTCAGAGTTTATATGCAGAACAACCAGCAACAAAAGCAAAATTCCAGCGCCGGCTAAGCGATTTGCTAACCGGATTTTCTGCGCGAGATTATAGTTCCAGGAAGCTTTTAATCCCGGAAAACACCAGTTGAGCCGCCATCGCTGCTAAGATCAGGCCAGTAATTTTACTCAATATATTTAAGCCGGTGCGCCCTAATACTTTCTCTATCCTCACTGATACATGCAGTAGCGCCAACAGCGCCATGAGCGCTATCAACATACCGGCGATGCCGTAGGCCAGATCAACGCCATGCAACTCAGCGCCTATGACCAAAATTGCACCGATGGTGGCGGGGCCGATAATTGTCGGTATTGCCAGCGGGACCACAGCCACATCGTCTTTTGACTCCGTGGGACCCGTCGCATGGTTGCGAACACCATCGCTAACTAAGCTGACAGCGGACAAAAACAACAGCGAACCCGCACCAATTTTGAATGAATCTAAAGTGATGCCTAAAACCCCGAACAGCGCGTCACCAAAGAACATCAATACCAAGCTGATACAGACAGCAGAAAACACTGCCCGATTGGCAATTTTAGCGCGACCTTTGACGCTCTCGTTTTTAGTCAGTGCCAGGAACATTGAAACAACGAAGAAGGGGGCAAACAGGAAAAAGAACTTAATTCCGGTTGATAAAATCAGGGTCATGGAGTTTCCATTGAAGGTTTTACAATATGGGATGCATTGTGGCATTAATCATCCGACAACGCCAAAAAGACCGCTGAGTAACCTCAGCAGTCTCGGGTACTTAAGTCTATAATTAAGCTATTTGCTGTTCTAACTCGGCCTGCGCCTGCAACATCTTCGGGTTGTCGGAGCTGAGCAGTTTCTTAGCTTTTTCCGTTGGGAATTCTACATCGATATCGACCACCCGACCGTCGCGACAGACGTTAATGATAGTATCCATGCAAGAGGACAGCAGCGAGTATTTCTCATCCGGGGCGGCGATGATTGTCTGTAACCCCAGGTCTGTCATAAAACCGAGTGAGGTCATAGTATTTTCTGAATCCAGCTTGTTAAACGCCTCGTCAAATACCGACAAACTCATACCACCGACAGCACGCCCTTCTGGCCCTTCTCTGAGGCGGTAGGAGGCGGCGAGCGCCGCAGCCATTGCCACATAAAATGGCACTTGGTGCTCACCACCGGAGCCGGTCTTAATCCGCTGGGTCAAAGTGGTTTTACGGTTGCCCTGTAAATCTTTGATCACCAATTCGAAGTTATAGAAGTTACGGTAGTCTTGCAGTAAGCTGCTCTCCCCTTCGCTCTTCAACACTTCGTGAATCTTTTCCAGGGCATTCTGATAGGGCTTGTCGGCATCGTAGCTGATATCAAACAGCGAACCGACATTGGCTTGATCTATGCGAGTATAAGCCTCAACCAATTCCAGAATATCTTTTAGCTCTGGGTTGGGTGTCATCTCAAAACTGTACATCTCCTTGTGGAAAGGACGGTTTTTCAGATGCAGATTGAGTTCGCGTATTAAATCTTTGATCTGGTTGATCTGATCGTTCAAATGCGCCACAAAATCTGATCTGAAGGCTGATTCAGCTTCTCTGCGGGCACTTTCAGCCTTTTCTTTATACTGGGCTAGCTCGGTTTCTACCAGGGACTGCAGCGTATCACCGACGTAGCCCTCCAACTCTTCATGGGAAGAGTCCGGGCTAATTTTATCTAAGCCCTGGTGAGACAGACCACCCCCGTGATATTTAGCTTTATATTCTGCTACTGCATCGCGCACTGAGTATTTTTTCTTCTCGTGCAACTGCAGTTCTGACTGTGCTTTTTTAGCCGCTTCGAAAATAATGCGATCCAGCTCACCGCTGCAACTCTCGTCCAGGTAGTCACGTTTTTCCTGAGAAGATTGCGCATCGAACTCCGACTTATCTTCACAGAGGCTGCGCGCTTGCACATGTTCTTCTATTTCTTTGTCTAATACTTCCAGCGCGGCACTGTCTTTAATCATCGCAGTACGGGTTTTCTGTAACTGATCCATCAACTGCTTATGCTTTAGCTCTGCGGCTTTTTGCGCCTCGGCGAGAGTCGCAATATTCGCCTGGATCCCAGAGTCATCGTGGTTGCGTAAATCTTCAATCGCCTGGCGATGTCCGGCGATTTCCAGGGCTAATTGATTGCGCTGATTAACCAAATCGAAGGTACTTTCGGTACTGCCGACTAAGCTAGTGGTAAGGTTAATCAAGTTGTCACGTAATTTTTCCAGGGTCTGATGTCGCTGCCCTAAGCTGGTAAACTCCGCCATCATCACATCGACTTGCTTACCTTGTACTGCCAGCTGATCACCTCGGCGACGCACCCCCATAATGGGTGTCTGCTCGTGAATAGAAGTGGTTGAACCCTCAGTTTGCAGCATGCAATCGTAAGTCAGAGCGCGTTCCTGGCGCAGCAATTCCGCCTCTGTTTCTACCGCAATGACACTGCCAAGTGCCCTGTTCATATAAGCTTGAGCGTGATCGTTATCCGTATCGATGAAGTTTGCCAGTGAATTCGGCTTGATTCGATTTAACCAATCCCTGGAACGGGTGGTATTGATGATACGACAGCCTTTTAAGTGGCGCCCCTTACGGCGATACAGCGTGATCGCCTCTCTGACCTGATCCGGGTCAACGATCAACGCCTCTCGTCTGGCGCCTAAAAAGGATTCAATCGCAATACGCCATTTATCATCGTTAATATCTACCATTTCACAGACAGGTGTAGAGTCAATACCGTAGTCGGCCAGTAGCGACATCAGCTCGCGGGTGTTGTGCCGTACCGGTGCCTTGCCCTGCTTTAGCTGCTCTACCTGGCCTTTTTGGTTTTGAATTTTACTGCGCAATTCATTGATACGAATCACTGACTCTTCGAATTTACGGCCTATATCGCGCCTGACGGTATCTACTTGGGTTTTTAACTCGGCCAGGGTACTGTCGACTTCAACGGGCTCCTGTGGCCAAGTATTAGCTAACATGTCTTCGCCGCTGCGCCACAGATTCACACACTTTTTCACCAGGGGCACAAATTTTTCCGGCAACAATTCTGCATGATCGGCGAAAGCCACGGTAGTTCTGAGTAAGTTATAACTGTTCTGGATTTGATCTTTAACTATCCCCTCTTCGTGTAGCCGAGCGGTGATAGTGGTCTCCAGTGCCTTAATCTGATGTGCCGAGTTGGTGTTATTCAACTGTGCTCTGGCATTCGCCAAATCCTGCATCAGGTTATTCAATGCAGCGGAGTGCCCCTCTAGTTGCCCTTGCAGTTGCTCTTCCTGCTGCTGATTGTCTTCAAGACGCTCCGCAGAACCCTCTTTTTTCAGATCGGCATTTTCAAAGCGGGTCTCGTGTACTACCCATTCATACTCGACAGCGTTTTTGACATTGCGCTTAATCCCAGAGCACAGCTCTTGGACTTTCTGTAATTCGGTGACCCGGCTAGCGACTTCCGCTGTTTTCTGCTCCATCGCCCGATATTCTTCCAAAGATTTTCGAAAGGCCCCCACATGTACGATTTTCTCTTCTAAAACAAACTCGCGTACAAAGCGGGTCGGGCTATCAATAGGCACAAAGCGCAGTGCGTTCTTGAAATTTTTAATGAATTTTTCATCGTCGTTAGGTCTGGCGCTGTCCTGGGATAAGTGTGCTACCAGCTCTTTGACAAAGCGACTGGCGCGCTTTTCTAAAATCATTTCTGGGCACTGCTTCAACAGTGAGTTTTTCACCAGGTCCCAGTCTTTAGGCAGTCGACCATCGCCATTTTTATCGGTAAAGTCATCTAACTGCACAGAGAAGTTTGGCAAGATAAAACGCCCTAGCACTTCTTCATCCGGCGAGGCCGTATTGGCGCTAATAGCCACCCCGACACAAGTTTCAGTGGCAGTTTCAGTGTCAAAAAAACTCAGTGCCAGGTAGGTAATAGAATCTTCACGAGCAGTGGCTTTTTTCCCGCCATCGTCCATAAAACCAAGGCAGTAGGTACGCAGCGATCTCTCGCTTTTTTGCCCGGCTGACGCGTTAAAGCTCATGTGACGTTTATTGCCACCGAGCAATACCGTTTGAATAGCATCCAGTAGAGAAGATTTACCGGAGCCGTTGGGACCTACGATGGCAACGTTACCTTTAATAGGTATTTCAACAGCACCTAATACATACCAGTTAACTAAGACGATTCGATTAAGCTGTTTCATCGTTACTCTCCATCTCAGTAATACTGCCCGCTACCGTTGGCGGTGCCTCTAAATCCGACAATGCCGCTTCCTCTTGTTCTAACAGCGCCTCCTCTTCATCACTGAGAGCATCGCGGCCATTTTCGGAGTCACAAAGTAACTCAATCTGTTTAATATGATCTTCAACCACGACTTGACGTATGGTGGGTAAAATACTGAAAAAGGTATTCTTCGGATTGCTTTCATCGGGTTTGCCGCGCTCGATCAGGCCGTGCCTGGAAAACAGCGACAGCAGCTCTTTGCTGCGGGTCTCATTGGGAATATCTTTACCGGTCAAGGTTTCGTACAAACTCAACAACTCATCCGAACTGGTATAAGCTTTACCGCTTTCAATCTCAAAGTTCTCTAACTTCTGCTCGTACATTTGCCGCATGCACAGCAGTATTAGCGATTCATCCAATTTCAATTTTAAATTGCGCTCGTGTCCCTGGGGTAAAATACCCAGGTAAGCTTCATCGGGCTGGTGCACAAAAGACCAGCCAATAGCGGCAAAGATGTTTTTGAAGTAGTCAACGTGGGATGAAATCAAAAAATAGCTGTGCCGGTGTGAGCTGCGATCGGCGTGGATAAACTGATTGGTCATCAGTAAATTGGCCGCGCGCACAAAATCTTCTTCCTGGTACTTATCACTGCGACTGATAATTTTCTGTAAATCGCTAAGCATTAGCTGACCCTTTGTTTGGTAGAGTTAATGGTAAAGTCTCGACAGATAACCATGTCGTCTACCTCAATATATTTTTCTTTAAATTCAATATTATATTGCGCATGGGTGGCTTTACCTTTTTTACCCAGGGAGGCCAGATGGCGAATATAACTAAAACAGATGTAGTCTTCGATGCTGGCAATTTCAAACTGATCAGCGCGTAGCGTATCGCTATTGGTAAAGTGCCGGGCCAAATAATCTTCGATACGATCAACCCGCACCTCACGGCGCGCTTTGTACGCTTTAAAAAGCTCTCTTAACTCCAGTACTTTAGGATCAATAATCGGCTGACGGATAACCCTTGGAGCCACTTGAATGCGCCGACGCATCGGTGAACGGATACTGCCAGGCGAAATAAAGCCACTGTTTTCCAGCTGCGTTATCGGCTGTTTACGTAACAAACTGCTGTCTTTTGAGACCGCAGCAATCAAACGTGACAATCGAGAAGCCATCCCCGGGGTGGTTTTATCCATATAGCGAATAGTATCTGCGACCCGTTTTTCCAGCTTATATCTAAAGTCATCAATACTCTCTAAGCGTTTATCGACTGACTCAAAAATACGGATGATCCGATTGATGTGGGTATGCACCATCGCTTCGGCATCCAGGTAGTCATTTTCAAACTGTAGCTGGTAGTGATGGATCAATTTCTCCAATTTGATTGAATCAAACTGCAGATCCCGCAACATCGATAGTATTTGACGACGGAAGCGGAACGGGTTGTTTTTAGTCTTTAAGGTTTTGTAATCGGAGACTAATATCTGTTCGACAAAAGTATCAAAGAACTGCCTGACGATCTCCTGCGGGCTCTTTGACTCCGCTAAACTAATCTTTAACTCGCGCAGCCCCAACAACATGTCAGTTAAATGCGCACTGAATTCCGCTGCTGATTGAGAGGCTTCCTGCAGCGTAATACCGCGCCCCTCCGGGTCATTAACGGCCGCCTCTAATGAGCTCAGCACGTTAAGTACCGCACCGCCATATGAGCGTTTATCCATTTTTGCAATAGAGACCAACGAGCGCAGCAAATAGCTGTTAGAGGGCGCCATCAATACATAGCTCTTGTATATCTGCTGCTCTTCCTCTAACCAACCGGTTGCCACCAAACGCCGGTATATTCTGTTGGCGTATTCAGCAGTTGACCTGGGGGGCTGATAATCTTCCTCTGTATCTTCTTCTTCACGCTCCCAGATCCGCAGGCCAATGCGCACGACGGTATCTTCGATAGTCGAGCGCACTAAATCTTTGGCGATAAAAGGTTCGATCAGATCTTCATCAAAAAAAAGATCAGCCAGTTCTATTAACACCGTTTGGTATGTATGCCTGTTTTTGCCCGACAGCGGGACAAACAGGTCTTCGGGTAGCTTATTAAAAAGCATCAATCACCTAGAGAGTAAATTAGCGACTTTTATTATGTTAGCTATCGCCAAATCCAGGGAACATGCATATCAGCCAGCAGTGAAATTACAGAGCTTATTCGCGTCTTCCCCAGCGCCCGGGCAACTTTTTAGTGCCACAAAACCGAGCCATTTATAAAATTAACTTGGGATTTTAGCTTAGTCTGCCGCGACAAAAAAGCCTTAAGCGGTCCATAGTTAAATATATTTATTAAAACCTTAGTTTCGGAGTTAAAGCGATCGACAAAGCGCTTAATCTATAAACAACTTTTTCCCAGCTATTGGCCGTTTTAATATCCTCGAAAATAGCGGCATAAAATCCGGGGTAAAAAAAAGCCCCACTTAACAGTGAGGCTTTTTTAGCATGTTAATCAGTGATTAGTCAGTTAATAAGTTATTGCCTGCGAGCAAGTCATCTATTATTTTCTGATCACTCGCACCACCGCTGGCCAGATCTACCCCTTTGAGCAAGATAGTCTGATCTACCTGACCGCCATTGGCAAAATCACCATCTTTATTAACGTGCACCAAAGTATCACCATTTAGAGACTCAAAGTTGAGATAGTTATCTAAGCTCGCTTTAGTTTCACCAGCTAACAAATCAGACAGGTCAAGCTTGTCACCTTCAACCGTTCTAAAGTCCATGATAGTGTCAGTTTCGACAATCGCCGTACTCATATTATCGACATTAAAGGCGAAAGTATCAGCACCGCCATTACCGGTCATGAAATCTTCACCTAACCCGCCGACAATCAGATCTGCCTCGGCCGTGCCTATGAACACATGCCCAGGAGAGACAACTGAATTCACTAAGCCTGCAGACAATTGCGCCAGTGAAGTAGGCATAATTGCCGCTAATTCAGCACCTTCTTCGCCGTCGTAGGCAATAGGATTTAGGTATTTAACCGCGACATTGTCACCAATGGCCACTGCGTGCGACTTGATATTATTGGCCGTTACAAAAGTTTGCCAAGCGGCTTGCTCAGTACCATCTATGCCATCGCCAAGGTTCTCGTTAGTTTTATCACCGGGGTTACTGCTGCCCGGATTAGCATCGGACAGAGTAGGCACACCATCTGAAAGGAAGTAAGAAACATTTTTAGCGCCGGTTAATTTACCACTGCTATTAAAGGCCTCTTCCATGCCATCCAGAGCGTAGTCGTAGTTAGTACCGCCATCTGGGTTAGCGATCGAGTTCAGCTTTTCAATCGCCGCACCGATGGTCATCCAAGAAGAACTCAGCAACGTTTTTGAGTCGCTAAAGGTCGCTAATTGTACCCGCACATCGCCCAACTCATTGTACTTATTAAGCATATCGTTAAGTGCCGACTTAGCCGCTTCAAGACGGGTTGTGCCATTGAAGCCACCCTTCATTGAACCAGAAACGTCCAACATGATTAATACGTTAGTACCAATTGACTGACCGACTACAGGTACAAGCGGCCCCTGTATACTCATGGTGGCCGTCGCAGATGCACCATCACCATCAGCATCTACCAAGGTATAAGTGATAGTTTCACTCAAACCTGCTGCCGGTGTCTGTGTGCTCTGGTAGCTGAAGTCACCGCTTTGCATATTGATAGACAATTTAGCATCTGCAGCTGTTACCACTGAGAGCGTTGAACCATTCACAGTCGGCAAGTTCCCGGAGCCTGAGTCATTGCTGATACTGTTGCCATCAAAAGTGAATGTCACTTCTGTCGCAGTGGCATCCCCAGGAATTTTAATACTCAAGGTGACCTTGGTGATGCCCTCACCACCATCGGCACCGTAACCCGCATTAGCACCCGTTAGGATGTTGCCGCTAACCGGTGGAATTACGATACTATCGGCTAGCACTGCATCTAATTGCGACAAATCTGTCACAATAGTGGCGTTCGCTTCAGTGTTTTGCACCCCGTCATAAGCGATAGGATTTAAATGTCCGGCGTTAACTCCGGTACCCATACCCAGTGCCATCGACTTAATATCGTTAGCTTTTAAGAAGCTTTCCCAGAGCCTTTCTTCAGCACTTTGAATACCGTCATCACTGCTGCTGCCATCGTTTTCATTCTTCAGCTGCTGATTATTACCATCAGAAGCGGTCGGTGAGCCATCTGAGAAGAAGTACGACAAGTTCTGCGCACCGCTGATGCTTCCCGCGTCATCGAAGGCATCTTGCGCTACATTTAACGCGGCATCGTAATTGGTATAACCACCTGCAGAGAGTGAGTTTAAGTAGCTGATCGCTTCATCGGCAGCAACCCAGACACTGCCCTGCTTTTCCGAGACGTCACTGAAAGTTACGATCCGTACTTTAACATCACCTAGGTCATCGTAGCTGCTGATCATCTTGGCGACGGCTTGCTTCGCCAAATCCAGACGAGATTGTTTGTTTGTTTTGCCATCGCCATTAGCATTGAGATCCATGCTACCTGATAGATCCAGCACCACCATCAAGTTGGTATCTACCTGAGGAAGGTTGATTACTTGTTCGGCGTTTTCGACAAACGGCATATCATCTTCAACTTTAACAGTGAAACTTCCGGCTGAGGTTGAAGTATTAGTTCCGTCACTGACTGAGTAGTTAAAGTTAAGACTCAGAACGTCTTCGACACTGTTGGTTGGATGAGTAAGAGGTGCCAGTAAAGTTACTTCATATTCTGCGGTATGGGTGCCATTATTACTAACAACATCACCGACAAAAATCACCGCAACAGGGCCACCATTCGCTACCCCAGTTAAACTTTGAGAGACTGGCTCCCAGCTCCATACCACTGCTTCACCACCGGATGTAATGCCAGTAGGCCCGGACAGAGTAAAGACGAACGGCTGCGTATTATCGGCATTGGTATCCGAATCCTGAAAGCTTAAGCTGCCTTTCGCTGTTGCACTGTCACTGAAATCTGCTGGTACACCTGTGCCATCTTTGATACCACCTGATAGCCCTTCTTCGGAGATAATAGTGGTAGTACCGGTTAAGTTATCTGGTGGTGTACTTAAATCGTTAATAACCCCTTCTGCAGTCGGCGTCTGTATGATAACTTTTTCGAACTGCCCTTGATCATTAACGCTGTTAATAGTGGCAGTAAAAGTTTCGTCATCTAAATCCTGATCAACGATAGTCTGAACATTAACAAGTACAGAACTGCTACCTGCTTTGATAGATACTGTCTGTGTGACTTTCGCGTAGTCACCGTTTTCGGCAGTGCCGTTGGCGAAACTGACTGTAACATCAGTATCTTTAGTCACTGTCACTGGCGTGCCATTGTGATCCAGCAGTTTAACCGTGAACTTAGACACATCACCTTCGCTAACCGCACCGTGAGAGCTGATCACTGCATAGACAGTATCTTCAGAACCTTTGACAGGCTCGTCACTAATAGTCGTTTGCACTGGATCAGTCGAGTTTGATACGACTTCGTAGGCGTTGATAATCTCGCCGGCGATAGTTTCATTACCCGCTAGGCTGACAAAGTAATGTTCACCGTTATCGGCTAAGTAATCATCCTTAGTCTGTACGCTAAATACTTGGTTGATAGTTACAACTTGTGAGCTGTTGGCATAATCTGCCGCACCTTCAGTTGTGCCGTCGGCAAAGTTAACAGTCACAGTACCGGCTGCCGGGCTGGCAATAACATCTCCATTAGGGGCTACAGCAATTACTTTGTAGTAAGCCATTTCACCTTCAGTCACTTCACTATCCAGTAGCTCTTTGCCTGCTGAATCAGTAGCTATCAGCTTTAAGCTTACCGTTTCAGGGTTTTCAGGCGGTACTGGCGGTGTGCCTGGCGAGCCTGCATCGGTAATAGTACCTATGCCCTGAACATCATTGCCGGTTGTGGCTACATTGGCACTTAAGTTGCTCAAGTTGATGCTGAAAATTTCGTTACCTTCTTTCAGGTAATCATCGTGGATTGGCACTTGAATAACGGTGCTAGTAGCACCCGTAGCGATAGAGCCACCACCGGCTTTGTTCCCGTAATCTAAGCCCACTGTGGCAGAACCGTCTGCTGTGGAGTAGCTGAAAGTAACGGGCCCAGTAGTCGCATGTGACAAGCTGACAGTGAACTCTAGGTAACCTGCATCTTCGTTGACTGTTACATCGTTAACGCTGATCGTCGGCGGCGTATCTAAATCATTGATAGTTGCAACTGCTGATGGCGTCTGACCATTAACACCAGAAATATGATCAATATTTTCGAACTGACTACCATCTGCGACGCTACTAATAGTCGCAGTGAAAGTCTCATTGTCGAAATCAGTATCTATTTTGGTTTGTACATTGAGAACAGCTGAACTACTGCCGACAGGAATAGTAACCTGATTGACATCTATCGAATAGTCACCTGTTTCAGCAGTGCCATTTTCGAACTTAACGGTCACTATAGTCGCTTCGGTAACAGTGACTGGGTTACCCTCTTTATCCAGCAACTGCACAGTAAACTTCGAGACTTGACCTTCATCGACTGCGCCGTTAGAGCTGATTACCGCAAATACAGTATCTTCAGGACCTGAAGTTGGCTCGTCATTGATCGTCGTTTCTACCACAACTGTTGAGTTAGTCACGACTTCGTAAGCGTTTACGATATCTCCGGCGATAGTGTCGTCACCGCCCAGGCTCACTTTGTACTTCTCGCCGTTATCGGCTAAGTAATCATCTTTAGTTTGTACGCTGAATACTTGGTTTATCGTCACAACTTGTGAGCTATTGGCATAATCTGCCACGCCATCAGTTGTGCCGTCGGCAAAGTTAACAGTCACAGTGCCGGCTGCCGGGTTGGCAATAATATCTCCATCAGGGTCTACAGCGACTACTTTGTAGTAAGCCATTTCGCCTTCAGTCACTTCACTAACCAGTAGCTCTTTGCCTGCTGAATCAGTGGCAACCAGTTTCAAGCTAACAGTTTCAGGGTTCTCAGGCGGTACTGGCGGTGTGCCAGGAGGCGTACCTGGGGTACCATCTTCTGTGATAGTACCTATGCCCTGAACGTCATTGCCGGTCGTGGCAACATTGGCGCTTAGGCCACTCAAGTTGATACTGAAAGTCTCGTTACCTTCTTTCAGGTAATCATCGTGGATTGGCACTTGAATAACGGTGCTAGTAGCACCCGTAGCGATAGAGCCACCACCGGCTTTGTTCCCGTAATCTAAGCCCACTGTGGCAGAACCGTCTGCTGTGGAGTAGCTGAAAGTAACGGGCCCAGTAGTCGCATGAGACAAGCTGACAGTGAACTCGAGGTAACCTGCATCTTCATTAACGGTTACATCGTTAACGCTGATCGTCGGCGGCGTATCTAAATCATTGATAGTTGCAACTGCGGAAGGCGTATGACCATTAACACCTGAAGTGTGGTCAACGTTTTCGAACTGATCACCATCTACAACGCCAGTGATAGTCGCTGTAAACGTCTCGTCGTCAAAGTCATCATCTTTCTTCGTTTGTACATCGACAACAACTGAGCTGTTACCCGCTGTGATAAAGACGTTTTGGACAGCTATTGCATAATCCTCGTCACCTTCAGCAGTGCCATTTGCGAACTCGACAGTCACTTGAGTCGCTTCTGTCACTGTGACTGGGTTACCCTCTTTATCCAGCAACTGCACAGTAAACTGAGAGACTTGTCCTTCATCGACTGCGCCGTTAGAACTGATTACCGCAAATACAGTATCTTCAGGACCTGAAGTTGGCTCGTCATTAATCGTCGTTTCTACCACAACTGTTGAGTTAGTCACGACTTCGTAAGCGTTTACGATATCTCCGGCAATTGTGTCGTCACCTGCCAGGCTCACTTTGTACTTCTCGCCGTTATCGGCTAAATAATCATCTTTAGTCTGTACGCTAAATACTTGGTTGATGGTTACAACTTGTGAGTTGTTAGCATAATCTGCCGCGCCATCAGTTGTGCCGTCGGCAAAGTTAACAGTCACAGTACCGGCTGTCGGGTTGGCAATAATACCTCCATCAGGGTCTACAGCGACTACTTTGTAGTAAGCCATTTCGCCTTCAGTCACTTCACTAACCTGTAGTTCCTTGCCTGTTGAATCAGTAGCAATCAGTTTCAAACTTACCGTTTCAGGGTTTTCAGGCGGCACTGGCGGTGTGCCTGGTGAGCCGGCATCGGTAATAGTACCTATGCCCTGAACGTCATTGCCAGTCGTGGCAAGATTAGCGCTTAGGTTACTCAAATTGATGCTGAAAGTTTCATTACCTTCTTTCAGGTAATCATCTTTTATCGGCACTTGGATAACAATACTAGTAGCACCCGTAGCGATAGAACCGCCGTTGGTCTTAGTTGTGTAATCTAGGCCCGCTGTGGCAGACCCGTCTGCTGTGGCGTAGCTGAAAGTAACAGGCGCAGTGGTCGCGTGCGACAAGCTGACAGTGAACTCGATATAACCAGCATCTTCGTTAACGGTTACATCGTTTACGCTGATAGTAGGCGGTGTGTCTAAATCATTGATAGTTGCAACTGCGGACGCCGTATGACCATTAACACCTGAAGTGTAGTCAACGTTTTCGAACTGATCGCCATCTACAACGCCAGTGATAGTCGCTATAAAAGTCTCGTCGTCATAGTCTGCATCTTTGTTGGTTTGAACATCGACAACAACTGAGCTGCTACCCGCTGTGATAAACACGTTTTGGACAGCTATTGCATAATCCTCATCACCTTCGGCAGTGCCATTGGCGAACTCAACAGTTACTTGAGTTGCTTCTGTCACTGTGACTGGGTTACCATTTTCATCCAGCAACTGCACAGTAAACTGTGATACCTGTCCTTCGTCGACTGCACCGTTAGAGCTGATAACAGCGTAAACAGTATCGGCTGAAGTTGGAACGCCCTGATCGGTGATTGTAGTCGTGACGCTGTCATTAGTAATCGAGGTGTTTTCATAAGACGGGGCTTGCACATTGCTGATTGTCGCCACAAAGTCTTCGGCATTTTCTTTCAGGTAATCATTCACCGCAGCGGCGCTGATGATGCTGCCAAAAGCGACACCATTTTGGTTGGCGGCCGTGTAATCGTCAGCGCCTTGAGTACCGTTGATCCCTGCATCACTAAAGCTAATATCGACGCTACCACCGGTAACTTCAACACCGGCTGGGTTAGTCGCCATTACTTTATAGTAGGCAACTTCGCCTTCTTCAACTGCCGATTGGCTCAATTCGACGCCTTGGCTATCTACCGCGATTAGCTTAACGCTGACGGTATCATTGCTCTCATTACCCGGTTGGTCATCGGTGATAGTCGTAGTAACACTGGCATTAGTAATAGCGATTACTTCATAAGCGGGTGCCTGAACATTGCTCATTGTGACGACAAAGTCTTCAGCATTTTCTTTCAGGTAATCATCTACAGCAGCCGCACTAACGATACTGCCAAAAGTAACACCATTTTGGTTAGCGGCCGTGTAATCGGCAGCCCCTTGAGTGCCATTGCTGGCGGCATCTGCAAAGCTGATATCTACGCTACCAGCTGTCACTTCTACACCCGCTGGGGTAGTCGCCAATACTTTGTAGTAAGCCACTTCACCTTCTTCTATGGCAGACTGGCTCAACTCAACTCCGGCGCTATCCACGGCAATCAGCTTAACACTGACAGTATCTTCGCTGCCCGGAACACCTTCATCGGTGATGGTTGCATTGGCAGTATTTTTAGTACCAACAGCTACCGCTTCAAAATTGCCGTCCACATCGACTACATTGCTGATAGTGGCAATTAGCGCTTCAGGATCTTCTTTGTAAATATCATCAATCGCATCAACTACAAAAGTGGTTTCGCTGCCACCTGTAATAGTGACAGTTGTTGGCAGTGGAGCGGCATCTGTCGCATTGGCAGCGGCATCTGTCCAAGTGATATCAACAGTGACGCTCTCTCCTGCGGGTACAGTGACTGCATTACCAAACTCATCAACTAGCTTGACGGTATAGGTAAGTGCACCGCCTTCTGCAACCTCATCATCGTCAACACTAATTACCGCATATACAGTGTCTTCGGGCCCTTTTTCCTGCTCATCAGTGATTGTCGTCGCAACTTCATCAGCGCTTGTGACCACTTTTTCATAGGCGTTTAACACTTCACCTTTAATCGTGTCACTGCCGGCTAAAGTAACTTGATAGATTTCGCCATTGTCGGCTAAATAGTCATCTTTTGCTTTTACCGAGAAAACATCGCCAATCGCAACTTCTTGAGAGTCATTATCAAAATCTACACTGCCTTGAGTGCTGCCATCGGCAAAATTAACACTGACGCTGCCCGCTGCGGGATTAACAATCTCATTCCCAGCAGGGTCAACAGCTATTACTTTGTAAAAAGCCAGACCACCTTCAGCCACTGTGCTATCAGAAACTGGATCTCCAGCTTCATCAACAGCGATCACTTTTAGCGTTACTGTGTCAGGCTCAGTCACATCTTCAATAGGTACATCTGGATTTTCTTCAACATTCGTTCCGGCATCAGTAATAGTACCTACAGCCTCAGTGTCATGACCATCTTCGGCAATATTGCCGGTCAGGCCTGTTAACTCGACGTTAAAGTTTTCGGTGCCTTCTTTGATGTAATCTTCTGTCACTGGCACGCTGATGGTAATGCTGGTTTCACCGGCCGGGATAGTGACAGTCGTGTTAACTTGACCGTAGTCCTTGCCTGGAGTGGCTGTTCCACCTTCAGTAGTGACAAAGTTGAAAGTGACTGGTGTATCAGTAGCGTTTGAAAGTGTTACTGTAAAAACCATAGTGCCGGCATCTTCATTGACAGTGACATCATTGATGCTGACGGTGGGTGGTGTAATAGGTGTTATGGGAGTTATAACCTGAGGATCAATAACCGGCGCTACAATCTGCGAAGCTAAGCCGGTCGTTTCATAACCTGCATCCGGGTTAACTTCACCTGCGGTACGCTCTACGGTTACAAAGCTAGTACCACCATCACCTGCTGTTGTGCCTGGGGCACCTGCTGCCGGAGCACCTGCAGCTGTTGCCTCGCCAAATTGGGTAGGGTCAGCCCCGGGAGTCAATAAAGCTTCTTGCAAGGCAAGATCTTCTGGGCTGAGTGTCGCATCGCCTGCTGAAAAATCTTGGGGATCGGAAAATGTCTCGCCGGTTGGCGACCATGACTGACCATCTGTCACTGTAATCTGGTCGCCGCTGAGCATATCCAACTCAACCTTAGCACCGGATACTGTGATGATGCGCTCGCCTTCTAATATTTCATCGCCTAGCGATAATAGTCGCTGATTGCCGGCGGCATCTTCTGCAAAAACAGTACCAAATAAAAAACTAACCTTCCCAATAACAGCCATGATTCATCCTCTTTTATTTATCAGATGTATGGCATATTAATGAACGAGAGATTAAAGGATATTGTACCTAGGGACAGTTTTTCTATTTAATTCATCTATTTGGCTTTATCTGAACACCAAATGAACAGATAGATGATTTTTCGCCCTTTATAGGTACTTTTCTTAATTTTTAGTCAGGTATTCATACGAGTGTTTTAATAATTATTCTTGATTTAATGATAAATAACTTTTAAAACAAGGCTTTTGGAAAAGGTTAATCTCTGCTTAAGGGCTAATCGCTGATTTAGCCAGAAATGAGTTGGCACTTTTTATGCTTCGAAATGCATTCCTCTCATCCAACACTGCACAGATTTTACTACTTAATCAGCTAACAGCAAGTTTGAAACCCCAGACAAAAAAAACACTAAACAGTGAGGATTTTCGGGTCTATGCAGAAATTAATGAGTTAACAAATACCATTGCTAAGCAATGGCTCGCTGATGTTCTGATCGCTGAATCCATAGCCAACCAGTCTACATTTTTCAACAGGATTGGCTGCTCAACATTACCAATGCCGCTATTGATATTCACTAAAGTATCATTACTTTTAAAGCGTCATGGTATTTTGTCCGGCAATCTGCATCTGACACTTGAAGCCACCTTCGCCCTGCCTGATAAGACTATAAAATTAATCATGCAAATAAAAAAACACCCGCAGGTGTTTCTAATTGAGCTCATTGCAGCATAAAACCAGGCACTGCATTACAGTGCCAGGCTCTATCCTGTTTGATTATTAATTATTCATCAATAATCAAGTTACCATTATCCAATAAACCTTGAATGACCGTATCGACATTATCGATACCTCCTATCAGATCGACACCTTGCAGACTAATTGCCTGATCGATTTGACTGGCATCTGCTTGCTGATCGGCAAAGGAGCCACTTGCACTCACTTCAATCAGGGTATTTTCTCCATCGAATGAAACATTCAGATAGGAGCTCAGATCATCACCATTGTCCTGCATTGATAATAAATCACTTAAATCAAGCGCATCATTACCCTTTTCACCAAAACCAATAATGGCAATATCTTCGCCTTTCTCGCCCGTTTCAGCGGCCGTGACAGTGAAAATATCATCCTCATCGCTGGCAAACAAATTAGTCAGGGAGGTACGCTCATCAAACTCAGTCAGTCCGGTTTGCAGTTCAATCATGTCACGAACATGTTGCATTGCTGCATCTTCATCAACAGGCTGATAACCATTCTCAATAAGCAAGCTTTGTAGGTCTGCTTTGGAAGTTGCCGCCATATCAAAATTGTCATCTGAAAATGCGTCATGTACTGATTGTTCTATCACAATACCATTATAGGCATCCCCATCATTGTCCAGAGACTGTAATAATACCGCCATATTCTCAACATAATCGTTATTCATATCTTCAAGACCGACACCGGCAATTTCTTGCAGGAATAAGGTGCCATCGGCCACCGCTGCACTTGAAACGGTACCAATCACAACATTGCCAATACTGAAGGTAATCAAGTCACCGTTGAGATATTTAAAACCACCTTTAGCATCGGTAATACCACTGAAGCCTGAATTGGTTGAATAAGCCAAACCTTCGACGATGCCATCGACAAACATACCGGTATTAATTGCATCACCATTGGCATGCGTATTATCAATATACTCTTGATCTCTACGTGGATCATCACCCGAAGTATGGGCAAACACGGTGGTTTCCCACAACATCGAGCTTTGATCTGCATCGGCCAAAGCCACAATATAGGGAGCTGGATTATTTACTGGGTCAGATGAGATACCACCATAAGTAAGCTCTGGGTAGTTAAAGCTGCCATCAGCGTTTTTAGTCACTTCTACTGCCCAAATAGACAGCGCTCCGTCACGGTGCTCATCTGCCGGCGATTGCGTACCGTGCAGATCTTTATTGACACGGCCTGTTTCAGTCATTCTGATGCCATAGCTCAAGTCACTATCCAGATAGTCACCACTATTATCTGGATCCGGATAGTTACCATTAGCATCGGGAGTAATAATGGAGTTTTCATCGAAGCTTATTTTCAAGCCTTCTAATTTTTTAACCTGATCACCGCTTGCTTTGCCTGATTGGAGTGTATAAACCTGCGCATCAAAACCTGTGCCGCCACCATATGCAAAAGCATCGGTCGCTTGCACTGGATTACCGGCTGTATCAATCAAAATATTAGTGGCTGCATTTCGATGACCATTTATCACCATCAAGACAAAATAATCAGCGCTGACAGCATCATCAATTTCGGCAAAGCTATCTTTGGATATAAAATTAAAGGCATCAACAAAGCCGTCATAACCATCTCTGGTATCGTAAGCATGTTCATGCACCTGCTTAGAAACCACCGTGCCATTATTATAAACATAAGTATCGACATCTATATTGGCACCAACAATATCAAAGCTAATCGGCGGGACTATTTCTAAATTAACCGTGCTGACCGCGTCTCCGCCAATGTCAGTACCCACATTATCGGCACCATCAACAGGTAAGTAGTCAAACGAATCATTCAAGTTGTAATTGATATCAACCCCGGCAATTTCAAAGCTGCCTTCTCCGGCTAATCCAACTTCAACCTGGGCAATTTCAACACCTGGCTTTGCTGTCAGGGTGACGGTGCGCAATAAATTACCTACATTGCCATTGCTATTATCCTGGCTATCATTATTACTGATCCAGATAGAACCATCGGGACGAATTTCCAGATCATTATTCCCGTCTACTTGAATATCCACCGCATCGGTATTGGCGTTTATCAGCACCAGCTCCCCTGCTGCATTTTTACTATAAAGTTTTATTTCTACTCTGGCTGTTGAATTATCCGTTCCTGGTACGACACCGTCATCGATAAAGTTACCCCCGAGGCCATTGAGCTTCAGCTGAATATTTGAGGCAGTGGCAGATCCATCATTAATCGAGAATATGATTTTCTCATTGTTTTCGTCGATTTCTCCGTCACTGTTAACCCCCAGGCCGCCTCCGCGATGCCCAGCATCAGCAACAGAAGTGACCAAGTCGCCTCCCACCGCTTTAATAACAATCTCACCGTTGTTGACCAAAGTCACTTTACGGGTATCGCTAGTAACCAAGTTGCCCCAATTACTTAGATCTCCAGCACCTTGGGCACCGGTCTCTCCAAAATTAACGGTGGTGGGGTAATTAGGATTAACATCGTATTCCAATTGAGTAACGCTAAAACGTTTCCCGTCAGTGCTGGCAGTTTCCAGCATTGCCTCTGTCACAAGTGAACGCACATTGCCTTCAGTGAAGTACAGCACGCCTTTATCAGGATCAGGCAGGCGTACCAATACAATTTTCATATCCGCTGCTAAAGTTTCTACATCAGACACTTCTGCGCCGTCAATAGTGCTATCTGACGCCAAGCCGTTATCTTTAGAAAAATCAATGCTCGTACTGCGCGAATCAAAGGTGACCGTAAAGTCCTCAGAAACGGGTAAATTCGGGGTGCCAATTTTCAGACTCAACGATCCGCTTGCTCCATCGCCATCGTTGTCTATCAGACTGTAGCTAATCAGATCATCGACGTAGCCTTTGATATCCGCTAACTGATACTGGTAACTGCCGTCTAACATATTGAGAACAAACACCCCTGACTCGGTTGATACCGTCAGTGTTGAACCTGAAATTACACCGAGGACATTGCTGTTGTTGGTAATATTATCGGCAGTTTTATCGTAAGTGAAAGTAACAGACGTTGAAGTACCATTGACCATTACATCTAAAGTAACTTGTTCAAGGTAACCTCCATCGGCACCAAAGCCGCCAAAGCCACCGGCGTTGCCTGTTAACAAGTTTCCGCTAACCGGCGCAATGTTTATGCTGTCATTGAGTACCTGATCCAATTGCGTTAAATCTGTGACTAAAACGGCATCGGTGTCGCCATTATTGAAATCAGAACCATTGTAGGCAATTGGGTTTAATGCATCCGCACTGACATTAGAACCCATTCCCAAAGAAATAGAATTAATATCGTTAAGGTCTAAGAAAGCCTGCCACAAGCCCTCTTCTGTCGATTGAATACCATGGTCATCATTATTGTCGGCGTTCCCAGGGTCTGCAGATGTATTACCTAAGACAGCGTCGTCGCCATCTGAGGCGGTAGGTGCACCATCTGACAAGAAGTAAGAAACGTTTTGACCGTCGGGCAGAGCACCATCGGTTTCAAATGCACTTTGCATTACATTTAAAGCGCCATCGTAGTTGGTCCAACCATCTGCATCTGAGTTGTTTAGTGCATTGAGAAGTTCAATCGCTTTATCCGCTTCAAGCCATCCAGCGCCTAAAGTGCCCGCTAAAGTGCCAAAAGTGACAATTCGAACTTTAACGCTACCTAAGTCATCATACTTATTGATCAGAGTTTCAAGAGATTTCTGAGCCAGTTCTAGACGAGACAACCCATCGACCCCAGATGCATCTTGCATACTGCCTGACAAATCCAGAGAGATCATCAGGTTAGTACTGACAGCAGGTGTATCGATCGTTTGGATTGTATCTGCCGCTACTGGCATATCATCTTCAACTGTGACAGTGAAGTTTCCTGCCGTGGCAGAGGAGCTAGTACCGTCACTGACTGTGTAGCTGAAGTTCAGATCCAGGACATCTTCAACACTGTTCTGTGGGTGGGTAAGCGGTGCTAATAAAGTTACATCGTAGTCAGCACTGTGACTACCTGTATTGCTTTCAACAGTTCCGACAGTGACTGTGGCGACAACGCCATTACTAGTGCTGCCGGTCAAAGTGTTAATGCCATCCCAAGCCCAAGTGACAGTTTCGCCACCGGATGTAATTCCGGTGGGACCGGATAAAGTAAATTCAAATGGCTGCGAAGGGCCATCCGCAGCAGTATCTTGATCCTGGAACGTCAAGCTGCCTTTGGCTGTTGCAAAGTCAGTCTTATCGCTTGGCGTGCCGGTGTCGTCTTTGATGCCACTGGTTAGGCCTTCTTCGGAGATGGTAGTATTTGTACCGGTTAAGTTACTTGGCGGGGTATTTACATCGTTAATCGTCGCTAGAGCAGATGGCGTCTGGCCATTTATGCCCGATTGATGATCAACTTTTTCGAATTGACCGCCATCGTTAACACTTTCGATAGTGGCTGTGAACGTTTCGTCGTCCAGATCCTGATCGACGTTAGTCTGTACATTGACCACTACAGAGCTGTTACCCACTGTGATAACGACGTCTTGTGTGCCAGATTGATAATCACCATCATCGGCAGAACCGTTGGTGAAGTTGACTTTAACAGTAGTATTTTGGGTCACTGTTACAGGGTTGCCGTCTTTATCCAGTAATTGCACAGTAAACTTAGAGACTTCACCTTCGTTAACCGCACCGTTAGAGCTGATCACAACAAATACTGTGTCGTCTGACCCAGGGATTCCCTCATCTGTAATCGTCGCGTTAGCTGTATTTTGTGTACCCACCGCTACCGCTTCAAAGTTGCCATCCACATCAACCACATTGCTGATAGTGGCGAGCAGTGCTTCAGGGTCTTCTTTATAAAGATCATCAATAGCATCGACGACAAAGGTCATCTGGCTGCCATTGCTGATAGTGACTGTTGTCGGCAATGGCGATGCATCTGTTGCATTGGCCGCCGCTCCCGACCAGGCGACATCAACAGTGACGCTCTCACCTGTCGGTACTGTGACTGGGTTGCCATCTTCATCAACTAGCTTGACGGTATAGGTAAGTTTGCCACCTTCCTCAACTGTCTCTTTGTTAACACTGATCACGGCATAGACAGTGTCGTCCGTACCTGGCGTACTTTCATCGGTAATAGTCGCGTTAGCTGTATTTTCTTCGCCAACCGCTACCGCTTCAAAGTTGCCATCCACATCAACTACATTGCTGATAGTGGCGAGCAGCGCCTCAGGGTCTTCTTTGTAAAGATCATCAATAGCGTCGACAACAAAGGTCATCTGGCTGCCATTGCTGATAGTGACCGTTGTTGGCAATGGTGATGCATCGGTTGCATTGGCCGCCGCTCCTGACCAGGCGACATCAACAGTGACGCTCTCACCTGTCGGTACTGTGACTGGGTTGCCATCTTCATCAACTAGCTTGAC
>JABSQZ010000008.1:0-78937 GCA_013215505.1 Oceanospirillaceae bacterium
GAGCGCAATGATTTTTTACACCGTGCCGAGCAGTTGCCGCACGTTGAAGCTATTACCTTTAGCCAACATTTAGAGCACTTAATGGCCAACGCTGAAGCGGTAGTGGCGATGGGCGGTTACAATACTTTTTGCGAAATACTCTCCTTTGACCGCCCGGCACTGATACTGCCGCGCAGTAAACCTAGAGAAGAACAAATAATTCGCGCTCGCAAAGCACAAGCTCTAGGCCTGTTATCTATGTTGGAGCTGGAATCTGCTCGCCACTGCGAAGATATGGTGCAGGCCATCCAGCAGTTACTGCAACAGCAAAAACCTAGCAGTCAGCCACTTAAACAACTATTAGGTGGTTTAGATTTTGTCACCGACCGCTTTGGCGAATTGGTCGGCACTAAACCCGAAAAATTGCTGTAGTTGGATGTAGCGGGCATTAGAAGAGCAAGCTCTCGATTGGATGACAACACCCCGTGAGCAAATAATGGCAGCAATTGCCTAACGCCCACTAACTGCCTAAACTAAGCGCAATTTTTTATCTATCCTCAGCGATCAGGTTTATGACATGCACCCTCCTCGAATAATTTTTTATGTGCAGTACCTATTAGGTATCGGCCATGTGCGGCGCGCAACTTTAATAGTGCAGGCGCTGTGTCGCCAGGGTGCTAAAGTCGACGTCATCTTCGGTGGCATGCCGGTGCCCAGCATGTCTTTTGGTGCTGCCACAGTACATCATTTAACCGCCGTCAAGAGCGCCGATGCCGCATTTAACGGTTTAGTTAAGGCCGATGGATCGGTATTCAGCAATGCTGATAAAACTCAGCGCAGCCGGGAACTGCTAAATCTGTGCCAGCAGCTACAAGCGGACTTAATCGTCACTGAAACATACCCATTTGGTCGTCGACAGATGCGTTTTGAGTTACTGCCACTGCTGCAATGGGTCAAATCCCAGCCGCAGCCTCCGCTTTTAGTGGCATCGGTCCGCGATATTTTACAAAGACGCAGTGAAAAACGTGAACAGGAGTGCATAGCGCTGGTGCAGCAGCACTATCAACAGGTATTGGTCCACGGCGATCCGAATTTTTATCCACTGCAGCAAAGTTTTCCGCCAGCCGCCGCTATCAATGACAAGATCAACTACAGCGGTTACGTCTGTCCAGAGTTGCATCAAGCCAACGAGCAGCGCCCTGAAAATGGCAAGATTGTCGTCTCCATTGGCGGGGGAAGTGTCGGCAGGGAAATACTAGCCGCCGCTCTGACCTTATACCAGAGCGGCTTTGCCAGTGACCGGCAGTGGCTGTTAATAACCGGGCCTAATATGAGCCCTGCGGACAAAGCCTATTTTCACAGCCACAGCGATCAACGCTTGTCTGTCGTCGAGTTGGCCGACAATTTTCTACAGCAGCTCAGCAGCGCCTATGTATCAGTATCGATGGCCGGTTACAATACCGTCATGGACTTGCTGCTAACGAAAGTAGCAGCCGTAGTCATTCCCTTTGAAGGTGAAGGGGAGACCGAACAGCTGGCTCGCAGTGAAGTACTGGCTGAGGAAGGTGTTTTCGAAGTACTGCGCAACGGCCAGTTGAGCAGCGATAACCTACGCCTCGCTATCAACAGCGCTACTAGCCAACCGGCCGGAGCTGTCAGCATAGATAGTGATGGAGCCGATAACAGTGCCCGCTTATTGATAGACTGGGCACTACAGCGACGGAACTCAATAACAAATGTCTAGTTGGCAAGCTTTAAGCGAAGAAATCAATCAGTGGCCGCAGAGCGTACAATTCTGGTGGCGGGACGACGATGCGGTTGCCGACAGCGAACCGTTACAGAAAATGCTACAGCTGGCAAAAAGCTATGATATTGCGGTACACCTGGCTGTTATCCCCAATCTTTTAGAAACCAGTCTAGATGTGGTAAAACACTCCGATAACCAGCCGTTTTGCTATGTATTGCAACACGGTGTAGAACATAAAAATTTCGCCCTGCAAGGGCAGCGTAAAATTGAACTCGGTGGCTCTCAAGATCTCCTGGCACTGCAGCAAAACCTCAGCGCCGGGCAGCGGTTGCTGCGACAGACTTTCGTCGATCAGTACTTAAGCATTTTAGTGCCGCCCTGGAACCGCATTGCAGAAGAGCTTATCCCCTGCCTGGATAACATGGGTTATCAAAAGCTGTCCGTTCTGGGTAAAGCTAAATTAGCCGAAACGACACTGCATTTAAATGTGCACATAGACATCATTAATTGGCGAGAGCGACAGTTTGCCGGTGAACAGCGGATTTTGCGCACAATCACCGAGCACTTACGGCATAAGCGCCTATCCGGCAACAGTGCCAAGCCCTGTGGTCTGATGACTCACCACTTGGACCACGACCAGGACTGCTGGAATTTTTTAGACAAATTTTTTAGTTTTTGCCGGGATCACTCAAAGGTACAATGGGTTGCTGGCAATAGCTTGTATCAATATTAAGGCTGCTCGCAGTCGCAGATTCACCCCGCTCATTTAACTCATATTCAAGTAAAAAAGGCCCGCTGTGAAGAAAATAGCACTAGTACTGAAAGGATATCCGCGTTTATCTGAAACTTTTATCGCTCAGGAAATCAGAGCTTTAGAGTTGCGAGGGTTTGAGATCAGCTTAGTTTCACTGCGCCACCCAACTGACACCAGCACCCACCCTATTCACCAGCAAATCAATGCCGCAGTGCTGTACTTGCCCGAGTATTTGCACGTTGAACCGCTGCGGGTATGCAGGGCGCTATTTAAAGTGCTCGGTAAATATTCTCTGGGGAAAGTCTTTAAACAGTTTATTAAAGACTTTAAACGTGATCCCAGTCGTGGCCGGGTACGACGCTTTGGCCAAAGCATCGTCCTAGTCGCTGAAATGCCAGCGGGAATAGAGCAGATGTACGCGCACTTTTTACACACTCCTGCCTCTGTGACCCGTTATGCCGCGCTGATTAATCACTTGCCATGGTCATGCTCTGCCCACGCCAAAGATATCTGGACTTCAGCCGAATGGGACCTGCGGGAAAAACTGCAAGAGCTACAGTGGCTGGCCACTTGTACCAGTGCCAACCATCAATATTTGCAAAGTCTGGCCAGCGATCCGGATAAAGTTCACTTGGTTTACCACGGTTTAGATTTTCAGCGTTTTGCCGCGCAACAACGTATTGCCCGGGCTGAGGTCGACGGCTCGGATCCCGAGCAACCGATTAGAATAATCAGCGTTGGCAGAGCAGTGCCGAAAAAAGGCTACGATGATTTTCTCCAGGCACTGGCACAACTGCCCGCTCGGTTACACTGGCGCTTCACCCACATAGGCGGAGGCGAGTTGTTAACTAGCTTGCAGCAACAGGCGCAAACTCTGGGTATAGCCGATCGCATCGACTGGCTTGGCGCCCTGCCGCAACTGCAAGTACTGCAAGCCTACCGTGAAAGTGATTTGTTTGTATTGGCCAGTAAAATTGTCGCCGATGGCGACCGGGATGGTTTGCCTAATGTATTAATGGAAGCCCAGAGCCAGAGCGTTTGCTGTTTAGCCACTGACATTTCCGGCATTCCGGAGCTGATTGACAGCGGCGACAACGGGTTATTAGTCAAGCCTAATGATCCTCAGGGGTTAGCCGTAGCTTTGACTGAACTGATTAGCGATGGAGCCAGACGCGAACAGCTGGGCCTGCGCGGACAACAGCAGTTGCACCAACGCTTTGATGTGAAAATCGGTATAGATCAACTGCAAAAGCTGTTTTTGCCTGACCATGCATAACAAAGACCCAATTAGCGGCGGTAATATTGCCTTTTACGCACCGTTAAAATCACCTGATCACCCGGTCCCCTCCGGGGACAGGAAGATAGCCAGGCTGTTTATCCAGGCACTGCAGCAATCCGGTTTTACCGTACAGCTGGTCAGCAGGCTGCGCAGTTTTGATCGGCGAGGAGAGCCGCTGCGACAACAGCGACTGATGGCTATCGCCAGCAGGGAAGCCGCACGCATCCTGCGCCGCTGGAAAAAACAGCAATACCGACCCAACGCCTGGTTTAGCTATCATTTGTACTATAAGGCCCCGGACCTAATCGGCCCGCTGATCTGCCGCCAGCTCAACATTCCCTATATTGTGGCTGAAGCCTCCTGGGCCGGCAAAAGAGCGACAGGCCCATGGTCTCTATTTCATCATCAGGTAGACATTGCCCTTAAACAGGCCTGTAAGGTGATCTGCATTAATCCGGTGGATAAGATTGCCCTGGATAGTTATTTCCTGGCGCTACAGCGGCCTAAGTCTCAGGTCAAACTGTTAAAGGCCTTTATCGCCCCCTCAGAGCACAGTCATAACATTGAGCCCGCAGTGCAACGCCAACAGTTGGCCGGGCAGTTCGCCTTAAATCCGGCACAACCTTGGCTGATTGTCATTGCCATGATGCGCAGTGGCGATAAACACCAATCCTACCGGCTATTGGCAGAAGTTACCGCCAAGTTGCAGCAGCAGAGTCAGATACTGATAGTCGGCGACGGAGAAATGGCCGCAGCTGTTAAAGCTTTGTTTGCCGGTCAGAAAAATGTGTTCTTTGCCGGTAGTTTGGATAGTAAACAGATACTAATGCTGCTACCACAGTTTGAGCTGCTGATTTGGCCAGCGATTAACGAGGCACTGGGAATGATCTTTCTGGAGGCGCAACAAGCGGGAGTGGCTGTAATCGCAGGCAGGCAGGGAGGAGTCGATTCGCTGATTGCAGATGGACACAGTGGCAGATTAGTCACAGCTACAGATACCGATGCGATGGCCAGGACAGTAGACTCGTTGTTGGCTGATCCCGCACTGCTGAAAAAAATGCAATCTGCAGCAGCAACTTACGTACAAGAACAACACTCGCTGGCAACCGCAGCCAGCCAACTGCAACAAATTATCGGTAACCTGAGATCAAGCCCGGCGACCTCTGAGGAAATTAAATGATTCACTTGTATTTTATTCGCCACGGGCAGACCCAGTGGAACAGCGAAAAAAAGCTCCAGGGGCGCACTAACATCCCCCTTAATCAGCAGGGTCGGGAGCAGATCAGCGGCTACCAGTTACCCGCACAATTGCAGCAACTGCAGTGGTTTAGTAGTCCGCTGCTGCGGGCCAGAGAAACCGCGGAATTACTCTGCGTGAATGCTGCCACAGAGAACCAGTTAATCGAAATGAACTGGGGGTCCTGGGAGGGAAAAACCTTGCAGCAACTGCGCAGCGTCGACCCTGAAAGTTTTGCCACTCTGGAAGCTCAGGGAATAGACTTGTGCCCCCCAGAGGGAGAGTCTCCACGCTTAGTCGGCGAGCGGATCAGTGACTGGGCCGAGCACTTACAGGCACTTAATGACACTCAGCAGTTAGGTTGCGTCAGTCATAAAGGTGTCATCCGAGCAATCTATGCACTGGCGGCGAACTGGGATATGCAACATAAAGCACCGCATAAACTGGATTACCACTGTGCGCAGCACTTTTGTTTTGATCATGGCCACTGGTCTATCGGTGAATTGAATATCAAATTGAGCTAAAACAGAAATAAATGTAAAAAACTCATTTTTCACACCCCATTAACAGGTAAAATACCCGGATATTTTTTGGCTGTATTAATACTTTTTGGCGAACCCGATGAAAACACAGATACAACAGTTGCTACAACAAACCCTCGACGTCTTAATTACTAAGAAAATATTGCCAGAGGAGGGTGTCTATCGTATTCAGGTTGATCGCACTAAAGATAAAGCCCACGGAGATTTATCTACTAACCTGGCGATGATGACCTGCAAAGCAGCAAAGAAGCCACCGCGTGAGCTGGCGCAGCTGATTATTGATAACATGCCCGCCTCGGAACTAGTGATTAAAGCGGAAATCGCCGGGCCAGGTTTTATCAATATCTTCCTCAACAGCAATATTTTAGCGCAGCAGATTGAAGCGGCCCTGCTCGACGAGCGCCTGGGTATAGCAAAAGTGCAGCAGGTGCAGACAATTGTTGTGGATATGTCCTCACCCAACTTAGCAAAAGAGATGCACGTCGGTCACTTGCGCTCTTCAGTCATCGGTGATGCCGTCACTCGCAGCTTAGAATTCCTCGGGCATAAGATGATACGCCAAAACCACGTCGGCGACTGGGGCACCCAATTTGGCATGTTACTCGCCTACATGGAAGAGCTCAGAGCTCAGGGGAAGAGTGGCAGTTCCAACTTAGCCGATCTGGAAGTGTTTTATCGCGCTGCTAAGGGCCGTTTTGACGAGAGTGAAGAGTTCGCCACCCGCGCCCGCAACTTAGTCGTTGAGCTGCAAAGTGGCAACCCGCAGTGCCTGGAACTTTGGCAAGAATTTAAGGATATCAGCATCGCTCACTGCCAGGAGATTTACGATCGCCTGGGAGTCGCACTTACCACAGCCGATGTTAAAGGTGAAAGCGCCTATAACGACGACCTCAAACAAGTGGTCGACGACCTTGAGGCCTGTGGCATTTTAGAACAGAGTCAGGATGCCAAATGTGTTTTCCTCGATGAGTTCAAGACTAAAACCGGTGAGCCACTACCGGTGATCATCCAGAAAAAAGATGGCGGTTTCCTCTACGCCACTACCGATCTGGCGGCAATGCGCTATCGACAAAACGTCCTTAAAGCCGACCGGGTTTTATACTTCGTCGACGCCCGTCAAGCACTGCACTTCCAGCAAGTGTTTATGGTGGCGAAAAAAGCCAAGTTTGTCAGTCAGCAAATCAGCCTGGAACATATGCCCTTTGGCACGGTGATGGGAGACGACGGCAAGCCGTTTAAAACCCGCTCCGGAAATGTCGCTAAACTGGCGGACTTACTCACTGAAGCACAGCAGCGAGCACTGGCATTAGTGCAGCAAAAAAGCCCCGAAAAAGACCCACAGGAGATGCGCCAAATTGCCGATCTGGTGGGTATTGCCTCAGTCAAATACGCAGATCTGTCCAAGAACCGCACCAGTAACTATGTGTTCAGTTTCGATCAGATGCTTAAATTTGAGGGTAACACCGCCACTTATATGCTGTACGCTTATGCGCGTATCGTCAGCATCTTTAACAAAGCCGGATTAGACATGGCCAAACTAGAGGGATCTGTGGTTCTGGAGCACGAAAAAGAGCTGGAGCTGGCCGGAAAACTCATGCAGTTTGACGAGGCGGTTAACGCCGTTGCCCGCCTTGGCAACCCGCACTTGCTGTGCAGTTATCTATTTGAACTCGCTGGGATATTTTCCAGTTTTTACGAGGCCTGCCCGCTGATCAAAGCAGAGAGCGAAACACAGAAACAGAGCCGCTTTAAACTGGCGGCACTGACCGCTAAGACCTTGCAACAAGGTTTAGATTTACTGGGAATTAAGACTTTAGAGCGTATGTAGATAGCGGCTATTAATCACCGCGCTAGCGAGCTTGACATCGCTAGCGCTGATTTTGCACTAGTTGTTGCTGCAAGCTCTGCAAATCCCCCAGTACCCACAAGTCGATAACTTTTTCACCTTCAAAGGTAAACAGCGCACAGCCCTGCCAGCTCACTTTTACATCGGTAGCGGCGTAACCCATAAACTCATCCCGGTGAATACCAGAAAAGCACATCTTGGCAAAAACTTTATCGCCCTCTTGTACTAACTCTTCAATAGCACAGTGATAATCACCCAGCGCTTTATGCACCATATCCAGATATTCGGCAAAACCATCGTGGCCTTTTAACTGCTGACCCAGCGAGCCTCTAAAGGTAAAGTCGCGGTGCAGTACCGAGGCGATAACTGTTTTATCATAGGCATCCCAAATTTTTTGATAAAACTTTCTTACTTGTTGCTTTTGCATACTTAGCTCCATTAAGTAATTTTTATTTTCAATTCTGCCAGGCTTGTTGATGGCTTTTAACAAATCACTGTGGCAATTTTCACAGCAGTTGCCTACAACCTACTGCATGTCGTGACAAGTTTCCATGACCAGTTTGCACAGCCCTGGCGATCCAGAAAAAAACTGCTGCTGTTTTGTGGGTTTTTCACAGCGATTTTATGGTTCAGCTCTGTTAGCCACTGCAGCTGCGATTGTCCGAATCAAATGCACCCAGAGGTCGCTGTGCAGCACACTAAAAAAGCATCCACAGTAGCCCCTGCCTATCTCTCGACGCCGTTACCGCTGAATTTATTAAGTTAATGATAACTTAAGATTTTTATCCATTTTGCCAATTATTGGCTAAAAGCCTCTCCCGGTAGTGCATTAGCCGCTAAATATCCCTAGTCCTGAGTATTATTTGCACTTTTATACTTTGCCAATCGGCAACAGTACTGTCATTATCTGGCCTTATGATTGAGTTATTTATACTTAATCGCATACAACAAAAATAATATTACGATATTGCTGCTCTATAAGCTCCGGGATTATCGAATGAATGATACCAATACCCCTTTAGTTGAAGTCAAAAACCTGGCAGTGACGTTCAAAGTTCATGATTCAGATATGACTGTGGTAAAAGATGTCAGTTTTAGCATCCCTCAGGGAAAAACTGTCGCCATAGTCGGTGAATCAGGTTCGGGAAAATCTGTCACTGCTCAAGCTATTCTAGGCATACTACCCAGCAATGGTCGCATTTCTGGCGGCCAGATAAACTATTATAAAGACCAGCAAGTTATTGATATCGCGCAATTGCCAGTGCGCAGCAAAGAGATACAAGCGCTGCGCGGCAATGAGATCAGTATCATCTTTCAGGAGCCCATGGTTTCGCTGTCTCCAGTACATACTTTGCTAGATCAAATTGGTGAGGCACTAAAATTACACCGCAAAGTAACCAAAGCGCAAGTGCGTGAAAAAGTTCTGCAGATGCTGGAGAAGACCGGTTTTCCCCACCCGGAAAAAGCCCTAACTCAATATCCCTTTGAGCTATCTGGCGGACTGCGGCAGCGGGCGATGATTTCCATGGCATTAATCTGCCAACCGGCACTGTTAATAGCCGATGAGCCAACCACCGCTTTAGACGTCACTATTCAAGCGCAAATTTTACAGTTAATTAAATCTCTGCAACAAGAATTTGGCATGTCTGTGTTATTAATCACCCACGATCTCGGAGTAGTAGCCAATATGGCCGATGATGTCGTGGTGATGTTCCACGGTGAAGTGGTAGAGCGCGGGCCAATACAAGCGCTGTTTAACGATCCGCAGCACCCCTATTTAAAAGCGCTGTTTGCCGCGATGCCGAGTTTTAATATGACCGCCGGGGACCGGTTAACTGCCCTGCGTCCAGCCAAACACGATACTCAGGCACTGATGGAACGACGGGTACACTGGACCAAAGAGCAAAAAGCCCAGGGACCGCACTTATGTATCAAAGGATTACATCGTGAATTTAAATCCCGCCACGCTAAATGGCAGGGGGATAAACACGCCACTGTGGCGGTTTGTGACTTCAATTTAGACATTGCAGTCGGAGAGTCATTTGGTCTCGTTGGCGAGAGTGGCTGCGGCAAAACCACCTTAGGTAAACTGCTGATGCAGGCTCTGACCCCCACCAGAGGCAGTATCCAGTACAATGACAAAGGAAATATTTTAGATCTGTGCGCGACCAAAGATGAGCAATTGCGAGACTTTCGTCCAAAAATGCAGTTTGTCTTCCAGGACCCTTTCAGCTCCTTAAGCCCACGTATGACAGTGCTGGATATACTGCGTGAACCTTTTATTATTCACGGCATCGGCGATGTAACATCACAAACTGAACGCGCCCGTGAATTGATGAGAATGGTCGGCCTGGACGAACTCTTCCTGAGCCGCTATCCGCACAGTTTCTCCGGGGGGCAACGCCAGCGAATCAGCATCGCCAGGGCGCTGGCTCTGGAACCCGATTTGTTGATACTGGATGAGCCGGTTTCAGCACTGGATGTATCAGTGCAGGCGCAGATCTTAAATTTACTTAAAGAGTTACAGCAAGAACTCGGCTTAACTTATCTGTTTATCAGTCACAATTTAGCAGTAGTTGATTATATCGCCGATAGGATCGGCGTTATGTGCCAGGGCCAGCTGGTGGAGATTGCACCCCGGGAAATACTCTTTAACGACCCCAAACACCCTTATACACACGCCCTGTTAGCCGCTATCCCCTTCGCTGATCTGAATAACTTACTCGACCACTCACAGTTGGACAGGAGGCACATGGAGCCACACTACTGGCCGCAGCCCTACCGGCTGGAAGAAGGTAATATGGGTGTTTTGAAAGTTTGTGGTGAACAACATTTTGTCAGGGAGAGCAGCTAATGCAGAAGTTCTACAACTTATTAGTCAGTGCATTAGCGATCAGCCTGATCACTGTGAGCCCGGCCAATGCAGCTTCGGAAGTGCCCTCACTGCTAAAATTGGTCGAGTCCGGCGCCCTGCCTCCCCTAGAGCAACGCCTGCCACTAGTGCCCGCCACGCCCTCCTTTGAAGGAAAGCAGATAGGCGAATACGGTGGCAGTATCAGGATGCTGATGGGCAAAGCTAAAGATATCCGACAGATGGTAGTCTACGGCTACTCTCGACTGGTAGGCTACGACGACAAATTAAAACTACAGGCCGATATTCTGGAAAAAATTGAGGTTGAAGAAGGTCGCATCTTTACTTTGCACTTGCGACCCGGACACCGCTGGTCGGACGGCGTCCCCTTTACCTCAGAAGACTTTCGCTTCTACTGGCAAGACAAAGCCACTCACCCGGTACTGGCCCCCTACGGTCCTCCAAAGTCGATGATGCGCAGCGATGAAATCCCGCGCTTTAAAGTGATAGATACTTACACTGTGCGCTACACCTGGAAAAAACCCAACCCGTATTTTCTTCCCGCTCTCGCCGGTCCCAGCCCTCTTTTTATCTATATGCCGGCTCACTATATGAAGCAGTTCCACGCCGACTACATGAGTAAAGAGGAGATGGAAGCAAAAATAGCTGCAGCGAAAAAGCGTAACTGGCGAGGGCTGTTTGTCGATAGAGGTCGACAGTATAAGTTGACCAACCCTAAGCTGCCGACGCTGCAACCTTGGATGAATACTACCAAGCCCCCCTCGGAGCGCTTTGTCTTCAAACGCAACCCCTACTTTCACCGGGTTGATCCCAAGGGCCGTCAGCTGCCTTATATAGACGAAGTTATCATCAGCATTTCCTCCAGTGGCCTAGTACCGGCAAAGGCCGGATCAGGAGACGCGGATCTCCAAGCGCGCTATCTGCGCTTAGACAATTTCACTTTCCTCAAAGCCGGTGAAGAGAAGAACAACTTCAAGGTCAAGATATGGGGGACCGGGCGCGGTGCCCATGTAGCGCTCTACCCCAATTTAAATGCCAAAGACCCTAAGTGGCGAGCATTGTTGCAAAACCCCGATTTTCGTCGGGCGCTGTCGGTAGCGGTGAACCGTGAGGAAATCAATCAAGTTGTATACTTCGGCCTGGCTATTCCCATGGCTAACACACTGCTGCCTCAGAGCCCGTTATACAAAGAAGAATACGCCAGTGCCTGGTCTCAATATGATCCAGCTCTGGCTAACCAATTATTGGATAATATCGGCTTAACTGAAAAAAATTCGCGAGGTATCCGCCTGTTTGCCGACGGTAGTCCGGTGGAAATGATCGTCCAGACCGCCGGTGAGAGTACCGAAGAAACCGATGTCCTGGCACTGGTCAAAGACAGCTGGCACCGGGTCGGCGTTCAGATCTACGTCAAACCTATTCAGCGGGAGGTATTTCGCAACCGAGTATACTCCGGGGCTGCGCTGATGAGCACCTGGTTCGGCTTACCCAATGGCCTGCCGGTTGCCGGGATGAGCCCACAGCAGATGGCGCCTACCCGACAAGATCAATACCAGTGGTCGCAGTGGGGCAGATATTTTGAAACTGGCGAGGGTGACCCACCTTCTCTGCCAGAAGTACAAGAGCTAATCCGCTTAAACGATGCCTGGGCCCTGGCCAGCAACGAGGCTCAACAGACTGAAATCTGGCATAAAATGTTAGCTATTCACGCCCAGCAAGTGTATTCCATAGGCTTAATCAGTGGTATTTTACAGCCAGTAGTGGTTAATAAAGACTTGCGCAACGTACCCGAGAAAGCCTTTTACAATTGGAATCCCGGCGCCTTTTTCGGCATTTATAATATGCCGAGCTTTTGGTACCAAAAGGAGGCTGAGTAATGCCTAGCTATATCATAAAACGCATCTTGACCATGATACCGACCTTGATCGTTATCAGCATTTTAGTGTTTATCATTATCCAGTTGCCACCGGGAGACTATCTGGAGAGTCACATCGCTGAACTGGAGAGCCAGGGTGAAACTGTCGATCCGCAGCAAATTGCTTTCTTGCGTGAAGAATACGGTTTGGACAAGCCTATGTGGGAGCAGTATATTGTCTGGATCAGCGGTTTTGTGCAGGGTGATTTGGGGTTTTCGTTTGAATACAACTTGCCGGTTTCTGAAGTGGTAGGCGATAGAATGTGGTTAACTATCTTAGTCTCATTCTTCACTATTTTAGTGACTTGGCTAATCGCCTTCCCAATCGGCATGTACTCTGCCACCCATCCGTACAGCTGGGGAGATTACGGCCTCACCTTCCTCGGTTTCCTCGGACTCGCCATCCCTAATTTCCTGTTGGCGCTAGTGCTGCTATACCTGGCCAATCAATATTTTGGCACCTCCATCGGCGGTTTAATGGACAGTGAATTCATCGACCAGCCCTGGAGTTGGGATAAGTTCGTTTCAGTTTTGGAACACTTGTGGATTCCGGTATTGGTCATAGGTACCTCGGGAACTGCCGGGATGATCCGCAGGTTGCGCGCCAATTTGCTGGACGAGTTGCGCAAACCTTATGTGGTCACTGCCAGAGCGAAAGGCATGGGTGAGTTCAGACTGTTAACTAAATATCCACTGCGGCTGTCGCTGAACTTCTTTATCGCCGATATTGGCAGCTTGCTGCCGAGTGTTATCTCAGGTGCAGAAGTGGTGGCGGTGGTCTTATCACTGCCGACCACTGGCCCAATTTTACTGGCGGCACTACAGAGCCAGGATATGTACTTAGCCGGTTCTTTCCTGATGTTTTTAGCCATACTGACAGTAGTCGGAGTGCTGGTGTCTGATATCGCCTTAGCTATGTTAGACCCACGAATTCGCTTACATGGGGGGATTGAAAAATGAATAAACACTGGGTCAGCGACAAACCTTTTAATCCCTATGTCAGCGAAGAAATTACCGCGGAGCAGGAAAAATTTTTCCTCGCTTCCCAGTGGACTTTAATCTGGTGGAAGTTTAAAAAACACAAAGTGGCAATGTTCTCAATGTTTTTCTTAGTGGCGATCTACTTTGTGGCTGCATTCGCAGAGTTCTTCGCTCCCTATGCTCTGGAGAGCCGAAACACCCAAAAGATCTACTCGCCGCCGCAACAAGTGCATTTCTTTGCCGATGGCAGTCTCACCCGGCCCTATGTGACTGGCTGGGATTACAAGCTGAATCTGCAGCAGTTACTGCGCGAATACAAAGAAGATCCGAGCAAGCGCTACCCAGTGCAGTTTTTCTGCCAGGGAGATGAATATAAACTCTGGGGAATGATTAACGCCTCTACGCACCTGATGTGTGTCGACAGCCCCGGTACTTTGTATATTTTGGGTACCGACCGGCTAGGGCATGATATGTTGTCGCGGATTATCTACGGCGCCAGGATATCTCTGACTATCGGCCTGATTGGTATCTTGCTCAGCTTCACATTGGGATTGACACTCGGCGGACTCGCTGGTTTCTACGGCGGCTGGATAGATCACGCGGTACAGAGAACCACAGAAGTTATCCGCTCATTCCCGGAGCTACCACTGTGGATGGCGCTTTCGGCGCTGTTGCCACTGACCTGGAGTCCGCTGTGGATCTTCTTTGGTATCACCTTGATACTGGCAATGATGGACTGGACCGGACTGGCCAGGGCGGTGCGCGCTAAGATACTGTCACTGCGTGAGGAAGATTATACTTCAGCGGCACTGCTGATGGGCGCAACTCCAGCACGGGTCATCAGAAAACACATGATGCCGAGCTTTTTCAGTCACCTGATCGCCTCGGCATCGCTGTCGATTCCGGCGATGATACTTGGCGAGACTGCACTGTCGTTTTTGGGCCTGGGACTGCGACCGCCTATCACCAGTTGGGGGGTGCTCTTAAATGAGGC
Organism: Oceanospirillaceae bacterium; assembly: GCA_013215505.1. Lineage (GTDB taxonomy): Bacteria > Pseudomonadota > Gammaproteobacteria > Pseudomonadales > Balneatricaceae > Rs1. The sequence goes on from JABSQZ010000008.1 coordinate 14,147, forward strand.
ACAAAACATCAACAATGTCGCTGTCTACCCCTGGCTGATGCTGCCGGTGGTACCCGTCATTATTGTCATCCTCGCTTTCAACTTTATGGGCGATGGGCTGCGCGACGCCGCCGACCCCTACCACCACTAAGGTAGCAGCAAGATGCGAACAAGTCCGCAGGGTCTCTGACTTATTCGCATCTTCCTCCAGCAACCGCACAAGCTTCAACTATACTGAAGTTATTGTCGGTGCAGCGGCTGCATCTTATCCTACCATTGCGAGCAATTGAGCTGTGACTGCTCGGCTGGTAGATACTCAATATTAATCTGCATGATTGTCTAATTGGCTGGCGTGGGAGTGCCCCCACTACCCTCGTCACCAGCACAAAGGAGCAGACTATTCCACTTCCACCCTTAGACACCCGTGGGCTGGGCCCAATTGTAAGGCTTCGCGCTGCCATCATTGAGAAATGGGTGGCCAGACGCAACCGCATTGCCGAGGAAAAACTCAAAGCAATCCCCAACTTGTGGTCTGAGATGTTGCAGTACACGCATAGCTCCGACGTAACTGGCGCCTCAATGTCAGATTTCCTGACCCTCTATGAGTATGTGCGAATTCACAAACCTACCGAAATTTTAGAGTTTGGTACTGGGGTAAGCAGTGTAGTGCTGGCACATGCACTACTGGAAAATGCCGCCGATGGCCATTCGCTGGGACGTATTACCTCGATGGAGGAGGATTTGTACTGGCACCGCAAAGCCGCTGATAATTTGCCAGACAAACACAGACAGATCATAGACTTAGTGCACAGCCCTAAAGTGGACGGATTTTATAAACTGTTTCGCGGTGTCCGATACAATGAAATCCCCGATCGCCCCTACGATTTCGTATTCTCAGATGGGCCGGAGCGTCACTCACCGATTAATAATGACAAACTTTTTGACTTGGATCTGATTCTCATCGTACTGCGCTCAAACAGACCTATTTACGCTATTGTCGATAATCACTACCTGACATTTTATATATTGCAAAAAGTATTCGGCCTTAAACACGCTCGCTACAGTGTCTCTCACCGGCTGATGTTCGTCGGACCGGTCAACGCAGATCAGGCCCGGCATTTACGCAAGGAAAACTTTGTCCCAGATCTGAGGCTCTTTAGCCGTACGGAGCTGAAGCTGCGTATGGCTCTCGATGAAGAGGCACCGCTGCACAGAGACTGAGATATTTGCCAATAAGCCCGGCAGAATTGTTGCCAATACGCCGCAACAACTTTCTCAGCTAAGAGTAAATACTCTCACTTACATGCCTAAAACCCGATATATTCAGACACCTTAGAGCAAATAGTTGCAGATACAACTTACTTTCTCAGTACACTGGACATCTTTAAATCTAATACTTATGCTCTACAACTTCACAACATATTTTATAGGACATTATTATGAGCCGGGTACTAGAAGTTTCTCTCTCTACTGAACAAATTGACGCTATTTGGGGCACTGATAATCATATTGCCTTCAACGGCGCAGGCGCCACTATTCATTTAGCAGATCTTACAGATAACACCGCCAATGTAGAAAAGATCCAACAGTGCGCCCGCGCTATCACTAAGATGAAGATTACCGCGATTAAACTCAGTGGCGATTGGTCTCTGGAAGCTCAGTGGCACTTCTGGCAGGGAGCCTACGACGCTAAAGGAACCCCTGAAATTGATTTTGCTGCACTGCCGGCAGCACAGAGCCAGGCACTGCAAGACAGAATCAGCGTCTACAACTGGGTCAAGCAGATAGTCAACCAGACTCCCGAAGAGCTGTCGCCGATGAAGCTAGCGGAGCAGGCGGCAGAATATTTGACCAGTTTAGCGCCGGCGGCAGTCAGTTATAAGATCATCAGTGGTGAGCAGTTACAGCAACAAGGCTATGTTGGCATTCACGGTGTCGGCCGCGGCAGCGACCGGCCCCCTGCCCTATTAGAGCTCGATTACTGCCCGGCTGGCTGTGCAGAAGATGTCCCTGCCGCCGCTTTAGTTGGCAAGGGCATCACCTTTGATACCGGCGGCTACAGCATGAAATCTTCGCTGGGCATGTTGAATATGAAATGTGATATGGGTGGCGCCGCCACCGTCACAGGTGCCCTGGCACTAGCGATACTCAACGGTCTGCAAAAGCGCGTCAAACTGTACTTGTGCTGTGCAGAGAACATGGTAAGCGGCCACGCCTACAAGCTCTCGGACATTTTAGAGTACCGCAACGGGGTCAGCGTTGAAGTCGTCAATACCGACGCTGAAGGTCGCCTGGTATTGGCCGATGGCCTGATCGATGCCAGTGCCTCACTGGCGCCGATTATCATAGATGCAGCGACTTTGACAGGTGCAGCGTTGACCGCCATGGGCGATGAATACAACGCGCTATTTTGTATGGACGACTCTCTGGCGCAGCAATTTGATGCTATCGCCAAGCGTGAATACGACCTGACCTGGCGCCTGCCACTCACCGCTAAACATGCATTCAAATGCCCATCTGACTACGCTGATACTGCTAATAGCCGCGCAGTACCCGGTGGCGGCACAGGTGGTGCCAGCAATGCTGCGGGCTTCTTGTCGCGCTTTGTACAAAGACCCGACACTTGGATCCACCTCGATCTGGCCGCCTGCTTTGTCCCCAGTGCCAACAGTTTGTGGTCAGCCGGTTCCAACGGCCGCGGGGTTCGCAGTATTGCCGCTTTTCTAAATCAGCTCTAATTAATTTCAATCCATAAGTACCCAAGATACTTGCTATGCAACCTGAAAATATGTGACTTATCTTGGGTATTATCTAGCCGATTTATCCGTCATTCGCTGCCCTTTTGATTATTTAATAATCTACTTCTCTAAAAATAGTTTGAATTTTAATCAGCTCAGATTACCTTTTAACAGTAAACAGCTGCAGGAATATTTGTTGCTACAGCAACTACTTTTCCCTATTATCCCTATACTGGCTCTCTTAAACCGCATAAAATCGCTTTTTGTGCTATTTTTAAGCAGCAGATATTGACTCTATTTTATCCACTAATATGCCCGCAAACGCAAAAGGGGCTTGCATTTGCAGGTTAAAAAAGTTTCAATGCGAAACTTGTCTTGCAAAATGCTTTATACTTAAAACAGTTTGCATTTTTAAGAGGTTCTACAAGAGCCGATAAAAATATCCATAATAATAAAGGCTAAAGCTCTGCATTAATTCACTGTTCCCTACAAGGGATGAGTAATGCGCCAAAAGAGAGTTGCCACACAGGAGATTATTCCTTGATCAAAGTCGATGCTATTTCCAAGCATTTTGGCGGTGTTCGAGCAATCGATAATGTGAGCTTTGAAATTAAAAAAGGCTCTATTACCGGTTTAATTGGCCCTAACGGTGCCGGAAAAACCACGATGTTCAATACTATTGCCGGCCTGCACAAACCTACTCACGGCCGCATCTTACTCGATAATGAAGATATGGAAGGCTTAGAGCCGCACCAGCTTTTCGATCGAGGTTTACTGCGCACCTTCCAGCTCGCCCATGAATTTTCCACTATGACCGTGCTAGAGAACCTAATGATGGTTCCAGCTAATCAGTTGGGTGAAAAGTTAGTCAATACCTGGATTCGCCGCAGCGCAATCAAAAAACAAGAGCGCGAGATTCGCCAAAAAGCCGAAGAAGTCATAGATTTTCTGAAGATTGGTCACATGGCCCGGGAATTAGCGGGTAACCTTTCAGGTGGTCAAAAGAAACTCTTGGAACTGGGTCGCACTATGATGGTCGATGCCAAAGTCGTATTGCTCGACGAAGTGGGCGCCGGGGTCAACCGCACCTTACTCGCCGAGATCGGTGACGCTATCATTAAACTCAATAAAGAGCGCGGCTACACTTTTTGCATGATAGAGCACGATATGGATTTTATCGCCAGACTCTGTGATCCGGTGATAGTCATGGCGGACGGCAAAATTTTAGCGCAGGGCACTGCTGAGGAAGTCACCAGCAATGAAACAGTGATCGAAGCTTATTTGGGCACGGGTTTGAAAAACAAAAAACCAGCGGCTGACAGCGAGGCCAGATCATGAGTTATTTAGTAGGCAAAAATCTCTGCGGCGGCTACGGTGGCCCCGACATTCTTAAAGACTGCAATATCGAAGTCGCTAAAGGCGAAGTTGTTGTTATCGTCGGCCCCAACGGTGCTGGCAAGTCCACTGCGATGAAAGCCTTTCTCGGCATGTTGCAGATGACCGGCGGCAGCATCACTCTCGGTGGTGAAGACATTATGCATATGTCCCCACAACAGCGGGTTCGCCAGGGTATCGGCTTTGTACCGCAAACGCACAACGTATTTACCGGCCTGACAGTCGAAGAAAACTTAGAAATGGGTGCCTTTATCCGCGATGACGATATCTCCGGCACTATGGAAGAGATTTACGAGCTGTTCCCCATCTTAAAAGAAAAGCGCTTCCAGGCTGCAGGCGAGTTGTCCGGTGGACAGCGCCAGCAAGTGGCAGTGGGCCGGGCAATGATGACCCGCCCCTCAGTATTGATGCTGGATGAGCCTACCGCCGGTGTATCACCTATCGTCATGGATGAGTTATTCGACCGTATTCTGGAAGTTAAGGCCAGAGACGTTGCCGTGCTGATGGTTGAGCAGAATGCACGCCAGGCGCTGGAGATAGCAGATAAAGGTTACGTGTTGGTAATGGGCGAAAACCGCTTTACCGGTACCGGCGCCGAACTGTTAGCTGATAATGATGTACGCAAATCTTTCTTGGGGGGATAAAACATGCCTGAATTTATCGATATTTTAAACGCCCTTGTATTGATGACCAACTACGTTATCTTACCGGCGCTAACTTACGGATCTCAACTGGCACTCGGGGCACTCGGTGTCACCCTGGTCTTTGGCATCTTACGTTTTTCCAATTTCGCCCATGGAGATACCATGGCCTTTGGCGCTATGGTGACTATTTTGATTACCTGGTGGTTCCAATCCATGGGTATCAGTTTTGGAGTACTGCCGACCGCACTTTTAGCACTGCCGTTTGGCATCGCTTTAACTGCAATGTTCCTACTCTTTACCGATCGTTATGTCTACAGGCACTACCGCGGCATCGGTGCCAAACCTATCACTTTTGTGATGGTGTCAGTCGGTGTGATGTTTGTCATGAACGGCTTAGTGCGTTTTGTTATCGGCCCACAGGATCAACGTTTTGCCGATGGCGAACGCTTTATCTTTAAGGCCCGCGAGTTTAAAGACTGGTCCGGACTGGCGGAGGGACTGGCACTGCGCAGCTCTCAGGTAATTACTATCGTTATTGCTATCGCCCTAGTGGCAGCGCTGTTCTGGTTCCTGCAAAAGACCAAAACCGGTAAGGCCATGCGCGCCTTTTCCGACAACGAAAACCTCGCCTTACTGTCCGGTATAGACCCGGATAAAATCGTCCGTATCACCTGGATTTTGGCCGCTATATTAGCCACGGTTGCCGGGGTCTTATACGGCCTGGATAAAAGTTTCAAACCCTTTGTCTATTTCCAACTACTGCTACCCATCTTTGCCGCCGCTATTGTCGGAGGCTTAGGAAAACCAGTAGGGGCAATTGCCGGAGGCTTTATTATAGCTTTCTCTGAAGTGGCAGTTACCTACGTCTACAAAAAGTTTTTAATCTATCTACTACCGACCGATATGGAACCTGACAGCTTAGTGCAACTACTGGCAACAGAATATAAATTCGCGGTTTCCTTCGTCATCCTGGTGCTAGTCTTACTGGTTAAACCTACCGGATTGTTTAAAGGGAAAGTAGTATGAATATTTTAACCAATAGCACACTGCGCCCCTACCTGGCCTTCACTATCATGGCGGCGCTGCTAGTATTTGTCGGCACTACCCAGTCCTGGGGGGTAGCGCTGACGCTGATCAACATGTGCATTATCTCAGCGATTATGGCCTTAGGGGTCAATATTCAATGGGGTTACGCCGGCCTTTTTAACGTCGGCATCATGGGCTTTTGTGCCTTGGGCGGTGCCGCGGCGGTGCTGGTTTCCAAAGCACCGGTCACTGAAGCTTGGAGTGCCGGTGGCGCAGGTATGGGCCTGGCTCTGTTATCTCTGGTCGGCGGCTGCAGTTTTGTCTTTATCCTCAACAAACTTTGGGGAAAGAGACCACTGCGCAAAACCGCAACTTTCCTGGCCGCTTTAGCCGTGTACTTTTTAGCACGACATTTTTACGACCCGGCCAGTGCTGCTATTGAAGCAGTCGACCCGGCTAAAACCGGCTACTTAGGAGGCATGGGTCTACCTATTGTATTCTCCTGGCTGGTCGGTGGTCTGTTTGCCGCAGGCGCCGCCTGGCTGATTGGTAAAGTGACTCTAGGTCTGCGTACCGATTATCTGGCGATTGCCACACTGGGTATCGCGGAAATCATAGTTGCGCTACTAAAAAACGAAGACTGGCTAACCCGTGGGGCAAAAAATGTCACCGGCTTACCCCGCCCGGTTCCCTTTGAAATTGACTTGCAACAAACGGGTTGGTTTATCGATCTGGTGCAGAACTTAAATTCAGGTGCACTGGCTAATCTGGCGACAGATGAACGTGCAGCAGCCCTGAAATCACTGGTTATGGATGCCTCAGGCATTTTTGTCAAACTCTGTTACGCCGGGTTATTTTTAACCGTATTAGTGATTTTATTTACGCTCTGTCAGCTAGCACTGAATTCTCCCTGGGGTCGTATGGTCCGTGCTATCCGCGACAATGAGACAGCCTCTGCGGCCATGGGTAAAAACATCAAGGCCCGACACTTGCAGATTTTTGTCATCGGCTCGGCGGTAGTGGGAATTGCCGGCGCGATGATGACGACTCTGGACGGGCAATTCACTCCTGGCACTTACAATCCACTGCGCTACACTTTCCTTATCTGGGTGATGGTAATCGTAGGGGGCTCCGGGAATAACTTAGGCTCCATCTTAGGCGGCTTCTTAGTCTGGTTTGTCTGGATCGAAGCTGAGCCGTTGGGGACCTGGTTGATGAGCATGGTGACATCGGGAATGGACCCGGCCAGTGATCTGCGAGCGCACCTGATAGGCAGTGCACAATATATGCGCCTGATGGTAATGGGAGCCGTATTACTGTTGGTGATGCGTTTTACCCCGGGCGGGATCCTGCCGGAAAAATCCGGGCATAATTGATTAAGCGCTCAGCCCCAGTTAAGTCACACACTCGGGCTGAGTACTTAGCAAACATAGCCAGTAACATATTGAACTGGCTATAGGGGGATATGCACGAGTCGAACTTATTCATATCTTCCCTGATTAAAGGCGGGCAGTTATTTTAATTAAGTGCCTGTTATTTAAGCGCAGTCTGTGTAAAATGCCATGACTGTATAATGATAATAAAATTAAAAATGGTATTAGTTGCCTGACAAAATATTCGCAGGCACTACATCAGAAAAATTGGAGAATACCGATGAAAAAGCATCTTTTGACCGTCGCTCTAGCAGCTGCATTAGCTACATCTGGTTTGGCTACCGCTGGCGATAACATCAAAGTAGGCGTTATCTTAGGCTACACAGGTCCTATTGAATCACTGACACCTGACATGGCTGCCTCTGCAGAGCTGGCTTTTAAAGAAGCTTCTGACTCTGGCATGTTACTAGGCGGCAGCACTATCGAATCTATCCGCGCCGACTCAACTTGTATCGATGCCTCAGCTGCGACTGCCGCTGCAGAACGTTTAATCACTGCTGATAAAGTTGTCGCTATCATGGGCGCTGACTGCTCTGGTGTAACAACGGCTATCGCTAACTCAGTTGCTGTACCCAATGGTGTAGTGATGGTTTCTCCGTCTGCGACTACCCCGGCACTAAGTACCATTGAAGATAAAGGTTTGTTCTTCCGCACCGCCCCCTCTGACGCTCGCCAAGGTCAAGTACTGGCTGACGCTGTATTTGAAGCCGGCACTACCAACATCGCTGTTACTTACACTAACAACGACTACGGCAAAGGTTTATCCGACTCTTTCGTTGGCGCATTTAAAGCTCTGGGCGGAAAAGTATCCATCGTCGCTGCGCACGAAGATGGCAAGGCTGATTACTCAGCTGAAGTTGCTGCACTTGCAGCCTCTGGTGGTGAAAGGCTAGCGGTGCTTGGTTACTTAGATCAAGGTGGTAAAGGTATCATTCAGGCCTCTATAGATACTGGTGCTTTCGAAACTTTCGCCCTGGGCGATGGCATGATAGGCCAGTCTCTGGTAGACGCTTTCGGCGCTGATATGGTTGATACTATCGGTACCTCTCCTGGTGGAGAGAGCGATGCGATGGACAACTTTGTGAAGATGGCTAAAGCTAACAAAATCGGTGGTGAAGGCCCGTATGACGGAACTTCTTACGATGCTGGCGCTTTAATCGTACTGGCTATGCAAGCTGGCGGTTCTGCAGATCGCGCTTCTATCCAGGCAAACATGATGTCAGTAGCTAACGCTCCAGGTACTAAAATCTACCCGGGCGAGCTGAAGAAAGCGCTGGAAATTCTTGCCGGTGGCGGTCAGGTCGATTACGTTGGTGCCACTAACATTGAATTCAATGACGTTGGTGAAGTTAACGGTGTATACCGTCAGCTAGAAATCAAAGACAACAAATTCTCACTGGTTAAAGTTCGCTAAACACTGTTGTCAGTATCGGCTAGCTGCTTCTAGCTAGTTAGCCAACACGGAAAGCCAGTATATTCATGTATACTGGCTTTTTTTTCGACTAAATTACTGCTTTAAGCAGGAAATACCTATAGTTTTAGCTGCCTACTTTAAGGCACCGGGGATAACCTTGAGCGATAATCAGAACCTAAAAGCGGCCGCTATCATGATGTTCTCAATGGCAATGTTCACCACCGGCGATGCCATTATTAAATTTCTCAGTGACGACTTACCTATAGGCCAAATATTGTTCCTGCGCGGCGTTATGGTCTGCCTGCTATTTGTCATTTTATTAAAAAAGCAGCGACAGCAACTACTGCCAAAAGAGGGCTGGAACCGCTGGAACATACTGCGCGCCATGTTTGAGTTAATGATCGCCGCCAGTTACTTAGTGGGCCTGATCCTACTGCCCTTAGCCACTGCTGTGATACTGGTTTTCTGTGGCCCTATTATGCTAACTATCCTCGCCGCCACCGTGCTCAAAGAACAAGTTGGCTGGCGCCGTTGGAGTGCCGTACTGCTAGGCTTTGTCGGGGTAATTTTGGTGGCGGACTTAGAGCAGGCCTCGCTCACTTCCTGGGCAGTACTACTACCACTACTGGCGGCTTTTCTAACCGCCTTGCGGGACATATTTGTGCGCAATATCCCCAATGTCCTCAGCTCGACCCAAATCGCCTTTACCACCGCCTGGATCGTCACTATAGGTGGGCTATTAACTGTTCCCTTTGGCTGGAATACCGTCTCTAGCGAACACGCTGGGTTACTGGCTCTGGGCAGCGTCTTTATCATGGCCGCCTATCTCAGTTATGTGGTCACCACCAGGATTGGCGAACTGTCGTTTGTCGCCCCGTTTAAATACACTTCAATCCCACTGGCGATGCTGATCGGCTATCTGATTTGGGGGGATGTACCTAGTGCTAGCTCTTACTTGGGAACGGCGATTATAATTGGCTCGGGGATGTTTATATTTGCCCGCGGCAAGAAGAGACAGGCTAATAAAGCAGTCGTGAGGCGTGAGGCGTGAGGCGTGAGGCGTGAGGCGTGAGGCGTGAGGCGTGAGTTAACATTGTAAAAATTTTATTAATTTATTTTTAATAATTTAAATTAATATAATTGAAGTGCAGTTTCGCCTGCGGCGAGTTCATTTCTTTTAAATGGGCCAAAAGAAACGGAACCAAAGAAAACTCCACCCTATATCGCCGAAAGACTCCTCCGCTCTGAGCTAAATGATTGGCCGCTCATCAGCGCCATCCATGGCGCATTCGCTCTTCGCATCATCCTGATGCTACGCTTCAATCATTTACCTCAGAGCTCCGGCGGCACTATCAAGGGAACTGGGCAGCTCTGTATTTAGCTTCTGTATTTGTGTTCTGTTCCCATTTATTGTTCTAGTGATCGTCATATTCTCTGATATACACTAATAAATAAACTCCTAAAGCTGCGTTTTAACTACGGAGTTACTTCCCCCCCCCTTGGATTGCCGCCGGAGCTATTTGTTAAATTGACGAAGCGGAGCGACAGGATGTCGCGCAGAGTGAGTGGGACAGGGATGTCCCTATGAGCGGCCGGCAATTTAGCAAATAGCGGAGGAGTCTTTCGGCAATCTTGGGCGAGCTTTTTTGGTTACTCTTTTGCACGAGCAAAAAAGTAACTCGTTGAAAACGAAACATCCCTTCAAGACCAATTAAATTTCAGCACATCAATATGTTAAATCAACCGCCTCTAAAGACGAATCTTAAAAGAAAAATCAGTCAAAAAAGAGAATTACCATCTTAATGGTATGATATCCAAAGAACATATCTGCAGGCACAAAAAAAGCCCTCTCGGGCTTTTTCTAACAGCGACTAATGCTTAGTAAGTACCGTTCTCATAACCGTCGGCCATATCTTCAAGGCTGATAGCTTTAAGCTTGCTGGCCTGGCCAGCAGCATTAAACGCCTCATAGCGTGCTATGCTGATATCACGCATCGCCACTGTGGCCACTGCCAGGAACTTACGTGGATCAAATTCAGTCGGGTTTTGCGCCAGGAAGCGACGTACCGCACCGGTGGAGGCTAAGCGTAAATCAGTATCAATATTGATCTTGCGCACTCCGTGTCTGATGCCTTGAACTATCTGCTCAACCGGCACACCGTAAGTTTCAGGAATTTTGCCACCAAATTCATTGATCACTGCCAGCCACTCTTGAGGCACTGAAGAGGAACCGTGCATGACTAAATGGGTATTGGGAATGCGGCTGTGGATCTTCTTAATTAAATCGATAGACAGAATATCGTCAGTCGGTGGACGACTGAATTTGTAGGCACCATGGGAAGTACCGCAGGCAATTGCCAGTGCGTCTACTTTGGTTTTAGCGACAAAATCAGCAGCTTCGTCAGGATCCGTAAGCATTTGCTCCATAGAGAGCTTGCCCTCTGCACCTACGCCGTCTTCCTCGCCCGCTTCACCAGTCTCCAGAGATCCCAGGCAACCCAGTTCGCCTTCCACTGAAACGCCACAGGCGTGGGCCATTTCCACAGTGCGACGGGTGACGTCGACGTTGTATTCGTAAGTTGACGGGGTCTTACCGTTTTCCAACAGCGATCCATCCATCATCACCGACGAGAAACCCATGGCAATAGAGCGCTGACAAATAGCCGGGGAAGTACCGTGATCTTGATGCATACAGACGGGAATGTGTGGGAATTCGGCGATAGCCGCCAGAATCATATGTCTTAAAAAATTTGATCCGGCGTACTTTCTGGCGCCCGCTGATGCCTGTACTATAACTGGGGAATCCGTTTTATCTGCGGCTTCCATTATCGCCCGCATCTGCTCTAAGTTGTTTACGTTAAAGGCGGGAATACCGTAGTCATTTTCCGCTGCATGATCCAGCAGTTGGCGCATCGAGATTAATGCCATGTCATAATACCTGTCAATTTCAGTCATTATTAAACGACAGTTAAAAGCTCATATTTAACTGCCATCGATTTTCAGCGGCATTCTAACAGACAGCGTCCGATAAACATAAAATTCTGCAAAACTTTCACCTTTAGCGCTGGGAAAATCCTGACGGACCGCTATTTTCTCAGCATTGCAGCATTGCTTAATGCCCCTGCGTTATAACCCCAGCATATTCTCGGGCTTCAGGGCATTGACTAACACTTCCTCACTGAGCAGCTTTTCCCGGCGAATTAAATCCAGGACACTACAATTCTCTGCCAGTGCAGTTTTGGCAATGCGGGTGGCTGTTTCATAGCCCAGTAGTGGCGTCACAGCGGTGATCACACCTATGCTACGATTGACTTGCGCCAGGCACACTTCTCGATTGGCGGTGATGCCGACCACACAGCGCTGCTTAAACATTTGCATCGCCTTCGTCAGCATGCGAATAGACTCTAAGGTATTGAAGGCGATCAGTGGCTCCATGGCATTGAGCTGTAGCTGCCCGGCCTCTGCGGCCATAGTGATGGCTAAATCATTGCCTATTACCTGATAGGCGACCTGATTGACCGCCTCGGGGATCACCGGGTTTATTTTGCCCGGCATAATCGAGCTGCCCGGCTGTTGCGCCGGTAAGTTAATTTCATTAAGGCCACAGCGCGGCCCCATACTGAGCAGCCGCAGATCGTTAGCTATTTTCGATAACTTGACTGCCAGACGCTTCAACATACCGGAGAATAAGACAAAAGCGCCCATATCCGAGCTGGCTTCAATCAGATCACTTGCCTGTTGAAACTTAATCCCGCTTAGTTCGGATAGGTGCCCTACCGCCAGTGCTGCGTATTTTGCATCGGTATTAATAGCAGTGCCTATGGCAGTGCCGCCTAAGTTGATTTCCTTTAACAGTTCAGTTAAGCCGGCGATGCGCTGCACATCCTCAGCTAAAGTCGAGGCAAAAGACTGAAACTCCTGGCCTAAGGTCATAGGCACTGCATCTTGTAATTGAGTGCGGCCCATTTTTATCACATCGCTAAACTCACCAGCTTTTACCGCAAAGGCTTCGCTCAGTTGTGACAGCGAGCTGACTAATTCACTGTGTTGCAACAAGATGGCGAGACGCACTGCAGTGGGGTAGGCATCGTTAGTAGACTGTGACATATTGATATCGTTGTTGGGGTGCAGGTAGTGATAACTGCCTCTGCTTTTACCGAGAAATCCCAGGCCGATGTTGGCAATCACCTCATTGGCATTCATATTGGTGGAAGTGCCGGCACCTCCCTGAATCATGTCCACCACAAATTCACTGTGGTATTGCCCGGCCAAAATGCTCTGCACCGCCTGTTGTATGGCCACTAATTTAACTTCGGGCAACAACCCCAATTCGGCATTTGCCTTAGCACAGGCGAGTTTAACCAGCGCCAGGGCAATTACTAATTGCGGAAAATGGTGTAAAGGTACACCGCTTAGATCAAAATTTTGCAGTGCCCGCTGAGTTTGGATACCGTAAAAAGCTGCCTCGGGCACTACTGCCACACCCAATAAATCGGCTTCTTCTCTGCCAGCGGTTAATTCGGCAGCGGCGGTGGATAATTCTGTCATAGTGTTAGGTCTCTTAGTCTCTGCAAAGTGCTTGCTAGATATAACTAAGGGGGGACAAAATAACAACATTATTCTTTTAAAAACAATATATTACAATATGGAATGAATTATTCCATACAGTAATACCCGTATTCTGTCAGTGACTTAGGGCTTGTAATCCTTTTTATCTAAGCCGTATTTCTTCATTTTGTCATACAAGGTTTTACGCGCTAACTCTAAGCTATTTTGCGTATCTTGGATCGAGCCACCACATTTACCCAATTCGCTGTGGATCAGCATCTTTTCGAACTGCGCCACTTGCTCTGCCAAGTTCAGACCTGACTCTTCCTGGGGAATCAATTTATTGTCAAAATCGAAGGTGCAGTTTTCGCCCAAGAGTACATTGCGCTCGGCAATGTTGCGCAACTCGCGGATATTGCCTGGCCAATCATGACTCATCAACGCGGCCATCCGCTCTCGGGACAGCTCTTCTACATCGCGACCATATTGAGTGGAGGCGATAATAGAAAAGTGCTGGAACAACAGCACAATATCATCCTTGCGGCGACGCAGCGGTGGTATTGTCACTTTCACCACATTCAGCCGATAATATAAATCTTCTCTAAACAACCCTTGCTCCGCCAGTGCCTTAAGGTCAACTTTAGTGGCCGCTATGATGCGTAAATCTAGATGTATAGACTCATTGGAGCCGAGCCGTTCGATGCTTCGATCTTCGATCACCCTGAGTAACTTTACCTGTAGCACCAGCGGCATACTCTCGATTTCATCGAGAAACAAGGTACCGCTGTCTGCGTATTCAAACTTGCCGATACGCCGTGCTTTGGCATCGGTAAAAGCACCTTTTTCATGGCCGAACAGCTCACTTTCGATCAAGCTCTCGGGCACTGCCCCACAGTTGATCGCCACAAATTTATGCTCGCGCCTGTTGCTGTGTTCGTGAATATAACGCGCCAGCAGGTCTTTGCCGGTACCGGTTTCCGCCTCTATTAATATATCGGTAGGGGTGTCTGCAACACTGGCCACTAAGCGCCGCAGCTGCACTATTTCGGCGCTGTTACCAATGATTCGCGGCCCCAGAGCCACTTGAGTTTCCAATTCGTTGCGCAGCCGATGGTTCTCTAAACTCAAGGCGCGTTTTTCACTGGCGCGGCGAATAACATCCAACAGTTTATCGGGAGAGAAAGGTTTCTCTAAAAAATCGTAGGCACCTTGCTGAATCGCCGCCACCGCCATAGAAATATCCCCGTGCCCGGTCATTAAGATCATCGGAATTTCGCTATCGATGCTGGATATCTGACTCATTAATGTCATACCATCCATGTCCGGCATACTGATATCCGACACTATCACCCCATCCCACTGCGCGCGTAGTTTCTCCAGTGCCTGCTCAGCACTGGCACAAGTTATGACTTCAAAACCTGCCAGCTCTATGCTTTGCGCCAGCGACATCCGAATAGATTTTTCGTCGTCGACCAACAGAACTTTATTAGATAACTTACTACTTTTGGGCTGCTGCATATTTTACTTTGATCCTATGTTAAGCCATACATTAAACTCAGCACCTGTGCACATTGCCTCAGAATCGCTACTGCTATAATTTTTCGCCGATAGCTGCCCACCTACATCCTCGATTATCCGCTGTGAAATAGATAACCCTAAACCTAGCCCCTGGCCCTCTTTTTTGGTGGTGAAAAAAGGTTCAAATATCTGTGGCAGCTGCTGTTCATCAATACCCGGGCCGTTATCGCGCACTCTGATTATTAATTGCTGGTTTTCTGCCAACTGCACAGTGATGTCTATTGCTGGTCTCTCTTCTGCTTCAACGGCCTGCATGGCGTTGGTAATCAGATTGACCATAACTTGCTCCAGGCGCAGCAAATCGCCAGAGACACAGTAATCCTGTGATGATTCTGGCCAGTCAACTTCGACCTTAGACTTTTCCAGGCGTGGATACAAAATAGCCAGCACTCCAGTGCGCAGCGCTGATACCGGCACCAATTGTGACTGACCACTACTCTTGCGGGAAAATTCTTTTAGCGGGTGCAATATTTTTGCCATGCGCTCTGTCAGTTGCGCTATTTCATCTAAATTCTCATCAACGGTACACTCTTTATTCAGCTTCAAGAATTTTCTGGCGTTATCGGCATAGCCACGAATTGCCATCAACGGCTGATTTAATTCATGATTAATACCCGCGGACATTTGTCCTATCACCGCCAGTTTGGCCGTTTGAATTAACTCGTTCTGCGTTTGACTGTGCTGTTTAATCTCGTTTAGCAAGCGCTCATTGGCATTGGTCAGCTCTAAGGTACGCTGCTCAACCCGGCTTTCAAGTAACGCCTTGGATTGATCTAGTTGCGCTTCGTACTCTTTGCGCTCGGTAATATCCTGCACTGTGATCAAGAAATGCAAATCCCCTTGCTGGCGCATTTTACCGACCACAAATTCAATCGGTATTTGCCTGCCATCACCACAGAGTACTCTCCCTGCTATCAGTGTCTCTACGCTGGCCGAGCGCTGCTGATCGATCTGCTGCAAATACAGCTGCAGATCGACATCTAACAACAACTGAAAGAACTCCCTGCCGGTTAATTCATCTTCAGAGTAGCCAAATAGTTTTTGCGCCGTGACATTCATCGACTCTATGCAACCTTTGGTATCTAAGGTTATCAATCCGGCCCAAGTGTTATTGATGATCGCTTTTACCTTAGCTTCACTGCTCTCCAGTGCCTGTAATTCGCGCAGTTCAAACTGACTGCGCTGTTTGGCAATTCTGCGCCGGGCAATGATCACCATCACTAACAGCACTACCGCAATGTACACAGTTCCCACATAGAGCAATATCGCCAGTACTTGCCGCTGCACGCTCTCCAGGTCCGCTAAAATAGAGACATTCAGATCACTGTTGCCGACTATGCCACTTTGCATCAAGTACCGCTGTTCAGTTTTGCCGCCACTGGCCTCGCTTAGCGTTATGATCTGGCTGTTAGCACCACTGGGCTGCCACTGAGTAATATTAAGCGGCACTAATTGCCTGTCCAAGTAACGTTTACTGCGTTGAATACGCTGCAAATCATTCTTGGTCAGTGGTTTCAAGGTTTTAAAAATCCAGTCTTTGCGCGTCGAGATAAAGATCACCCCATCTTCATCAGACACTAATAGCTTAATGTCTTTCTCGTTCCAGTCCCGCTCTATCTCGTTGAGATCAATTTTTACCACAATCACCCCGAGTATCAGATCTTTATGCCGCACCGGGTAAGAGTAGAAAAATCCACGTCTTTTAGAGGTAGTACCCAATGCAAAGTATTGGCCTAACTGGCCGGTAATGGCAGTTTTAAAGTAGGGTCTGTAGTTGAAATTTCCGCCGATAAATGAGCGCTCGCTGGCCCAGTTGCTGGAGGCAACCGTTAGTCCATCGCCATTCATTAAGTAACTGTCGCGGGTACCCAGTATACGATTGACCTCAGTCAACAGCCGGTTGGCGCGCAGCAAATCATTAGAATTGGACTGTTTACGCAGCATCCGCACTAAATCAGGGTGTTTAGAGAGTAGCTGCGGAATATCACGAAAACGCGCCAGTTTCTGCCGCATAGTCAATATATAGCGATTTAAATCGGCGTGGGTGCGCTGCTGTAATTCACTAATGGCTTTTTGCTGTGAATATTGTGAGACTAAACTGAGCAGGACAACCAGCCCTAAACTCAACAGTATGGTAATAAATGAACGCTTAAACATCGATGTACTAACACCTGACAGATAAAAATGTGTCTATATACTACGCGATTGTTTAAGGAATATGCGAATAAGTCCGGTATCTTCTCTGCGGTCTTAATCCGATTCGCTGTGTGGCAGACAACCCAGTGGAATGGCCAGCCCCTTCCCAGTTGCTCAACAAAGCTGCCGCGTCCTGCTATCGCCCCTTAGCTACATCCCATAGGCAAAACAGCCAACCGCTTTAGATACCGCCCGAAGCGGTTCACAGAGCACCCCAGTCTTGTTGTTATCAACTTTCGTCAGGCACCGACTTTCGCTCCATGTAAAGTCTAAGTAGCTACTTCCATGTAGGCAACCAGCATGCCTTTAGTTAGTATGCCCTTTGGGTACGATGCCTGGATCTTGGAGTGCTCTGTAAGCCAGAGGCGCACCGGACTTGTTCGCATACTCCTAAGCCACTGAAATACCAGGTTCAGGGCAAAAAAAACAGAATAATACTCGCAACCACCGCACTGCAGTTTATAATCTCGGCTGTGTATTTATCTCTGTATTTTGGAACTCGCCGCAATGGATATCGCTCAACAGATCGCCAGCCAATTAGACATTAAAAAAAGCCGTGTAGAAGCAGCTATACAGTTACTTGATCAAGGCGATACGGTGCCTTTTATCGCCCGCTATCGCAAAGAGGCCACCAGCGCTTTAGACGATATTCAATTGCGCCACCTGGCAGAGCGATTAGAGTATTTGCGTCAGCTGCAACAGCGTCGGCAGAGCATCTTAAAAAGTATCGCAGAGCAGGGAATGTTAACTGAAACACTGAGAAAGGCCATAGACAACTGCCAGCATAAAACCACTCTGGAAGATTTATATCTACCCTTTAAAGCCAAACGTAGCACTAGAGCGCAGAGTGCCATAGAAGCCGGACTAACCGCTCTGGCAGATGCCTTAGTGGCCCAGACAAGTGTCAACCCCGACTACATTGCCAGGCCTTTTATCAAACCTGAGAAACAAATATTCACGCTCGAGGATGCACTGCAAGGGGCCGCAGACATTCTGATGCAGCGATTAGCTGAAGATGCACCACTATTGGGACAGCTGCGCAACTGGCTGAATACTAATGCTCTACTGGAAGTCAATGCTAAACGCGGTAAAGCGGATCAACAGAGCAAGTTTCGCGATTATTTTAACTATAGCCAGCTACTCAACAAAGTACCGGCGCACCGCGCCCTGGCAATCTTTCGCGGTATCAAAGAGGGAGTTTTAAAACTGGCGATACTGCCACCCGCGCATAATCTACTCTACCCGCAGCGATTGATTGAACAACATTTACACATAGGCACACGAAGGACTCAGGATTATTGGTTGCGACAGCTGGCCCAGAGCGCCTGGAGTGATAAACTGCAACCGCATTTGCAAACTGACCTGGCCAAAGCTCTGCGCGAGCGCTCAGAAACAGACTCCATTGAAGTGTTCGCCAAAAATTTAAGCGACTTATTGCTGGCAGCTCCGGCGGGTCAAAAAGTCACTTTGGCTTTAGATCCCGGCCTGCGCAGCGGGGTAAAAGTTGTGGTTTTAGGCGCTAATGGTGAGCTGCTGGCAGAATCTGTGATCTATCCTCACGCCCCGCAAAAGCAGTGGAAACAGGCATTGGCCAGCTTACAAATACTAGTGGAAAAATATTCAGTCGCCCTGATTAGCATAGGTAATGGCACCGCCTCCCGGGAGACAGAGCAATTAGCCAAAGAACTGCAGCAGCAGACCCAGGTAGCTTTCACTCAAGTGGTTGTCAGTGAGGCGGGAGCTTCTGTGTACTCGGCATCAGAGCTCGCCAGTAACGAGTTCCCGGATGTCGATGTGAGTATTCGCGGCGCCATCTCAATCGGCAGAAGACTGCAAGACCCGCTGGCAGAACTGGTTAAAATTGAGCCCAAGGCGATAGGTGTTGGCCAGTACCAGCACGATGTCAATCAAAAGGCCCTGGGGTTAAAGCTGGCAGCCGTGGTTGAGGATTGTGTCAATAAGGTCGGCGTTAACTTAAACAGCGCCTCTGTGCCATTATTGACCCAAGTTGCAGGTATCAACCAGAGTATCGCCGAAAATATTGTGAGCATGCGCGAGCAGTGCGGCGGCTTCAACAATCGCCAGTCGTTGCTCAAAGTGCCCAGGCTCGGGGCAAAAGCTTATCAGCAGTGTGCCGCTTTTTTGCGTATAAATAACCCTGCTCAGCCGTTGGATAACAGTGCCGTGCACCCGGAGAGCTACCTTTTAGTAGAGAAAATGGCCGCTAGCGTGAAAGCGACTAGCGCCCAGTTAATCGGCAACCAAAATTTACTGCAACAGATTGATATAGAACGATTAGGCAACCAGTATGGCCACTACACAGTGGCAGACACTATTGCCGAGCTGGCGAAACCCGGACGCGATCCGAGACCGGAGTTTGCCAGCGTCAATTTTTCTGCCACTGTCACCAGGATCCATGACTTATGCTCTGATATGCAGCTTGAAGGAATAGTCACTAACGTCACTAACTTCGGTGCTTTTGTCGATATCGGCGTTCATCAGGATGGCTTAGTGCACATCTCTCAGCTGGCCAATCAGTTTGTCAAAGATCCACACTCCCTGGTGAAGACCGGGCAAATTGTGCAAGTGCGAGTGCTAGAAGTCGATGTGGCGAGAAAACCTATTGCATTGAGTATGAAATTACAGCTGTTGTGGCTTGGATTAGCAGAGCTGCTAATCCTCCTGCAGTGAGAACTGATAATCTGTCACTGCAGAGTCTATCTGGGTATCGACACTCAACTTAATCATCAGCCGCAAATCATTGGCGGAGTCCGCATGACTGAGCGCCGATTCATAGCTAATTTCTCCGTGCAGGTACAGTTGATACAGTGATTGATCGAAGGTCTGCATGCCGAGATTGCTAGATTTTTTCATCGTATCTTTAATATCGCCAAAGCGGCCTTTGCTAATCAACTCACTCACCAGTGGGGTGTTGAGTAATATTTCGGTCGCCACTCGCCGGCCGTCGCCATTTTTTGCCGGTATTAACTGTTGGGCAATAATCGCCTTTAAGTTCACTGACAGTTCCATGCGCAGTTTTTCATGGTATTCGGCGGGGAACATATTGATGATCCGCGCCAGCGCCTGGTCGGCATTGTTAGCGTGCAATGTGGCCAGACACAACTGTCCGGTCTCCGCGAAAGTTAAGCCATAACGCATCAGTTCAAGATTGCGGATCTCACCCATCAATATAACATCCGGAGACTGGCGCAGACTGTTGTGCAATGCCTGCTCAAAAGATTCAGTGTCGATGCTGACTTCACGCTGAGTAATGATGCTCTGTCGGTGCGAGTGAATAAACTCGATAGGATCTTCAATAGTAATAATGTGCCCGGCACTGTTGGCGTTGCGGTAGTCGATCAGAGATGCCAGGGAAGTACTTTTGCCGGTTCCAGTAGCCCCGACAAACAGAATCAAACCGCGCTTTGACAGAGACAGCTCTTTCAGCAGCTCCGGCAATTGCAACTCTTCCAGGGAGGGGATCTCAGTATGAATACGCCTCAGCACCATCGCCGGGGTACCACGCTGAAAGTAAGCACTTACTCTAAAGCGGCCAATCTCACCACTGATGGCAAAATTGCACTCTTGTGTCTGGGAAAATTCTTCTCTCTGTCTGCTATTCATCGCACTGTGAACTAACAACCGCACTTGATCAACGCTCAGCGGTTGCTCCGAAATAGCGCTCAACTGACCACTAATTCTGAGGCTCGCTTTAGCATCGGCCACTAAAAACAAATCCGAGGCCTTTTGCCTGACTAACTCTTCTAGCAGATGATTAAGATTCACAGATTGACCTTTATTTACGCAGTTAATTGTTATCCCGCGACAAACTCCCTGTTCATCAACAAACTAACATCCTACAGTACCTGAACGACTTTTTCTCTAACTTAAATGCAAATATTATTCAGTGAAAGGTGCAGCTGTGTTAGCGGGCTAGACAGTGAAATGATGCCGGCCAGGAACAGATAATCTGTCTGTTTATCAGGAGATAACTAAGAAAAACTTAGTCTGACTTCAATCGTAGAATACAGCTGAACTTATGAGTTCAGCTGCTGCTTTGTACTCAAAAAGCACTGGGGACTTTAGCTTTTTCTCTGGCGGCTTCACGGGTAATAAGACCGTTGCGCACTAATTGGGTGAGCGATTGATCTAAAGTGGTCATGCCCACCGCGGAGCCGGTCTGAATAGATGAGTATATCTGGGCACTTTTTGCCTCGCGGATCAAATTGCGAATCGCCGGAGTGCCGATCAATATCTCATGTGCCGCCACCCGTCCGCCGCCGATTTTTTTCAGCAAGGTTTGCGAGATAATGCCTTCCAGAGACTCAGAGAGCATCGCTCTGACCATCGATTTCTCTCCCGCTGGAAATACATCAATGATTCTGTCCATGGTCTTGGCCGCAGAGGTCGTATGTAAAGTGCCAAAAACTAAGTGACCCGTTTCCGCGGCAGAAATAGCCAGGCGGATAGTTTCCAGATCGCGCATTTCACCCACCAGAATCACATCCGGATCTTCGCGCAGCGCCGAGCGCAAAGCGGCGCTGAAACTTCGGGTATCACGAGAGATTTCGCGTTGATTTATTAAGCTTTTTTTACTTTCGTGAACAAATTCAATCGGGTCTTCCAAGGTTAAAATATGGTCGGCGCGGGTTTCGTTGATGTAGTTAACCATCGCCGCCAAAGTGGTACTTTTACCTGAACCTGTGGGGCCGGTCACTAGCACTAAACCACGGGGTTTATTGGAGAGCGTTTCAAAAATTGTTCCCATACCCAGATCCGACATCGACAGTATCTCGCTGGGGATAGTACGAAATACCGCCGCCGCACCGCGGTTTTGATTAAAGGCATTGACACGAAATCTGGCCAGTCCCGGCACTTCGAAGGAAAAGTCAGCTTCCCAGTTCTCCTCGTAATCTTTGCGCACTCTATCACTCATTATGTCGTATATCAGCGTCTGTACTTCTTTGTCTTCGAGGGAAGCCATCTTAATTCGGCGGATTTCACCATCAACCCGTATCATTGGTGGCAATCCCGCGGTAATATGCAAATCTGATGCTTTCTGCTGCACGGAAAAAGATAATAACTCGGTAATATCCATAGCTTATATTCTCGTAAGTGATTTTAAAATACTGCGTCCAGACGCAAAGGCATCAGCTCTTATATACTGGCTTCGCCTATACTAATGTTAAAAATCACAGAGTTACAGTGATTAATAGGTATATATACAATACCCGATCAACAACCCGAACTTACTACATATGATAAGCATAGCAAACAATTTCACTCAGGTTCGCAGCGAGATTGCCAACGCCTGTCAGAGGGCTAACAGGCCCATCGACGCAGTGCAATTACTGGCAGTCAGCAAGACCAGAACTGCGGCGCAACTACTTGAGTTACATAGCTCGGGGCAAAATCATTTTGCCGAAAATTACTTGCAGGAAGCACTGGATAAGATTACCGCACTGTCAGAACTGCCACTGATCTGGCATTTTATCGGGCCGATACAATCCAACAAGACCCGTGCCATCGCCGAAAATTTTAGCTGGGTACACAGCGTTGATCGTATTAAAATAGCCAGGAGACTGGCTGAACAGCGGCCACAGCACTTACCGCCTTTAAATATCTGTATCCAGGTAAATATATCCGCAGAAGCTAACAAAGCGGGCTGTAGTATTGAACAGACGGCGGATTTAATAGAGCAGATAACCCAGTTGCCTAACCTTAAACTGCGCGGTTTAATGGCCATTCCAAAAGCGACCCAAATCACAGCCGAACAACAACGAGCTTTTGCAGCTCTGGCAGAGCTTTTATCTCAGTGTCAGCAGCAGTACCCGGCGCTCGATACTCTCTCTATGGGAATGTCAGCAGATATTGTTCCCGCTATAGAGCAGGGAGCGACTATTGTCAGAGTGGGAACAGCACTGTTTGGGCCGAGAAATTATCCTAATTCATCCGTTTAAACCAGCCAACTTTTTATAGAGAGTTATTATGCACGCTACTATCGCCTTCATCGGTGCCGGAAACATGTCCAGAGCTATTTTTGGCGGTATGTTAAAGAATGGCTACCCTGCAGAACAAATATTTGCCACCGGGCGAGATCTGGCAAAGTTAGCCGATCTGGCTGAGATGGGAATTAAAATTGGCACTGATAATGCGCAGGCCATGGCTGAATCCAGTGTAGTGGTACTGGCGGTAAAACCGCAGCTGATGCAGGCAGCCATAGTTCCGCTGGCTGAAGTGGCACAGCAACATCAACCACTGATTATTTCTGTTGCGGCCGGCATCACCGCTGCCAGTATCGAAAAATGGCTGGGTGGCAACTTGTCAGTAGTGCGCTGCATGCCCAACACCCCTGCGCTGGTACAGCTTGGCGCCAGCGCACTGTGTGCCAATAAAGAAGTCACTGGAGCACAAAAGCAACTCGCTGAAACCATTATCGGCAATACCGGACTGGCGGTATGGGTTGATACTGAAGAACAATTAGATGTGGTGACGGCGCTTTCAGGATCGGGACCCGCTTATTTTTTCCTGTTGATGGAAGCCATGATAGACGCGGCAACTAAACAGGGGTTGAGCAGAGAAGTTGCCGAACAACTGGCTTTGCAAACCGCCACTGGAGCTGCGGCAATGGCCCAGCAAAGCGACCTGCAACCAGCACAGTTGAGACGCAGAGTCACTTCCCCTAAAGGAACGACCGAGCAGGCCATACTCAGTTTCCAGGGCGCAGGTTTTGCAGAAATTATTGAACTTGGCATGCAAGCCAACATCAATAGATCTAAACAATTAGCCATAGAGTTGGCTTAAACGAGTAATTTTCATACATTTAGCCCTATTGAATGCTAAACTTTAGCTTGGAAAATACCGACAATTCAGATATAAATTTGGCCTGTTGCTATCTCCCTGACAGACTCAGAACCATAACTAATTAGGCAGTTTACCTATGGAAGCAAACCCTCTTTTACTAATAATTCGCACATTGGGCGACCTCTACATTTTCATATTACTGCTGCGGGTGATCTTGCAGCTAGTTCACGCCGATTATTACAACCCTATCTCTCAGGGGGTGGTACGCATTACTCAGCCTGTCATTAATCCACTGCGAAAAATGATACCGAAAATAGCCAACACCGATATATCCCCGGTGGTCTTTGCCCTGCTGCTAAAAGCGCTTTTTATCTATCTATTATCAAGCCACGCTATCCCGCTGCTGTGGATAAGCATATTAGCCTCAGCCGGGGTGCTCTACACCTTCCTGGATATCATTTTCTACGCGGTGCTGGGCTCAGTCATTATCAGCTGGGTAGCTCCTGGCAGCCCGCATCCCGCGCCACAATTAATTATGCAAGTGACTGCGCCTTTCTATAAATTGATGCAAAAGTTTATTCCCCCTATCGGCGGCTTCGATTTATCCCCTATAGTGATCATTATCTCCATTCAACTGATTCAGTCTCAACTGCGACCTTTTATCTAAGACAATGCCTGCCTGACCAGTGCCGCTAGTCGCGGCGCTGCTGCAATATCTGTCAGGACTGCCAATACTATAATTTAGTAGAGCGGTTTGCGCCGGCAAAGCGCATAATTGAACAGTTATCGAATAGCTATGCCACCGCTTTATTGAGGTTGAGTTTGTAACTTGTTGCTGTAAACAAAATCAAGATCACTGTTCAGCAATCCATTCAGAACCGGAGAAATATCATGAAAACTCTTTTCAATGCCATCTTTCTGTTGCTGTTCAGCACTGCAGTTATGGCTCAGCAAATTGTAGAAACCCCTGGCTATATAGTTCATTACAGTGCTTTTAACAGCACGTTAATTGATGCGGACGCCGCAAAAAAGAATAAGTTAGTGCGCAGTAAATACACTGCCATGTTAAATATTTCAGTGTTTGCAAAAAATGCCGACGGCTCTACCCATGCGGTGAAAAGCTTTAACAGTGGCACGGTGGAAAATTTATTAGGCCAGCAGCAGCAATTAGAGTTTGTCACTATTGCGGAGGGAAAAGCTGTTTATTACATCGCCAGCTTCCGCTTTGCCGATGAGGAAGTGATGAATTTTAAGGTTTCGGTACAACCTGACCCTAACCAACAGCCAATTGCCGTGAATATATCGCAAAAATTCTACGTCGAGTAACTTTGCGAATAGCAACTTCAAAGACTCAGGATTCATCACACAGAGAAGCCAATGATAGATAAGATAGTGCTAGCCAGTTCCAACCAAGGCAAACTCAAAGAGTTCCACCAAATATTTAGCGCCATGGATATCCAGATACTGCCACAGAGCGAATTCAAGGTCAGCGATGCCGATGAAACCGGACTTACTTTTGTGGAAAACGCTATTCTTAAAGCGCGACACGCTTGTGCCGCCACGGGTTTGCCGGCGCTGGCCGATGATTCAGGTTTGGAGGTAGACGCACTATTAGGAGCCCCGGGGATATACTCTGCAAGGTTTTCAGGGGCAGGAGATGCCGCCAATAATCGCAAACTGCTGCAGCAGCTAGAGCAAGTACCGAGCGCACAGCGAACCGCCAGATACCGCTGTGCTTTAGTCTTTATGCGTCATGCAAAAGACCCTACGCCACTTATCTGTCAGGGAACACTAGAGGGCAGTATCCTGACATCCCCAAGAGGCGAGTTTGGCTTTGGCTATGACCCGCTGTTTTTAGTAGACCCTGAACTGCTTGAAGGTCGATCACTGGCGGCTGCTGAGCTCTCTGCAGGACAAAAACATAAAATCAGTCACCGCGGCCAGGCCGTCGCCGATTTTGTAAAGTTAATCGAGAACTATCTACGCTAATGTCACTCGTTCAATCACTGCCGCCACTGGCCCTGTATATCCATATCCCCTGGTGCATTCGCAAATGTCCCTACTGTGATTTCAACTCCCATGCGGTGCGTGGAGAGATCCCCGAACAGCAATATGTGAAAGCGCTACTCGCCGATTTGAACGCGGAGAAAAACGCCGCCCAGGGGCGTGAGATCAGTAGTATCTTTATCGGTGGTGGTACTCCCAGTCTGTTCAGTGCCAGTGCTATCGCCGAAATCCTCAATGGCGCGCAACAGATTATCCCCTTTGCCAGCGATATTGAGATAACCATGGAGGCCAACCCCGGAACTTTCGAACGCGAGCGCTTTGCCGGTTTTAAAGCGGCCGGAGTCACCCGCCTGTCAATTGGTGTACAGAGTTTTAATACTGAGCATTTACAGCTACTGGGCAGAATTCACTCAGGTGATGAGGCGATCAAAGCGATCAGTGCCGCTGGCGAAATCGGCTTTGCGCACATCAATATCGATCTGATGCACGGCCTCGCCAAACAGAGTCCAAAGCAGGCTCTACAGGATTTAAGTACCGCGATTGCACTGGGTACTGACCATTTGTCCTGGTATCAACTAACTATTGAACCCAATACCGAGTTCCACATCCGCCCGCCGACGCTACCAGATATCGACAGCTTATGGGATATTCAGCAGCAGGGCCAAGAGCTGATCGCCAGCGCCGGTTTTAGCCAGTATGAAATTTCCGCGTACGCCCGGGAAAATGCTCAGGCCCGGCACAACATCAATTACTGGCAGTTTGGCGATTATTTTGGCATCGGCGCCGGGGCCCACGGTAAATTGAGTTTTTATCAGCAAGACACTGGCGCTTTAGAAATAGTCAGGCGCTGGAAAAAACGCTCGCCTAAAGCATATCTAGAAAGTGTCGACCCACTTGGAGGGCAAAACATCATCGCTGCGGATGAACTTCCGTTTGAATTCATGATGAATGCCATGCGCTTAATTGACGGAGCCCCCACTGCATATTATGCGCAGCGCACCGGACAGCCACTGAGCAGTATCGAGATGCAACTGGCAGCCGCCTCTGCCAAAGGGCTGCTCAGTGTTGCCAATAGAATAACCCCGACCCGACAGGGATCGTTGTTTCTCAATGATTTACTCGAGTATTTTATCTAATTACTGCAGCCCTGACACCTCGTTAATCAGCCTCTGCTACTATGTTGGCAACAGCTGCCGGCAAATCACTGATGCAACTAATCTGCTGATCGGCCTGAAATTCATGCGACCACTGCTGCGGCAGTACATTTACCCAGATAGTTGCCATGCCCAGTTGTTGAGCTCCGAGCACATCGGCAATAGGGTTATCGCCAATATGAATCACTTGCTCGGGCGCTAGTTGCAGGTGCTCTAGCATCAACTTAAAAATTACCGGATCAGGTTTTTCGACCCCCGCCTGGTGGGCATTAAATTGAAAATCGAAGTGTTTGCTCAGCCCTACTTTATGGATATCTGCATTGCCGTTGCTAATTGCCCCCATGATATATCCCTGCGCCTTGAGCTGATCTAGCACTTGCCATACGTGGGGAAAATAAGTGACTTGCTGTCGCGCCACAATTGCCACTGCGAAGGCTTCTATCGATAGTTGCCGGGCTCGCCCAGGAGAATAACCCGCTCGGCTCAGCCCGACTTCTAAACACTTCAGCCTGATACTAGTCACACTGTGAGCTATCTTGGGAAATTCTGTGACTACATGGGAGCGCAAGTGCGAAAAATTGCCAATATCGAACTGTTCCGCATAGGCGGGCGCATTTTCTGCCAACCACTGATAGAGTTTCAGGTCCATATTTTTTATCACTGGCGAGACATCCCATAAGGTGTCATCCAAATCGAAAGTCAGACATTTTATCATAGTGCTCTCATCGCTTCTTGGCCCTGGGGTGGGCGCTATTATAACTCGCCAGTAACTGCTGTATGTCACTCGCTTGCTGGTTTGACTGACCGCTGCTGCTAACGGTCTTACCTAAATGCCGGCTGATAGTCTCTATATTCACTTCTGCCGCTATTAATTGCTGGCTGTATGCTCGCCTTAACTGGTTGGCGCTGAGCGCGGCCAGACCTAGCTGCCGCCCTCTGGCGTGGATCCGTTGTTGTATAGCTCTGATACTCAATCGACGTCCTGATTTTGCTATAAACAGCGCCGGCTCCATGGCCAGTTGCGCAGAGCGATAAGTGAACCAGGCTTTAACTGCCTCTAAGGTACTTTTGGAAATGGGGATGATAACTGCAGGGTGATTTTTTCGCTCTATACGCAAAGCCCGCTGGGCAAAGTCTACTGAAAACAGATCCAGCGCTGCCACTTCAGCGACTTTGATGCCGCTACTGCAGATCAACGCCAACAGTGCCCGGTCTCTGGTGGAGAGGAAATCATCCGCTGCTATGTCCAATAGCCGATCTATATCTACCGCTGCAGGGTGAGTACTGATGGTGGACGGTGCTGGCAACTGCAGCCCCAGCAGCAAATCTGTATCGAGTATTTTCTGGCGTCGCAAGTAACTAAAAAAACCCTTTATACAGCTGACTAAACGGGCAGTGCTGAGCGCACTGCGCTGCTGGAGTTGTCGGTCACTGACAAATGCCTGAGTCTGTTTAGCGCCCAGTTGCCGCCAGTGGGTGATGCGGTAATCTGCCACAAAGTGGCCAAGAGCCCGCAAGTCACTGCGGTAGTTAGCTAAGGTATTAGCCGCTAACTGGCGGTCGCTTTGTAAGTGTTGCAAGTACCGCTCTATCGGCTGGCTTAATTGTTCACCAACTTCAAAGGAAGCCATGCATAACTCGCAGCAACCGCTGTCTATAGACCGACCCGGCCAAACTTAATCAGGCCTATCTGATGGTTGCTGCAATATGCGGCTAGCGACCCGACTCAGTACTTCACCGACGTAACTTAAAAACATGGTGCCCTGACTGCTCTGAAAATAATCTGCATCGTAGCTGCCGATGCCCAACAAACCAATAGTCTCTCCTTGCACCAGCGGTATAACTGCAGCAGATTGTATCAGCGAGGAGCGACCTTCAAACAAAAAGTGATTCTCAGCCGCAGATAAATTGCCACAGCTTGGCTCACAGCTGAGCATCAAGGGTTCGACTATCCCGGCCATCTCTCTGGGCATCATGCGCCGATTGTTTACTGTCAGTTGATTATCTGCAAATAAAATCAGCGACGTTGCATCGCCGTAAAAATCCCGGCACAAACTCTCCTCTAACGCATCTCCCAAATCATCAAGAGTCTGCGCATCTAACAGCGCCAGTACCATGCGTTTAGTTTTTTCGAACTGGGTATCATTGTGTCTGGCGGCATCACATAAATCAGACAAGTGCACCGTGAGCATTTTGTTTTTATCTTTTAACAGCGATGATTGACGCTCAACCAATGATACGGCTGCACCTGAAGGGTGTGGTACGGCCAGCACTTCCAACAAATATTGATACTCCAGGAAGAAGTTGGGATCTTTTTGTAAAAAAGCCGCCACTTGTTCCCGGGATAACTTTTCAGTAGTCACTTGCTTCTCTGAGTTACTCATATAAACATCTTTCCTTCAAATACGTTGGTCGCAGGGCCGGTCATTATTACCGGGTCTTCAGAGCCTCCCTGCCAAAATACTTCCAGGGCACCACCGGTCACATTGACTTTCACCCGCTCGCTCAACAAACCTCGCAACCGCCCTGCCACTACGGCGGCACAGGCACCAGTGCCACAGGCGAGTGTCTCACCCACCGAGCGCTCGTAGACCCGCAAGTTTATCTCTGCCTCACTGACAATTTGCATAAAACCTATATTGGCGCCACTGGGAAAACAGTCCAGGCTCTGCACCGCAGGTCCCAGTTCCCCCACTGCTGTGGTATGTACGTCGTCGACCACTATTACCCCATGCGGGTTGCCCATTGATACAGCACTGATCTCTAACTGTTGCTCTAATACCTGTTGCATATAAGTAACTTGCTGGCTCGAAGCAATAAAGGGGATCTCAGCGGGGGCTAATATCGGCGCCCCCATGTCGACTTCTACCTGGCGGTCTTCTCGGATAGTTAGCAACATCTTGCCTTTGGCGGTTTCAACTTTCAGCTGCTTCTTAACGCTCAGGCGCTTATCCCTGACAAACTGGGCAAAACAGCGGGCACCGTTCCCACAGTGTTCTACTTCAGAGCCGTCGGCATTAAATATTCGATAGCGAAAATCCATATCGGGATCAGTGGGGATTTCGATAATAAGCAACTGGTCGAAACCTACTCCGAGTTTTCGATCACCGAGGCGTTTTACCATCTGCGAATTAAATTTATAGCGTTGTGTGACTAGATCAACAACCATAAAATCATTGCCTAACCCATGCATTTTGGTAAAACGTAATAACATCTTTCTTTCCAACTGTTGTTTATTGGCTGTCTATCAAGCAATGCTTAGCAGTCGCTTGCACTAATCATTGGGCAGTAACTCTTCGCCTCTGATCAGATCTGCGAAGGTCTCACGAGCCCGAATTTGGTAGATTTTATTATCATCGACCATCACTTCTGCAGCGCGGGTTCGGCTATTATAATTAGAGCTCATGGTAAACCCATAGGCTCCTGCTGAGCAGACAGCCAGCAGATCACCCGCTGTAATACTGAGTTGACGGTCTTTACCCAGGAAGTCACCGGTTTCGCACACGGGGCCCACCACATCATACTTTTGTAACTCTTGGCTGTCACTGATCTGCAGCGGTAGTATATCTAAGTAAGCACTGTACAGTGCCGGTCGCAACATATCATTCATCGCCGCATCGACAATCGCAAAATTTTTGCTCTGATTATGTTTTAAGTACTCTACTTCGGTCAACAGCACTCCGGCATTGGCGACGATAGATCGACCTGGCTCAAAGATGAGCTTTATTTTCCTATCGCCAATCTTGTCTAATACTGCGCTAATATACTGCTGCGGGGTTGGCGGCACTTCATCGCTGTAACAAACTCCCAAACCGCCGCCCAGATCTAAGTGTTTAATACCGATTTCCAGAGTTTGCAAATGATCAATCAGCGCTAATAATTTATCCATGGCATCCATAAAGGGTGCTATTTCAGTTAATTGACTGCCTATATGACAGTCCATGCCGATGATGTTTACATGCTTTAAGCTAGCTGCCCGTTGATAGATACGCGGAGCATCTTCAATGGCAATACCAAATTTGTTTTCTTTTAAACCTGTGGAAATATAGGGATGGGTGCCGGCATCTACATTGGGATTCACCCTGAAGGAAATAGGTGCCAGCATCTGCAATTGCCCGGCGACAGCATTAATGCGCACTAATTCTGCCTCAGATTCAATGTTAAAACAGTGAATACCGGCTCTCAGGGCATGACGAATTTCACTGGACTGTTTGGATACCCCAGAAAAAACCACTCGTTCAGCGCGCCCGCCAGCGGCTAAAACACGCTCCAGCTCTCCCTGAGAAACCACGTCAAAGCCCGCACCTAAGCGTGCCAGTATATTCAATACCGCCAGATTACTATTTGCCTTAATCGCAAAACAGACCATGTCATCCCTGTCTTGCAGGGCATTGTCATATGCCAGGTAGGCCAGTTCAATGGCATCTCTTGAGTACACATAGGTCGGGGTACCAAATTCTGCTGCTACTTTACTGAGCAGTACATTTTCACAGTGGAGCCTATTGTCGCGGTACTCAAAACTATCCATAAACATTTTCGCCTCTGCTCTGTAATTGTCTGCCACGGTCATATAATCAGTGGCTATAATCGCTGTTATTCGTTTGTGGCAGGTTGTTCAACCACTTCCCCACTGCTATTTTTTGCACTGCTGTCTTCCAGGTACAACGGACCTTTCTGGCCGCAGCCAAAGAGCATTAAAATACTGGTAAAAACACTGAGCTTCAATAATAGTTTGTAAATTTTCACTGTTAAGCCTCTGGGCAATTTATCTGCTGATCTCATCACTGAGTATCAAGGTTGATGTTATGGTCATTTAAACTATTTCACTGCAAAGCCAAAGACCGGCAGCGCATTTAAGCCTGCTCCATTACTCATTTTTTCAATAGTAGCGACTGTATTTGTTGCAATAGTATTGTCGTCGCCCCGCGCTGAGATAGAAAATACTTTTCTGCCCGCACACCCATTTCTTGCATCAGCTGCGGGGCTGCCAGTAGCCTCTGCAGTTGCTGCAAAAGCTGGCGGTAATCACTACAGCTATACATACCTTGAGCCGCTTCCAACTGCGGGCAAATGACCGAAAAATTGTACTGTTGCGGCCCCATCAGCACCCCTTTAGCAACGCTGGCGGGTTCTAGCGGACTCTGTCCACCAACAGCGACAAAACTACCGCCGACGATTGCCAGATCTGCCACTGCATATAACATGGCCAATTCGCCCATAGTGTCGCCAATGTATATTTGGCACTGGGGATCAAACGCTCCGGCACTGCGTCTGACGACTTTGTCTGAATACTTACGCGCCAGGCTTGCCACTTCCTCAAAACGCTCCGGATGGCGCGGCACAATGATCAATAATAGCTCAGGGAATTGCTGCCATAATTCTGCCAGCAACTCTAACACGCCCTGCTCTTCTGTCTTGTGACTGCTGCCTAAAATCAGTACCGCCCTGCTGCCTATTTGCTGGCGTAACTGCGCCGCTTCCGGCAAGGTTCGATCTGCAATTTGCAGATCGAATTTAATACTGCCGCTTATCAGTAGTTTTTCTGCTGCCAGCCCCAACTGCAGAAAACGTTCACCATCACTAGGGTATTGCGCCACCAGCAAGTTCAAATGCTGTAACATCTGCGCGGTTAAACGGCCAACTTTTGCGTAACCTCTGGCGGATTTATCGGACATTCGCGCATTCGCTAACAGCACTGGAATATTATTGCTGCTGCACTGTGCCAACATATTGGGCCACAGCTCCGTCTCGACAATCAGCAACCCCAGCGGTTTATGACTGCGTAAAAATCGGGCCACTGAGCCCGGCTGGTCGTATGGACAATACTGGTGCCAGACCTGCTGGTAGCTGGCAAATAACTTGGCAACCCGATCGGCACCAGTGGGAGTGGAAGTTGTCACCAGAATAGAGAGTTGCGGATACTGTGCCAATAACTGTTTTAATAGCGGCGCAATGGCAACACATTCACCGACCGAAACTGCATGTACCCACAGTGGAGCGGTGTCTGATACTTTTGAGGCAAAACCAAAGCGCTCGCCAATGCGCTGCCGGTAAGCAGGAGATTTTCGACCACGCAGCCACAATTTAAATAACATCACGGGTGTCAGTAGGTAAAAGATACAACTATAGATGGCTCTCAAGGGATAGTTCACCGCTAATTTTTTTGTCATTACGCTGCTTTTGGCTGCTATTGTAGTTTATCCCGGGCAGCAGATCAGTTAGAATTTCATTAAATTTATCAAGGTTGATGCCTATCATGTCCACTTATCTAAATGCGCTACAACGCCATCAAGATCTTTTTCAAAAAATGGCCCAGTGTGAATCTATTCTGGCACTATTAGCCCAACAGATTGACCACTGTTTCGATGCCGGCGGCAAGCTATTCTTTATGGGCAACGGTGGCAGTGCCGCTGACAGTCAACATCTGGCGACTGAATTTGTAGTCCGCTACAAAGCCGAGCGCGCACCTCTGGCTGCCATCGCTCTGACCACAGATACCTCACTGCTGACTGCCCATGCCAACGATTTTTCATTTGCCACTGTGTTTAGCCGTCAAGTCGCAGCGCTGGCAAAGCCAGAAGACATCATCATCGGTATATCCACTTCCGGTAACAGTGAAAATATCATCGATGCAATCCAAACCGCACAACGTATTGGGGTAAAAACCTGGGCCTGGACCGGCGAGAGCGGCGGCAAGCTTGTCGATATTGCCGACCACACTCTGGCAGTTCCCGCCACTGAAACGGCACGGGTTCAAGAGGCGCATATTTTTGCCGGCCACTGGCTCTGTGAGGACGCCGATCGGCGCGCCCTGTGCAAAGCTGCAGCAGAGAAATAGTTGCGCTATGCCAATCAAACTAGTCATTCTCGATCGCGATGGGGTCATTAATCTCGATTCTGATAACTACATCCGCACACTGCAGCAGTGGATAGCGATTCCCAGCAGCATTCAGGCGATTGCCGAGTTATCTCGCAGTGGCTATAGCATAGCTGTAGCCACTAATCAGTCGGGTATTGGCCGCGGCTACTACGACCTGGCAACCTTAGAGGCAATGCATCAAAAAATGATCGCGCTGGTAGAAGCCGAGGGCGGAAAAATTGACAAGATAGTATTTTGTCCGCACCTTGACGAAGATCACTGCCACTGCCGCAAACCTAAGCCCGGCATGTTACAGCAAATACTCAATGAGTTTGGGGCGCAACCAAGCAACACATATTTTGTCGGAGATTCTCTGCGTGATCTGCAAGCCGCCTGGGCTATTAACATGCCCGCCGCCCTGGTAAAAACCGGTAAGGGCCAGCGAACTTTGGATAAAACAGCACTGCCTGAATCAACCTTAGTGTTTGAAGATTTGGCCGATTTCAGCCGCCACTTATTAGCTGCGAATTGCTAGCAGCCAAACTGGCAACCTTAGTTCTAGAGAGATATTAGAGAGTTCATATGAGAGAAATAAACACTGACATCGTTATAGTCGGCGCTGGCGTCGCCGGGTTATGGATGCTCAATTCCCTTAGCAAGCAGGGATATGATGTACTGTTGTTGGAGGCTAATAGCATCGGCGGCGGTCAGAGTGTCAGATCTCAAGGCATTATTCACGGCGGCATCAAATATGCCCTTAACGGCGTTCTGTCTCAGGCCTCCGACGCCATCAAAGGGATGCCAGCGCGCTGGAGAGCGTGCCTCAAAGGTGAGGGAGACATAGATTTACGGGCCGTGACCACCCTCAGCGATGCGCACTATTTGTGGTCACAGGGCTCACTGGCCGCCAAAATAACCTCTTTTTTTGCCAAGAAGGCCATGAGTGGACGGGTCGACAACATGGCCAAAGTTGATTATCCGGAAATTTTTCAGCACCCCGACTTCAAAGGTAACTTATACAAGCTCAACGAAATTGTTATCGACGTCCCCTCGCTTCTCAAAGTGCTGAGCGCCCAGCTGCAACAACGTATAGTACAAATAGACACAACCGACTGCAGCTGGAACAAAGATTCCGCTGGAAATATCATGTCTGTCAGCTGCTCTGAACAAGCTATTCAAATAAACGCCCAGCGCTTCATCTTTGCCGCAGGCCAGGGCAATGCGTCAATATTAGCCCAGCTCAACATCGACAAGCCGCAAATGCAGTTGCGCCCGCTGCACATGGTCATGGTGACGCACACTACTAATTTGCCGGTTTATGCTCACTGTATCGGTGCCAGCAGTAAACCACTGGTGACTATTACACATCATATCAATAGCGATGGCAGCTATACCTGGTATTACGGTGGCGATATTGCCGAGACAGGAGTGCAGCGAGACAGGGGCCAGCAAATTGCTGCAGCCCAGCAGCTCACGGCTAAAATATTACCTTGGGTAAAATTACAAAACGCCCATTGGAGTACCTTACACATCAGCCGGGCAGAGCCTAAACAAAGTGCTCTGAACCGTCCTGATGCTGCCTATTACCACAGTGAAAACAACTACCTGGTGACTTGGCCGACGAAGCTGGCACTGGCTCCAGATCTCAGCGATCAAGTCTGTGAACTTTTCAGCCAACAACAGCTCGTGGCACTCAACAAAGCGGACTTGAATATAACTGCAAATCTTAAAACTCCGCCCCTCGCCGAACCCGCCTGGAGCAAAACAGGCCAATGAACTGTAAAGCCGTCGCCGACACTGGCGTCAAAGTCAGTCCTATAGGTCTGGGCACGGTTAAAATTGGCCGTGATCTGGGAGTAAAGTATCCTAATGCTTTCACTATCCCCGACGACCAGCAAGTACTTAAATTACTCAGCATCTGCCGAGAGTTAGGGATTAACTTGCTGGATACTGCACCCGCTTATGGCAACAGTGAACAACGTCTGGGTCTGTTGCTGAAAGCCGTCGAACGACAACAGTGGATCATCAGCTCTAAAGCTGGTGAAGAGTTCGACCCCCGAACCGGGGCCTCCCGTTACGATTTCAGTGAGCGAGCGATCACCGCCAG
Source organism: Oceanospirillaceae bacterium (assembly GCA_013215505.1). GTDB lineage: Bacteria > Pseudomonadota > Gammaproteobacteria > Pseudomonadales > Balneatricaceae > Rs1. The sequence goes on from JABSQZ010000008.1 coordinate 50,029, forward strand.
TGTAGAGCGCAGCTTACAGCGCTTAAAGACCGACTATCTGGACATTGTGATGATTCACTCCAACGGCGATGACTTACAGATTATAGAGCAGCACCTGGCCTTACAGACCTTAGCTAACCTTAAACAGCAGGGAAAAGTTCGCGCCATCGGCATGTCCACTAAAACTATCGCTGGCGGTATTGCAGCGCTGCAACAGTCAGACTGTGCCATGGTCACTTATAACTTAGTACAAAGAGAGGAACTGGCTGTCATTGAGTACGCCCAACAGCACAATAAAGGCATCTTTATCAAGAAAGCCTTCGCTTCTGGCCACCTGCAACAACAGCCAGACAGCGACCCGATCCTCTCCAGTTTAAAACTTATATTTTCTCAGCCGGGAGTGAGCAGCGCGGTGATCGGCACTATCAGTGAAAAGAATTTACGTGCCAATGTGCAAAAATACCAGCAGGTCATCGACACTATCTAAGTGAAAACCGCACCGACGAATAGCCGCTATTTAAATCAGCAGCTATTCAACCGAGCTGCTGACTCGCATTGGCAGTGAATAGCTCACTATGATTTATCTTCCCGTATCTGCTCGACAATGGCTGTGGTTGAACAGTTATCCAGCAGTGACAACACTTGCACATCGCCTCCGTAACTGCGTACAAAATCGCCGCCTACTACGCCTTCTATGCCATAGTCACCGCCCTTCACTAACACTTCCGGTCGGATTTTCTGCAGTAAATGCTCAGGAGTCGGTTGATCGAAGCACACCACCCAATCAACCACTTCCAACCCCGAGAGCACCACCATCCTGCGGTCTTCTGTATTGATCGGTCGCCCTTCACCCTTGAGCGCTTTCACTGAGCGATCGCTGTTAATCGCTACCACTAATCTGTGTCCTAACAAGCGCGCCTGCTCCAGATAGCCAACGTGACCTGCATGTAAAATATCAAAACAGCCATTGGTAAAGACAATCTTCTCCCCAGCTAACCTGGCATCTTCGATCGCAATCATTAACTGTTCTTCGTTGACTACCCCACGAGCACTGCGCTGGGTGGCGGCGATCTCTTTTCTGATTTCCGGACCGCTGATGGCATAAGTGCCGAGTTTACCAATGGCGATACCCGCCGCCATATTGGCAATAGCGACCGACTGCTGCATCGGAGTTCCCGCACCCAGCGCCGCTGCCAAGGTCGATATCACAGTATCACCGGCGCCGGTCACATCAAAGACTTCATGGGTTCGCGCCGGGAAGTGCACCTCAGTGCCCTCTTTTTGCAGCAGTGTCATGCCTTTTTCACTGCGGGTGATCAGCAGGCACTCAAGCTCTAGTTCAGCGATTAAGGCCGTGCCACGCTCGATGATCTGCTCTTCAGTGTGGCATTTACCCACCACCGCCTCAAACTCTGCCATATTCGGCGTCAATAAAGTCGCACCTTTATAATGACGATAATCGCTGCCTTTCGGGTCGACTAAAATTAGCTTTCCCTTAGCTTTAGCCATCGCTATCAGAGTTTTACAATCAGTCAGGGTGCCCTTGTTATAATCTGAGAGGATGATGACATCCGCCTGGTCAATTTGTGCCGCTAAGCCACTGCTAATCTGGGCTGCATAACGATCGGCAAAGCGTTCTTCAAAATCCATTCTCAACAGCTGTTGGTTGCGACTGATTGCCCTGAGTTTAGTGATAGTGGGCTCGCTATCGGCAACACAAAAATGACAGCCGACACCTGCAGCTTTTAGGCTGCTCTCTACTACAGAGGCCGCCTCATCCCGACCGACTATGCCCAACAGCAAGGTCTGTGATCCCAGGGCAGCGGTATTCAATGCCACGTTGCCTGCGCCACCGGGTCTGTCATCTTGTTTACTGACGGTAATAACCGGTACCGGAGCTTCGGGAGAGACTCGTTCAGTCGCCCCGTGCCAGTATCTATCCAGCATGATATCGCCAACAACTAAGACACAGGTTTTGTTAAATTCTGGCATGGTTATATCAAGCACAGATGATTACTCCTAAAATTAACTTTTGCTTTCGCATATTTCACTGGCCGGTATTTTCTGCTCAAAGCCCTGCTGATAGAGCTTTGCATACAAGCCATTTTGTTCAAGTAGCTGCCGGTGATTACCGCGCTCAACGATCTCGCCGCTTTCCATCACCAGTATAATATCGGCATTTTTCACCGTAGAGAGCCGGTGGGCAATCACCAGGGTGGTTCTATTTTGCATTACTCTCTCCAGCGCTTGTTGTATGTAGCGCTCAGAGTGATTATCTAAAGCAGAAGTCGCTTCATCCAGAATCAGCACCGGGGCATCTTTTAACACTGCTCTGGCAATCGCCAGGCGCTGCCGCTGACCTCCAGATAACATCAGACCTTTTTCACTGAGTTGGGTTGAGATTCCCTGAGGCAACTTTTCGACAAATTCACTGGCATTGGCTATTTCCAGTGCCTGCTGCACTTGTGAGTCACTTTTTTCACTCAAGCTACCATAGGCGATATTGCCTTTGATGCTGTCGGCAAATAACACCACTTGCTGATTTACTATGCCAATTTGCTCGCGCAAGTTAGCTAATTTGTATTGCTGTAGTGGCACTCCGTCTAATAGTATCTCTCCACTGCTGAGATCAAAGAAGCGCGGTAGCAGATTAGCCAAGGTACTTTTGCCACTGCCCGAGCGACCGACGAGTGCCACTGTCTCTCCCGCATTCACAGTGAAGTTTATATCTTTTAATACTAATTCTTCGGCGTAGCTGAAATTGACATTTTTAAACTCTAATTTACCTGTCGCTCTGCTAGTACTGACAGTGCCAGTATCTTTTTCCGGCTCGCCATCTATTACTTCAAAAACGCTCATTGCTGCAGTGATACCCCGCTGCAGTGGCCCATTTATCTCGGTCAGCGCCCGCAGCGGTTTAGCAATCAGACCTGCTGTGATCAAAAATGCGATGAATTCACTGGCAGCCATTGGCTGCATCAGTCCAGGATAGAGTGCGACGAAAACTAACAGCGCCAGTGCTGATGAGACCAGAAACTGCACAATAGGGGAATTTAATGAAGCAGTTACCGTCATTTTTAACGACTGTCGTTTAAAGTCCTCGCTGGCCTGCTGAAATTTCAGCAGCTCTGAAGCATAGCCTCCAAAAGTCTTCACCACCTCATTGCCCTGCAAGCTCTCCGATGCTCTATGAGTAATATCAGCAACCGAGTTCTGCATGTTTTTTGCCAGCCGCCGAAAGCGTTTTGAAGCGTAACTGATCACTATTGCTATAAAAGGGCTGGCGGCAAAAAACAGTAGCGAGAGCTGCCAATTTAAGTAGAACAGATAGCCGATCAGACCTATAACAGTGGCACCTTCGCGAATCAGGGTGCGCACTGCCGAAGTTGTCGCCGCAGTTACTTGCTCAACGTTGTAAATCAGAATCGCCAGATAGTGGCCTGAATCATGCTGCAGATATTGCTGTCTGGGCAACTGCAGAATTGAGGAGAATATTTGGCTGCGCAACTCATTGACTATACTAAAGGCCACTCTATCTAAGCAGTAAGTGCCGATAAAACCGCCAACGCCTCTGGCCAGAGTAATTGATATAATCGCCAGCGGTAAAAAAATGTAGGCCTTTGCTGAAGGCGCATCCATTTCAGCGACTATGCGCTCCATCAGCACCGCAAAAGCCGTCTGAGTTAAGGCGTACAAAATATAGCCAAAGATACTTAACAGAAAAAAACCCAGGTAAGGTTTAAGGTAACTTAAGAGTCTCTTGTATATCTGCCAGGCATTCAAATTCAATGTATAACAACCTTTTAATCTTAAAATCTGTGGCGGTATGAAGTTTTCAACACTAGTGATAGCGCCTGCCCTGTCATCTGCCTATAATGATTTTTAATTGTAACTTAAATATGTAACTAGCTGTGAATGATCTAAAAAATAATTGGCCCGCCCTACTCACTTTATCCTTAATACGCGCCCTGGCAAAACTGCCCTTTAAACGAGGCATATTTGTGGGAACTTTACTGGGCAATCTACTGCGGCTGCTAGCGGTAAAAAGGCGCAGAGTCACTGAAGTTAATATCAAACTCTGCTTTCCAAATATGGACCACAAGCAGCAACAACAGTTTCTCAAAGATGTATTTATCGCCAACGGTATTGGCATAGTAGAGACCGCCTGGGCCCATTATGGCGATCGGCAGATGTTCGCCGATAAAATTGAAATCCGCGGCCAGCCGCTGCTAGATGCCGCATTAGCACAAGGGCGGGGAGTGGTATTAGTGGGCGCGCATTTCAGTACTCTGGATTTAGGTGGGCTGTTGTTTTCATTTACCGAAACACCCCTTAATACTTTGTACCGCAGACACAACAACCCACTATTGGATACCGCCATCACCGCCGGGCGCTCTAAATACTGCCAGCCGATAGAGCGCAAAAATATGCGCTTAGTGATCAAAAAACTGAAACAGAATCAGTGTGTCTGGTTTGCTCCGGATCAGGACCTGAACAGTAAAGGCTGTGTTTTTGTCGAATTCTTTGGCCAATGCGCCTCGACTATCACCGCCACTTCCAATCTGGTGCGCTTTAACAGTTCCGCTATTTTAATGCTGGCTCACTACAGAAAGCCCGATAATAGTGGTTATATCCTGGAGTTCTCTGCAGTACCGAGCTGCGACAGCAATGACAAGGCCGCTTTTGCCCAAGTGATCAACGACAGCATTGAGAAGGCAATAAAAAAGCAACCTGACCAGTACATGTGGATGCACAAAAGGTTCAAAACCCAACCCGACGGCGAGCAAAAACTCTACGCAGCGGCGAAGTGCTGAAACTAAGGTTGCCCGGCCAGTTCTTTCTCGCTATTGAGCATCAGTGAGACAAGAATAATCAACAATCCTGTGTACATGATCGTGCCGCTATTATGAGCAAAAAATACTTGGGTGATATTGGCAAAGATAAAAAACCAACCGAATATGATTAGAGCAACAGCTGGCGCCCTGCTACTCTGAGCATTTTGTCTGAACTGTTTATGACCTATGTAGACGGGGTAGAACATCAGCGCCAGCAGTATCATTAATCCGACCATGCCGCGCCGCGCACTGGCGTACACGTAGGCATTATGAGAGTGAGTGTATCTCCTTACCGAGGGGGCTAACTTACCCGCTTCCACCAACGCTTCTTTTTCAGCGACATAGGCTGTCACTCCGGCACCAAAAACCGGGTTATTGATAGTAACCAAAACAGCCGCTTTCCATAATTCCAACCTCACTCCCACTGAACCCGTTGCCACACCCTGACTGAAATATTGTTCAGTATCTGCTACTCCCGAGCTGAGCCTGCTCATTATACTGGATTCCGGGATCAGCGCTGCTCCAGTCAAACTTAACAAACAAGCCACGAATACTGCTTGTTTTACATGTTTTCGCAATTGTTTGCGATAGTAACAGCCGCTAATCGCCAGCAACAGCGGCACGAATATCAACGCTCCTCTGGTCTGAGTATAAAGTACTGTAATCAGCGCCAAAGCACCGCATACGATCAACAATATCGCCAGCAGCCTGCCTTTAGCTCTGTTGATGGAGTAGCAGTAGGGAGCCAAAAGCAAAGATAATATAGCATAGGCAAAAGCGACATAGCCCAGTTGTATCGCACTTATGGAAATCCCCACTCTAGCGACACCCAGATAATATCTGTCATAACAAGCCAAGATAAACAGGCCTAATGCGCCAACCCCTATCCCTAAAACAATCACAGAAGAGCTAATCCTGACGGCGTTTAACAAGAAAATTAAAGGGATAAACAGCAAAATTTTACTTTCGGGGTCTATCATCCTGATAGGAACCCCGTAGCAGATGACTTCTAATAGCACTGAAAGCAGAAACACCAATAATACTGCTATTAATCCTTTTTCAGCTGCAGATAAGGCTATTTGCCTTCTGACTTCGCCGCTACAAAGAAACAGATAGCTGGAAATAATAATGGGCCCAGTAATCCCGTAACTACCGTCGAAAGATACTGACAGAGCCAAAAATAAAAACACACTGAAACTGACATAATATCTGGCTATGCTCAGAATAGACTGATTTAAAAACACTAATAATCCTTGGGGAAATCTATTGGTTAAATAATTGGCAAAATTCTTGCCAGACTGTCTGTGGTAATAATGGCCGAAAAACCGCTGGCTCAACCTGAGAATTGTTTTTCAAAAAACTGGCTGCCAACAGTGACTGTTGATTGTGACCGTAGCCTCCGACTAATCCCGGATCGGTAGGGCCAAACAAGGTAATGTTAGGTTTGTTCAGCGCCGCACTTAAATGCGACAAACCGGTATCTACCGAGATACAGCCCGCTGCATTGGCTAATACTTGTGCCACTTGGCACAGCGATAACTTAGGCAATACTTCGACCTTTGCGTTGCCTTGGGCCAAGCGCTGGGCACGATCTCTCTCCAGTGCATTACCCCAGGGGAGCTTAATTCTCCAGCCATTTTCGGTTGCCAATTGGATCAATTGCAGCCAATAGACTTCAGGGTAATGTTTATCAACTCTGGTGGTACTGTGGTTGAACACCAGGTAATTTCTATCCTCTGACTGTTCAAAGTGCTCACTTATCGAAAAATCACCCTGTTGCGCAGGCACTTGATAGTTAAGCGCTTTAGCAAAAAGCTCTCTGATACGCTCTACCGCATGTTGCTCTTTAGCCACCGCTATCGGATGTGTGTAACACTTGCTAGCCCATGGCTCTCTGGCGCTGTTTTTGTCTAAACCAAAACTCGGACCCCGGGCATAGCGGACGATTAAACAGGCACTTTTCAGTAATCCCTGAGCGTCGATCACCGCGTCGTACTCACGCATTTGCAAATGCTCTTTAAAAGCTTGCCATTCGCCACTGCGCCAGGTACTTAAAGGGGACTTCCGCCAGCGTCGAATTGCCACCGGGATCACTCTGTCCACCGCACTGTGCCATTGCGGAATCTCTTTAAAACCCTCTTCAACCACCCAGTCGAAGCGGATCCCCTCTACGGCGTTCATGGCGTCAGTCAGAGCGGGCAGAGTGTGGATAACATCACCCATTGAGGATGTTTTAACCAGCAGCACTCTCATTTTGCCACCATTTTCAGTAGCCTCTCAAAGACCATTTGCGGCTGGATGTCTATCATACTCTGATGATAGCCTTGCTCAGTTCTAGTGCGGCGCAGTTTTAGATAGCCATCGATTAAACGGATAACTTCCGCCTTGTCACTCAGCGGCGGGGTGAAGTCGGGACTGGTAGGTCCGTACAGCGCCAGCAACGGAGTATTAACTGCGGCACCTATGTGCATCAGCCCGGAATCGTTGGAAACAATAGCGGCACATTGATCCAATATGTCAATCGCCTGAGTTAAATCAGTGCGCCCGGAGAGATCTACAAAGCTCTGTTGTTCAGTATCACTGAGCAGAGCTTTTATCGCCATGATCGCCGCTGTGTCTTTAGCAGAGCCCAGACAGATAATCTGTTTACCTGCACCAATTAAACAACTGGCGAGGGTGGCGAAGTGGTAATGTGGCCAGCGCTTTGCCGGACCAAACTCCGCTCCGGGACAAAAGGCAATGGCATTTTCAGTGGCTAGCGCATATTTTTTGAACATAGCCGACTGCTGATCTCTATCAACCTGCAGTGCGGGCTCTAACAGTGCTTTGAGCTCTGTTGCCGATTGTTTCACCGGCTCTGCCAGAGCGATATAACGCTGCACCATCAGCGGGAATGCCTGCTTGTCTAACTTGCGCATATCATTCAGCAAACCGTAGCGCATTTCTCCGCGCCAGCCAATACGCTGGGGAATATTTGCCATCCAGGGGATCAGTGCCGATTTTAACGAGTTGGGTAAAATAATGCTCTGCTGGTAGTTATTAACGGCTAACGCAGTGGCGACTTTTTTTCTGCTACTCCACTGCAGTGCACCGTGCCCAACCGGCATGGCGATCGCCTGGTGCACTTGAGGCATTCTGGCCAGTACCGGGCGACACCAGTCAGGTGCCAGCACATCAATCCGACAATCTGGGTTATCAGACTTCAATCTAAGCAGCAAAGATTGGCTCATCACCATATCGCCGACCCATGAGGGTCCGACTACTAATATATTCAACTCTTTCCCTCCGCGCAAAGTCATTATTTCTATTGAACGGCACATCATACTAAAATTTGCAGCTTTATCTCCCGTTTAATCAAAAAAACTGGATATTTTTCGCCCTGACTAATTCCTTTTTCATTCACTGGTGATTACAATCAGGCGGGAAGAAGTCTGTTCGGCGGTTAAGGTGTAACTCTGCACGAATTTCTTACCGGTATTAGCTGATGAGTTACCGAAGTGCGAAAAAGCACATTCGACAATAAATTTTCTTCAGTTTAAATGCCTTTATCCTTTTTAAGTCACACTTATATATTTTTTGAGGTTACAGATGGCTGCGTTTGGTACAGTTTTTATGCCGCAAATGGCAATTTCTCGTTTTGATGGATCCACTTGGAGCCAGGCTGAAATGGTGGCTAGTGACAGTATTCAACTGCATCCTGGCGCCCACGTTTTACACTATTCCAGTACTTGTTTTGAGGGATTAAAGGCTTTCAAACAACCTGATGGCTCTATCAAATTATTCCGAATGGATAGGAATATTGCCCGCTTCGCCCAGAGCAGCGAATTATTGTCGCTACCGGCGATCGATAAAAGCGCCACCGCGAAAATGATTACTGATTCAGTAGCCATGTATGCCGGTGATGTACCTGAACCCCCGGGTTCTATGTATATAAGACCGACCCATTTTGGTATCGACCCGGCAATCGGCAAGGCGGCAGCACCATCGCTGACTTCACTGCAGTACATTTTATTATCACCGGTGGGCGAGTATTTCACTAGCGATGCCGGAACGCTACGCTTGCTGCTTGACGAAACCGGCATGCGCTGCGCACCTCACAATGGCATGATAAAAAGTGGCGGCAACTACGCCAGTGCGCTGCGCCCTATCATGCAAGCGCGGGATAAGTACCAGGCCGATCAAGTGCTGTTCTGCCCCAACGGTTTTGCCCAGGAGACAGGAGCAGCCAACTTTTTACTGATTGATGATGGTGAAATCATTACCAAAGCATTAGATGAAAGCTTTTTACACGGGGTCACCAGAGACTCTATATTAACGTTAGCTGCAGATATGGGGCTAACTGTCTCAGAGCGTGAAATTTCAGTGGATGAACTGCTCGAGCGCGCTGCCAAACCAGGCTGTGAGGCCGCTCTTTCCGGTACCGCTGCAGTTCTTGCTCCTGTGGGCACATTTATCCACAATGACCGGGAACACAAAGTTGGCGGTGGCACCGAGGGGCCTGTCACTAAGCAGTTACGTCAGGCAATGAACGATATCCAATGGGGTCTGGCGGAAGATAAACACAACTGGTTGTTCGACGTTTAAAGCCAGCAGCCGGCAAATATCCGCCTTCTAACAGCTACTGCATTCCCCGGATGTTGTAGCTGTTATATTTAAGCACTGATTGACAACATCCAGCTCGCTAGTTTTGGCGCCCCCACAGCCCCATGTCAGGCAATCTCAGCTCTGATATAGCGCCCCCAGAGAGCACTCACTCCCTCCCGGTATTCACTCAACATTTGCGGGTCTATGCTCAGGGACTTTTCCTGCATCGCCTGACGATGACCTACGGCTCTATAGGCCTTGTATGCCTCTCGAAGTAAAGTTGCATCCCCAGCACTTAATAAACCTCGCTGTTCAATGGCATCTAAGATGCGAATATTATCGGTATAGCCGATCAAATCGCCATGCTGCGCCGCATAAGCCAGGCAGAAGTACTGCACTAAAAATTCAATGTCGACCACACCACCGGCATCTTGCTTTAAATTAAACTGATTCTGCAATTGCCTCTCTGAGGAGCCTAAGTGCGAGCGCATTTTCTCGCGCATATCGCTGACAGCAAGCAATAACTGTTGTCGGTCTCTGCTCTGTGCCAACACTTTGCTACGCACTTGGGAAAATTCTCTGGCAAGTGAGTCGCTGCCGGTTATCACCCTGGCTCGCACCAGCGCCTGATGCTCCCAGGTCCAGGCCTCTTTTAATTGGTAAGTTTCAAAAGCCGCTAAAGTGCTGACCAACATGCCTGAATTACCCGCCGGTCGCAAACGCATGTCTATTTCATACAACTGTCCACTGCTGGTATAGGTATTGAGGATGTGGATAACTCGCTGGCCTAATCGGGTGAAAAACACTGAGTTAGCGATGGCCTTGTCACCATTGGTGAAAGCGTTGGAATCGGTACCGTGCAGAAACACCAGATCCAAATCCGAAGCGTAGGAGAGCTCAATACCACCCAACTTGCCATAGGCGACCACAATAAAGTTACGCCCTTGCTCCTCACCAGCACTGTTGCAGGGAACCCCGTGTTTTTCTACCAGACCCCGCCACGCCATATCCAGCACTTTCTCCAAAATTGATTCTGCCAGCCAGGTAAGATAATCACTGACTTTCATAAGCGGCAGTACCCCAGTGATATCACTGGCAGCTACCCGCAGTAGATGCGCGTGTTTAAAGTAGCGCAAGCTATCCATCAGCTGCTCTTCGTCATCTTCGGGGATACGTAACATCTGCTGATTGAGCTCTGAATTTAACTGCAGCTTATCCGGGGGGGCATACAACGTTTGTGGAGTGATCAGCTCATCGAGCAATACCGGTTGTCTGGTCAGTATATCGGCGAACCAGGCACTGGCGGAACAGAGCTTTACCAACTGCTGTAAGGCACTGGGATTTTCCGCTAACAACACTAAATAAGCTGAGCGACGAAGTATCGCGGCAATTAACTTTAGTACCCTTGCCAAGGTCTCAGTACTATTACTACGCTGCGAAATTTGCTGCAGCAGTTTCGGCACAACCAACTTTAAGCGCTCTAAAGTAATAGGCTGTAGCATCCTCACTGCCTTAGATTGCAGCATGTCCCTTATTAATTTACTGGCAGCTAGCGGTTGATCAAAGCCTAACTTACTACACAAATCCACAGCTTCGAGCTCTGCTAAGCTCGAATCCCACAGCAGTAACCACTCGCTATCTTCGCAGACTGTCTCCTGCTCACCTTCGGCCGGCGCCAATATCTCTGCAAAGTGCTTGCTGACATTTTGTCGGTGCTGTTCCAGGGCCGAGCTGAAACTCTGGTTGTCTGAAAAACCCAGACTACAAGCTATGCGCAATAAAGCATGCTCATCAACAGGTAACTCCTGAGTCTGTCTATCCGCTATCGCCTGAATCGCATGTTCTGTATTGCGCAAAAAGATATAGCTATCAGTCAGCTCTTTTACAACTTGGCAGGGCATAGCGACCGCCTCAGGCAATAGTGGCAATATATTCAGTAGCTCGCGCTGTTGCAGTCGCTTGTCTCTGCCACCGCGAATCAGTTGGAAAGCCTGGGCGATAAATTCAACCTCGCGTATGCCCCCGGAGCCCAGCTTGACATTATTCGCCAGCCCCTTGCGCCGCACCTCGCTGTTAATCATTGCCTTCATCTCGCGCAGCGATTCAAAGGCGCTGTAGTCGATATATTTTCGATACACAAAAGGTTTTAAATCTAACATCAATTGTTGCGCTTGAGGACTATCGCCAGCCACTATGCGGGCTTTTATCATCGCATAGCGCTCCCACTCGCGTCCGTGCTGCTGATAGTAATTTTCCATCGCATTGAAACTACAAGCTAGTGGGCTGATAGAGCCAAAAGGCCGCAGCCGCATATCCACTCTAAAGACAAAACCGTCGGCGCTGGGGGCATCCAACGCCTGAATTAACTTTTTACCTAAGCGGATAAAAAAATCCTGGTTATCTATGCTCTTTTTCTGACCGCAGGTCTCACCATTTTCACCGTAGCAAAACATCAAGTCGATGTCCGAGGACAAATTCAGCTCGTTCGCCCCCAGTTTACCCATCCCTAATACCACCAAATATTGCTGTTCAGCTTTACTTTCGGCCGTTTCCAGAGAGTGAGGTACTCCCCAGCGCTGGCAGAGAAAGTCGTATAATATATTGGTGCTCTGCTCGATACAGGTATCCGCAAGAGCACTCAGCTCAGCAGTTGTCTGTCGCACATCAGAGTAGCGATTTAAATCGCGCCAAATTATACGTACCATCTCACGCTGTCGAAACAATCGCAGTTGACGCCCCAGAGTAATTTCATCCTTTACCGCTGCAATTAACTCTGCCAGCTTCAGCGCATAGGCTTTGCGACAGTATGTCTTATGCAAATCTTTACTGGCAATAAGCTCTGCCAGCATTGCCGGCTTTCTGACTAATTGCTCTACTACAAAGTCACTGCCAGCGACGACTCTTGTCAGGGCAAGCAATTGATCAGTGGATAACTCTACGTCTTGCATAGATTCCGCCAATCTCAGCCATTGTTGCTGCACATACTGACGCAGTGGCTGCGGGATATTACTGAGCTGCGCTTTATACATATAGAACCTATTTAAAATATACTAATACTGATATTACTGACGCAGAGGAGCTTAACTATATTGTTGCAGCAACTGGTAGCCTCGGGCCGCTTTGGAGACATCACAAGCTCTAAGTTCTGGGCACTGTGCTGTTAATATGGCGGCTATTTCAACCAGTGCCGTGGCACTGCCCTCGAGTAACTCTAATTCTAGTTCACAGATAGGCAACTGCTGTTTGATAGCCGGCGCTGCTACTAAGCCTCTATCCAGAGCCATTTCTATAGATGATTCAACACCATTGGCATCAATATGCTGAAAATACCACAGCTGACGGCTAAAGTTAGTAGAGAATAGCGCTTGCAGGTCGCTGCCGGCTATTTCTGCCGGCCAGTGTTGTTCAGGTAATAGCGTCAGATCCAACTGCGGCTGCTGCAGATTCCACTCCCACTCAAACCTCTTATGTAACCCATTATTACTTGAACCTTTAGTCTTTAAGGTCTGGATAAACCGCCCATCACTATCGCGCACCCGCAGGGCTATCCGGCGCTTGTTAAGCTGCCAATCACTAGTGTCGTAATAAGTATTTTTGAGTATTTTTTGTTCAACCTTGGCGCTAATAGAAGTAAAAAAACCACATCCAAGTAACTTTTCTACTCGCTCTGCAGCAATTTCCAACTTTATTTCAATCTCTTTTTTCAAAGGACAAACTCCAATTTATCAACAACATAGCTTAAAACGACAACAGTATAACTTTATAGTCACTAATAAATATGCCAAAAGTATAACTTTTCACTACAATTTAATGACACCAGCACTTATACTTCGCGAAAATATAGCCACTGAGGTTTGGGATTATGGTCTCTACTAATCCTTTTATGCAAATGTTTGCACGTTCTCCGTTCAAACCTATGCAAGAACATATAGCAAAAGCACAGCAATGTGCCGGACAACTGATTCCCTTCTTTCAGGCATCTTTTGACAATGACTGGGTTCTGGCAGAACAGTACCAGCGACAAATTACCGATCTGGAACACCAGGCCGATGATATCAAAAGAGAAATACGCCAATCACTCCCCAGCAGTTTATTCCTCCCGGTGCCGCGCACCGACCTGCTCAACCTATTGCGCATGCAAGACAAAATCGCCAACCGCGCTAAAGACATTTCCGGATTAATGCTCGGCAGACAAATGTCTATCCCCGCGCTGATCCAAACTGAAATGTTAGATTTTGTAAAAACCGCGGTAAAAACTTCCGAGCAGGCACTGACCGCTCTGAATGAATTGGATGAATTAATTGGCGCGGGCTTTCGCGGCCGCGAAGTCGATGTAGTAGAAGCTATGATTCACAAACTCGACGACCTGGAACACCAAACCGATGAACTGGAACGTCATATTCGTTACTCCCTCTTCAAAGTAGAAAAAGATCTCGATCCTATCGATGCCATGTTTCTCTACAAGATCATCTCATGGATTGGAGAGCTCGCTGACCGCGCACAAGATGTGGGCGGAAGACTTCAATTACTGCTCGCTCGTTAGCAGCGGAATCTAAGAGTTACAATATATGAATATAATCGCTCAGTACGGTGATACTATTATCATCCTAGCCTGTATCTTTGGCTTTTTTATGGCCTGGGGCGTAGGCGCCAACGACGTAGCCAACGCTATGGGTACTTCAGTTGGATCCAAAGCACTGACCTTAAAGCAGGCAATTATGATTGCCATTGTCTTTGAATTTGCCGGTGCCTACTTAGCCGGTGGCGCAGTAACAGCCACCATCCGCAAAGGCATTATCGACCCCGCGCTGCTGGCAAGCACGCCGGAATTACTGATTTTCGGCATGATGTCGGCACTACTGGCCGCTGCAATCTGGCTCCTGGTCGCCACTTTCTACGGCTGGCCGGTATCTACTACTCACACTATTGTCGGCGCCATTGTTGGTTTCGCCGCTATTGGTATCTCACCCGATGCTGTGAATTGGGGTAAGGTAGCCAAAATAGTTGCCAGCTGGGTGGTCTCACCGCTGACCGCAGGCTTTATTGCCTTCTTCCTGTTCCGATCCGTACAAAAACTGGTGCTGGATACTGCCACCCCCTTTGCCAATGCACAAAAATTTGTACCCGGATATATTTTCCTGGTCGGCTTCATTATTTCTATGGTGACTTTCACTAAAGGTCTCAAGCACATAGGATTAGATCTGAGTTTTGGTAACAGTGCTTTAATCTCGATCGGCGTTGCCCTTGTCACTATGATCATTGGCAAGTTTATGCTCAACAAGATCAAAGAAGACAAAAATGCCGACAAGGACTATCATTTCTCCAGCGTTGAAAAGCTCTTTGGCGTACTGATGATGTTCACCGCCTGCGCCATGGCTTTTGCCCACGGCTCCAACGATGTCGCGAATGCAGTTGGTCCGATCGCCGCCATCGTAGGCATTGTCAACGCCGGTGGCGAAGTATTGCAAAAAACCGCTATGCCCTCCTGGATACTATTGCTAGGTGGTGCCGGCATCGTCGCCGGACTGGTTATGTACGGACACAAGGTAATAGCCACTGTCGGTAACAACATCACTGAACTTACTCCGAGCCGCGGCTTTGCCGCTACTCTGGCCGCTGCCACTACTGTGGTGGTTGCCTCGGGTACCGGTTTACCAATCTCCACCACTCACACTTTAGTGGGAGCTGTTTTAGGGGTGGGCTTAGCCCGAGGCCTGGCGGCCTTGAACCTTAAAGTAATAGGCACTATCTTTATTTCCTGGGTGGTCACTCTACCTGCAGGTGCCGGTTTATCTATCTTATTCTTCTTTATGTTCAAAGCTATTTTTAGCTAGAAATCACCCCATACACAGGCCTGTTTTCCTGAAAACAGGCCTGTTGCACGCAACATTGCACATTTTCTAATACTGCCCCTCGACCTGCGTATCTAAACGCTGCACAATACAGCCCTTAATTAGATAAAAATCTATGGAGTTCGCTGTGCCCGACGTTAACCAATACGTAAACTGGTTTCGCCAATCATCCCCTTATATCAACGCGCTACGCGATAACACTGTCGTGGTTATGCTGAGCGGGGACACCATCAAAGATCCCAACTTTGACAATGTCATTCACGATATAGCACTGTTAAACAGTCTTGGAATTCGCTTAGTCTTGGTCTATGGCGCCCGGGTGCAAATTGAAGACAACCTTACCGCACAGGGCTTATCTTCCAACTTCCACCACTGTCGGCGCATTACTGACGCGGCCACATTAAACTGTGCCGTGGCAGCTAGCGGCAGCATCCGCACCAGCATCGAAGCTAAACTCTCCATGGGCTTAATTAACACTCCCATGCACGGAGCCAGGATTCGTCTACTGTCGGGAAATTTTGTTACCGCCCGCCCGGTGGGTATATTTGACGGAGTGGACTTGTGCCACACCGGCGAAGTCAGGCGCATCGACCATCGGGCGATAAAACAAGCGCTAAAGCTGGATTCTATCGTCTTGTTATCGACCATCGGTTACTCTCCCACCGGAGAGCTGTTTAATTTGCCTGTAGAGGAAGTGGCTGCTCAAGCAGCGATCAGCTTAGAAGCACATAAACTGATATTATTTGGTTCAGAACAGGGAATCACCGACAGTAATGGAGACACCCGCAGCGAACTTCTGAGCAGCACCGCGCAGAGATTACTGAACCAATACCGCAATCAGCTCAGCGACCCCAACCAGACACCGAGCGAAGTTTCCCAGCTATTAGCCACCGCCATCAAAGCGGTTGACGGCGGCGTCCCGCGCTGCCACTTGCTGTCTTATAAAGTTGACGGCGCAATGCTCGCTGAACTTTACACTCGCGATGGCAGCGGTACGATGATTACTGAAGAATCATACGAACAGATTCGCGACGCCGGCGTTGAAGACATAGGTGGAATTATTGAGCTAATCAATCCGTTAGAGGAAAACGGCACTCTGGTGCGCCGCTCCAGGGAGCGCCTGGAAGCCGAAATCGAGCAATTCATCGTCATTGAACGAGACAACGCTATTATTGCCTGCGCCGCACTTTACTGCTTCGCAGAGGAACAGATTGGCGAACTCGCCTGTATTGCCGTGGCAGAAGACTACCTCGGTGGCAACCGTGGCGATGTGTTACTCAAAGCCATCCAGCAGCGCGCCTTAGCCAGGGGACTGAATTCACTGTTTGTCCTGACGACCAGAACTGCACACTGGTTCCTTGAACAAGGCTTTTCCGCTATTACTGTGGAGCAACTACCTAAGCAAAAACAGCGCCTTTATAATTTACAGAGAAACTCAAAAGTATTTTGTAAACAGTTGACTGTAGGCTGAGTAATGAGGGAGCGTTGCCGCAACCCTAAAGACTTAGCAGGTTTAACCAGAGGGTAGCCGGAGCACAGCATAGAAAAATCTGCCATTAGGCGGAAGTGATCTGGATATTTCACTGCTGGCGCTACCTAAGTATCCACTCGCACAAGTTAATCGCTCTCTTTCTGGACCTGTTGGTTTGCTCTCTTGGTACCAGCGGCTATTTTCAATTGCCAGAGGGCCTGGTAAGTTCTATATTCACTGACACTTCAGTCACTAGAGCAGGAGCTTTTTATGCATGTCATTATGGACATTATGGTATCACCATCAGGTGTAGGTCTATCGATCTCTCCCTATGTAGCACATTGCCAAAAGATCTTCCAAGAGGCGCAGTTAAATCACCAATTACACAGCTTTGGTACTAATGTAGAAGGTGAATGGGATCAAGTAATGGCAGCGGTAAAGCGCTGCCATGATGAGTTACACGCTATGGGCGCTGTACGCATTACCAGCCATATGAAATTGGGCACACGCACCGACCGGCCGCAGAGCATTGCAGACAAGATAAACAGTGTGCAGCAAAAATTAGATAATTTGTAGAAGATAGTTACTCAAGCTCAATACCTGGGAAAGGTAATACTGAATTTTGCCCCACCTAATGAGAAAGAGTCTTCAACTTCTAAATGGCAATTATAGGCGCTGAGAATATCGACAGACACACTTAGCCCTATTCCCTGTCCGGGAGCGGCTGAAGTATCGGCCCGCTCACCGCGCTGTAAAATCACCTGCCGCATGTTCTCAGAAACCCCAGCTCCGTCATCTTCTATAATGATAAAGACGTTTTGCTCATCGCTGTAAATGGACACTGCTACTTCTGAGCGACAGTATTTGAAGGCATTCTCCAACATGTTGCCAAGCATCTCCATTAAATCTCGCTCGTCGGCGTTCAACTCAACAGCGGCATTCAGGTTTAAGATAACCTGCACTTCTTTTTCGCGGTAAACTTTGCCCAGGGCTGATAATATTCGCTCGACAATTGGCGTTACTTTTACCGCTTTTCGCTTAGCGCCATCACCCATGGTATTAACGGCTCTGGTTAGCTGATACTGGATAATTTGATCCATGCGCCGAATTTGTTCACAGGCAACGCTCAGATAATCCTTATAATCTAAGTTTTCACTGGTGGCCCCCTGCATAACAGCCAGTGGAGTCTTCAGGCTATGCGCCAGGTCAGCCAAAGTATTGCGATAGCGCTCTCTCTGCACTCTCTCCGCATTCAACAGATTGTTCAAACTGTTGCGCATTGAGTGAAACTCCAGAACATATTCATCTTGCAGCTGATCTGATTTTCCACTGGCTATATTTTCAATGGCGGCGACCATTTTTGTCAAAGGCTGCAGCACCCGATGCAATATCAACACAAAACAGCAGAGCAATACCAGCACCATAAGCAGCATATCAACAACCACCGAACGTCTATATTCAGCGATATTTAACCTTAGTGATGCCCCCGAATTGCTGATAATCACACGTTGCTTGCCCAGCACTGACAAACTCAGGAAATAATGCCCTTGCAGCAACTGCATCGAGCTTTCATGAATGGGTTTTTTTAATAGTTGTTGCAGAGTTGAAGAGGGGGCTGCTGGCGATAACCTGGATTTCAACTGCCAGATCAGGCCTAGCTGCTGGTTGTATAAATACACATTATTATGCGGTGCAATTAGGCTTTGCATCTCACCACAGTGATCAATTTGGCCGTTTTTCAGACCGCTGCTGCCACTTAAGCAGAATGAGAATAACTGCGCGGGCAACTTAAGCTGCTGCTGCAAAATTTGCTGTTGTGAAGTGCGGTAGGATTGATCTAAATGCCAGCCAATCAGAGAGGAGGCCACTATTAAGGTTAGAAAGAAGGCAAATAATAAGCGAAACTTTATCGACTTATATTTGCCAACTAACCATTCAATCACTGCGAGGTACGTGGCAAATCAAATCGGTAGCCTAAGCCCCGCACAGTAGTGATTGGCGCCATAGTCTGGTCCGGATCAAGTTTTTGCCGTAAACGACGAATAAAGACCTCTAGCACATTAGAATCTCTGTCAAAATCCTGATGATAGAGATGCTCGGTCAACTCAGCTTTAGAGACAGTTTTACCCGCGTGCATCATCAAGTATTCTAAAGTGCGGTATTCATAGCTAGTCAAGTTAATTGGCCGTGTTTCAAAGGCAACTACCCGGCCGACAGTATCTAAAGTCAGCGGTCCAAATTCAAGCACTGGTTTTGCATGTCCCGCGGCTCTGCGCAACAAAGCGTTCAAACGCGCAACCAATTCTTCTATATGGAACGGCTTAACCAAGAAATCATCGGCACCCGCTTCGAGCCCCTCCACTTTATCTTGCCACTCACCCCTAGCGGTCAGAATCAAGATAGGGAAATTGCGCTCAGCTGCCCGCCATTGTTTGATTAAATCGACGCCTGAAAGAGACGGCAAACCTAAATCGACAATGGTTAAGTCGTAGTTAAACTCACAACCCATGTACAGAGCTTCTCTACCATCTCCCGTCTCTTCAATGGTGTAGCCTCTGGATTCAAGCCCACTGACCAATTGACGACGTAAATCAGCATCGTCTTCTACGACCAATAGCTTCATCTCATTACTCCTGTACCTAAAAATTTGTGTTAGTTAGCGTATCCAATTTGCACTTGCTTACACCTCATTCATTGTAGATGAGGTCGCTGCTATAAGTACAATCCTGTTCGCTAACTTAGGCTTTTTGTGTTGTTTTATACAAGGGGAGCTAAATCCCATTGCAGCTTTATAATAGGTCATAACTCAAAAGAGTTAAATTTGCCATATTTATTAACGGAAAGCAAAGTCGCGGCCGTTGTTGTCATCAGTCGCAGGGCAGTCTATAACAATTTATCAGTGATCGTCCAGAATCCGGGCGCTAGCAACTAGCTGGTGCAGTTACTTAGAAGGGGACATTGCCTGGTTAGCGACAAACTGATTGCACTAACCTACTTCACTTTCATATATTATTTTTAGTTAGCGCTAACAAAATAGCTTAAAGGCACTTGCAGATCTTCTAAGAAGTTAGCAGCTATTTATCTCACGCACCGACAACCGAAACACTATACAGGGCTGAAACTTAACCTAAGCAGATCAAATTAATTTATCTGCCAAACTATTTACTCATTCGGGCTAATTATTCAACCAGCAGCCCTCAAATAGCCACTCTATTATTATCTGATCACAGCACTAACTACCCTGTTAGCACCAACCAGAGAAAAATCATCAGCCAGGGAACCGCAAATGCGCTGGCACTGCTCGAATAATAACCGCTGCTTTAGCCAATGCGCTGGCCCTGTCAGGTATTTTACTGCAAAAAATTCAACATCGAACTTTACCGAGTAACGCCTCAAAGTTATGCGCCAAGCAGATTAAAAACAACCAGTGCAGGGATCATTACCAAGCGCTACTATTAAACAGAGCCCAGCGCAAATATCAGCCCAGTTACGGTACTTGCAGAGGTCTTAATAGCCGCCGACGATAGAGCGCATGCATTGAGATTGCCAATGTGCTGAAGGCGACTGACTCGATCTTTAGCAGCCGCAAAAACAAATAACCGAACCAAACTGTCCTAGCACTAGGCTAACCAGCCTTGAGATTGTAGAGAGCATTGCAAATTATGCAATGCAATGAGATTTATATGTCAATATACGCAAAGCTAAATATGCGCTAGACTTCGCTAAATCAAATATTGTCATCATTGGCCTGCGGGCGCAGACGAGATTGGCAAACTATTAAAATCAAAAAGGGAATGCACATGCCTGTATATAGATCCAAAACATCCACCGGCGGTCGAAATATGGCTGGGGCACGTGCTCTGTGGCGAGCAACAGGCATGAAGGATGATGATTTCAACAAACCTATCATCGCCATTGCCAACTCCTTTACCCAGTTTGTTCCCGGCCATGTGCACCTTAAAGATATGGGCCAATTAGTCGCCAGAGAGATTGAAAAGGCCGGCGGCGTGGCTAAAGAATTTAACACCATCGCGGTCGACGATGGCATCGCCATGGGCCACGACGGTATGCTCTACTCACTGCCCTCCAGAGATTTGATCGCCGACTCTGTCGAGTACATGGTAAATGCTCACTGTGCCGATGCAATCGTCTGCATCTCTAATTGCGACAAGATAACCCCCGGTATGTTAATGGCCGCTATGCGCATCAACATTCCTGTGATCTTTGTTTCCGGCGGACCTATGGAAGCGGGGAAAACCAAACTGTCTGAGCACAAACTGGACCTGGTAGACGCGATGGTGATCGCTGTTGACGACAGCGCTTCGGATGAGAAAGTGCTCGCTTATGAGCGCTCAGCCTGTCCTACTTGCGGCTCCTGCTCGGGCATGTTCACCGCTAACTCGATGAACTGTCTGGCCGAAGCTCTGGGCCTAGCACTGCCCGGTAATGGCACTTTACTGGCCACTCACGCCGACAGACGCGAGTTGTTTTTAGAGGCGGGAAGATCAATAGTTGGTATCACTAAGAGCTATTACGAAGATGATAACGAAGCGGTATTGCCCAGAAACATCGCCTGTATTAAAGCCTTCGAGAACGCCATGACACTCGACATCTGCATGGGCGGATCCACTAATACCATCTTGCACTTGCTGGCGATCGCCCTCGAAGCAGAAATTGACTTCACTTTACAAGACATGGAAAAAATGTCCCACGATGTGCCGCAGCTGTGCAAAGTTGCACCCAACTCACCGCTCTATCACATGGAAGACGTACACCGGGCGGGAGGCATCTTTGCGATTTTAGGTGAGCTCGATCGCGCCGGAAAACTGCACACCGACATTCCGACTGTTCACAGCGCCACCCTCAAGGAGGCACTGGATAAATGGGATATCATGCGCAACCCCTCCAGTGAAGTGCTAAAATTTTACCGTGCCGGACCCGCGGGCATCCCTACTCAGACTGCTTTCAGTCAGGCCACTCGCTGGAGCAGCGTCGACGCAGACAGAAGCGGAGGCTGCATCCGTTCACTTGAAAACGCCTACTCACTGGAAGGTGGTCTGGCTGTGTTATACGGCAATATAGCCCTGGACGGCTGTGTGGTCAAAACCGCTGGTGTCGACGAGTCTATCTTAGTGTTTGAAGGCACCGCGCATGTCACCGAATCACAAGATGAAGCAGTGGCAAATATACTCGCCGACAAGGTCTCTGCCGGTGACATAGTTATAGTTCGCTACGAGGGCCCCAAGGGCGGCCCCGGAATGCAGGAAATGCTCTACCCCACTTCATACATCAAATCCAAAGGCTTAGGCAAAGCCTGTGCCCTATTGACTGACGGCAGATTCTCTGGCGGCACCTCTGGCCTGTCTATAGGTCACGTATCCCCTGAAGCAGCTGCAGGTGGCGCCATAGGGCTGCTTGAGAACGGCGATAAGATATTGATAGACATCCCCAACCGCAGCATCAATGTTCTGATCTCCGACCAGGAGCTAGACAGCCGCCGATCGGCCATGGAAGCCAAAGGCAAGCTGGCCTGGAAGCCCATCGAGCCGCGCCCACGCAAAGTATCCGCCTCGTTAAAGGCCTATGCTCTGTTGGCAACTTCAGCCGACAAAGGCGCCGTTAGAGACCTGTCGATGCTGGATTGATTCGCTTAGCTGGAAAACATCGATAGCGATTTAGCGATGCTCCAGCGATTGATGTAAACACAAAAAAAGGGCCCTTGGCCCTTTTTTTTAATTTTTTAATCACAGAAACTAACCATGAGCGGTGATTTTTTCGATCAATTCTGTCAGCACTCCTGCCGCCTTCTGATTGTCGATCTGACAAGTACCAGCCGCTTCATGGCCGCCACCACCATAAGACAACATCAGCTCACCGACATTCGTTTTAGAACTGCGATCGAAGATTGATTTACCGGTGGCATAGACAGTATTCTGTTTTTTCATTCCCCAGAGTACGTGGATAGAAATGTTCACATCCGGATACAGCGCATAGATCATAAAGCGATTGCCAGCCCAGATATTTTCTTCCTCTAACAAATTCAGCACCACCAAGTTGTCGTGTACTTGCGAACAGCGTTTAATCTGCTCAATAAACCTCTGCTGGTGCTCTAAATACAGATCGACTCTTTCCCTGACGTCTGCTAGCGCCAGAATATTGTCTATGTCATGATCTTTGCAGTAATCGATCAAATCCATCATTAATTCATAATTAGATATGCGGAATTCACGAAAACGTCCTAAGCCAGTGCGCGCATCCATCAAGAAATTCAACAGCGACCAGCCCTGTGGCTCGATAATATCATCGCGGTCATATTGTGCAGAATCGCCAATATCAACAGCCGTTAACATATCGTGCCATTCTCTGGGAAAAACATCATAACCGCCGTAATAATCAAAAACCACTCTTGCTGCAGATGGCGCTGTTGCGTCTATAATATGGTTGTCGACTTTTTCATTGCGCAAGATCTCGGACAAATGGTGATCGAAAGCCATATGCACACCGGCAACATAAGGCAAGTTAGTGGTGATGTCGCGCTCAGAAACATCTATCACCCCATCCTGCATATCTTTGGGATGCACAAACTTAATATCATCGACCAAATCCAAGTGCTTTAGCAGCACAGCACAGACCAATCCATCAAAATCACTACGTGTTACTAAACGATATTTTGTATCTGCCACTTGAGTTACCTTTTAGCTTGCAATTATTTTCCATCGACTCGAACTATAGAAACTACTACCCATAAATATAGAAGTTTATGGCTAATTTTCAACACAGCAATTTTCTTCGGCTTAAGGATCGAGCAACGTACTGACGACACATCCAACAATATCAATAAGTTAATTATTTTGCACGATTAATATTAGCAGACACTAATCTAGCCAAAGACCAGTGTCACTGTCAAAAAAATCAATTACTCAGCGCGCTGGTAGATCAAGTCCCACACACCATGACCCAACTTTTCACCCCGGCGCTGGAATTTAGTCACTGGCCGGTGCTCAGGCTGCGGCGAATAGCATTTAGCACCCGCTCGGTTGCTATAGCCTGGTGCCTGCTCCATTATTTCCATCATATGCTCGGCATAGTGTTGCCAATCTGTGGCCATGTGAAAGCAGCCATCTATTTTTAACTTGGCGCGGATAGTCTGGGCAAAACCGGCTTGTACTATACGTCTCTTGTGATGTTTCTTCTTGTGCCAGGGATCGGGGAAAAACAATTGCAGTGTATGCAGAGAGTTATCTGGAATACACTGCGCCAGCACATCAATAGCGTCCTCAGAGTAGACCCGGATATTGCTTAGTTGCTCTTCCTCGACTCTGGACAACAACCGCCCCACTCCAGGACGATGCACTTCTATACCGATAAAATTTAGCTCTGGAGCAGCTTTAGCCATCGAAATTAACGACTCACCCATACCAAAACCTATCTCCAGTACAGTCTGCGCTTCCCTGCTAAACACTTGACTAAGGTCGATTTTCCCGGCGCTCACTTCGAGACCAAATATTGGCCAGAGCTCTTCCATAGCTCGCTCTTGCCCCAGCGTGGTCCTACCTGCGCGCATCACGAAACTGCGTATGCTGCGCAAATGTTTTTTCTGTTCTGTCATTTTAGCTACCAATTACCTGACTCTTGCAGCCAGCCATTATTTTTCAGCGCGTATTTTAACCGCAAATTTTAGCAATAGCTATTTATGCTCAAGGTTAAACTGCGAGCCGGCGGCCGCACAGAACAGCGCCAGCCAGGCAATGATGAATGCCACCCCCCCCAGGGGAGTTAAATACACTAGTGCGGTACTGCTGCTAAAGGCGAGAAAATATAAGCTACCTGAAAACAATATTATGCCGACAACAAAGGCGTAACTACTGAGCATCAGCAGCTTACTTTTACCCTTGCACAGCATCAGCAGCGCCACCGCCAACAGCGCCAGCGCATGAAATTGCTGATAGTTAGTCGCTGTAGCAATCCACTGCAATTCTTTAGCAGACAATTGCTGCTTCAGAGCATGGCTGGAAAAGGCACCTATGATCACCGCTAGCGCAGCAAACAGAGCCGCCGACATTATCAGTTGTTTTATTTTCATCGATTATCCCCGCTACTGGTGTTTATGCAGAACAAAAAAAAACCGTCGCAGTGGACGGTTTCTTTACAGCTAAATGCTTTGTGCCTCAGGCCAGCAGACCTTTTTCACTACCTATAGCATCCTTGAGTTTCTTCATAGCATTTTTTTCTAACTGGCGAATTCGCTCTGCAGATACTTGGTACTGTGCCGCCAATTCATGCAGAGTCGACTTAGTATCGCTAAGCCAGCGCTGAGAGAGTATATCGCGACTGCGCTCATCCAGGTTCTGCATGGCAGAGATTAACAACCCCTCTGAATGCTGTTTCCAATTGCTGCTCTCTAACTGAGTTTCAGGATTGGCTGAGTGATCCTCCAGATACTGACTCGGAGCAAAATAGCTACTTTCGTCATCGTCACTCGAGGTCATATCAAAAGCGGTATCAGTGGAGGCCAGACGCCCCTCCATCTCACGCAATGTTTTCAGCTCGACGCCAAGATCTTCGGCAATACTAGAAGCTTCCCGGTTATTCATCCAGCCTAAATTTTTCTTTTTTGAACGCAAGTTAAAAAACAACTTACGCTGCGCTTTAGTGGTAGCTATTTTAACAATGCGCCAGTTCTTAAGGATGTACTCATGCATTTCTGCTTTAATCCAATGCACGGCAAAAGACACCAGGCGAACACCGACTTCAGGATCAAAACGTTTTACCGCTTTCATCATGCCAACATTAC
This sequence comes from Oceanospirillaceae bacterium, assembly GCA_013215505.1. Taxonomy (GTDB): domain Bacteria; phylum Pseudomonadota; class Gammaproteobacteria; order Pseudomonadales; family Balneatricaceae; genus Rs1. Next base: position 75,544 of record JABSQZ010000008.1, read on the forward strand.
CCTCTTGGATCAAATCGCCGAGAGGCAAGCCATAACCCGAATAGCTTCTGGCAATGTGCACGACAAAACGCAAGTGTGACATAACCAAGTGACGGGCTGCCTGCAGATCATTTTGATCGTGTAGACGCTCGGCCAATGCGCGCTCTTCGGCAACCGTCAGCACTGGAATAGAACTAATAGTTTGCAGGTACGCATCTAAATTTTGCCCTGGGGAAATATGATCAATTGCTAACAAGCTCTTGCCCATGTAACTCTACCACCTCGTATTTATCTACCACTTTAACGGCCAATGTTTTAATTAAAACATTGATAGTTAAAGCTTAATATTCTCTGTATAAGCCTGTTATTGGCGCACTGTGTTATGGCAACAAGCCCGACCAAAAGTTCCGCGAAAAGTTAACTTATTGCGCGCAATAGACTTAAATTATACCGCCGGCTAACGCAGCGAACATGAAAGAATACACAATTAAAATTATATAGCAAGAAAAACCAGCAGTGTTACCGGTTTACTCAAATCTAAGTTTATAGCATAGCGGCAAACTGACTATTTGCCAGCGAGAGTCAGCGGCTAAGCAGTGCCACAGCTCACCGCTAACCCCTTGCTACTTGGGCTCTAATTGATTGAGAAACTTATTCACCGAAATAAGCGCCGCCAGCAACCCTAAACTCAAGCCAACCACCAGTAGCAACAGACCACCGAAAGCACCCAGGCCAATTAATTTAAAATTACTTTGGTAGAGCAACGTTAAATGCAATACCGGGGTCTGCATTACAACCAGAGACATTTCGATGATTAGCCAGGCGCTGATCGCCGCCGTCACCCCGTAAAAAATACCGGTGTACAAAAACGGCCGCCGCACCCAGGCATTGGTGGCCCCCATTAACTTAGCCACTAATATCTCATCTCGACGAGATTCTACATTAAGTCTGATGGTATTACCTATAATCAACAAGACGGCGAATGCCAATAGCAAGCTCAGCGCAATTATCGCCCTCTCCAGCACTAACAGCATAGCATTGAGGCGTTTTATCCACTGCAGATCCAATACTGCCTGCTCAACTTGCGGTAGCGCAGACAACTGTTGCTGTAATACCTCTAAACTCTGCTCACTGGTATCTCTGGCCAGCACCGCAATAACTGCTGGTAGCGGGTTTTGTTGCAGCGAGCCCAACAGATCAGAAAAACCGGAATATTGTTTAAACTCCAGCAACCCCTGTTCAGCATCAATTAAATCAATGGCAATCAGATCAGGCCGCAATAACAACCTCTGACTAAAACCCTCGATCTGACTCTCCGAGAGATTAGTATGTAAATACAGGGAAATCTTGTTCTCATCATCCCAGCCCGAGGTGAGCCGGGTAATGTTGGCTAAGCTAGTAAACAGAAAACTCGGCAGCGCCAGCGCAACAGCCAGCACCAAAATGGTCATCAGTGTAGAGACCGGGGCGGAAAGCCACTGCCGCAGACAATCTTTTGCCACTTCGCCGTGATGCGCGAACCAATGCCGCCGCTGGTCTTGCTTAGTTAGTACATGCTGCTGAGCGCCGCGTTTGGGCTGCCCCCTAGTGGCCCGCAAATCAGACATCGTCGACCAACCTCCCATTATTCAAGGTTAAAGTGCGACAATTCATGCGCCTGATCAAACTGAGATCATGACTAGCCACCAGCACAGTAGTACCAATACGATTGAATTGTTGAAATAAAGTCATCACTTCTGCAGAGAGCTGCGGATCTAAATTGCCGGTCGGCTCATCTGCCAACAGTATTTTAGGTTTATGCACTATGGCACGGGCGATACCTATACGCTGCTGCTCACCAGCGGACAGGACTCTGGGGTTGAGTTTTTCCCTGTTCAGCAAACCCACTTTATCCAGGGCAGCCCTGACTCTGCGAGCGGCATCTACTGCATCATAGCCGCAGATTCGCAGTGGCAGAGCGATGTTATCAAATACCGATCGATCAAATAGCAGCTGATGATTTTGAAATACAACCCCTATCTGACGGCGGTGGAAGGGAATGTCTCTACTGCCCATCGGCGATAATTTTTTATCCCCGACCGCGATAGAGCCACTACTGGCACGTTCCATCAACATAATTAACTTGAGCACTGTGCTTTTGCCGGCACCAGAATGCCCGGTAAGGAAGACCATTTCTCCAGGAGAGATAGCAAAAGACACATCTTGAATGGCCTGATAACCACCTTGATACTCTTTACTTACCTGTTCAAATTTGATCATTTAGCAACATGCCCTTTTCCGATAAGCCGATGAATTAACACTTATTAATGCAGCATTTCAACGCTGCTGTCAATCTGCAACAGCGCCTTATTGTCAGCGGTCGCCGTCTTGTTCGAACAGCGCCGAGACGAATTGCTCAGCGACAAAGGGCTGTAGGTCATCGACCTGCTCACCCACTCCGATAAAGCGAATCGGCAGGTTTAACGACTTGGCTATAGCAAAAATTATCCCGCCTTTGGCAGTGCCATCTAGCTTAGTTAAGGTAATACCAGTAACACCCACCGCTTCACCAAACACCTGCGCCTGACTGAGTCCGTTCTGCCCTGTGCCAGCGTCCAATACCAGCATCACTTCGTGTGGGGCCGTGGCATCTAGTTTTTGCATAACCCGGACAATTTTTTGCAATTCCTGCATTAAATTGTCTTTATTTTGTAGTCGCCCGGCAGTGTCGGCAATCAATACATCGACACCTTTGGCTTTCGCCGACTGTACGGCATCAAATAATACCGAGGCAGAATCGGCACCCGTGTGCTGAGCGACCACTGGCACGTTATTTCTCTCGCCCCAGACCTGTAGCTGCTCAACCGCTGCTGCACGAAAGGTATCCCCGGCCGCTAGCATCACAGATTTTCCTTCACTCTGGAATTTCTTCGCCAGTTTACCGATAGTAGTGGTTTTACCTACCCCATTTACCCCGACCATCAAGATGATATAAGGTGCCTTGCCTGCATCTATTTGCAGAGGTTTCTCGACCCCCTGTAAGATCGAAGACAGCTCTACTTTTAGTGCATTGTGTAACGCTTGCGGGTCTTTTAGCTCACTGCGATCGACTTGTTCGGTCAATCTGCCAATGATCTCCGCCGTGGCCTGAATACCAATATCTGAGGTAATTAAGAGGGTCTCCAGGTCCTCCAATAGCTCTTCATCGATCTCTTTAGCCCCGAGCAGCAAATCTCCCATCTGTCGAGACATGCCCGCTTTAGTTTTGGAGAGCCCCTGCTTAACTCTGGCAAAGAAACCCTGTGTAACTTCAGGCTCGGTGGCGGCTTGCGTAGCAATTGGCTCTGGCTCTGGCTCTGGCTCTCGCTCTCGCTCTCGCTCTCGCTCTCGCTCTCGCTCTCGCTCTCGCTCTCGCTCTCGCTCTCTCTCTCGCTCT
>JABSQZ010000008.1:79037-269624 GCA_013215505.1 Oceanospirillaceae bacterium
GCTCTCGCTCTCGCTCTCGCTCTCGCTCTCGCTCTCGCTCTCGCTCTCGCTCTCGCTCTCGCTCTCGCTCTCGCTCTCGCTCTCGCTCTCGCTCTCGCTCTGGCTCTGGCTCTGGCTCTGGCTCTGGCTCTGGCTCTGGCTCTGGCTCTGGCTGAACATTATCCGTGTCATTAATGCTGGCTACGCCAAGCTTTTCTTCATTATCTTCTGCTACTTGCTCTTCAATTTCAACGCTTGTTGCAGCACTTTCAGACGGCTCTGAAGCAACTTCCTCTACAGCTTCGACGACTTTATCTGTTTCGCTGGTTGCATTTATCGCTGTAGATTGCTCTGCTTTAGTTTCGTCCGCATCCGCTGTGGAAGCTTGCGCATTTGCCGGTCGCTCTAAGTCATCCGGTTCGGGGCTCGCTGCATGCTCTGGTTTTTTCTCAGCTTGGACTTTTTCCTCAGCTTCTTGTTCAGCGATGTTCTTTTTCTGAAAAAAGAACATTTTAACTATTAATAACAGCGCGATAGCGCCGCCTATATAAGCAATAAGGGCTGGATCAAATCCGTTTTCAACCATCCAAATGTAAAGTGCGTCCAATTTTTTACCTCTGTAAAAAGGGTGAGTTCTAATCATTAGGCAGCAATCGATATCGACAACAGCGACACTCAATTTGCAGGCTGAAACTCAGTTGTTATTAAACATGGCGAGTGCCTGAACGTCGCCCAAACATGTGAACAAGTCTTAGCAAGCAGCCAAAGCCGGCTATCTTAACATAGTGATTGGCAATACTCATTGCTCCATTTTCGGGCTTTTTGATATCTGTTCTGGCAGGCTTTTTTACAGTATTATCAAAGCACCAAGTTCTTAGCCGATGGAAAAACCTGCATATGCCCGAGCAGCAGCCGAAAAAAGATTACCAACCAATATTCAACCGTTCCTATTTAAAGTATTTAGGTTTTGTGGTCGCAATCGCTATTGTTTTCCTCAGTGAAAAATCCCCGCAGCCACTGCAGCAACCACAGTCCATAGAGCTCTCGAAGTCCGGCTTGCAACAGCTGCAAGTAGACGACCTCGAACAACATCGGCTGCTGCTCTCTTTCAATAGCAACCCCGCTTTAACCAGCAATGAGCTGATTCAAAGGCAGCTCAATTATCAGGCACTGCGTAAAAGCGCCGCTGATACTAAACATATCCATGGGGTACTCTGGACCTACGACCGCCTGGAGATAGAGCTGCGCTGGAACCCACAGCAACCAATCGCTATTGCCGACACTCTGCAGCAATTAGTCATCAACAGTTATCCTTATAACAGCGCTAAGGCAGAGAAATTAATAGCCGCTAAGTACTATTTACAATCAAAACAACCTCAGCAATTACTGCTGAACTCACTCAATCAATCCCTTGCCAGTCACTATTACGCTGAGGACCGACTGCAGCAAATGTTGAACAAACGCCCTGCAGCACTACTGTTCACAGCACCAACTGAGCCCCCGCAGTTAGCGGGCGAAATCGATCGACAACTGGCGGCATTATTCCCACTGCCTAGACCCAAGTTTCCAGAAGCTAGCAGCTGGCAAAAGAAACAGTTAATAGCCAGCTCTCGAACCGAACAGAGCAGCTTCTTGGCGGCCATGCAACTTGGACAACTGAGCAATGAGCAAAACCAAATTGAACTATTGAGTAATTTTGTGCTGAGTCGTTATTTGCAACAACATCCTGAGTATACAAAAATAAATTTTCGCTTAATCCGCCAACCTATCTTTCAGCGTGGCTATCAATTATTGATAGTTTTTGCAGTTAAACCCATTGCGCCGCAACTGTTGCAGCGCATCAGCAGCGACATTGGCACAATTAGCCCAGGGCAGATCGAGGATCATCTCACTCAGGTAAAAGATCAGTTATTACAGCAGTATAAGTCGCTACTAGCAGATCGGGAGCGACGGCTTAAACTTTACAGTAAAAAACAATTTTATCGATTAAATACTCAGTCGGACTCTGAATACTCGGCACATCTTGATACAATTGACGCCGAGCAAATCAGCTGGCAAATACGTAAACTTTTTGGCGAAAATACTATCAGCATTCGCCTGCAACAGAGATAACTAATTAACTATGTCACCAACAGCAAAGCAGCCAAAAAAATCCGCAGCAGCACTTGCCCAAGTGCGAATTATTGGTGGTCAGTGGCGCAGCCGAAAACTAAATTTCCCGGATATCGAAGGCCTGCGCCCCACCCCTGACAGGGTGCGTGAAACCTTATTTAACTGGATACAAAATGCAGTGCCCGGTGCCGACTGCCTGGATTTATTTGCCGGCAGTGGCGCGCTAGGGTTTGAGGCTCTATCCAGGGGCGCCAACAGCTGTACTTTTGTCGATATTGCACAACCCTCCTGTCAGGCTTTGCGAGACAACGCTGCACTGCTAAAGGCAACTACTGCAAAAGTACTGCAGCAAGACGCTATCGGCTGGCTACAGCAGCAGCCAGGCACTGAACTTAAGGCGAGTAAATACCATATAATTTTCCTCGACCCGCCCTTCAATAAAGGCCATTTGCAAGACATTTGCCAGTGCCTATTGGACCAGCAAATGCTGCACCTTAATGCCATGATCTATATAGAATCTGAGCCCGGCGCAGCACTGCAGACCCCATGGACACTACACCGAGAAAAAATCAGCGGTCAGGTACAGTATCGGCTGTATAAAACTTTGTCTGTCGGCACTAATAATTGTAGCGAGCCGGGCCCTGGCAAAGAGTGATTTAGCGGCACTCGCCAAGCGCTTTATCGCTTTATCGCTTTATCGCTTTATCGCTTTATCGCTTTATCGCTTTATCGCTGCCGAATTTTAGCCGCGTTATTATCTGAGATTTAATCTATGTTTCAAAACTGGCAATTAATTACTATCAGCATTGGCTATATTGGCCTACTGTTTTTGATTGCCTTCGTCGGTGATAAATATCGGCATAAAATCCCGCAAAAGAGCCAGCCGGTTATCTATGCACTGACACTGGGGGTGTACTGTACATCCTGGAGTTTTCTGGGCACCACCGCACAGGCCGCTAACAGTATCTTTTCACACTTACCTATATTTATCGGCCCTATATTACTGTTTGTATTCGCCTGGCCTTTTGTGCAACGTATTATCAAAACCAGTCTAAAGCTGAATGTTACATCGATCGCCGACTTGCTGGCTGCCCGCTACGGAAAATCGCAAAAACTGGCGGTGATCGTCACTTTAGTCGCACTGATTGGCACAATGCCCTACATTGCCCTGCAGCTGAAAGCCATCGTTTACTCCTACAAACAACTGACCCTGGCACCCGAGCTCAGCTCCTGGCAGACAGGCTTAGTAGTGACCCTGATACTGACCGGGTTCACATTGCTGTTTGGCATCCGCTCGGTAGATGTGACTGAGCGCCACCCGGGAGTAATGCTGGCGATCGCCTTCGAGTCGCTGGTCAAGCTGATCGCCTTTCTGGTTTTAGGCTTGTTTGTGGTCTTTTTTATCTATGATTCGCCCGCAGATCTGTGGCAGGCATCTAAAGCCAATGCCCGGGTCTCTGCACAGCTGCAATTCCCCAACCTAGCCACTATGCTGGGTAGCTTGGTAATCGGCATGGCCGCCTTTCTGGCGCTGCCAAGACAATTTCAGGTGATGGTGGTGGAACTGCGCAACGCCGCAGATTCAGAGCTGTCGCGCTTTGTCTTCCCCGGCTACCTGTTGATATTCGCAATATTTGCCATCCCCCTGGGGCTAGCGGGTCAGTTGATACTGGGTGATACTGTCGCCGCCGATGCCTATGTGCTGTTTCTACCCGCCAGCCAAAACCAATTCTGGCTGACCTTACTGGCGTTTTTGGGGGCTATTTCCGCCGCCAGCTCTATGGTCATTATTGCCGCTATCGCTCTCAGTACGATGCTCAGCAACGAGATATTTTTCCCGCTGCTATTTAGTAAATACCAAGATAAAGATGACGACTTTTCCCGTTTTAAATCCAGATTGCTGAACGTCAGAAAACTGCTGGCATTTTTGGTAATAATGCTGGGCTATGGGGTATTTTTAGCCGCCCCCCCAGACAAGCTGTCCTCGCTGGGAGAAGTTGCCTTCGGTGCTGTGGCGCAACTCACCCCGGCACTAGTGGCTGCCTTCTACTGGCGATCCAGTAGTTTAACCGGGGTTATTTGCGGCCTCTGTGCGGGCTTTAGCTTGTGGTTTTTCCTCAATCTGTTGCCACAGTTTGGCCTCTACCCGCCACCTATTGGCGATAGCTTACTACCCTCCCATATCACCGTTTCGCTGTTGGGCTTAGTGGTTAACGTTTTTATTATGTGGTGGGTCTCGCAGTTCAGTCGCCAGAGTGTCCAGGAGCGGGTGCAGGCCTCCCATTTCCTCGACTGGCAGAGTCCGGATAGCCTGCGACCGCCGATCAACAGAAACATTGATGCCAGTGAATTGCAGTTACTGGCGTCGCGATTTGTCGGCGAAGATAAAGCTAAACTGAGCTTTAAACAGTTTCTGGCCTCCCACGACGCCCGCAAATTAGGCTCCAGATTTTACAATCACAAGCTGATAGAACACACAGAGCACATGCTCACCAGCGTCATGGGATCGGCTTCAACACGGCTGGTAATTTCCTCAGCTCTGCAAGGCAAAGAAATCGCCTTAGACCAGATAGCTATGCTGATCGAAGATGCCTCCTCACATGGCACCCGGTTTAGCCATAAACTACTGCAAAGTGCCATCGAAAACAGCACCGAGGGAATTTCGGTGGTGGACAGCGAGTTGAACTTAGTGGTCTGGAACAGCAGATATATTGAGATTTTTAACTACCCGCAAGCGCTGTTATACGTCGGTTGCCCGATCGAAAAACTGATTCGCTACAATGTCGAACAGGGACGCTGTGGCCCCGGTGATATTGAGGAAATAATCCGCAGTAAATTGCAACATCTACAGCGCGGTAACCCGCATAGCTCAGAACGCAAAAACAACAGCGGGCAAGTGATTCGCATCCAGGGCAACCCTTTACCCGATGGCGGCTATGTAATGTTATTTTCCGACATCAGCGCCTTCAGGCAAGCGGAACAAGTATTGCGCGAAGCCAATCAAGGTTTGGAAACGCGTGTTTCAGAACGCACCCAGAGTTTAGAGCAATCCAATCAAGATCTAGAGGGAGAGCGACAAAAAGCGGTTCTGGCACATGTTAAAAAAAGCCAGTACTTAAACGCCTGCAGCCATGATCTGATGCAACCTATGGAGGCGGCACGGCTGTTTACGACGGCGCTGTCTTTCCAAAAAGGGCTTAATAGAGAGCACTTAAGCTATGTTGCCAATATTGAAAATTCATTAAAAGTTGCCAGTAGTTTGCTCAGTGAGCTCGGGGATATCGCCAGAATAGAAAGTGGCAATATCAGGGCCAACAATAAAGCATTCCCAATTGCGGAATTGTTCAACTCCCTGGCGAGTGAGTTCAATGCACACGAAGAGTACAAAGACATTCAATTGCGTGTCGTTGCCAGCTCCATCTGGCTGTATTCTGACCCTCATTTACTGCGCCGAATATTACACAACTTGATCGCCAACGCCTTTCGCTATGCGAGCCCTGGGAGAGTAGTACTTGGCTGTCGAAGGCAAAAAAATAACGTATCGATAGAAGTAGTGGATAATGGACCCGGCATAGCCGCGGATAAACAGTCACTGGTTTTTGAACAGTTTACCCAGCTTGCAACTCATCAGCCGAGCAGTTCCAAAGGCTTAGGGTTGGGGCTAAATATAGCCAAAGGTTTTAGCCAATTACTCAACCACCCTCTCAGTTTGCGCTCCGGCATGGGCCGCGGCTGTAATTTTTCCATTCAAGTTCCGGTCACAGAGCCGCAGCAAAGTACCCGGGACACGGTCAGTAATAGGGTGATTAGTCTACAGGGCGTTACTGTGTTGTGTATTGAAAATGACCCCAATGTGCTGGCGGCCATGATTGCGTTGTTGCAGGCTTGGGAGTGTCAGGTACTGGCCTGTGATAACAGCACTGAAGCAATGCAATATTATACTCAGTACAACGATGACATAGACATTATGCTGATGGACTTTCAGTTATCTGAGGATAAAACCGGACTCGAGCTGATGTCAGAGATAAACGCCGCTTCTTCCTATGGTATTCCAGGGGTGCTGATCACCGCGACCACCGATCCAAATTTACCCGCTGCAGTGGCTGAAGCGGGCTTTAACTTCATGAAGAAACCGATGAAACCTGCTACTTTAAGAGCACTAATCAGCTCTATGTTGACCCAGAAATTACAGCAAGATTATTCGCTTCTGGAGACAAAAGTAGAAGACCCTACTTCCAGTTGACTAATAGCAATCACCGCCTGGGTTCTGTTCAGCACTTTAAGCTTGCGGAAAATAGCCGTGGCATGAGCCTTTACAGTGGCTTCTGACAGGCTCAGCTGATGGGCAATCTGTTTATTCAACAGACCATCGGCAAACATCAATAATATTTTATGTTGCTGTGGGGTCAGCGAACTAATCCGCACGCCAATGTCAGATTTGTCATTTACTCTGTCCAAATTGATGTGTTCGGGGATCCAAGTCCCCCCCTGTAATACTTGTTGGATGGCCTTAAATATTAGCTCTACAGGCGTCGATTTGGGAACAAAGCCCGCCGCTCCAAACTCCATCGACTTGATGACTGTCTCATCGTCTTCATAGGCAGAGACCACCACCACCGGCATCTGCGGGTATAGGCCTCGCGTTTTGATCAGCGTATTGAAGCCGTGTGCACCGGGGATATTAAGATCTAGCAGAATCAGATCGGCATCTTGGTTTTGGTCTAATAATGTATGTAGCTGCTCGACGGTTTCCGCCTCTAGCCAACTGACATTGGGCAGCTTTAACATTAATGTTTGCAATAGCGCCTGTCTAAACAGCGGATGATCATCGGCAATGATAATTTTACGTGGAATGTTCATGACGCTCTCTTAGTCATCGGAAATATTAGCCAGCTGTTACAGCTTGCTCAGCCCTGAATTAATACGCTGGCAGCATTGCAATGCCGCACCCACACCTTTCTTTAAGAAATTGAAATTAATGGTTTTTTATGCGCTTTCAGGACTAATATTTCAACTATCGTTTTATTATTGTGATCGACTATTGTACCCACATCTAGCGGTTACAACAACTGCTACTCTGCCCAGGACTCTTGCATATGCTGGTTTTTCCAGTTGACATAATTGCTGGCGGTGTAGCTAAAAAATTCTAATTCTTTGTCGGTCAGCGGTCGCACTTGCACTGCCGGGCGCCCCACATACAAAAAGCCACTGCGCAATACTTTACCGGGAGGTACCAGGCTGCCGGCCCCCAGCACTACCTGCGATTCCACTACAGCCCCATCCATTACCATAGAGCCCATGCCAATAAGAACCTGATCGGCCACGGTACAGCCATGCAACATCGCCAAGTGACCTATAGTGACTTCTGAGCCTATATTCAACGCCAATCCATCCGGATTACCCGCTCCCCTATGAGTCACGTGCAAGATAGCACCATCTTGCACGCTAGTGCGCGCGCCGACACTGATACTTTGCACGTCACCGCGAATCACCGCAGTCGGCCAAACTGACACATCTTCAGCTAAAGTTACATCACCTAATACTACAGCCGAGGGATCGATAAACACTCTCGCCGCCAATTTGGGCGCTATACCCTGATAAGGTCTAATATTCATATTCATCTCGCTCATTTAACAAAAACACTGTTGCAGTCAATACCCAGATTTCAGTCCGATGATTAACTCATCCGACTAGAGCCCACTCATGCAAACCTTCTCTGACAATGTGCAATAATAACCTTTGCGCGGTTTAATTTCTCAGCTAAAAACTCCTGACCAGAGACTATTACACCCAGCTTTGCAGTTGAAATTCAATTATTTGTCACTATTATAAAGCTAACTTAATAGACTATCTGCACTCGCCATGCGACTTTGACAGATCAGCATTTTCTATACTGCAATTCTGTACCTAGAGGTACTTTCACAGATTTTATGCGGAGCATTATTAATGTCTTACAGCGATACCGCCACTGCCGGTCTGCCAAACTTTAGCAGCATCGACACTTCAGCTATCAATTCAGAGTTAGATAAGATCCTCAAGCACAACAACCAACGGATTGACCAGTTGTTGGCAGAAAACTCCCTCTATACCTGGCAAAATTTAGTTGCACCACTTGAGCAGCTGAACGATACCCTGGCTAATTTTTGGTCGCCGGTGTCACACCTAAATGCCGTCTGTAACAGTGACGAGCTGCGCGTTGCCTACAACCAGGCACAGCCGAAGCTATCAGCTTACTACACCCACCTGGGTCAAAATCACGAATTATACACGGCCTACCAACAACTGCAGCGCGCTGATTTGAACAGCGCCCAGAACAAAGTGCTGGACAACGCCTTGCGTGATTTTAAATTGTCTGGAGTGGCCTTAGCCGCAGAGCAACAACGGCGCTTTGCAGAGATTAAATTGCGCACTTCCGAGCTGGGCACCAAGTTTTCTGAGAACGTCTTAGATTCCACCCAGGCCTGGCAGAAACACATCACCGATGTGCAACAGTTAGCGGGTATGCCAGAACTGGCACTTGCGGCAGCCAAACAAGCGGCACAGGCAAAAGAACTGCCCGGCTACTTACTGACTTTGGAATTTCCATCCTACCTGCCGGTTATGACCTACTGTGATAACAGAGCACTGCGCCAGGAGATGTACACCGCCTTCGCCACCAGAGCTTCGACAGCTGGCGAAAACGCCAGTCAACAGCAGTGGGACAACAGCCCGATCATCGAAGAATTACTGGCACTGCGTAAAGAGCTGGCGACGATTTTAGGTTTTGACAGCTACGCTCACTACTCTCTGGCCACCAAAATGGCCGACAGCCCAGACGCTGTCTTAGGTTTTCTCAATGACTTAGCACAGCACAGTGTCACCAGTGCCCGCGCTGAATTTGCCACACTGCGCCAGTTCGCCGCCAAATGGAGCGCTTTAGAGCAACTGCAAGCCTGGGATGTCGGTTATTACGCCGAGAAACTGAAACTGCAAAAATTTTCTATCTCTCAGGAACAGTTGCGGCCCTACTTCCCTATGCACAAAGTGCTGCAGGGGCTGTTTAGCATTACCTCCAGACTGTTTGATTTCCAGATTACTGAGATCGATGAGTTCGATGCATGGCACAGTGACGTGAAGCTGTTCCAGATAAGCCGAGACAATAAAGTGATCGCCCGTTTCTATTTAGACCCTTTTGCCCGCGCCAACAAGCGTGGAGGGGCCTGGATGGATGTCTGCCGCACCCGCAGAATCGATAGTCAGGGAGAATTACAACTGCCCACTGCCTACTTAGTCTGTAACTTCAACGCCCCTGTCGGCAATGACCCGGCGCTGTTAACTCATGACGAGTTAACCACATTGTTCCATGAGTTTGGCCACGGTTTACATCATATGATGACCGAAATGCAATACGCGGACATCAGCGGCATCAATGGTGTGCCATGGGACGCAGTTGAACTTCCCAGCCAATTTTTGGAAAACTGGTGCTGGCAGCCCCAGGCGCTGTCGATCATTTCCGGCCACTTCAGTACTGGCGAAACGCTACCTGCAAAGCTATTGGATAATCTTCTGGAAGCGCGCAATTTTCAATCGGCGATGACCATGGTCAGACAATTGGAGTTTTCACTGTTCGACTACCGCTTGCATTTGGAGTATCAACCGGGAGAGAGCGGGGTTCAGCCGTTACTGGATCAAATACGTCAGCAGGTTGCCGCCGTCATTCCCCCAACATTTAACAGTTTTCAAAACAGCTTCAGTCACATCTTCGCCGGTGGTTATGCCGCTGGCTACTACAGTTACAAATGGGCCGAAGTACTCTCTGCAGATGCTTTCTCACTGTTCGAGGAAAAGGGAATATTCCATAAAGAAACCGGTCAGCTGTTCCTTAGCAGCATTCTGCAAAAGGGCGGCAGTGAGGAACCTCTGAAATTATTTGTCGATTTCCGCGGCCGAGAGCCCGACACTGAGGCGCTGTTGCGGCACAGTGGCATTGTGCTATGAGCATCATCAAACGCTTTGTCGCGGGGGCCGTGTGCCCGCGCTGCGGGCAAATGGATACTATCCGGGTATACCGAAATGAAATTCGCGAATACCGCGAATGTGTACGCTGCGACTACCGAGATGGACAAAATTTAGACGGCACTCCAGAATCGGTTTCAGAGCTACAGACCAGAGTTAACCAGCCCTCGGCCACTAATACCAGCGGTGAAAAAATAGCGCCGGTCACCGCCCAACCGATTAAATTCGATCCCAACCCCAAAAGAAACTCTGCTATTAGTGGTGCCACTAAAGCAACTACTGAGCAATCGGTAAAAGCAGTCCACGGGTCAAACAATAGCTCAGAACAAGAGGATAGTTAATGGACAATTCTCCACAGCGCTGTCACTGGGCGCTTCAGAGTGAACTTGAAGCACAATATCACGACCAGCAGTGGGGAGTTCCCACCACAGATGACACTAAACTGTTTGAATTTTTGGTCTTAGAAGCGGCTCAGGCGGGCCTTAGCTGGCGTACAGTATTGGAAAAGCGCGAGGGCTACAGACATTATTATCAAGACTTTGATGTGCAGGCAGTGGCGAATTTCGACCAGGCGCATATCGACAACATGTTGCAGGATCCGGCGATCATCCGCAACAAACTTAAAATCAACTCTTCAATCAAAAATGCCAAAGTTTTTATCGCCATCCAGCGTGAGTTCGGCTCTTTTGCCCAGTACTTGTGGGCTTTTGTCAACAACCAACCGATTCAGGGTCAGTTGAGCGACTATCGTGACGCACCCGCCGAGACCGAAATTTCCAAGGCACTTTCTAAAGACTTGAAAAAGCGCGGCATGAGTTTTGTCGGTCCTACTATTATGTATGCCTATATGCAGGCAATGGGCTTAGTCAACGATCACGAGCTAAGCTGCCACTGCTATGAACGCTGCAAAGCGGCTGGCGCTGTGTTTAAAGTATAACGCTGTTTATTTGCCCATACTGAATGCCTGTATGCATAACTTCTTGTGCATGCAGCTTAGTTTCCCCGACCTGGCAGCGAACCTAAGCGGCGCATAAAGAATCTATCAATTGGCAAATTAACGGCCGGCCAATACTCCCTCTATTCAACTTAAGCGGTTTTAGCCAACCAGCGCTGGCTTTTCGACAACCGATAAAAGCCTATACAACTGGTCACTCCCCGTCCCGCGTACAAGGATAATAATGCTATCCACAAGCCATGGTTGAGCCATCCCTGGGTAAAATACCATACCGGAAAATACACTAATGCCACCGATATCAACATCGCATTTTGCATTAGCTGCACTTGAGTGGCCCCAATGAACACGCCGTCCAGCAGATAGCTAGTGACGGCAATCAAAGGCATCGCGACCAACCAGGGAAGGTAGTCAATGGCGATTTCCCTCACTGCAACAATAGAGGTGAGCGCATGGATAAAGAAATCACCCAACAGATAAAACAGCATCGAGAAGAATAAGGCGACCCCCAGAGAACAGACAGCGGCAGCGCTGACTAACTGATAGAACTTACCCAGATTCCCGGCACCTATCGCCTTACCTGTTAGCGCCTCCAGAGCGTGAGCGAAACCATCCAGCACATGCGAAATTAACATCACAAAAGTCATCAACACCGCATTTGCCGCCAGCGTATCTGCACCGAGCTTTGCCCCCTGCGCGGTAAAAAACGACATTGCCAGCAACAGTAAAATAGTGCGCACAAACAAATAACGGTTAACTTTTATGATCGGATAGTATTGTTGCAGTTGTGTTAGGGCGCTGTAGACAATGGCCCCGGATACTTTTCTCAACATCTTACGACAGTACCAACAAGCCACTGCCAAACCGAAATATTCCGATATAACAGTAGCATAGGCCAATCCTTCGGCGCGCATGCCCAATACATTGACCGCTAAAACATCCAGCACAATATTTAGCAAGTTAGTACTAACTAACAATATTAGCAGTACTTTAGTATTTTGGTTACCGACAAACCAGCCCAGCAGCACATAGTTACAGAGCACGGCCGGCGCGCCAAAAATACGAATCTCTGCATAAACTTGCGCCTGTGGCAGCACTTGCTGGTCCGGGGCCAGTAATAACAAGGCCGTCTCTATTATTGGCTGTTGTAACAGCAGCAGTGTCAGTGCTATCAACAGTGCTAATACAATAGATTGAGCTAATACCGTGCGGTTAGCTGAGCCGTCTCGGGCGCCCACTAGCTGCGCTATCATACCGGTAGTACCCATGCGTAAAAAACCAAACGACCAATAGACGAAGGAGAAAATGGTGGTACCTATAGCCACTGCCGCCAGAAAGCGGCTGTCCGGTAAGTGGCCTATCACCGCAATATCCACCAGGCCTAACAGCGGCTGGGAGATATTAGATAACATCACGGGCCAGGACAGCAGCCAAATCAGTTTATAATCACTCTTCTGGCTGGCTATGCGCACTAGTGCGCCACCTTGCGAGGCCACAGATAGATGCTCATAAAGATCACCATAGCGGCTACCACTACCGACGGGCCCGCCGGGGTATCAAATTCGAACGAGGCTAACAATCCCATCACTACAGCCGCACAGCCTAACAGCGATGCCAATAACGCCATTTTTTCTGGAGAGCGGCTCAGTGGTCTGGCACTGGCTGCGGGAATAATTAACAGTGAAGTAATCAGTAATACGCCAACTATTTTCATTGCTACAGCGATCACCAGGGCGATCATCAACATCAGCAGCAAGCGCATTTTTGCGACAGGCACACCCTCCACAGCCGCCAATTCTTCATTAATAGTCATCGCGATCATCTGTGGCCAGTAATAGTAGAGCAGGGACAGTACTAACACACCGCCAAGCAAAATCCACAGCAGGTCCTCTGGCAAAATCGCCAGCAGGTCACCAAACAAAAAGGCCATCAGATCTATTCTGGCATCCTCAATAAATGAGATAGTCACCAGCCCCAGGGACAGAGAACTGTGCGCCATAATCCCCAACAACGTGTCAGTGGCGATAAAATGCTGCTTTTGCATCGCCACCAGTAATATTGCCAGTAATAGACAGCAAATTATGATGGCGATATTTAAATTTATCTCAAAAAATATCCCTATTGCCACCCCCAGCAGTGCTGAGTGCGCCAGGGAATCCCCAAAATAAGACATCCGCCGCCAGACCACAAAAGCGCCCAGTGGGCCCGCGACTAATGCTACTCCGATACCACCCACCAGGGCATAAATTAAAAAATCGTAGAACATCTTAGTGCTTGCACTCCGGAGTATGTTGATGACTCGCTGCTGCAACAGCGGGATCGCCAGGCAGTACGTCACCGTGTAAGTTGTGATCGTGATTGTGGTGATGGGCGTACAGCGCCATGGTTTTTGCACTGGCGGCGCCAAACAAGTCGATGTAGGAGGGATCGCTGGTAATTTTTTCCGGATGCCCTGAACAGCAGATGTGCTGGTTCATACAGATCACATGATCGGTAGCCGACATCACTAAATGTAGATCGTGAGAGATCATCAATACCCCGCAACCACGCTGTTTGCGGATGTCTGAAATCAGCTGATAGAGTTCAACCTGACCATTGATATCCACACCTTGTACCGGCTCGTCCAATACCAGTAACTGTGGGTTCCTCAACAGTGCTCTGGCCAGTAGCAGCCTCTGCATTTCTCCTCCAGAGAGGCCGTGAATAGAGCTCTGCAGCAAGTGACTAATACTGACACTGGCCACCGCGTCAGCAATCGCGCTGCTCGGTAATTTTCTGGATATCTGTAAAAATCGCTGTACCGTCAGTGGGAAGGTACTGTCTATGTGCAGTTTTTGCGGCACATAACCTATGACTAAGTCATCCTTTAGCCACACCTTGCCAGTATCGGGCTTTATCAGCCCCAAAACCGTCTTCACTAAGGTCGTTTTACCGGCGCCGTTAGGACCGATCAGGGTGGTAATGCAGTCAGTATGTAAGTTAAAACTGACATTGTGCACCACTTTTTTGCCACTAAAGCTGATGTTTACTTGTTCCAGCCTGACTATATCTGTGTTCATACGTTCTCTTTGCGGTTATCAGTACCAGTACTGGACTGGCAATTGGGGCAGTGTCCGACAATTTCTAGGTGCTCCCGCTGCACGCTAAAGCCCATATCCCGGGTCAAATCGGCTATAGCAGTGGCCAGTTTTGCGGATTCCAGCTCCACCGCCAACTGACATTTTTCGCAGATTAAAAAGCAACTGCTGCACTGGTGCCCAGGATGACTGCAGCCAATGTAGGCATTTAACGAGGAGATCCGATGCACTAACCCCTGCTCCTGTAAAAACTCCAGGGCGCGGTAGACAGTCGGAGGTGCCGAGTTAAAACCCGCCGCTTTAATCGCCGGCAAAAGCTCATAGGCACCCAGTGGACGATGGGATTGCCACACTAACTCCAACACTAACTGACGGATTTTAGTAAAGCGCTGACCGCGCTCTTTGCAGATCAGTACCGCATCCGTTAATGCTTTGTCGATACAGCTACTGTGATCGTGCTTGCTTTGAAAAGTAAATGTCAAAATATCCTCGCAGATATTGCCGATAAATAGGAGAAGTGCGATAATTGTTATATTATAACTTTTTATTTCAGGCAGTACTAATGATATTCAGCTCCAAGCTACACAAACTTGTATTCGGCTTTGCCCTCATGACTTCCCTGTCTTTCAGCCTGACACTGCCGGCCACTGAGCCTGCCAACATTGAATCCGGGGCTATCTTAACCAGCATTAAACCGCTACAGCTGATTGCCGCCGATATTACTCAGGGAATAATAGAGTCGACCAGCCTGCTACCCCCTGGCGCATCACCACATCAGTATTCACTGCGCCCCTCTGAAGTTAAGCGCATTCACAACGCCAAGAGTATTTTTTGGGTCGGACCCGAATTGGAGCTGTTTCTGGCAAAATCTTTTCTGGCCTATAGCGACAAGAGTCACGCACTGTCCGCGTTAATTAAACAGGATGTAATAAAGCCTCTTAGCGCTGAGCAATTACTGGCTGAGGCAGCGGCAAGTCATACTGAGCAAGAGCATCTCCAAGATGACGGACACAACCAGAGTCAAACCGGACATCAGAGCCATGCAATTAAACTGCACCAGCACCAGTATCAGGGGGCAGACCCACATATTTGGCTCAGCCCAGAGCAGGCATTAAAAATTGCCGCGACCGTAAGAGATGTAATCGCAGCCCAATATCCGCAGCATAAATTGCGCCTGCAAGCGAACTACCAACAGTTTGTCGAGTCGGTAGAAGCTGCTGACCGGCAGCTAGAATTGCAGTTTGGCTCGCTAAAAGGAGTGGGGTTTTTGGTGTTTCACGATGCATACTCCAGGTTTGTCGAGCACTATCAACTGAATCAGATTGCCGCGTTAACCTTAAACCCCAGCAAGCGCCCCGGGGCTAAACACTTGGGCGAGATCCGCCAGCTAATCAAGGACACTCAGCCCAGCTGCATCTTCAGCGAGCCGCAATTTTCTGGTGTGGCGATTGAGAGTATTGTCCGTAATAGCAGCATTAAAATAGCGCAACTCGACCCGCTGGCCATCGACAGTAATGCCAGCGAAAACCGCTATGCGAATTTCCTCGAGGACTTCGGACGACAGTTCAGTGACTGCCTTGGAAGCTAGTCTCATCATCGATCGGAGGCATGTTGCGCTATGCCAGTATGCCCATAGCGCAACCCACTGACCATCGGCAGTAACGGCAGACAGAATCGCGCTACCCCCTAAAGCTCTTACCTGACAATCCATAAACAGCCACAGAACTAGCTAACAGCGCTATCTGATAAATATCATCGATAACTTTGGCAGCTTTTTATCAACAATTAGCGGCAGTATTATCAACTGAAGCTGGTCAGATGATTGTCCCAGCGCAAAGTTGCACTTTTTAGCAGTGACGACTTCTGCCAGCTGTGCGGATTTATTTGATAGACCCGCCCTCGCCCGCTACTGACAACAAAGCTACCAGCTTCCGGTCCCGGTGCCACTCCGCAACCATCTCGCACTTTAACGCTACCCAAATAACGTTGCTGGCGCAGATCCCAAAACAATATTTTGTCGCCTTTTGGCGCTGATACGGCCACGTTTTTACCTGAGCGGTCAAAACAGCCACTGCCGCAGTAATGTTGTAACTGAAAATATTCTTGTTTTGGAATATTCAGGAACTGCAACTTCCCCGCCTGACTATGTGTAGCCACCAGCGGCACTCGCGCGGTGCGCTCCCCCTGATACTGCATAGCAATCAACACCACATCATCAGCACTGACATCTATGTGCCGAATACTGAGTTGCGAGTACTGCTTATCCAGCACTAATTGCCGCTCAATTACCCCACTGGCTAAATTGATGTAGCTTAAGCTAGGCTGCATCTGCTGCAGGTTTAACTTTACTCTGTCGCGGGTATGGATTCCGCCGTTGGCCACTATAATCTGCTTTGCAGCGCAATTTAGCTTGAGCTGGTGTGGACCTATGCCGCCACTGGAAAATTGCCCGACACTGTCGTAACGACCGACAAGTTCGCGTACCACGATCAACCCTTCACTGGTGGCGCTGACATTTTCGGTAGTATAGAGGTAGCGGCCATCAGCGCTAATTTGCAGATGGCCAGAAAAATGCTGATCGTCCCTGGGCTCAATCTGCGCCAGTTTTTTTGAGCTATGCAGATCGATTATCAACAGATACTGCCCCGGTCGCCGGGCAACCACCAATAACCAATCCTCGGTCGGGTGTTTCAGCACTTGGTGGGCACGACTGGGCAGTGGATAGCGCAGTTGCTCTACAGCGAATTGATCGAACACTATAAGCCAGTGCTGACCGCCGCCATCGACACTTGCCGATGCATAGTATTGATCGGGACTAGCATGGCCGGTTTGCGGCAGTACAGCTCCCAACAGCAAGCTGCCTAGATAAGTATTAAATTGTCTGCGTCGCAACAGTCACACTCCCTATTTAGCCATCACTGCGATAATTTTCTAGATTCCGCTGTAGGCATGCTTGTTTTTTTGTCCAGCTATTACCGGCTGCACTACTAGCTGAGTGTTTTATCCCAGCCGTTTCTAGTGTTTCAATCGCCATCTCTGCGGTTGAATCCCAAGTTAATTTGCAACACTTTCATACTCGCCAGTAGATTATCGCTCAACTGCTTCAACTGCTGCTGAACCTGCGCCAACTGGCTAAACTGGCGCTGTTCATATTGCATATTGCGCGGCTCTGCTATTGCCTTCAACTGTACCAGCAGCGTCGAAAACTGCCGATCAATTATCTCCGCCAGCTCAGCTGAGCCGCTCTCAATCAGCAGCGCCTTAGTGCTGGCCAGCGCAACACCCGAGTATAAATGCTGCAGCGCGGTTAAATTACTGCGTATATTCTCTAACGACTGGCCGCTGCGCCAGGATTCGCTTTTACGCCAGCGCATTTTTGCCAGCTCGCTGCCCAGCGGCACCGCTATTTTAGCGTCACTGATTGCCTCGACTGGCTCTACCAGTGCTTTTAATATCTCGGTGGCCGCTTCCATGGAGGACTCGTAGGTATGCTCTTCACTGTATTGCCGATAGTTTGTCAGCTCCAGCTTCCACTCGCTGACAATCGCTGCAGTATTGGCGCTTATATGATTGGCAATGGCTTGCATCAGCGGACAGTAGCTGAGATTTCCCGGCAATTGTAAAATTAATTTTTGATCGAATAACATCCGTTCAAGCGCCGGGTAACCTTTAACCGCAACGGAAGCCGCAGCAAAGAAATCAGTGTCATAACGTTGCTCTGTAGCGGACAGCTGCGCATCTTTGAGCAAGGTATTTAACTGCCTGCCACCGAGATTCTTTTTATCCGGCCAATACTGCAAACTAAAGTTGCGCATCAACATAGTCACTGGACCAAACTGAATGTGCTGTACTTGCTGCCAGGCCTGCTGCGCCAGCTTAAACTGCGATTTTGCAGCCGCCAGCGATGCTTCTGAACGCTGGCTGCAATAGCCGCTAATATGCTGCTCCAGCAGCGACGACTGATTGGCTAGCTGTCGATACTTAGGGGTAATGTGCTGTGAAATTACCGCTTCATTAAACGCTTGCCAGCGCTCGGCACTCGGAGCTTGCGCGTACAGAGCCGTTGACAGTAGCAGCGAGAGCACTGTTGCGCCGGTTGTTTTATTGAGGAAAAACTTAAACATCATTACAAAGACTCCAAAAAAGCCAGCAGTGCAGCGCGCTGACTGCGACTCATATTAACCACTTTATCCCGGCTCGCTGCCGCCTCTCCACCGTGCCAGAGAATGGCCTCCAACAGCGTCCGCGCCCGGCCATCGTGCAAAAATTCGGTTTTTCCCGAGACCGCCGCTGTCGCTCCTATCCCCCAGAGTGGAGCTGTTCGCCACTCCGATCCGCTGGCTTGAAACTCCGGACGATGATCTGCCAATCCCTCACCCATATCGTGCAACAACAGGTCTGTGTAAGGCCATATTAGCTGCCCTGCCTGCTCCGCCCCCGCGTCCTCGCTGGTGATAAAGTTGGGCTGATGACAAGCGCTACAGGCGCTATCATAGAATAGTCTTTTGCCGGCCAATACTTGTGCATCTGCAACATTTCGACGCCTGGGTACAGCGATATTACGGACAAATAGATCCAGCATTTGCGACATCTGCGGTGCCACTTCCAGGCCGGCTAAATGTGCTGAGCGGCCATCGGGGGCATCCAGGCATTGCTGCTGTACCACAGTGCAGTCCCCGCGATAGGCATCTTTGAACAGTAGGGTTGACAGACCCATATCGGTGGCGAAGGCGGCGCTATTTTGCTGGCTAATACTAGGATTCCCCGCCTTCCAGCCAAAACGACCTAAGACAATCGACTGGCTTCTCTGCTGCCAAACTCTGTTCGGTCGCCCAGAGATACCATCTTCATTGGCATCTTCAACATCCACCAGAGACAGAATATCATGCTCTGATATTGCCTCTAACAAGCCTAAGCCAAGCATAGGGTTGGCGATTCTGACCGATATTTTTGTTGCCGGATGCAGCGGCCCAAAATTTAATTCTGTAATGCTATAACTTGGCTGGCGCAGGGAGACTACAGTGCCATCGGCTAAGGTCTGCGGCAGCTCTCGATAGCTGATATTAATACGTCCCTCCGCTGGCATCCCCTGCATGGCAAAGTCTTGCAATTGCGCACCGTAACTCGGCTCGGCAATAAAGGGTATTTTACCGCTTGCCAACAGCGCTCGTTGCTGGCTATTTTGCGGCTCAATACTCAAGCGCATCAACATCGAAATGGCGTTATCGATCGGCCAGTTGCCCTCGGGCACATGACCTCTCCCCCCGCGTATATGACAACCCATACAAGAGCGGGCATTGTGCAGAGGCCCCAGACCATCGCTTGCCGCAGTGGATGACGGTGAAAAAACCCAGAGTTTGGCAAAGATGCTCTGACCAATTTTAAAATCCAGCTTGTTCTCGAATGACAAATTAGCGGCGGGTTGTAGAAAAGCCCTTTTGCCGCGCTTGTCACTGCTGCTCGCCCCTCCTGGAAACTGCTCATTAGCCTCGGCGCGAGTAAAATCTACAGCTGTTTCTGGCACTGCTGTGACGGCATTAACAGAGTTCAATAAGAGCGTGCAAAATAGCAGATAATAGAGTGAACGGGGCAACTTTTGACCTATCTTGTGGAGGGCTTTATTGAACAAAAACAACAACGAAGGAAAGTAAGCGACTATTCTAGACTTAATCACCCGCTCAATCGAGCGCTATGCATCCACAGACCAGATAAAAGCCGCTGACCAGACCACTAAAAGTAAAAAACCCGTCGAGGGATTCGACAGGTTTTAGCGCTTTATACAGGCGTTTTGCAGCAGTGATTATCCCGCTGTGATGCTGGCTGGATCATCTAGACTATCAGAACCTTCCAATTCAATATCGCTGAGGTTAAGGGCATGAATAGCCGCTTCGATAGTTTTAGTTTGCTGAGTTAACGAATCAACCACATCTTGAACTATGGCGTTGCCAGCAGTGTTTCCAGAACCAATCAGCACGTCAAAAGTATTACCTTTTTTCGCTTGGTCAACCATCACTTGCATATAGGTCTGAGTCATATTTAACTCTGCAGTCAGTTTGCTATCAATCGCAGAATCGGCAGCGGCAACCAGTGCGGAAAGGCTGGGGCCTTTTAGCAAAGTTCCGTCAACACGGCGGTATTCGCCCGTGTACACATTCTTAATACTCAGCGCATCGTAGTAATGCGAGAAGTGAGTATTATCTGAAAAGCAATCGTGCTCTTCTTCCGGATCGTGAACGATAAGCCCGAGCTTGATGCGCTCACCGGCAAGCTCACCATAAGACAAGCTACCCATACCGGTAAGGATAGTCGCTAAACCACCCTTATCGCCTTTAGCGGCAAGTTCAGCACGCGCTGCACCCTTTGGCAGCCAGTTTGTCGCCATCTCTTCAAGGTCTGTCACTAGCAATGCAGTCGCGGCGCTCAGGTAATCGCGACGGCGGTCGCAATTGCCGTTACTGCAATCTGTTAAGCTGTAGTCTGTAGCAGCTCTGTTACCCGCACCTTTATTGGTACCGTTTAAATCTTGGCCCCAAAGCAAAAATTCAATCGCGTGATAGCCGGTGGCTACGTTTGATTCAACCTCATCAATCTCTTGCAGTTGCTCACCTAACAATGCCGCTGTGATCTTAGTCGCATCCACTGTAACACCACCGATAGTCAGTGACTTGTTGGCGATGACATTAGCGGCATAAAACGGATTTTCATCTGACTCGGCACCGTAGCTTGAGTCTACATAGTCAATCAGACCCTCATCCAGCGGCCAGGCGTTAACTTTGCCCTCCCAATCATCAACAATGGCATTACCAAAACGGTAAGCTTCTGTTTGCTGGTAGGGAACACGTGCAGCAATCCAGGAGTTTTTAGCCGATTGCAAAGTGGCTTCTGTAGGCTTGTCTAACAAGGCGGCAATATTTACTTCTAGATCTCTGGCCGTTTTTAAAGAGTCTTCAAAAGTTGCCTGTGCGATATCAGCATAATGCTTAATAACCGCAGCAGGAGTTGCTGCTTGTGCTGCTGATGTCATTGTTATTGCAGCTGACAAGGCAAGCGCCGAAAAAGATTTCATGAATTAACTCCGAGTATTTTTAAATTTTAGACGTAATTGCAAAACAAGGCGCAACTATAAATGATAACCAGTATCATTACAATGTCGATTAAGAATCACACTTGGGCTCGGTAAATCCAGCTACTGTCTTGATTTAGAGACCCTTAGTTGTTTTTCTGGTAAAGATCAGTAATCAAACAACGCATTTTTGCGAAAACTAAATCAATTATGTATATAATCTGCTAACTCAATTATGTCGATATTTGCATAGATCTTTTTGATCTAAAAAATATATTTATTATGCATATAATATCGAATAATATTCTATTAATGTTGGGCTAAAGATATTCATTATATAGGCCAGCCTAGGGGCAATTTTCTCGCTACTAGGCCAACCTATTTAAATGCGCTAACCAGCGCTGTTTGTTCTTTAGCGCTCAGTGTAGTTAAGAAACGCTTATGAATACGGTTATTTATCCCGGAACTTTCGACCCTATTACCAATGGCCACACCGACTTGGTAGAACGCGCCTCGCGGCTTTTTGACAGGGTTATTGTCGCAGTAGCTTCCAGCCCTAAAAAGCAGCCGTTACTGCCCATTGATGAAAGAGTTAGATTAGCTAAACTGGTCACTAACCACTTAGACAATGTGGAAATTATCGGCTTTAACTGTCTGCTGGCGGATTTAATCCATAAAGAACAGGCAAATATAATTTTGCGGGGCCTGCGAGCCGTCTCAGATTTTGAGTACGAGTTCCAGCTGGCCAATATGAATAGACATTTGGCGCCTCAAGCAGAGAGTTTATTTTTAACCCCTGCAGAACATTTATCATTTATTTCATCTACTTTGATTAGAGAAATATCTAGACTAAACGGTGATGTCAGCAAGTTTATTCATCCCGCTGTTGAGGCCTCACTGATTGAGCACCAACAGCAAAAGCACTAATTTGCTTAATTAAGGGCGTATAAATGCCTACCTTGAGCAGATTAGTATTAAAATATCAGAACCCTGTATAGCAGTAGCTGACAATGCTGCTAAAAGTGAATTGCACCACTGTTGTGAGCAATGAGGTAGAAAATGTCTTTAATAATTACTGATGAATGCATCAACTGTGATGTCTGTGAACCTGAGTGCCCCAACGAGGCGATCACCCCTGGTGAAGAAATCTACGAAATTGATCCCAATAAATGCACTGAGTGCATCGGCCATTACGACACTCCACAATGCGTGGAAGTCTGCCCGGTAGATTGCATACCTAAAGACCCGGATCACGAGGAGACTGAAGACCAGCTTATGATTAAATACACTTTGTTAACTGCCTAAGTCAAAACTCAGTGCCCAGCTGATTGATACTGAGCACTGAGAGATACTGCCTGTCATGCGAGTCAAATATAATCGCTGTTGCCAGCATTTACTGGCGCAGCAACTGTCCTGACATAAATCATTAGTTAGCATTCACCCACTCGGCTGTTAGTGTTCATTAACGTATATCTGCACTGTCCAACAATTTATATAACTCAAACTGCTGGTCTAACAACTCTCCGATAACATTGCCATCGACTAAATGATGGGCGTACTGCATATGTAAGCAGCGCACTTTTTCCCATTGCGAGATTCCACCGATCCCATAGCGCTGAAACATCTCGGTAAAGCCGCGCTGCTCAATAACCGTCTGATCTGCTGGGGTCATCTGCTGTTGGCGCTTGTCGACGTACTGTTGCTGGTTAGCCAGGAACTTGGCTTTCAAAGCATCATCCGTGGCTATTCTCTGCTCTATTTCTTTAACCCAGCCCTGAGTCTCGATGCTGCCTATCGCTTTTGACAGCTCTTTGCAGCACAGCCAATACAAAGTCGGAAATGGCTTTCCATCTACTATGCTGCGCATCTGCAACACCAGTGGCACACCGTTGCTGGCCCTTGCAGCTATTGCCGCTATGCCCATCGGCTCCCGGCCAATTTGCCAGCGTATAATGTCTTTATCCTTGTCTGTTATCTGCACAATATTCCACTCTAGCTATCTATTTATAAGTACGCGGCGAGTCGCGGGAAAAAGTTTAACACCTTGCTCTGATCTCTGCGGATACAGGGTTATATCTACACGTGCCCATATTCTTCACCTTGTCCGAGCCAGCGTCTGGTGATAGCTTCTACTAATGGTTGGTTAGTATTCACTTGCATTGCAAGTTGCTGAACTTGTTCTAACAGGTCTGCATCTCGCTGCAGATCGGCAATCCGAAACTGCATCTCGCCGGTCTGGCGCGTTCCCAGAACTTCGCCTGGGCCGCGTATCTCCAGGTCTTTTTCTGCGATTAAAAAACCGTCATTGGTATCGCGCATTATCTGCAGACGCTTTTTAGCAATCTGCGATAGCGGCGCACGATACAGTAACAGACAAAAACTCTCAACTGAGCCGCGCCCTACTCTACCGCGTAATTGATGCAGCTGCGCCAGGCCCAAGCGCTCCGGATTTTCAATGATCATGACACTGGCGTTGGGTACGTCTACACCCACCTCTATGACCGTAGTGGCCACCAGCAAATCTATCTGTGCGGGGTTTTCATTGTCGCCTTTAAACTGTTGCATTATGGCCTGTTTTTCAACCGACTTCATTCTGCCGTGGATCAGTCCTATGTTTAACTCTGGCAGCTGTAATTGTAGCTGCTCGGCAGTTACTTCGGCTGCCTGACACTGCAGCAACTCTGATTCTTCGATCAGCGTACAAACCCAGTAGACTTGGCGTTTGTCTCTGCAGGCAGACCTGACTCTCTCAATCACTTGCTCACGGCGCTGATCACTGATCACCACCGTTTGCACCGGTTTTCTACCGGGCGGCAATTCATCAATCACTGAATAGTCTAAATCTGCGTAGGCACTCATCGTCAGCGTTCTCGGAATGGGAGTGGCTGTCATAATTAACTGGTGCGGAGAACGCAATCCGTCACGCCCTTTTTCTCGTAAACTCAAGCGCTGATGCACTCCGAAACGGTGTTGTTCATCAATTACCGCCAGCCCTAAGTTGTAAAAACGCACTTCATCCTGAAAAAGTGCGTGAGTACCCACTATCACCTGAGTCTCCCCATTGGCGAACCCCTCGAGCAAGGCAGCTCTTTTTTTGCCTTTAATCTTACCCGTTATCATCGCCACCTTGATCTGTAGCGGTTGCAACCAGGCTTTAAAGTTTAAGTAATGCTGTTCTGTCAGTATTTCGGTAGGCGCCATAATTGCCGCCTGGAAATTATTCTCTACCGCCTGTATCGCAGCAAGCGCCGCCACTACTGTTTTTCCTGAGCCGACATCCCCCTGGATCAACCTAAGCATCGGCAGTGGTTTGGTCAAGTCAGTTGCCACTTCTGCAGCCACCCGACGCTGCGCATTGGTCAATGTAAAGGGAAGCTGCTCAACAAAAGCGTCACACAGCTCTGCAGCTGGCTGCAGTGCATGGCCGCCCTCACACTGAATTTTCTGCCTTAAGTTAAGGAGTGTTAAATGGTGCGCCAACAATTCTTCAAAGGCCAGACGACGCTGCGCTGGATGCATGCCTATCGCCATTAACTCTCTGTTCGCCTCCGGCGGCGGTGCGTGCAGATACTGCAGTGATTTATGCAGTTCGGGCAGAGCCCATTGCGCCCTTAACTCCCTGGGCAACAATTCCGCCAACTCACCTGATTCCAACCAGTTAAGCGCCTGAGCCATCAGCGATCTGACCCGGTTTTGCTGCAGCCCTTCTGTCATAGGGTAAACCGGAGTCAGGCACTCTTCTATCGCCCTGGGCAAGTCAGAATCGATGCTCTTATACTCCGGATGGACCATTTCCAGTCCATGGGGGCCCGGTCTGACCTCACCAAAACAACGCAGTAATTTTCCCTGGCGTAAACTGTTTTTCTGCGCGGCGGAAAAATGAAAAAATCGCAGCGTAATACTGCCGCTGCCATCGTGCAAACGACACAACATAGTGCGCTTTTTAGCGAACTTCACTTCGCTATTGACAACTTCTGCTTCTATCACTACTTCATCGCCAATTTTCAGCGAGCCTATTTCTTTTACACTAGTGCGATCTTGATAGCGCATCGGCAAGTGGAAAAGCAAATCTTGTAAATTGTGGATTCCCAGGCGCTGCAACTTAGTTAGCATCGCGGCACCTACCCCTTTAAGAACGCTTACCGAGGGAATTTGATCCCCTGTTGACGACCCCATCATTGTTGCACCGTCGCACAGCTAGCCAGTGCCCGCAGTAGACAATCAATGGCTTTATCGCGTACAGAGCTGGCCCGCCAGGCCAGCGCCACTGTTCGACCGGGCACAGGCTCAGAGAAAGCCAGGCTGCACAGGTTTTCGGTCAGTTGCTTCCCCTGTAGTGAACTTTGCGGCACCACGCTACTTCCCAGCCCGGAGGCAACCATCATTCGTATTGTTTCCAGCGAGCTACCCTCAGTGGCGCTGTGCTGCCGCTTGATCGCCTGCTGCAGCGGAGTGCAAGCTTGTAGAACTTGATCACGAAAACAGTGTCCCTCCCCCAGCAGCAGTAGCTCTGTATCTATCAGTTCAGTAGCTGCTACGTATTTTCGATCACACCAGGGGTGATCACGGTGTAATAACAGCTTAAAGTCTTCACGATACAATTCCCGTACCACTACATCTGGCTGCGCAAAAGGTAGCGCCACTATGATGGCGTCTAATTCTCCGCGCTGTAACTTTTGCGCTAAGTTAGCGGTGTAATTTTCCTCGATATACAGTGGCATTTTCGGCGTAAGAGCCCTTAGCCGAGACACCAGAGCGGGGAACAAATACGGGCCTATAGTATGAATAGCGCCCACTCTCAGCGGCGCTGCTAATTGATCTTTGTCGCTGTTGGCCAGCTCTTTAATAATCTGTGCCTGACGCAGAGTGATCTGTGCCTGAGCAATTATTTTTTTGCCTATACTCGTTGTCAACACAGTGCTTTTGCGGCGTTCGAAGATAGCCACTGCCAGTTCTGTTTCTATTTTTTTAATACCGATGGATAGCGTTGGCTGACTGACAAAGCACTGTTGCGCGGCGCGACCAAAATGTTGCGTTTTTGCCAGCGTTACTATGTAGCGCAACTCAGTCAATGTCATATATAATCCCCATCTGCAAACTGTCGCTGTGCAGCGATTTACTGCAAGCTCCCCTAAAATTATCAGGGTAATTATTACCTATATAGCACTGCGCTTTAAAGTAATATATTTCAGTATTAAGCTTAAAGGTTAAAGGTTAAAGGTTAAAATTATACAAGCTATGGAAAAATATCGTATTTTAATTGCAGGCTGTGGCGATGTTGGCAGCGCCCTGGGGGTATTATTAGCCCGTCGACACTGCGTCTATGGCCTGCGCCGCTCAACAGACAAGCTGCCTCAACAGCTACTGCCGATCAGCGCTGACTTGTCTGACCCTGGCACCCTGCAAGACTTACCCGCTATTGATATTTTAGTCTACTGTGCCGCGCCACGTCGCGGCGACTCCGGCGCTTACACTGCCACGTATCTGCAGGGGTACCGCAACTTATTAGCCGCACTACCGCAGACTCCTGTGCATGTATTTTTCACCTCCAGCACTTCAGTCTATGCGCAAAATGAACATCAGTGGGTTGACGAGCAATCTGCAACAACTTCCAGCTCAGAGAAAGCGCAAATCATGCTAGCTGCAGAGCATCAAGTACTGGCGAGTCCCTGTGGAGCAACCGTGGTTAGGTTTAGCGGCATATATGGGCCCCAACGACTACATCTACTGAATCAAGTGCTTGCGGGTAAAGCACTGCTGGCCAAACCACTGCAATACAGTAACCGAATCCATCGCGATGACTGTGCTGGGGTACTGGAACATCTCATTAACACAGTTGCAAAAGGCGACTGCATAGCGCCTATGTATTTGGCCTCCGATTGTAAACCGACCCCTATCAGCGAGGTCATGGACTGGCTCGCCAGACAAACCCGCACAGAGGTCCACAAGCTCAAAAGCGTTCGCAGCATCCCTAGCAAGCGCTGTGACAATAGTTTATTAATAGCCTGCGGTTATCAGTTTAAATATGCTGATTATCGTGCCGGTTATCAGGAAATTATTGAGCAACTGCAACTCGACTAGCGCCAATTCTTTAGCAAGCTGCAGCTATTTTTAACCCGCAGCTACAAAAACCCAGCAGTAACTGCTAAAATTGCCGCATATTATATTAAAAATGAGGATTTGTTATGTCTGATCAGGATCAAAATTTCAAAGATCGCTCTGGACTTGGCTGGTTAATCATTGTGGTTATCGCTTTGGCTTTTGTCACTATGCCTGTCACTATCGGCGTGGTGAAGTACGTCCTTTAGCACTAGCGGTTATTGAGTAGCTAAAATGGATTTATTTAAAATTGGGGTCATCGCCAAAATGACCGGCATCAGTGTGCAGGCGCTGCGCTATTACCAACAGCGCGGACTGATAAACCCCAAACAACAACTCGAGTCTGGCTATCGGCTATATTCTGCAGATGTCATCGAGCGCATCAAATTTATTCAACGCTGCCAGAGTATTGGCTTTGCACTGGAAGAAATTCTTGAATTACTCAACCTGCAAGACGACCCCAATGTTAAAGCAGCAGTGGTGAAACAGCGAGTCGACAGTAAATTGAAACTGGTAGAGCACAAATTATCAGAGTTGAGGCAATTAAAAACTTCACTAAAACAGCTTTCAACAAGCTGCTCAGGTGAAGGTTATATTGGCGACTGCCCGATTATTAGCAGTCTATGGAGCTAGCAGTGTTATTGCGCCGTTAGTGTCTGTACGCCATCCGCGGTGCCCATCAGCAGTACATCGGCATTACGTTGCGCAAATAAACCATTAGTGACAACCCCTACGATGTTGTTGATTGTTACTTCAAGCGCCTTGGCGTCGCGGATGTCCAAATCTTCAACATCCAATATCACATTGCCATTATCTGTTACTACACTTTGCCTATAAACCGGCTGTGCATTCAATTTTGCTAGTTCCCGTGCCACATAAGAGCGCGCCATAGGTATCACTTCGACCGGCAACGGAAAACCACCTAATACATCTACCTGCTTAGTGTCGTCGACTATGCAGACAAACTCTTTGGCCACAGCGGCAACAATTTTTTCTCTGGTAAGGGCCGCTCCGCCACCTTTAATTAAATTCAATTGCGGATCAAACTCATCAGCCCCATCGACATAGACGACCATTTCATTAACATCATTGAGCTCTAACACTTCAATACCCAAGTCCTGTAAGCGTCTCGCTGACTCGTCGGAACTGGCAACTGCCCCGGCAAATAAATGCTTGATCCCAGCTAACTCCGCAATAAAGAAATTTGCAGTAGAGCCGGTGCCTACTCCGATAATGCTCTCTTTGTCTAATTTGGGGATTATGTATTCGATCGCAGCTTGCGCCACTGCCAACTTAAGTTCATCTTGAGTCATAATAAGTTTCTTTTCAGTTGATTTTTGCGGCAATTATACCGACTAATAGCGAACCCTGACAGTGATCATTAGCGCTATAGCCTACCCTCTTAACACTCAGCTAATGGCTAGCCTCAATTTTCATTGAGGTGTTTTTGTTAGCGCCTATAGACGCTGCTCAGCCCAGCTTGTAGCATTGAGCTGATTCTGGGACTCCCCATGTTTTGTGCACTATCTAACATCTGACAATAGACCTATTACAATGCCTAATCCGTACATAAAAAAAATCCTCAAAGCCAGAGTATACGACGCGGCTATAGAAACTCCGCTGGAACCGGCTACAGTTCTCTCTAAGCGTATCGGCAATACTGTGCTACTTAAACGAGAAGACCTGCAACCCGTTTATTCATTCAAAGTGCGCGGCGCCTACAATAAAATGGCCCAACTTAGTGCTGCGGAACGCGCCAGGGGGGTAATTACAGCATCAGCTGGCAATCACGCTCAGGGCCTAGCTATGTCAGCTAAAATCATGGGAGTTAAGGCAATTATTATCATGCCCACCATCACTCCAAGCATAAAAATAGATAATGTCCTGGCTCTGGGAGGCGAGGTTATTCTGTATGGATCCAGTTTCGATACTGCTAAGAAGCACGCCGAAGAGCTTGCTGCAGAGCATGGCTACACTTACTGCCCACCCTTTGATGACCCTGATGTTATTGCCGGCCAGGGTACTATCGCTATGGAAATTCTGAAGCAGCACAGTGGCGACCTGGACGCTATATTTGTCCCTGTAGGTGGTGGCGGTTTGATTGCCGGTATTGCCGTCTATATAAAATATTTAAGCCCACAAACTAAAATCATCGGGGTAGAATCCAGTGAGTCAGCTTGCCTTAAAGCAGCTTTGGATGCCGGAGAAAGAGTAATACTGCCTCACGTGGGCATCTTTGCTGACGGTGTGGCAGTTGCGCAAATTGGCAAGTACCCTTTTGAGATAGCCCAGCAATATGTAGACCAAGTGATTACCGTCAACACTGATGAAATCTGTGCTGCGCTAAAGGACATCTTCGAAGATACCCGCTCTATCTGTGAACCATCCGGTGCCCTGGCAGTGGCTGGCCTGAAAAAATATGTGCAGCAACAGCATAGCCAAGGCGAAACCTACATCGCCATAAACTCTGGGGCAAACATCAATTTCAGCCGCTTGCGCCATATTGCTGAACGCACTGATTTAGGCGAAAAGCGCGAGGCGCTAATCGCCGCACAGATCTCCGAGAAACCCGGGAGCTTCCGGCACTTTTGTAAAACGTTAGGTGAGCGTAATATTACTGAATTCAATTATCGCTACAGCGATAAAAAAGTAGCCAATATATTAGTCGGCGTTGGCACCGACCCCCACGGCAATGAAAAGCAACAGCTGATCTCTGAATTAACCGCGGAAAATATTCCTGTTGAAGATTTGTCTGACAATGAAATTGCCAAAATTCATATACGTTATATGGTAGGTGGTCACTCACAAACCCCAGAGAAAAACGAGTTAGTTTTCCGTTTTGAGTTTCCAGAAAAACCAGGCGCACTGTTAAAATTTCTAGATACTGTCGGCGGCCGCTGGAACATTTCGATGTTTCACTATCGGAATCACGGTTCAGATTTTGGTAGGGTCTTAGTCGCCATGCAAGCCGAAGAAAGCGAAAAAGCCAATATAATCAGCTTCTTAGATGAGGTCGGTTATTACTATACGGAAGAGACACAAAACAAAGCTTTTAAACTGTTTTTAGGATAAAGCAATGGCGCAGCAGGCCTTAACTAAAGTGACGCCTAGAAAGCCTCTAGGAGTCGCTTGACGCAGAGGCCTCATTTTTTTGCTGTTATTTTAGAACGACAGCCTGCATTTCCCTGTCTGGCACTCCAGCGGAGTAATAGCAACCTGGACTATAAAATCCTTTTAAAGTAAATATCAGCATAGAGATCAGACCCCAGCTTAAACCTACTACAACTCCTACATCCATTATTCCTCGCCAGGGCATTGGCATATGCTCTACCACTTGCACCAGCAAGATAATCCCCAAGGTTAAACAGACAATGAAAATGACGCGGCGGCGCTCGGCATCAAAAAAACCCAGACAAAACAGAGGAGCCAAAATTAATCTTTTGTAAGTAACATTTTCAACTAAGAAATGCACTCTGGCTGCCACTCTCGGCGAAAAGCCTTTCTGGAATCCACGATACCCCTCGTAGTAGCCCATAAAGAACACCCAGCCAATCATAGCTAACCAATGATATAGCTCGAGATCTATGGCCGTCAATTGCCAGCTAATGACCGCTAATTTAAAGATAGCACTTCCGAGAAATAAGAAAACCCCGATAAAGCCCCAAGCCGCCGCTATTCGTCCCAACACAACTTCTCACCCAAATAACTAGATTATAGCAATTTCGGGATTACATTCCTATGAAATACTTTCAACTAAACGTATTAGCACAATACCATAACTCTTTAAAAATCATTAAGTTATGCTTTGTTCTTGATATATATATTGTGTTTTTCAGATTTGTTTATTGACGACTGATTTTTTCGAAAATTTTGTCGAGGAGCTGGCCAATAGTAAGAGAGCAGTACCATTTTGGAAATTAAGATCTTTATCCATGGCAGAGACAGATAATTTTTTAATATTTTCAGCTGCGACTCTCACTTTAGCAGTTAAATTCCACTAAAATTACCCACAGGAGTTTCACGTGAAACTCTTGTGGGTAACTATCACTTAATCAAGCTAACGTTATAATAATACTAGGTTTTAATCTTAGACATCTTTTCAAAACAACTGACTGCCATTGCATTTACACTGCCTTTAGTAAAATTGTCATCTGCATCCAAATTTCCAACATCACGATTCATCAGTAACGCCAGACATTCATCGACAGAATCTACTGCGTAGATATAAAACTGTCCCGCATTAACAGCATTCAGTACTTCTTTTTTCAGCATCATATTTCTAATATTTGCTCTAGGCACTATTACACCTTGGGGACCACCAATAAACTGGCGACGCTTACATATCTCAAAAAACCCCTCAATTTTTTCATTCACTCCGCCTATAGCCTGAACTTCACCATACTGATTAATGGACCCTGTGATTGCAAAAGTTTGTGAGATGGCAATCTTAGTCAACGAGGAAATCAACGCGCAGACCTCAGCAAGGGAGGCACTGTCCCCATCGATAGCACCGTATGACTGCTCCATTGCAATATTCGCAGATATTTTTATCGGAAAACCTTTGGCGTATTTGTACCCTAGATAGCCGGAGAGAATCAACACCCCTTTAGAGTGAATCGATTGTCCCAAATCAGCCTCCCGCTCAATATCCAGAATACCCTGATCCCCCGGAAACACCGTAGCTGTGATACGCGCCGGCGTGCCAAAACAGACATCCCCTACTTGCAACACTGTCAGACCATTGCATTTACCTACCTGCTCACCGGCAGAGTCTATTAGCACTACGTTATTTAAAATACTTTCGTATATTCTCTCGCTCAAGCGTCCTGTGCGCGCCTCCTGAGCTTCTAACGCCAAATCTACATGCTGATTAGTTACCAACTCATCATTAGTCTGTATCCGCTTAAAATCAGCCTCACACAGCAGATCAACTATATTACCTATGTGCGACGACAATAATGCCGTGTCATCTGCACTACGAGAGCTATGCTCGACTAGACGGGCTATAGCGGATCTGGAGAAGGGCGCTAATCCCTCTTGATCTGCCAGAGTTTTTATCAGCCTGGCATAGTTGCGAATAGATTTATCAGTACGCGGTACAGCCTCATCAAAGTCCACTACCACTCTAAAGGTTTTCTCAAAATCAGGATCAAAACCTTGTAGTACATAATAGGTATGTCTCGAACCTACTAATGCGACTTTCACTTTTAGATTTACTGGCAGCGGACTCTGCGAGATAGAACTTGCGGAAGCGGTATCTGCCGATGGATGTTCTATACGCAATTCGTGGGCTTTCAACGCTCTTTTTAGCGCCGCATACACATGCGGCATTTCCAATAACTTCTCCGCATCTAATAGCAAGTAGCCGCCATTAGCTTTATGCAGAGCACCGGCTCTGATCCTTTGATAGGAAGTGGCCAGAGCTGCTAAGTCAGTGACATATTCCACTCTGCCAAACAAGTTCTCATAGGTTGGATGCGCCTCATAAATCACTGGGGCCCCCTTTGTTTTACTATTATCAACCAAGAGATTGATTCCATACCACTCTTGCAGCATGGCGCGGCGGGAAGTATCCGTTAACAACTCAGCTGACTTCTCATCATGCAGAAAATCTTCCGCATTATCTGCCAAATGCTTTAACATATCCTTATAGTATTCAATTAGTTTCGGCCGATCACTATAAGTGAACTTAATTTTTTCTAACAGCGGCTCCACCGCCTGAACGGCTGTATCTGTCTCTAAACGCTTTAGCTTTTCGGCCGCTTCTCGTCTCCACACCGGTAGAGATGTCAAACTTTCGCCTAAAAAGTCCTCCAGTGCAGAGATGTTTTGGTTAAAATTCTGCCTAATCTCTTCATCTAACTGCGAAAACTGCGCTTCGTCCATGGCCTGCCCGTCACTTATTGGAGTAAAGCCGATGGTGCCTCCATCTCTGAATAAAGCAATACTGTGCTCCCTGGCCTGCTGCTCTACTCGGTCAATTGCCTGTTCGTAGAGTGTATTAAAATCCTTTTCTATCTTGCTCTTTTTCCTTTGGAAATTGGGACTCTCATAGGCCGCTGGCAGCTCGGTGGCAACAGCTTCGAGTAAAGCTTGGTTATCTCGTTTTAATTTTACCGCCTTTCCGGCAGTGAGATGGATGGCAAGGGGGGAGCGCCCCTCTTCAAAGTTGTTGATATAGACCCAATCGCTGGGTTTACGCTCTTTCTTAGCAACAGTCTTTAACATGTCCATTGCAAAGGAAAAACGTCCGGTATGAGGATTACCCATAACAAAAAAGTTATAGCCCGGACGGCGCATACCAACACCAAAACTCATCGCTTCTAAGGCACGGCTCTGACCAAAGAAACCACTGAATTTTTCAAGAGTAGATGTGTTTTTAAAAGGAAGTAGATCGAGTTCACAGTTTTTATATAACTGATCAATAGTTAAAGGTAACAAATTTGTCATGACATATACCCCCAGTGAAAAGTTAACCGATATTAACGACTATCGGACAACCTCTACTGCTTAGAAATATTTCATATCTTAGGTAATAATGAACCATAAACATAGTATAAAAACAGATAGATACACTAGTGTATTAAAATAACCTGCAAAACAGCATAGTGGGCTAGCCCCATCAGCACCCCAAGACCCTGCCTACATAGAATATAGACAGTCTTTTCGATTAGAAGTGAGATTTTAATAAAATTTTTTTTTACAACTGTTTTCTCAGACGGGCAATCACTGGCGCAGTATCAGGTTTAACCCCCCTCCACAGACGAAAGGATTCAGCTGCTTGCTCAACTAACATCCCCAACCCGTCAATGCAGTTTTTAGCGCCCAGATTTTTACCCCACTGATTGAATACTGTTGGCCGCTCCCCATACATCATGTCGTACAAGTAACTATCAGCGCTCACAACCACATCAGGCAGTGGCGGCAACTCATTGTTTAAAGAGGCGGAAGTGCCATTAATAATTAAATCATAAGGACTTTCTAACTGTTCGTATTTACAACATTCAAGTGTGTAGATATCTGCAAAGATAGCGGCTAACTGCCGGGCCTTAGAAAGAGTGCGATTGGCAATTGTAATACTTAACGGCTGCTGTGCAATTATCGGCTGCAGCACTCCCCGGACAGCCCCTCCAGCACCTAAGATTAAGATTTTTTTGCCCGCTAACTGATAGCCATTATTGGCTATCAAATCTCTAACTAAACCAACTCCATCGGTATTATCACCGCGGATTGCGCCGTTTTTTAGCCACAAGGTATTTACCGCTCCGGCGAGCGTGGCGGAGTCTGAAAGCTGATCTGCAATATCCCACGCCTGCTGCTTAAAGGGCACTGTGACGTTTAACCCACGCCCATGATCGGCAAAAAACTGTCTGATATCTGCTGAAAAGCTATCCAGTGCTACCAGTTTAGCCACATAGTCCAATTGCTCACCACACTGCTGAGCAAACATTTGATGTATTAACGGGCTCCTGGAATGGCTTATAGGGTTGCCTACTACAGCGTACTGATCAATATTATCCATTTTATACCTCTATAACAGCCAATCTCTGACTGGCAAAAACTTGCTATATAACTCAGCTTCTCGACTACCATCAGCTACTTGGTAGTCATAACTCCATTTAACTTCGGGCGGCAACGACATCAGAATTGACTCAGTACGGCCATTGGATTGCAGGCCAAACAAAGTGCCTCTGTCGTAGACCAAATTAAATTCAACGTAGCGGCCACGACGGTGCAACTGAAAATCTTTTTCACGCTCACCGTAATTCAGTTGTTTGCGCTTTTCGACAATGGGCAGATAAGCAGGAAGAAAACTGTCACCTATCGAACGCATTAAGGCAAAACAAGTTGCGAAATCCGGCTTCGACAAATCATCAAAAAACAAACCGCCAATACCTCTCGCCTCCTGACGATGTTTTATATAAAAATATTCATCACACCATTTTTTGTATTCTGGGTATACATCCTCACCAAAGGGCTGACAGCCCTCTCTGGCAATTTTATGCCAGTGCACACAGTCTTCTTCGAACCCGTAATACGGGGTTAGATCTAATCCCCCACCAAACCACCAAACAGGTTTTTCGCCTTTTTTACTGGCAATAAAAAACCTTACGTTTGCATGGGAAGTAGGCACAAAGGGATTATTTGCATGCATCACTAACGACACCCCCATTGCCTGATAACTTCTACCCGCTAACTCGGGACGCTGAGCAGTAGCAGAAGCAGGCATACTCGCTCCGTAGACATGGGAAAAATTAACCCCGCCCTTTTCGAAGATTTTGCCATCAGTGATTAATCTGCTTCTACCACTGCCGCCCTCAGGCCTTATCCAGCTGTCTTCGACAAAGCCTGCAGCGCCATCCTGCGCTGCTAATGAGTCACAAATATGATTTTGTAACTGCTGTAAATAGTGTTTAACTGCATCCACATCGATTTCAGACATTGCAGGACCTTAATATATTAGGAAATTTTACGGGCTATCGGACAATAACTCCGTCTTTCAAAACTCTGATGCTACTAGGGGTGCTGCAACTGCCCAAACTTCCCGACAGATAACAATCTACTTTGGTGCCAAAATAACTCCTACAGGAATCCTCAGAGGCCGCCGGTGACATACCTGAAGGGTTTGCTGATGTAGACACTAAATAGCCGCCATGAGCCTCACATAAAGCCGTAATCATAGGATGATCACTGACCCTAACAGCCACTGAAGTAAAATCGCCTTTAATCCACTGCGGGATAATATTCTTTGGATCTTCAATTATCCAAGTAACCGGACCGGGCCAGGTTGCTTGCAGTGCCTGTAACTGGCTAGTACCGACACCGGTTAACAAAGCACTTAACTGGGACATGCTAGCCGCTACTAAGATTAAACCTTTAGCTTCAGGTCGGTGTTTGATAGCCAAAATACGTGATACAGCTGCACGGCTATTGGGATCACATCCGAGCCCCCAGACAGCCTCAGTGGGATAAGCTATAACACCACCATTTCTGAGAACTTCTATGGCAGTGTTAATTTGTTTTGCATTAACTTTCAAGTAATGCCCTATATTTCGCCGTTTTCAAGCTGTAGTTGTAGCGCCTTATCTTTTGCGATGACAGCATCGGCACTGGCGGCGCGATCTAAACGAACTCGTTCAGCAAGATCTGGGTCGGCAACCGCCATTATTTGAGCCGCAAGATAGGCTGCATTTTTAGCACCCGCTTTCCCAATAGCGACGGTAGCTACTGGAATACCACCGGGCATCTGTACAGTAGAAAGTAGCGCATCCAAACCATCCAGAGATGACTCAATTGGCACACCAATGACTGGCTTGGTGGTTGCCGCAGCAACAGCACCCGCCAAATGTGCAGCCATGCCTGCAGCACAAATAAAGGCCACGGCGCCACGCTTATCAGCATCTTTAACATAATCGTGGGTGTAGGCAGGTGTACGGTGCGCTGAGCTTACTTTGATTTCAAAACTGACATCAAGACTTCTCAATACTGCAACTGAAGATTTCATTATCGGCAAGTCGGAGTCAGAGCCCATTAAAATTGCTATAAATTTTTGCGACATGGTGTTTTCCATTGGATTAAAATAATGGTTGCTATTGTCCTGATCTGGCCGTGAAATTTCAACACCTTTCAGTACTTTGCTAGCAATCTACAATTTATACATAGACAGTATCCTACTTGGCTGGCAGCTAGCTAAGATCATTTCAGACGGATAAAACCATCAGCTGAAACTTCTACATATCCCAACAACTCAAGCTCAACCAGCAAGCTGGATAGAGCTGTAACTTCAGTCTCACTTTTTTCAGCTATCTGAATCAGACTAGTGTGGGTGTAATCGATATTATTCAACAAGCTATATAGGGGCTCTGCAAGCTCATCAGTGATGTTTAGTGGTGGCCTTGCAGAGCTGTTGAAAACAGTCCGCTGTAAGTTTATTTCCAACAAAATATCATTCGCTGATTGTACCAGCTTGGCACCATCACTGATCAATTGATGACAACCAACACTGCCTGAATACTCTATCGGACCCGGAATGGCAAAGACCTCCCTGTTCTGTTCCAGAGCCATTCGCGCAGTAATTAAAGTGCCACTTCGGGCACGGGCTTCGACAATCAATACCCCTAAGGTTAAGCCGCTTATGATTCGATTCCTCTGCGGAAAATTCCTAGCTAAAGGCTGGGTACCCGGCAAATATTCAGACAGCCAACAAC
Organism: Oceanospirillaceae bacterium; assembly: GCA_013215505.1. GTDB lineage: Bacteria > Pseudomonadota > Gammaproteobacteria > Pseudomonadales > Balneatricaceae > Rs1. The sequence continues at coordinate 116,523 of JABSQZ010000008.1, forward strand.
CATTAGCTAACAATTTATTTGCCATACTCCGATGCATTACAGGATAAACACTGTCTAAACCCGTTCCCATGACCGCAATACTTGGAAAATTATTATCGATCGCAGCACGGTGTGCAGCACCATCGATTCCCCTGGCTAATCCGCTAGTGATAACTAATCCGGATTCAGCCAATTTTCGGGAAAAATTATAGGCATGGCGCAAACTGCTACTACTCGCTTGCCTGCTACCGACAATGGCTACCTGTGGCCTGCTGAGCAAACCCACATTACCTTTATAAAACAACAATAGCGGACAGTCTGGAGTCTCTAATAATAACGGGGGGTATTCAAGATCGGTGTAATTAATACACCCAATTTGCTGTTTTTGTAAGACATTAATGATAGTGCAAACTCTATCGTAGAGCTCACCTGTAGAATGGAAATAATCTTTAATGAGCTGTTGATTTTTTGCCGATGCAATTGACTGTAGTAAGTTTAAATCAGGCTCTAGAACCGGGCCGCTACCTGCTATGAGTTTTCGAATTGTCTGTCGCCCCACCTTCGGCAACATACTTAATGCTAATAAAATAGCGCTGTTTCTGCAGAACATATCTACCCCTACTCCGATTGCGGCCAGGAGAGTTTTGCGCTAGGTAATACTATTCGATCCTAGCTAACGAGTCCCCTGGAGAGACTGCATCAGATGCACTCAAAACGATGCCGTAACTTAAGTTTTCAAAAACATTGACTACCATCAATACCGCACTGGGCTGGCTGGCAATAGTAATTAACTCTTGGGTCCTGGGATCTTTAACTTGTATGGGGGCCTTGATAATATTAAACACATGTCCGGGGTAAATGCTTGAGTTGGCACCTAGATTTATTACCACACCATCGTATTTGGCAATTTGATAAGCATCGTTGACCGCTGCTATAACTTTACCCTCAAGGCCTCCAGGTGCAGCCGCCAGGTGATATAAAGGCTTTAGAGATAACTCATTACTTCTAACGATAATGTCCCCTTTGACAATCAATCCTTTAGACTTAGTGACTAATGCTCGGGCAATTTCACCTTGTTTACTAATAATATCAAGACTACCAACCTTTATTATTTCCGTGTTTTCTGTACTCAATCCATGCTCTGCACCATAGGTCTTACCCAGGCGGTAAATGTGATAGCTATTATAATCTGGATCTAATACCCCGCGGATATAGACTTCATCTCCAGAGGCAATCAACTCTCTTAAGCCTGCACCAGCGAGGATATAGGGCATTTTACTTGCCGCTTGAGCGCCTACAATACGATGGCCGGAGACAAATGACTGCAAGGCAATTTTAGGAATCGCGGACACAGCGGAAAACCTGCCAGCCACTCTAATTTTGGGCCCTAACTTTTCTTCTCCAAGCTTACTAGTACTTAAATAGGGCTGACCATTACGGTATCTTAAATAGATGACATCATTGGGGTAAATTAAGTGCGGATTTACTATTTGACTGTTATTTTCCCATATCTGCGGCCACAACCAGGGAGACTTCAAAAAGACAGCAGAAATATCCCAAAGCGTATCGCCTTTCTTTACCACGTACTCATTAGGATAGTCAGATTTAAGGATAGACTGGGCATTGAGAACGGGAGCGAAAACAATTATCCAAAAGATTAAAATGGCACTTCTAAAACTATGAACCTTGTTCATAACAGCCTCAATGAATACATAAAGTTGAAAGTTAATACACTGAATAACAGATAAACATGCACTCAGCAATTGATAATATGCCGCAGTTAAAAAAACCGCAAAATAGACTAACAGAACAAGCTGAAGACTCAGTATAATACAAGCTGATTGATTGCGGTAATTTTCGCCACATACTATGGATAAATTGGTTAATTATTATGGCTCTGTTAACAATTTTGGAATTTCCTGACCCCAAACTGCGCACTATTGCCCGTGAAGTACAAAAGTTTGACCACCGCATCATTAACATTATTGATGACATGTTCGAAACTATGTACCAAGCCCCGGGAATCGGCCTTGCCGCAACCCAAGTGGATATACATCAGAGAATTATCACAATTGACATCTCCGAAGACAAAAACCAACCATTGGTTTTAATTAATCCCCACTTTAGCATCCTTGATGACGACACAGAAATGATGCAGGAGGGCTGTCTATCTGTGCCGGGCTTTTATGAAGAAATCGAAAGACCAAAACATATTCGAGTACTGGCTCAGGACAAAACGGGCAAAGCACTCAATTTTACAGCGACTGATCTTCTTGCCGTGTGCATCCAACACGAGATCGACCACTTAGACGGAAAACTTTTTGTCGATTATCTGTCCAAACTTAAACGCAGTAGAATTAAAACCAAACTAGAAAAAGCTCACCGTCAGCAAAATCTACCTCACTCCTAAAGCGCCATTTGCATAGGTCCAAAATGTCAAAATCTCTTAAAATTATTTTTGCCGGCACCCCGGAATTTTCTGCACAGTCATTAATGGCGTTAATTTCTAGCCACCATCAAGTAATTGCTGTTTATACGCAACCAGATAGACGCTCTGGAAGAGGCAAAAAAATAAGCCAAAGCCCGGTCAAGAAAATAGCCCTTGAGAACAACATTCCAGTCATTCAGCCCGACAATTTTAGGGACCCTACTAGCATTGAGCAACTTGCCAGTTTAAAAGCGGACATTATGGTGGTAGTTGCCTATGGAATATTGCTGCCACAAAGTATCTTGGACACACCTAAGTTCGGCTGCATAAACGTACACGCGTCGCTCTTGCCTAGATGGAGAGGGGCTGCACCTATCGAACGCGCCCTGCTTGCGGGGGACCAAACGACCGGTGTTACTATCATGCAGATGGACCAAGGGCTGGACACAGGTGACATGCTGACAAAAGAGACAATTGATATAACCCCTACTATGACAAGCGGACAGCTGCACGATGCATTGATCCCGGTCGGCTGCATGGCACTACTAGACAGTCTTCGAAAAATTGCAGAAGGCACCAGCCGCAGTAGTGTGCAAGATAATAAACTCTCATGTTATGCCAACAAACTATTTAAGTCTGAAGGGCAAATAGACTGGAACCAAAGCGCAGAACAAATCTCTCTACTGATAAGAGGCCTCTCTCCAAGGCCTGTGGCGTATTCCAACCTTGGAGATACCGTTATCAGGCTCTGGAATGCCGTTGTCAGCGCCCCGTCTACAGCCGCTGATTTTGAGCCACAATTGACTGGCACCATCTGCAAAGCCGATAAAACAGGCATTGAGGTCTTCTGCAAGGATGGTACAAAAATCCTTATTAAGTCATTGCAAGTTCCTGGTGGCAAGGCACTTAACGCCAACGATTTAATTAATTCAAAGCGACAACTTTTCGCCCCAGGATGCCGTTTCACTCACACTTCAATTGACGCAACCAAATAATGAATGCCAGACTTCTTGCAGTAAAAACTCTTGCTCCCTTGCTATGTGATAGCGGTGCTCTTAAATACTCCCTACAAAGACATTTGTTGGACTGTCCTGAAAACCAAAAGCCTTTGCTGCAGCAAATCTGCTATGGCAGCATGCGCTATTATCCTCAATTAATATGTATTATAAACAAGCTTGTAAACAAGCCTCTTAAAACCAAAGACGCTGATATTCAGGCACTTCTATTAATTGGGATTTACCAACTGTTCAAGCTGCGCATTCCTGAACACGCTGCAATCAGCGAAACTGTTGAAATCTGCAAATCACTCAACAAGCCGTGGGCAACCTCTTTGGTCAACGCTACATTACGCAATTTTCAAAGAAAACAGAGTGCCTTGGTTGAACAATTATTGTCTGATAACTCCTTTAAATACAACCACCCGCAATGGTTTATTGAGAAGCTTAAACACAACTGGCCAGATCAATGGCAGGCTATCCTTACTGCTAACGATCTTCACCCTCCTCTCACCTTAAGAACCAATCTGAACAAGGTTTCACGTGAAACATTGCTTAAAAAACTGCAACAACAGGAAATTGCAGCCAAAAAAACTGAATTTTCAATATATGGCATAACGCTGGAAAAACCAACAGACGTAAACACCCTTGAAGGCTTTTCGGCAGGAGAATTTAGCGTGCAGGATGAGGCAGCACAGCTTGCAGCTCAGTTAGTAGACCCTAAACCCGGTGAAACCATATTAGATGCCTGCAGCGCTCCCGGTGGCAAGCTACTGCACATGTTAGAGCTAAGCCCTGATAAAACAACGACTTTTAAGGGTTTAGAATTAGAGCCTCATCGTGCGGAGCGGATAATTGAAAATTTTCAGAGAGTACAACTAGACTGCGAGTTATATGTTGGCGATGCCACCAATCGAGAGTGGTGGGATGGAAAGCTGTTCGACAAAATACTTCTAGACGCTCCTTGTAGCGCCACTGGCGTGATACGCCGCAACCCAGATATAAAGCTGCTACGAAAATCGGAAGACATACATAGCATTGCAAAAGTACAAAAGGCAATTTTGGAAAATTTATGGGGATTGCTGAAAAACAAAGGCCGGATAATATATGCGACTTGTTCAATATTCCCCCAGGAAAATGAGAAGATCATTTCTAGTTTTATACGCGATCACGATGACGCCAGGCATATAAAAATAGATGCACAATGGGGAAGCCGTAGAGAACATGGCCGTCAGTTGTTCCCCTCTGCGGACGCACACGACGGCTTTTATTACGCAATAATCGAAAAGTCGAGTGATTGATGACAAAGTGCATATAAAGATTATACTGGTCCCTTGTAACTAACCATGTAGTTTAAGATTGCTACCAACAAAGACAAAAGAGCAACTTCAATGAAAATCATCATCCTTGGTGCAGGCCAGGTCGGCGGAACTCTAGCAGAAAACCTGGCAAACGAAGCTAATGACATCACAATTGTAGATAAAGATGCCAATCGTTTAAGAGAGCTACAGGACCGACTAGATATTAGTACCGTTGAAGGTATGGCTTCATACCCTAGCACCCTGCAAAGAGCTGGGGCGGAAGATGCCGACATGCTTATTGCCGTGACCAGCAGTGATGAAGTTAATATGATCGCCTGCCAGCTGGCGCAGACAATCTATAACACACCTACCAAGATCGCCAGGGTTAGAAGCCACGATTACATCAAATACGCGAAAAGGATATTCTGTAAAGGCGCCTTACCAGTAGATGTAATTATCAGCCCTGAACAACTAGTCACAAAAAATGTAAAAAGACTGATAGAGCGGCCTGGCGCTTTGCAAGTATTAGACTTTGCAGAGGGAAAAGCCCAGCTAGTGGCCGTTAAGGCTTATCACGGAGGGCCACTGGTAGGAAACCAAATATCTTTTTTGAAGCAGCACATGCCCAATATAGACACCAGAGTAGCGGCAATATTTCGCAAAGGCAGCCCAATCACTCCCCAGGGGGACACTGTCATTGAAGTAGATGATGAAGTGTTCTTCATCGCTGCAACTGAAGATATTCTACCGGTTATGGGCGAATTAAGACGCCTGGATAACCCCTATAAAAGAATCTTAATTGCTGGAGGCGGAAACATTGGCGCAAGATTAGCCGAGTCGATTGAAAATGATTTCAAGGTTAAGATAATTGAACGCAACTTAGACCGCTGTAACATACTCGCAAACACACTCTCCAAAACCATTGTTTTACATGGTAATGCATCTGATCAGGATTTGCTGATTGAGGAAAGCATTGAGGATACTGATGTATTTTGCGCACTGACCAACGATGATGAAGCGAACATAATGGCCTCAATGCTAGCCAAAAAAATGGGCGCAAAAACCGTAATGACACTCATAAACAACCCGGCATATGTGGATTTAGTGCAGGGGGGTGTTATTGATATAGCGATCTCTCCGCAACAGACAACTATCGGCGCACTACTCACCCACGTAAGAAAGGGGGATGTCGCCGCTGTACACTCACTGAGACGAGGGGCGGCAGAAGTAATGGAAGTGGTCGCCCATGGTGATCAGCACAGCTCTAAAGTGGTGGGCAAGGCATTACGTGACATCGAATTGCCTGAGGGAACAACAATAGGGGCACTAGTGCGCGATGAAAAAGTAATTATTGCCCACGATCACGTAGTAGTCCAGAACGATGACCACTTGATTCTGTTCCTGGTCGATAAAAATAAAATTAATGAAATTGAAAAATTGTTTCAAGTCGGCCTGGCATTTTTCTAATATCAACTACCACAGTTTGGATTCATCGACCGCACATAGACATAAAGAGGACGAGCAAAAAGCACCAGTAACAGCAGACATTTGAACCCACTCAATCACTAGCAGTCAGACATTATGCATTACAGAATCATACTAAGAATACTCGGCATCTTATTGATGATATTCAGCATCACTATGATCCCACCCGCTTTGGTATCACACATTTACGACGACGGAGTGTACTCAATATTCTATCTCTGCCTGGGGATTACTTTTTCCACCGGGTTTGTTTTCTGGCTTCCAGCGCACAAGGTTTCTCAGGAGCTCAGGACCAGAGATGGCTTTGTTGTCACGGTGATGTTCTGGTTGGTACTAAGCTTATTTGGTGCCATCCCCTTCGCCCTGGCAGAAGAATTGAACTTAAGCATAGTAGATGCAGTGTTTGAATCCATGTCCGGATTGACAACCACTGGGGCAACCGTTATTACCGGTATCGACGATCTGCCAAAATCCATTCTTTTTTATCGCCAGCAACTGCAATGGCTAGGCGGAATGGGTATCATCGTGCTAGCTGTGGCCATACTACCTATGTTGGGAATTGGCGGAATGCAGCTATATCGCGCTGAGACTCCCGGTCCGGTAAAAGATAGCAAATTGACCCCAAGAATAGCCGAAACAGCCAAGGCGCTTTGGTATATATATGCATCTTTAACTCTCGTTTGTACTCTTAGCTATTGGCTAGCGGGCATGAGTTTCTTCGATGCTATAACGCATAGTTTTTCAACGGTGGCAATTGGTGGATTTTCCACCCATGATCAAAGCATAGGCTATTTCGATAGCCAGCTGATTGAATCCATTGCCACCATTTTCATGATTATTTCGGCTCTAAATTTCAGCTTGCATTTCTTTGCCTGGCGAAAACAATCTATTGGACACTACTGGCAAGACCCAGAAGTTAAGTTCTTCATTGGCACTTTACTACTAACAATAGTGGTCAGCGTTAGCATCTTGTCCATTACTAAGACCTATGAGCCACTGCGGGCTGTCAGTGAGTCGGTTTTCATGGCGGTATCCATTGCCACGACCACCGGCTTCGCCACTACTGATTTCACTAGCTGGCCAACAATGCTGCCCTTTATGTTGATGCTCACTGCATTTGCCGGAGGCTGTGCGGGCTCAACAGCGGGAGGCATGAAGATTATCAGGGTACTGCTGATTGTCAAACAGGGCCACCGAGAGATAAAAAGGCTGGTACACCCCAATGGAGTATTCCCGGTGAAACTCAGCCAAAAGCCAGTGTCCGAAAAAATTCTGCAAGCGGTATGGGGCTTTTTCTCAGTGTATATGATGATGTTTGTACTGATGCTATTAACATTGATGGCCACTGGTTTAGACCAAATCACAGCATGGTCTGCAGTGGCAGCAACACTTAATAATTTGGGACCAGGACTAGGGGAAGTAGCGACTAACTATGGGAATATAAATGACACTGCAAAATGGGTATTGTGTTTTTCCATGCTCTTGGGAAGACTGGAAGTGTTCACCTTATTGATTCTATTTACCCCAATATTCTGGCGCAGATAGCGGCAAAAGATTCAATACAAGCCCCTGTGATCTAACGGGGTTTTCTTGAATCTTTTATATTCCCACTGATATTGCTCAGGATTAGCTGCAACAACGCCTTCTATACAATTGTTTAATGCAGCTAAAGAAGCACTGATATCCGGGCTATTAATCTGGTCATCAACATCGCTGAACTCTATGGCAAAACCTTTACCGCCCTTCTCTCTCAAGGCAATTCCGGATATCACTTTGCAATTTGTTTTCCTGGCAAGCTGCGAAAGCAAGGTCATAGTATAGGCGGGGCGGCCGAAAAACGAACAAAACTCACCACTGCCTGCAGCAGGTTCCTGATCAGGCAAAATTGCGATCACTCCATTGGATCGCAACTTTTTAATCAGCTTCTTAACTCCCGCCGCATTTGCCGGGGCCATGTCGCCACCCAATCTCTTGCGCATTGTGTTGATAAGCCAATCAAAGAACTGAAGCTTAGGCTGCTTGTAGAGGACAGTGATAGCGTATCTGTTGGATGCAAATAGATTCAGAACTTCCCAATTTCCAATATGCGGTGCAATGATCAGAACCCCCCTTCCCTCGGCCACTGCAGCAGCTAATAGCTCCTCTCCTTTAACACTAGTGACTTTAGCCAGCGACCATGAGGTAGGCCACAACCATGACATGCCCATCTCGGCATATGACATTGCAGTGTGCTCTAGACTAGACTTTAGTAACTGCTCTCTTTGCTCCACAGATAGATCAGGAAAACAACTATCAATGTTTAGCTTTGAAACTCTATAACCACGGGAGCTTTTTCTCCAATACATTACTTTAGCTAAGCAACGACCCAATGACTGACTGACCGTCAATGGCAAAAGGGCTATGCAGACCAGAACAAACAGGCCCAGAATAACTTTAAAATATCGCATACCGTTAAAAAATCTCTAGAGTAAAAGCCGAGGCATTATATAATGTGTGGCGGAAAATTACTTAAAATATCAGCAACGCAAGACAATCAAGTAATGAACACCCCGAGAAGCTAAAATTAAAAATAAAGGTGAAAAAATGCAATATACCGTCTATCTATCCGGTGAAATACACAGCGATTGGCGTGACAAAATTAAAAATGCGGTCATCGAAAAGCAACTTCCAATCACTATCTTGACACCTAATACAGATCATCAATCTAGCGATGACTGCGCCGAAATTATCTTAGGTTCTGAGACTAATAATTTTTGGAAGGACCACAAGGCAGCCAAAATGAATAGCATCAGACACATGACAGCTATCGACCGGGCCGACATAGTAGTGGTTAGATTTGGCGACAAGTACAAGCAATGGAATGCTGCTTTTGATGCTGGCATAGCGATCGCCAAAGGCAAAGCCCTGATAGTGGAGCACGCTGCCGATATTATTCACCCGTTAAAAGAAATAGATTCAGCAGCCAAAGCAGTGGCAGAAAATACCGAGCAAGTTATAGAAATTTTAGAGTATTTAACCCGCGACTATTAAACAATCATCAGCCCAATCCACGCGGCACAGACCAGTGTCGCCAACTACGCAGCAATACAAGCAATAAACACCATAATTAGATACAGCAATTATAGATAAAAAGCTTTCAGGTACTCGATTGAAGAATTATTTGTCTGCAGATGAAACTAATAAAACAATTATTGTTGTATAATTCTCGCCTTATTTTTTCCATCGCTGGGAAGATTTAGCTACATTAACTTTACATTAAAAGACAGGTGAACATCGTGACTGCTACACCGGCACCCAAAGGAGCTACATTCCAAGATTTAATTCTTGCATTACAAACATACTGGTCGAAGCATGGCTGTGTGGTAATACAACCTTTAGATATGGAAGTCGGGGCCGGGACCTTCCACCCAGCTACATTTTTACGCGCTATTGGCCCAGAGTCATGGAAAGCAGCTTATGTGCAACCGAGCAGAAGGCCGACTGACGGCCGCTACGGTGAGAACCCCAACCGACTGCAACATTACTATCAGTTCCAGACAGTATTAAAGCCCTCCCCCGATAACATTCAAGAACTGTATTTGGGGTCTTTAGAGGCACTGGGCGTCGATCCTCTGGTGCACGATATTCGCTTTGTCGAAGACAATTGGGAATCTCCAACTTTAGGTGCATGGGGCCTTGGCTGGGAAGTATGGCTAGACGGCATGGAAGTATCACAATTTACTTATTTTCAGCAAGTAGGCGGTTTAGAGTGTTATCCGGTTACCGGCGAGCTGACTTATGGTCTGGAACGTCTGGCGATGTATATCCAAGATGTAGATAGTGTCTACGACTTAATTTGGGCCACTAACTCCGACGGCACCAGCATTACTTACGGTGACGTTTTTCATCAAAATGAAGTTGAGCAATCTACTTACAACTTTGAACACGCCGATGTAGATCACCTGTTCTCAGTATTCGACTTTCACGAGCGGGAGTGCAATAAACTCTTGGCCGCTAACTTACCATTACCCGCCTACGAGCAAACGTTGAAAGCTTCACATACCTTCAATTTATTGGACGCCAGGAAAGCCATTTCAGTCACCGAAAGACAGAGATTCATTTTGCGTGTGCGCACTCTTACCCGCGGCGTTGCAGAAGCTTATTTAAATTCAAGGGCAAAATTAGGCTTCCCTCTGGCAGAGGAAGGGATACGTCTTGAAGCATTAGCGGCATTAGAGGAGAGCAAATAATGGCTACTGTAGATTTTTTAGTTGAGCTGGGAACAGCAGAACTGCCGCCAATATCATTACAGAAACTATCCAAAGCCTTCAGCGCCGGAATTATGCAGGGGCTAAAAGCTGAGTTGGGCAAAGATGCACAGACACTACTGGCTGCCTGTAGCGTGGAAAATTTTGCTACCCCAAGACGTCTGGCGGTAAAAATTAGCGGCCTGATAGATGAAATTCCCGCCTCAGTGAGCAGCGTGCAGGGGCCGCCACTGAAAATCTGCTACGACGCCGATGGCAACCCCAGCAAAGCACTTATAGGCTTTGCCAAGAAGAACAGTGTCGAACTCGAGCAACTGAGCGAACGAGACGGGAAAATCAACTACACCCAGCAGATAGCCGCGAAACCATTAGCGGCATTGATGCCGGGAATCGTCGAACACTCGCTTAGCGAGTTACCTATCGCCAAGCGAATGCGTTGGGGTGCCAACAAAATAGAGTTCGTGCGACCGGTACAATGGCTAGTTATGTTGTTTGATGAACGAGTTATAGATTGTGAAATACTGGGTGTCCAGGCGGGAAATCAAACTCGCGGTCACCGCTTTCACCACCAGCAGCCAATCACAATTAACAACCCGGCAGAGTATGAGGCTAAGCTGCAAAGAGCTTATGTCATTGCAAACTTTTCTAAACGTAGAGACAAGATAGTTACCCAAGTTAAACAGCAGGCCGAGCTGATTAACTGTATCCCTCATATCGAAGATGATTTGTTGGATGAAGTCACTGGATTGAACGAATGGCCAGTAGCCCTAACCGGGGCCTTCGATAAAGAATTTCTATCGGTTCCGCAAGAAGCATTGATTTTATCAATGAAAGAGCATCAAAAATATTTCTATACCACAGATGAAAAAGGCCAGTTAATGCCAAATTTCATCACTATTAGCAATATAGAATCAAAAGATGTCAGCAAAGTAATAGCCGGTAACGAAAAAGTTATTCGTCCGCGCCTAGCTGATGCAAATTTTTTCTTCGAAAATGACAAAAAGATTAGTCTTGAATCACGCTGCGAGAAGTTGAAAAAAATCATTTTCCAGCAGCAGTTGGGTACTGTCTATGCGAAGAGCCAAAGAAATGCAGCTCTGGCGAGTCATATCGCAGGGCTAATCCAAGGCGATCAGCAAAAAGCACAACGGGCAGCATTATTGGCCAAAACAGACCTAGTCACCGATATGGTGTTTGAGTTTACCGATTTACAAGGTCTGATGGGCTATCACTATGCCTTAAATGATGGCGAAGACACCGAAGTAGCGCAGGCAATATTCGAGCAATACCTGCCCAAATTTGCCGGTGATCAATTGCCTGCCACTAAAACAGGACTAGCCCTGGCTCTGGCAGACAGGCTAGATACTTTGACCGGTATGTTTGGCATAGGTCAGCCACCAACAGGCTCAAAAGATCCCTTTGCGCTGCGCAGGGCGACAGTCGGAGTGCTGAGAATTATTATCGAGCAAAAACTCGATTTAGACCTGAAACAATTAGTTGAGCTATCAGTGGCACAACATGAGGCCATTGCAGCAGAGGACAAGGCCAAAGTTGCAAAGCAAGTGGTTCTCTTCATGTTAGAGCGTCTCAGAGCCTACTATGAGGATGGTACTATTCGCATTGATACTTATCTTGCTGTTGCCGCCTTAGCCCCTAGCAGGCCGTTAGATTTTGACCAGCGAGTGAATGCGGTAGAACACTTTCGGTCTTTAGCTGCAGCGCAGTCCTTAACAGCTGCCAATAAACGTGTTTCAAACATCTTAGATAAGCAATCTCTGGATAAGCAGTTGCCGATCGATAGCGCCCTGCTAACAGAAGCTGCAGAGATAGAGCTCGATCACTGTTTAACGGCACTGGACGCAAAACTAATGCCCATGTTCGAAAGTTCTGATTATCGTGGCGCCCTGACACTACTGGCAAGCCTGCAACAACCTATAGATCACTTTTTTGACAATGTCATGGTGATGGCAGAAGATCCGGCAGTACAGAAAAACCGTCTTGCCCTGCTGCAAAAGTTACGCCAACTGTTTTTGCGGATAGCGGATATCTCGCTACTCAACTAACCGGCCAGCACAGCGATTACGTTTGCAGAAATTCAACCCTGCAAACGTAATTTTGTCCACTGAGTTGTTAGTCTTTACTTTGGTTTCCCGGCTATCTCGACACAGAAATGCATACATTGCTCACTTCATCCCAGCCTGCTTCACTGTTATTTATCTTAATATATCAACTGCCTGCTTGACTTGGATTAACGCTAGTCTAAAACTAGCAACGGGTTCCCTGAAACAGATAATTTTTTCTGCCTATGGCACCGCCCATTATCCACTACAACCCCACCTGACAAAAACCAATATCAATCTAAAAATCCTAGCAAATATTCGGTTAGCAATGACTAACATAAACATGTTAGTATTTACCAACTTAATAAATATTGTTTTAAATCATATTCTTATAACAACAAAGAAATATAATATGAAATTCACCGGAAATCATCAAAAAATTAATATTGGAGTATTATTGAACTGTAAACATCAATTTTGGGTCCGTTATATCGCTGTAAAAAACTCGAATACCTACCCTAAATTTACCCGGCAAGTGAAAAAATAGGGCAAACAAGTTTAGACAAAAAACTCAGACCCTGTATTAATCCCATTTTAAAAGGAGATCTTAAGACAATAAATACTTATATATCAAATACTTATAGCAATATGATAACAACATAAATACAACCAAAAAAACAGCTGAATGCAGATAATTTAAATACCTAAGATACTGATTTATTGAATTAAATTATATTCAATAAAATAAACAAGAATGGTTCTCATTAATATGTAAACCTGAAGTGAGCTATAACAAATAACCACTTGGTTTATAAGTAAAAAATTGTAAATCCGATAAAACCACTAGCTACAACTCTAAAAGCTCCTTTTTATAGTCCTAAAGGCAGATAAACATCAGCTCTCAAATTACCACTATTGCATTGGATATGAATTCAACTGCTATTAAGCTATAAATGTCCTCGGCAATTCAATTGTAAGAATAATGCACTAACCTTCCTAGACTGGAATCACTCGTTAATCGTTTATAAAAGGAACTCACATGAACGTCCGGCGTCTACCTGCTTTTATTGGCACTGTATTACTTAGCTCAACCCTCACCGTTACTTATGCAACGGCAAAAACCACCAATATTGTTGCAGATACTCAAATATCACAACTTACCAAAAACCCGTGGCTAAGAGAAAAGTTACCAAAAAACACTTTGTTGTACGCTAGAATCCCATCAATTTGGAGCGCAATCTCCTATAAAGACGACAGCTTTAAATTCGCACTGGGGAATAAAAACTTCACTCAGACAATTAACTTGATCCAGGAAGCGAGTTCAGAGTGGATCGTTAAAGCCGACGCAGAAATAAAGCCCTTTTTAGCACTGCTTGCCGGACAATTGAATGGCCCTATAGAAATTGCAGTCGTCGCCAATGGAGCGATGCCACAGTTGATGATTACCGCTAGTCTGAACTATACGGACACCCGCCAATTGCAGCTGTTGATTGATAGCTTAATAAAATCAAAGTTAATAAAGGCTGAAATTGAGAAAATGCAGCAGGGCAGCGGATTATTACTAACAGATCTGGGAGCAACTCCCTACCGCTGGGATAATGAAAAAAAGCGATTAAATATTCTAGTCGCTTTAGGCGGGGCAAATTTAACTGCACTGGATAGTGCATTCAATGCCTTAATAGCAAATATTGATAGCCCTATGTTAGCAAATGAACTGCAGATGGATAGCAGTAAACAGGGATTGTACTTGTGGTTTAACAACGAAGCAGCATTTCCAATTTACCAGGGGATGACCCCGGAGCCAATAATGCGGCAAATGCAGATTTATGGAGTGCCACAGATGAAGTCTCTAGCATTGAGCTGGGGAGTAAGAGATAGCAAGGGACGCATTAAACTACAGCTTGAGGCGGAAAATAGCGGCTTAATCAGAAAAATGTTACCTGTGAATAATAACAAATTAAACATTATGACAGCCGGTGAGCCTAATTTAACGGCAATATTGGCACTGCCCTCTGTTGAAAAATATAACAGTATAGAGCAAGTGCTTATGCAAATGGCGTCTGACAGTAGTAGTTATAAGCAGTTCAAAGCCGCTATGTTTGATCAGTTAGGTTTTACTGTTGAGGATATCTTGGCCGCTGTCGGGCCGGAGCTGGTAGGCATTTCAGATCAGTCCGGAGAATATTTTGCACTGCGAATCCGGGATTCCGAAGGTTTTACAGCAATTATTGATAAATTGGCGCAACTGCCGGGGGTGCTAAAAAAACAGCATAAGATCAATGGTAGGGAGACTACTTACCTGAAATTACCCAGCATGTTTAATGATTTAAACACTGCAGATATGCAAGAGTTACCCTATTTCATCACCGATATGCTTACCAAAGTAAGTACTCACTTATATTGGCAGATAGAAGGCGATTATCTGATCATGGCCGACCTGCCTCAGGTATTGCAGGATCGGCAAATGCAACTGACAGAGCAAACTTTAGAGCAATGGCTCAATAACAGCCAACACCAAAATTTAAGACACAGCACCCTGGCAATCTCCGGCTCGATTGATGACGCCCCAAGACGCCTTTATTATGCCTATTTAAATGCCTTACAAGCCCTGGCAGACGTCACTGGTGCGCAGATAGATACATTCTCATTGCCTTCTGCACAACAATTATCACTGTCTAAACAAGGAACATTAGGACTACAGATAGATTCCGCTGAGCAACATATGGCCATAGAGCTTACTTTTGAATCCACCCCAGCAGATATATTATTATCCGGCCAGGGAATGACCACCGTGGCTGGAATAGGTATCCTGGCTGCAGTAGCCTTACCCGCCTATCAGGACTATATTTTACGCGCCAATACTACCCGAGCTCTGTTCGCAGCCTCTGAGCTCAAACAGCAGATTGCCGAATTCCACTTTAACGAAGACCGATATCCCAACAGTCAAGAACTGCAGCAAATGGATTTAGCTCCTTATCACAGCGATGATTATTCTATGGATCTGCAAGCTGACAGCGGGGTAATACTCATTCTCTTTCCTGCAACTGGGTTTTCCCGAGTACAGAGGATTCAGTTAACACCTACCTCTTCTGCACAGCAGCTAAACTGGGATTGCCGTTCTGATTTAGCTTTGTCAATCAGACCGCAGATGTGCCGCCAAGATTTAAATTAGTAGCAGGGGCTGGCTAAATGAATACTGAGCCAGTTTTGATTTAGCCACCCCCTGGCCATTAAAGTAAAACTACAGAATAAATGCCGACAATCCCGGTACACCAGCGGTGCACAGGTCAATCTGAGTCCTGGGATACATTTCAAAAGCGATCTGCTAAAGAAGGTGCGAACAAGCCGTTTACAGCTGTTGTAAGATCCATGCATGCTAATTGCTTAGAGAATATGCGATTAAGTACGCTGCCCTTCTAGTTTACAGAGTATTGTAGGGGCCAGACACCGGCTACAAAGATACAGCTTGCAGGTGGAAAGTTATCAAGCCGCTGGGATGATAACAACAGAATCCAGTTGCAAAGCATAACCTATGAGCATTCACAAGATATAACGACCTTTCAGCCAGTTGCAAAATTTTATAACTAAAGTTATAGAAAAAAAGATATATAATTTTTGGTCGACAGGCCGCCACTCAAAGCCCAGAGTATAAATTCACCTAGCAAATAATTATTTACCGGTCTTTAGCGACCAATCTCCCATTAAAACATCACTAAAACAACAGTTCCGCAGTTTCAATATATAACTTTGGTCATACAGATTTAGATCTGCAAATCAAATATGCTGTGTATTTGACTGATAGCTCTATCCCTTATTGTCTAAAGGATTACACAATGAAATTAAAGCATAGAATACTGATTGCCTTGATGGCAACCAGCTTGATTCCACTACTGTTTCTTGGCTACACCTCCCTATACACAGCCAGCAATTCACTCGAACAAGCTGCCTACGATAGATTGAGTGCAGTACGGGAGATAAAAAAGACCCAAATTGAACAATACTTCACAGCGCGTCGGTCGGAATTAGAAATACTGCGACTGAGTGTCGCCAAAATATATGACGATCATGATTATCAATCCTCTGCTAGTAGCACAGTAGCGCATGCACATGATAAGTACTTCAAAACTTTCATACAGACTTTTGGCTATTACGATTTATTTTTAATCGACCCGAAAGGCGAGGTATTTTATAGCGTGGAGAAAGAATCAGATTATCAAAGCAACTTGATAACCGGAGCGTTTAACAGCTCGGGGCTGGCAAAACTATTTGTCAAAGTTAAAAGCAGCCAGGCTTATCAATTGCAAGATTTTAGCCCTTATGAGCCCAGCAACGATGATCCGGCAGCGTTTATTGCAATACCTGTAGTGAAGCAAGGTCAATTACAAATGATAGTAGCGCTGCAGTTGTCATTAAAAACCATCAACGACCTCATGATGCAGCGAGAGGGTATGGGCGTAACTGGCGAGAGCTACTTGGTGGGCGCTGATTTACGCATGCGTTCAGATTCATTCCTGGATCCAGAGGGCCATAGTGTCTCGGCGAGCTTCGCCGGCAATATTGCAAACAATGGGGTTGATACTGAAGCTGTAAATGAGGCTCTACAGGGATTATCTGGCAGTAAAATCATTATCGACTACAACGGCAATCCGGTATTGTCAGCATTCACCCCGGTGGATGTAAAGGGTTTAAATTGGGTCTTATTAGCAGAGATAGATGAAGCCGAAGCTATGGCACCGGTGCAGTCGCTGCGCAACATCATCTTGCTACTGTTGGCCATAACCCTCGGCATTGTCACTGCTGTGGCCTTTATTGTGACACGTTCGATCATCAAACCCATAGGTGGAGAACCCGGAATCATGGCTGAGCTTGCCCACTCCATAGCCGATGGAAACTTAACTTACAGCTTCAACAGCAGGGACTCTAACACTGGCGTTTATGCCGCTATGGATAAAATGAGCACCAATCTCAATAGCATCATTAGCCGCATCTCCGGAATGACCGTTGAATTAGCGTCCACCGCCAGCGAGAGCAGTAAAATAGCAGAACAGGCAAATATCAATATTAGTGCACAACAGGACAATATCGGTAGTGTTGCAGCGGCCATGCAAGAAATGTCCGCCACCATTAAGGACGTTTCCAATAATGCGCAGAATGTCTCTGATAATACGCACAACGTGCAGGAAACATCTAGTGAGGCAAAACAAGAAGTTTATAAAACCATAAGTACTATCAACGGTTTATCAAAGGAAATCAATAATGCCACTCAGGCTATACACACTGTAAATACTAAGTCACAGGAGATAGGCTCTATCCTTGAGGTCATTAGGGGAATAGCCGACCAAACTAACCTGTTAGCTTTGAACGCAGCTATAGAGGCAGCCAGGGCCGGGGATCAAGGGCGGGGTTTTGCCGTTGTGGCCGATGAAGTAAGGCAACTGGCACACAAAACCAAACAGTCAACCAGTAATATAGAGACCATGATTTGCGTGCTGCAAGAGGGAGTGACAAATGCAGTTGAGGTCATGAACAAAAGTAACCAGCTGGCAACTGAAACGGTAGCGAGTGCCGAACAGGCAGCGGCGGCTATCAACAAATCACACAGTGAAATTGACGCTATTACCGCCAGTATTACTCAAATTGCCACAGCGGCAGGCCAGCAATCTATGGCCTCAGAAGAAATAAACCAGGCAATAGAACAGATCAGTAACGCAGCAATCCAAAACGCCTGCGGAATAACCGAACTTTCCAGCTCCAGTGAGCACTTGAATAAACTGAGTTGTAGCCTTAAAGGGGTAACCGACAAGTTTATCGTCGCCTGACAGAGAGAGATGCGAATAATCACAGACTCTTCTGGCGGGTTTACTAACGAGTGATAGACAAACTGAGAAATCGGGTTAAAAGCAGTCAATTGGCTGTTTTTTTAGTTGCCTGATCGCCAGCTCGCTATGCTTTTCATCCAGATACCGGTGAAAATCGGGTTATTTTAACAGTGATTGCAAGGTATCCCGGTAGTGCTCAATTTTATAAATAGTGCGCCCGGAAACTTTACCGTCGTCGTCGTAATAGCGTAGTTTTATCGCCGCTTGATGATGTGGATTAGCTTCAAACACCGCTATTTCCTCTGCGTTCATCTTGCCTCCCTGAAGGTTCAGAGAGTTAACCGATGCCGCTGAAAGTCGAGCCTGATAGCTGTTATCAACAGCACAAAGATAACGTTTCGCAGCGACATGCAAGCGAACTGGCTCACTAATTTCAGGCGGATAAAATTGCTCCAGGATAATTGCTCCGGCATCCTCATGGTAATTATCCATACCCTTTTCCAGAGCATCTAATGGAAAATCACTGATAAAATGCCCTATATCATGCAGCAGAGCCGCAATCACCAGCGCCTTATCCGCGCCGTCTTCAACAGCGCAGGCAGCAGATTGTTCCATATGATCTGCCATAGAAACTGATTCACCCAAATAAGATTCCGGCCCGCGGCGGGCAAATAAATCCAGGATAAAAGGAACGACTGTTTCTCGACTTAGTTGATTGCTACCCACAATACATCATCTCCTGTAAGGACCGAATTCGGCTGCTTGATAAATACTCGAACAGTGAAGCAAAAATAAAAAATAAGCACAAGAGCATAACTCATCGCAGCTTATTCATCTGTCGTAAAGAGATAATTTAGTGGTGAAAAACACTCTTCCTGGCATGTTTTATCTATTTTTTATTGGCTCAGGCAAATCATAAATCTTAGTCTTACGATATTCGCTGGGAGTCAGGCCTATGCTCTTTTTAAAACATTTTGAAAAATATAATGGATCTTCAAAACCACATTTATAGGCGATAGCCTCTATTTTATGACTGCTCAGTAGCAGCAATTTGCAAGCGGCATCAATACGTTTACCGATAATATATTTTTTTGGTGAAACCCCGACAATACCACTAAACCAACGACTAAAGTGTGCGGTTGAGGTTCCATGAAATTCAGCTATATCAGAGATAAGCAGTGGAGTGTCAATATTCGCAGCCACCAATTCGAAAATCTTTTCCAGTTGCCGATAGCTATTATTGAGAATGATTTTTTCCTCACTCTGTTCAATTATCGGCGTCAACAATTGGTACATTGCGGCCAGTGCAGAAAAATAATTACGGTCACTTTTACCGGCGTTTATCACTTGCTCGATAAGTTGTTGATCCGTTATCACAACAGGCTGCAGTGGGGGGTTATATAACTCGAAAACATCCAGCCCGGAATTTGCTTGCAAAGTAAAGGCACAGGATCCCAGTTGCATCGGCTCAGAGCATCGATAGTGGGCTAGTTTATTTAACGGCAGTACCACCACGCTATTTGGTTGCAGGGCAATGCTGCCATTTTCCAGTTGCACTTCACCACGTCCACTGAAGGTATGAATCAGCCAGTTATAGGGACGCCGATAGGCAGGATAGTTCCAATGATGACCGGTGCGCTCTCGGTAGGAGCGAATAATATTAAGCCTTAAGGACTGTGATGAGAGCGACATATTTTTCTTCATATCATAAAAGTCCATATTTTGTCGGAATTTTACCTGTTAATAAAGCTTTAATTTTTTTAGCATAGCAATACCGTCAGTACACTGCAGAGGTAGCTCTCTAACAAGAGATTTGCTGCTGTAGGTACTTTTATCTGATTCAGGTAGGGCAGTCAGGCTGCAAGAGACTAAAAATATGAATAATTTCATCGACTATAATAACCAGCGCTTTCACTTTTTATGGCTACGAGATCATTGCCCCTGCAGCGACTGCCGTCATCCCAGTGGCCAACGTATCCTAGAAACCTGGCAATTAGATGCCGATATCAAGGTTGAGAGCTACGAAATCACCGAAACTGGATTGGAAATTCGCTGGGCAGGTCCGCAGCAACACTTGTCTCACTTCAGTGCGCAATACTTGCTGGCGAACAGCTATGATAAACCGCAAATCCCTACCGAAAATATACACACATGGGGAGCTGAGCTTACCGGTAATTTACCCAGTTATGACTATAATCAAGTCATTGCTCGAGACGATGTAAAGGGCCAATGGCTGGATGCGGTGACTAAATATGGAATTGCGCTGCTGAAAAATGTTCCGACCGAGCCTGGCACTATTTTGCAAGTGGTCGATTTATTTGGCTATGTACGAAACACTAACTACGGTGAATTGTTCGAAGTCATCAGTGTCGAACAGGCGGTTAACTTAGCATTCACCCCTATTCCCCTGAGCTTACACACCGACAACCCCTATCGGAATCCGGTACCTACACTACAGTTACTACACTGCCTGGAGAAGGCGGACCGCGGTGGCGTCACTGCTCTGACGGATGGGTTCCGTGCAGCAGAAATTCTACGCGAACAAAATCCACAGGCATTTAATTTGCTTTCAACCCAAGCAGTTACCTTTAGATTTAGCAGTGCTGATGCAATTTTAGAACATACGGCTTGCATGATTGAGCTTAGTGCAAATGGTGAAATTAGCGCTATACGCGTCAATAGTCGCTCACTTGCCCCTTTAAACCTACCCTTCGATATGATGCAGTCTTTCTATGCGGCTTATCAGGAATTAACCGCTATTATCCAGGGCAGTGCTTGCAAAGTGACCTTAACCCTAGACCGAGGTGAGCTAATATTATTTGATAATCAGCGAGTCTTGCACGGTCGGGAAGAACAAGCAGTGGGTCCCAGACACTTACAAGGTTGCTATGCAGATAGAGACGGGCTACGCAGCACTGCAGCGCTGATCAACAAACGGCAGCAGAGCTGAATTCAAAGTGATAAAAAGTTGGCATCTAGCATAAATGCGAGCCTTTTGGCTCACATAGGCAGCGCTAAGTGACTTAATGCGGCAGAGTAACGCTACATTTGTAACGCAGAGTCCCTAGCAACTAAAAACCTAACCCTGAGTATCAGTGATGAACAAACTTATTCTAATTATGATCGACGGCATTAGTGCCGGTAAGTTTCAGCAAATGCGCCACAGCTTGCCACATCTGGACCAATTGGCTAAACAGGGAACCCAAGTAGCAGCGCTTACCCCAGAGATTTGCGGCACTTCATTTCCCGGACGTACCTCGATGATTGTCGGTCGCCCACCCAGTGAACATGGCATTTACGGTAACAAGATATGGGATGGTGAAGTTTTCCGCTGGTCTAACCCCTACGATGTTCGCACTGAAACTATCGCCACTCTAGCCAGCGCGGCCGGGGCCGACGTGGTCAATATAGGCTATGGTATGGTCAGACCTGAAGATTGTAGCTTATACGTTAAGCCTTGGTGGGTGAACGACGTAATGAGTCGCGGCCGCGACAACCAGCCGCACCCGGCAAACGATCTGTGGTCGATGAAAGCTAAACAGCTAGACCCGGAAGGCAGATTAAAGGCACTGGGGCTCTCAGCGGCAGACATTGTAGACCCTTATTCCGATCGCAATCAGACATTACCACTGGGCATGTTGGCAGATTCTCAGTTAATGGAAATGGCAGCCGAAGTCATCTGCTCTGAGCAGTCAGCTGATTTGGTTATGCTGGAAGTTGGCATTACCGATTATTACTTGCACAAGTACGGCAGCGAACACCCACTGACAGAACTTTCATTGCGTACTGCCGATGCTCAAGTCGGTACTCTATTACAGCGACTCAGAAACGCCGGAAAATTAGATCAATACAACTTTGCCATCATGAGCGACCACGGCCACCATTTAATGGCTGAGGCCATACACTGCGATCAATTACTTCCTGAGGGAGTGCGCTGGTCCAGTGAAGGTAGTATGTTATTTGTCGCCCCAAGATCCGCCGCTGAAGCCACTGAAGTCACCCGTTTATTGTTAGATCAGGGCATGGAAATTTGGTCCCAGCCACTGCTACCGGCCGAGCTGGAGAATCAGCTGTTGGTTTTCTGTTGCCCAGAGGGCCAATACATCAGTTTTGAAGCGGACCTGAGTGGTACCGGACAAATCAAAGGCACTTCCAAGTACCAATCCAATCACGGCATGCGCCCGGGTACCGAAGAAGACTATCGTTTTTGTATTTTTTCTGGTCCCGACGTACCTCAACAGCAACTCGATTTTGCCGAGGCTATTCAGGTAGCCCCCACTATGGCTTCTATTATGGGCATCGAAACTCCCTGGCAGGCCAAGTCTCTGATTTAAGCAAGTCTGATCAAAGCCGTGACACTCTCAAGCAGCCATTTGGCTGCTTTTTTTTGCCAACTGCCTGCAACTTCAGCCCGACTAATCGACAAACTGATCGACTAAAATCTCATATCAGTGCCGAAAAATAATCATATTTCTTATAAGAAACACGTTTATCACCACTATAAGTTTTCCAGTATTATATATCACCCTGAATAATAATCTTAAAAAACCGTTGTATAACATACATTACAGGAAATTATCCGGATCAAGGCATAAAAAATATTTGGGCAGAATATGGCGAGCATCATCCTTAACAGCATAATATTAAATTGCGTGTTTCTTATACGAAATATTATTTCCTATAGTAGTTTTTAGCTGATACCATGCCCGGATCTAAGACTTATTTAGATAAAAACCTTTCAAGAACCGCTTCTGATCCGCAGGGGCAAAATAAATATAATAAAGCTATTAGAGATAAAAACCTTATGGAACTACTCACCTCTATATTTAAAGACATAAATAGCATCGTTTGGGGTCCTATGATGCTAGTACTCATCCTCGGCGTCGGATTATTCCTGATGCTGGGGCTAAAGCTAATGCCAATATTAAAACTTGGTACCGGCTTTAAATTACTGTGGAGCGGGCGATCTACATCTGCTGCCGATCAGAAAAATGGGGAAATCCCTCCTTTCCAGGCATTAATGACCGCACTGTCTGCTACGGTGGGCACGGGTAATATCGCCGGCGTAGCAACTGCTGTATTTTTGGGCGGGCCAGGTGCCTTGTTCTGGATGTGGTGCACCGCCTTAGTGGGCATGGCCACAAAATACTCAGAAGCGGTGCTGGCCGTTAAATACCGGGAACAAGATAGCAATGGCAATCATGTCGGCGGTCCTATGTACTATATTAAGAACGGACTGGGGAAAAAGTGGGCCTGGTTAGGCACCTTATTTGCTGCTTTTGGTGCCATTGCCGCCTTTGGGATCGGCAATACAGTACAGTCGAACTCAGTAGCCGATGTGTTAAACACCGATTTTGGATTGCCACACTGGTTAACTGGCGTTATCTTAATGCTGCTAGTAGGAGCTGTTTTACTGGGCGGTATTAAGCGGATTGGCTCGGTTGCAGGCGCACTGGTACCCGTCATGGCTATCGCCTATCTGCTGGCAGGTTTAGTGGTATTAGTGATCAATGTCGAGCAAATTCCCGGTGCATTAGACTTAGTCTTTACACACGCTTTCACCCCTACGGCGGCAGAGGGTGGATTCGCCGGAGCGGCGGTGTGGATGGCTATTCGTTTCGGAGTCGCCCGCGGAGTTTTCTCCAACGAAGCCGGTCTCGGGTCAGCGCCTATTGCCCACGCGGCTGCGCAAACATCCAGCCCTGTTCGTCAGGGCATGATCGCTATGTTAGGTACTTTCATCGACACTCTCATTATCTGCTCTATCACTGGTCTGGTTATCATCACCTCCGGTGAGTGGACAAGCGGGATTTCGGGGGCCTCACTTACCTCTGCGGCTTTCGCCCAGGCCCTACCGGGTGTCGGAAACTATCTGGTGGCTATTGCTCTGGCTATCTTTGCCTTTACCACCATCATTGGCTGGTCATTTTACGGCGAGCGCTGTATTCAGTACTTATTTGGCGAAAAGTCGATTATGCCCTATCGGGTACTATGGATTTTAGCCGTGGTGGTTGGCGCTACCACCAGTTTAGATTTCATCTGGTTAGTTGCCGATACACTAAACGCCGCCATGGCAATCCCCAATTTAATTGCCCTGGCACTCTTAAGTCCTGTTGTGTTTAAGCTGACCAAAGAGTATTTTGCAAAGCACTGATGGCATTAAAGCCACAGCTTCAGCTAAGCTGTGATTAAGACAGTCTCTCCTGCTGCGCAGCAGGGGAGACTTTTAGCTTATGGGCCTCTCTGCCTGGATCAATAACCAATGTCTTCTATAACCTTATAAATCGGCAAAATCGACTATACTGCCCCTTTAATATCATAACCCAGCCTATCCCCCCTGAACAAAATTCCCTGCACTTGAAACATCCATTAACCCAAATGACCCTTCTATGTTCTGAAAATATATGCTTTTTTTCACCAGTTTATCTTTTCTATTGTTTCCTTTTCGTATATCGTCGCCGCTGCTTTTAATTGCTCACTTTTTGTACTCTTTATTGATGCTTCCTTTTAGTCTGATTAGTCTCTTTTCAACGACTGCTTTGCCTGGAATTAACCCTTTATGAGGTAACTCAGAGAACAGGGAGTAAATTAATACTTCTGGTTTTTTAATATTAAACCGTGCGTAGCACAGCAAAAGGCACGATTGCCTGTATCAAAGGAACATTTTGCATAATTCAGAAAAGGGTAACGATGCCCAAAGGTCGATAAACATTTTCCAGGCTGTTCAACATATGGCCAAGATAGGTGGTTGGGAAATAGATCTTATAAAAAACACCCTTTTCTGGACAGAAGAGACTTATCTGATTCACGATACTACGGCTGCCGAGTTCACCCCCACTGTCGATAATGCAGTCAACTTTTATACGCCAAAATGGAGAGCGGCAATCAATCTTGCTCTGAGTAACGCTATCGAGAAAGGCACTGGCTTTGACCTTGAGCTTGAGCTGGTTACCGCAAAAGGGCGAAAAATATGGGTGCATATCTATGGCAAAGTAATCATGCAGCATGGGCTGGCGACAAAAGTATTGGGTGCGCTGCAGGATATTAGCGAAAAAAAGCAAGCGGAACAGGAGATCTGGCATAAGGGTCATTTCGACTTTCTGACCGGTCTGCCTAACCGCCGAATGTTTCAACACTGCCTGACAGAAAAAATAGCAAAGGCCAGTCAAAATCAAACTAAAGTAGCGCTGTTGTACATCGATCTGGATAACTTTAGGGAAGTGAATGATTCGTTTGGGCACAATTGGGGGGACACTCTACTCAAGCATGCAGCCAAACGGTTGCGTAGTTGTATCCGCAATGAGGATGCAATGGCGCGCCTTGGTGGGGATGAATTCACTATTATTATCGGTGATCTGGATGATTGCGGCATGCTCAAAAGTATTGCCGATGACATATTGACTGCAATGTCTGAGCCTTTTCAGATTGAAACTGAAATCGCATACATAACGGCCAGTATCGGCATCACTTTGTATCCTGATAATGCCACTGAACCGGATAAGTTACTGAAAAATGCCGACCAGGCAAGGTACGTGGCGAAAGCAAAAGGTCGCAATGGCTTTCAATTTTACACCACCGCTATGCAAAAGGCGGCGGAGACCCGCGGGGTCATTGTCAAAAACCTACAGACAGCTTTGGCGAATAGCGAATTCCGGGTGGTATATCAACCTATTGTGTCACTGACAACAGGCGCCATCCACAAAGCGGAGGCGTTGATTCGCTGGCATCACCCCAGCCTCGGTTTAATCAGTCCCGCTGATTTTATCCACATTGCTGAAGAAACCGGCATGATCATTGATATTGGTGAGTGGGTCTTTCAGCAGGCCGCACAGCAGACTAAGCAATGGCGGGATCTATACCAGCAAGAAATTCAAATCAGTGTCAACACTTCTCCTGTTCAGTATCATGACCGAGCCAATAAACTGAGCCAGTGGTTAAATTATCTGTATTCTCTTGGCCTGGACGGAAACGCAATTGTTGCAGAAATCACTGAAGGTGTTCTTATGGGGACAAATAGTGAAATCACCGACAAACTACGAGGGTTTCGTCAGGACAATATTCAGATTTCACTGGACGACTTCGGAACAGGTTACTCATCTCTCTCCTATCTGCGCAAATTTGAAATTGACTATATTAAAATAGACCAGTCTTTTGTGCGCAACCTGAAGAGTGACTCAAAAGATTTAGGGCTCTGTGAAGCTATTATTGCCATGGCACACAAGCTCGACCTACAAGTTATCGCTGAAGGCATTGAAACAGATGAACAAAACAATCTGTTGATGGCAGCCGGCTGTGATTTTGGACAAGGTTACTTTTTCTCTAAGCCAGTGCCAGCTGCTGATTTTGAGCAATTATTCAGCTCCAGCCATAGAGTAAGTAATAACTTCTCTACGTCCTGTTCAGCCATCGGATAAGCGTTAATCAACGCGCAGCAATAGAACCTTCTCAGTCAGTTTCAAACAGACCAGTCTCTTAACTTTTAACCAAGCGGATATGCTAAATTAGCCTGATATGTCACTCGCTTAATAAGGATCGCTGTTAATGCTTAAACTAGAACCTTTGCATCAATCGAAGAATTTTATACTATCTCTGGTCACTCTTTTAGTGATGACTTTTGTCTTTATTAGCGCAGCTGCTAATGCGACTGGAAACGGAGCCACAGCACTGGATGAAATAATCCAGGCAGCTAACAGGGCTGGCGTACAAGTTATAGTTCTGAACCCCAATACCCCAGCAAATGAGCCACAACCGAGCATTGTCATCGATCAACGCTCTGGTTTAGCAAAGCTGCGCGCAGACTCCGATCAATTTAGAAATAAAGCGCAAGCTTTTATGCTGTTACTTCCCGAAGCCAGAAAAGAAATGATCGCTATCCTAAGATCCAGCAGCCCAGAGGGTAGCATTTTCTTTTATTTAAAAATGGTTCTCTATTCACTGCTATTTTTTGCGGCCGGTTATGTCTTTACCCGGGAAATCTACGGCAAGAGAATTGTCGGTCCCTGGTTTGTTGCCAAACAAATTGCCAATCCGGTTGGCTATAGCGAAAAGCTCCCCATTTTAGTGACCAGATTCCTGCTCGGTGTCGGTGGCATACTATTAATCATGTTAGTCGCCTACATTCTAGAGAGTATCATTAACGGCAAAGCGAAAACGGAAGCGGAGATGCTCAGCATTGGCTACATCTATTTTGCCTTCGCCATGATCAATTTAGTTTCACTGCTCTGGCGGATGATTTTATCTCCCTATCTTCCCGACTATAGAATCCCAAAATTTCATCCCGATAATATACAGATCTGTACTGTAGCGGCTAAAAAGTTATATCTATGGCTGTGGATAGGCGCAACTGCCGGGATCAGCTTCAATTTATTAGTCTCCTGGCTGGGTGAACTCGGCGTTTCAGCAACTATTTATGGTGTTATGGACCTCTATCTCACGGGTATTTCTGCACTCTACAGCATCGCACTCGTGATTTTCAACAGGTCGGTTTTAAGCGGCGCAATATTACAGGGAAAAACGTTCCGCGCCTCTTCTATTCCCGCCAGAATCACCGCTAAATTCTGGGCCCCTTTTGCCATTGCCTACTTTATAGTGGCCTGGATGGATTTAGCTTACAATCTGATCAATGAAAACGACACCCGGCTGCCACTGGTTGCCAGTGCCTATATCATTATCTTATCTGTTATCGTGGTCTATGCGATCGTCAGCTATATCATCGAGCAATTCTTCCAACGCAAAAGGAAAACACATTGGAATCAGACAAAAGAGCAGAGCGAAGCGCTGATGATCGGTGCCGGGGACCAACCTCTGCAAGAGGGGGAAGAAATCCTCAGTAGCCATAGCCGCGAGGAGAGAATGGTCCAATCGTCGATACTTACCTTCGAGGACCTCACTACCAGAGTTGCCTCTATGTTAGCGATGGTGGCCGGTTTTTACGCACTTATCAGCGTCTGGAATGTTGGCGAGTTGCTAGAGAGCAACACTTTTATTAGCAATAGTTATGATGTCATCTTTATCTTATTTGTCGGTTACATCACTTACAATTTTTTCAAAATTTGGATTGATAACAAAATTGCCGCCGAAGGAGGAGAAGTTCAACTTACTCCCGGTGATGAGGGAGGTGCGGGAGGTGCCAGCCGACTGGCAACACTGCTTCCTCTGTTCAGAAATTTCTTATTAGTGCTTATCTTTGTCTCAGTCACGCTTATTGCCCTGACTGAGATGGGAATCAATGTGGCACCGTTGTTTGCCGGCGCTGGTGTGGTTGGCCTGGCGATTGGCTTTGGTGCTCAAACCTTGGTCCGAGATGTATTTTCAGGCGCATTTTTCCTCTTTGATGATGCTTTTCGCAAAGGCGAGTATATTGATTTGGGTGAGGTAAAGGGAACGGTAGAAAAGGTTTCTGTGCGCTCCTTTCAATTGCGTCATCACTTAGGCAAGTTACATACTGTGCCCTTTGGTGAAATAAAGTTTCTGACTAACTATTCCAGGGACTGGGTGATGATGAAACTGCCACTGCGGGTAACTTACGATACCGATGTAGACAAAGTGCGTAAACTGGTTAAAAAACTGGGCCAACAACTGCTTAAAGACCCGGAAATTGGCCCGCAATTTCTGCAACCTTTGAAGTCTCAAGGGGTCATTGAGATGCAGGATTCAGCGATGATAATCCGAGTAAAGTTTATGACTAAACCCGGTGATCAATGGGTTATCAGAAAAACTGTGTACGCAAAACTTCGCGAGCTATTTTTACAGGAGGGGATAAAATTCGCCCACAGAGAAGTGACTGTACGCCTCGCTGATAACCAACTGGATCAGCTCTCTATAAAACAGAAACACCACTTAGCAGGCGCTGCCGCGCTAGCCGCCGAGGATGCCCAGAATGACAATGGCCAAGCCAATAATGATGATGATCGATAGAGCATTTTAACCCCGAGCCTGGCAAGTCCCGGGAAAGTGCATTAATTGTTTGAACTTAAAAGCAATTATCGCAATATTTAGACAAAAAAAAGCAGCCCAATGGCTGCTTTTATCTTACTTCATCTCAATCAGCCCTAGCCAATTAATAATCCGCGGTTGCCTTTAAAGCATTATCTTCAATGAATTTTCTGCGCGGCTCTACTTCATCGCCCATCAAGGTAGTAAACAGCTGGTCGGCAGTGATCGCATCTTCAATGGTCACCTGCAGCATACGCCGCGCCTCCGGGTCCATAGTCGTTTCCCACAACTGCTCAGGGTTCATCTCACCTAGACCCTTATAGCGCTGTATGTACTGTCCACGGCGAGATTGCTGCAGTAACCAGTCAATCCCCTGCTTAAAATCACTGACTTCTAAGGTGCGTTCTCCGCGCTTAAAGAAACTACCCGGCTGAATCAGACCATCCAGCGCCAGCCCCATCTCCTTGAATAACTTGTATTCGTGAGAGCCTATAAAATCGCTGCCAAACACGTATTCAGTATCGACTCCGTGGTGGGTGTAAATTAGCTTGGGAACATACACACTATGCTCTTTATCCAACTGCACTTCACAGCGATACTGCTCGCTGGGCGCGGCACCTTCAGAAAGTTTTTGCTGATAGGCTTCTGCCCAGGCCTCAACCGTCTCGCGATCGTGCAGTTTATCTTTATCTAAGCCACTGACATACAACAATTGGGTCAGGGCGGCCAGCGGATACAAACGACTGATACGGGTAATAATACTATCGACTTTACGGTACTGGTTAATTAACTCTTCCAGCGCACCGCCAAAGATACTCTCGCTGTCATTGATATGTAAACTGGCACCTTCCAATGCACCGTTGAGTAGGTAAACCTGCAGCGCCTCCTCATCTTTGAGGTACTGTTCCTGCTTGCCTTTTTTAATTTTATACAGCGGTGGCTGAGCGATGTAGATATAGCCGCGCTCCACCAGTTCCGGCATTTGACGGAAGAAAAAGGTCAACAGCAGGGTGCGGATGTGTGATCCATCCACGTCGGCATCGGTCATGATGATGATGCGGTGATAGCGCAGCTTATCGATGTTGAATTCTTCACGGCCGATACTGGTACCTAATGCAGTGATCAATGTGCCCACTTCCTGAGAGGCGAGCATCTTGTCGAATCTGGCTTTTTCTACATTTAGAATCTTACCTTTGAGCGGTAGTATCGCCTGAGTTTTACGTGCGCGCCCCTGCTTGGCGGAACCGCCAGCAGAGTCCCCTTCCACTAAGTAAAGTTCGGACAGTGCCGGATCTTTTTCCTGGCAATCGGCCAGTTTACCAGGCAGGCCGGCGATATCCAGAGCCCCTTTACGGCGCGTCATCTCCCGTGCTTTACGGGCGGCCTCACGGGCGCGGGCGGCATCTATCATCTTGCCGACAATCGCTTTAGCATCCTGTGGATTCTCCTGCAGGAAATCGCTAAACAATTTGGCAAAGCTTTGCTCAACCGCGGTTTTAACCTCAGAGGAGACTAGCTTATCTTTGGTTTGTGACGAGAATTTTGGATCCGGCACTTTAACTGAGACGATGGCTACTAACCCCTCGCGACAGTCATCGCCCGAAGTCGCCGTTTTGCCGTTTTTATTCATACTCTCTGATTCAATATAGTTATTCAGAGTACGAGTCAAAGCGCCGCGAAAACCGGATAAATGGGTGCCGCCGTCGCGCTGTGGAATATTGTTGGTGAAACAGTAGATGCCCTCTTGATAGCTATCGTTCCACTGTAGCGCCACTTCAACACCGACGCCGTTTTCATGCACACAGTTGAGGTGGGCGATTTGGCTCACCGGAGATTTGTTTTTATTCAGGTATTCAACGAATTCAGCCAGACCACCTTTATAAGAAAACACATCGGTGCGTCCATCGCGGTCATCGGTCAAAACAATACGCACACCCGAGTTCAGGAATGACAATTCACGCAATCTCTTCGCCAGTTGATCATAGACGTACAGCACGTTACTGAAAGTATTTGTAGAGGCCGTAAAAACCACTTCTGTGCCGGACTTTTCAGTCTCGCCTACGACTGCGAGCGGCGCTTGCGGCTCACCGTGAATGTAAGTTTGCTCATGCACTTTTCCGTTGCGGCGAATAGTCAAAAGCAATTCACTGGAGAGTGCGTTTACTACCGAGACGCCTACTCCGTGTAAACCCCCTGAAACTTTATAGCTGTTGTCGTCAAACTTACCGCCGGCGTGCAGTACCGTCATGATAACTTCCGCTGCTGATATTCCCTCCTCAGAGTGAATATCAGTGGGAATACCACGGCCGTTGTCGCTGACCATAACAGTATCGTCGGAGCGGATCACTACATTGATCTCAGTACAGTGTCCAGCTAGCGCTTCATCGATGGAGTTATCGACGATTTCAAAGACCATGTGATGCAGACCGGAACCATCGTCAGTGTCACCTATGTACATACCTGGGCGCTTTCGCACAGCATCGAGCCCCTTTAAAACCTTGATACTGTCGGCGCCGTACTCTTGTTGTTCACCACTCATGGTCATCTCCTAGCTAGTCTGGACTGCTTATCGCAATCACATCCCCAGTTAATTTTTATATTCATTACCAGCGCAGTGTAATTACTGTGAATCTCGCAACTGGCCATTATCAATTTGAAAACTTTTTATTTCTGTAGTGCTCTGCCAGTAACTCATCAGCGGCTGCGGCTCTACACAAGTAATAAAACACTGACTCTCTGTCTGCTCTAAAAACTGACAAAATAACTGGCAGTGTTGAGCGTCTAACTCCGACGGTAAATCGTCGATTAAAAAGATGCAGTTGTCTTCTTTAAGCCTATTGTAAACGGCTCCCTGCGCCAGTTTTAAGGCGCTAACGACCAATTTTTTTTGCCCGCGAGACAAGCGCTCGGCCGCACTTACCCCATCAACTTTAATCCGTAGATCTGCTCTCTGAGGACCTGCGGCGGTATAGCCCTGTTTTAAATCTCGCTGTAACTGCTCATCTAACAACTCATCCAGTGGCCTTTTCTGATCCCAGCCAGGAGAGAAATTCAAGCTCAAATCAACCTCGCCCATCAAGCTCTCGCTGATGGCTAAAAAATCAGGTAACAGTTGATCAATGTAACGCTGGCGTATCTGAGTGATCTGCTGTGCATGCTTAACAAACTCAACATCCCAAACACGGCGAATTTGAGGATCTATTTTACCACACTTTAAAAGAGAATTACGCTGTTGTAAGACACGTTTAAAGCATCTCCAGGCATGAATATAACTTTGATCGGCATGAAAGCTACCCCAGTCGACAAATTGGCGTCTAACCGACGGGCTACCCTCAAGAATCTGAAATGTATCAGTGTTAATTACCAGCAGCGGTACCAAGCTGGCAAGCTGCGATATATCGATATTTGAGCCGTTATATCTGATATTCACCGCACCTGCAACATCCCGACTTACCCCAAGAGAATCAGCACTTAGATTTGTGACATTCTGCAACTGGGAGAATACAATCGACTCTTTTTGCCCGCGGCTGACCAGATAAGGGAATTTACGGGTGCGAAATGAGCGGGTCAAACCCAAAAAATTTATCGCTTCCAGCAGTGATGTTTTACCACTGCCATTAACCCCAGAGATAAGATTGACATTGGCTGAAGGATTAAACTCAACCTGCCCTAAATTGCGGATATTCTGGATTTTTAGAGATTTTATCGCCATTTTAAGCAAGTAACCGCGAGGCGCTGTGGCACTGGGTAATCACAGCAGTAGATAACATTGGCAGACAAGTACTGTTAAGAAATCCTGCCGCAGCAACGGCGGCAGGGAACTCAATGTGTAATGCTTTACAGAGCACTATCGACACCGTATCAAGCAGCTGTTACATCCGCATCGGCATAACAACAAAGACACTTCCCTCTTCGTCATAGCCTTCGACTAGTGCACTGCTATTGGAATCTGAGAGAGTGAAACGTACTATGTCAGAATTGATAATAGAGAGGACATCAATTAAATAATTGACATTGAAGCCGATTTCCAGAGATTCACCTTGATAATCGATCGCGATGGTCTCCTCGGCCTCTTCCTGCTCCGGGTTATTCGCCATCACTTTTAAGAAGCCGCTGGTCAAGGTTAAGCGCACGCCGCGGTATTTTTCGTTAGAGAGAATCGCAATACGGCTAAATACCTGACGCAACTCCTGGCGATTACCCAACACTATCTTATCGCCACCACGGGGAATAACACGCTGATAGTCGGGGAACTTTCCGTCAACCAGCTTAGAAGTGAAAATGTAATCCGCCACATGGGCGCGAATGTGATTGGTACCTACCACCAGTTTAAGCGGCTCATCGCCACCTTGCAGCAAACGAGCGAGCTCTAATATACCCTTGCGCGGGATGATGATTTGCTCAGAGGTCTCATTGGCCGTTTCAGCAACAGTGACGCTGGTTGCCAGGCGGTGACCATCAGTGGAAACAGAGCGTAACATACCATCGCTAACCTCCATCATCATACCATTCAGGTAATAGCGGACGTCCTGTTGAGCCATAGAGAAACCGGTCTGGTCGATCAAATGACGCAATTTATCTTGTGATAAAGTCAACTCGAAGCTCTGCTCACAATCTTCCACATTGGGAAATTCAGTGGCCGGCAGCGTAGTCAAAGTAAAACGTGTGCGTCCCGCTTTGATAACAACTTTGGCATCCGTCAGTTTCACTTCAATTATTGCATTGTCGGGCAGTGATTTACAGATATCCATCAACTTGCGCGCGGGAACAGTGATAGACCCGGCTTCAGCGGGTTCACTCAGAGTGACCCGTCCAACTAATTCTACTTCCAGGTCAGTGCCTGTCATAGAGAGCTGGTCACCTTCAGCAACTAACAAAATGTTAGATAATACTGGCAGTGTCTGGCGACGCTCGACAACACCTGCTACAAGTTGTAACGGCTTAATAAGTGCTTCACGGGAAATGACAAATCTCATGTTTACCCTACCTTTTTCAATCGTTGCTACGCTGTCAAATGACGTAGTAGATTTTGATAATCTTCACGGATATCCGCATCGGATTCACGCAGTTCTTTAATCTTACGACAAGCATGCAATACCGTTGTGTGATCTCTGCCACCAAAAGCGTCGCCAATTTCCGGCAAACTGTGATTGGTTAACTCTTTCGCCAAACTCATTGCTACTTGCCGAGGTCTTGCCACTGAGCGATTGCGTCGCTTAGAGAGCAGATCAGCTATTTTAATTTTGTAATATTCTGCTACAACTCGTTGTATATTATCAATACTAACCTGTTTGTCTTGTAATGCTAGAAGGTCTTTCAAAGATTCTTTAATAAATGCAGTAGTAATCGCATTTCCGGTGAAATGCGCGTTGGCAATCACCCGCTTTAATGCCCCTTCCAACTCGCGGACGTTAGAGCGAATCTTTTGTGCTAGGAAGAATGCAGCGTCATCGGGTAACATCACCCCGGCTTCCTGAGCCTTTTTCATCACAATGGCCACCCGGGTTTCAAGTTCAGGGGGCTCGATAGCAACAGTCAATCCCCAGCCAAAGCGGGATTTAAGACGATCTTCAACACCGGCGATTTCCTTGGGATATCTGTCGCTGGTCAAAATCATTTGCTGACCGCCCTCTAGCAGGGCATTAAAGGTATGGAAAAACTCTTCCTGAGAGCGCTCCTTACCGGCAAAAAACTGAATATCATCAATCAGCAGGGCGTCGACAGAGCGATAGTAACGTTTAAAGTCGTTGATCGCATTCAACTGCAGCGCCTTCACCATATCGGCAACGAAGCGCTCAGAGTGTAGATAGACGATACGGGCGCTGGGATTTTTCTTCAACAACTCCATACCGACTGCGTGCATTAAGTGGGTCTTACCTAAGCCGACACCACCGTAGATAAACAGTGGATTATAAGAACCACCCGGGTTATCACTGACTTGTTGAGCAGCTGCCAGTGCCAACTGGTTAGATTTACCGCCGACAAAAGAATTGAAGGTAAATGCTTCATTGAGATTAGACTGATGCCTTAACCCCCCTTCGACATTGACAACCCTCGAGCTTCTGCCGTAATTTCCAACATCCAGCTCCAGTTGTGGAGCAGGCTGATCATAATTCCCAGCCACAGGTGCGGGGACCGGCATGGGGTCATTAAGCCGTCGCTCGAAATTTTGATTGACACTGACTCTGGGGGAAGGCCTGATTCGTGGCTGCACCACCGGCATACTTATAGGGGCAGCTCCCGCGACAGCGCGCACTTCAACCCTTACGACAATCCCGGCGTCATTGGCAACATCACAGACGACCTGGGAAATTCGTGACAAAAATTTATCATTTACCCAATCGCGGACAAAACGATTGGGGGCAATCAGAATAAGCGCAGTCTCGGAGGCCTCTGCTTGCAGCGGCCTAATCCAAGTATTGTACTGCTGAGAGGGGAATTCATTTTGCAAGCTCTGCAAACAGCGATCCCACAACTCTATAGACATACACGCGCTCCAGAAAAAATAGTCACAAACAATAGCGCAGAGTGTAAAAACCGCCTACAAACCAGCCTGATTATTAAAGCCGACATTCTACCTCGCTTTATTTAGGTTATCCACATATTCACATTTTTTTTAAGCGATTGGGTATAAATATTTATTCTGCGCTAAAACACCAGTATAATCGGCAGTGAATTTGCACAAAATTGCTCTTGGAAAAACAAAAAACGAACCAAAATAATAGTTACTCACATAATAAACTGTTGAATTTATAGAAAATTAACACTTTACCAACACAAACACCGCACAGTGACAGAAATACACTACAATTATCCCTAATAATTTGCTACCGAGTATCAAGGCAAGATAATTAGCATATAAGCAGAAAAAGGTTTGAAGTTTTCTTAACTATTCTATAAACTTTCGCGACTTAATTTTGCGAATGTGGACATCAGGCCACTAAACAAATAATCGTTCAGAGGACTGAAAAATGAAAAGAACTTTCCAACCAAGTGTTTTAAAGCGTGCACGTACTCATGGTTTCCGCGCTCGTATGGCTACTAAAAGCGGCCGTGCTATTATTAACCGTCGCCGTGCCAAAGGCCGCAAAAAGCTTTCCGCTTAATATTTGCAGCTAAATGACCAAGCAAAACTACCCCCGCGAGTTACGATTACTGACTGGCGGGGACTTTCAAAAAGTTTTCGACGCAGTTGAAATCAAAATACCAGATCAGCGCATTTTAATCCTCACCCGCGCTAATGGACTCGATCATCCCCGGATCGGATTTATCATTTCTAAAAAAAATATCCGCAGAGCAGTGAAACGAAACCTCGTTCGACGTATCATGCGTGAGTCTTTTCGCCTAAACCAAGATAAACTCCCTGCCCACGACATGATAATCATGGCGCGCAAAGGTGCCGGTGAGGTCAGCTCTGAAGACTTACATCGTCTGGCGAAGAAATGTTGGTCCAGATTAAATAAAAAAATCAAAAAAGGGAATGCTGCATAGCTCAGGGTATTGCAGCACTCTCACTAATACATTCAGTTTATTAAGGGTTGCAAATTCCATGGATTTCCAGCGAATAATTTTAGGCTCCACTCTAGCAGTCATTACCTATATGTTGGTATTGCAGTGGGGAAAAGACTACGGCACTCAACCGGTGACTGTAGAACAGACACAAACTGTATCCGCCTACGGCAGTACCTCATCTGCAAGCGATGCACCGAGTATTGCTGTTAGCAGCAGCTCTGCAGATACCGATCAGCCTCTCACCGATGTACCGGATACCTCGAGCACAGTAAATACAGAAACTGCAGGACAACTTATCAGCGTAAAAACTGATGTCTTGAATGTACTGATTGATACTAAAGGCGGAGACATCATTGAGGTATCACTACCTGAGCACAAAGCGATACTGGGCAGTGATTCTCCTTTCGTATTACTGGAACAAAACGACGAGCGCACTTATATAGCGCAAAGCGGATTATTTAATAAAGACGGTCCTGATTTTTCTGCGGAAATAGGTCGACCTGTTTACACCTCTGAGAGTACCAGTTACACGCTTGATGGAGATACGCTTCAGGTAAACTTAGTCTTTGTCCACAACGGCGTCACTATCACCAAACGTTTTAGTTTCACTAAAGGTAAATACTCAGTAGTCCTTGATTATATCATCGACAATAAAACCTCTAAGAATTGGCAAGCGCAACTGTTCGGTCAAATTAAGCGCAATGATTTCTCAGATCCGACCAGTCAAACAGAAATGGGGATGCAATCCTATTTGGGCCCGGTCTTTTCTACAGAGACTGACAGCTACAATAAGTTTGATTTCTCTGATATTGATGATGGCAAACAGTTCAAAGAAAACTCCCTGGACGGCTGGGTTGCTTTATCACAGCACTATTTCATCAGTGCATGGATTCCGGCTCCAGGTAGCGAATACTTGTACAAAACCGAAAGAAGAAAAATTGGCAGCCCATATTATAGGATAGGCTTTGTCTCTCCTTTAATAGACGTGGCTCCCGGTACTACCAGCACAGTATCCGCCACTTTCTACGCCGGTCCTAAAGACCAGGCGCAAATGGAAGAAGTGGCTCCCGCTCTTAACTTAACTGTCGATTACGGTTGGTTATGGTGGGTTGCATCGCCTCTTTACTGGTTGCTTACGACTATCCACGGTTTCCTCGGTAACTGGGGTCTGGCCATCATCGGTATTACTATTACGGTAAAAGCAGCGCTGTTCCAGTTAAATGCTAAAGCTTTCCGCTCTATGGCTAAAATGCGTAAATTTGGTCCGGTGATCGCCAGTCTTAAAGAGAAGCATGGTGACGACAAGCAGAGAATGTCCAAAGAGATGATGGAACTCTACAAAAAAGAGAAAATCAATCCTCTCGGTGGCTGCCTGCCAATCGTCGCGCAGATGCCGATCTTCATTGCCTTGTACTGGGTACTGATGGAATCTGTTGAGTTGCGCCATGCCAGTTTCTTATATTTGACTGACTTGTCGGTACTAGATCCCTACTACATATTGCCTATCCTGATGGGTGCCAGTATGTTTATCCAGCAGTCGCTTAACCCTGCTCCACCGGATCCAATGCAGGCGAAGATCATGAAAATGCTACCGATTATTTTCACTTTCTTCTTCTTGTGGTTCCCTGCTGGCCTGACTTTGTACTGGGTAGTCAACAACATCTTGTCAATCGCACAGCAATATGTGATTAACAAGAAGATCGAAAAAGAAAGTTAACGGCAAGCCGTTAATATGAAAAGGCTCCCTAGGGAGCCTTTTTGTTTTATCACTCTTGAATAACTAGCCGTAGGAGAGGCTGCTGTAACCGCCCGTCGGCGCAGCCACTTAAATGCGCGCAAGTGCCTATATTGGTTAGTAGACAGTGGGGGTTTTACATATCTTCATACTTGTCGATAATGGTCTGATACAAACCTGTGCCTTTAATCAACCTCAAACCGTCATTAAAATCATCCCTTGTTTGGCTATCCACAAATTTAACGTTTCGCGCTGAGGGTGCAAAAATATTGTGGAACTGCAGCTCCCTGTTTAGATTTCTACGGTACAACTCCCCTCGAGACTGCGCCTGTTGCTTCCAGTAGTTAAATATTCTCTTTTCCGAGATGATGACATCAACTCTGTCCGCATACAGCTGTTTTACCTGCAGAGATTGTTTTGCATGCTCCCGGTAGTCAGCATTGTTTTTTGCCATGGTGGCATAGACAGAGCCCAAGTACTTAGTGGCATTTTGGAACGCCAGTACCCTCTTGTTAAGCAGGTCCTTGATAGCGTAAATCTGAAGGTTTTTATCGCGAAAAGCGATCGCATAGTTATGGTAGGTAATTGTAGTCGCTGAATCGTAGACCTTAATATTGACTGCTTTGCCTATATCAAAAATAGAATTTTGTACGGTGCCATCTACCTCCCGGTTTTTCAGCCTGCGCAGCAGCCGCAGGTTTGGCACAAAGTGAAAGCTGACAGTATAGCCTTTTACTTTGAGTGCCTCGGTGATGATATCGACTTCAATACCGGCATTATTGTGATCTAAGACGTAGGGTGGTAGCGCCGCTCCTATGGCGATCCGCAGTTCTTTAGCCAGAGTTACACTGGAGAAACACAAACTCACTGCAAGCAGTGCATAGATTAGCAATGGCATCAGCTTCATCGTCCAGAACGGATATTATTTAAATCTCTGCTGCTCAACTGAACCCTTATCTGCAAAAGAAAAACGCCTGTTAATTCGATAAATATCCAGCTCCCTGCAACTAGAATGTAGATCTATACAAGTAACTATAACCACTCTAGTCGATGAATTCCAGCGCCGCTAACTGAACCACTCTCAGTGCAATAATCAGATCAAAGAATCAAACTAGATACAGGTGAACCCTGTTCTATTCGGCCGGTATTTATTGCTACATAACGGCTACTTTGATGATAAACTAGCGGGAAAAATTAGCGCTGATACTTTCAAGCTCGCAGCATTGTACTAGCTGCCCATCAGCACTGAATCAGAGCAGCGAAATACAACAACAAGGTTCCCTCGGGTGCCTTGTTTGCGTTTAGCTGTAACAATTTTAAACAGAACATTAGCAAAACTATGGAGCAGATCCTATGACCCTCACCTCCCAAGATACTATTGCCGCGCAGGCGACAGCGCCCGGTCGTGGTGGTGTGGGCATTATTCGAGTTTCAGGCCCCAAGGCCGCGAAAATTGCAGCGGCGGTCATAGGCTCGGTGCCCAAACCTCGCTATGCGCAGTACGGCCCTTTTCTGGATGAAAATGGCCAGGAACTCGACCAGGGCATCGCCTTGTACTTCCCAGGTCCCAACTCTTTTACCGGCGAAGATGTACTGGAGTTGCAGGGCCACGGCGGTCCTATAGTGATGGACTTTTTACTGCAACGAGTACAATCCCTGGGTTGTAGACTGGCCAATCCTGGGGAATTTTCCGAGCGCGCCTTTTTAAATGACAAATTGGATTTAGCCCAGGCTGAGGCGATTGCCGACTTGATCGACAGCTCCTCGCAACAGGCAGCCAAGTGTGCCTTGCGTTCACTGCAGGGAGAGTTCTCAAAACGTATTTACCAGTTGGTCGAAAGCCTGACTAATCTGCGTATTTATGTCGAGGCGGCGATTGATTTCCCCGAGGAGGAAATTGACTTTTTGGCCGACGGTATCGTCCAGGGCAGGCTCGAGCAAATCATCGAAAATCTAGATTGCGTAAAACGCGAGGCCAAACAGGGCAGTATCATTCGCGAGGGCATGAATGTCGTTATCGCCGGTCGCCCCAACGCCGGAAAATCCAGCTTGTTAAATGCCCTGGCCGGCAAGGATGCCGCTATTGTCACCGACATTGCAGGCACCACCCGCGATGTCTTGCGCGAGCATATCCACATTGATGGCATGCCACTGCACATCATCGATACCGCGGGCTTAAGAGATGCTCCAGATGAAGTAGAGCGCATCGGTATATCCAGAGCCTGGCAGGAAATTAAGAGCGCCGACCGTATTTTACTGATGGTTGACAGCACCCAGACCGCCGCAGATGATCCACATCAGATCTGGCCAGAATTCGTCGATAAATTGGACGATGACAGCAAGATCACCATTATTCGAAATAAGGCCGATCTGAGTGATGAAAAAATAGGTTTACACCACGGCCATGGCGCCCCCTGCATCAACCTGTCGGCCAAAGCCGATTTAGGCATCGATGTACTCAGAGAGCACTTAAAGACCTGCATGGGCTACCAGGCGACCGCTGAGGGCGGATTTTTAGCCAGACGCAGGCATCTGGATGCAATAGACAGAGCGGATGAGTTACTGAGCACCGGTCATGCACAGTTGATCTACAACAATGCCGGTGAACTATTGGCCGAAGACTTACGCCAGGCGCAACAGGCACTGGGGGAGATCACCGGACAAGTGAGCAGTGATGATCTGCTGGGCAAGATTTTCTCCAGCTTCTGTATTGGCAAGTAAAAGATTTACCACAGGACGCATGGCCCTGAGGACTTGTGCCGTTTCCATCGGGTCGCAGCTTTGAGAAAGTGCCACCAAGTAGTTAAGCGCCAACCTAATCAGTCCACGGCTTGCCCAGTGCCGGTCGATTTAGTCGGCACTAAGCTAACTTCTCATTGTCAGATTGAGACTAGCGCTGTTAACAGGCGACTAACTTAAGGTTATTACTATGTTATTTGCAGTCATCAGCAACCATGAAGCCAGCATCCGATTGTCTGTATTTGCCGGGCTTTTCATGCTGTTTCTAAGCTGGGAATGGCTGCGCCCCAACCGCTCACCTAGCGCTGGTAATATGCACAGAAGGCTCACCAATGTCGCCATGATGCTGATCAATACCGCGATCATGCGACTGCTGTTTCCAGCCGTCACTGTCGGTAGCGCCGCCTGGGCCTCAGGGCAAAATATCGGCCTGTTTAATACTCTTAGTCCCTCTTTGCTGCTGACCGTTTTTGGCAGTTTTATCGCCCTGGATTTAATTATTTACCTGCAACATTTAGCCCTGCACAAAATACCTTTGCTGTGGCGTTTTCACCGCATCCACCACCTGGATATGGACCTGGATTTAACCACTGGGGTGCGCTTTCATCCGGTTGAGGCAATCTTTTCCCTGTTGCTAAAAGTAATAGCTATCGTGCTGTTGGGGGCACCGGTAGTCACTGTGATACTCTTTGAAGTCACTCTCAATGCGCTGTCGTTGTTCAATCACGCCAACATTAAAATTAACAAAAAGCTCGAGCCGCTACTGCGCTTATTGGTTGTTACCCCGCCCATGCATAGAGTCCACCACAGTGTTGAACCCGGGGAGTATTCACATAATTTTGGCTTCAATTTGTCCCTCTGGGATCGGCTCTTTAACACTTACCTGGCGGCGGCAAAAAACGGCGAGCAACAAATCCGCTACGGACAGAGGCAACTACGATTTGCCAGAGTGACAGCTTCATTTTGGCAAATGCTCAAATTACCTTTCACCCCTGTAAAGTGAGCAATACTACACTTTGTTACAATTAAGCCCGAGGCAAATACTTACTTTCAGAGTGCTTCTAGGTAGTATGTAGTTATAGCCTGTGCGCTGCAGAACTTTGCAGTAAATACAGAAAAAATGCGCCATAATAACGATAAAACCCGCGTTTTCAGAGACTTTAACCCGCAAATAGCTGTCGTCACAGTAGGTCGCTTTTGTCTCTGAGGTTTAAAATCACCCCGCTAAGTTGTGTCTATATGATTGAAAATAAAAAAATATACGTTGTAGATGACGATCCAGAAATCTGTGCTCTGTTACAAACATACCTGAGTAAAAATGGCTTTTTAGTAGACAGTGCTCTGGATGGTCTGAGCTTTCTTGACGGTATCACCCGGGACGCAAATTATGACCTGGTAGTATTAGATATAATGCTTCCCGACATAGATGGCTTTGAAGTCTGTAGACGCCTGCGCACTTTTAGCCAGATTCCAGTGATCATGTTAACCGCCAACTCCGATGAGACCGACCGTATTATCGGTTTGGAACTGGGCGCCGATGATTACCTGGCCAAACCTTTCAATCCGCGTGAGTTGCTGGCCCGCATCAAGGCAATTCTGCGACGCTCAGCGGCCAGTGACGTTGTCATTACAGCGCAGCGCTATTTCCATTTTGCCGGTTTTCAACTAGATATTACCTGCAGAGAATTACGCGATAACAATGCCAAAAAAATTGTTATCAACGGATCAGACTTTGAATTGCTGGCACTGTTTTTACAGAGCCCCGGTGAAACCTTATCCAGAGAAACTATTGCCGACAGCACCAGAGGGCGGGAGACAA
The DNA here is from genome assembly GCA_013215505.1 of Oceanospirillaceae bacterium. Classification (GTDB taxonomy): domain Bacteria; phylum Pseudomonadota; class Gammaproteobacteria; order Pseudomonadales; family Balneatricaceae; genus Rs1. Next base: position 159,577 of record JABSQZ010000008.1, read on the forward strand.
CCCCACTGGATAGGTTTGTCGATATGCATGTCAGCCGCCTGCGTCAGGTTCTCAACGAAGATGCCAAGGACCCAAAAATAATCAAAACAGTGCGTGGCAAAGGCTACATATTGACCGTACCGGTAGAACAGTCCAATGTTGCAGTTTATTAAGCGCTTGAAAAGTCCACGCTCGCTCAATCAGCGGATTATTTTTATGATGGCGGTCGGAGTAGTGTTAGCCCAGCTGATCAGCAATACCATCTGGACTGCCCAGTGGCGCTCAGACTACGAGACCCGGGTAGCCGATATGTCGTTCGCTATGGCCAACCGGGTTACTTCGACAGTGCGCTTTTTTGTCTCACTGCCCAATGCCTACCGGCACTTAGTATTAGACCAACTACGAGACATGGGGGGCACACGTTTTTTTGTCACCCTCAATAAAGAGAAAATACAACTCGCCGACGTGGTCGACTCTCCGGCAAAAACAATTGTCATAGATGCCTTCAACAAAGCGCTGCGCCAAGAACTGGGTGAGGATACTCCGATCAGTACCGTGTTTTCGCTGCCCAGTGATTTAAGAGTAATCAACAACCACACTATGCTCTCAGATCTACCTGAGCGCTGGGGTCATCAAACCTTAATGCTGGCCCCGTACAACGCACCGATTCTGGTGGTGCAATTTCCCATCAATAAAAGCGAGTGGCTGTATGTGGCTACCATAATCCCCAGCTTGCTACTGGAAGATAGCATCTCTCCTCTGTCTAAAGAGCGGGTAATATCGCTGCTTGTATCTCTGTTGACAGTGCTGCTTATTGGTATCACGGGCGTCAGGTATATCACTCGCCCTATCCGTCGTTTAGGCCAGGCTGCTGAACGCGTCGGCAGAGGTGAATCTGTCATAGTACCCGTACGTGGCAGCAGCGAAGAACAGCTAACTGCTCAGGCCTTCAATGATATGCAGCAGCGGATCCAGAGGTACTTAGATGACAGAGAGCGCTTATTTGCCTCTATCTCTCACGATTTAAAAACCCCCATTACCCGCTTGCGACTGCGCACTGAATTATTGGAAGACGACAGCAGCAGAGAGGCCTTTAGCCGCGATCTGGAAGATCTCGATCTTATGGTTAAAGGGGCACTGCAAAGTGTCAGCGATACAGATATTCACGAGAATCAAACTGCCGTTGATATTTCAAGACTACTGCAACACTTTGCCGAAGACGCCAAAATAGCCGGACAGTCACTGCAGCTACTGGGCGATAATGTCTCAAGTTTCAGCGGCAAACCACTGGCACTAAAACGTTGCATCGGCAATCTATTGGACAATGCACTGCACTACGGCAGTACCGTGACAGTCAAGCTCACCTTGGGCGAGCAACATTTGAGCATAGAGATCTGCGATGATGGGCCGGGTATCCCCGAGCAGCAAATAAGCCAGGTTTTTCAGCCCTACATCAGGGTCGCACCTAGTTTGGGACACATCGGCGGCATGGGTCTGGGTCTGTCGATTGCCAGAAATATTGCCAGGGCCCACGGCGGAGACATTGAACTGTGCAATTTGCAGCCAAAGGGCTTAAAAGTGAGTTTAGTACTGCCAGTGCAGGGATCAGATTGGTAGTAAGCACTTACAATAGTATTGTAATTGACCGGCTATAATGGACTAAAACAGATTGAGTGACACTATGTGACAAAGTATTTCAGGTTGTGACCCCCATTTAATCAATGGTTTGTTAGTTTAATAGGCAGGCCTCAGATAACAGATTCAGCGACCCAGTCACTGTAATAAAGTATCTGAGGTATATCTGGTGCTCTAACACAGGTTTAACCCACCGGGCGCAACTTAGGTCAGACACTGCTAATAAATATAATAAGGTATTGAGATGAATAAAACTAAAGCTGCCATTGCTGGCTTAGCTCTCGCTGTTTCCGCTGTTGTTGCCAACGCTGGTGAAGTAGAAGTCTTACACTACTGGACCTCTGGTGGTGAAGCTAAATCTGTAGCGGTATTAAAAGATTTATTAACCCAGGAAGGCCATAGCTGGAAAGATTTCGCTGTCGCTGGCGGTGCCGGTGAAGCGGCGATGACAGTCCTGAAATCCCGTGCAGTTTCTGGCAACCCACCCGCGGCAGCCCAAATGAAAGGCCTGGATATTCAAGAGTGGGCTGACTTAGGATTTCTAGCGGACCTGGATGGCGTTGCCAACAAAGCCGGCTGGGATGAACTGTTACCTAAAGTTGTCAGTGACATCATGAAGTTCGAAGGCAAATACGTAGCAGTACCGGTCAACGTACATCGCGTCAATTGGCTATGGGCTAACCCAGCGGCTTTCGCCAAAGCCGGTGCAGAAATTCCAACCACATGGGATGAGATGATCGCTGTTGGCCCCAAGCTGAAAGCTGCGGGTATTATCCCTCTGGCACACGGCGGACAGGCTTGGCAGGATGCGACTTTATTCGAAGCTATCGCACTGGGGATGGGTGGATCTGAGTTTTATAACAAAGCTTTTGTCACTCACGACGATGCAACCTTACGCAGCGCCAAGATGGTTGAGATCTTCAAGACCTTTAAAGCTACCCGTGACTTAATTGATGCCGACAGCCCGGGCCGCGATTGGAACATTGCCACTTCAATGGTAATCAATGGTACAGCAGCGATGCAGATCATGGGTGACTGGGCCAAAGGTGAATTTACCGCTGCAGGAAAAGTACCAGGCACTGATTTCATCTGTGCACCAGCACCACAAACTGAGCACCAGTACACTTTCAACATCGACAGTTTCGCTATGTTCGGTCTGGACTCCGATGACTCTAAAGTTGCGCAGGAAACTCTGGCACGTCTGATCATGGAACCTAAATTCCAAGAGGCTTTCAACTTAAACAAAGGTTCTATCCCGGTTCGTCAAGGTATGAACGAGACGCCATTCGACAGCTGTGCTAAAGCTTCTATGGCAAGCTTCTCATCAACGGCTAAAACCGGTGATCTGGTACCAAGTTTCGCCCATGGTATGGCCACTACATCCAGCGCCCTAGGCGCTATCTCCGATGTTATCACTAACTTCTACAACAGCGATCAAAGTGCTGATGAAGTAGTAGTGAAACTGGCTAACGCAGTAAAAGCTAGCATGTAAATGCTAATGGATTGTCAGGGCTGCATGCAGCTCTGACGATCCTTCTAGTGCCCTCGAAAGATATACCCTCAAGCTACAACTTATAAAAACATAGGTGATACCTGTGGCTAATCAACGCCGATTTACCGACATGCTTGCCGATAGCATGCCCAAACTAGTACTAGCACCCTCTTTTTTGATTGTGATGGTCTGTATTTATGGCTACATCCTCTGGACTGTAGCACTCTCTTTCACCAAATCCAGAATGCTGCCACAGTGGAAATTTGTCGGCTTCGATCAATACAACAAACTTTTAAATAACGACCGCTGGGCGGTCTCCAGCGAAAACTTGGTCGTATTCGGTGGATTATTCATCATTATTTGCCTGGTGATAGGCATTGGCATGGCGATTTTATTAGATCAGAAAATTCGTCAGGAAGGCCTGCTGCGCACCATTTATCTCTACCCGATGGCGATTTCCTTTATCGTCACAGGCACCGCCTGGAAATGGTTGCTCAACCCAAGCATGGGTATTCAGAAGATCGTCCGCGAATGGGGCTTCGAAGATTTCACTTTCGACTGGTTGGTGAATTCTGAAATGGTGGTTTTCTGTCTGGTAATCGCAGCAGTGTGGCAATCATCGGGCTTTGTTATGGCACTTTTCCTCGCCGGTCTGCGCGGAGTCGACAGCGAGATGATTAAAGCGGCGCAATTAGACGGCGCCAGCATGCCGACTATCTATAGACGTATCATTTTACCTACCCTGAAACCGGTGTTTTTCAGCGCATTTGTTATTTTGTCACACATCGCCATTAAGAGTTTTGACTTAGTCACTGCCCTGACTGGCGGCGGACCAGGCTACAGCTCAGACCTACCAGCTAATTTCATGTACGCACATGCCTTTACCCGCTCACAAATGGGTTTAGGTGCCGCCAGCGGCGTGATGATGTTGGGCGGAGTATTAGCCATCTTAATACCCTACCTCTATTCTGAGTTGAGAGGTAAAAAACAATGAAAAAGACCTACAATTTAAGCTACAGTGCCAATGGCACAAAAAATCTATCGCTGCTGGGCTCTGTAAAAGATAAAGCTAATCGCTACCTGCAACAGCGCTCCATTGTCCAACACTTGTTGCGTATTCTCTTATACAGCGTTTTACTATTTATGGCCCTCATTTACCTGTTACCACTGTTAGTGATGGTGATGAACTCACTTAAAGATGTCGAAGAGATTCGCAACGGATCACTGTTGGCCCTGCCCAAAGATCCGAGCCTCGCCGCCTGGGCAAAGGCCTGGGGCTCCGCCTGTACCGGTAGCACCTGCGAGGGCATAGCGCCTTTCTTCATCAATTCTTTTAAAATTGTTCTCCCGGCAGTGGCTATCTCGACAATACTGGGTGCATTAAACGGTTACGTACTGTCAATGTGGCGTTTTAAGGGCAGTGATTTATTTTTCGGACTGCTGTTGTTTGGATGCTTCATCCCCTTCCAGGTGGTGCTAATTCCCATGGCGATGACTTTGGGTTGGCTGGGACTGGCCAGCAGTGCCAGTGGTTTGATTTTGGTGCACGTGATATACGGCATGGCCTTCACTACGCTATTTTTCCGCAATTACTATGTCGGATTACCCAGAGAGCTGATCAGTGCCGCCAAGATCGATGGGGCGGGTTTCTTCCTGATCTTCTGGCGAATTATCTTACCGCTGTCGCCGCCAATTATTGTGGTCACGGTAATCTGGCAATTTACCCAGATATGGAATGACTTTCTGTTTGGCGTAGTCTTCTCCGGCGCCGATAACTTACCAGTGACGGTCGCATTAAATAACTTAGTAAATACCAGTTTTGGTGGTAAAGAATATAACGTAGACATGGCAGCGGCCTTACTAGCAGCCCTACCGACTATAGTCGTCTATGTTTTTGCCGGTAAATATTTTGTACGTGGCCTATCCGCCGGTGCAGTAAAAGGAGCATAAGATGGCTGCATTATCTATTGAAAACGTCAAAAAGAGCTACGGTTCAACGCAAGTTTTAAAAGGTATCAATATCGACATTGAGAAAGGTGAATTCCTGGTTCTGATCGGCCCCTCAGGTTGTGGTAAGTCGACCATGATGAACAGCATAGCCGGTCTGGAATCCATCTCTGAAGGGCGAATTCTAATTGGCGGCAAGGATGTTACCCACGCCAACCCTAAAGACCGCGACATCGCTATGGTGTTTCAATCTTATGCGCTGTATCCGAATATGACGGTCAGAGGCAATATCTCCTTTGGTCTGGAAGTGCGCAAAATGCCCAAACCCGAGCGCGAGAAACAAGTGCAAAAGGTGGCCCAATTGCTGCAAATCGAGCACTTGTTAGATCGCAAGCCGGCGCAGTTATCTGGAGGACAGCGCCAGCGAGTGGCAATGGGGCGGGCACTGGCCAGAGAGCCGAAGATCTATTTATTTGATGAACCGCTGTCTAATCTGGATGCAAAATTACGTGTTGAAATGCGCGCTGAAATCAAGAAACTGCACCAGCGCTTAGGGACCACCATAGTCTACGTGACCCACGATCAAGTAGAGGCGATGACCCTGGCGGATAGAATCGCAGTAATGCGCGATGGCCTGTTACAGCAACTTGCCAGTCCACAGGAGGTTTACGACCGCCCTGCTAACTTATTTGTCGCCGGTTTTATGGGGTCTCCACCAATGAATTTCATTGATGTGACTATCCAGAACAGCGACAGCTTAATCATTAGCGATACAGAACAACATCAACTGCCTATACCTGAAGGTTACGATCTCAGCAGTTATATTGGCAAAAAAGTAATTTTAGGCATCCGCCCGGAGATGATCACTGAACCTTTGCAACACAAAGCCGATCTCAGGGAAGTTTGTGTCTTGAAACTTAAAACACTGCTAACAGAGGCTATGGGAGCGGATACTATGGTATTGACCCAATTGGGAGAGAAAGAACTAAATTGTCGAATAAACCCTGGCCATCAAGTACAAATGAATCAGTATTCTGACTTTATGTTTGATATGAGCAAGGCAGTGTTTTTCGATCCACAGACTGAGAATTTGATCTAAGCAATATACAATTAAGTCCAGGAGACGCTGTTAGTCTGTATCGACTTTCAGCTACTTTCTAGTACTTCACAGACAGAGTTAAAAAACGTCGGGCATCAGATCTTTCGCCTTTGTCCGGCGTTGAATATAAATTGGATCATGGGCTAGAATCATTATACTTAGATAAAATTTTATCTAACATGCCTTTACTTTTAGCCTGTGCAAAGGCCTTCTTCAGCAACTGGTGAACCGCAACTGGCACAGACTTTTTACTCACTCCAATATAGACAAAGTCTCGATTGAGAATCAGCGGCTGCACTTTATATTTGCTGCCATCTAATTTGTATTTAAGAATATAATTAGCGTTGTATTTATCGTTAAAAAAACCGGCTATTCGCTGCTTCTTTAACTTTCCAATATTAATCTCAGTCGAATTCGCCCGCTCGAATCGCTCTGCAAACTCAGAGTCTGTCTGCATTTTTTTTGCAAATTCTGTTCCGTAATAAGCCCCTCTGAGAATGCCAATACGTTTGTCTAAATTTTTTATGTCATCGAGACTGGTAATTTGTGCAGGTAACTCTCTGCTGGCAACCAAAATCATGGTTTCGTCGCGCAACGGTCCGATAAAATGCAAATACTTTTGCCGCTCTGCGGTTATCGACATATTCAACATAATGTCTAAGCCACCATGCTCCATTAAGTACAGAGATCGTTTCCAGGTTAAATTCTGGTACTGCGCGCTACAGTTAGCCTCCTGCAACACCGCCTGAATCAACTCTACGGCCATGCCATGCCATTGCCCCTGCTGATCTTGAATAAATTGCGGGGCAAAATCAAAAACTCTGACACTGAGTTTACATTCCCCACTACTAAACATAGAAGCTGAAGAAAGCAGCGCCAAACTCAGTATTTTCAATTTTTTAAGCATAATAATGGCATCGATTTTAGGTTAAAGCTTATTAGTAACTGCGTTATTGCTAGATAATCCAATATCATAGACCTATTTTTGGCACAGCAAAAGAAATCTAGAGCACTCGTCTAAATATAGAAGACAGTGTTGGCATTACAACGCATTAGCCTAATTATATTTAGCTTTTATTCGATCTAAGTCACCATTTTTTTGCAATCTTTGCAGAGCCGCTCGCAGCTTATTGATAGTATCCTGGGAGATAGCTTTCCTGCTAAAGCCAAAATACACTACATCCTGATTGAGCAGAAATTTGTGTACTTTATAATTATCATCAATATTTTGTAGACGCAGTTTATAAATCCCATTGTATTTATCAGTCGCTATGGCTGACAAGCGTCGATTTTGTAGTTTGAGTAAATTTGTATCCTCGTTGTCAGCCGTCTCAAATTTGTCGGCAAACTCTGTGTCAGACTGATATTTTTCAGCAAAACTCGCTCCGTAATAGACCCCACGTAAGTAACCAATACGTTTAGGTAAACTCTTTAAATCCTCCAATTCAGTCAACTGATACTGACTGTCACGGTCGACGATTAAACCAATGCTCTCATCGCGCATGGGTCCGATAAAGTAAGTGTATTTTTCTCGCTCGCGATTAAAGCTAAGTCCGGAAATCATATCGACACCACCGTGCTTCAGTAAATGCAGGCCACGCTTCCAGGGCATAAGTGTATATGTCACCTCACACTGTGCCTCGTCAAACACAGCTTTAGCCAACTCCACATCTAACCCAGTCCAGTTATCTTGAGTGTCTTGCATCATATAAGGGGGAAAGTCGGCCACTCGATAAGTGATTTGACAGTGGCCCAAAGAAGTTGCGGGGAGAGCCAACAGCAGCAGTACCAGAGTATATTTTAGCATTACAGAGTCTCAAGAATTGCGTTCATGCTAGAGCGGATTCTGCAGCGGGAGTAATAGCGGGAATGGGTAATCATCAATGCTTCAAATGTGTTAAAAGAGGTGAAAAATACTATACTGAGCCTAAACAAATCCAGCAATACGATTATTTTGTAATTACTTAATAAGCCTGTATCTTGGTTGAGCCAAGAATCACAAGCAATTGCTGTGCAGGGTTTGAAAAACCTGCAATTCTGTTAGAGAATTGACTGGGCTGATTCATTAATTGGCTAATTCAACACCGCTTCCACTGTTGCTTTTGCCTGAACTTCAACAGCATCTGCAGTGGAGGTAGAAAGTGAAAATTTCTGCCTGGTGTTATCTGTAAGGTTAGTGCGGGTGTAACTGATGAAATGCATCGGCCCACGCTGGGTCTGCAAGGTTTCATCTTGTTCTTTAATCGAGTCAAAACCCGTTGCAGCTTCTTCTAACAAGCTAATGAATGCGCGCTCTATCTCGTTTATCTTTACCCTTTGAGCATAGACAGTACAGTTATTGTCACGGTCTATTGAGACCAAAAAATTACCTATTGTATTGGGGATTACCCAGACTGTGCCAGGTTTTCTATGCAGAAAATACTCAGCTTTTTGTGCTGAGAGTTCAGGCACTTGCCCCTGGGCAAAGCGCTCCCGTAAAGCATCCATATTAGCGGCATTAACAACACAAGTTTTAGCGTACAACTGGGTAAAGAATTCAGTAGTCTTGGTCGGCACATCGGCGATAGCTGTGGTACTGCCAAATACCACAGTGGTGGCTAACATCGCTAAAGTACACAACTTATTTGCCATAGGAAACCTCAATAAATGTCTGATAATGGGAATATTAGGGAACTCTAACAGCTGCAGATTATATAGCATAGACACCGCGCTTGTCGGTTAATGTTTAACTCAACAGTGGCTAATCCCTTGGTGTATAATCCTCGCACACCATAAACTCACTCAAGGCCAAACTTATGTCAGTATCACTCTCCACTTTAGACAACTACGATTCAGAGCAACGCTATCAATATTTTATCGAGAGTGCGGTAGCCAATCAGGAGATCTGGATACTGACTGACCAGCAGGGCTGCGTGATGCTCAATAGTGAAGATGAAGACTGTGTACCGGTTTGGCCCAGCTGTGAAGCAGCGCAAGCCTGGGCTACTGGTGAATGGCAGGACTGCCAGGGAGAAGCCATTGGCTTAAAAGCCTGGCAGCAGCGCTGGAGTGATGGTTTGGAAGAAGATGAGTTGCATGTGGTGGTATTTCCCAATACCCAACTTGAAGGCACTGTGTTGCACCCCCATGAGCTGGAGGCAGATTTACGCAGAGAGATCAAAAAGCACAACAAGAAGAAATAGCCTTGATAACGGCACGACAGACTTATACACAGCCCATTTGCGGGCTCGGGCTGTGTATATTTCAGTGCATACTTTTACCCACAGCACTCACCCATTAATGGCTTGTGTGTAAGTTATAGCTGGCTGATTTTCAAAAGATGTCGCTGTTTTTCCAGATCCGGCATAAAGCTCGCCTCAATACTGTTTTTTGCCAGTTGTTTTAACTGTGTTTCTGTCATAGGTAAGTGCTCGATCAGAGCCTGATAGTTAGCCAGCAGATAGCCACCAAAATAGGCGGGATCATCTGAGTTGACCATAACCTTTACCCCGCGATCCAGCATCTGCAAAATGTTGTGCTCACTCATATGCGCAAACACCTGCAGTTTAGTATTGGAAAGCGGACAGACGGTCAGTGGCATCTTTTCACTGATCAGCAGCTGCATTAACTTCTCATCTTCTACAGCCCTTACCCCGTGGTCGATGCGCGATACGTGCAACAGCTGCAGAGCTTGCCAAATATATTCTGCAGGCCCCTCTTCACCGGCGTGCGCTACCGTTAAAAACCCCTGTTCAATAGCTTTGGCAAACACCCGTTGAAACTTCTCTGGAGGATGATCCAGCTCTGAGCTATCCAGCCCCACTGCCATTATCAACTCTTTATAGGGCTGCGCCTGCTCTAAAGTCTGTAGTGCAGAGCGCTCGGATAAGTGCCGCAGGAAAGACATTATCAGGGCGCTGCTAATGCCTAATTTTTGCTGTCCATCGCGCAGCGCACGACTGATGCCGCCAATCACAGTGGCAAATTTCACGCCGCGATCGGTGTGTGTCTGGGGATCAAAACAGGGCTCTACATGAACGACCCCCTCCTCCTGGCAACGCAGCAAATAGGCCCAAGTCAGGTCGTAAAAATCTTCTTCTGTTTGCAAGACTGCAGCTCCCTGATAGTAAATATCAAGAAATTCCTGCAAATTATTGAACTGATAAGCTCGACGCAATTCTGCAACAGAGGCATAAGCTAAGCTGATATTATTGCGTTGCGCCAGCTCGAACATCAATTCGGGCTCCAGAGAGCCCTCTAAATGTAAATGCAGTTCCGCTTTTGGCAGGGCCAGGATTAACGCTTGCATAGGGTCTCCTCGCTTAGGGAACATGTGATCAAGTCCAATACACCCCGAAGTGCGGACTTAATCGCATGCTCCATAGGGACATTATCTTTATACATGGCCAGTCATGTTGCGACCAGCCATTGGCTCTATTTTTCGAAGTATTCATAGGTATCGGCAAAGCGCGATAATAAATACTCTCCGGCACTGATCGCGGTATATTTTGCTGGATTGCCACTATCGTAACAGCCGGCTAAAGCCTCGATCTTAGTATCGAAATTCGGCTCGACAAAAAAGGGCATTGAATAGCGCTCTGCACCGCTGGGATTAATAACTCGGTGAGGCGTTGAGCTATATCTGTCGTTGCTCCAACGCGCCATCATATCGCCGATGTTAATGACAAAACTATTCGCCACTGGTGGTGCATCCAGCCAATTACCGGACCGGTCTTGTACTTGTAAACCGCCGATTTGATCCTGATGCAAAATAGTAATACAGCCGTAGTCAGTATGCGCTCCCGCCCCGAGTTGTTCGCTCTGTTGTTTGCTCTCCAGCGGTGGGTAGTGAATAAAGCGCAATACGCTGATAGGTTCAGAAAACTGTTGCGAAAAAAAATGCGGCTGCAACTTTAAGGCGATGGCCAGGGCCCGTAATATAGTTTTACCTAGCGCAATCATATCCCAGTAGTGAGTCTCTACTAACTCTTGAAAGCCCGCTATGTCTGGGTATTGATTAGTACCATGGAGAGGTTTCTGGGCCATTACATCCGGGTGATCTGCGGCTAAATTACGGCCCATATCAAAGGTCTCTTTAAAATCTGCAGGCCTTTTGGGATCTAACTGCTCAGTGCCAAAACTGCCATAACCGCGATGATGACGAGTTTTAGTGATATCTATGGCCATTTTTTCAGCCATTGGCAAGGCAAAAAACTGCTGGTAAAGGGCGCTCAACTGCGCTATCCGCTCGCTGCTGATAGAGTGGCCTGTGACGTAAAAAAATCCGCTCTGTTGACAGGCCTGGTCCACTTCACTGGCGACATTTTGCCACTGCTGCGAGTCATCGCTATACAGAGCAGAAATATCGATAATGGGGATATATGCTAAGCTCATAATATGCTCCAACGGCGATCTATGAAGTCACCTTGATTAAACGCCAGCGAAAACGACTACTGTCAAAAACAGACAAGCTCTGCCCACTGCGCAGTAGGCAAAGCTTGTTGAGTGCACAAAGTGTGCTAAGCACTATGCGCGGGCACAATTACCGCCCGCTATTTGTCTGCATTTACTCAGGTACTGTAGCTTGTACGCCTTCCACATACCAGTTGATACTGACTAGCTCATTAAGGGGCATTCTCTCACCTGCTTTAACTTTAATCTCACCCGCCTGATTCTTGATCGGACCAGTAAAAGGGAAGAACTTACCGCTGGTGATGTCATCGACTAGCTGCTGTGCCTGTGTGGCAACTTCCGCTGGCATATTAGTAAAGGCTGGGATTTTAATATCTTCTTCAGCCATACCACCCCAGTAGTTTTCAGGCTTCCAGGTACCGTCCATCACTTCTTGAGTCTTTCTGATGTACAGGGCTGCCCAGTCATCCACTACCGACATCAAATGCGCCTTGGGACCAAAGCTAGACATGTCTGAAGCTTGACCAACGGCGTAAACGCCACGACGCTCTGCCGCTTGCATTGCAGCCGGGCTATCAGTGTGCTGCAAGATAACATCAACACCTTGATCGATCATCACATTGGCAGCGTCGGCTTCTTTACCTGGATCAAACCAGCTGTTTACCCAGATAATTTTCATCTCAGCTTTAGGATTGTACTTTTGCAGCGCCAACTGCACAGTATTGATATCGCGAATGACTTCCGGGATAGGGAAAGAGGCGATATAACCAATCTTATTGCTCTTGGTCATTTTAGCGGCGACAAAACCTGCTACGTAACGTCCTTCAAAGGTTTTTGAAAGGTAGTTACCGGCATTTTTAGCCGTTTTATAGCCAGTAGCGTGCTCAAAGGTAACGTTCTTGAACGTTTTAGCCACTTTTATAGTCGGGTTCATGTAACCGAAAGAAGTAGTAAAAATCAACTTATTACCGGACTTGGCCAAGTTGCGGATAACCCGCTCGGCATCTGCTCCCTCTGGAACGGATTCAACAAAAGTGGTTTTAACTTTGTCACCGAAATGCTTTTCAACGGCTAAACGCCCTTGATCGTGTTGGTAACTCCAACCGTGATCGCCTACGGGTCCGACATAAACGAAACCGATTTTAAGGGGATCAGCAGCTTGAGCTATGCCGGCTGTCGCCAGGCTCAAGCCTAAAACTGCGCCAGTTAATAACTTTTTTACGCTCTGTTTCATTTTCTGTATCCTTTTTTATGTTATCTATGGATATGTTTGTTTACTCTCTGTCGAGAATTTTTTGCGGGTTGTTCTTTAAAACAACAAGGTTACTAAATCACCTTGTTGCCAGGAATTTTTTTATTTTTCCGCACTTACTTTCTATCTGCCAGAGGAGTCGAGAATGAATATTCCATATCCCAGGGAAAACGGATCCAAGTGTCTTGACTCACCTCAGTAATGAAAGTATCCACTAGCGGCTTGCCAGAAGGTTTAGCGTAGACAGTGGCGAAGTGCGCTTTAGGCAATAATTCTCTGACATACTTTGCGGTTTTCCCGGTATCCACTAAATCATCTACCAGTAGCATACCCTCGCCGTCGCCAGCGGCAGCTTTCAATAACTGTAATTCGCCCTGAGACTTATCGCCATCAGATTCGCCAGAGCTATAGCTTGAGATACAAACGGTATCTATCAAGCGAATATCCATCTCACGGGCCAGGATGGCCGCCGGTACTAATCCACCACGGGTAATAGCAATAATTCCTTTCCAGGGACCCATCTCCAGCAAACGCCACGAAAGTGCTCTGGAGTTTCTGTGTAACTCTTCCCAGGAAACGGGAAAATCTCTGTTATAAGGTGTAGCCGACATGTAAAACTCCGTAGTCTTTATTGCCCTGGCAAGCACTAATGGCTGCCGGGAATTACTGTAGCAAAAGCTGATTCAGACCTGACAAGTTAATCGCCATCAAGATCTGACCATTTGAGAAAAACTATAATACCTGATTGTGTATTTGTTTATAACAATTGCCACTGCTACTTTGGTCTTGAATTCAATTACCGCATCAGTTTAGCCACTAACTTTTTCGGCAAACGCTTAACTGCCGCCAACAGTAGATAATCAGATTCACTGCATCACACTTCTGTTCAATTAATTACTGCAGTTTAGCCCTGCCATCAGTGGATGGCTGATATTGGCTAAAGCACTCTGCTGCTAACTCAATTAATGCAGTTTTGCGACTAACTTTTTTGCCAGTGAATTGTGTGCATCCATCAGCGCTTTCGTGTCCAACCCCAACACTTGTCCCTCTGTAACCCGCCACTGCCCTGCGACCATCACCCGATCAGCGCGCTGTGCACCGCAGAGTAATAGCGCCGCCAGCGGATCATGAGAGCCGCTGAAACGCATTTCATCTAATTTAAACAGCGCCAAATCAGCCTGTTTGCCCACGGCGATCTCCCCCAGGTCAGGCCGCCCCAGCAGTTTCGCAGATCCCTGGGTTGCCCAGCGATAGGCATCTAAATGGCTAACCTTGGCGGCACCGTAGCGCAGCCGCTGTAAGTACAGTGCCTGACGTACTTCCTGAATCATATTAGAGCCGTCATTGGAAGCGGAGCCGTCCACTCCCAGCCCCACGGGTACCCCGGCGCTCTCCAGCTCTAAATTGCGGGCGATACCCGACGCTAACATCATATTTGAAGTCGGACAGTGACAGACACCGACCCCGGCACTGCCCAGTTGAGTAATCTCAGCGTCGTTGAAGTGAATGCCGTGGGCCAGCCAAGTTCTCGACTGCAGCCAACCAACGGACTCTAAATAATCAACCGTGCGCAGGCCAAAGCGCTGCAGACAAAACTGCTCTTCGTCAATGGTCTCTGCCAGGTGGGTGTGCAATCTGACGTCTAGTCTATTAGCCAGTTCGGCACTGGCGCGCATAATCTCGGGCGTCACTGAAAAGGGCGAGCAGGGCGCCAGCGCTATCTGCAGCATTGCCCCATCGCCGCGCTGATGATAGCGATTAATCAACCGCTCACTGTCTTCTAATATCTGCTGTTGTTGCTGTACCGCTGCCTGAGGCGGTAAACCGCCGTCATCCTGGCCCAAGCTCATCGAACCGCGGGTAAATAAAGTGCGCATCCCCAGCTCAGCACTGGCCTCTATTTGCACGTCGATCGACTGCTCCATGCCCGCCGGAAACAGATAGTGGTGATCCGCCGATAACGTACAGCCGGAAAGCAGCAGCTCAGCCAGAGCCAACTTAGTGGCCAGCGCTAACATCTCTGGCTCTAAGCCCACCCACAGTGGGTAGAGATTTTGCAACCAGCTGAATAGCTCCTGATTTAATGCCCCTGGGTAGGCGCGGGTCAAGGTCTGATAATAGTGATGATGACTATTGATCAACCCCGGTAACACCACTGATTCAGATGCGTCGTAAACCTCATCCCAACTACTGGGTTGGGCACCACTGCCGACTAACTCGACTATTTGCGCATCGCAGATCAGCACACCGCCACCGGCGTCGACACCCTCTGCCACTAATATCGCCAGCGGATTTTTGATCCACAATCGCTTCGTTTTATGCATTGCAGTCACTACGAGTGCGGATGAAAAGGTTTACCCAACCACATCGGGGTATACATTTTACTTTTCATCACATTGCTGGAGATCATCACCAACACTAATACAGTAGCGGCGTATGGCATCATCGCCAGCAGGTTTGGAGACACCGGATAACCGAGTCCCTGAACCACTAAGTTCAAGATACTGGCCAGTCCAAACAGGTAGGCACCAAAAATAATACGGTCGGCGCGCCAAGTGGCAAATACCACCAGAGCCAGGGCTATCCAGCCGCGTCCGGCAACCATGTTCTCAGCCCACAGTGGCGTGTAGGCGAGTGACAAGTAGCCCCCCGCCAATCCCGCCATGCCACCACCAAAGGCGACTGCCAGATAGCGAGTACGCATTACCGGCAGTCCCAGTGAATTTGCCGCGTGAGGGTTCTCACCTACCGCTTTTACCGTCAATCCCAGACGGCTGGATTTAAAGAACCAATAAACCAGACCAAACAGCCCAAAGGAGAGATAAACCACCAAATCTTGGGCGAACAACATTTTCCCGATCAGTGGAATGTCGCTTAGATAGGGAATAGCAATAGGTTCTAATCCAGTGATTGGCACCCCTACATAGCCGGCACCGATAAATGCCGACAGTCCGGTGCCGAAGATGGTTAACGCTAAACCTGTGGCCACTTGGTTGGCATTCAGTCCCAGAGCAATGGCGGCAAACAGCATCGACATCAACATACCGGCGACAATTGCCAGGATGAAGCCGAGCATTAAGCTGCCGGTGGTGAGAGTGACTATAAAGCCAACCACTGCACCCATCAGCATCATGCCTTCCTGACCTAAATTGAGTACTCCGGATCTCTCACACACTAGCTCTCCGAGCGCCACTATTAACAGTGGGGTACCTGTGCGCACCATGGCGTAGAGAATATTGGTTATTAAGTCGATATCCACTATGAATTCTCCAGTGTTGGACTAATCTGAGGTCGATTAAATTTAATTTTAAAGTTGATAAATACATCGCAGGCCAACAGGTAGAACAACAGCATACCCTGAAACAGTGAGGTCACCGCCAGAGGCACATTGAGTTCTATCTGCGCCAGTTCGCCGCCAAGGTAAATAAGCGCCATTAACATACTGGCAAAGAAAATACCGACCGGGTGCAACCGACCTAGAAAGGCCACTATAATTGCCGCGTAGCCATAACCCGGAGAGATTGAAGGAATTAACTGTCCTATCGGGCCCGCTACTTCACCGGCTCCCGCCAAGCCCGCCAGGGCACCACTGACAATCATCACTATCGCTACCAGGCGCTTGTGTTTAAAACCTGCCAATTTTGCTGCGTTGCTGTCTAAACCCAAAACTTTGATTTGAAAACCGATGAAAGAGCGCGACAACATCACCCAAATTATTACCACAGCCAACAATGCAAACAATATGCCTATATGCAGGCGCGTATCTTCAAGCAAGACCGGCAGTATCGAGCTGTCTCCAAACATTGCAGACGCTGGAAAGCCGTAGCCATCTGGATCTTTGAATGAGCCGTGCACAAAATACAGTAACAAGTACAACGCTATGTAGTTGAACATGATAGTGGTGAGTATTTCATTGGCGTTAAACCTGGTGCGTAGCCAGCCTGCTAATAGCCCCCACAGCCCACCGCCTAACATGCCGCTGAGCAACACCAATGGCAGCGCCCACAAAGACTCGACGTCCAATAACTGCAGCGCCACGGCGCTGGCCGCCAGGCCACCCATCAGCAACTGCCCCTCGGCACCGATATTCCAGACCTGGGCTTTAAACGCCACCGCCAGACCAATAGCACAGAGCATAATTGGCGCCGCTTTAACGCAGAGTTCACCAAATCCATATAGATCTTCGACGGGCGCAATCAAAAAAATTCTCAACGCATCTATAGGATCGTGTCCGAGAAAGGCAAAAAAGATGCCGCCACTGATCAAGGTCAGTAACCCGGCTAATAGTGGTGACAGATAAGACATTGAGCGGGACGCTTCACCCCGCGGTTCTAATTTTAAAAACATAAGGTCCCCTAGTTAATAGTGCTAGTGTTGAGCATGCTATCGGCATGCTGTGGCGCCGTCGGCTCGCTGGGTTCAAAAACCCCGGTCATCCAGCGTCCCACTTCTTCAATTGAGGTCTCTTGGGTGGCTTTCGACGGCGATAACTCGCCATCACAGATGGCGCAGAGCCGGTCGCTGATCAAAAACAATTCATCGATATCTTCCGAGACCACCAGAATTGCCGCGCCTTTATCTCTGAGTTCGATCAGTGCCTTATGGATAGCAGTGGCTGCGCCGATATCGACTCCCCAGGTGGGGTGAGCGGCCACCAATAACTGCGGATTTTGCAGTATTTCTCTGCCGATAATAAACTTCTGCAGATTTCCTCCCGATAGGCTCTGTGCTGCCGTGCGGTTACTGGGGGTTTTTACTTTGTAGTCATCGATAATTTTTTGCGAAAACTGCTCGGTTTTTCCCTGATTGATAAAGCCAAAGTTGAGCAGCCCCTGCAGAAACCCGGTCAATAATGTATTTTCTACTAAACTCATTTCCGGCACTGCACCGCGGCCCAATCGCTCCTCTGGGACAAACGCCAGTCCCAGTTGGCGACGCTCTCTGGGTCCTAATAAGCCGATGGCACGCCCGGCAAACTTAACCGGGTCACTGCTATCCAACAAATGTTCACCGCTGAGTGCCGCCAGTAATTCTTCCTGGCCATTGCCGGCCACTCCGGCGATGCCCAATATTTCACCGCGACGCACACTAAAATTAACCTTCTTTAAGCTGGTACCAAAGGGGTCTTCGCTGCTCTTAGACAAATTCTCAACCGCCAGAAATACTTCACCGCCCGTTGCCTTGGGGTAGTCACTACTAATAGGGGTATCCGCCCCGACCATAAGCTGGGCCATTTTAGTCGCTCCAGCTTCTGCAGGTATACAGTCTCCTGTGACTTTCCCGCCGCGCAATATAGTCGCGTTATGACAGAGCGCTTGTACTTCTTTTAGCTTGTGAGAGATAAACAAGATACTGCAGCCATCCGCCGCTAACTGCCGTAAAGTGACAAACAGAATCTCGACTTCCTGGGGGGTTAATACCGAGGTCGGCTCATCTAAGATCAGTAATTTAATATCCTGCACCAGACAGCGCACAATCTCGACCCGCTGGCGCTCACCGACGCTGAGGGAGTGTATGTGCCGATCGGGGTTCAGCTCCATGCCATATTGCTTAGAGACAGTGCTGATTCTTTTCGCCAGCAGTTGCAAATCACCGGCTTCATCCCCGAGCGCCAGAGCGATGTTCTCAGTGACAGTTAAGGTCTCAAACAGTGAGAAATGCTGAAACACCATACCAATGCCCATCTTTCTGGCCATGGATGGATTTTTGATATCAATGGCTGCTCCCTGCCAGAGTATTTCTCCGGCATCGGGCTTAGTGACACCGTAGATCATTTTCATTAAGGTGCTTTTACCGGCGCCATTTTCACCGAGTAAGGCGTGAATTTCGCCCGCTGCAATTTCGAGATCCACCTTGTCGTTGGCGAGACATCCCGGGTATTGTTTAGTGATGCCCTTTAACTGTAACCGCATCTGGCCACTAAGGGTGGCAGAGACTTGCCTGTTCATCTTAGCTGTGTCCTCGTATTTCAAGAAGTAACGCTGAGCCATGACTAGTTATACTTCTTGCTGAACTACTATTTCCCTAGTTGCAAAAATACTGCAGTAGTGTGAAATTTAAGAGTTCGATATTTATTATTTTTTTACACAAGCTAAGAATTTATAAAAAAGCTGACCCAAAAGACAGGTTTTTTTTACTTATTTATAATATTTCAACTAATTTATACGTCATTAATGAAGATAAATTGGCTATTTTCGTCGTAAATTTCTTAAAAAGCGCAGTTTAAATAAGCCATGGCACAGCCTCAAAAAAGTTGCCGAATACTAGCATGAAAACTGACAATTCTGGAATGGCTGCCGCGGTGATATTGCAGGGATTTAGAGAGGGGCAAGTTTGAAAGTTATAGTTCAAGCCTCAGCCAACGGAGCAGTGCTTGCCAACCACTGTTTGACTATCAGCGGTTGGCAATAAAGGACAGCGAAAAACCAGCTCTGATCTCAGCTCCTGAGCCCCGAAACAGATGTGCATATTGCCACCTTAAATGCCCCCTTTAGTTAATTTAGCCGGATCTAACAGCAGCTCGAGTTCAGCGCGGGAAATATCGGTCTGCTGCTCGGCGACATCCAGCACCGGACGACCGTCTTTATAGGCCTGTTTGGCGATAGCTGCGGCCTTTTCGTAGCCGATGATAGGGTTCAGGGCGGTGACTAAAATAGGGTTGCGGGACAGCGCCGACTGCAGCGCTGCTTCATTGACAGTAAAAGTGGCAATTGCCTTATCCGCCAGCAAGCTACTAACGTTCCCCAACAACTCGATACTACTGAGCAAGTTATTGGCGATTAGTGGCAGCATCACATTCAATTCAAAATTACCCGATTGCCCCGCCACGGTAATAGCGGTGTCGTTGCCTATCACTTGTGCCGCCACCATAGCAGTGGCTTCTGGGATCACCGGATTGACTTTACCGGGCATAATAGAGGAGCCCGGTTGCAGCGCCTCTAAGGCAATTTCCCCAAGCCCTGCCAGCGGACCCGAGTTCATCCAGCGCAAATCATTGGCGATCTTCATCAGTGACACAGCCACAGTTTTCAACTGACCAGAGATAGAAACGGCTATATCCTGAGTGCCTATATGGCTAAATAAATTGTCTGCCGGAGTAAACTCGATCCCGGTCAAGCGGCTGATCTGTTTAGAAAAATTTGCAGAAAAATCTGGGTGGGCGTTTATTCCAGTACCGACAGCTGTGCCCCCCTGAGCCAAGGTCTGCAGTGCGCTCTGATTTGCTCTGAGCACTGTTATATTCTGATCTATTTGGCTGGACCAACTCAACAAGCTCTGGCTCATGCGCACCGGCATTGCATCCATCAAATGGGTGCGACCGGTTTTTATATGATGATCGACACTGGCAGCTTTGTTTTTGATCACCGCAGATAAGTGCCGTAATGCCGGTAATAAACCCTTATGCAACGCTATGGCAGCACTGATGTGAATGGCACTGGGGATGATGTCATTACTACTCTGGCCGTAATTCACATGATCATTGGCCGCCACTTTTCCATTATGCCGGTTACTGGCCAAGGTCGATAAGACTTCGTTGGCGTTCATGTTTGAGCTAGTGCCAGAGCCAGTCTGGTAGACGTCCACTGGGAAATGACGCATCATCTGCTCATCTGCAATTAACTCTTCTACAGAGGCAATGATCGCCTGTGCCATTTCTGCAGTGATCAACCCCAGTTCTGCGTTGGCGGATGCCGCCGCGGATTTCGCCAGTAAAAGCGCTTCAATAAAGGCCTTTGGCATCCGCTGACCACTGACCGGGAAATTGTTCACTGCCCTCTGCGTCTGTGCTGAGTATAAAGCTTCGCTGGGAACGGCGAGTTCACCCATGCTATCGCGCTCAATTCGAGTCTTCATGATAAATCCTTAGGTTGCGTTTATTTAAATATATGCCAACAGCGGAGAAATTAAAGTTTTGTAAGCATTTAAAATGCTTAACTCAACGCATACTGGAAATAATGACTGGTTACTCGCAGCTAATGCTGCAATTTTCTCAGTTGCTCTGTTTGCTGCCGACTGACAAACAGCCGCTGCAAATTGCTCAAGGGTTTACAAATGTTATCCAGGCAAGTAATTCGCCAGTGTTTTACAATTAAGTCATCGGCGAAAGTATCCAACAGTAATTTGTACTGAGCTAAATACAGCGGCCATCGCAACTCATGTTGGTAGTCTAACTCCACTTCTTCCATACTCAGCCACAGAGCGATAAGACTGGGATTATCAGCTTCCAGCCCCTGGCGAATTTTACGTCTTAAACTGTTTATTGCAGGATCTTGAATATGAAAAGAGGGGAAACACTGACACATGACAAAGCCACCAAACAATAATGATATTCGATCTCATTATCGTTTGGCGCTTTAATACTGTCAAGGTCAAGGTCAAGGTCAAGGTCAAGGTCAAGGTCAAGGTCAAGGTGCACCCTATGATGAGTTTAGAGAAAATATAGAATTTTCTTGAATCGCAGATTTCTAAGAGACTGCAAGATATTTGATGCGCAACAGAACTGAAAAGACTATCTGCGCCAGTAGCTCTAATGTAAATTTTAATCTATTTTAGATTAATAGCTTACTCTATTTCGCAACTTAAAATCAGTGATAACGTTAGAGCAGTAACAGCGCCGCATCGAACAACATTTTAATCGCCAACAACGTCAGAATTGCCGTCAGCGCATATTGAAAATAATGTTGTGGCAGTCGCTGTAGTATCGACCTGCCGCTGTAGGTACCGATAAATCCAGTGCCCAGCATCATCAGTAAAAATACTGCCCACTCTTTAAACTGAAACCCCAGCGCGCTGAAAATAACAATCTTTAAGCCGTGCTGGACTATCATCAAGGTGCCGTGTGTAGCCGAAATTTGTTTAGATAACATCTCTTTACGGGGTAACAATGCCATCGCTAAAGGGCCAGTTGCACCGATAAACATAGTGCTGAAAGTAATTAATATACCACCCACGATGTGACTCAATTTACCTTGTTTAATGGCTTTTGGTTTTGGTCCCCAAACTATATAGAGGATAAATGTTCCCAGTATCGCCAGTAGTATCCCCTCAGGTAATGCCACAACAAACTGACCGCCAAGCAGCGCTCCAACCACTGCCCCGATGAAAAAGTAGCCAATGATTGGCCAGACAATGTGCTTGCGAAGCAACAGTGCTCTACTGCAATTACTACCCGCCTGAATCACGCCGTGCACTGGAATAACCACGGCGACCGGCAAAAAATTGACCAGCAATGCCAGCATAATAACCCCACCCCCCAAACCAAAAGCTGCGGTGAGCGCTGAGGTAAACAGTGAGGAAACCAGTAATATGACGCTGCTATCTACAGTCAGTATTTGCGGCCACAGGCCAGCTTCGATCATCCAGGACAACATTCGACTTCCAGTAACAGTAAGGGTTGCGTAAACAGCAATTTTATACCGTTTAACGCCCTTTCACTAGCAGTTGACACTGCGCGCTATAATAAAAAGCACAATATCGACTTAGGATTTAATCATACTGCTAAGATTGAATTATTGATCCCTGCTAGCTGCTGAATATGGGAAGAATTTAAAGGGTTCAGTTCAACAGATTTGGGATACTTGAAAAAGCCTTGTTCCGAAAAATAGACGATTATATTGCCTGAAATGATAATCGTTTGCATTTGATAGATTAATGCATTAACATCCATTGCAGTTTAAATGTCTGTACAAATACGCTAGTGCAAAGCCGTTCGCAGCATCCAAAAAGCAAAGGATTCGATATGCAAGCTAATAAGAAATATTCACCAACAACTTATCCTCTCGCTGTCGGTGCCGCTGCACTATTACTTTGCCTGGTCTTTATACCGCTAGCTAACCTTTAAGGATTAGCCAACAATCAGCTTCAGCAGCTTCTATAAATATGCTGCACTGGCAAAATTCACATCGCCATAGCGACTTAAGCGGAAATTAGCTGCTAGAATAGCCTCTCATTTTTGACTTTAACAACATGGCTGTTGCATGCGTCTTATCTGTATTTTTCTACTCATGGTTAGTATCGAGCTGCACGCAAGTGTTAAAGCCAGTGTTGATAGGGTAAAAACCAGCTACGGGCAAAATATTCAATTAAATATCAGCTCTGATAACGCCCGGGGGAAATCCCCTAATCTAACCTTATTAAAAAGAACTTTTAAAGTCATTGGCAGCAGTAAAGTCAGCCGGCCCTACCTTAAAAATGGCCAGCGTAAACAGAAAACCTTGTGGTTTTTTATTTTGAAGCCAAAGAGATCTGGCGCTTTAACTATCCCATCTATCAGCGTAAACGGCGAAAAGACCAGGTCCATCAAAATTCTTGTGGCAAGTGGAAAGGCTAATCCCAGTAATAGTAAAAAATCAACTGAGAGCAAAGCGGTAATCAGCCACGACATTATCGTCAAAGCTACTATCAATAAAAATAAACTCTACCCCAATGAAATATTAATCTACCAACTCAGTGTCGACTATCCGGATAATAGCAGTGACGACTTTCGAGTAAAGCCGCCTTTCATCGCCGGTTCCATCATTATGCCTCTGGCTGAGCCGAGCTTTAGCAAGCACAAGGTTCGCTCTAAAAACCGCACCTTACGTACCCAGAGCTTTGCAATTTTCAGTGAGAAAGTTGCCTACTATCAGATTGAGCCCGCCGCTATTAGCTTTATAGAAAGCAGTAATAGCTTAAGCGATGAGGCTAATGAAATTATTCTAAAGGCCAATAATTTACATTTTGAAATCATCCCTAAAGCCAATCACAACAGTCTCGGCTATTGGTTACCCAGCAGTAACATAACGCTCAGTGAAAGTTGGCAGCAGTTTGGTCAATTGCAGGTAGGCGATAGTATTACCAGGACATTAGAAATAAGCGCACGTGGTATTAATGCAGATATATTGCCGCTAATGAGTGTTTTAACCCATAAAAACGTAGATATTAAGCTACTGGACGTCAGCGTTGAGAACAAGGTGGAAGATGGAGTTCTGCTGGCGCTAAGGCGAGAGAAAATTTCTATGACCTTTAGCAAAGCCGGTAATATAAGTCTGCCACCGCTTGATATCCACTGGTGGAACACCCATTTAAACCAGGCCAGATTAGCCTCTATCAATGCTAAATCACTGCTTATAACAACACCACTAACAGAGTTAAAGCCAGTATCACCCGCCACTAACAAGCAGCCTACTGGAGCCAATACTGAGCCATCGGAAATGAACATAATCGCCACTAGGCAACTGCCATTTGCCAATAAGACCTCTGCTAACGACAAACCTTGGTTATCCTCCGCACAATTAAACGGCTTGATCCTGCTTTTATTTGCTCTTTTAGTCGCCAGTACTAGCGGCTGGCTCTACAGTTTACGCAAAGGCAAACAATAACCAATTTTTTTATCCACATTGCAGATATTTTTTTATACCCGATGTGATTGGTAATAAAACCTCCCTAAAAAAATCCTGATATCGATTTATCCAAATAAATAAAATCCCATAATTTAAAAATAACGCCTAAGAATCAGCATCTTATTTTTGAAACAATTAATATACCGAGCTTGGTCGTCAGAGTCGTCATATATATACTAAAGTTATAAAAAGAAGGTTTTTATTGTACAAAAATGGATTTTTCTATTTAACGCACAAAGTTATGCACAGGGAATAAATATAATTCTCAATTTCATTCAAAAGAAAATGAATAAATATTTTAATTTTTTTCCGGTACCGAAATGCCCGCTGCAAAAATCGCTTGTGCATAAGTCGCCTGTTTATACACAGGGTATTCTAGGGTGTTTACAGATGTTTCACGGAAGATATTCAGAGCTTTATCCACTATTCACAATTTATTAACCGGATATCCAGTAATTTATTCACATTAAATTAGAATCTGCTATTATCAATATCCGCGAAAAAAGTTTCATGTGAGTAACTTGTCGAGAAGTGTATGGTCTTGTGAGGATAAAAATGTGGATAAGCCAAGTTCTGTATAAGTCATGCTTTTATACACAGCATCTCCCAACCATAATCACTGTGAATAAGCAGGAAACCTCCGTAGTTTAAACCCACCTAACACACTGTTTAATAAGGTGAATATATGCTTATTAACAGAAATAGTCGCCCTTAATAATAACAACAATAACAATCTTATATATATATTCTTAAGTAATATTATTTATAAAAGAGATAAAACATCGTGGTTAAAATCTGTACATTTCTAAATCGAAATCAAAACTGTATACTCCTGCTTCGAAAATCAACAAACAGACTTTTTCAACAGATGTGTATTTTAGTTAACAAAAAAATAGAGGCTTGCTAAGTGGATTATCCCGATAAATTTGACGTCATTATCATCGGTGGTGGTCATGCAGGTACTGAGGCCGCACTAGCCTCTGCTCGAAAAGGTGCCAAAACCTTACTCTTAACCCATAACATCGAGACCTTAGGTCAGATGTCATGTAATCCCGCAATCGGTGGCATTGGTAAATCTCATCTAGTCAAAGAAATTGACGCACTGGATGGCGCTATGGCAAAAGCCACTGATCTGGCGGGTATACAATTTAGAGTATTGAATTCAAGAAAAGGACCAGCAGTTAGAGCAACCAGAGCCCAAGCCGATCGCATTCTCTATAAAGCTGCTATTCGCCAGATGCTCGAAAACCAAGCAAATTTAGTGATTTTTCAGCAAGGTGCTGATGACTTGATCATTGAACAGGATTGCATT
The DNA here is from genome assembly GCA_013215505.1 of Oceanospirillaceae bacterium. Lineage (GTDB taxonomy): Bacteria > Pseudomonadota > Gammaproteobacteria > Pseudomonadales > Balneatricaceae > Rs1. The sequence continues at coordinate 185,065 of JABSQZ010000008.1, forward strand.
CAAGGCGTAGTTACACAGACAGGAATTAAGTTCAGAGCTCGATCGGTAGTTTTAACAGCAGGCACCTTTCTAGCCGGGCTGATCCACATAGGTTTGGCAAATTACTCGGGTGGTCGTGCCGGAGATCCTGCCTCTATGACGTTGGCTAAGCGTCTGCATGAAATGCCATTTCGCATTGATAGGTTGAAAACAGGCACACCACCGCGTATAGATGCTCGCTCCGTAGATTTTTCAAAAATGCAGCAACAGCCTGGTGATACACCTACTCCGGTTATGTCCTATATGGGTAATTTGGCTCAACACCCACAACAGATCAGTTGCTATATTACTCACACCAATGAGCGCACTCACGACATACTACGCACTGGTCTGGATCGTTCCCCTTTATATACAGGGGTTATCGAAGGTGAAGGTCCCAGATATTGCCCATCGATAGAAGACAAAATTATGCGTTTTGCCGACAAAAACTCTCATCAGGTATTTGTTGAGCCGGAGGGGTTGACCACTCATGAACTCTATCCAAACGGAATATCGACTAGTTTGCCTTTTGATATTCAGCTTCAGGCGGTCCGCTCAATATTGGGATTTGAACAGGCGCATATCACCAGAGCAGGTTATGCGATTGAATACGACTATTTTAATCCTCAAGATTTGAAACACACTTTAGAGACAAAATTTATTGACGGTCTGTATTTCGCTGGGCAAATAAATGGTACAACCGGCTATGAAGAAGCAGCTGCACAGGGACTGTTGGCGGGAATTAACGCGGCTGCCAGAGCCCTGGAACAAGAGCAGTGGTATCCGCGAAGAGATGAGGCATATATAGGGGTGTTAGTAGATGATCTTATTACCCACGGCACTTCAGAACCTTATCGGATGTTTACCTCGCGTGCGGAATATCGATTGATTTTACGTGAAGATAATGCGGATTTACGCCTAACAGAAATTGGCTACAAATTAGGAGTGGTCAGTGAAGAGCGCTGGCAGGCTTTCTCTATTAAACGGGCGGCGATTGAAGCAGAAAATCAACGTTTAAAAACGACCTGGATACAACCAGGTACAGAACAGGCGGCAATAATAGATAAGAAATTTATTGCACCTATGAGTCGAGAATATTCACTGGCGGATTTAATCAAGCGCCCTGAATTAAAATATGATGATGTGGCGGGATTAAAAGGTCAGCCAGTGTCCGATTTGCAAGTAAAAGAGCAAGTTGAAATTGCGTTCAAATACTCGGGTTACATCGATCGACAGAAAATTGATATCGAACAGATGCGCCGCCAGGAAAATACAAAACTCCCCGAAGACTTCGACTACGAGAACATCAGTGGTTTATCCAATGAATTAAAGAGCAAGTTATTGGCGAATAGACCTGAAAATATCGCCCAGGCAGGACGTATTCAAGGTATGACACCGGCGGCAATTTCGCTGTTGTTGGTGTATATCAAAAAGCACAAAATGTTGGCGAAGTCGAAAAATCAGAACTGAGCTATAGTGCAATCTGAACCTTGAAACAATCGACACAGGCTTGTTATCAACAGGCAAAAAACAACTCAAGGCTGTGGATAATTACTTATCTACAGCCTTTTTTAACAATTGAACAGTGAATAAAAAGGTAACTGACTAATGTCAGATCAGCAGTATCAAAACTTGTTGTGCAAACAAATAAAATTATTAAACTTAGATTTAGATCAGCAAGTTATCTCTCAGTTATTGGCTTATCATGCACTCTTAGTGAAATGGAACAGAACATACAATTTAACAGCCATTCGCGATCCGCTGAAGATGATCAGCCGACATTTGATCGACAGCTTAAGTATTTTGTCTTTTATTGATGCTATTAACTGTAAAACCATTGTGGATGTTGGCAGCGGTCCCGGTCTGCCGGGAATTATTTTAGCTATTTGCAGGCCACAGATGGCCGTGACCAGCATAGATAGCAACGGTAAAAAAACCCGCTTTCAGAACCAAGTAAAAATAGAGCTTGGCCTGCCGAACTTGACAGTGATTCGCGGTCGTGCAGAAGATTGTAGCGCCGAACCCTTTGATGCGGTAATTTCAAGAGCTTTTGCTTCAATCGCCGATATGCTGAAGTGGACTGAGCAGTTGTGTGCTAAAGATGGAGTGTTTCTGGCGATGAAAGGTATAGTTTCTGCCGAAGAGATATCGCAACTGCCTGAAGGATATGCTCTAATTGCGAGTCATGTTTTAGATGTACCAAATGCTGATGGTGCACGTTATTTGATGGAAATAAGGAGAGGCTGAGCGTGGCAAAAATACTGACAATCACAAACCAAAAAGGTGGCGTTGGTAAAACTACGACTTGTGTGAACTTATCCGCATCTTTGGCAGCAACCAAAAAACGTGTGCTGTTAGTAGATTTAGATCCCCAGGGAAACGCCACTATGGGCAGTGGTGTAGATAAATACAATTTGCACACTTCAGCTTATGAAATATTGACGGGTAAGGCAAAAGTCGAAGATGCGATAATCAAGTGTCCAGAATCCGGTTACGACGTAATAGGTTCAAACGGTGATTTGACAGCAGCAGAAGTAGAACTACTGGAGCTACCGCGGCGTGAGTTTCGTCTTAAAATGGCGCTTATGCCGATCCTGGATAACTATGATTATATTTTAATAGATAACCCTCCCTCACTGAATTTATTGACGGTTAATGCCCTGGCATCCTCGAGTGGCGTTATTATCCCTATGCAGTGTGAGTATTATGCGCTGGAGGGGATCAGCTCGCTGATAGGCACTATCGAGAAGATTAATGCCCGGTTAAATCCCTCCTTAAAAATTGAAGGCATATTGCGCACTATGTATGATCCGCGTATGACCTTAACAAAAGATGTCTCCAACCACCTGATTGAATATTTTGGAGATAAAGTTTACCGCACAATTATACCCCGTAACATTCGTTTGGCCGAAGCTCCATCCCATGGTTTACCGGCACTGATATACGATAAGAACTCAAGAGGAGCGCTAGCCTACTTGGCACTAGCGGGTGAATTGAGTAGAAAGACGGCGCAGGAATTAAAACTAAAACGTGACCAAGAACAAGCGGAACAAGAGTGATCTACGTGTTACTAAGGAATTAAATAATGGCTAAAAAAAGAGGTTTAGGCCGCGGTTTAGATGCACTGTTGTCAAGCACCCATTTAGAAGCGCAAATTGGCGCTGACTTGGCATCTGCTGATCAGCAAATAGCTATCGATGGATATATGGTGCTACAGCTGGATAAAATTCAGCGTGGTAAATATCAGCCGCGCCGGGACTTAGAACCTCAGGCGCTCGAAGATCTGGCGAACTCAATCAGAGCCCAGGGAGTGATGCAACCTATCATCATTCGCCCGGTCAGCGATGAAATGTACGAAATCATTGCCGGAGAACGCCGCTGGCAGGCGAGCCAGCTGGCGGGTTTAGATAGCATACCGGTGATCGTCAAAGATGTCAGCGATGAGGCAGCTATCGCCATGGCGTTGATCGAAAATATCCAACGTGAAAACCTCAACGCGATGGAAGAGGCAATAGCGTTGAAGCGACTGCAAGATGAGTTCGAGTTAACTCAACAGGAAGTCGCTGATGCAGTCGGTAAGTCCCGATCGGCAGTGACAAATCTATTGCGCTTAACAAAGTTAACGGATGATGTACGCAAACTGTTGGAATACGGTGACATTGATATGGGCCACGCCAGAGCACTGCTGGGACTGGAGGGGGATTTGCAGATCGAAGTTGCCCGCGACGTCGCCGCTAAGGGTATGTCGGTTCGTCAAACAGAAGAATTAGTGCGCAAATGGCAGTCTGGTGAGTTACCTAAACAGCCCCTGGTAAAGTCCAAGCCAGATGATAATTTGCAAAAAATCTCCAGTCAATTAACTACTAAATTTTCCGCTAAAGTAGATATTAAACAAAATGCTAAGGGGAGCGGAAAAATAACCATCAGCTTTGAGAATGCCGAAAAATTAGAGGCTATACTGGCTAGCTTGTAAGGGTAAAGATCTATATTGGTCAAGCAGCTTAATTTTTACAGGTATTAAAATAAAACAGTCGGCAGTGGCCGACTGTTGTTTACTCAATAAGCGGTTATCTTTGCTATACAGCAAAGATAGAACGAATCTTAGCAGCCTTATCGCTATTATCGCTGTAAATGCTTGGTTTTACTTTGGGAATACCATAAAAACAGCTGTTTTGACGAAATCACCATAGAATTAGTTGAGTCTGCACCGACAACCCCATATAATCGCCCCCTAATTTGGGTCTGTGTGCAAAAAAACAAAAAATGAGAGTGAAGAACGGTAATAATGCTAAAAAATAGCCGTAAAACTCGAGGTCACACTCAAGTAGTACGACAAAAAACACTCAAAATCCTTTTTGTTCAATTAGTTGTGATATGTTGCATTGCCTTATTGCTGAGTTTTAAGTCATGGGCTATAGGTTATTCTGCCCTCTTAGGTGGGTTGATCTACTTACTGCCTTACAGCTACCTGGCTAACCGCATATTAACGAAACGTCGCATAACAGATGCAGAAAATACGCCGAACCGTGCGTTAGCAGAATTATATATTGGCCAAATATGGAAAATGGTAATCACCGCAATGTTATTTGCGCTGGTTTTTGTTCTAGTGAAACCGCTGAGCCCCTTTTCCTTATTTGGCACTTACATCGCAATCCAGGCACTGGGCTGGTGGTTGCAGATGAGAGCTGATAAACGTTTCATAAAACTTTAATCTTACTGCAGTGTAAAAACTCAGTTTAGATTCAACAAGAGAGATAACAATGGCGACGGAATTAATGACTTCCAAGTCCTATATATCGCATCACTTAACCAATTTAACTTTTGGTAAATTGCCAGAGGGAACTACCAGGTACGACGGTACTATTGTTGGTGATGGCGGCGTGTGGACTTTTGCTCATAGCAGTGCAACTGTAAATGAAGCAGCGACAATGGGCTTCTGGGCAATTAATGTTGATACAATGTTTTGGTCGATATCACTGGGAATATTGTTTTTGTGGTTGTTCCGTAAAGTGGCAATAAATGCGACTTCTGGTGTGCCCGGCAAAATGCAAAATTTTGTTGAAAGTATCGTCGAATTTGTTGAAGACAACGTCAACAGCATCTTCCACCATAAAAATGCCCTGATAGCGCCGCTGGCACTGACAATATTTGTCTGGGTATTCCTGATGAACTTAATGGATTTAGTCCCTGTTGACTGGATTCCATACATTGCTTCACAGATGGGCATTCCCTACATGAAGGTAGTACCTTCGACCGATATTAATGCAACTATGGGTATGGCACTGGCCGTTTTTGCCCTGATTATTTACTACAGCATTAAGATGAAAGGTGTAGGCGGGTTCATGGCTGAGCTATCACTACAACCTCTGGGAAAATGGTTATTACCTTTTAACTTATTCTTGGAAATTGTTGGCTTGATCGCTAAGCCAGTATCATTGGCACTACGATTATTCGGTAACATGTACGCAGGTGAGATGGTCTTCATTCTGATCGCACTGTTACCATTCTGGGCTCAGTGGGTACTTTCTGTCCCATGGGCAATATTCCATATTCTGATTATTACGTTACAAGCGTTCATCTTCATGGTGTTGACTATCGTCTACCTCGCCATGGCGCATGAAGAACACTAACGTCGTAATTGAATGTTTTTTTAAACTTTAAATTTTAACTTAGAAATCGGAGATAAACTGATGGAATTAGCAAGTGCAATTTTGTACATCGCTGGGGCACTAATGCTGGGTCTTGGCGCAGTTGGTGCGGCAATCGGCGTTGGTATTTTAGGTGGTAAATTTTTGGAAGGCGCTGCGCGTCAACCTGAATTGATCCCTATGCTACGTACACAATTCTTCATCGTAATGGGTCTAGTAGATGCTGTACCTATGATCGGTGTTGGTCTTGGTATGTACGTACTGTTCGCAGTAGCTTAATTAAGTAGCACCCTACTTTTTAGATAACACTTAATTAACTACGAGAGGTAATGGCGTGAATATTAATCTAACCATTATTGGTCAGATCATTGCATTCTTCTTCTTCGTTGTATTTTGTATGAAATACGTGTGGCCGCCGATTACAGCAGCCCTGGAAGAACGCAAGAAGAAGATCGCTGAAGGTCTGGACGCTGCTGACCGTGCAGAGCGCGATTTGCTTGCGGCTAAAGAACAAGCCGAAGCAGATATGCAGGACAGCAAAGAGCAGTCAGCCGCCATCATCGAACAGGCTAACAAGCGGGCTAGCCAAATAGTCGACGAAGCGAAAGAAGCAGCACATGTGGAAGCAGAACGCATTAAGCTAGCAGCTCAAGCGGATATCGAACAGGAAGTTAACCGTGCTAAAGAAACTCTTCGCACCCAAGTTGCTGTATTAGCAATAGCCGGCGCTGAGAAGATTCTTGAAGCAACTGTTGACGAAGCAGCCCACGCCAAGCTAGTTGATAAACTAGCGGCGGAGCTTTAAGCGAGGTTTACGATGGCTGAACTCAATACAGTCGCTCGTCCATATACTAAAGCCGTTTTCGAGTTTGCCCGCGACGCGGGCACTATCGGACATTGGTCTGCAGCACTTAAAGAAGCCGCACAAATTGCTGGCGATTCTGTGATGCAAAGTATTTTGGGCAATCCTGCACTGACCAGTGAACAAAAGGCAGACGCGGTAATTACTGTGTTGGCAGACTTGGATGAAAGTGGTCAAAACTTCATCCGTCTACTGGCAGAGAATCATCGTCTGGCTTTAATTCCAGAGATCTCCGTGCAGTTTGAGCAGCTCAAAGCAAACCAGGAGTCAAACGTTGAAATCGACGTGACTACTGCCTATGCGCTTAATGAGCAACAGCAACAAAAATTAACTCAGGCGCTCAGCGCTAAGCTAGGTCGTGAAGTATCACTGACATCTACAATAGATAAGTCTATTTTAGGTGGCGTGGTGATTCGCACTCAAGACCTAGTTATCGACGGTTCAGTTCGCGCACGTATTGCGAAACTGGCCGAAGTATTGAATTCCTGAGTATCGAGGAATAACCATGCAGCAACTGAATCCATCTGAGATCAGCGAGATCCTCAAGAAACGCATCGAAAAGCTGGATGTGTCTTCACAGGCAAAAAATGAAGGCACAATCGTCAGCGTAGCCGATGGCATCATCTTGATCCACGGTCTTGCGGATGTAATGTACGGGGAAATGATTGAATTCCCTGGCGGCGTATACGGTATGGCACTCAACCTTGAGCGCGATGCAGTAGGCGCGGTAGTCCTTGGCGACTACCAACAATTAGTAGAGGGAATGACGGCCCGTTGTACTGGCCGCATCCTAGAAGTACCAGTCGGCCCTGAATTGCGTGGCCGCGTAGTCGATGCCCTAGGTAACCCAATCGACGGTAAAGGTCCAATTGAAGCTAAATTGACTGATGCTGTTGAGAAAGTGGCACCTGGCGTTATCGAACGTCAATCTGTTGATCAGCCTATTCAAACAGGTCTGAAAGCGATTGATGCGATGGTACCTGTTGGTCGTGGACAGCGCGAGCTGATCATCGGCGACCGTCAGATCGGTAAGACAGCTATCGCTATCGATGCGATTATCAACCAAAAGGGCACAGGCATTACATGTGTCTATGTCGCGATTGGTCAGAAGCAGTCTACTATTGCCAACGTAGTACGTAAATTAGAAGAACACGGCGCAATGGAACACACTATTGTAGTAGCCGCTGGCGCTTCAGATCCTGCAGCGATGCAGTTCTTAGCGCCATATGCTGGCTGTTCAATGGGTGAGTATTTCCGTGACCGCGGTGAAGATGCACTGATTGTCTATGATGATTTGACTAAGCAAGCTTGGGCCTATCGTCAGATTTCACTATTGTTGCGTCGTCCACCTGGACGTGAAGCTTACCCAGGTGATGTATTCTACCTCCACTCGCGTCTACTAGAACGCGCAGCTCGGGTAAATGCAGACTACGTTGAGAAGTTCACTAACGGTGAAGTGAAAGGTAAAACTGGTTCTTTGACAGCTCTGCCTATCATCGAAACACAAGGTGGTGACGTATCAGCATTCGTTCCTACTAACGTAATTTCGATCACTGATGGTCAGATCTTCCTGGAAACAGATTTATACAACGCTGGTATTCGCCCTGCGATTAACGCCGGTCTATCTGTATCCCGTGTAGGTGGTGCAGCGCAGACTAAGATCATCAAGAAGCTTGGTGGTGGTATTCGTCTGGCATTGGCACAGTACCGTGAATTGGCGGCATTCGCCCAGTTCGCATCGGATCTTGATGACGTGACTCGCGCACAACTAGAGCATGGTCAGTCTGTTACTGAGTTAATGAAGCAGAAGCAGTACTCTCCTATGACTGTTGCCGAGATGGGTCTAAGTTTGTTTGCAGCTAACGAAGGTTTCCTCAAGGAAATCGCGATCAATAAGATCGGCGACTTCGAAGCGGCACTGATTTCGTTCTTCAACAGCGATTACGCTGATGTTATGGACAAAATCAATGCAAGCGGCGCATTCAACGATGAGATCGCTGCGACTTTCAAAGCGGGTATTGAGAAGTTTAAGTCAACTAGTACTTGGTAATCGCAGCTTAACAGCGCACCTGCACAGCTTTAATGTGCAGGTAAATTACTGAGTTCAGTTACTTAAATAACATAGGCGGAATAGCTATGGCAGTCGGAAAAGAGATAAAAACGCAAATTGCGAGTATTGGTAGCACACGTAAAATTACTAGCGCCATGGAAATGGTTGCAGCTAGTAAGATGCGTAAGGCACAAGATCGCATGCAATCTTCCCGTCCGTACGCTCGAAGTATCCGTGGTGTTATTCAGCATTTGTCTAAATCAAATCCTGAATACAAGCATTTGTACATGCAAGAGCGCGAAGTTAAACGGGTAGGCTACATCGTAGTTTCCTCGGATCGCGGTCTCTGTGGGGGTTTAAACAATAACTTGTTTAAGACCACGGTTAAAAGCATGCGAGAATATAATGATGCCGGTGTCGAAATTGACATCTGTGCACTGGGAGCTAAATCCGCAGCTTTTTTCAAAAGCTTCGGTGGCAATGTGGTTGCAGCGAAAGCGCAAATGGGTGACAAGCCCGCAGTATCCGATTTAATCGGTGCTGTTAAAACCATGTTAGATTCCTTTGCAGATGGCAACTTGGACCGTTTGTACATTGTGAGTAACGATTTTGTTAACACAATGACGCAAAATCCTAATGTTCAACAAGTGCTACCACTGAAAGCAGAAGACGACGACAAACTGCTGGACCATTACTGGGACTATATCTATGAACCAGATGCTAAGGAGTTGCTCAACAGCCTTCTGACGCGTTTCGTAGAGTCTCAGGTATATCAAGCGGTTATCGAGAATAATGCCTGTGAACAGGCATCTCGCATGATTGCGATGAAAAGCGCCACCGATAATGCTGGCGATTTAATTGATGAACTGCAAATGATATACAACAAGGCCCGTCAAGCGGCGATCACTCAGGAAATTTCTGAGATCGTAAGCGGCGCGTCGGCAGTTTAATAACGGGTTAAACGTTAAAGAGGATCCGAACATGAGTAGCGGACAAATTGTTCAGATAATTGGTGCGGTTGTCGATGTGGAATTTCCACGTGACGGCGTACCAAAAGTGTATGACGCACTGACAGTTGGAAAAACTGGTCTGACATTAGAAGTACAGCAACAGCTTGGTGATGGCATCGTACGTACTATCGCCATGGGTCAAACCGAAGGCGTTAGCCGCGGTTTAGACGTTGAAAATACTGGTGCACCTATCTCAGTACCTGTAGGTACTGCGACACTAGGTCGTATCATGGATGTATTGGGTAATCCAATTGATGATTGTGGTCCTATCGGTGAAGAAGAGCGTATGCCTATTCACCGTAAAGCGCCAACTTATGCCGAGCAAAACGCTTCTGACGATTTGTTAGAGACGGGCATCAAGGTTATCGATTTGATCTGTCCTTTCGCCAAAGGTGGTAAAGTTGGTCTGTTCGGTGGTGCCGGTGTAGGTAAAACTGTAAACATGATGGAGCTTATCCGTAACATCGCGATTGAGCACGCAGGTTTCTCAGTTTTCGCAGGTGTTGGTGAGCGTACTCGTGAGGGTAACGACTTCTACTACGAGATGAAAGAATCCAATGTACTAGACAAAGTATCGCTAGTATACGGGCAGATGAATGAGCCTCCAGGAAACCGTTTACGTGTTGCCCTGACAGGTTTGACTATGGCTGAGAAGTTCCGCGATGAAGGTAATGATGTACTGTTGTTTGTCGACAACATCTACCGTTACACACTCGCTGGAACAGAAGTATCGGCACTGCTAGGTCGTATGCCATCAGCAGTAGGCTACCAGCCTACACTGGCTGAAGAAATGGGTGTACTGCAAGAGCGTATCACTTCTACTAAGACCGGTTCTATCACGTCAATCCAGGCCGTATACGTACCTGCCGATGACTTGACTGACCCGTCTCCAGCGACTACTTTCTCGCACTTGGATGCAACAGTTGTACTGTCTCGTCAAATTGCGGAATTAGGTATCTACCCGGCGGTTGACCCGCTAGATAGTACTTCTCGTCAGCTGGATCCATTAGTTATCGGTCAAGAGCACTATGACATTGCCCGAGCTGTGCAAGGTGTTTTACAGCGCTACAAAGAGCTGAAAGATATCATCGCGATCCTGGGTATGGATGAGTTATCTGAAGAAGACAAGCAATCGGTAACCCGTGCTCGTAAGATTCAGCGTTTCTTGTCTCAGCCATTCTTCGTTGCAGAGGTCTTCACTGGTGCACCTGGTAAGTACGTATCTCTTAAAGATACTATCCGTGGCTTTAAAGGCATACTTGAAGGCGATTACGATGACCTTCCAGAGCAGGCGTTCTACATGGTAGGCGCAATCGAAGAAGCAGTCGAAAAAGCGAAGAATATGTAATCTGGTTTTAAGAACCAACTGAAGCTTCGGCGCACGCTATTCGCGTCGGGGTTTTAAAAAGAGGTAATTGCAATGGCTACAACTGTACTATGCGAAATCGTTAGTGCCGAGGAAGAAATTTTCTCAGGCATGATTGAGTTCGTATCCGTCACAGGTAGCCTGGGTGAGCTGGGTATCTACCCGGGTCATACTCCGCTCTTAACGGAACTAAAACCAGGCCCTGTCGAACTGCGCAAGCAGGACGGCGAGCATGAAATCTTCTACGTCTCTGGCGGCTTCTTTGAAGTGCAGCCAACCAAAGTAATTGTTTTAGCGGATACTGCACTACGTGCAAGTGATCTGGATGAAGCAGCTGCTGAACAGGCGAAGCTAGATGCTGAAAAAGCGATCGGCGACAACAACAGCGAATTTGAATTCGCTGCTGCTGCGGCCCAATTAGCTGAAGCGACGGCGCAAATCCGTACTCTTCAGGCGATTCGCAAAAAGCTTAAGTAATGCAAGCCTGACATAGATAAAAGCCCGCCATTGGCGGGCTTTTTTGTGTCTGCTCGCTAAAGGTCGAGCGTTACTATAAAGTGCCATTGTAATAGGCGTGTATGACTGGTGACGGCGGTTCTTTGCAACAATAGGGTATCTGTATCGCTTGGAAATAGTTTCTTCATTGAGGTCTTTGAGGCGGTTCAAGAATCGAAGCGAGTACTGGCACAGGGATTAACGCCTATTAGCTCAGGCTAGAAATACAATACCGTTGGCTCCGGCTGCTCTTCAACTTTACCCAGGCGAATAAAGGTGATTAGTTCATCTTTTGCCATAGCTGTTGCAAATAAGTGCCCCTGAAAAAAATCGCAACCCCAGTCGCTTAGCTTGGCTTTTTGCAGCGATGTTTCGACACCTTGTGCGACAATGGAAAATGCAAGTTTTTTACCAAAATTCAACATGTTATCAATTATCATAGCGGGTTGTTGTTCGATAATTTTTTCTACAAAAGTTCGATCTAATTTTAGCTCGTCTATCGGCAGACTATTCAGCAGCTGCAGATTACTAAATCCAGCGCCGAAATTATCCAGTGAGATAGCGATTCCCCTGGCTTTAATTGCCGCCATCAAATTGGCTAGAATACTGATGTTTTCGACGTTTAAGTGCTCAGTTAGCTCTAAGGTAATCTGCCGGGGATTGAACTGACACTGATCGATGATTTTCATCAGGTCCTGGTAAAAATTCGGGTGGGTAAATTGTTTTAAAGAAATGTTTAAAGACAATCGAATCGGATTATTCAGTTTCTGCTGTACTCTCTTTATATCAGACATGCTCTGTCTAAGAATAAACAGTCCCAGGTCGTAAATCAGACCGGTCTCCTCGGCAATACGGATAAATTGCTGGCTATCAATTTCGCCAAGATTGTCATTGCGCCAACGGGTCAGTGCCTCAACCCCGTATACTTCACCGCAGTTATTAATCTGTGGCTGGTAGAGCACGGTAAATTCGCGGTTTTGCAAGGCAGTTTTGATCTGCTGTCTGATTGCATTGCAGCGCTCGTACTTGCTGTGAGCAACAGGATTGTAAACACAAAAGCTGTTGCGCCTGGATTTGGCTTCATTCAGCGCCAGCTTGGCACAGGCACGCAGCTGGTCCAGGCTATCGGCATCTCTGGGGTATTGGGCAATACCTATATTCAGATCAACGACTATGTTCTGAGCCTCGATCTGGTAGGGTTTTGCCAGCCACTGCAGCAAGTACTCTGCCAGTACTTGGAGCCTGTCCGCCTCCAGCACACGGCTGATGATAATAAATTCGTTACCGCTATAGCGGATGATTAACTCGTTATTGGCACAGAGTAATTTTAATCTGTTGGCGATCTCAAACAGAGTACTGTCACCAACATGATAGTCAAAATTCTCATTAATGGTTTTGAAGTGATCAAAATCAATAAACAAATAACTGAAGCCCGCTGCTCTATTGCTCAGTAAGTCTTTTTCTTTATTACTGAGGTAAATCTTGTTGTAAAGCTGGGTCAGTTGATCGTGGTCGGCCTGGTAGTGCATCTTCTGTTCAGTGTTGGCGCAGTGAATGGCTAAAGAGCGGAACAAGAAATACAGTAATAAACCAAATATTACTATAAATATCAGGCAGTTGACTAAGCCATCAAGAGATTGCTGAAAGGCCAGGTTGCCAGGGGTTTGCAATGTCACCCAGAGGTTATATCGGGGTATAAATTGACTAGTGGTAAGCAGGGCATAACTGTCATGGGAACTCTGCTGCACATAACTGATCACTTTTTGTGAGTTATTCAGTTGATTAAGCGAAGCGGAGGGACTACTTTTAACAAAGTCCTTTAAATCTTTCAACAGCGGCTGTTTAGAGGGTGACTTATACAGCTCTAAATTGCGATTTATCGAGCGTGGAACCAACTGCAAATAATTATCCAGGCTGCGGTATAGCCATATTTGTCGGTCTCTGTTTTCCATATTTTGCTGCTGTAGAAAATCAAAGACTAAATCTTCTTTTAAGCTGGCATTGATAATCGCCACGGCTGCCCCGCTGCGGTCGCGGATGATTTTTTTCACTGGAATTATTAACTTCTGCAGTGTGTGATTAAAATAAGTGCGATCCAACAGCATAGCGTCAGTGGATGAATCGATGTTATCGGTGATCTTGTCTTCGTAGTTGCCGTTGCTCTCCTCCGAACTCTGCAAATTACTACTGGTGACCAGCAGCCCCCCGTCGAGGTCATATAAACTAAACGCGGCAATGCTAGGGTTAAAATCAAGATAATGATCAAAGCTTTGCTGTGCTGTGGCTGCAGAAAAGGGCGCTGGGTCATCTAAGATACTGTGGCCGATAAGATCTAACAGGTTTTCATATTGGCGAATGGCGGAGTAGCTGGAGTTTGCCAGGAATTGGGTTAAATTTTGTTGCGACGCAGAGATGTTTGTCTGGGAGTTGCGCCAGTGGCTATAGGCAGTGTAAGCAGTCACTGCAAAAGTGAGAATTATAATGAGAAAATAAAGTGACCAAATGTTTTTATTGTTATATTTCATTCCATGAAATCCCATTTACAACCTAAATAGCATGCATGTTTCCAAAATATCGAAAGGCACTATAGCATGCTTAGACTGATCCTGAACTGATTATATTTTATACAAAAAATAGTTTAACTGCGGGGTAATAAATTGTTATGAAAAGGTAACAATAACGCCTAAATCAGGGCGCTATTGTCTGCGTCCAGACAAATACCGCTGCATTTAACGCAGCATTAAAGTAACTCCCAGAGGGTGTTAAAAATAATCTGCTGGGCGGCGGCCACTTCTTTGGCCTCGATCACTACCGCCGTGGGATAGTCATTGGAGGCCAGAGAAATAATGGCCACTTTAGGCGGGTAGATAGCGATATATGCAGCGTCAACTCTACCTGCCGTTTTTAGCCACTTGCGTTGGGACAGCTGCGCATCTTCACCGCCATCACCTATGGCTATTACTCTTACCTGAATGCCTTTTTTGATCCGCAAGTTAGTGTAATTGGGGAAAGGGCGATACAAATGTGAGCGAATAGGTTTAGAAGAAAACACCGCGTAATCTTTATTGGCTGAGTGTTGTACGGTGCTAAGTATGTCGCGAAGTACAAACTCAATCCCCTCGTCGCCTTCGTAAAACTGAACTTGAGTACTGGAAAAGTCCGGTTTTAAGTGTTGCAGATCGGGTATTACACTGCTTTTTAACTGGCTGATGGCTGATTCTAAATCGCTCTGTTGCTTTTCCGCCAGTTGCAATAAAACTTCAGGGTCACGGGGGGCAAATAGTTTGCGCTTGCCCCTGGGTAAGTAATTGACCACTCCCTTGTGCAGCAAACTTTTCAGGCACTCGTGGGTGGTGCCGCGGTTGATCGCAGATTTCTCAGCTATAGTTCTTATAGGGCTGGGACCTAAAGACAGTAGCGCCTGATAGATTATCGCCTCTTTTAGGCTGAGCCCAAGTTTTTCCAGAGTTTTATTATGCATTTTGTCAATTTTTTCCTGACAATTGGTATTGTTAATTATTATTATTGCTTTAAATTAGTTGTTATTGAAAGCTATTTATTAAAAAGATTGGAAAAGACACTAAGGGATTTAAGTATATATGAACATAGACATCATTATTTTAGCTGCAGGGCAAGGATCTAGAATGCGTTCGGCACTGCCGAAAGTACTGCATAGAATTGGTGGGAAATTCATGCTGCAGCATGTCATTGATCATGCAAATGAATTAGAAAATAGCAGTAATATAATGACAACTCATGTGGTAGTCGGCCACCAGGCGCAATTAGTTGAAGCATCTTTGGCTGGGCAAAACATAATTTTTGCCCAGCAAGATGAGCAGTTGGGGACTGGACATGCGGTGGCTCAAGCGGTTAACAACATCAGCAGCGACGGTATTAGCTTAATTTTATACGGCGATGTGCCTTTGACCCAAACTGCGACCATGCAAGAATTAATCGATATCGGTAAAAATGAGCAGCTGGGTCTCTTGACTGTTGATCTGGCCGACCCGAGCGGCTACGGCCGCATAATCCGCAATGTCGGTGGGCAAGTGACTGCCATAGTAGAACAAAAAGATGCCAGTCCTGCTCAGCTCAACGTCGGCGAAATAAATACTGGCATCATGGCGGTACCCAATAAATTTTTACGTAAGTGGATAGCGCAATTAGGCAACGATAACGCTCAGGGCGAGTACTATCTCACCGATATTATAGCCATGGCAGCTGCGGATAAAGTCGCGATAGTGACCCGCTCGCCAGTGGCGGAGCAGGAAGTACAAGGAGTAAACGACAAAGTACAATTGGCATTGCTAGAGCGTTTCTACCAGTTGCAGCGAGCCAATGCACTAATGTTAGCGGGAGCCACTTTAACTGACCCGAATCGCATCGATATAAGAGGGTCGGTAACCATCAAAGGCGAAGTGTTGATAGAGGCTAACGTTTTGTTCGAGGGAGCCGTAGTTCTGGGAGCCGGTGTGCAGATCGCCGCCAACTGCATTATCAAAGACGCTGTTATCGGCGCCGACAGCATTATCAAAGCAAATTCTATGATAGAGCAAAGTGTCGTTGGCAGCGCTTGTGAAGTGGGCCCTTTTGCGCGCTTGCGTCCCGGTACTGAACTGGCTGATAAAGCCAAAGTGGGTAATTTTGTAGAGACCAAGAAAGCCATCATAGGTGAGGGTTCTAAGGTGAGTCACCTCACTTACCTGGGGGATGCGCGCATTGGCAGTGGAGTTAACGTCGGAGCTGGCACCATCACTTGCAACTACGACGGGGTCAATAAATTCACTACCGAAATCGGCGATGGCGCCTTTATTGGCTCTAACGCTTCGCTGGTTGCACCGCTGAAGATAGGTGCCGGTGCCACGGTCGGAGCGGGATCTACCATCACTAAAGATGTGCCAGCACAGCAGCTGACAGTCGCGCGTGCTAAACAAGTGCATTTGAAAAACTGGCAGCGTCCGGTAAAAAAATAAAAATCTAACATTGGTTCATTTAAATTGTACATGTGCGGCAGACTTTCTCTGTCGCCCATCTTGATTAGGGAAGAGTTATGTGTGGAATAGTAGGAGCGACAACCGAGCGCTCAGTAGCACAGATATTAATAGAGGGACTGAAACGTTTAGAATACCGCGGCTACGATTCAGCGGGGATGGCGATTTGGGATGGTGATGAGCTGCACCGGTTGCGCCGTGAAGGTAAAGTGCAGATGTTAGCGAACGCTCAGCAGAGCAGTCCTCTGTCTGGAAATAGCGGTATTGCCCACACTCGCTGGGCAACCCATGGGGTGCCTGCAGAGCGCAATGCACACCCGCATATGTCCCGGGGGCGGATTGCCGTCGTACACAATGGCATCATCGAAAATTTCGAGTCACTGCGCGCCAGCCTGATCGAAGACGGCTATCAATTTGAGTCGGAAACTGACTCTGAAGTGATTGCTCACTTATTAGACAGGGCAGTGCACAGCGGCATTAGCTTATTGGCGGCTGTGCAGCAGTGTACTGCGATGATGAAGGGAGCTTTCGCCCTGGGAATTATGCTCAAAGAGTACCCGGGACAGTTAATTGCCGCCCGTAAAGGCAGTCCGTTAGTGATAGGTGTGGGCATTGGCGAAAACTTTATCGCCTCAGATCAGCTGGCACTGTTACCGGTGACTGACAGGTTTATGTTTCTGGAAGAGGGAGACATTGCCTTTGTTGATCGCAACAACGTCGATATATGGGACTTGGAGGGCAACAGCGTCGAGCGCAGTATTAATAAGTATGAACACAGCATAAGTGCTATCGACAAAGCAGGTTATAAGCATTATATGCTCAAGGAAATATACGAGCAGCCCAGCGTGACTGAAGCGGCATATAGACAGCGGATTAAGGATGGGTTAGTGGATGCTAACTGTTTTGGTGCCAAGTCAACTGCCATATTTGATCAAGTGAAACAGATTCAAATCATTGCCTGCGGTACTAGTTACCATGCCGGGATGATCGCTAAATACTGGATGGAATCAATCGCCGGTATTCCCACTCATGTCGAAGTGGCCAGCGAATATCGCTACCGCAAAGTGGTGATTGGTGAGGGTACACTGTTTATTTCTATCTCTCAGTCCGGAGAGACAGCAGATACTCTGGCGGCACTGCGAGATGTAAAAGAGCAGATTTTGGCCAGCCTCTCGATCTGTAATGTGCCGGGCAGCTCTTTGGTGCGCGAGTCGGATATTTACCTGATGACCAATGCGGGGCCGGAAATAGGTGTGGCCTCCACTAAAGCGTTTACTACTCAGCTGGTGGCACTGCTGCTAACAACTTTAGTTATCGGCCGTAAATTTACCTTGAGCGAGGCGCTAGAGCGTAAAATTGTCAGTCAGTTGCAGTTGCTTCCGGGCATTATTGCTCAGGCGCTGCAAATGAATGCCGATATCGAGAAGATGTCTGCCTACTTCGCCGAGAAGAATCACGCGCTGTTTCTCGGTCGTGGCACGCTCTACCCGATCGCCATGGAAGGGGCATTGAAACTCAAAGAGATCTCTTACATTCACGCTGAAGCCTATCCTGCCGGGGAGCTCAAGCACGGGCCGCTGGCACTGGTGGATAAAGATATGCCAGTAGTGACTGTGGCACCGGATAACAAGATGCTGGAGAAACTGAAAGCTAATTTACAGGAAGTGCGGGCGCGCGGTGGGGAGTTGTTTATCTTCTGCGGCAGCGATACGATTGCCACTGACAATGGTTACCATGTGTTGCGGATGCCGTCGATGCCGGAGATTCTGGAGCCTATTGTGTATACCATTCCGATGCAGTTGTTTTCTTATCATGTGGCGGTATTAAAGGGCACTGATGTGGATCAACCGAGGAATTTGGCGAAATCAGTGACTGTTGAGTAGCGGTTTTTTTTAATGGAAGGGGATGCATTTGGCATCCCTTTTTTGTGGCTGGTTAGTGGGGGTTGTTTATTTAAATTCAAAAGACTTTTACTGATTTCTTTTTTAAGGTTGAAAATCAAAATAATTTCGCCGTTGGCGAGTTACTTTCTCTTTACGTGCATAAAGAGAAAGATAACCAAAGAGAAAGTGCACCCAATATTACCGAAAGCTCCCTCCGCTATTGATTAAATTGCCGGCCGCTCACAGAGACATCCATGTCTCGCACGCTCTGCGCGACATCCTGTCGCTCCGCTTCGTCAATTTAACCAATAGCTCCGGCGGGAATAGATGGGGCGGTAGCTCCGTTGTTAAAGCGCAGCTTTTGGAGCTACCGCTAAATGCGCTTGCGCCTTCTCCATTCTTTTCTCCGTTTTTGAAGCGGAGCATTTAGTGTTTCTTGATTGCTTAAAGGCTTAAATGTTGGGTGACTAGTGCAACCGAACTATCAGGCCAGAACTAACTCATCGAGCAAGTTCGCAAGTTGCTGGCGGTCTTCTCCTGCTAATGATTTGAGCGGCAGTGGCAGGCTAGTGTGTTCTGTTAAGCCCAGTAATTCTGCGGCAGTTGCTATTACGCGGATGCTGCCGTTGTGTTGGCTGAACTGGTCCCAGATCGGCTGCAGGCGGTTGGACAGGCGGGTTGCCTCTTGGGCATTGCCCGCTTGTGCGGCGCGGGTGATGGCCAGAATGGTGTTGGGGAACAGGCCGCCGATTACTGAGTACCATAAATCGCATCCGGCATTTAGTCCGGTGGCCCCGAAGGCATCGCCGCTGACACCTATGCTGACTTTTGCCGGGATCATGGCGCGCAGGCGCTGAACGCGAGCCTTGGCGGCATCCGGGTCGGTCGGCACTCCTGGAATCTTGATTGACTGCACTTTATCGAGTGCGGCGATACGGGCATGTAGCTCATCAGTGAACGCAAAATGTGTGGTGCCGGGGTTATCGTAGACACACAGCGGCACCGACAGAGAGCTGTTCACCGCTTCATAGAGGCCAAACACCTCATCGGCAGATAGCTTTTGGTAGGACATGGGGGCCAATAATACGGCACTGGCGCCGGCATTTTGTGCAGCTTCGGCCAGAGTCAGTACGTCGCGGCTACGCAGTGCGCTGATGCCGATAATCACCGGAATGTCCTGGGCGTGTTGTACTGCCAGTTGGCTGATGCGTATCCGCTCGGCCAGTGTCAGGTAGGCATAGTTGCCGGTGGAACCTAAGGCGCCGATCGAGTCGACAGCGGAAGCGACAAGACGTTCTAACAGTTTTATAAACGCCGATTCGTCTACGCCGTTCTCGTTCATGGGGGTTAGGGGAAATGCGCTGAGTCCTGAAAACATCTTGATACTCCTTATGTCAGTTGAGCTTAGAAAACAGCTATTTTGCTGTAACTGCAATGATGTTAACATTGTCACAGACAAAAACAAACATTGTCATAGGACAAAAATGAAAATCATTGGAAAGACCTCAGTTGAAATTTCAGATTGCATCCGCGAAGGGGTGCAAAGTGGTCAGTTATTGGCCGGTGATTCACTACCGCCGGTTCGCGAGCTGGCAGAGTATCTGGGGGTGAATCGCAATACCGTCGCGGCAGCTTATCAGCGGTTGGCGAAAGCGGGGATTGCCATCACTAAGGGACGCTTAGGCACCAGTATTTGTGCACCACAACAAGCTGGCGAGCAAGAGGGATTAAGTAGCTCAACAGCACTGATTGACCTGGCTGATGGCAACCCCAACCCACAGTGGCTGCCAGAGCTACAGAAGCTACTGAGCTTGTGCCGGCCTGAGACATTTCTCTATGGTGATGACACTATCCTGCCCGAGCTTCGCCACTGGGCAGCAGATAACTTCCAGGCTGATTGCCCGGTTGATAACCAATTGCAATTGACTCATGGTGCTGTTGATGCCGTGGAGCGGTTGGTGTTTGCGCATCTGGCCCCCGGTGATAAAGTGGCGGTTGAAGATCCCTGTTTCCTAGGCACTATCAACGCGTTGCGCCTGGCGGGTATGCACAGTATCGGCATAGCAGTCGATGCTCAGGGTATGCGACCGGAGAAACTGGCACTGGCCCTGGATGCAGGAGTCCGGGCGATTGTGATCACCCCCCGTGCGCACAATCCTACCGGCTGTAGTTTATCTAAGGATCGCGCCTGGGAACTGCAGCAAGTGTTGGCGGCCTATCCGAATGTGCTGGTAATTATCGATGATCACTTCGCCCTGCTGGCCGATACCCCCTATTACTCTGTTATCCCGGATAACACTATGCATTGGGCCTTAGTGCGCTCAGTATCAAAAGCTCTGGGACCGGATTTACGTTTGGCTTTTGTGCTCAGCGACCCGACGACAGGGGCTAGGCTGAGTGCTCGCCTGGCACCGGGTATGACTTGGGTTAGCCATATTCTTCAGGCGCTGGTCAGCACTTGCTTGAACTCAGCAGGTATATGCCGGCAGGTTGCAGATGCACGTTTCCAATATAGTCTTCGCAGTGACCGGTTATGCAGGGCGCTGCAAGATCAGGGCATTGCAGTAGCAACTTATTCGGCGGGGCTAAATCTCTGGATAGCAGTAGCTGTGGACGCAAAAGAGCTCGTTTACGCAATGGCGCAAAAAGGCTGGCTGGTGCGCCTGGGTACTGTTTTTGCGGTGCAGGGGCAAGCTCAGGCAATTCGAGTGACAATATCCAAGTTAGAGGCTGAGCAGACGCAGCGTTTTGCAGTGGATTTGCAAGCTTGCCTCACTCGCTTGGCATAAACATTGGTCTCTTGAATGCTGATTCGATCCTAGAATGGATGTCCGCTGATCGGTGTATGCTGCAGAATTAATGCAGAAGCCAGATACCCCTGATAGCGCTTTAAAATGGCTCGACTAGTTAATTAAATCAATATCATCGATTTGGTATACGTCGAGTTTATTGTCTAACATCATAGGCACAATCAGCTTACCGTCGTACAAGCTGATATCGGCGGCGCCAGGGCCTGCGTTGAACAGCAGCTCAGACTGGCCATCTTTTAAGCTAAAGACGTTGCCATTGATCCAGTCATTGATGAATAAGCGACCTCGGTGAGTGGCGATGCCATCTAAGTTACCCATTGGGCCACTGATGCTCCGTAGCTTCTTTGTGGAATCTGCCAGCGCAAGTTGATAAACCTTGCCGGGTGTTTTAGTGCTGAAATCTGCCTGCATTTTCCGACCCCAAGTGGCGATGTATAGCTGATCTTGCTGAATAAACAGGCCATTGGGATGCGGGAGCAAGTCAGAGCTCAACCATTTTTGAAATTTTCCCTGTTGCAAGCGATAGACACCGCCAGCTATTAAGTCTGATACATAGACATTGCCCTGGCTATCTATGCTGACGTCGTTGAGCATTTTACTTTCAGCGGCAAAATAGCTGGTCAAAATTTTGCCACTGTTGCGCTCTACCAGATGTAAGTTCTGCAGATCAGCGACATACAGTTTATCTCCAACGATTGCCATGCCCTTGGGTGCGTCAAAGCCCTGTGCCCAGTACTTTTCCAATAACTGGCCATCCATTGATATTTTACTGATGTAACCTTTGCCATTTAACTCTAGTGGGGCGCCATTAATATTACTGACCAATAATTGCTGGCTGGTCGGGTCTAGCAGTACCGATTCTGGCTGATCAAATCCCTCCAGCGACCAGGCAATGGCGGGATCTGCAATGGCAGTACTATTCCAGCTAACGCTGGCGACAAGGAGTGCGACGAATAATGATTTTTTGTACATGCTGTTGTTCTCTCAAGTTTTGGATGTATTTTGCAGGTGACTTAGATTGACATATAAGATACTATTTTGAAATTTAAAATATAAAAGGTATCTTATGGTGATACTTTTTTGCTTGTAGAGTAACAACTGATGAATGATGGCCAGCAACGAGAAAGTTTATTTTCGGTTTTGAAGCAAGTATTAAAAACGCGGGGCTTCACTTATGCCTCAATAGCACAGGCACTGGGAGTCACTGAGTTAACGGTAAAAAGATTGTTTAAAGATCGTGACTGCAAGATGAGTCGGCTGTTGGAAATCTGTGAAATAGCCGGACTCAGCTTGAGTGATTTAGTGACGATGCAAGAGCGTATCAGCAGCAGTGCGCAGTACTTGCCGGCGGCGGCAGAAAAGGCCCTGGCGACGAGTCCCAGGACTTTTGTGTTTTTGTTATTGTTAGTTTCCTGGGTCGATTTAAAGCGCATCGGGGCAGAGTGCCAACTGAGTGAACAGCAGATTTATCTGTTACTGCGTGAGCTGGAGAAGATTGGCATCATCGAATTGCAGGCCGACAATAAGATCAAATACCTGGTCAGTTTACCTATTCGCTGGCGCTTAAATGGCCCGCTCGGCGATCAGATCAAAAGCGCCAATATGAAGTACATCAGTCATTGTATTGATCATAACAGCGATCCTGAATATGAGTTTTCGGCGGCCAGCAGATTGATGAGCGAGACCAGCGTGGCACAGATACAAGAGTCGATGCGGCAGCTAATGCGGGATTTTGATTATCTGGCGACTCAAGATCAGATGTTTTATCCGTCTAAGGATTTGCTGTTAACTAAGATGGTATTCGCGGTGGGGCCGTTTCCTATATTGGAAATTTTTCCAATGGATAAGTAAAAAGTAATAAGTAATAAGTCGTGAGTAGCGAGTAGTAAGTAGTAAGTAGTAAGTCGTAAGTCGTAAGTTCAAAGTGTGTTCAATTATGTTTTCAGCAACATCCAGATGGCGACTGATGCCAACAGCAATGCAAAAAATCGGTTTTGTCGTCTGGCCTGTACATCTTTGGCAAATAGTTTGGCTAGGCGCTCTCCTGCGATAGTCCAAATACTAAAGGCGATAAAATTATTCAAGGTAAAAATACTGGTAATCCACAGCGCATGTAGCCAAATGCTTTGCCCCTCTAGCAAGCTGAACTGGCTAAACATCAATACTATGATCACATAGGCTTTCGGGTTTAACAGTAATAAAATACCGCCATCTACAAAACCTGCCCGCGATGCCCGAATCTCGTTTTTGCTAGTCCCCGCTGTTGCCAGGCACCAGGCTAAATACAGGACATAAGCGCTTCCAGCGAAGCGCAGTACAGTCAGTAACAGTTCTGATGAACGGGTAAATGTTGCAAAACCTAAACCAATAGCCAAAGTCACCAGCCAAGTTGCCAGGTGGTAGCCAAAATTTGCATTTAAAGTACTGACAAAACCAAAACGTGCGCCATTAGCGGCAAAAAATAAATTACCCGGGCCCGGGCTGTAAGCTAGTGGGAAAAGAAATATTAGTAGTGCAATAGTTAGTTCGAGCATTACGCAAACCTTACAAGTTGATAGCCCAGATTATAGAGAATGTCCGCGCTGTTAATATCCGAAACTTGCGAATGGTAAAACAGTTGCCCTCCAAAGCCAGACAATGCGACTGTCTGCTGGAGCTTGTTTGCGTTAACTATAAAATCCTTGCCGTTAAACTCAGTAATTTTTCAATCTGATTTGGCGTTAGATTCCCCATCACCTCCTGGGTACAGTGCTCAAAGCTGACACTGGCATCTTTATATAGCTGTTGCCCGGCCTCTGAAAGCTTCACCAAACTCTGCCTTGCATCGCGCGGATTGGCTTCCTTCTCAACTATTTTTATTTTCTCCATTGGCGCTATTAAACGTGTCACCCCTGAGGCACTTATACCTACTCGCTCCGCCAGTTCAATCCTGCGCATAGTTTTCAGGACACTGCCATTGAGGTGATGCATTATCATATATTCGGTAAAGCTGATCCCGTGATAACTTAATTGCCCGTCAATACGCTTAGATATTTTTGATGCCAACAACATATTATGAATAATGAATTCAGCACTTAATGATTTTTTTGGCATGATTTATCCTTGTTATATGCTTGAGTAGTCAAGCATAAATCAATTAAAAAAAATTACAATAGACTTATCAACACTTACAGAAAAGTAATATTCAAGGATCTAACGCTATAAGTTAGTTATTTAATGCAGGGAAATATAAGAAAGAGCAGCACACTTAGCGGTAGCTCCAAAAGCTGCGCTTTTAAAACGGAGCTACCGCCTCACCATCTAGTGCCGCCGGAGCTATTGATTGAATTGACGAAGCGGAGCGACAGGACGTCGCGAAGAGCGAATGGGGCATGGATGCCCCTGATGAGCGGTCGGCAATTTAATCAATAGCGTAGGTAGCTTTCGGCAATAGTGGGTGCACTTTCTCTTTGGTTATCTTTCTCTTTATGCACCTAAAGAGAAAGTAACTCGCCAACGGCGAAATTATTTTGAATTTTAAAACCTCAAAAGAGAAATCAGTTAAAGTTTTTTGACAAAATAACAATTGTTCAAAGTTAAAACATATAATCGGGATAGCTTCCCCATAATAGCGAAGTAGCCGTATTTCGACTATAAAAATCAGCAGCTAATGAATACCAACCCCAGGGGTACCAACCTATGGAATATCATATTCGAACATACCGCGAGACTGATAAAAATTCACTCAACCAGATAGCGGTGTTAGCTTTCGAGCAGTATTCCCATCTCTATTCCGATTGGCCTGAATTTAGTAGAAAAGTGGCACGAATGTCTGCTCTTGCGGAAAACTCTGAAATATTGATTGCGTCTCAAGGCTCAACGATCCTTGGCGCCGTTGCTTACAATGGACCCTATAAAGCTAAAGCGGAGTTTTTCAAACCTGAGTGGGCGGTTATACGAATGCTGGTGGTTAACCCCGAACATCGCGGTTCGGGTATTGGTCGCCGGTTAACTGAAGAATGCCTGGCACATGCAAGACGAGACGATGTGCAGGTAATTGCCCTGCACACATCGACGATGATGGAAGTTGCGCTAGCTATGTATCAGGCAATGGGTTTTGCGTACTATGCACAAGCGCCCGATATACACCGAGTTAAATATGCTATCTATACCCACAGACTGGCAGCATAACTATCGATTTACAGTATTAGCAATTTTGTTCAATAATGCGCCCAAATTAGCTGTTAGTATTGCCGCTTAAGAATGCTTACAGCAGAGGGATTACGATGCTCGATTACACACAAGTTATTGCTTATACCATAGCGCTGGGAATAGCCGCCGCCATACCCGGGCCCGGTATGATTGCTTTAGTGGCGCGCAGTTTAAGTACTGGGGCAGTGACTGGCTTCGCATTGTTATTCGGGATTATTTTAGGGGATTTGTTGTATCTGTCATTCGCGGTATTTGGTCTGGCGCTTCTCGCGCAAAGTTTCAATGTACTCTTTGTACTGATCAAATGGGGCTCAATTTTGTACTTGTGCTATTTAGCCTGGCAGTTTTGGCACGCCAAAGCTCAGTCAATTCACAGTTCCGAAAAGCTAGACCACAAAGATATGTTTGCCGCCGGATTATCTGGTCTGACTATCACTTTAGGTAACCCTAAAACTATTGCCTTTTATCTGGCGTTGTTACCCGTCGTTATCAATTTAGAAACAATCACTTTACAGACCTGGGCCAGCGCGTTGATACCTCTGACTATCGCCATTTTATTTGTCGTGGGGACAGTGTTTATTCTCGGGGCAGTCGCGGTCAGGCGAAGTTTATCCGGAGCGCATGCGCAGAAAGTGATTCACCGCAGCGCTGCAACCGCTATGTTTTTAGCGGCAGGGTCACTGGTCAGTAAAGAGTTATAAAAATTAGCGACAGGGTGAATAAGTTGCTCTAGCAAAGCTGGGGTTACTGTCTGTGAAACTGTTGTATTCACAGCTATTTTACTGTTAACAAAAGAAAATACTCAGATGCCACTTTATGCCTCTAGCAGTGGATGCATTACAGTCATCTGCTTTGTTTTCCGGGTCAACAGAATAGCTCTTTCAGGCTTACTGCAAAGGGCTGCTACCTCTGGAAATCCATTATTTGATCTGCTCTGTCTACCGCAGAGGCTATTTTAGATCTCTTTAGATGTTTATTCCCTCTCTGAAAAATGTATCACCGTTCATAGATAAAGCTATTAAATAGTAGTTATCAAACCGCTAACCAATGTTCTTGTGGTTGAAGCTGTCTCCCCTTGCCTCATCTACCTTGCTAGTGACCTTTTTGCCGCCTTGTAACAAATTTGTCATATAAGTTAAATATGCTTGTCATTTAATTGTCACAAAGTCGTTTAATAAAAATACGTTGCATGCCAATAAACACATTTAAGCTGTGCGTGGCCGTGGGGATAAAAAGTGAACAAATTAACAATTAAGCAAAAAATGTTACTGATGGCTGCGATAGCCGGTATGGGATTGGTCGCACTGGTCAGCTTAAACAGCCTGGCGATGGAGGCTTTAGGGCGGCTGAACAACGTCTCCTCGCTATCTGCTGAATTACGCTCTGATATGTTGATGTTACGTCGTCACGAAAAAGACTTCCTGGCCAGAAAAGAGCTGAAGTACCTGCAAAAATTTCAACAGACTTATCAGCAGATGATGCAGCGTGTCGAACAATTGCAAGCACAAGTGCATAGCGCGGATATAGAAAAGCAGCAGGTCAACAACTTGGCCAATGTCATTAGTGACTATAGGCAGCACTTTTTACTGTTAGCTGAACAGCAGCAGATAATAGGTTTAGACGCCACCGATGGCTTGTACGGATCACTGCGTGCACAAGTACATAAAGTGGAGTCTCTGATCAAAGAGTACGAACAGCAGCATGGCGAGAGTGCCGAGCTACACAGTTTAATGCGCACTATGCTGATGCTGAGGCGTCACGAGAAAGATTTTATGCTCAGGAAACAGCTTAAATACGTTGCCCAGTTCACTGCGCGTATGGCTTTGATGCAACAAAAAGTTCGGGCAGCGTCTCTCGAAAATAGTTTCAAAAACAGTGCCGTCACTGCTCTAAATCACTATGATCAACAATTTTTGCAGCTGGTAAGTGCCGAACAAAAGCTTGGCTTAAATAGCCAGCAGGGGATTTTGGCACAGATGCGTGCAGTTATTCATCAGAGCGAGACTCTGTTAAATGCACTGGGGCAGCAAATAACGACAGCAACCGTCAATCTTATTAGCCGGGAAAAACTGCTGAATTTATCCGCTGCTGGGCTGTTGCTGGTTGTAACCATGGCAGCTATTTTTGCGCTGTCGAAGAATATAACTGGACGCATTTCACTACTGGCACGTTTAATGTCTAAGGCGTCCAGAGAGAGAGACTTGAGCAGTCGGATTAATTTATCAGGGGCCGACGAAATTGCCGCCATGGCCAATGTTTTTGATCAGATGATGCAAGAGTTTGATAATTTGATGCAGCAAGTTCGACAATCTTCCAGACAATTATCTCAAGCTGCTACTGAGTTACAAGAATCGAGCGAGCAATCCCATCGTGGGGTTAATTTGCAGTTGCTCAACAGTGAACAACTGGCGGCGGCAATGGACCAAGTGAATGTATCCGCTACTGAAGTGGCTGGGCATTGCGCAGAAGCTGTGGCGGCGTCAGAGCAGGCTCAGCAAGCGTCTGCCAAAGGTCAGCTACGGGTGCAGGAAAATGTACTCAGCTATACAAAATTAATTGACGAAATACAAAGCTCCAGCCTGATCATCGAAGAGCTAAATCAACAGAGCAGCAATATTGGCGCTATGTTGGAAAATATTGGCAGCATTGCAGATCAAACTAATTTACTGGCGCTCAATGCTGCCATAGAAGCCGCCCGTGCCGGAGAGCAGGGCCGCGGTTTTGCAGTGGTTGCCGATGAAGTGAGAAACCTGGCTATGCGCTCGTCGCGCTCTACCCAAGATATAGAAGAAGTCATTGGCAAGCTGCAGCGGTTGGCTGGCAACGCGGTGGCGGCAATGACCAGAGGAGGGCTGCAAGCCGAAGACAGCATGCAAAACACCGATAATGTCAGTGTAGCTCTTGAACATATTAATGGTTCCAGTGAGGCGGTCAATATTATCAATGTGCAAATAGCTGCAGCGGCTGATGAGCAGTTATTAGTCTGTACCGAGGTTAGTCACAATATTGAATCTATCGCTGCAATCGCCCGTGAAACAGCAAGTCTGTCTGAGCAAGTCGCAGATTCAGGGTTGGCGTTACAATCGCTGTCTGAACAGCTTTCTGAAAATGTGCAGTTGTTTAAGTTATCCGCCTAGCAACATTGTTAATAGTAACTCGCAGTGTGCACATTATTTATATGCTGTGATCTTAAGGATAGATAGGGGCGAGCCGATATAGGATAAGTGCTGTTACAGCCACTATACAGTGGCTAAGTTGGCAACTACCCACTGCTCTGCGAGGAGCAGATCATTAAAAAATTTAAATTTAATCCCAGCATAGTCATACACCCTGGTCAGCTGCCCTCGGGTGACAAAACTAGAGCCGTTTTCAGAAAATACTACCCCGGATATACAACAACCTCTGTTCTTTCTGTATTTGCAGGCGAGTTTTAATTCTTTTTCCGCCTCCGGAGTAAGCAAAGAATCTTGATAGACTGTGACCACTTGTCCCCATACCTCGGGCATCTGGGCAATGACACTCTCAATGTCACGGTTATAGTTTTGCACAAACTGTAAGTTGAACGGGCCTTTGGAATTGATGATCAGTAAATTCCCTTTTCGCTCTACTTTGCTCTCTCCGTGAGATTTATACATATGTTCCTTAGTTAGCTATTCACTTTTGCTTCCACATTTAAAGGAAATTTCATTCTCAGTAGTTACACTACTTACATATTTAAGATATCAATGTTATTTTTCTTAAATATTAAGGTTCAATTAAAAATAATTTCTACCCACTAAGCAATTACTTCGCTTAAAGAATTCATACGTGCACTTTAAATTTAATTCAGAAAAGAGTTTAGCTAGATTTCTGACAGAAAAAACCGCTATTGTGTTGAGCATTGATGAGCAACTTCTAAAGCAAATATGCGTACCTTACTTAACGAGCTAAAAGATACATTACCATGACAACAAAAACTTGGTCAACGGCGACGGCTGCTGCACGAATAACAGAGACTTTTGCGCGCATTGCTGCGCATGACCCGCAAGTACAAAGTGTCTTTACTGAAACATTTATTAGCGCTGCCAGGCAGGATCTGGCCAATCTAGCCACTGTGCCCGAGACTGAACTCAGCGGTGCACTGATCTCTGTGAAAGACCTGTTTGATGTTAAAGGTTTTGTCACTAGAGCGGGTAGCCACATCTTAGAGGACAATCCAGCGGCCACAGCAGACGCCGAGCCTATCGGGCTGTTGCGCGAGGCGGGGGCAATCCTGGTTGGACATACAAATATGACTGAGTTGGCCTATTCCGGGCTGGGCTTAAACCCGCATTTCGGCACTCCGGAAAATGTACTCTATGCCGATTGTATTCCCGGTGGTTCCAGCTCTGGTGGGGCAGTATCGGTCGCCAGAGGCCTAGTGGATATTGCCATTGGCACAGACACTGGAGGCTCAGTGCGCATTCCGGCGGCCTTCAATGGCATAGTAGGTTTTAAGCCGAGTCAGTACAGTGTTTCCCGTCGGGGCTGCAAGGCGTTGTCCAGAAGTCTGGACAGCGTCGGTCCTATGGCTAAAACGGTGGCGGCCTGTAGGGCCAGTTATCAAGTGATTTCCCATAGTCATGGAGGGATGACTAATCAGCAGCCCAGAGAATTTGTCATCCCCACAAATTTTGGTATGGACGATTTGTCTGGGGCAGTAGCCAGTGCTTTTGCAACTGCGGTTGGCAAATTGGCGGATGCGGGCTGTCATATAGTAGAGCGACCGCTCGCTGTTTTAGATGATTACCAGCAGCTGCCAGTCTGGCACTTTTCCTCAGTTGAGTGTTATGTCGAGTATCAGCAGTATTATCAGACGGTGCCGGAGCAATTTGATCCGCGGGTGTTGAAACGCCTGCATCGGGCTCTGGAAGTGGATGCCATCAGCTATCGTCAGACCTTAAACCAACGCCAGGCACTGATTGAGCAATATCAGTTGCAGTTGGCCGATAGCATTTTGCTGCTGCCGACAGTACCCGTGTTGCCGCCTAAGTTTAATGAGTTTGAGCAAGAGTCTGAATACGACCGGCTCAATTTATTGATCTTAAGAAACCCGACATTGAGCAATGTAATGGATGGTTGCAGTATTTCGCTACCTTTTTGCGGCGAAGGTCACCACATAGGGGTTATGCTCAGCGCAGTCAATGGCCGGGATCAGGCCCTGCTCAACAGCGCAGAATTCTGTGAGCAGATATTGACAAAATAATGGTCCGGGCTACTTGCTAAGCTCAAGTGGCCCGAATCTTTTGTTCCTCTAAACTTTCTGTTTTTAAAAGTCACTCCAGTAATACCCGTTTCCGTTAGTTCTGCTCCAGCACTAAGACTGCAGTGGTATCTGCTGCCAGTGCCCGAAAGATATGTGGCTGGTCTCCGGGATAGCTGATGTAGTCCCCCTCACTGAGTTCAACCGGCTGGTCAACTAATCCCACCAACGCCTTGCCACTGGTGATTATCAAATGCTCAATAACCCCTGCGCCATGAGCTGCAGAGAGCTTGTCAGTGCCAGGTTGAGCGCTCAGCGAATAGATATCGCGGCGCGCGGCAGGTGGGCAAGTGGCTAGCAGTATGGCGCTGTAGTTTGATTGCTCCGATGTAACACTGACACCTTCTCCCCGGCGAATTATCTGCACTTGCGCTTTAGAGGGCTCTATTAAGCGGGCAAAGGGGATGTTCAGTGCGCCACACAGCGCCCAGAGTGTCTCTAAGCTGGGGTTTCCCACCCCTGACTCCAACTGCGACAGAGTGGATTTAGCGATGCTGGCGCGCTTGGCTATTTCGCTGAGCGAGCAGCCGGATCTTTTACGTTCGCGCAGCAGTGCTGCAGAAATTAAGGCGATAGGCGCAGAGTCAGAGTTTTTCATGGCTATTCCGTTATATAAAACGTTTGTTCGATTTGACATAATATATTATCTGGTTCATTATATCGATCAATCGTTCGAAATGGAATTAGGTGCAACAATGCGCAGTGGAATATCCGCCTTAAAGAAAAATAAAGTGCTGTCAAGCATCGCCTTGGTCTGCCTGGCGGATGGCGTAGTCGGTGTCTCTTACGGCGCAGTATCAGTAGCCGCCGGCCTGGAGCTGTGGCTGCCACTGACACTGGCTATACTGGTACTCGCCGGGGCTTCAGAGTTTCTGTTTGTCGGTATTCTCGCCGCTGGTGGCAGCCCTCTGATGGCGGCGTTGGCTGGCTTACTGGTCAACATCCGGCTACTGCCATTTGGTCTGTCAGTACAACAACAGCTGGGGTCGGGGCCATTAAGTTATTTTGGCTGCCATCTGCTCAATGATGAATCGGTGGTCTTTGCGGTTAGTCAGTCCTGTCCTGTCCTGCGCAGCGCAAAAGTGCTTTTTGGCTCTGTGGTCTGGGTATCTTGCTGATGTGGCCACTGGGGGTTTATCTGGGGACCATTTTGGGTGCTCTGGTCGAAGATACCGCAGTATTTGGCTTAGATGCGCTGTTCCCGGCCATCCTCTTAGGGCTGGTGGTGCCGGGATTAAACTCGCTACGGCAATTGACTGCGACTTTTAGCGGGGCGGCATTAACATTGCTGGCGACGCCTTTTTTAGCGGCGGGTCTGCCCGCAGTGTTATCAATAGCCGGTGTTTACCTGGGAAGAAAATTATATGCAAAATGATACAAGCCTACTACTTGTGGGGGTTCTGTTGCTGGTCGTCGGTACTTATCTGCTGCGTATAGCGGGACCATTGCTAAGTCGGCACTACCGATTCAGTGGCGAATTTAAGCAGTTACTGGCTGAAATGGTGGCAGTACTGCTGTTTGCAGTGGCTGTTTCAGCGACCTTTTTCGAAGCCGACCACTACGCCGGTCACGCCCGGGTGTTGGGTGTTTGTGTGGCCGCCTATTGCGCTTACAAGAAGTTACCTTTTGTAGTCACAGTACTGAGTGCCGCGCTCAGTACTGCCTTAGTGCGACAATTGGGGATAGCTTAACGAGGATACCGCAGGGAACCAGTGTCACTCCTGAAGATATTTTTCAATTTTTGTCGCTTGCATCAAATAACCGGTTTGCGCCAGTTCATGGGAGTTGCTCTGGGTTTTAAGCAGTCCCTGCACATAGACGACTTCCCATATCTCGGGAAGTGGCGCACCCTCGGCAAATTTTACATAGATTATCTGGTTCGGTTCCGGGGCCGGTACATGCAGGCAGGCGCCGTAGAAAGGGACTAATAATAGCTCAGTGACTGTTTCTGCATCGCTTTGCAGTGGGATAACAAATCCGGGAATGCGGATCAGAGTGTCGTTTAATTCAGCGCGGGTCTGGCCAAACTGGCTCTCGTCAAAGTCTATCTCCTCGCCATTGAGTTGCGCCAGGCCGATTTTCTGGTATAGATCTTTTTCAATCTGGGGAACCAGGTCCTGCCACTGTAAGTTCAGTGGCTCACTGGCGTGAACAGTAATAGATAGACAGCAAAAGAGCATAAAAATTAAGCGTTGCATAGTGACTCCGGGCATAGTTGTTGGGTTAAATTCGAATGGTCATGCCATCTGCGAGTGATTGTCGGTAGGCGCGAAAAGCCGGAATCAGGCCGATGGTCATCCCTGCAAGCAGCACCGTGGCTATTAATTTCAGCTCGTGTGTGCTGATGGCGGCTAGCTCAATATTGATACCAAAACGGCTGCTGATAAAAGGCCCCAGAGCCGCCAGCAGCAAGTACAGAAAACTGACCCCCATGATAATCCCAGCGGCTGTTATTAAGGTCGCCTCAGCGACTAACAGCGCAAAGATGTGTTTAGGTCTGGCGCCCATCGCTCGCAGGATTGCCATCTCCCGGCGTCGCTCCTGCAGACTGGTCAACAGACAACTGAGCATTCCCAGTAACCCGGCAACGACGACAAATCCTGATACCGCCAACAGCGCCTGCTCGGCAATCGACATCATCGACCACAATTGATGCAGTGCTATTCCCGGCATGATGGCCGTTAGCGGTTCTCTCGGGTAGTTGTTGATTCTTCGCTGCACTGAAAACGTTTTAATTTTCGATTTCAGACCCAACATAAATGCCGTAATTTGCCCGGGATGAAAATTCAGTTGCTGCAGTTGTTGCTGATTATTAGCGGCGTAGCCAGCGGGCTTGAAGCCGCTGTGCAGTGCCTCAATGGCAGCTAAGCTTAAGTGCACGGTTTTATCGACAGGGGTACCAGTGGGCGCCAATATACCTATTACTTGAAAGGGTAAGTTATCGTGGCGGGTGAAGGATTTATCGCTGATACCGTGGGCGATAATGATTTTCGAGCCGACACTATAGCCCAGTTGCCTGGCGACATCCGCTCCTATGACCGTATCGAACAACTGCGCAAAGGGCTGGCCGCTAGCGAATTGCAGTGCTTGCCTGTTGCCATATTGATAGAATTTAAAGTAGTCAGTGTTAGTACCCATGACCCTGAATCCGCGGTGCGAATCACCCAGAGAAATAGGGATAGACCATTTCACCTCCGCTTGATTGGCGATCTGCTGGTAGCTCTGCCAATCGATGTTATTAGTGGCATTGCCAATTCTAAACACTGAGTACAACAGTAAATTGACTTCTCCTGAGCGGGCTCCGACGATCAAATCGGTATTGGAAATGGTATTGGCGAAGCTGTCTTTAGCCTGGGTTCTGATGCGTTCCACCCCCAGCAACAAGATCATTGAAATGGCCACAGTTAATACCGTTAACAGGGCACTGGAGCGACGGTTATTAATACTTTTCCAAGTCAGCAGTGCAATAGTTTTCATCGTATAATCCCCTGTAAATTTATCTCCTGCAATTGCACACTGCGATCAAACAGCGATTCCAGACTGGGATCATGGCTAACAAAAATCAGCGTCGCACCACTGTTGTGACACTCTTGCATCAGCAGCTCGATAAAGGCGTTGCGATTGTCGTGATCCAGTGCCGAACTGGACTCGTCGGCAATAATCAATTCTGGGCTGCCGATCAGGGCTCTGGCAGCTGCCACCCGCTGTTGCTGACCAATGCTCAACGAGGTAACAGGGGTGTAAATATCTTTTTCGCTAAGTTTTAAATTGGTCAGTAACTTGCGTGCCTGCAGTCTAGAGTCAGTTTTTATGCTGTCAGCGCGTCTACTGGAAAATCGGCAGGGCAAGAGTACATTTTCGATAACCGACAAGTAGGGAATCAAGTTGAATTGTTGAAAAATATAGCCTATATGATCGGCCCTGAACTTATCCCGACTGGCGCTGCTCAGCTCAGATAGCTGCTGACCTAATACTTTGATTGAGCTTCCCGGATTGGCCGGGATGATGCCGGTCAGTAAATTCAGCAGCGTTGATTTGCCGCTGCCACTGCGGCCTTTTATAAAGAGTTTCTGCCCTTGTTGTAAACTAAAATGTTTGATATTAATGCTCAGTTGTCGCTGTTTTGGCCAACTGTAAGTCAAATTATGCAGTTCTATAATATTCATAGGAATATTAGCAAGTGTTGCCACTTGCTAACCTGTAACAGTTAAAAATGAATAACAGCCTGGCTGGCAGTCAGAGACAGTGATTTTTCAGTGCGATCAGTGATCATCTGCACTGTTATTTTTTCACTGGCGGGAAAGTACTCAAACCAGTGACTGGTGATTTGTGTCAATCGAAAAATATTGTTGCAGCTGAACTGGTATTGGGCGCTAAAACCGCCATGCTCACCCTGTTCTTCATGTTCTTCATGTTCTTCATGTTCTTCATGTTCTTCATGTTCTTCATGTTCTTCATGTTCTTCATGTTCTTCATGTTCTTCATTTTCTTTAGCTTGAGTGCTACCTGCTTGTTGGTCGCTTTCAGTCTCTGGGGCTAAACTGTGTTGCACTGCGACACTTTGCAGTGTGCATTGTCCCCCAGCGGCCAGGCTAAACAGTTGCTGCGGTTGTTGTAACTGCGCCAGTGCCGTTGCCAATTGCTGTTGTTGTTGATCAGTTTCAGCTGCGTGCTCGAAACCCAGCAGATCAGAACCCGGCGCATGTATCTCGATCAGTAATTTTTTTCCCTGTTGGGCGATATTAAATTCCACCAGCCCGTGCTGGTGGCTTTGATGTTGAATAAATGTTTGCTCCGAGTGGTCTTCCCCGGCTGCACTGACCAGCAGACTTATGCTGGAGACCAATAAAGCTAAAATAGCTGAGATATAGGATATTGCAGTAGGTTGAGTGCGAAGAGTCATAGTGGCTCCTAAAAGTTGTACTGGAGAACTGTGCGGCGAATAGCTGTGTTATAAGCAGCCTGAAATTCTAGTTCGCTATTAATCCGGCAAAAATTGCCTATAGCGGTAATTTGAGCACAGTTGATCGAACTCGACATTAGCGAAGAGTTTTCTCAAAAAATTGATTAGTCGTTGTGGGCTAACAGAAAAATTCCGGCAAATAACCATTGCCATAGTGAATGCGCTAGAAAATGCACAGAGCACTGAACTAAATGGAGGTTTTTGTCGGGAATTCTAGGACAGTAGCGGTGGGCCGCGCGCTTGTAATTGATAGATTGTGACTGTGGGTGAGTGAAACAAACGCTCGGGGGTGGTGACAAACCTGGCTTTGCTAAGTTCTGTGCTGGTAACATCACCGCTGATGGCATCGGCACAAGCGTTAAACAGACTGCATTGGTGCTCGGCGTGATGAGCTGCATCATTGTCAGTTTGGTGGGCAATTACACTGAAATTTAGCAGCAGTAATAGCAATGCCAAAGCGCAGTGAAAGTACTTGATTGACAGCAGAGGGTTAACCATTAGCGGCTCTTAAGGTGATGTTAAATGTTATGTTATACTATAGCATTTGTTTTATCAGTTATTTTTTCCCTATTTAGTCAGTTTATGACAGACCTGAACTCAGGCTTGGGGTGCATATGCAGTCAAAAACCAATTTTTGCCTATGAATTCAGCAACCACTCTGTGTTAGAGTCTGCGCTTATCAATGGCTAACTTTAGATACCCAATTATGACCCAAGTAAACTACCAGGCACTGTTCAGTGAGATCATTGCCGAACTGCAACATGCCGATAACTTAGGGGAGGTTGCCTCTTATATCCCTGAGCTGGCACATGTAGATGCCAATAAGTTAGGGATACACTTGACCACCTTAGATAACAGTCATTTTTCGGCGGGGGATTCCCAGGAAAAATTTTCCATCCAAAGTATTTCTAAAGTGCTGTCACTGACCTTAGCATTTAGTTTACAGGGCAGTAAATTATGGAGCAGAGTCGGGGTTGAGCCATCGGGCTCCGCTTTTAACTCCCTGGTGCAGCTGGAGCACGAGCGCGGCATACCCCGTAATCCTTTCATCAATGCCGGGGCTATAGTGGTCTGCGATCTGTTGATTAGCCTGCTGCAAGAGCCAAAAAAAGAACTGTTAGCTTTTATTCGTAAAGTGGCCGGCAGTGATGATATTCACTACAACGAACGGGTCGCGGTTTCGGAAATTCTCTCCGGTCATCGCAACTATGCACTGATTTATCTGATGCGCGACTTTGGCAATATCCACAACGATGTAGAAGATGTACTGGATTTGTACTTTTACCTCTGCTCCATTGAGATGAGCTGCAGCGAACTGGCACAAGCTTTTATGTTTCTGGCCGCCAATGGCATCAGCCACCTCAGTGGCGAGATGATTGTTAGCCCCAGCAAGGCCAAGCGCATCAATACCATAATGCAGTTGTGTGGTTTTTACGATGAAGCGGGGGAGTTCTCCTTTAGGGTGGGGTTACCGGGAAAAAGTGGCGTAGGCGGCGGTATAGTCGCAGTGCACCCCGGCAAGTATGCGATAGCAGTGTGGAGCCCTAAGTTGAATAAAAAAGGCAACTCCTATCAGGGCATGAAAGTACTGGAGTTGCTGACTACTAAGACTGAATCGTCGATCTTTTAGGCCCACCCTTTTCACTGGTGACATTTGCATAAGCCCCACTAGATTGGGTGAGTGGGGCTGTAAGTTTGCAGTCGAGGTGCAGTGAAGTTTTTGACTGTTTATTCTGGCTCCTCTGCCTTGTATAGCACTAAGTTATTCAAAAACGCCAGCAACGCTTGTTTATCGGCTTGCGGTAAACCCTGATACTGTTGTTTGGCTGCCAGGGCCTCGCCGCCGTGCCAGAGAATTGCTTCGTCTAAAGTAGTGGCACGACCATCGTGTAAGTAGGGGGCAGTTGAACCCACGCCCCACAATTCTTTAGTGATGAAGTTAGCGGCACCCGTGCCGGCTTCGTCAATAGGCTCGGCCAGATCCTGGCCCATATCGTGGCGCTTCAAATCGGCGAATAAGCGCACAATAGCTTGACCCGACTGGTTAGTCTGGAAGTTTCCTAAATGCGTTTTGCTGCCATCGGCGTGTTCTATAATGTTGTCCGGCAGGTCTTTGGTCAGATCAAAGGTGATCGCCTGCTGTAGCGAAAGTCCCTGTTCAATAGGGTCTTGGCCGGCCGGGAACAGCTGGTCGCGGTAGCTTTGACTGCGGCTGGGCTCACTGTATATCGGGTTGTCGATCAGCAGTTGTGGGGTGTGACAACTACTGCAACCGCTGTTGCTGAACAGTGTTTCTCCGCTGTTTATTTGCTGTTGCTGCTCGGCGTTTAAAGGTTCAGCCAGGCCTAAGCTGGCCAGTTCCTGTACGGTAGTTGGCCGCGGTTGCGCCGCCTGATAAATCACTATCGCAGTAATGTCGCCAACACTGAGCTCATTGACTACACCGTCGCCGTCGCCATCGACATCATCGCCGACTATTTCGGTACTCTGCATCCCCAGTTCATTGTGACCGGCATCGCGGACGAAAGCGCGGATATTGGAAGTGATACCTTTCCATTCGATGGGTTTTATCAATAAATCTGTACCAATCCCCTGCAGTTGACGAGTGTCTATGCTGCCATCGGCGGCGACACTCAGAGTGCCAAATTCAATCTGTTTGGCGCGCAGAGCCAGCTGCACTGTTTTACCGCTGGCCGCTGCCTGTGTTTTAGCTTGTTGCAGTTGCCGTTGCAGGGCATCACTCATCTCCTCTGCCAGTAGTTGCAGTGCGCCCAGACCAAAAATGTGTGGTGGCTGGCGACTGATAAACTTACTCGGGTCGGCGCTGTGTAGCGGGTCGCGGATGTTATTCATCATCACTTTGCCGGCGCCATCGCCAAAGGGTAAGCTGTGACAGGCATCACAGCTCTGGGCATTGGGGCCAGTAACCCGCTTGGGCAAGTGTTGCGCCCACTGCTGTTCATTGTCCAGATCTGCCCTGGGAACTAAAGTGAAGCGAATACCAAAACCTACGTTGGCACCCACCCCCTCAGCGGCGGTAAAAGAGTGCTCAAAAAGTTCATCACCCACCTCAAAAGCGGTTTCGAAAGCTACCTTAGGGGCCAGTTTATTGAGTTCGCCCTGGCTGATGTGCTCGGCTTTCTCAGCACTACTGAAAGTGCTGAAAGCGCAGACAAATAGCGTGCTCACTAATAGTGTGGAAAATTTTCTAGCTGAAGGGTGCAGCTGTTGATTATTCTTCATTTTCATACCTCTAAATGCTTACGCCTGAGTGTCTCTCAGGCCATGGGTTTTAGAGTGATGAAACAGCTCGCGGACTTGGCTAAATGCTTGTTCACTCTGTTGCTCGGATATATCGGCTTGCTCTAAATAGCTGATAAGCTGCTCCAGTCGGTTTATCAAGCTGCCACCTTTGTTAAAATTTGTCTGCGCCTGTGGGTTCACATTTGCGCATTGGGTTCTTTGGCCAATGCCTGCCAGCTGCGCTAGTTCGGCGGCGTCGAACCCTGACAGGGATATTAATTGTGCCAGTTCCCGACTGGAGTGAATCGACTGTTGTTGAAACAACTGCACTATCTCTTTAGCATGCTGTGCGCTCAAGTTGCTGGGGTCATATTGCTGCAGGGTTTCCTGCACCCATTGTCGCTGTTGCTTGGATAGTGCCGGGGCCGATCCCTCAGCTGCCGTAGAAGGTCGTAAACTCATTTGATTGATTTCCATCCATGTTCTCCTGTGAGCAGAACGCACAACCCAAACATTGGGCGGTAACTATTCGCGCGTTGCACAATTGAAGTCTTAGTCTAGTCGGGGGATGAGGGCACATTGTGTGGATAATGTGGAGTTATAACTAGTGTTGTAATATCAAGGATTAACAGCTGAATGTTAGGGTTTACCGCTGTAGGAAAGCGCTTATTGTGGGGAAAATTTATAGCCAACGCCGTAGATCGATTGGATCATTTCATCACCATGGAACAATGAAGTCAGCTTTTTACGCAAATTTTTGATATGGCTGTCGATGGTGCGGTTAGAGACGTAGCGATAATCGTCGTAGATAACATCCAGTAGTTGATCGCGACTAAAAATCACTTGGGGGTGACTGATAAGATGGTTCAGCAGTCTGAACTCAACCGCGGTCAACTGTAGCAAAGTTCCCCTGGCGTGAATCTGCATTTTTTGCATATCAACCTGAAAAGGTTGGGCAAGCTGGGCCTGTGGTAAAGGCTGTACCCGGCGTAACATCGCCGTCACCCTGGCCACCATCTCGCGCATACTGTAGGGCTTGCAGACATAATCATCGGCTCCCTGCTGCCAGCCGAGCAATCTATCTTCCTCGGTCACTCTGGCGGTCGCCAGCAAAATAGGCACTTTGGACTGCTGGCGTATTTGCGCGCAGAGGCTGATACCGTCTACTTTAGGTAACATCAGGTCTAAAATAATCAAGTCGGTATTGTTGCCCTCCAGCCAGGGCATTACCTGGTCGCCACTGTACAGGCAGTGAGTTTGATAGTTGGCCGACGTTAAGTATTCCTCCAGCACCTTGGCCAATTTACGCTCGTCTTCAACAATTAGTACATGTGCTATTGCTGTGGAAATCATGCATTTATTCCGTTGTTGTCAGTGGCACTGGGGTTGAATTATGCTCTGGCAGAGGTAAAAGAACGGTTATCGCTAACCCTCCCAGGGAAGTCTGAGCTGCACTGATTTCACCCTGGTGCAGTTCGACGATGCTCTGGCAGATAGCCAGACCTAACCCGGAACCGCCGCTGGCGCTGTCACGTGATTTGTCGGCCCGGTAGAGTCGCTGGAATATCTGTTTTAAATCGGCATCGGCGACCTGAGGAGCGCTATCTCGCACCACTAACTTTAGCCAATTTTGCTCTGTGCTCAACGCTATCACGCTCTGGCCACCCGCATCAGTGTAGCGCAAACTGTTTTCTAACAGGTTAGCTAATAGCTGGGCCAATTTGTGCCTGTCTGCAAAAATGTCAAATTGCAGCCCCCCGGTCACTTGTAACTTTAAGTTCAGCCCCGCTCTGGCCATCCTGGCGCTGAACAAATCCTGCTGTTCTGCACACAACTGTCGCATATCAAAGTGACTGCCAACCAGTTGCATCGCCCCCTGGTCAGCCATTGACAATTGATGCAGATCATCCACCAGCGCAGTGAGGTTTTGCACATCCACATACAGTGATTCCATCCGCCGGGCGCTAGGCTGGCGAATACCGTCTCTGATCGCCTCGATCTCTGCACTGAGTACGGCTATTGGGGTACGTAACTCGTGAGAGATATCTGAAATCCACTGTTTTCTGAGAGTATCGTTCTGCTGCAGTTTACTGGCCATCTGATTGAAGTTTGAAGATAGCTGCGCCAGCTCATCTTCACCGCTGACGGGCACCGAAATATTCAACTCACCACTTGCCAGCTTTGCCGCTGCAATGGCTAGCTGGTTTATCCGCCGGGTGAAAAACCTCGCCAGTAGCGCTGAAACGGATGCTGTCAGTAATAGCGCCAACAGTGAAAATATCGCCACGGTATTAAATTGTTGCTCGACAAAACTGCTGGCTAAATCGTCGGTCTCTAATTCCAGCGGGATGACCCCGAGCCAGCCAACAGTGTTATCTGCCAGCTTTATTTCCAGCCACTGGCTGACTTTTCGCTGTTGGTGCGGACCAAAAACCATGGCACGGTTTTGATCCGTCAATATCAGGCGCTCGGCAAGAGATTGCTGACCGGAGCTGTGTCCAGCTCCCGGAGGTGGTGGTCTCGGTGGTGGCGGTCGGAGATTGGCTCTAGGGGGCCTGGGTGGTGGAGGCCGGATAGCGGGAGGCCCAAAACTCAGGGATTCGGAGCTGTCTCTGAGCACCTGAGCCCACTTTCTTGGATTATTGCGTATCGATTGCCAGCTAGCTTGTCGCTGATAGAAATTCTCCAGACTAGTGACCACAGCTGCGCTGCTATTTAAATCTTTTTGCCAAAGAAAATCTGTGAAGCCCTGGCGGAAAGACCAATTGATAACCAGCAATAGTGCTAACAATAATGTACTAAAAGTCACCATCAGGGTTAGCAGTAGCTTGGGAAAGATATTCAGTCGCACAGTCAGTCTCTCAAAGAATGTTCGGGCTCAGTGTAGCTGAATAATGATCTTCGAGCCTAGAGTTAAGTTTTACCCCAGCTGCAGCAGAGTTAAAAAATAGTTGACAGGGGCAGGGATATTGAACGGTTAAAAACGGAGCGTCCCCAAGATTATAGAAGGAGAGTTTCTGCACAATACAAGTATCGTTCAGGGACTCTGTTCGCTGCTTTAAGCAACGAAAATAAAGAGGCTGCATGTGGTTTTGGAAAACTTTCTTTTGGAGTCATAAAGTGCTTTTTAATCGCTCTGGCAGAGGCTTTGAAATGAATGCTAAATATGCCAAAAGTCGCTGGTGTTAAGGCTGGTTTATTAATAACATGCGAGAAATTATTAGTCGGCATCAGCGTACTCTTAGGTGTTCAACTGCGACTTACCGAGCCATCTCAGGGAGGGAAAATGAATAAAAGTAACCTAGATGCACTAGATGCTTCTCTGGCCAAACTGGAAAACAATCGCCGTGGCAAAACGTCGTCTCGACAACCATCCCCGAAGAAAAATATCACCGCTGAAATTCCACAAGCCGAAGCAGTGCAGCATGATAATTCTTTGCAGCAGCAGCAGCTAAGCTACAGCGACCAGATTTTCACCGATTTAGACTTTAGCCATAGCCCATTGGAAGAGAAGGTTTGGGTTAATTGTGAGTTTCATCAATGTGACTTCAGCTTTGCCTCGCTGGCTTTTCTACAGGCGAATAACTGTAAGTTTTACGACTGCAATTTTAAACAGAGCAATCTAAAAGAGTCGCTGTTTAGCCAGTGCTCATTCTACGACAGAGATCGGCAATTAGGCTGTAACTTCTACGCCGCGAATTTAACCAATGCTAAATTTTCTAAGGCCGACATTTCTCTGTGTGTTTTCGAGCGCAGCTCAATGTTCGGCGTAGAAGTTGTTGACTGCCAGGCCCAGGGCAGCAGTTTTAAAATGGCTGACTTTAGTCGCCTGATCAGACGCAATAAACCCTTTTACAGTGCTTTTCTAAACAACAGCAATTTTCGCTATGCCGATTTTTCAGGTTGTCAGCTGGTCAAATGTGATTTGGCGGGCAGCACTTTCACTAGTGCTAATTTTCTGGACGCAGATTTGCAAGACTGTACTTTATGCGCAGCTGATCTGTCTGCAATCCAATTCGACACTCTGTCGTTGGCAGGGGCCGATCTGCGCAATGCACAAGTGACGGATTTGGATATCCGAAAAGTGGATTTGCAGGGGGCAAAAATCAATGATTGGCAGCAGCCGATACTGTTAGCTGCTATCGGTGTAGTAGTATTCCCAGATTAATTTTTTAGTGACAATAAAAAACGGAATAACTGAGAGAGATGGGTGATATTTATTTCATCAGAAAAGTAATGGTATATAGAGCTAGCAGGGGCTAGCTCTAGGGTGTCTGGATACAGGTGAAAAAACAGTTAGTCTGCTATTACCTGTAAGACGATTTTACCGACTGTGCGTTTGCTTTCACTGCGTTGATGCGCCAGTTGCGCGTCGGCCAGTGGAAATAGCGAATCCAGATGTACTTGCACTTTGCCCTGTTCCAGTAAGTCTTTGATCTGGGTTAAATCTGCAGCGTTAGGCTGCACCCAAAGTCGTTGATAAGTGACTTGTTGCTCTGTTGCCAGCACTTCATCGATCTCGTCAAACAGGGAAATCAAATGACCGCCCGCTTTTATCACTGCCAGTGAGCGGGCCACTATGTCATCGCCGCCGACTGCGGCGAAGACTAAATCGACCGGTGCTACTTCACCTTCAAACTTGTTGTTTTGGTAGTCAATAAACTCATCGACTCCGAGGCTTTCGACGAACTCTCTATTTTTTTTCGATGCAGTACCTATCACGTAGGCACCTGCCGCTTTAGCCAGTTGCACCGCAAAGCTGCCCACGCCGCCGCTGGTATTGTGAATCAAAACTCTCTGTCCCGCCTTAAGCTTACCCTCAGTGAACAGCCCCTGCCAGGCGGTCAGTGCAGCCAGTGGCACCGCTGCGCTCTCGGCAAAACTTAAGTGCTTGGGCTTGCTGACAACGATATCAGCCTCTATTGCCAGGTATTCAGCGTAGCTACCGTTTTTGGCGAAAGGGGCAAGGGCAAAGACTTGATCGCCGACTTTGTGCTCAGTGACACGTTCGCCAATTTGCTCAATGGTGCCCGCTGTATCCCAACCTAAAGTCAGCGGTAGGCTGTGGGTGCCG
Source organism: Oceanospirillaceae bacterium (assembly GCA_013215505.1). Taxonomy (GTDB): domain Bacteria; phylum Pseudomonadota; class Gammaproteobacteria; order Pseudomonadales; family Balneatricaceae; genus Rs1. The sequence goes on from JABSQZ010000008.1 coordinate 228,950, forward strand.
GTATCTTTAAACATGCCACTGCGGATGTAAAAATCCACTGGATTGACTCCGGCGGCGTGAACCTTGATCAATACCTGGTCGGCTGCAATTGTTGGAATCTGAGTTTCTGTGACGATAAGTTGCTGGATGTCGCCGTAGTTTTCGATCAGTGCTGCTTTCATGATGTTGCCCCTAATATTGCAATGTTATGTTTTGAAGTGAGTCCATATTGCACTAATGTTACTCAGTGGTTTGTAGCTGGCAAAACACCTTAATGGGTATGTTCCAGAGTTAGCTATGCACTAACTCTGGAGCGTCTGTGTAGTAAAATAATTAATCTGCTATTACCTGTAGGACGATCTTACCGACTGTGCGTTTGCTTTCACTGCGTTGATGCGCCAGTTGTGCGTCGGCCAGAGGAAATAGCGAATCAAGATGTACTTTTACTTTGCCCTGTTCCAGTAAGTCTTTGATCTGGGTTAAATCTGCAGCGTTAGGTTGCACCATGAGTTTATGATAAGTAACGCCTCGCTCCAGCGCCAGCGCTTCATCTATTTCGTCAAACAGGGAAATTAAATGGCCTCCGTTTTTGATCACCTCCAGAGAGCGGGTAACTACATCGTCGCCTCCGACGGCACCGACGGCTCCGGCGAAGACTAGATCAACCGGATCTACTACATCTTCAAACGTGCTGTTTTGGTAGTCGATAAACTGATCAACTCCCAGGCTTTCGACGAATTCTCTATTTTTTTCAGATGCAGTACCTATTACGTAGGCGCCAGCTGCTTTAGCCAGTTGTACGGCAAAGCTGCCCACGCCGCCGCTGGTGTTGTGAATCAAAACTCTCTGTCCAGCCTGCAATTTACCTTCAGTGAACAGCCCCTGCCAAGCGGTCAGCGCCGCCAGTGGTACCGCTGCGCTCTCGGCAAAACTCAAGCGTTTAGGTTTGCTGACAACGATATCAGCCTCTATGGCTAAGTATTCTGCGTAGCTGCCGTTTGTGGCGAAAGGAGCCATGGCAAAAACCTGATCACCCACTTTGTGTCCAGTGACAGCCTCGCCAACTTGTTCCACGGTGCCTGCTGTGTCCCAACCTAAAGTCAGCGGCAGGCTGTGGGTGCCGGTATCTTTGAACAAGCCGCTGCGGATGTAACAATCTACTGGATTGACTCCTGCTGCGTGTACTTTAATCAATACCTGGTTGGCTGCAATTACTGGAGTTTGCGTGTCTGTGTAAATAAGTTGACCAATGTCGCCGTAGTTTTCGATCAGTGCTGCTTTCATGGTAGTGCTCCTAGTACTCGGGGTTGTGTTTTGAAGTGAGTCCATATTGCACTGTTCAATTCATATCTTCTAATTGATCATTAATATAATATACATTGATAAAATCAATGTATTGAGAGTAATTATGAATAGAGCAGATCTGAATTTATTTGTTATTTTTGATGCCATAATGCAAGAGCAGTCAATTTCCGTTGCTGCGCAGCGCTTGTTTATGACCCAGCCCTCAGTCTCAAATGCGGTCTCGCGAATGCGCCATAGCTGGAATGATGAGCTATTTGTTAAACAGGGGCGCGGTATTAAGGCGACTCCTTTTGCAGATCAATTGTGGCAGCAAATATCCGCACCACTAAATACCATCAGCAATGCGGTTAACCCAGTACAGTTTATTCCCGCCTTAGCCCGACACAGGTTTCGTATTGCGCTCACCGACGGCATGACCAGTGTCCTCTGGCTACCGCTGCGACAAATGCTGGAAAAGCAGGCACCGGGCATCGATTTACACGCAGTGCCCTTTCGCGGTGATGGCGAAGCGTTGCTACTGAGTAACGAAGTGGATCTGGTGCTGGACAGCTACAGCGGCGGCCATAAACTTATTCACAGCCAGTGGATGAGTGATTTCAACTTTGTCTGCGTGATGCGCCCGGATCACGCACTGGCAGATCAGCCATTGAGTTTAGCTAAGTTTCTGGCGGCCGAGCATTTGTTTGTCTCACTCTCGGGTGACGCTCAGGGCACAGTAGATACTAAGCTCACTGAGCTGGGAGAAAAACGCCGCATCGCTATGACCGTGAATAGCTTTGGTGGCGCCTTCCCGCTGCTGGCTGAAACTAACCTGATTACTGTTTTGCCAGAGGCGGCAACCGTCAATGCAGTTAGTCAGGGATTAGTGATCACAAAGCGCTTACCTATAGATATTAGCGATGCAAAAATCTATATGGCCTGGCACACCCGGCAACACCGCGATCCAAAGCTGAACTGGTTGAAAAACAGGATCAACAAAATTTATATCCAGGCTATTATTGAACCTATGGGAAGTTGTGGAAATGGGTATACCCCCTAATAAATTGTGTTGTAAATGAGTTGCTTGTGGTAGATTTTTAATCCTCAAAAATTCTGGAGATAGCTGTGATGATTAAACTGGCAATTATTGGTCTCGGGACTATAGGTAATAGAATTTTACGTGCCGCTGCCGGGCATCCGGATATCGAAGTTGTGGCGGTGTATGATCTGGCGACTGTGGAGTTAACCGACCCCGCCTATCGCACTGTACAAGTAGAGGAATCTGCGCAAGCATTAGTGCAGCGTGTCGATGTAGACATTGTCTATATTGGCACACCGCCAGCGACACATACCCAGTACTGTCACCTGGCGTTGGATGCCAACAAGGCGATTTGGTGTGAAAAACCCCTGGCGGTAGACATCCAAGAGGCCGAACAGTTAGTGGCCAGATTGGCGCAGTGCAACACTAAGTCGGCAGTCAACTTATCGCTGGCGTCCAGCCCGGTGGTCAGACAAATCGAGCAGTTAATGGCTGACATCGACAACTGCGATATTTTGAGTGTCGATTTCCAGTTCCACTACAGTTGTTGGCCGCGGCGCTGGCAGGCGGGGGCCAGTAACTGGCTGTGTCTGCCAGAACAGGGCGGTTTTCTTCGCGAGGTATACTCGCACTTTGTCTTTTTGCATCAGCGATTAATAGGCGATCTGCAGCTGCTTAATAGCCAGATAGAGTATCAGCGCGAGGGGTATGCAGAGACTTATGTGCAAGCAAATTATTGCACTGACAATATCCCGGTACGGCTGCAAGGGGTAATAGGCGGTAATGGTCCGGATACTAATAACTGGATTGTTTACACTAAAGATAAATCTATTCACTTCAGCGGATTTCGCGCTTTAAAAGTCAGTGTCGATAATTGCTGGCAAGAGCAACCAATCAGCTTAGAGGGCGATCTGGATGTTACTCAATTGAGTGAGGTGGTAAAAATGATGCGCGGTGAAAAGCACAAGCTGGCCAGTTTTGCAGAGGCATTAAAAGTACAAAAAGTAGTAGAAGCTCTGTTAGTTAAAGGTTGATTAAAGAGGCACGAAAGTGCCTGATCAATAATAAATACTGCAGCTGGCGGTCAAAAACAGCGATAAACCCGGATATTGAACTCGGCAGCGCTTTAATTTAATTGCCATGCCCCCATTATCTAGATAGTAATGTTTTTAGCGAAAAAATTGATGGGAGACAGGCATGGCCGATAGAGATTCAGAACTGCGAGATGAGTATCTTGTTAAAGGATATATGGATGCAAATATCGCGGGTTATGAGGTTAAAGTAGATCCCTATCACGTAGATTTTTGGCGCAAGGCGGCATCCGGTACCTGGGAGCCCAACACTTACAAGATTCTCTCCCATTATCTGACGGCAGACAGTCACTATTGTGACATAGGGGCCTGGATAGGCCCAACCGTTTTACACGCGGCGCAGCTGGCAAAAAAGGTCATATGTTTTGAACCTGACCCCACAGCCTATCGCTACTTGCGCTGGAACATTGATTTAAATAAGTTAAAAAATGTCAGTTCTTATAGCTTTGCACTGGCGGAAACTATGTCGATCTCGCGGATGGCCAGCCACCGCGGTAAGCCCGGGGACAGTATGACTAGCCTGCTGTTCGACAACGAGGGCAGCGGCGTTGATGTACTGACAATGCAGTGGCAGCAATTTCTGGATATGTCTCCAGTGCAGCACATAGATTTTATGAAAATTGATATCGAAGGCGGCGAATACCAGCTGATGCCCAGCTTAAAAGAGTATTTGCAGCTAAATAAACCAGTGTTGTATCTGTCTACCCACGCACCACTGCTGGAACCGGAGCAGCGCCTGGCTAAAATGCAGGGGCTGATTGATGTTCTGAGCATCTATGACAAGTGTCTGGACGATGATTTACAACCGATTGATATTAATACTTTAGTGAGCGAGGATGCTTTAGAGCACTTTCGCTCTTATGTTTTCACAGATTAAAAACCACAAATAAATACAGCTGCTGAAACAGTGAGCAAAGGAGAGTTGGAATGTTGGATAAACGTAACTTTTATATCGATGGCGCCTGGGTTACCCCGGCAGTCGACAATGATTTTTCAGTCATTAACCCTGCTACTGAACAGCCCTGTGCGGTTATTTCACTGGGTGATCAGGCGGATACAGACGCTGCGGTAGCAGCTGCGCGCAAAGCTTTTGACTCTTGGTCACAGACCTCTAAAGAGTACCGTCTGCAGTTGTTACAAGCGCTGCTGGCAGAGTATAAAAATCGAGCCGCGGACATGGCGGCGGCGATCTCGATGGAGATGGGGGCCCCTATCGACCTGGCGACCACAGCACAGGCAGGCTCTGGTGTTTATCACATCCAGGGATTTATCGATGCCTTTGCCGAGATGGAGTTTGAACAGCCGATCAGTGCGCAAAATAGCTCTGAGCAGATTATTAAAGAACCTATCGGCGTCTGCGGTCTGATTACTCCCTGGAACTGGCCGATGAACCAAGTCACGCTGAAAGTGATTCCGGCATTGGCGGTAGGTTGCACTGTAGTACTTAAACCCTCTGAAATTGCGCCGCTGTCCTCTATCGTCTTCGCCGAAATTGTTGAAGCGGCAGGCTTCCCGGCCGGGGTATTTAACATGCTTAACGGCGATGGAGTAGGGGTCGGTACTCAGCTATCATCACACCCTGATGTAGACATGTTGTCTTTTACCGGATCAACCAGAGCGGGGGCGCTGATTACTAAGGCAGCCGCCGATACTGTTAAGCGGGTGACTTTAGAACTGGGCGGTAAAGGCGCGAATATCATCTTCGCCGATGCCGATGATAAAGCCGTTAAACGCGGCGTTATCCACTGCTTTGGCAACACTGGACAATCTTGTAATGCACCCTCGAGAATGCTGGTGGAGCGCTCTATATACGCCCAGGCAGTCGTGACTGCTAAAGCTGCAGCTGCCTCCGTTAAAGTGGGTAGCCCCACACAAAGAGGCCGTCATATCGGTCCGGTGATCAGTGAATTACAGTTCGACAAAATTCAGGGGCTGATCAAAGTGGGCATCGATGAAGGAGCCAACTTAATCGCTGGCGGCTTGGGTCGCCCAGAGGGATTAGAGCAAGGTTACTATGTACAGCCGACTATTTTCGCCGATGTTAACAATGATATGCGCATCGCCCGCGAGGAAGTATTCGGTCCAGTACTGACCATCATCCCCTTCGATACTGAAGAGGAGGCGATTGCCATCGCCAACGATACTGTCTATGGCTTAACTAACTACCTGCAAACTCAGGATCCAGAGAAAGCCAAACGAGTGGCCCGCAGGTTACGCAGTGGCATGGTCAGAGTTAACGGTATCGATTCTCAGCAGGCAGCCCCCTTTGGCGGCTACAAGCAATCCGGTAACGGTAGAGAAGGCGGAGTCTGGGGTCTCGAAGACTTCTTAGAGATCAAACACGTCACCGATTGGAAGTAGACAACAAAGTTGTCACTTGTAATACAAAACGCCAGCAACTGCTGGCGTTTTATATTCAAAAACTAATAAGACTTCCAACTTCCTCTTCAACCCGCCTGCTTAATATAATGCTGTAAATTAATCTCCTCACTGTGCGGGTAATCTTTTGCTGTGGTCTCTAGCTGCATTATCCTGTCCAGACGAAATGACCGGTAGTCACTGCGCAGCTCGCACCAACTCACTAAAGTCCAGACATTGCCCCAGAAAACCAATCCCAGAGGCCATATTTCCCGCGTTGATTGTCGATCTTCACCGGTTTTATACTGAATTTTTAATATCTTTTGCTGTTTAATGGCGGCCCTGATCTGCTCGCCAAAGCGGGCATTTTCCCCAGAGGAATACTCAGGTACTAACATCCATTCAGGCTTCAGGGTGTGCTCAAAATGTAATCTGTCGGGTAGGATGGCGCGTATTTTGGTCAGCGCGCTGTCGGCTGCTGCCCCCAGTTCATCGTCGGCCCAGCGCTGCACCATACGCGCGCCAAGCTGTAGTGCCTCTAGCTCCTGAGCGTTAAACATAATAGGCGGGATAGAGAATCCCGGCTTAAGTCGATAGCCAACACCTGCCTCTCCCTCTATCGGAATACCCGATAGTGTTAACGCTTGCATATCGCGATAGATAGTACGCTCTGAAACTTGCAGAGACTCGGCCAGTGACCGGGCAGTGATTACTGTGCGCCTGCCACGCAATAATGTCAGTAGTTGAAATAGCCGTTCTGCTTTTCTCATCGAGGTCTCAAATAGTATCCAGATCCAGCGACCATAACCTTAAACTCGTGGCTTTGTCACTAGATCAGGACGGAGTGCCGCTTATAATTTTGTGTTAGCGCAATTAAGCTGCATCTCGCTTTACTAATATTTCAGACAGAGCACACAATTGAGTGCATCTTCATATTTGTGCTTTTGAGATATTTAAGCTGCATCTCGTTTTACTAATATTTCAGACAGAGCATCCATGTGACGCATCACCACGGAGGGACCATCGATCAGTGGCATCAGAGCGGCACAGGCTGCTGAGCGCATAAAAGCTTCTCCACCAGTTTTGGCGCTGGTTTGATCTAGCCAGTAGACGATATCAAACCACTGGCCATCTTCATCTTGGCTTAACGAGCGGTAGATGAAACCGGGCTGTTGAGTTAAAAACGCTTGCATAGCATCGTTAGTGGCTACTAATTGCTCAGGCTTGACGCCTTCTGCCAACTTAAAAGTTACTAGTTCAATTGAAGTGTTCATGGTTGTTTTCTCCCGTTATGTTGTAGTGACAGTGTAAGTTGCCCCTACTGACAGCATTGTGTCAGTAGGGAATTAATAAATTCTGTATGCAGATATTGTAAAGCCGGATAGCTATGCTGTATCTTGGCTGGCAGCAACTGCTATTGGCAGCAAAAATTTATACAATTCTGAGGGTTAATTGATGAGATTGGCTTTACCGGCAAGGCTTGGCAGCAGGCGTTTAGGCTTGGTTTTATTATGCACTTTATTGATATCCGGCTGCGCTACTTACCGCCCGTCGAGCCCGACCAACCTCTGTAGTATCTTTCGCGGTAACATAAGCTGGTACGAAGATGCCAAGCTCTCCAATAGTAGCTGGGGTACCCCTATTCCGGTGATGATGGCGATAATGCAGCAGGAATCTAACTTTGTGGATGACGCCCGTCCCGGCTATAAATATTTCTTAGGCATTATTCCCACAGGTCGAGTTTCCAGTGCCTATGGCTATTCTCAGGCGCTCAATGCAGTCTGGGGTGAATACAAAACCTCTACCAACAACTGGGGTGCCGATCGCGATGACTTCGATGATGCGATTGATTTTATCGGCTGGTATACCGCGGGTACACAGCGCATGACCGGGGTCTCGAAGTGGGATGCCTACGGCCAGTACCTGGCCTATCATGAGGGGCGCGGCGGCTACAAGCGCAAGACTTATAACAAGAAGCCCTGGTTATTGGGGGTGGCAAAAAAAGTTAAAACACGGGCAGCCAATTACACAACTCAGTTAAAAAGTTGCAAGGCAGATTTAGACAGCCGCAGCAGCGGCTGGTTTTGATAGGCAGATACTGGAAAGTTCATTTCTGCGAATGAATATAACTGACAGCAAGGAAATCAGTCATTGTGGGCAGGCTGCTCACAATGACTGGGTTTACCGAACAGTGTGGCATTTAACTAGCCCTTGGTTAATCTTCCACTGCTGCAATCAAACTGGCATTGCCACCGGCAGCAGTAGTGTCTACACACAGATGTCGCTCTAATATATAGCGCTCTGGTGTCGCTTCATTGATCAGCGGCAATAGTGCCCCTTCTCTGGCGGCTAAGGCGATACGGTAACTACGCATGCTCTCTTTGCCGGCATCTGTGGCTATGCCGGCAAAGCCCTTTAATACCGTTAAATCAGATGCCTGTAATTGTCCGCAAATCCATTGCACAGGAATCGCTAATTCTGCTGCTCTGGCCATCAGTTGCGCTAAGTCTATTGGCTGCTCAGTCTCTTGCATGATGATAATCACTGGGTTTCCCTGAGCCAGGGCACAGGCGGTCTGTGTCAATGCAGTATTGTGCTGGCTGCCCAGGCACAATATTAAACCTCGGGGATGCTGGGACAATATGTTCAATTCTCCGGTGGGGCCCGGCATCGCTAATGGCGCAGTATCCGAGCTGATTTTATCAATCAGTTTATCTTTACAGGGAAGCTCAGAAAACCACTGGCTTAACCTATCAAGCCGGTTATCTGCCTGTTGCCAGGCACCGCTCAATGGAGCGTTTTGCAGGGTGTTTATCTGCTGTTGCAATTGATAAGAGTCAATAAACGTTGGTTTATCAGTGCCGACAGGAGTCTGTGCATCTGTGTCACTGCTTTTATTTACTTTGCAGAAACGCTGCAAATAGTGCGGTCCACCGGCTTTGGGGCCAGTACCGGACAAACCTTCGCCGCCAAAAGGCTGTGTGCCTACGACTGCGCCTATCTGGTTGCGATTGACATAAGTATTACCTGCTTTAATGGTGCTTACCAACTGCTGTACCCGGCTATCGACTCGGCTGTGCAGTCCAAAAGTCAGGCCATAATTTTGTGCATTAATGGTTTCAACTATGCTGTTTAACTCGGGGCCTTTAAAGGTTGCCACGTGCAGCACCGGACCGAATATTTCCTGGGTTAGCTCTTCAATGCCGGATACTTTTAATACGGTCGGGGCGATAAAGTAGCCCTGCTCGGGGGCTGCCAGGCTCTTTAATACCTTGCCCTGCGCCTTATAAGCTGCGCAGTGTTGTTGTATTTTTTGCTTGGCGGCAGCATCTATTACCGGACCAACATCTGTGCTCAGCTGCCAGGGGTTGCCCAGCACTAGTCCATCCATGGCGCCGTATAACATCGTTAATAGCTCTTCGGCAATGTCTTCCTGTAGGTACAGCATGCGCAGTGCGGAGCAGCGCTGGCCGGCACTTTGAAACGCCGATGCCAATACATCGCGCACTACTTGTTCGGGCAGGGCGGTGGAATCGACGATCATCGCATTCAAACCACCGGTCTCGGCGATTAATGGGGCGTCTGGCGCCAGTGTTTTGGCCATCAGTCTGTTGATGCGCTGCGCGGTATCGGTAGAGCCGGTGAAGCAGACACCCGCTATGCGCGGATCACTGGTCAGTAGTGCACCAACAATAGCACCTGATCCAGGTAACAGCTGCACCGCGTCCGTGGGAATACCCGCCCGATGCATCAGCTCAACCGCTTTAGCGGCGATGAGTACGCTCTGCTCTGAGGGTTTGGCCAGCACGGTATTACCGGCCGCCAGCGCCGCCAGGATTTGTCCGGAGAAGATAGCCAGTGGGAAGTTCCAGGGAGAAATACAAGTGATCACGCCGCGGCCACTGCTGTTTTGTGGGTTCTTAAGTGCCTGGGCGGCGTAATAGCGGGCAAAATCCACTGCCTCGCGCAGTTCACCGACCGCATCTAATAAGGTTTTACCTGCCTCTCTGGTCGCCAGAGCAAAAAACTCTACGGCGTGTTGCTCATATAAGTCTGCCAGCTTGTTCAGGCATTTGGCGCGGTGCGCAGCGCCGAGCTGGTTCCAGCTGTCAAAACCCGCTGTCGCAGCTCCAATAGCGGCGTCGACATCATCTGCGCTACTTTCTAGCACGGTGCCGACTAAATCGCTTGGGTCAGTGGGGTTGTAGATAGCAATGGCAGCCGCGGTGGGGCGCGTTTGCTGATCGCCCCCGTCAACGATCGGCTGTACTTGCCATTGATAAGTACCAAAACGGGCTCTGGCGGCTTCTATCTCACTGTAGGTCTTGGCATCAGTAATATCCCAGCCCTTAGCGTTAACTCTGTCGGTGCCGTAAATCGCCGCTGGCTGCGGTATCATCTGACTGGCAATATGCTCGCCTAGCGCCAGTACCGCGGTGATAGGGTCGCGGGCTATTTCCTCTGGGGCAATGCTGGTATCGACAATCTGGTTGACAAAAGAGCTGTTGGCACCGTTCTCTAACAGTCGTCTGACCAGATAAGCTAGCAGGTCTTTGTGCGCGCCGACCGGTGCGTATACCCGGCAGCGAGTCTGGTTGCTGGATAGCACATGCTGGTGCAGCGACTCTCCCATGCCGTGCAATCTTTGAAATTCATACTGGCTGCCGTCTAAGTGCCCGGCCAGGTTGAGTACTGCAGTGACTGTGTGCGCGTTGTGGGTGGCAAACTGTGGGTAGATAGTATCGGTCATGGCCAGGAGTTTTTTGGCGCAACACATGTAAGCGACATCGGAGTTCAGTTTGCGGGTAAATACCGGATAGCCGGATAATCCCAGCACTTGAGCACGTTTGATTTCCGCATCCCAGTAGGCGCCTTTGACCAGCCTGACCATAATTTTGCGATCCAATTTTTTTGCCAGTGCGTACAACCAGTCTAAAACCAAACTGGCTCTGGGGCCAAAGGCTTGCACTACCACACCAAAACCACTCCAGCCAGCCAGTGAAGGATCGGATAAAACGGCTTCTATGACATCTAAGGACAAATCCAGCCGGTCGGCTTCTTCGGCGTCGATGTTAAAGCCCATGTTGGCCGCCTTGGCCTGTTGAGCAAGTGCCAGAGTACGGGGCACTATTTGCTGCATCACTTGTTGGCGCTGAGGATACTCGTACCTTGAATGCAGTGCCGACAGTTTTACCGAGATCCCCGGGTTAACTCTGATATCGGTATCTTTACAAGTACTGGCTAATTCGCCGATGGCGAGAGAATAAGATTTAAAGTAGCGCTGTGCATCTGTTTCAGTGCGCGCGGCCTCACCTAACATATCGTAAGAGTATGAGTAGCCCTGCTTTTCAAATTTAGCGGCTCTTTTACAGGCCTCTTTTATATCTCTGCCCAATACAAACTGGCTGCCGAGTTCTCTCATCGCCTGCCCCACCGCGGTGCGTACCAGTGGCTCGCCCATTTTTTTTACCAGTGAGCGTATTGACTTGGCAATACTTTGCTCTTGGTTTTCTCCAGCGACTGGTGCTATTACTTTGCCGGTTAACAGCAGCGCCCAGGTCGAGCTATTGACCAGTGAGGAATTTGAGCTTCCCAGGTGACTGTGCCAGTTGCCACTGGCTACTTTGTCTTCGATTAATGCATCGATAGTGTAAGAGTCCGGCACCCGCAATAAAGCTTCAGCCAGGCACATCAGCGCCACTCCCTCTTTCGTGGTTAAGCCATATTCCGCCAGAAATTTTTCCATCATTGAAGGGTTTCCGGCAGCGCGCACACTAGTAACTAGCGCAGCTGCCTGCTCACAGATGTTATTGCGCTGCTCAATACTGATATCGGCATCGTCAATCAGCTGAGTAATAACGCTCTGCTCTGGTGCCAGGTAATAATCGAGAATATTTTGCCGAATAGCAGCGAGTGAATGGCTCATAGGGAACTCCAACAAATGAATAATTAGGGCTATTTTAGCAATTAACGGCTAGACGAAATCGTCAATAATTACTGTTTTATGAGTATTGCGTCTAAAATTATCATTGATATTAGATTAAGTGGCCTGAAATCTAACAATAGCTGGGCTAATTCTCTAAATGGAAGAATGTAGCTGTAGTCTGAGGTTAAGCAATAACTCGCCCAGAAGATACTGGAGTTATTCGCATCTTGATTCTGCACCCGCATGGCCGTGGGCTACGCGGGTGTAGAATCAAGGGGAGTGAGCGTCACACTGGCGAATGTTAGCGGTTAAACAGAACTCTGCTACCGACTTAAATAATTCTTTTGCCAGTACAGAACCGGGCAGAGCAGTATTAAAACTAGCAGGGCATAGAGCATATTTGCGCCGATCGAAATAGCGATGGCGGCGAAAAACAGACAGCTTAAAATGATGATGGGTAAATACTTGCGACTCAAAAGCTTAAAGGACGCCAGCATAGTTGCAGTGTATATGACCACAAAGACGCCGTTAGTCCAGGCAATCAGCTGTTCTAATTGCTGACCAAATTGATGAGTTAAAACAATAGCTAGCAGCATCAACAGCAAGATGGCATAGAGCGCGCGCATGGGTACTTGATGTTGGTTGAGCTGATCAAAATACTTTGGCAGTACTTTGTCGCGGCTAAAACTCCACAGCAATCTGGACGAACCGGCTGTGTATACGTTGACTGTCGCCAGGCCGCTGGCTATACCTAAAGTGCCTATCACTTGGGCACCATAGCCGCCGAGCAGCTGGTCAAATACGTCGACTATTGCCAGCGCACTTGTGCCGGGCATAATAATCAATAAGTAAGTACAAGCTATATAGATGATACCGACTAATATTGTGCCTATCATCATCGCTGGCAACATGTCTTTTTTCGGATCGCGAAAATCCGTGGCTAAATGGGTCATAGCTTCGACTCCGAGAAAACTCCAGAAAGCGATCCCGGCAGCACCCATCACGGCACTAAAATCAGCCTGCTGCAGTGCATTCCTTAAGTGGTAGCGTGGGACTTCAAAGCCAGCAGATATAAGCATCAGCAAGACCACAGCCACTATCACCAAGGTCAGTAAAAACTGCAACTTGGCAGAGACGTGAATACCTCTGATATTGATCGCTAGCAACAGCAATATCATCCCCATCTGTACCAGCAGCTCGCCAATGCCAGTGACCGGGAAAAACACCGTAAAAAATTTGAAGGCGATTAAAATCGCGGCGGCACTGCCGATGGGTATTAACAGCAAAAAACTCAGCCCGATACAGCGACCGGCGAAGCTGCCAAATGCCAGTTCGACAAAGTGTGCCGGGCCTCCAGCGTGCGGGAACTTGCTGGCGAGACGGCCGAAAACTAGTGTCACCGGGATAATGGCTAAGGTCAGTAGCAGCCAGGCCCAGAGGGCCCCGGCTCCGGCAATTTCCACAGTGATTTGAGGCAAAATAAAGACGCCGGTGCCCAAAAGTGTCGTGGCCATTAAACCGGCGCCATGCCAGCGGCCTATAGTAGCTGTTGCATTACTCATAATCAGATGTTCTCAATTGGCTTGAATACTGTATAGAAACTCAGTATAACTTTAAACGATGCGGCAATCTGCCGCACTATGCCTGCAAAATGACGGCAGTGACAGACAAACTGACAGCAAATTTCACAATAATTGCAGAGACCTAGACAGTGGATAAATTCGACCAGGCAATCATTCAGGCACTGCGTGACGATGCGCGGCAGAGTATTTCAAAAATTGCGGTACAGGTAAACCTCTCTCGATCTTCGGTTACTGCCAGAATTAAAAACCTCGAACAGAGCAAAGTGATTCGCGGCTATCAAGTACTGCTCAGTGAGTCGCAAAAGAGTGCTGTCAGCGCATACTTTGAAATCCAGTATGTGTCTTCCTGCTGTGCAAAAGTGTTGCAAGTATTCAACAGTATCCCGGAAATAGTCACTTGCCACGGGATCACCGGGGATATGGATTTATTAGTGTTCGTGAAAACCCCAAGTATGCAACGGCTGCATGAGATCCGTGAATATATTGATAGCCAGGATGATATCTCCAAGATGAAAACTCATGTAGTCATGAGTGAGTGGATTAATAATCACGGTGATTAGCCGTCATTGTGGTCGTGACTATTAAGTTTTGTTAGCAACGTATATTTAATCACTTAACTCTGGATTTGGCTTGGCGCCTTTATTGAATGTTACTTCTTCATCAATCGGGGTGTCTTGCGGCAATAGTGGCTGTACGGTCATGGCGACAGGTAGCGCTGTGGTTTCTTCCTCGGTTTCGTACGATAGGTTTAATACCAGTGTTTGGTTTAGATTTCTATTGGATCAAACTAATCCCAATGTTCCTTTTCTGTCTGCTAGGCTTTATTTCGCCTTCTGGCGAGTCACTTTTTTTTGCGTTGCCCAAAAACAAAGTAACCAAATAAAAAGGGCACCCTAAGATTACCGAATACTCCTACACACAAGGCTAAATTCCTGGCCGCTCATCAGCGCCATCCATGGCGCATTCGCTCTTCGCAACATCCTGTTGCTACGCTTCAGAAATTTAACCTTATGCTCCGGCGGTAATCCAAGGGCTGTTTTCAGTCCGCTGCTAAATTTACACTATGTTGATATATGAAAAAGACAAAGCGCTGTTTGATGTCTTCATAAATTCATCTAGCATCATAAATTCAAAGACTAGTCTTAAGTTGTGATTTTTTAAACCAGATATTAGTGACTTCGATAGATCCGAAGCGGTGATTCATCGGTAGCAGGATATTAATCACTTAACTCTGGATTTGGCTTGGCGCCTTTATTGAATGTGGCTCCTTCATCAATCGGGGTGTCTTCGGCGTTGTCTTGCGGCAATAGTGGTTGTACGGTCTTGGCCACAGGTTGCTCTGTGGTTTCATCCTCATCATCTTTTTCTGGCTCTGTTTCAGTTTTCTGTTCCAGATCGTCCCGCATGGGCTCTTTCCAGATGAGACTATGGTGGTTGAAGCCGTTTTGTACTATGGGTTTTATTACTTCAAAGTAGGGCGATACATCAAAGTCTCGGGGGGCGAATAGACTGGGGTCGCGGCGCCGATGCATTTTTTTATAAGTATCGATACGTTTTGAGTCACTCGGGTTCTCATAGGTAATATCCGGCAATATCGGGTAGCGAATAGATTGGAATGCCTGGGCGATGAGTGATGAACAAATTGCTCTGGTAGGGTCTCCGCTACCCAGTGACAGTGCCTTGCGGCGCCATCTGGACGGTATAGGTGGGGTCGGTATTAGATAGCGGGCCAGATCGAAGATGTTTTTTAAATCGTAGCTATTGCCTATTCTGGCAACGGCATATTGCAGAACTTGGTTGATCTCGCTCTCCGATAAACCTATGGGCCTACAGATGCGGCTGTGCTGATCGGCATACATACTCAGCGGCACCGCACGCACTCCCGCTTCTATGTCTACTTCCAGCAGAGATAAGAATTCAGAATCTTGTTTTTCGCCTAAATGATCTCCGATATAGAGCAGAGCGTGTGACCAGGTGGATTGGGTGAAAAATTTAATGCTAGTGCTGAAACGACTGCTTCCCTCGATCAGCAGAATATCTCCCTTGCGCAAGGTTCTCTGCAATAACTCAGGGTTACTGGTCGAAAATAAATCATCATTGGAATGGGGCTTTGCTAAAAAATGTGCCAGCTTAGTGCCCAAAAAACTAAATAATTGCACAAATGACTCCTTGTGATAGAGACTTGGAAATTTTTGCATCTCGCACTTTTTCATGCACTTTTCCTGTGCGGTTGTCTAAGAAACATTCAGTATCAGTACCATTAATATTAGATCTGCAATCTAGACAAAACAAGTTATTAGCTGACATTCTTTATAACGCTAAGCTGGCTGTAACTGAACATGAGTGCGATCACCTGCAGTACTTAGCAGGGTTTTTACCAGCGGCATAAAGCAGAATTTCACAGTCATGTTATGATGGCGTTTTTTCATTATGTAACATGCTGACCGCTCAGCTTCGCATGTTCTCTGACACTATGGTAAATGATGGCTCAGTTGTATTTTTATTACTCCGCGATGAACGCGGGAAAATCCACTTCACTGTTACAGTCCGCCCATAACTACACCGAGCAGGGCATGTCAGTGCTGCTTTTTACCGCTGCGCTAGATGAGAGAGTGCAAAAGGGCATCATTGCCTCGCGCATCGGGCTGCAAGCAGATGCCAGTGTTTTTGAACAGCAGACAGATTTGTTCGGGCAAATAAGCGAGGTTTTAGCCGAGCGCAAATTGCATTGTATTTTTGTCGATGAAGCGCAGTTCTTATCCAGAGAGCAGGTGGATCAGCTGGCGAAAGTGGTAGACACTCTGCATGTCCCGGTTCTTTGTTACGGCATTCGCTCCGACTTTCAGGGCGAGTTATTTCCCGGCAGTCAGCGGCTGTTGAATATTGCAGATAAGCTTACAGAGCTTAAAGCCGTCTGCCACTGTGGCCGCAAAGCAACTATGGTGGTAAGACGCGATGGCCAGGGGCAAGTGGTAAAAGCGGGGGAGCAAGTAGTGATAGGGGGCAATGACAGTTACGAGTCTATGTGTCGCAAACACTTCTTCAAAGCGGTTGATATTTATTAGTTATCGGCGACATAAGTTAAAGGCAGTCGGGTAGTTTGTTTCATCGTTTCCATTACAAAGCTGGAGCTGATATCGATAAGGTCTGCTTTACTCAGTTGTTTAAACAATAGATCGTAACCGGACATGTCGGTCACTACTGCCTTTAGCAGATAATCTCTGTCTCCTGTCATACGGTGCACTTCTAATAACTCGGGTATATCCAGCACTAGGGTTTCAAACATCTCAGCCCATTGCTCAGTGTATTGCTTAGTGCGTACGGAGATATACACCGTCAGGTCCAAATTGAGCAATTTTTGATTCAACAGCGTCACTTTATGGGTGATAACGCCCGTATCAATTAAATTTTGCAGGCGTCGCCAGCAGGCGGATTTAGAGAGATTAACTTGTTGCGCTAAACTTTCCACAGATAAGTTCGCATCCGCTTGTAATAATTCCAGCATCTTCCGCTCTGCTTTGCTTAATTTTAATATTGACTGCATACAAAATACCCGAAATTTATATAAGTCTGAAAGCGTGAAACTTTATCTCACTATTTTTTCTGATAGCGGCACAATATCACTTATTTACCGCTATTACTTGAGCAGATAGAGACAATGTCTAAAGCTCGATCAATTAACATAGATCTGAACTATTCATTCATGCCGAGGATCAGTTATGAGCAAGCCCAACAATATGTCTACCTTATGTGTCCATGCAGGGGTCTCGCCTGACGCTACCCATCAAGCGATAATGACACCCATATTTCAATCATCTACTTACGTGCAAGATTTTCCAGGTCAGCCCAAAACTCATGACTACGGAAGAGCCGGCAACCCAACCAGAGATGCTTTAGAAACTTCCCTGGCGGCATTGGAAGGGGCTGATAAAGCACTGTCTTTTGCCTCGGGGTTGGCGGCTATTCAAGCCGTTGGTCAGTTGTTGGAGCCCGGTAGCCATGTGTTAGTCTGCGATGATGTTTACGGTGGAACCGGACGCTTGTTCAGGGAGTTCTACGCCAAATACGATATCGAGTTTGAATTTGTCGATATGAATGTGTCCAGCGCAGAATTTAAACAATACTTTAAAGAAAACACCCAGCTAGTCTGGTTAGAGTCACCCACGAACCCACTGTTAAAGATCATAGACATTGCCGCTATAGCGACACTGACAAAACAACAAGGGGTTATCTTGGCGGTAGATAATACTTTTGCCTCGCCAATTTTTCAGTCACCACTGGCTCTAGGTGCCGATATAGTGATGCACAGTCTGACCAAATATATTGGCGGTCACAGCGATATCATCGGTGGCGCTCTGATGCTCAGTAATGATCAGCTGTATCAAAAGTTACGCTTTGTGCAATTCGCCGCGGGTGCCGTGAACGCGCCTCTGGACTGTTTCCTACTGCTTAGAAGTATTAAGACTCTGGCGATCCGCATGCAAGTCCATCAGCACAATGCACTGGCATTTGCCAAGGCTCTGGAGCAGTTGCCTGAATTCAGCGAGGTTCTGTATCCCGGTTTAGCCAGTCATCCTCAACATCAGCTGGCCAAAGTGCAAATGCATGGGTTTTCCGGCATTGTCAGTGTGCGACTAAATGCCGACTTTGCCACAGTCGCTGCCTTTATGCAGAACTTAAAAGTATTTAGCTTAGCGGAGAGTTTGGGCGGTGTTGAATCTTTGATTAATCACCCCGAGACCATGACGCATGCCTCAGTGCCTCTAGCGCTGCGAAAGAAATTGGGGATAAGCAGTGATTTACTGCGTTTTTCCGTAGGCATAGAAGATGTGCAAGATTTAATCGAGGATGTACAACAAGCACTGCAAAATTTGTAGTCCAACAACAAACTGCGTTTCCGGTACACCACAGCTGTACCGGAGTTGTCCGAAGCTTGGCAAGAGTGCCGGCTGCATCGTTATTCAGCAGTGCCGCTATTGTCAGCGCTGTCCAGGGCGCAGTAGCTGCCGGGATCTTTAGCTAAGTACTGCTGATGACATTCTTCCGCGTAGTAAAATTGACTTGCCGGTTTAATTTCGGTGCTGATCATATCCATAATCCCACCTTCTTCAAGCGCCTGCTGATAACTTTGCCTGGAAGCCAGCGCTTGCCCTAGCTGGGTTGGGCTGGTGGTATAAATGCCCGAGCGATACTGAGTGCCCACATCATTGCCCTGACGCATCCCCTGGGTGGGGTTATGTGATTGCCAAAAAACCTCCAGCAATTGCTGGTAGCTAATTTCACGGGGATCAAATACTACTAATACTGCTGTACAGTGCCCAGTTAAACCACTGCAGACTTCTCTGTAGTTTGGATTGACTGTAGTGCCTGCAGTGTAGCCAACAGCAGTAGTCCATACCCCTGGTAGTGGCCACATTTTGCGTTCCGCGCCCCAGAAGCAGCCGAAGCCAAATATTGCCTGTTGCAAGTTGTCGGCAAAGGGAGGTTTGATGTTACGACTATGCACAAAGTGGCTGGTGGCGGTTTCAATTTCATGATCACGACCTAATTTACTGGCGCTGGTGATAGGTTCAGGTTGATCAAAAAATGAAAAATCGCTCATGGTTGTGTCTCAGACAAAAGGATCTAGGAGTAGTATGTTATAGAATAACGGCCCAGATAATAGCAAAATTTGCCGGTTTCAACATCCGCCAAGGTTCTGGGAATAGGATTTACAATACTGCTGAGCAGATTATTCAGGGCCGAATAAAACCGGCTCTGGAGCAGGAGATTTTAACCAGTGTTAATATAACCAATTATTCTCTAAATATTCAGCTAACTCGCGCCTTTCGCGATATTTTTCTATAGCCCGTCTGGCGGCAAACAGGCGCTTTGCCTGGTGCTTTTTACGCTGGTTGTTTTGATCTTCATTATGGCCAACAAAAGCATTAAAAATGTCTGTTTCGAGGCTGAGTCCTGCTTGCTGAATATCTATCGACATAGGTGCATTCCTTTTATTGTGGGAAACTGATTTGCTCAGAGAGTTTTCTGCTCCAATCGGTGAGCATGGGTAAATAGTCTGAAATTTTCAGATGTCAGCATAGAACAACAATATGACGGAGCAATGACAGATATAAGAGGGTACTGCCAAGACAGTATTTTTTAATTTTTTGCGGATTTAACAATGCAGGGGAAGTGGGTCGCGCCTTGGCCGATAAGGATTAGTTGAGGAAGTAGCGATCAATAGAGCAGCGCTTTCAGCGAACAGCCATAAGATCTTATGGCTGTTGGTGATTGCCTGGAAATCTTAGCAGTCAGAGAAACTGCGGCTGAATCCCAGCACAACAAATGTTACTCAGCTTCGGCGATTGGCCAGTAGTCGTCTAAATTTTCGTTCAATTCTTTTTTCTCATGGTGCTTTTCAATGGCACGGCGAGCTTCTAAGATACGTTTTGACAGTTGCTGTCGGTTTTTATTTTTGGCATGATCATCGTAGCCAATGATTGTATCAATGATCTCGGTTTTAAGTTGTCTGTTTTTATTTGTATTATTAAACATCAGATTCACCCCCCTCACGATAGGTTTATATCGATGACGGATAATCAATTTACCTCGTCATCAACATTCAGCCAGATTCAGATGTAGCTCAATAATTGTTCAATCGAGCAGAAATGTCAATGCTCAATATTAACTCTCACTGCTCAAAAAATCTGAGTTAGCTCTCATGGGAGGGGTTCTGCAGTGCACAAATTACTGTAGTATTTACTTAGAGCTAAAGCCGCGCTTGTCATTCTGGCGCAAATTGCGCAAGCTGCGTTTGATGGTTTTTAAGTGATCCAGCACTCTGGGGCCGAGCTTCATGGCCACCCCGACAGCCAGCACATCCATGACCACTAAATGTAAAACTCGGGACGACATTAAGGCGCTGAGGTCTTTATCCTCTTCTAAATCTATAGCGATTGAGATGCTTGCCAAGTCAGCGAGAGGGGTATTGCCTGGGCACAAAGTCAATAACGTCGCCCCCGTTTCACGCACTAATTTGCCGGCGTGCAGCATATCTTTGGTACGTCCTGTCTGCGATATAGCGACCACCACATCTTGCTCATTCATGGTTACCGCAGAGATAATTTGCATATGAGGATCGCTGTGCGCAGCGGCGGATATTTGCAATCGATGAAATTTGTGTTGCGCATCGCTGCACACCGCTGCCGAGGCACCAAAACCATAAAACTCAATGCGTCGGGCCTTCGCCAGTGCATCTATGGCTCGCTCTAGCTGAGCGGGCTCAAGGTGATCGCGGATATTGATTAAGTTACCTATCATGGAATCAAAAATTTTCTTTTGAAAATCTTTGACACTGTCGTCAGTATCTAAAGTGAACTGCTCAAAATTTGGATTGCTGGCCAGGCCTTGAGCCAGTGTTAATTTGAAATCTTGAAAACCATCGTAATCTAAGGCGCGGCAAAAACGTACCACAGTGGGCTCGCTGACATTCGCTTTGGCGGCCAGATCGATAATGCGCATATGAATGACATCTTCCGCATGCTCTAATACAAAATCAGCGACTTTTTGCTCTGATTTTCTTAATCTGTCACGTGCGCTTTCAATTGATTTTAATAAGTTACTAGAATTCAAGTCTGAGTACGTCCATTAATTATTGTTATTTGATAGGGAATAGTCTTTGAGCCCGCTGAAAAATTTCAGAACTTATCTGCAGGTCCGACAATGACATCATATTTGACTATATCCCTATAGTTTAGAATGTTAATGCTGCAGAACCTATCAATAAGTGTGCAGCAGAGACAAGCACCATCATTGTAGCAGTAGCCAGCTGAATAAGTCAGGCACAGTTCGATGCTGGTTCAGCTGAGCCAGCTAGTGTTACAGCGAAGAAGATTGCAAAAAAGCACAAAAATCCGACAAAAACCTACATATTTGGCTGCAATAATAGGAAAAAACTTTACAATACGCCATGCGACAATCGTATGACAATTGCCGGATGTTGATTAGTAGCTAAGCTACTTCTGGCTGAATCTGTTTTATTAAAAATTGGAAAGATTTACATGAATGATACTTTATTGTTAGAACCGCAGTTACGGGAACTTGATAAACCTAAGCTGATCGCTTACTGCATAGCAGTGACACAGCGGCAGTTTCCAAACTTTGCCCTGTTTAGCAATTTAGTGGAATTTGGTGATGCCAAGAAAATGGCCAATATCATTGACGGTATTTGGCAGTCGTTAATTCCCGGTGGTGCGAAGATGAATTTTGCACTGCAGTTGAGCAAAGTTGAAGATAATATGCCCGACTTAGATGCTTTCGATATGTATGGTGCCGCACCTGCTCTGGATGCCATCACTTGTTTGCACGCGACTATCTCCTGCATATTAGAGGCTGAATACGAGGAGGCTGTCACTATAGGATTAGTTTCCAGGGAAACTGTCGCCAGCTTTATTGAAGTCTCTGAAGGTGACGATCAAATGTCTGATGCCGAAATCATGCGTTTAATCAGTAATCATCAGTTAATCGAGCAGGAAGAGGAATTCCAGGCTGAAGTACTGCAACGTCTGGAAAACGCCCCTGCGTTAGACAAAGACTTTATTAGTTCGCTAAAAGAGTTAGCCAGCAATCAGGGAGTGAGTAATATAGGCATCAGCCTGGACTAGTCAACGCTGTTAACGTGCCATAAGGCACAAATCTGGCTCTATCCCACTATTTATAAGTTTCGGTATTCCATGATTAGAATTGGCTTGTTATTACTTGTAGCCCCCTGTCTGCTATTGATGGGTTTGTATATGCCCGAGCAATCCAGGATTGCCGACTGCCTTGTCTCAGGGGGTTCCTACGATTCGCTGCAGCAACTTTGTGATATGAACAATATCCATCCAGTACAACCTTTTATGGCCCGCAACAGCACCTTAGTTAACAGTGCTATGTTGTTGGCTATGCTTGGCTTTCTGCTCTGTATCATAGGCCTGTATCGGCCTCGCAAAGGGCGCTGAATCACTATGGAAAAAAAATTGTGGTGGGGATCGCTAGTCGCAATTCTACTGGTGCTAGTGATCAGCGTGGTGTTTTTCTGGCTCAATCGCGAGCAGTGGTTGGCTGATTTCAATATTGAACGTCAGCAGCAAACTAAAAAATACATGCAAATGGGCAGTATGTTCGCCAAAACAGCGACTCATGATCAGTGTCTGCAACAGAGCTTTTCCCAGCTAGACAAATGTTTCGCCACTAAATGTACTTTGGATCAGGCGGTCTTTCTCAAGTCCTGCTTAGCATCTGCCTCGATCAGTGAACACTTTTGTGACGCCGTGCCTGAGCACTCGGAAAAAATGACCCAAGACGCAAAAAAATGGCTTAAAGATAGCTGTTGGAGCAAAGATTTAAACGGTGAGAGCTGTAGATTTTTGTACAAGCAACAGATTCAATTCTGCTCTTCGAATAAATAAACCGTCGCAGACAAAAGAGGAAAGCAATGATAGGTAATCCAGTCAGAGGTGGCAGCTATGTACTACGTGGTTTGCAGCTGCTACCAGAAAAAAAATTGCGGGTTTTTGTATTAGTACCGCTAATTATCAACATTTTGCTTTTTTCGCTGGCCCTGTATGTACTGTTTAACCAATTACCCGATTGGATAGATAGCTGGTTGAGCTGGATACCCGGCTTCCTCTCTTTTCTGGAATTTATCTTATATCCGCTGTTTGCAATAACTGCAGTGCTGGTGGTCTATTATAGCTTTAGTGTCGCAGCTAACATTATCGCTGCACCTTTTAACGGTTTGCTGTCTGAGCGGGTCGAGCAGCTGTTGACTGGTAGGAAAGTAGCTGAAGCAAGTGTTAAAGAGCTACTGGCGATTATTCCACGCTCTATAGGCCGTGAATTAGCTAAGTTGGCCTATTATATTCCGCGACTAATATTATTATTTATTCTCAGTTTTATTCCCGGGATAAACTTATTTGCGCCACTTTTTTGGTTCTTGTTTGGCTCCTGGATGATGGCGATTCAATATTGTGATTACCCTATGGATAACAATAACGTATCTTTTAGCGCCATGCGCAGCCAACTTAAAAAACAACGTTTTACCGGACTGGGATTTGGTGCTCTAGTGCAGTTGGGTATGATGGTGCCTATTTTAAATTTTATTATGATGCCTGTAGCGGTCGTGGCTGCCACAATTTATTGGGTTGAAGAGCACCGCGACTGACCGCTTGAGCTGCTTTGGCTGTGCCATTCTAAGGCATAGACCGGTGGCTATAGGCTGTTTTAGAGTTCAGTCAAAGTATCTAGTGGGAAGTGGCAGCTAAAGCTGCTGCCCTGTCCCGGGGTGCTGTCTATAAGCAAGCTTGCCTGGTGTCTGCTCAAGACATTTTTAACGATAGCTAAGCCCAAACCAGTACCCCCGGTACTGACTGACCTGTCGTCATCCACCCGGTAAAAACGCTCTGTGAGTCGGTCGATGTGTATAGAGCTGATTCCCGGTCCGTCATCTGTCACTTTAAAATAGCCACCCGTGGCATCACAGCTCCAACTGATTTGAATATTGCCGCCCGCCGGAGTGTAGCGCACTGCGTTGTAAACTAAATTGGAAAAGGCACTGTGCAACTCTTTTTCTCTGGCTAACAGGCCAATATTTTCCGCTAAATCGACGCTGATATGGTGGTCTTTATCTGCCGCTAAATGTTGCGCCGATTCCATGATAGTTAAGATCAGTGCCGGCACGTTGACGGGGGAGTCATCCATAATGATCTCGGTAGAGTCTAATTTAGATAATAGCAGCAGGTCTTCTACTAAACTTTGCATACGATTAGATTGTTGCTGCATTTGTCCCATGGCCTTGCGCAGAGGGTTGGACAGCGGTTGGTCGAGAAAGGTCTCCAGATAGCCCCGAATCACTGTCAAAGGCGTACGCAGCTCATGCGAGGCGTTGGCGACGAAATCT
The DNA here is from genome assembly GCA_013215505.1 of Oceanospirillaceae bacterium. Lineage (GTDB taxonomy): Bacteria > Pseudomonadota > Gammaproteobacteria > Pseudomonadales > Balneatricaceae > Rs1. The sequence goes on from JABSQZ010000008.1 coordinate 253,131, forward strand.
TGCCGGGTCTGTTCCAACCTGATTAAGTGGGTAATATCTCTGGCGACTAATAAGCGCTCTGATGTACCAAACTCGGTAATTGAATACTGTAACTCGATACTGGCATCGTGCGGGCTTTTAAGCTGCAGTGGTTCACTGTAATCAGCTCTTTGGAAATAGCGAATAAAGTGGGGATCGCGCATTAAATTAAACAGCGGTTGGCCGAGATCGGAATCCTTTTTTAGACCCAATAAATTCTCGGCGGAACGGTTCCACCACTGCATAGACAATTGCTGGTCGACGATAACGACAGCATCTTTGAGTGCGGCAGAAGATTGTTGAAAGCGGCTGATGACTTCCAGTAGTTCCTTTTCCCGGCGGCGGCGCTGTTTGCGAAACCGATACAGCTGATCAAAAATTTCGCCCCAGTCTCCTCTGGCTTCGGGGGGCTCTTTCTTAAGCCCCTGTTGCAGCCAAAGTTGCAGTCTGCTTTTTTCTCGCAGTTGCATAACTGACCAGGAGAACAGGGCAATCACTAAGCTCCAGGCCAGCCAATCAACAATCCAACCAACCAGTGCCGCGACGGCGATAGTGATAAAAAAACTGCTTAGAGCCCGGTAGGGAGATTTTGCCAAAGTGCCATCCTGTTAAAAAATTACTGGGTGCGGTTACCAACAGCTAACTGTTGCCCGGCAATATTGTAATCAGCCAGTGTGGAGCAGATCAATAGCTAAACGCTTGATAGTTACATCTCTACTCTCTGCTAGTTCAACAACTAGCCCACTGGCATGTTGCCGCTCTTAAACGACTATTGGGCCTGAGTAGAAAAGCGATAACCTGTGCCCCTTACAGTCTGGATCAAATACTGGTGGCGCTCACCGAGTGCTTTGCGCAAGCGCCGGATATGAACATCAACAGTACGTTCTTCAACGTAAACATTACCGCCCCAGACCATATCCAATAACTGTGTACGCGAGTAGGCACGATCTTGATGAGACATGAAAAATTGCAACAGCCGGTATTCCGTGGGCCCTAAATCAAGTGCAGCCCCCTCTGAGGTGGCGCGGTGTGATACCGGATCCAATCTCAATCCTGCCACTTCGACAACTTGATCAATACCTTTAGGTGTGACCCGGCGCAGCACCGATTTTAAACGCGCCACTAGTTCTCTGGGTGAGAATGGTTTAGTGATGTAATCGTCAATTCCAGCTTCAAGCCCATGAATTTTATGATCTTCGTCATCTCTGGCTGTGAGCATAATAATAGGAATGTCGGCAGTTAATTCGTCACTGCGCAAGCGTCTGGCCAGCTCAATGCCACTCATCTTTGGCATCATCCAATCCAGCAGCACCATATCAGGCTTTGCATCGATAATTAACGCGTGTGCGGTCAGTGCATTATCCGCTTCAATACATTCAAAACCGGCCATTTCCAGTGCCACGACGATCATTTCTCTGATTGCTGTTTCGTCGTCAACGATTAGAATTTGTTTAACTTGTCCCATGCCCAACCTCAAAATCCATATAAGATAAATAGAGCGCGGTAAAATATCAGTTTAGTAATACTGAATGTTTTGTTACTGCTAACTCTTAGGGTATTACAAATCAAGAATATGACAAATATGTTACAGCGCCGAAAAATAGCGCCGGATTTGTCTATTTAGAGCATTAACAGCGCAAATTAACGGGATAAATAGTCCAGCACAATGGCGATAAATACCAGTAGACCGGCATAGTGATTATTCAGGAATGCTTTAAAACACAAATCCCTGTCTCGGTCTTTGATCAAGTATTGCTGATAGACAAACAAACAGGCCATGCCCAGCAGGCCCAAATAGTAAATGCTGCCCAGATTAGCAATGAGACCCACACAAATCAGCAGTGCCAAGGTTAGCATTTGTAAGATGCCGTTGATCAATCGGTCCTGTTGACCAAACAAGATAGCGGTGGATTTAACGCCAATTTTTAAATCGTCATCGCGGTCGACCATTGCGTACATAGTATCGTAGGCGATGGTCCAAAAAATTTTGGCGAAATACAGTAACCAGGCCAACAGAGGTAATTGCTCGCCGGTAGCGGTAAAGGCCATCGGAATACCGAAGCCAAAAGCCGCACCTAAAACCAGTTGCGGTAACTGGGTATATCTTTTCATAAAGGGGTATAGCAGTGCTAACCCCAAGGCGATAAATGATAGGTACACTGTCATGCTATTGGTCGTTAAAAGCACCAGTAGAAAGGCGCTACCCATCAGCAAAATAAAAAGAGCCACTGCTTCTTTAGTGGAAATTAACCCTTTGGCGAGCGGTCTATTGGCGGTGCGTTTGACTTTTCCGTCAATTTTTCTATCCGCCACGTCGTTGATCACACAACCAGCAGATCGAGTTAGAAAGACCCCGAGGGTAAAGACAATGATTAAAGTCAGATCGGGGTTGCCATCACTGGCGATCCACAGCGCCCATAGCGTCGGCCACAACAGTAAATAACTGCCGATAGGCTTATCGAAGCGTGTCAGAGTGATATATATGTTGAGCCGATTTTTCAATGTCATAGTCTTTAAAACTTCTATTTACGGTTAGTTTTAGTGCCTTCGCTTAGGCAGCAGCGGTGGTTGGTAGTGCAGTTGCGCCAGGCGCGGCAAAAATACTTCACAGACCAGCAGGGGCTTGCCCGACAGATAAAAAACCGAGCGTCTGGCCCATACCGATTCTCCTGAGGGTAATTTCAGCTTGCTGATTTGGAATTTACCGCGGCGCATACTGTGGTCACTGAATAGCAGCGACCCCAGTGATCTATTACCTAACATAGCCAGCTGTTTCTGTTTGCCGGTTAAAGTGTCAGCTGGAATAACGGTGCGGGCGAAGACTAAAGGTTGGTCGGCACCGAGTAAGTTGACCTCGCGAATCAAAGCCACTTGGCGCGGGTTGATACTGAGAATTTTGGCTTCAGAGCGACTGGGCAGAAACCAGCCCTGTTGTTGCACTGCGACTTTAAACTGCTGGTCACTGGCGCAGCTCAAGTGTTCGGTAAGAGAGCCCCGGTCGCAGAGCCACTGTCGCCAGAGACGCGGTGCCTGCAAGCTATTGGGGCGTCTGTATGTGGTCCAGCGGGTATCGAAATTTATCTGCGATAACGCGGCTTTGATGGGCAAACCAATACTCCTGAAGAGCATGTTTTACAGAACATGCGAAATAAGTTCGATAGCTACCCTGAACATAATATAGCTCAAGCAGAGGGGTTTACAGAGGCGTATCTAACTTGTTCGCAAGTTCCCTAGATCTAGATGAACATGCTAAAATTATTGCGGGTATAGTAGCGACTTCTGTCGCGGTAATACAGTAGTTGATAGTAAATATGAGTATATTTTGATGGTTAAAAACACAGCGCAACAACAGCTTACACTGACCCAGCAATGGCTGGAAACGATAGTCGTAGGTATGAATCTCTGCCCTTTTGCAAAGCCGGTGATTAAAGCGCAGAGTCTGCGCTACGCCCTGACTGCAGAGTCTGATAACGAGCAATTACTGCAGTTTTTCCTGGCTGAATTAGAGAAAATTCAGCAGGCCAGTGAACAGCAGATCGCCACAACTTTAGTGATTATGCCCAACGCGGTAGCAGATTTTTATGATTATTTAGACCTGCTGGCGCAGTGCGAAGCGTTGCTGGAAAGCGCCCATTTGGCTGATGAGTTCCAGCTGGCGAGTTTCCATCCCGGATATTTATTTGCCGGGGTAGACGCCGATGATATGAGTCACTGGACCAATAGGTCACCCTACCCTATGTTACATATTATTCGCCAGGGGCAAATGAGCCGGTTACTGGCAAACTACCCCAATCCGGAGAGTATCCCCAAGCGCAATATTGCGTTGCTGAGAGAGATGGGGAAGAGCGAGCTGATTCAGCGCTTCCCACCTTTTGCCGACTATGCATAACAAAGCTGATTGAAAGGTTTTCCGGTGCTTGCCGTTACTGTAAATTGTCTTTGTTTTCCCGGTATTGACCGTCGACGGTGACCGCATTTCTGCAGGTCTCTTTGCTGTGGTACAGCGCTTTGTCCGCCGCTTGTATAAGCTGCATAGGAGAGTTGAAATCACTGGGAACAAAGCTGGCGACGCCCTGGCTGACAGTGACTACATCACAAACACTGGAGCGATCGTGGGGAATCGCTCTTTTCATCACTGCCTCGCGCACTAGCTCTGCTACTTTATGGGCCCCACTGATGTTGGTTTCCGGCATCAGAATCGCGAACTCTTCTCCCCCGTATCGACAGACGGCATCATAGGGGCGACTCAGAGCATTTTGCAGTACTTCTGAAATTTGTCGCAGCGCGGAGTCTCCGGCCAAGTGCCCATAACTGTCGTTGTAGGGCTTGAAAAAATCCACGTCCAACATAATCAGTGCCAAACTCTGGTTGGTACGGGAGCTGCGGCGCCACTCCTGCTCTAAAAGCTTCTCGAACTCACGGCGATTATTGATTCCGGTCAGGCCATCGATACGCGCGGAACGCTCCAGGAAGTCGCGAGACTTTTTCAGGTCTAGCATCATGCTGATACGCGCTTTTAAAATTCCCGCAGAGCGGCCGGCGGGAATGTAGTCGGCGGCACCGGCTGCATAGGCCGATAGCTCCAAGCTGTCGTCATTTTCGGCACCGACAATGGCGATCGGTGTGTAGCTGATTTTCATCCGTTCGATAAAGCTCTGGTAACCGCGAAGCAAGTCGTGCCAATTTTCATCGGCGTGTAACAGCACCAGATCGGGGGCATAATTATCTGAGTTGAACAGCTGTTTTAGCTCTTCCATGGAGGCCGGCAGCAGTAAGTTATATTCGCCGCGGATCGCTTCTAGGGGAGCCCATATTGAAGTGACATCTCCGGTGCTCAATATAGCGATAGAGTGCAAGCTGGAAGAGCGCTGTAATTTAGTTGAGTCGTTCTGTAAGTTTGACTCTTCTCCGGCAAAGAAGGCCCCTAAATCTTCGATACTGGGCAGGCCTAACAATTTGCGATTATCCGGGGCCACTATTGCCGGTATTCTCGATCCGACTTTGCTTTTGTCCCACTGCGAGTGCCATCGATCTAACTGATCTTCGCACTGCTCATCGACTTCTAACTCCACCGGTAAACCAGCCTTTTCGATACAGTTAAAAATGACACTGGGGCAGGCGATGTCTTTGCCATCGACCCATAGTGCCGTATAAAAAAGATCGCGTAGTGTTTCAGCTTGTTGCCGGTCAACGCTTTGCGCGGCAATGATACAGAGAATCGCAAAGCGGCTGTCGGGGCGTTCCGGAGGCAGTGCCAGAGGTACTTCCCCGGCCAGAGAGCGCACCGCAAAGACATCGCTGGCCAGCTCGGTTAAAATTTCTGGACGGTTGCCATACAGGCCTAAATCGGGAGCGTGCTCAACTAACCTGAACTCAACTTGATCCAGCAGTGTCAGCTGTTTTAATTTCTGGTGTACAGCATAGCTATAAGGGCAGTTAAGATCGCCATAGACGATGTATTTATCCATCAAGAAAGCTCCCGGGTAAGACCTATGTAGAATTTTATCTCTTCATTATAGCTATAGCTTGAGCACTGTATGCCACTTGCCTTGGTTCAGCCATAGTAAAGTGTTTTTTCAGCGAACCCAAGCCTTGATTGTGGGTCGGTGGCCAGAGTCGGACATCACTGATCCTGTTGGTGTAGCGGGCAACAGAAGTGATTCAGTCTATATCGGCTCGTTGCAGGCAAGCTGAGGGTATTTTGCAATATATTTGCAGAGACTATGTCTGCTATTCGCAACCGGCTTGTAATTTCGGCGGAACAGGGAGAGGAGTGATTGCTGAGGGTGAAAACTCCCTCAGCTGTAGTTATCCGGCTTTATCCATCGCCGATTTCATGTCGTTGAGGCTTAAGTGTCGAATATTTTGACCGCTGAACTCAAGTGCATGATAGTGCGCGAGCTGCGCACTGCAGAGGTCATCGGGCTTTTTCCATCGCCGATTTCATGTCGTTGAGGCTTAAGTGTCGAACATTCTGACCGCTGACTAAGTAGATGATATGCTCTGCCATATTGCGCGAGTGATCACCGATGCGCTCCAGTGAGCGCAGTACCCAAATCACATTCAGGCAGCTGGAGATTGAGCGCGGGTCTTCCATCATCAAGCTGACCAGTGTGCGCATCGCCGAGCGGTACTCCTGATCGACAGCGCCATCGTTTTTGGCCACTCTATAGGCCTGTTCTACATCGCCACGGGCAAAAGCGGTCAATACATCTTTAACCATAGAGCGCACTAAATTACCAATGTGTCGTACTTCCTGAAAGCCGTGTTGGCTGCTACCTCTGGTCTGCATCTCCAGCGTTTGCCGGCAGATACGCACTGCTTCATCTCCCATTCGCTCCAAGTCAACTACCGCTTTGGATATAGCCACAATTAAGCGCAAATCACCCGCTGCAGGCTGGCGCCTGGCGATGATGCTAGTGCAGTGCTCATCGATATTCAGCTCCATCTGATTGGTTTGTAAATCAATCGCCAGTGCCTCTTCAGCAAGTTGCATATCGCCGGTTAGCAGCGCTTCAATCGACTGGTGTACCTGACGTTCAACAATGCCGCCCATCGCCAGCAGTTCAGTGCGTATTTGCTCCAATTCCTCGTTGAATTTTTTCGAGATATGGCTAGAGTAACCTTCGGTGTTTGCTTCCATTGTAATAGCTCCTGTTTAGCCAAATCTGCCGGTGATGTAATCTTCGGTCTGTTTCATTTCCGGATTAGTGAAGATTGTGTCAGTGACACCAAATTCAATCAGGTCACCCATATACATAAAGGCGGTGTAATCGGATACCCGGGCCGCCTGTTGCATATTGTGGGTGACAATTAAGATGGTGAAATCCTTCTTCAACTCGTGAATTAACTCTTCTATTTTCAAGGTAGAGATCGGATCAAGTGCCGAGGCGGGCTCGTCCAATAATAATACTTCAGGTTTAACGGCGATAGTTCGGGCGATCACTAAGCGCTGTTGTTGACCACCAGAGAGTCCCAGGGCACTCTCGTGTAATCTATCCTTCACTTCATCCCAGAGCGCCGCGGACTTTAATGACCACTCGACCACTTCATCGATAACCCGCTTCTTTTTGACCCCCTGAATGCGCAAACCGTAAGCGACATTCTCATAAATGGTTTTAGGGAAGGGGTTGGGTTTTTGGAATACCATGCCGACCCGGCGTCGCAACTCTGCCACTTCAACGTCTTTGGCATAGATGTTTTTTCCGTCCAGCAGTATTTCTCCACTGATATTACAACTGTCCACTAAGTCATTCATGCGGTTAAAGCAGCGTAAGAAGGTAGATTTACCACAGCCTGAGGGGCCGATAAAAGCCGTCACTTTATGCTTGGGAATCTGCATGTCAACGCCGTGCAATGCCTCCTTCTGGCCATAGCTGACTCGCAAGTCACGAGCGTGCAGCATGATTTGTTCATCTGCGAGTTGCTGGCTTTTCTGGCCATTGATGATAGAACTTAGGTCAATCTTCGCTGTAGTAATTTTTGACATGTTATGTCCTTTAAATTTTGCAAAAAATAAAGCTCATTTGACTGGTATTAGCCGGATCGAGCCAACGGCTTAAACTTCTAATGCTTTATATTTTTCACGTAGCCTGTTGCGAATAGCCACTGCTGATAAATTCAGCAGGGCTATCACTAAAATTAATAGAAATGCGGTAGCGTATACTAAGGGTCTGGATGCCTCGACGTTGGGGCTTTGAAAGCCCACGTCGTAAATGTGAAAGCCCAAGTGCATTATTTTTTGATCCAGATGCAAGTAGGGGTAATTCATATTCAGTGGCAGGGTGGGGGCGAGCTTAACCACACCAACCAACATCAGTGGCGCAACTTCTCCGGCTGCACGTGCTATGGCCAGGATAACCCCGGTCATCATCGCCGGACTGGTCATCGGCAAAATCACTTTGAACAGTGTTTCGGCCTTAGTGGCGCCCAGTGCCAGAGATCCCTCTTTGAGTTCGCGGGGAATACGGCTAAGCCCCTCCTCTGTTGCGACTATTACCACTGGCACAGTGAGTAGCGCCAGTGTGATCGAGGCCCAAAGCAAACCACCAGTACCAAAAGTAGGAGATGGCAGGGCCTCAGGGTAGAACAGCTGATCCAGTGATCCACCTAACATATAGACAAAGAACCCCAGGCCAAATACTCCGTAGACAATGGAGGGCACTCCGGCCAAATTGTTAACCGCGATGCGGATCAGTCGGGTGGTGAACCCCTGTTTGGCGTATTCGCTTAAATACACGGCCGCTACCACGCCAAAGGGCGTGACCATGATCGACATCAAAATTACCATCATCACAGTGCCGAAGATGGCAGGGAAAATTCCGCCTTCAGTATTCGCTTCCCTGGGGTCTTCGGAGACAAATTCCCAGACTTTCTCTAAGTAATGCAGGCTTTTCTGCCACTGATCCATATCGTTGGCACGAAATACCCGGACTATTTTAGCGACCTCAATCTGTACAATTTCACCGCTTGAGACCTCGGCGCTAATACTGTCGCGATTAATTTCGCGATACAGTGTGATCAACTGATCTTCTAATGCCTTGTAATCCAGGTCCAGTTGCTGGCGGCGCAGATTAATAGCATCAATCTGCGCTCCCCGCTCAATACCCTGTAACTGCCAGCGTCGCTGCTCTAGTCGCAAGCGCTCCATTTCATGGTTGATACTGCCGATCTGATCCTTCTCGATCTTATATATCTTGTCCCGGATGTCGCTGGCACGGGCGATACTCAACTCTAGCAGCTGCCAAAGCGCTAAATAATCACTGCTTTTAGCAGAACCTGCATAGCTGGCAATGACCTGATCTCCACGTTTGAAACTGCGCAGGAATCCGTAAAAATTACCCCACTCGTAGCGCTCGACAGTAAATAACATCTGTGGGAAAGCACGTTCGCTAAGATCTCTGTCCAGTACCCAAGTGAAATCTATGCCGCCGATATCACGGTTGCCGGTTTTCAATAGTTTACGCTCTAAACTGTCGACCCCAGCGGCCACTGCGATTCCGGCATCGCGCAATTGAGTGGCGCTGACCTGCTCGGACTGGACTATCTCACCTATCACAGTGCGGCTGCTGCCACCCTGGCTATAAGTGGCCTGCAGTACATCGGCGGGCCAAAAGTGTGCCAGGCCACGAACACCGATTAAAGTAATTAAACTGACTACCATTATCATGCTGATGGCGACAGCCCCGGCGTTTAACCAGATCCAAGGTGAACCGGATTTAACCCAACTGGAGACGGATGTTTTCATTTGTAAAATCCTTTAACAGGCTAAACTTAAAGAGAGCCGTATTTTTTACGTAGCCGATGGCGAATGACTTCGGCGAAAGTGTTGACCACAAAGGTAAATAAGAACAGTGAAAAAGCGGCTAAAAACAGCACTCTATAGTGAGTACTGGCCACTTCTGCCTCGGGCATTTCCACCGCTATATTCGCCGCCAGTGTACGCATGCCCTCAAAGATATTGACGTCCATGATCGGGGTGTTGCCAGTCGCCATCAGTACTATCATCGTCTCGCCCACCGCTCTGCCCATACCTACCATTAGGGCGGAGAATATTCCGGGACTGGCGGTCGGCAGTACCACTCTAACTAAGGTCTGCCAGGGTGTTGCCCCCAGCGCCAGAGAGCCGTAACTTAAATGTTTAGGTACCGAGAAGATGGCATCTTCAGTGATGGTAAAGATGGTTGGAATAACCGCAAAGCCCATCGCAATTCCCACCACTAGCGCGTTGCGCTGATCAAAGGGGATGCCAGCTTCATCGGTCAGCCACTGGCGCAGGTCCCCGGAAAATAATAGCGCTTCGACAAAATGTGCGCCGTTGATGCCAACTAAGGTGGCTATCGCTACCACTGGGATTAACAGTGCAGCATCCCACCCCTGAGGAATTAAGTTGCGCAGCTTCTTTGGCAGATTGGCCCAGCCGTAACCAAAGGCCAGGATAGCGGTAGGTATAGTTAACAAGCTGAGGAAAATTCCCGCTAAGTTTGTCTCGATAAAAGGCGCCAGCCACAGCCCTGCCAGGAAGCCCAAGATAACAGTGGGGAGCGCTTCCATGAGTTCAATTAACGGCTTAACTTTTCTGCGCATTGCCGGGGCCATAAAATAGGCTGTGTAAATGGCGCCGCAGATGGCCAGTGGGGTTGCCAGCAACATCGCATAAAAGGCTGCTTTTAAAGTGCCGAAGGCCAGCGGCATTAAGCTATATTTAGGTTCAAAGTCATTATTAGATGCCGAAGATTGCCAGATGTATTCAGGCTCCTGATAGCCTTCGTACCAGACCTTTTCCCAGAGTGCCGCCCAGGAAATATCCGGATGTTCATTATCCACCTGCCACAGTTGTATAGTATTCTGCTGTTCGACCAACAGCGCATTAGAGCGCGGCGAATAGGCGATAGCAACCGCGCCGCTGTTACCTAACTGAGCGGTTAGCACATTGCGGTTGGCGGTAGTGTTGTACAAATGTAATTCGCCATTGGCATCGATAGTGGCAAAACCTTTGCGTCTGTGCTCCATGGCAACCACTGCTATGGCGTTGCTGGAGCTCTGGAATTCTCTGATTTTTTGTAATTCCCAGTGATTTTGCTCATCTCTGACTAAGAACCACTGGGATAAGTTGCCAAGACTGTCACCAATAATTAAGGCGTTGTTGCCCAGCAGCAGTGCAAAGGTCTGGATTGAATTTGCAGTTGCCGAGATTACCTGACTAAGCTTGGCGCCGTCTTCGGCTTGCAGGTCAAAAACTGCAATTTTTCCCTGTTGTCCCGCAGCCAGTAACCAGCGATCACCCGGTAACATCAATAACTTACTAGCGGCAAAATCGAACCTTGGCAGACTGAAAGACTCGCTAGTGATTTCTAACTCATCAGTAAACAGATTTTCCTCAGCACTGATATTAGTCTGGGTTAAAGCGGCATTACTGCCTGCCACTATAGTCCAATTCTCTTCATTATTAGAGACCGCCAGCAGTTCAATTTTGACCTCCCCAACTTTAATCGGCGCCTCTCCCAAAGGGTAGCTCAAAGAGGGAGTAATCATCCGCATATCATTGGGATAAGTACTAGTGTATTGATGTTTTACTATGCTGACTTCGCCATTGTCATAACCTATGGCAAAAATACCCGAGGCCTCTGAAACGACTGCAAAACTGGTGGCAGTGGCCGCTTCAGGTCCGGTGATGCTCTGCTCAGAAATTATCTCACCACTGCGAGCGTTAAAGAAAATAGCACGCTGTTGATCGGTGATCCGCAGGCCTATTTCCGCTTGTTCTTCCAGCGCTAAATACCAGGTTTTTCCCTGTCCGGGGTTTTGATAGGCCTGGCTGGAAGTTTGCTGATGCTGCCAGGGTTGGATGCTCGCCGCTTTAAACAGTGGCATGATCTCGTACAGTAAGTAGAAAAAAATCAGCAGTATCGCGACGATGATACTGAGGCCACCAACGGCGATGGAGCCAGAGGCCAGGCGGTTTTTGAAGGCGCGAAACTTACGGTTGCGAACCATCGCCGGGGTATTAAAATCTATATCGGGAGTCTTTGAGGTTGAGGCGCTACTCATACTGGAAATTCCAATTATATAATCTATGCGCTAAAGGTAAGTTATTTATGTGACAGAAATGTTACAGCTTGTCATATAGCAAAAAAATATAGCTGACTCATGGTGCTGCTAAAGTGTAACTGGGTGTTGCGAGGGACGGCAGATAACTCAGAGGGAACAAGAGGAGCTAAGCTCCCCTTGTAGTTTGCTGGCAGTTACTAACTTACAGGCCCAGAGCTTTCATCTGCTTGGTGACTACTTTTGCTGGCAGTGGGATATAGCCATCTTTTACCACGACTTCTTGTCCCGATTTAGACATCACCATTTTCAGGAATTCACGCTCCATGGGTGGCAGTGCATGACCGGGCTTCTTGTTAACGTATACGTACAGGAAGCGCGCTAATGGATAGCTACCATTGACAGCATTGTCAGGGGTTGCAGCAATGAAAGGGTTGTCCTCTTTTTTGGTGAGCGGTAAAACGCGAACAGAAGATGTCTTATAACCAATTCCGGAGTAGCCAATACCGTTTAGAGAGGTAGAAACGGATTGTACTACAGAGGCGGAGCCTGGCTGTTCGTTGACGCTGTTGCGGTAGTCACCTTTACACAGTGCTTTCTTCTTGAAGTAACCATAAGTACCAGACACTGAATTGCGACCAAAAATTTGAATGTTTTTGTTACCGATGGAGCCCGTTAAACCAACATCGCGCCACTTAGTGATGTCACTATCGCCACCACACTTGCGCGTTGACGAGAAAATTGCATCTAACTGGGTGATGCTCAAGCCCTTCACCGGGTTGTCTTTATGTACAAATACTGCCAGAGCATCGATAGCGACTGCTACAGCTGTTGGCTTGTAGCCATATTTTTTTTCAAAAGCCGCCACTTCCTTGTCTTTCATCTTGCGACTCATCGGCCCCATGTTAGAAGTGCCTTCCGTCAGTGCTGGTGGAGCAGTTGAAGAGCCCGCCGCCTGAATTTGAATATTGACGTTGGGGTAGTGACGCTTAAAAGATTCAGTCCAAAGGGTCATTAAGTTAGCTAAAGTATCAGAGCCGACACTGGAGAGGTTTCCCGAGACCCCCGCCGCTTTTTTATACTGCGGTAAATTTTTGTCTAACAAGTCGGCGGCGTTTAGCGTAAAACCTGTAGTGCAGAGGGTGACGATAGCCAGTACTTTGATCATTGGTTTCATTTTTAAAGCTCCTGAAAGCTATTAATTGAATTATCATTGGTTTCGATACTGGCTACTTTAAGAGCAGAATGTGACAAAGCTGTGACAGCGCAGAGAATGAGTGTAAAAAAACATTTTTTCTAAACAGCGCGCTTCAAGATAGTAAGGCATAGCTAAATACATATATACTAGTGGCTGTTTTTTCATCACTCGCAGCGACGCTAATAAAAAAACTAAACAGGGTTTTTAATCCTACCGTCAGCTGTAACAAAGACTCTCATTATTTTGGTATTTACAATGCACAGTTCTGATCTACCTCTTAAGCCTAACGGCGAGCTAAGTTTAATGTTACCTGCTGATAGCCAAGCGACAAATATGTTTGGCGATGTTTTCAGCGGTTGGGTTGCCTCTAAGGCAGTATTGGCGGCTGAAATTCGCTCCAGCGAGTTGGCTCGTGGAAGAGTGGCGACAATTTCCGTCGGTGCAATGGAATTTATGTCGCCGGTTTTAGAAGGTACCATCGTCAGTTATTACACTGAGATGGTGGATCAGGGTAACAGCTCAATGACCATCAAAGTAGAAGTCTGGGGCAAGTGTCCGGACGGCACCGACATCAGAAAGATCTCTGAAACTAACTGTGTTCAAGTGGCTATTGATGGTCACGGACATATTCGCAGCTTGAGTTTCGGACAGTAAAAGCCCTCACCGCTGGGTAAATTTTCAGTCCACTAAGTAACCCTTGATGCGCTCTATTACTAGGGTTGCATTGCCCGGCGCTGTTCAGAAATTTTTGCATCTTTAGTGGCTACTCGCACACCGGGTAGCAACACTGCAACAGCGTTAACTTCTCGATTGAATACCTCGCGGAGCATCGGCTCAAAAAAAGCCAAGGGTAAGGTTGCATAATCGGGATCAAAACTGCGCTGATCCCAGTGGCCACAGAAATATACTGCATCCTGGTAAAAAGGGTGATCGATAAACTGCTCTCTGGCATCCGGGTTGCCGCCGGTGTGTTGGGCGTAGTATTTACGCTGAAAAATACCGTGTTTTTCTACCACCCAGCGGCACTGCTCACGCACATAGGGGGCCAGTACCACCGCCGCGTATTGATCGTGATTATAGGGGGCGTAAACATCACCAATATCGTGCAGTAATGCACAGACTATCCAGTCAATATCAGCACCGTCCCAATAGGCGCGAGTTGCAGTTTGCAATGAGTGCTCTAAGCGGGTGAGCTGGTAGCCCGACAAGGTATCGTCGAGCTGCTGTAGGGCCAGGTAAAGCCTTGCCCCTACTTTGCTGGCGTAACCTTTTTCCAGCTCTTCTAAAAAATCATAATCTTCTTTGTCACCGGCAGTCATCTCGGTGAATTTAGCTATCTTTATCATTCTGTAATTGCCCGTAGCTGCTTGAGTATATTGTTCTCTTAATTATATATTGTCCGATTTGCCACCCGGTACAAACTCTTGGGCCCGTCCCTGTCTATGTAGCAGCCCTGTAAGTGGCGAATGCCCTGATTGGGGTCAAATTCGGTGCGGCCGTGTAAAATTCGGTTGTTATCGAACATCATTAACTGGCCGGCATCGAGCTTAAATTTCTTTTCAAATCTAGGGTCTTGCAGTAATTCTCCGAGAGTCTTTCTGGCCTGTTGGTAGCGCTGTAACTGCACTTCTGGCAGCAGCGGTAAGTCATCCAATCGCGGACTGTAGTGAATACCGAGAATGTTTCCCAGGGCATCTTTTTCTATCAGCGGGTGGAAGGAAATCAGTTCAGTGTCGGTATCGTAAAAGCGGAACCTTACTACTGTTTCTGTCAGTAATTGATAGCCTTGCGGGTCCTGCTTTTGCATAGCAGCGGCAATGCTTAAGCTATCAGCTAAAGTAGAGTACCCCCCCAGAGTGTGGTTATCCAGGCATTGTAGTAGCTGAATCCCCGGCACCGGATCGCGATACGGATTATCGGTGTGAGGGCCAATAGCGTGGGGGGTATAAGCTAAGTCATTGGCGTCTGGCTTAGAATAAACTTCGAAGTAGCGGCCAAAGTTAGTGTCGCGAACGCAACCGTAGTGCTCAGCTATCGATAATATACTGTCACTCTGGGTCGGGGTATTGTCGAGGATGATGTAGCCATAACGTAAAAATGCCTGAATAGATTTTTGGTGTAGATCTTTATTGGAAAGTATTTGCAGCCAGTCAAAATGCACTGTCAGAGTGTCACTGGCTTCCCAGGGCGTCAACTCTGGCAGGCCGGTATTGAAACGCGTCGCCTGTTCGCTGAGGAAATCCATACTATAGCTGCTGCTGTGACCGTCGCTAAAAGTTACTTCTAACAGCTCTGCAGATGTCGCTGCCGCCGTAAGCGACAAATCGCTGTCCAGTAAGTGTGGATTGTACAGTCGCTGTTTGGTTTTGCTGTCGACTTGGTCTGGTCGCTGAGACCTCTCGCGCAGCCAGAGTGCCGGTAACAAGGTTTTTCCTCTTTCTAATAAAAGGTTAACCTTGAAGTATTCGTTATGTTTTTCTATCTCGATATTCATTGTGCTACCCTGCCCTGAAAGCCCTTGTTTACAGCGGGATTTGAACATGCTCAAGCGCGGCTAACAACTGGCTAAATTTTAATTAAAACTATAAGAAAAATTTATGAAAAGACTGATGTCAAAATTGCCGCCGCACAAGGCGCTAATCGCCTTTGAAGCGGTGGTGCGTTTAGGGACTGTTACTGCAGCCGCTAAAGAGTTAACCAGTACTCAGCCAGCGGTATCTCAACATTTGAAAAGT
This sequence comes from Oceanospirillaceae bacterium, assembly GCA_013215505.1. Lineage (GTDB taxonomy): Bacteria > Pseudomonadota > Gammaproteobacteria > Pseudomonadales > Balneatricaceae > Rs1. The sequence continues at coordinate 268,629 of JABSQZ010000008.1, forward strand.
TTGGAATCGAACCTGAATACCCAGCTATTTAAGCGTCGTGGTCGACTGTTACATCCTACCGAAGCCGCCCTTAATTACTATCACAGCATAGAGCCACTGCTGAGTAGCATGGCACTGGCATCTGAGCAGTTGCGCAGTGCAAAATCTACAGCTAACTTGGTGAACATCGTTAGCAATTGCGGCCTGGCACATTTTTGGTTGCTGCCGATGATTCCTGATTTGCAGGCCAAGTTCCCGCAGTTAACCATTAATGTGACGCTCTCAGACTCCGCTGAATATCACACTGATGATGCTCTGTTACTGAGTTTCGGTAAGTTGGCAGATAGTGCAACAAAATATACTTTATTCGCTGAACAAGTATGTGCAGTCTGCAGTGCCGGATATGCGCAAGAGCATGGCCTGAGTCTCAGTTCAAGCCCTGCTGAGATAGCGAAACAATCGTTAATCCACATGGATGAAGCAGAAAGCCGCTGGTTGAATTGGCGCAATTGGCTGCAGCATAATGATCTGCAGCTGGCAGATCACAAAAATTTGGTGTTGTTAGGTAACTATCACTCAGTGATTTCGGCGGTAAAAAAAGGTCAGGGGGTGGCCCTGGGCTGGCTGTGTTTGATGCAGCATCATCTGCAGAGCGGGCAATTAGTACAAGTCAGTAGCACTGTGGTCAGCCGTGAAGGCTACGGCTATTTCATTGACACAGGACGAGCCAGCAGTGCCAATGAGTTGTTGGTGATTGATTATTTGAAAGCAGCCGCCGCTGAAAAAGCAACCTTTCTGCCAAGTGAGTAGTTGCTTGGTTAAGCCGGGCATTGGTCTGCGGTTATTACAAAACAGCAGACGCTAGTTTAGTCATTTTTTGCCAGCTGAGTAGTTGCTTGGTTAAGCCGGGCATTAGTTTGCGGTTATTTCAAAGCAGCGGTCGCTAGTTCAGTCACTTTTTGCCAGCTGAGTAGTTGCTTGGTTCCGCCGGGCATTAGTTTGCGGTTATTTTAAAAC